>NZ_JBNWAF010000002.1:0-1152101 GCF_050496705.1 Chryseobacterium sp. MIQD13
TCTTATTACCACACAATCCAAAACTATTTAACATAAAATTCATGATTTGTTCATGCAAAACTCATAAACCACTGGCATACAGGGAGAAAAATTTTAAACTAATGTTTAATTTTGTATTATATCTACCAATAAAAGACTCTGATTTAAAAAAATCGTTTGATCAATGCTTTATATATAAAGTATCCTATGAGACATCCTACTGTATCTGCTACGATATCCAGAGACTCCATAGATCTGCCTAAGCCCATTTCTTCCTGAAGAATTTCGGTAAGGAAGGCATATATAAGTATGATCTGAAAGAAATATGAAAATTTGATTTTGGGGAAGGTGGCAATGAAAGAGAAACCCAACATTGCAAATATGCTCACATGTAAAATTTTATCAATACCATTGAACATAAACCAGTATTCATGGTTTTCTTCACCTGGCTTGAGGAGCATATAAGTAAGAAATGCCCAATAAATGGGCAAAATCTTACTAAATATTTTTGAAATATTATCCAATGATTGCCTGATATTCTTCAGCAGTAAGCAATTCTGATTGATCAGCACCACCAGCAATTTCTAATTTAATGATCCATCCGTTTCCATAAGGATCTGTATTTAACAACTCTGGCTGGTCTTCCAACTCTGAATTAAACTCAATAACTTTTCCTGCGATAGGTAAGAATAAGTCCGAAACAGTTTTTACTGCTTCTACACTTCCGAAAACAGCTCCTCCTTCAAGATCATCATCTACAGTATCTACATCTACATACACGATATCACCAAGTTCTCCCTGTGCGAAGTCTGTAATACCAATTGTAGCCACATTACCTTCAATCTTGATCCATTCGTGATCTTTAGTGTACTTTAATTCTGATGGTGTATTCATTTTAATTTTTATTTTGTACAAATGTATTCAAAATAATAAAAGGTTCAAAGGGGTAATGAATATCTTGGCTAAAAATTACTTTCAAACCAACAATTAATATATCATTATTTTGTAATAGCTTTTAATTCTTTAACTTCTTCCGTTAACTTATCATTACTTTCCTGAAGCTTTTTAAGCTGCTTATTTTGTTCGATGGTGTACAATGTAAGTTCTTCAATTTTCTGAAGAAGTTTAATCTGAAACTCCCCTACATTAACTCCCTCTTTTTCCATCTGTGCCGCTGATGCAATTTCAGGAAGATGTTTTTTTTCTTTAATATGTTTTTCTACCTCATCTAATTTTGGCAGCTTATAATCTTCATCAAAAACAAAGTCTGCTGTTGGGGTAAGTGTTACTTTTACTTCTTTTGCTTCAAATTTTCCATTTAATAAGGCATTCCCGTTTGCTCCGTTAATTACAAATGATTTCTGCCACTCCCAATCGGTATTGGCTGTATTTCTTGGCGCAATATGTAAGGACCTTCTGGTATCATCCGGTGTGTGGAATATCCAGGAATTAACTCCACCACTAACAAAGTCATTAAATTTAACATCTCCGTTAACATCTGCCATTATTAATTGATTCCAGCTTCCCCATTGAGTATCTGCTTGCGATGCATTTCTATAGAATACCCCTCCATCGTTAAAATTAAGCTGATGCACTTTATTACCTGAACTGTCTATCCAAGGTGCTATAGTAAACATTGCAGAATAGTTTCCGACTCCCGGAACCTGAACAACATCTCTAAATTTAAATTCTACTTTTGCTATCTGAGTATAGGCAGATGGAAGAGAGTTAATATCTCTTGTATCTGGTACTGCTAAACTTGTGGCTTGCTGGGCATAAATTAGGTTTGATAATATCAATCCAGAAATCAATAGTGCTTTTTTCATATAATTTTTTACGATAAAGATACCATATAAACTAAGGCATTCCAAAAAATGTGAATTAAAACTAAAATCCCCTTCTTTAGCAGAAAGGGATTTTTATTTTAGCAATTATATATTAATTTTTTTCTTAGAAACCACCACCTGCTGAGTCTCCGAATGTAAATGTTGCAGACAGACCGGCTCTAATAGTAGATAGCGGGAATGCTGTTGATATTTTATACTTGGAGGTCATCTGTTCATAGAATACTCTCAGGTTCAGGTTTTCAGAGACGTTGTAGTCTGCGGACAGTTTTATATTCATCAGTTTCTGTCCACCTGTGATCTGTGAATCATTCAACAGGATATTCATAATGGAAGTCTTGCTGTCTCTCAGTGAGATATCTCCTCTGATATTCAGGTCACTTCCTTTTCCTCTGGATCCTCTTGTATTGGCCATACCCAGTCTGAAGTTCTTAACAATATACCCCAGCCTTACTACGTATTCTGTATTGGAATCCTCAGTAAGAGTATGGTTTACCAATCCTAATAACATCATTCGGTTTTTGTTGTACTGAATTCCGAACTGCATATTGTTTCTCATCGTAACATCTATTCCGATAAGCGGTGAGAAGGATTCTACATAACCAACCTGGGAGAATGTAAACGGATTGATATAATCATTATTAACATCAAATGCATTTCCACCTGAAATCCTGTTAAAGTAATCAATACTTGACTGAATGCCTGTTGCAGTATAGGTTGCCGTATAGGTATGCTGAATATCAAATTTGGAGAACTGACCGTTAATGATCGGAATATTTCTTAAGCCTGAATAAGTGATCTTCCAGTTTGGAATTGGAAGTCCGGCTTTTCTGGCGTTTCCGATCTGCTTAACAGATTTGCCTTCAACAGCGGCTCTGAATGCAGGAATCAATACATAAGCATTGGCAATGCTGTAGTGATCTGCAAAGCCATCACTGTTCAGGACTTCTCCTATACCCAGCTGCTGGGAAAGTATCATTGCATTTTCCCTGATAGCCTGGTACACAGCCTGGGTTTCTTTGAATGATGTCTTAAGAAGTACAACAGAGTTGGAATACGTTACCTGATCATTCGCAAATGCATAATCATGATTGGCTGTTCCAAGATTATTCCGGTTATTAAATCCGGATTGAGAAAAGTTTCTGTTATAGTTATGCAACGCACTAAGATCAATCCTGAAATCATTCATCGGAACAATCTGTAAATTCGCCCTTAATTCCCTTGTGGACATTTTAATATAAGGATCAGTCATGTAAGGTGAGTCACTTACCCATCCATTCTCAAGTACCGTTCTTCTGATATCAGCCTGTGATCCTAAAAGGAATCCGATAGTTGGTCCTCCCAGTGTCTGACCATAACCATACATGTTTGGTGCAGAAAGTAAACCAGGGAGTACTGTTCCGTTATTTTCAGTATAGTTAACATCTAACTGTTTAAATGATGTCAACAGGAACGCTGCACTTTGAAGTACCGTCAGTTTATTTTTGAATTTATAGCTCTTATATCTAAATCTCTTCTTCTCCCATTGCTGTGTATACACATTATTCAATGAGTCGATCTCCTGTTTACGCTTTTGTAATTTTGCAGAGATGTTTTTGAAATATTTAAACTGCCCGAAGAACTTCGGAATATCCGCAGTAGCAGTAGCCTGAATCACATTTGTATTCTGACCTACGGACCCTAAGCTTCCTTCAGGACTTGAAAGGAGTGCAGTAGATCTTGCATTCCAGTTATAGGTAAGACCATATCCAAGTTCCGCATCAATAAAATCCAAATACGGAAGATACTGGAACGGCAGCTTATAATTAACCTGTACTCTATGGTTATATAACACTGGCCTACCTGCCCGGAATACATTTCCAAAGATGGATTTGTTGTCCATACCATTCACATCTACATTGTCATTAAGGGTTCTTGTTGCAGAATTGATCTCCAGTTTTAATGCTTTTGTGAAATTGAATCCTAAACCATACTGCCATCCGAAGAAGAAGTTTCTGTTTTTAATTGCAGCAAAACTGTCTCCTGTATTTCCACTTAAAATTGATTCAACATTTCTAAACTCAAGCTCGTTGTAATTTCTGTCTACTTCCGTTCTGAAAGATAATCTTGTAGGAATCGGATTGAAGTTGAATTCCTTGACCCATCTCAGATATTTTGTAGATTTTGCCGTGTCACTTATCATTTTGTTGAAAGGCTTAATTACCCACGGCTTGAAAGTATAATTATAATCAACGTAACCTCTCAGATATTGTCTGTAGTTTTTTGATGTATAAATATCCCTGTAATAATCATCGTTATAAACTGCAGTTACAGAAACGTTCTCAATATCATAGAATCTAGGTTTTTTGTTTGGATTTACCCTTTCTTTATGCATGTTTACAACTCCTATACTTCTTTGCTGCGTATAAGTTCTTGCTACTTTTTTCAATTGTTCCTTATTGGCAGCTTTGCTGAATTCCACATCGGTATCAAGAGGATTGTATTTTGGATCCTCGATCGTTTGTGAATAGGAATAATTTAAAGGAATTTTCACACCACTTTTTTCAGGAAGGAACTTGTCTACATTTACAGCAGTATTAATACTGAATGCAGACTGCGTAGACTGATTTCTTTCTGCCGGTTTCGAATCTATATTACCAAAACCTACAGAGGTATAAGATGCATTTGTATTTACAGTAGCAAAATCTCCAAGGTTAAAATTTAAGCTTGCATTACCTGCATACCCGCCGTCATTTTCAATTTCAGAAAGACGGATCTCGTTCACCCAAAGAATTCTGGAGACTGAGTTTGACCGGTTTGTATTTCTTACCCCGATCATAATGGTTGTAATATTTCCTAAGCTTGGACGTCCTTTAATATAAATTCTTTTCGAGTTATCTCCAAATGTAGGGTCCATGATTCGATCTACAATATTGGATGAACTCTTATCTCTACGGATTTTAGCGTCTACAAAGTTCTGGATCTCAAAATCAACATCGTTTTCAATAGGCCAAATTTCCAAAGGAGTTGTTGCTGTTTTAGGTGTAAGCAACATCTGAGACTCATACTCATAATAGTTATCCGTAGCATCACTTCCGAAACGGATAAAGAATTTAGATTCAGTGTCAATACCCTGATATCTGTCTGTCGGATCCTGAGCGTGTACAAAAAGTTTTAGCTTTTTATATCTTCTCATATCCAAAGTAGTATTTTTGAATACCCCTCTTGCTTCGCCGGCAAGATTATCTACTTTCATGTAAAGTGAAGCTTCATTTTGTCTCTGTGCTCCTGCATTTCCACTCAATACCTGTCTGTCAATTCCAGGAGGCAATACATAAGGCGGCTGGTTCAATGCATTTTCTTCAATATTTACACTTCCTACTTCAAAGTTATTATTTTGTGCTATTCCTACCCCTTCCTGTTGTGAAGAAACTGTAGGGCTGGCGATCTGATTTGGATATCTTCTCCAGTCCGATCTTACAAGATCCATTGTACCGAATCTTAAAGTGGAAGTATTTTCAAAACCTGCAAGCATTAGTCTCGCAAATCTTACGTTATTCAATACAGATGCACTTTTTTCTCCTTCCGCATCAGTTTCAGCATATTTTGAAACAGGAATTCTGAACAGGTACCATTTCACATCGGAAGACTGTCCGTTCTGGAAAGTAGCTTTTACAGTTTTTACATCTACGATATTGTTCTGCCCTAATGCAAGGCTCGGTTTATCTAATTTTACAACATATTCATTATAGCTTTCTGTCTGGTCAAGGTTATAATCCTTGTTGATATCTTCTGCATCCGGAGTCTGTGAAGCCACTTCCAGTGAATTGGCCTGTGAGTTTCCTTCTGGGTTTCTGAAATATTTATATCTCTGAACAAGAGATGAAGCCAGACCTCCTGTAAATTTATCCGACATAAAGAATACAAAGTCATCCACAGCAGGGTCTACCAAATTGGTAACCGGGTTAACAAATGTATTTCCGAATCTCATAGATTCCTGATCTGAGCTTAAACCGTCATATCCTAAATCCTGAGATCTTCTGTCATCTCCTTCACTTGAAAATGCATAAAGGATTGGCGGCTGTTTCGGCTGTATTCCCCAATTGGAAGTTGTTGTTGTAGAAGGTGCCCCCGGTGTAGGAAGACCATTTTCATACTGCATTTTACCATCTTTCAGGATGTCTTCAGAAACGTTTCCTAACTGGAATAAAAGTCGCGCATTATTTCCTAAGACCCCTCCATCCGCATAAGGATCCATCATCCAGAATTCAACATATTCTATATTTGAATTTACGAAGTTGGAAACACTGATCGGTCTCATAATACCCGCCCATCTGGAAGCCGCTGTTTCGGATCCAGGGTTGACGTTATAAGGACCTTTTTCCTGAGGATAGTAAGATATATCTAAAGTATTGGTGAAGGTCTGCTCGCCTGCAACAAAATCTCTGTTGTTATAAATTTCAGAATACTGTACTCTTCTGGATGCGTGATTGGAAACAGATTGAGGTGTAATTCCGGCAGGTGCTCTTCCTCCAACTCCCCAGAATCTCGGGTCAATATTATACCATGATAAAAGGCCTCTTCCGTAACCACTTGTAAGAGCATCATCACTTGGAGCTCCATTAAATGGTGGCGCAAGGTTTTTCTCTGGTCTTGAAGCCAGGCTCCAGGCTGCTGGTTCTTTTAAAGATATTTTAGAAGTTGTCTGTTCGAAATCGTCTACATAAGACTGGTCATTTGTTCCCTTATTAAGTCCCGGAAGCAAATAAGCAGCTTCCATTTTGAAGTTCAGGTTTGATGGAGCTTCAGTATTTACCAATGGAATCTTATCAGTCAGCCTGGTCAGGAAAGGAACCTGATTGTTGTACATCATATTGATCCCGGCCATTGTATTGTTAACCGCTTCCTGTCCGTAATTCACTTTCTGTGTAAGCGGAGACTCCGAATAATTAACTACTGTACCACCCAATATAAAGTTTTCACTGAATCTTCTTTCCAAATTCAATCCCAAGAATCTTTTTCTCTGGGTATTAAATGTAAGCTGGTTTTCTAATGAAATATTGATTGCCTGTCCGGACTGTTTAACATTTTCGTTGATGATCGTTACTGTCCCAAGCATATAGTCTACGGTATAATCTACCCCTTCCGTCAACTGAACACCATTCGCAGAAACTTTTACAGATCCCTGAGGAACGTTTACAGCACCAAGAGAAATTCCCTGTCCCTGTGTTCCTTTGTAGCGTCCTTCTATGGTATACCTCTGCGCAAGGTTACTGGAAGATGCAACTTGTTTCTGCTGTTTGTAAAGATCTGTGAAAACAAATTGCGGATCATTTCCAACCTGTCCCTGCATAAAGCTTCCAAAAGGCTGTACCTTGGTAAAGATAATTTTTCCTGTTTCCGGCCTGATCGTAATTCCGTTTACAAAGTCAAAAATACCGTCTCCCAGTACTCCACTGCTGGCCTGTACGTCATTATTCATATTCAGGCGGTCCCAGTTAAGTAATTTCAGCAAATTCTTATCCTGAACACTGGTTCCCGGAAGATAATTTACCTTACCTCCGGTTTTTGGATCTCTATAGAAAACATTAAGAATAAAACCATCCTGCGCCACCTGCCCTGCATCTAAAGAATAGATATTTTTCATCATCAGGTCCCACATCGGAGATTCCGTATTCACCTTGTTGTTTACTCTAAGAACTTTGGTTACCAACACAGGACTTTCTTCAGAGAATTCCCCTACTTTGTATACTTTATTAGTACCGTCCGTAAAGGAGTATGAAACAGCTAAAAGCTGATTCTCGTTCAGCTTCTGGTTTAATGAGACATATCCTAATTTAGGTTCCAGTGTATATTCATTGGCATTAAGCCTTCTTGCTTTTGTATTAAAGATAAACTGTTCTCCGTTGTCATACGGTTGTGTACTTCCCGGAAACATTTGCCCCTGAAAGGTCGTTGCATAATTTTTACCGGCCTCTCTTGGCCCTATTGCTGCATTAACAGACTGATACAATCCGTTTTGAGAGTTATCTGGTAATCCGGAAGCTCCTTCACCCAAATCTCTGATACCAATGATACTTTTTTGGTAAGCCAGGTTACTGTTTCCCTGATCAAGTACCCACACTTCCAACCTTGTAATATTTACTGTGGAATTGATCTGTGGATAGTTGGCCAAAGCCTGGTCATAACGGTCAAGGAAGTAGTGTCCTAAGAAAAAGTGCTGATTATCTTCATAGTCGATAGCATTGACTTTGAAATTATTCATAACACCACCTCCCTGTACTACTATATTTCTGGCTTCCCCTTGTTGCTGGGAAAGAACTACTGTTCCATAGGTTTTTCCGAGCTGAAATTCTGTCTTCACCCCGAATAAAGATTGTGAACCACGGATAAGGCTGGTAGAAAGCGGCATATTAACATTACCGAATTCTACTCTTTTAATAATTTTATCTTCACCTCCTGCACTAGGCTTATCAACATCACCAAGACCTTTTGTCTGGAGATCTTTCCAGTTCCCTTTTGCCTGCCATACGAGATTCATCCTGTTTTCGAAAGCAAAACCGCTCTGGGTATCGTAATTAGCTTTCAGCTGGAGATTTTCCCCTACTTTACCTAAAAGTCCCAGCTGTATCCTCTGATCGATATCAAAGGTAAAACTGGTTCTGTTTTGCGGCAAAATCAACGGGTTATCTATTTTTTGATACAACCCTGCAAAGTCTAAAGAGGCATATCCGGAAGGAATGATCTCTATCTTATTACTGCCAAAAATAGTTTCAAACAGCTTGTTATTGATCATCAAAGACGGAATGAGTCCTTTTTTACGGGCATCGGTTCTGTCTCGTCTGTAAAGCAGACTGTACTTGTCGGATTTTTCCTTGTAGTAAGCTTTTGACTGGGTTGCGAGCATAAATTCCTTATACTCTTCGGGAGACATTGCTGTAGGAGGACCTGTATAGGTATTTCCAATTTTAGGATACACATAATACATTCCTGTCTTTATATCATAAAAGGCCTCATACCTTGTAGGATCGGCCAGCTGATAGTCTTTTTTTATAATTGCAGTATCACGTACCTGCGCAAAGGTACTTACCGACATGCACAGGAACGACAGGAACAAAAATATTTTGAGATGCTTATTATTTGCCACCAAATGTTAAATGTTTTTTAAGATTTGTTTTACCAGTTCTTCTACGGAGATGTCCGGATTCTGTTTCATCATTTTGTCTGCGATCTTCTCGCTCATTCGTTTCGGGATCCCTAAAACTTCTAATGCAGATAACGATTCTTCCTTGACTTTATTATCCACAAAAGAAGAAATATTTTCTTCTGCAATGCTGAATTTTTGGACTTTATCCTTCAAATCCACAATGATTCTTTCTGCGGTTTTGGCACCAATTCCCTTAGCTTTTTGGATAAGGGCACTGTTTCTGGAAAGGATGGCAGAAGCGATCTCTTCAAGGCTTAAAGTAGAAAGAAGTATAAGGGCAGAAACTGCTCCTACTCCGTTAACGCTTATTAACAGATTGAACATTTCTTTTTCTGAACGAGTGTTAAATCCAAAGAGAAGATGGGCATCTTCCCGTATGATCTGCTGAGTAAATAGGAATGCCGGCTTATTCAGGGCCAGAGCCTGGGAGGTCATCAAACTGATACCTACATAGTAACCAACTCCTTGTACGTCGATTACTGCGTAAGTGGGCGTAAGTTCTTGAACGCTGCCTTTTAAGGAAAATATCATTATTAAGTTTTAAAACTCCCAAATATAGTAATTTAAACTAATTAATATTTTCATTTCACGTACGAATGATTTTTAACACAAATTTTGACTATCAATTCAATGAATTCATATAAATATAAAACCCATCCAAATGGACAGGTTTATGATTTAAATGAGTATGAACTTGATCAATTCTAAGGGTTCACATCAAAGCACGCCTCAAGATGACATGGCCCCTGAACACAAGTTGCTGTACATCCTACTGAACACAGTTGTCCTTGAGATGGAAGACAATATAATGTTCCGTCCGGAGATATAATAGGTTGGTCTCTAACTCCTCCTCCATTAATTTGCTTTAAATTTTCTCTTGATAATTTTTTAATGTTTTTCATGTTAAATATTTTAATCGCTGTAAATATATTATTTTATTGTAAAATCAACAATATTTTTAATAAATAATTAAACACAATGTATCAAAAGATTAAATTTAACCAATAATAAATAATTACAATTAATATTTAACACTATATTTTCAGAATATCCATATTAATCTATAATAATACCAGCCATTTTTTACTGATTTTCAAATTCTTCTTTTTAACATTCGAAAAAACAAAAAAAACATGAATCGGGAATATGTAAAAGGGCAAACAATAAAAAAGCAGTACACAAAATTTGTGTACTGCTTTTATTTATGAAAGATAGATTCTTTCCTATTTTTTGTTTTCTCTTCTTTGGGCATCAAGTACTGCAACCGTAGCCAGATTCACAATTTCGTCCACACTGGAACGCATCTGTAAAACATGTACAGGCTGTTTCAGTCCCATCAAGATTGGTCCTATTACCTGTGCCACTTTCATTCCTCTGATAATCTTGTAAGAAAGGTTTGCACTTTCAAGATTCGGGAAAACGAATGTATTGGCAGGCGTTGTTCCTAATTTTGAGAAAGGATAATCACTTAAATGATCTGCATTCATTGCAAAATCCGGCTGAATCTCACCATCAACAACCATTTTAGGATATTTTTCATGAAGGATGCTTACAGCTTTGGCTACTTTTTTGGAAGTATCGGAAATTGCTGCAAAGTTTTCAAAACCAAGCATGGCAATCCTAGGCTCAATGGCAAAAGATTTTACTGTAATTTCCGCCATTTTAGCAATATTTACAAGATCTTCTGCTGTAGGGTTCTGGTTGATAGATGTATCAGCGAAGAAAATAGGCTTCTTTTCTGAAAGGATCATCATCATAGCCGCTACTTTGTCTACTCCTTTATCTTTTTCAATAATTTCCAGAACGGGACGAAGGACTGAGGTATAGTTTTTAGAGAATCCAACGATAAGACCGTCTGTATCTCCATGCTTCAGCATTAAAGGACCGAAATAATCTCTCTGGCGAACATATCTTTTAGCCTTATATTCGTTCATCCCTTTTCTCTGACGAAGCTTCCAAAGGGTTTCTCTGTATTTTTTTCTGTTTTCTTCCTGATCGTCATCGCTTGGATCGATAATCGGGACGTTCAGATTGATGCCGAAGCGTTCCATCTGCTCTTTGATGTATTTTTTATCACCTAAAAGGCTTGGGAAAGCAATTCCTTCTTCATAAAGGATCTGTGCTGCTTTCAATACGTTGTATTCTTCAGCATTTCCTAAGGTAATTCTTTTCGGGTTGGATTTGGCACGGCTCTGCATCATTCTTACCAGCTTCTCGTCTCTTCCCATTCTGTCCAGCAGCTGATTTTCGTATTCCTCGAAATCTTCGATAGCTTTTCCTGCAATACCGCTTTCAATAGCTGCTTTTGCTACTGCACTTGATACTTTGGTAATCAGCCTGTTATCAAACGGCTTCGGAATAAAATATTCTCTTCCGAACTGTAAGTTCTGAACATTATAAGCAAGGATAACGGCCTCTGGCACAGGTTCTTTTGCAAGATCTGCAATAGCATGTACGGCAGCCAGTTTCATTTCTTCATTGATTCCTTTTGCCTGAACATCCAAAGCACCACGGAAAATGTAAGGGAATCCCAGTACATTGTTCACCTGGTTAGGATAATCACTTCTTCCCGTTGCCATGATCACGTCTTTACGGGTTTCAAGGGCAAGATCATAAGCAATTTCGGGATCCGGGTTTGCCAGAGCGAAAACGATAGGGTTCTCATTCATGCCGGAAAGCATTTCCGGAGTCATTACGTTTCCTTTTGATAATCCGATGAAAACATCTGAACCTTTTACGGCATCTTCCAGTGTTTCGATATCGGTATTCGCAATAAAGTCCAGTTTTTCAGGGGTAAGGTTTTCTCTTTTATGATTGATTACTCCTTTACTGTCGCACATTAAAACATTTTCTCTTTTCAGACCCAGAGAAATATATAGATTGGTACATGCAATGGCAGCAGCTCCGGCTCCATTTACCACCATTTTCACTTCTCCGATGTTTTTATTGGCGATCTGTAAAGCATTGATCAAAGCTGCAGCGGAAATAATTGCTGTTCCGTGCTGATCATCGTGCATTAAGGGAATATCAAGCTCTTCTTTAAGTTTCTGCTCAATATAGAATGCTTCAGGTGCTTTAATATCTTCAAGGTTGATTCCCCCGAATGTGGGAGCAATACCTTTTACAATCTGAATGAATTTGTCCGGATCTTTTTCATTAATTTCAATATCAAAAACGTTGATATCTGCAAAGATCTTGAACAAAAGACCTTTTCCTTCCATTACCGGCTTTGAAGCTTCTGCTCCGATGTCTCCAAGTCCCAGTACAGCCGTTCCGTTTGAAATTACGGCCACCAGGTTACCTTTCCCGGTATAATCGTACACTGTTTCGGGTTTATCGTGGATTTCCATACAAGGAACCGCCACCCCCGGTGAGTACGCCAATGACAGATCTCTTTGAGACGAATGCGGTTTTGAAGGGATAACTTCGATCTTTCCTTTAGGTTCGGCTTTATGATAATCTAACGCGGCCTGATTAAAGTTCTTTTCGTCGCGGTGGGTTTTACTTGACATAGAATTTTGTTTTTTATTAAAGTATATACTTAATATGGTAGTCTACTAAACTTTCGATAGGTTTTTGGACAACATGTCCTAGATTTAAATGAAATTCTTCCGCAACAGAACGGAGTGTATCCTCATAATAATACGCAATAGAGCCGATGAAATTGATCTCGGCATCTTTTGATTCTTTATAAGGAATGACTTGGTATTCGAAGAAGTTTTTCATTTCTTCATATACCATGATTTTAAAGTAAGGATGGTCTTTTCTTTCGATAACAAATCTGTTGAAATCTGCCAGCCAGGCGTTAGGTCTGGAGCTGTGATACATATTTTTCAGAGCTTCTTCTATTTTCAGCCCGTAATTCTGTTCAAATTCTGTATGAAGATCTTCCGGCAGTTTTTTCATAAAATATCTTCGCACCAATTGTTTTCCAATGGCGCTTCCACTTCCTTCGTCTCCCATGAGAAAACCAAGAGAAGGGAATTCTATTTTAATGTCTTTACCGTCAAAATAACATGAATTCGATCCGGTACCCAAAATACATACAATAGCAGGTTTTCCATTGTAGGCAGCATAGGCAGCAGCCAAAAGATCCTCTCTCACAACCGTTTCAGCTTTTGTGAATACTTTTTTTAATTCTTCCTCAATGGTTTCGCAATTTTTTTGCACACCGCACCCTGAGCCATAAAAGAAAATCTTCGTTATGGAATTTTTGACCAGTATAAGGCTGCTGTTTTTTTCTATTTCAGGAACAATAAGCTCCCGGTTGATAAAATTGGGATTAAAGCCGATGGTTTCCGTTTTTAAAAACACTTTTTTGAAATCATCCAGTATTACCCAATCTGATTTGGTAGACCCACTATCAACAATAGCAACCATATTTTACATTTTAGTTTAAGGGTGCTAAATTATGAATTTATCTTCAAATAGCGTTTAAAAACAGCCTGTAAGCTTTTAATGTTTTATATCAGTTTTTTGATTATTGAATTTTATTAACCAATCTTCAATCTCATCCTCCAGATAGGAGCTTTGGAGCATGATCGCATTAATAAAATCATCCGGTACAGGTTCATTGGTAGAGTTTTCAAGGTTCCACAATTCGTCTGCCATATTTTCATATTCTGAATACACTCTTTTGAAGCGGGAATTTTCTCTCTCAAGAGCTTCAATATTTTTTTGCTGAAGCTGGAATTTTCTGTATTTGTTTTGACTTTTCATACAAATATTATTATAATTTGGGTCGTAAAAATTAAGGTATTATGCGTTATAGCGCACATTACAAGATAGAAAAAACCATCAACACAGTAAGTTGAAAATGAATTTATTATCAGGTTATAATTACATTATTCTGAGTATTAAATTTAGAAATTATTTTGGTTCAAAAAAATAATTTAACAACTTTTTTCATTGTTTAACATATGCTTATCACATTATTATTTGGCAGAAACTTTTAAACCCTTTAGCCATCAATGTTGTTATTGTTTTTACAATTTTTAAAATAATAAAAAAGGAATTTCTCGCTCATTATCAATAATTACAAACTGATAAGGAACAATTTATTATTCTTTAATATATAGACTATGCCACTATCCAATCAACTTAATATTTAACTGAAAATCAATAAATTAAATTATTATTTCATTTTAAAATAATCTTTTATTCTTACATTATTGACATATAATTATAAATTTGCACTTTCATATATATTGAATGAGAGAATTACTAATACGCCAGAAACAGGTTTTGTTCTTCATTATTGCCGGCGGGCTTAGTGCCATTGTAGAGATTGGAAGCTTCAAGGCATTCAGTACCTATCTGCCGCATTTTTTTGCCAGAGAAACCAATTTTTACGGCATCCACTATCCTTTAAGTAATATTTTCTCTACAAGCTGCGGGATCATCAGCAATTATTTCCTGAGTATCTGGTTTGTCTTTGAGAGGGGAAAACACTCTAAAAGAAAAGAGTTTGCTTACTTTATGGCTGTTTCTTTCATTTCAACTTTATTGAGCTTAGGCTTTTTCCAGATTTTTTACAGCTTTATATTTAAGGATAATATCAATTTAATTTTTTATACCTTAAGCCCTGAAATGATCAGTAAGATTGCAGCAATCCTGCTGGTTTCCATGCTGAATTATTCAGTAAAAAAGAAAGTAATTTTTAACGGTTAAAAACGGTGACAAAAATTTTAAACCATCTCTGGAGATTCTGGCTGCTGCTACTGGCATTTGTCTTAACAGTTATATTAGGAATCCCGGTCTACATTTTATCCTTTAATAAAAAACATTACAAATACGCTTATAAGTTTATCCGCATCTGGTGTTTCGGTATGTTCTACGGCATGGGCCTGAGATATGACCTTACAAATCTTTCTGACCAGAAAAAGGAAAAAAACAAACCCTACGTTTTTATTTCAAACCATACTTCCATTATGGATATCATGCTTACCTGCATCCTGATGCCACAACATCCGATATGTTTTGTAGGTAAAAAAGAGCTTGTAAAGATTCCGATTTTCGGTACCATATATAAAAGGATATGTGTGATGGTAGACAGAGGCAGCGCAAGAAGCCGTGCTGATGTTTACAGAAGGTGTGCAGAAAAAATGGAAGAAGGAAACAGCATTGCCATATTTCCGGAAGGCGGTGTACCGGATGATACTTCCATTATTCTGGACGAATTTAAAGACGGTGCATTTACTTTATCTTCCAAACATAACTCACCGATCGCAGTTTATACTTTTATCGGATTAAAGGAAATTTTCCCTTTCGATAATGCAAAAGGATACCCGGGAAGGGTAAAAGTATATTTCAACGGAATCATGGAACCATCAGATTCTCCGAGAGATCTGAAGGCCGAAGCTTATAAAGAGATAAAAAAAACACTGCTGGAACATTCTATTTAAAAGAAATAGTTATATTTGTTTGCGAAATTTTTAACAAACATGTCAAATTATTCTAAACAAACCAATTGGGGACAGTTTATTCCCTTGGTTACTGTGTTCTTTTTCTGGGGATTTGTTGCGGCAAGTAATGACATTCTAATACCAGTTTTCCAAAAAGCCTTTAAATTGACCCAAACCGAAAGTATGCTCGTACAGATCTGCTTTTATGTGGCTTACACCGTGGGTTCTTTAATTTACATGGCAGTTTCAAAAGGTTTGAAACAGGATCTTATTAATAAAATAGGTTACAAGAACGGGCTTATTCTTGGTCTTCTTATTTCTGCCTCCGGAACTTTACTGTTCTATCCGGCAGCTAATATGGCATCCTTTCCTTTAATGATCTCCGGCCTATTCATTGTAGGGCTGGGTTTCTCATTACAGCAGATTGTTGCCAATCCGCTGGCCATTGAAGTGGGACCTACTGAAACAGGGTCTCAGAGGCTTACAATGGCAGGAGGAATCAACAACCTGGGAACAACCATCGGTCCTCTTATTGTATCGTTCGCTATTTTTGGCGCAGCCTCTACAGCCAATACAGAAGCAAGCATCGAGAGTGTAAAGATTCCTTATCTTATGCTGGGAGCTGCATTTGTATTAGTAGCCATAATGCTAAAATTCTCTTCCCTTCCGGCAGTAACTCCTACCAATACAAAAGATACTGATGATGTGGTTCCCGGAGACCACAAAACTTCGGCGTTCCAGTATCCTCAATTGGTGATGGGGATGATTGCCATCTTTGTATATGTAGGGGTAGAAGTTTCTACGGCAAGTAATCTTCCTGCATATATGGAAAAGAGCTTAGGATTTGAAACCAAAGATGTGGCTCCTTATATTTCATTATACTGGGCTTCATTGATGATTGGCCGTTGGACAGGTGCTGTAGAAGCATTTGATCTGAGTGCAGGTTTCAAAAAGATCTTAAGATTCCTTGCTCCTTATCTTGCATTCGGCGTATTCTTATTGGTAAATGCGATTGCAAAGCATGACCTTTCTCCTTTCTATATTTATGGTGCCGTTATCATTGTAATGATCATCTGTGATATTATGAGTAAAGGAAATCCTGCAAGAATGCTTCTGATTTTCTCTGTGGCAGGTATTACCGCTTTACTGATAGGAATGTTTACAACAGGAATGGTGTCCGTTTATGCTTTCACAAGTGTAGGATTATTCTGCTCTACTCTTTGGCCATGTATTTTCGCTCTTGCGATCAACGGACTTGGAAAACATACCAATCAGGGTTCAGGCTACCTGATCATGATGATCATGGGTGGTGGAGTTGTAAGCTTTATTCAGGGATATATTGCAGATAAAACGAATATTCATTTCAGCTATATCGTAGGTGTTATCTGTTTTGCTTATCTTGCATTCTATGCAATCCGTGTAACCGGGATCTTGAAATCCCAGGGTATTGATTTGGATAAAATCTCTAAAGGCAGTGGTCACTAGTACAACAAAAATAATATATAAAAAGAGATTTTGGGCAGGTGTATTACTTGCCCAATTTCTTTTGTTCTATATCTTCTCAAGGTCCGGAACAATGATTTCTTTTTTCGAACGTTTTTTTGAATTTCAGAAGAAAACCCACCAGATACTTTTCAGCTGGATCCCTTTTTCTTTTGGAGATCTCATTTATATTCTTCTGGGAATTTTTCTTTTATATCATATTTTTCTATGCTTTAAGAAGAAGAGTAGAAACAGAGCTATTTTAAGACTTCTGGCTGCCATTAACATCTTCTACTTTATCTACCAGATTTTTTGGGGAATGCTATATTTCCAAATCCCTGTTATAAAGAAACTTTCCAGCCAGAAAGAACCTGAAATTGAGAAAGCAAAGACATTGGCATTACGTTATCTGGAAAAATGCAAAACTACCCGGCAATCTGTACGGGAGGATAAAAACGGAATATTCATTGTAACTGATCTTACTTCTATCCAGACAGAAATTTTATATCAGCAGGCCCAGCTTCCAAAATATATTTCGGATAAAAATGCTCCACAGATCAATACCTTTAAACCCAGTCTTTTTAAAAGTGTAATGAATTTTACAGGAATACTGGGATATTACAATCCTTTCACTGCAGAAGCCCAGTATAATGCAAAGCTCCCTCATACCTTCATCCCGTTTACTTCCGCACATGAAAGTTCCCACCAACTTGGCTTTGCAAGAGAGCAGGAAGCTAATTTCATAGGCTATCTGATTGGTATCAATTCTAAAAATCTTGATCTAAGGTACAGCACTGAATATTTTACGTTAAAAAGCCTTTTAAGGTTTATTGTTGATGAGGATCCTGAGTTTGTAAAATCAGTCCTTAACCAATATTCCCCGGCCATGAAAAAAGACCGCGCATATGAAAGAAGTTTTATCTTCAGACATCAGGGCTGGCTGGATGATTTCTTTGGGTTTACCAATAACCTTTTTCTGAAGAGCAACCAGCAGGAAGGTGCCGTTACTTATTCTTACTTTATAGACCTCCTTTTGAACTACGAAAAGTAGTAAACAAAAAAAAGAATCGTATCAGGCGATACGATTCTAAAAACACAAATGATGAAAAAAAATTTATTACCTTGACTTGTTCCCTCATTCAAGGCGATGTAAAAGTACAACATATTTTATAAATACAAAAACATTTCTATTCTTTTTTTAAACTTTAAGAAAATTTTATGATTTTTTAAGTTTTTTTGAGTTCATAACTGAAAATTAGAACTTTAATAAAATAAATGATTCAATAATCAATCAATATCTAAATTTAATTTAACCTGTCAAAAATGCATAAAATTAAACAATTGTTTAATAATAAAATATTGGAATTTTCCGCCATTTTTTCAATTATAAAAATTAGAGTTATTTTCAGATAAGCGAATAAAAATGATAAAAAAGATATAAAAAGTGCAATTGCCAAAAAAAAACATCTCCATAATTCTCCACTTATTTTCTTATTCTGAAATTCACCCAACTAAAAACCATCAATTGAGATCAATTTTTCCAAGAAAATCACCTGTCATTATTTCTCTTTTTTCTTCTTTTAAATTAAAAATATTTTATCCTTAATAATTTCCGCTTATCCTGAAATTTGAAATTCTACACAGCTAAAAACTATATAGATATTTATAAGTATGAATATAAAAAGGTTCAATGTCTTATTGAACTTTCAGAGATAGTACAGTATAGCATACTAAGAAATCTCCTACCCGGTTTTATTACGGAATCAACTCAATTTTCAACTAAACAAAGTAAAAAACACAAAAATATTTACACTAAATCAAGTATTTAACAATGGTATATCACCAGCAAAAGAAAAAAAACTTGTTTTTTTAAAACATCTGCGTATTTTAGATAAAAATATTACTATGATTTTCGACAAGCTAATTAACTATCTAAAACTCGATAAACAGGAATTTTCTTTCCAGTTCAACTCTCATCCAAATTACCCTTCCGCATTGGCTTTTAGTGATACGCTTAACTTTATGGGCGTAAAAAATGATGCTTATGAACTTGATAAAGAATATTGGGATGAACTGCCTGAAGAATTTATTGCGATCGTAGATAATTCTTTTTCTCTGGTAAAGAAATCGGGAGCTAGTTATTCGGTTTATTCTGAAAAGGCTAAAACACTTAATAAGGAAGAACTTCATAAGAAATCAACGGATTTTGTACTGCTTTTTGAAAAAAGTGAAAATGCAGAAAATAAGGCAGCTTTTAATTTTAAGCCTCTTCTATATGTTGTTTTTGCAATCATTCTTGGCTATTCTTTTTTCACCCAAACCATATTTGAAGTTCTTTTTAATGTTCTTTCTTTGGCTGGTGTCTATATTTCACTGGAAATTTTCAATCAGAAATTTGGAAATACTTCTACAGTAATCGGAAGTATTTGCGGTGACACTTCCGCCAAGCAGGCCACCAACTCATGTGACAAGATCATCAAACAGGATAAGACAAGTATTTTAGGACTGAAATTTTCCGATTTTTCTCTGATCTACTTTACAGGTCTTGCAGTATTAGGGCTTTTCCTTCCGGCAACAGCATATATTGTAAAAGGATTTACCTTTGTTTCTATACTGGCCATCGGCTATTCACTATATATCCAGGCTTTTGTGGAAAAAACATTCTGCAGGGTCTGCCTTTTGATCATCTCAATTCTCGTGGGGCAACTGGTACTTAGCATTTTGTTTTTCCAAAGCACTCCATTGAGCATAGGAGCATTACTATTAACAGCTGTTCTCTGGATACTTATTTTCTCAGCTGTTCTATATTTCAGTACTATACTTTCCCAAAAAGAGAGCCTTCAGAAATCGAATGCTAAAAACCTTAGATTTAAAAGAAACTATGAGCTTTTCAAAAGTCAGCTTTTAGAAAATGAAAAAATAGAATTTCAGGATACTGAGACTTTTGTATTAGGAAATAAGGATTCTAAACTTCGTCTTTCAATTGTATCCAATCCTTATTGTGGTTTTTGCAAAGATGGTCACAAGATTATGGAAGGGCTTCTTGAAAAATATCCTGATGACATTTCTGTACAGATCCGTTTCAACTATTCCTCGGAAAGGGCTGATGAGAAATACACGAAATTACTTTCAGCCTTTAAACACATTTACAACAGTAAGCCTCAAAAAGAATTTTTGAAAGCTGTTGAAGAATGGTTTGAAACAAGAGATGAAAACAAAATCGTATCGTTATCCGGATCATCAGAAACGGAAGACCTGACTCCATTTATTGAAATGACAAAAGATAACAGCAATTCCGGACTGAACTTCACCCCTATTTTTATTCTTAACGGACATCAGTTTCCGGATAAATATGAACGTGAAGATATCTGGTTTTTTGTTGATGAATTAATGGAAGACGAGGACTTTCAATAAGAATCCTCCTGAATTGAAAAAATCACTATCTTAGGAAAAAATAATAGAATCAGAAAAGCTAATACTAAACAATATGAAAAACTTAAAAAAAATTTCAAGAGAAAGTCTAAAAACTATTAAAGGCGGATTCAGAAGATGTCCGGAAGATGGAGAATGTGGCGACGGACAATGTTGTGCAAACGGTGCATGCAGACTCATAGCAGGAGCCGGGCCGGATACTTATTACTGCACAGCATATCCAATCAACTGATTCTAGGTTATATCGATTAGATTCGTTAAGTGTCAGTAAGTGACCATGAATGCTCATCATGTTGATCCAGTAAAATAATACTGTCATCAACTTTAATGATTATGTAAAAAATGAATAAAAAAATGTCGCCCTATTGTGGCGGCATTTTATAATGAGTATAAATTTTGAAGAAATTTCCCTTTTATAAACAGCCGGACGCTAAAGACTGCGGACCTACCTGCCTTAGAATAGTAAGTAAATATTATGGCAGAAGCATCTCTCTGCAGCAGATCCGTACACTTTCTGAAACCACCCGTGAAGGAAGCAGCCTTTTAGGATTGAGTGATGCATCAGAAAATTTAGGATTCCGTTCTCTTGGAGTCCAGATCGATTTTAATACCCTTGCAGAAGAAGTGCCATTCCCGTGTATTGTTCACTGGAACAAGAACCACTTCGTTGTTGTCTATAAAATTGATAAAAATAATAAAGTCTATATTTCAGACCCAAGCTACGGACTGATTACTTATACCCGTGAAGAATTCATCAAATTATGGATCGGAGAAAATGCCAATGAGAATACGGAAGAGGGAATTGCCCTTATTCTTGAAACAACGCCTGCATTTTTTCAAACTGAATTTGATGCTGAAGAAAGTAAAGCAAGCTTCTCTTTCCTTTCAAAATACCTGCTTAAATACAAGTCACTGGTTATACAGCTTGCCGTAGGTCTTTTGGCAGGAAGTTTACTCTCACTTATTTTCCCGTTTCTTACTCAGAGTATTGTGGATGTCGGGATACAGAATCAGGATCTCAACTTTATTTATGTTGTGCTTCTTGCCCAGATTATGCTATTCCTTGGAAGAATGGGTATTGAAGTGATCCGAAGCTGGATCCTCCTCCATCTTTCTGCAAGAATCAATATTTCCATTATCTCAGATTTCTTTATCAAACTGATGAGGCTTCCGATAAGCTTTTTCGATACAAGAATGACAGGAGATATTATGCAAAGGATAAACGACCACCACAGAATTGAACAGCTATTAACCAGCTCTTCATTAAATACTCTGTTTTCACTGGTCAATCTTATTATCTTCAGTATTGTCCTTTTATTTTATGATTACAGACTGTTTCTGGTTTATCTTGTAGGAGCTGCCTTGTATATCGGGTGGATCAGCTTTTTTCTTAATAAGAGAAAGGAGCTTGATTATAAAAGATTCTCTCAGGTTTCGCAGGAACAAAGTAAGGTAATCGAGCTTATCAACGGTATGCAGGAAATCAAAATGCATAACGCAGAAAAACAAAAGCGTTGGGACTGGGAATTCCTGCAGGTAAAACTGTTTAAAATAAGAATAAAATCTCTTTCTCTGGAACAATGGCAGTCTGTAGGAGGAAATTTTATTAACCAGATGAAAGATATTCTGGTAAGTTTCCTGTCTGCCAAATTAGTTTTAAGCGGAAACCTTACTCTGGGGATGATGCTTTCGGTACAGTATATTATCGGACAGCTGAATAGCCCGCTGCTACAGCTTATTGACTTTATCAAGCAGACTCA
This sequence comes from Chryseobacterium sp. MIQD13, assembly GCF_050496705.1. Classification (NCBI taxonomy): domain Bacteria; kingdom Pseudomonadati; phylum Bacteroidota; class Flavobacteriia; order Flavobacteriales; family Weeksellaceae; genus Chryseobacterium; species Chryseobacterium sp. MIQD13. The sequence continues at coordinate 22,088 of NZ_JBNWAF010000002.1, forward strand.
GGATGCTAAAATTTCACTGGAAAGACTGGGTGAAATCCATGACAAAGAAGATGAAGAGGATAAAAACGAGCAGTACGCAGTTGAGATTCCACAGAAAGATATTGACGTAAGCAATATATCATTCAGATACATCGGGTCAGATGTTCCCGTATTTGAAGATCTCAGTCTTAGTATTCCTTACCAGAAAACAACGGCTATTGTAGGCGCCAGCGGAAGTGGAAAAACCACTCTTTTAAAGCTTCTGATGAAATTTTATGAACCTAATTCAGGAGAAATTAAACTTGGAAACACTCAGTTAAAAAATATCTCACCAAGGTTCTGGAGAGATCACTGCGGAGTTGTAATGCAGGAAGGATATGTATTTAATGATACTATCGCCAATAATATTGCCGTAGGAGAAGATCACGTTGACAAACAGAAACTGAGACGTGCTGTGGAGATTGCCAATATCAAAGAGTTTATTGAAGGGCTTCCTTTAAGCTATAATACAAAAATCGGAAATGAAGGTGTAGGAGTCAGCGGTGGCCAGAAACAGAGACTTTTCATTGCCAGAGCTGTTTACAAATCGCCTGAGTTTATCTTTTTCGATGAAGCTACTTCTGCTTTGGATGCCAATAATGAAAAAGTGATTATGGAAAATCTTGAGCAGTTCTTCAAAGGCAAAACAGCCATCGTAATTGCCCATAGATTATCAACAGTAAAACATGCTGATAAAATTATAGTTTTGGATAAAGGCAAAGTGGTAGAGGAAGGTAATCACGCTGAACTGGTAGCCCTTAAAGGCGAATATTACAGACTGGTAAAAAATCAGCTTGAATTAGGAAATTAATAATGCTCCTTCTGGAACATGAAGGAAATTTTATCTTACAAACATGAAAGAAGACATCTTAGACAATATAGAACTCCGCTCGGAGAGTGTTCAGGACATTCTCACCCAGCCTCCTCACTGGATGATACGTTGGGGAAACAGTGTCATATTAGTGATTCTCCTGCTTATCCTCGTGATGAGCTACATTATAAAGTACCCGGAATTTGTTTCTGCTCCCGTTATTGTTACCTCACAAAATCCTCCTGAAAAAATTGAGGCCAGAACCAGCTCAAAAATTGAAAAGATTTTCATCAAAGATCATCAGGAAGTTAAAAAGAATGAGGTACTTATGGTCATGCAGTCCGCAGCAAATTATAAAGATGTTTTGGAGCTGAAGAAACTTGTAGATTCTACCGCACCCAATCAGCTCGGTTCTTTCCCGATTGCCATGACCTCCAGGTTTAAACTTGGTGAGCTGCAAGGTGACTACAACAATTTTGCTAAAGCGTTCCAGGATGAGGAGCTCTTTACAAGACTTCAGCCTTATGCACCGGAAAATATAGCAGCCAATCAGAGCATCTCAGAATATAGAAGCAGGATTACTACCTTAAAGCAGCAGAAAAGCTTAGAATTAGCCAAGTATGAATTATCAAAGAAAAGCTATCAAAGATCCCAGGAACTCTTCAATCAGGGAGTCATTGCATCTATAGAGCTTGAAAATGAAAAAATAAAATTTCTTCAGGCCCAGCAGAACCTTGAAAATCTCAATATTTCCATTTCCCAGATGGATGAGGGGATTTCCAATTTAAATAAAACAAAAAGCGGAACAGCCATCAATACAGAAAAAGACAAGATTACCTATTCTTCCCAGACTTTACAACTTTTTGAACAGCTCCGTAAGTCTTTAAAACAGTGGGAACAGAATTATCTTGTGATTTCTTCTACAGATGGGATGGCCAGCTTTCAGCAGTTTTTTGGGGAAAATCAGTTTGTGAAAACGGCAGAACCTATTCTTTCCATACTGCCTTCAAATAAAGAAAAGCTGGTAGGTAGAATGTCTGTTCCTACTGTCAACTCAGGAAAGGTAACTACGGGTCAGAAGGTATTGATTAAACTGGATAACTACCGTTTTCAGGAATATGGTATTGTAGAAGGGAAAGTTCAGAATATTTCTCTTATTCCTGACGAAAAAGGAAATTATTATGTGGATGTAATTCTTCCAAAAGGATTAAAAACAAGTTATAACAAAAACCTTACATTTGATAAAGAACTCAGGGGTAATGCAGAAATTGTAACACAGGATCTGAGACTTATTGAGAGATTTTTCTACCAGATCAGAAAATTATTAGGATACCAAAGCTAAACTATCCTTTTAAATAGCATAATAAAAATAAAGTCGCAGCTATTGTAAGCTGCGGCTTTTTATTTCAGCATTATTGATTAAAGCAAAATTTCATAAAATAACCGCACTTAAAGTACGGTTATTTCTCACCTTTAAAGATGGTGAAGCTGTGAATATAGTAGAAATAAAGTATTCAATTTAAATTCATTGTAGCTTTAAGATTCATTTTTATCTGAGCAATAATAATACGAAGCAGTTTCAGACGTAAACTGAAATGCCATTTCGGAAACCTCGGATGCTCCATATGTTCGCTGATCATAATGAAAGTAACAGCGATCATAGCCAGGTTATGTCCGGCAGGTAATAACATCGGGAAAAGCATCAGGGCCCATCCTGCACCTACGCACCAGATTCCATGCATAATTCCAAACGTTAATGCATCCCGATCCGCTTCAGAGCCAAAAGCTGCAAGAGGAATATGATCATGCCCTCTGTTCAGATATCTCTGTTTGATTGGGGAAAACTGCCATATCAAAGCAATGATTCCAACAAGCAATGCAGGGATATAGGAATTCGGCATCAAAAAATTCAATCCTACGATTAAAGCATTCATCAAAAAGCCCATCACAATCCATACTGCTGTATATCCAAATATAAAAAGTATTGCAGACCGGAATCGGCGGCTTTTAAAATTACGCTCACAGATGTACTGAACCGGTGTAATCAATTTAGGCAGCATCATAGCTAAAACCATCAGGGTCCATCCCAACATAAGATCAGAAACCGGATTCATCTGTAGAAGCATCTGGAGTGATGCTTTTGACGGTCCTTCAAAGGTAACATGACAGTGTTTTACCCTCATAATACCACCGGGATTAAATAATAGAATCACCCAAAATACAGCACTGACTGCCAGAATCGTTACGCTTATTGAGTACCGAATCCTTTTCGAGGTTTTCATAGCTTTTGCTCTTCACGATAAATACTCACACGGCCTACTGTAATTTTTTCATCGGCAGCAATTGCATTATCAGGCAGAATGGTTACATCCAGAGAATCAATATCCAGTTTATTATTGATATACAGGTTATCGATAATTTCTGTGATATTGAGGATAAAAGTAAGCCCGTTACCTGCATTATGTCCGTCGTTGTGAGAAGCATTACGAAGTCCGAAAAGAGAAACATGTCCGGCAAGCTGATGATTTACCGAAACCTTCAGTATATTGGCATCCTTGGTCCCTTTTACATTCTCAAGCTGAAGATAAACCTGATCCGGTAAACTGGATGCAGAAGCTTTCATCAGACTGTTAGGCACATTCTTCCATGAACTACTTTCTAATTTAACCGTAGTCTTTATTCCTGATCCGTCTATTTGAACTTGTCCTGCATTGGCACCAACAAGCTCCGAATTACTTCCTAGGTTCATATTCTGTTCTTGTAAAGTTTCTGTTACTACTGATTTTGCACCTAATTTAGTTAATCTTTGGGAAAGAGTCTTTTCTAATAAAGGAGCTGTTGTTGGTGCAAGATCATCATATGTATAATCAAGTCTGGCCAAACTGGTCATTTCTCCGGGAGTATATACCCAAGCTTTATTATTGGGCAGAGGCATGATAAATTCTCTTTCGCCATAAAGAGCAGGCCCACCCAGCCACATTGGATTAATAGGATTATGATTTTTCACGTTCCATGAGGCCCACATTCTGTCGATATTGCAGTGGTGCAGATAAAAAATAGGATCAAGTCCCGCAGAATCCGGATCGGACATTAATCCATCTTGCCCTCCTACCTGCACATGTACCAGGTTATGAGGATTGCTTTCAAGATTACCGCTCACTCTTCCATCATGTGAAAACTTTGTTTCCGGCCCGCCATAACCGGGAAGTGAGGTTGAGGAATTACTTCCCGTATAAATGGTATTTCCCTGACAGGCTTCTGAAATTGGAGGAATTTCAATATAGATATTTCCATTATTTTTAGGACCATATCTCGCAGTTACATATAATGGATTAAGAGTTCCATCAGGAAGGTTTTTTTCTGTAAAGGCCGGAGGTATTTTATACTGATCATCCGGCCCCAGATAATTCCAATATGGAAGAGCCCAATCAGCAGGGCCTCCCAAGCTGATCACAGCCTCCCGAATCTGCTCTTCAAGGGCAATAAGATAACCACGATGCCAAGGCGCAAAATACCAGCTTTGGTGCTGACATTGGTTCCAGTACTTATTTATAGTAGCTGTATCCGGAAGAGGGGTTGTCGGAACGTTTGGCAACCCTGGAAGAACATTCCAGTTTGGAAATTCGCTTCCTCCCATTTGCTCACCATGCATAGCGGCGAAGAACCACCAGCTGTTTTCATCATTTAAGGCACGGGACTGCATCACCCCAACTGCTTTTGCATACCATAAAAGATCCGGATTATCAAAGGTCCCATTTTGGTCCCACGCATTTTTTCTCGTAAACTTAGCCATAGAATTCATTTTTGTTTTCTGGTTATTTAAAGTTTTTAAAAATTACTGCTAAAAAACAGTCTTCATATATCACAAATCTATGCACATGCAATGGAAAATTATTAAGTATTTATACCTAATTTTCCCCATTCTGTGAAATTAACAAATAGTATAGATTTTATAGAAGTTAAAAATCAGAGAAACTTTACAGCAATTTGAAATTGGAACAATAAGTCACAGAAATCTATAGTAAGAAGATCTTAATTTATCATTTGAAAAAATATAATGAGGGCTTATAAAAATAAAAAAAGGATAGCAATATAAATTACTATCCTCTTTATTGTAGCGAAGACGGGAATTGAACCCGTGACCTCAGGGTTATGAATCCTGCGCTCTAACCAACTGAGCTACCTCGCCGTTTTGGTGGTGCAAATATAGAAAATATTTGCTTACTACCAAAATTATTTTAGTTTAAAATATTCCAAAACATTGCCTACATGGTCTGGTTTATTGATTATCTTATTGTTAGCATCCAAAATAAAATACGTAGGAGTTGCATGTACATTGTAAGTATCTACATAACTACTGTTCCATCCTCTTAATTCAGAATCATTGATCCAAGGAAATGCAGCAATCTTTTGAGTATAAGAGTTCTTATCTGTATCTAAAGACAAACCTACAATCTGCACATTTTTCGCCTTCAAATCACTGTATTTTGCCAAAAGCTGAGGCAACTCGCTTTCACAGTGAGAACAGGTAGACGACCAGAAAACAATGATTTTTTTATCTGCTTTTACATCATGCAATGACTTTACAGATGTATTTGCCGGAGACTGAAATTTAATGTTCGGGAATACAGCTCCCATTTCAACATTGGCATTGGATTTCAGAGTAGTTGCAAGCCTGTCAGTAATAGTACATTTAAGATTTTTCGCAAGGGTAAGATACTTGGTTTTGAATTCCTCCATATCATAAGCATCAAAAATATCAATAAGCTCTGACAAAACAGTTTGTCCTCTTGGGGTTTCAACTTTTAAACGATCCAGAAGCGTATCCACAGAACCTCCAACATTAGTATTCCCTCCTGAATTAAGATAAGCCACCAAAACAGGTCTCAAAAGTGAGGAAGTCTCAAGCATGTCATTAGATTTATCCAGGAAGTTGACAATATCATCCTGAGTGACCTTTTTAGCCGGATCTGTAGAGTTAGAAAGGAATTTATTGTAGTTTGTATTATAATAGGAAATAAACGGATGCTGTGCTGCATCAATACTGCCACTCATCCCGGAAAGTTTTTCTATTTCAGTTTTCAGGGCTTTACCAAAGTCAGTATTGTCTTTATAATATTCTTTGATCTGAGCCAGCGCAGGGAGAATAAGCTCTTTTTTCTGAGAACCTTCCTGCTGTTTACTCATAAGATCATTAACTTCATCCAGATAGACAACATCCTTAAGCTTATTATTCTGAACATCCATTTTGATACTAACATTTTTATTCTCCGAAACAAAGCTTACCGCATTATTTGAAGCCGGAAAATACACTTTCATCATTCCCATATAATGGTTTGGATACTTGAAGGTCCATGTATTATTCTTGCTCTGTTCTTTGGTAACGATTATATCTTTTGAACCGTTTAGCGTGTATAGAATGGCATCCTGATCTTTAAATTCGGCAGGTGTCTGAATTGTAACTGTAAACTGAGCCTGCAGGGAAAATGCAGCTAATACTGCAGATAATATATATATCTTTTTCATAGAGTAAAAATAAAAAAACTCTCTGATTAATCAGAGAGTTTAATATTATTTTAATAAAATTTTAGGCTTTTTGGCTCTTCAATTTCTTTGTGTAATACATAATGAATGCAACTGCAACAATAGATAGCAGATAAACATACATATCAATAGGTGATGCAGGACCTCCAGGACCTACCCCTCCTGTACCTGTTGAAGGACCAGTTGGTACTGGTGGTATTTCATCATCTGCCTTGACCAGAAGTGTTCCGAAAAAGAAAAGAGCAAGTACTAGTTTATTAATAGTTTTCATAATATTTATTTTAAGATTTTAGTGTTAACGGTTTCTCCTTTATCGGAAACAATTTTTACAACATAAGAATTTTTAACGGCTCCATCAAGCTCTATTACAAAATCCCTAGATGCATCAACTGCCTTTTTAGAAATAACCAGTTTACCGCTCATATCATAAACTTCAATATCTGCTTTTTTCCAGTTTGGATCAAATCTAACAATGTAGTTAGAAATTGCTGGGTTATACACTACTAATGTTCTTGAAACTGCAGCTGTTTCTTTTGCCGCCAGTACCACATTACTAGGCTCCCCATAATATAAATCATAAGATGCAACAGCGTTAGGTGCAATACCGTCTTGTGTTGCAGGCTGCAAAGTACCGTTTGATGCTTTATAGTAGAATCCGATACCTGCAGATAACAAGTGAGTTCCTGTAGAAACTAACTCTCCGTTTTCTCTTATTTCAAATTTGTAAGACTTTACCTTACCGGTATCATAATTTACCAGTTTAACATTCTTACCTTTAAAATTACTTTCATTGGCTTCATTAATATATAACCAATATTGTGAAGTATAGTTTGTATCATAACCACCATTCAAAGCTTCTTCAAATGTACCTATGATATTACTTCCTGCTGTTGCCTGAACTGTAGTTGCCACAGAAGTCTGGTGACCTGTAACAGCATTAGGTGAAACCACATAATATGTTCTTGCCACTTCTTTTCCGTTAACATCTAATCCAATTACCCCAAGCTGTTTTACTGTACCTTCAGTAATTTTTCCTGCATTTTTAGCAGCATTAACATTGTAATCAGTAGTAGCAGCTCTAACTGTTGAGTTAAATCTTCTAAGGGTATTAAAATTTAATGTCTGGGAAGTATTATCTCTCAACTTCAGAACGAAAGTCTGCATTGGTTTAATAATCATACCAATATCTCCAACAGGTACACCTCCTGGACTAGTATAAGTCTGGATTAATGCTCCTGAACTGTAAGCATTTCCCTGAGAACCTACTATTACAGTTCCCGGATCATATCTTACACCCCAGATATTGCTGATGTTATTTCCATCAGTAACACCACCAACTCCTCCGGCTTCTGCATATCCAATTCTTGATAAATCAAGATTAGTGAAGAAAGGGTTACCGAACTGGTAAATGTTTTTACCAAAAGTTCCTGACCAAGCAGTAGCAGAGTTTTCGAACTGATCCTGAAGATAAGTGTTATATCTTTCATTATATCCATTGATTGCCGTACCACCTGGGCCAAAATTAACATTCCCTGCATTCTGAAGAGTTGCAGCAGAGGCAAATGTTGCATAAGGACGACCATTTAGGGTATGCATAGAAGCACTTACATCTAAATTGTTATTATTAGATCCAAGCATATAGTATGCAGAACCATCGCTGGTAGTAAGGGATAAATTTGGATAATGATCAGCGATAGCTGCAGTATTGTTCCATTTTAGAATTTCGTTTTGGCTTCTTCTTACAGTACCAAATGTCTTACCCAATTCAGTGGATAATGTACTCATAGTTTTACCAAAGAAAGGTAGCCCAACTTGTTGATAATAGTTTCCGGTACCATTTTTCTTGGTTCTGAATTCCTTACTTACGATTCCAGTAATGTCACTTTGGCTTAAACCATCAACATATAATTGTCCGTAAGTAGATGCATCATCTGTGGTAGTAGGAGTATTAAGTCTTAAAATGATGTTTCCACCATCAGTTTTAGGAGTACCTGCTCCCGCTCCTGAAATTGTTTTGATACCATCTCCTGCAGTACCTACAACCATTACATTACCGTGAACGTCAAGAGTACCGTTATCTCTTGTCTGTACACCTCCTCCACTATAGACGAGGGTGCCTTCACTCACATACATATTAGCATTAGTGTCTACGTGACATAGAACATTCTGCGCCTGAACAGAATAACTAATTGCTAAAAGACCTATAGCAAATAAACTTTTTCTCATTGTATATAATTATTTGTGTGTTAATACAATCTTCACCCGCAAAGGTAAGATTTTTTTTTTAAGAAAAAAAAATATTTTATTTATTAACAAAAATATTATCCTCCGTTAATATAATTTCTTTCTCTTCACCTATTGAAAACATATAGTCTTCCAGTACTTTTTCAGTAGTTCCTCTTAAGCCTCTGGCACCCAATCCTTTTTCTATGGTCTCTTCTACAATCTTTTCAATAGCGCCATCAGTGAAAACCAAATTCGTGCCATCCATCTTGAAAAGTTCCACAAACTGATTAATAATAGAATTTTTTGGTTCCTTCATAATTCTTACCATAGTCTCTTTAGTAAGCTTATCAAGATAAGTAATGATTGGAAATCTTCCCAAAAGTTCAGGTATCAGTCCAAAAGAACGGAGATCAATTGCATTAATATGTGTTAATACATATTCATCTTCATCGGTTTTATTGATTTTTTCTGAACTGAAACCTATAGCCTGCTTGTTCATTCTTCTTTCAATAATCTCCTTGATCCCGTCAAAAGCACCTCCGGCAATAAAAAGGATATTCTGGGTATTTACCTGGATATATTTCTGATCAGGGTGTTTTCTTCCTCCCTGAGGCGGAACATTTACAATACTTCCTTCCAGAAGCTTCAGTAATCCTTGCTGTACTCCTTCTCCGGAGACATCTCTTGTAATACTTGGATTATCAGATTTTCTTGCAATTTTATCAATCTCATCAATAAATACAATTCCTCTTTCTGCTTTTTCCACATCATAATCGGCAACCATCAGAAGTCTGGAAAGGATACTTTCCACATCTTCCCCTACATAACCTGCTTCTGTAAGAATAGTAGCATCTACGATACAAAAAGGAACGTTAAGTTCTCTTGCGATAGTTTTTGCCAGTAAAGTTTTCCCTGTACCGGTTTCACCTATCATAATGATATTCGATTTTTCCAGTTCTACTTCCCTGTTTTCATCCTGAGCATGAAGCAGTCTTTTATAATGGTTGTATACTGCAATAGAAAGCTGCTTTTTGGCCTGATCCTGTCCAATGACATATTGGTTAAGGAATTCTTTGATCTCTTTTGGTTTCTTGAGTTCGTCTATATTGGCAGCGGGAGAAGATCCTGTCTTGGAAACGCTGTCTTTTACAATAACATGTGCCTGTTCGATACAATTCTCACAGATAAAGCCGCTCTGCCCTGAAATAAGCATCTGTACTTCATTTCTTTTTCTGCCGCAGAAAGAACATTGGTTTGAATTCATACTATATAATATATGTTAAAGAAAATCGTAAAAAATTTCTTTTTTACGATTTTATACTTTTAAGAATTAATAATTGAGTTTTGGATCTCTTTATATTCTTCATCTGTTAATTTAAGTCTTTCATTTCTGAAATTCATATCCTCCATCTTATTTAAAGGAATAAGGTGAATGTGTGCATGAGGAACTTCTAATCCCACAACAGCTACTCCTACTCTTACACAGGGAACTGCATTTTTAACTTTCTTAGCCACCTTCTGGGCAAATCCCCACAGATTTTTGTATTCCTCACTTTCCAGGTCAAAGATCAGGTCAACTTCTTTTTTAGGAACTACCAGTGTATGTCCTTTCACCAAAGGCATTGCATCAAGGAATGCTATAAAATTTTCATCCTCAGCAATTTTGTATGATGGAATTTCACCGTTAATGATTTTTGTGAATATGCTGCTCATTTTTAGAAGTTAAATTTAGATTGAAGTTGATTCAGAATAGGTCTTAAAGAGTAATATCCAGTACTTCGAAAGACAGTTTGTTTCCGTTAGGTAATGTAATATCCGCCGTTTCGCCAATCACTTTTCCAAGCAATCCTTTTGCAATCGGTGTATTTACAGAAATTTTCCCTGTTTTAAGGTCACTCTCGTTATCCGGCACCAATGTGAACACCTGCTCCTGGTTGGTTGCATTGTTTTTAAGTTTTACGGTAGTAAGGATTGAAACCTTTGAAGTATCTAATTGACTTTCATCTATGATCTTAGAATTTGCGATAGCATCTTTAAGCTTTGAAATTCTCATTTCAAGCATACCCTGAGCTTCTTTAGCAGCATCATATTCAGCATTTTCAGATAAATCTCCTTTATCTCTCGCTTCTGCAATCTGCTGGGTAATTTTTGGTCTTTCCACAGTTTCCAACTGTTCCAGCTCAGCTTTCATTTTCTCTTGTCCCACCTTTGTTACATAGCTTGCCATAATTTTCAAAATTTAGTTTTGGTATAAAAAAATAATCCGACATTTGCCGGACAATGTTTTACGTGTTATAATCGTTTAACTTTTACAAATATATAAAAATTTAAATTGAAATGAAAAAAACTTTTTCAATCCTATCTATTTTAACATTACTGATTTTCAGCAATTTAACCATAAACTCATGCGGAAGCAGAGAAGATACCGTAAACTGTTTCCCAAACAATCCTATTAATGTAAGTTTAAACCTGAACCTGCCTGCTTATAACAACCTCAACTATGATGGAGGCTGGATTTATGTGAATGAACAGCAATCAGGAACAAGAGGACTGATCGTAGTCCGGGTAGGAGATACTTTCAAGGCATATGACCGTAATGCTCCCCATATTTGCCCTGATGCCAATACAACCCTTGAGGTAAAAGATAATATCAGCATTCTGTGTCCCAAAGACAATACCCGATGGATCCTGAGAACAGGCCAGCCGGAGTCCGGGGCTGCAACTTCCCTTCCTCCTAAAACATATCCGTACAATTTTGATACTGCCACTAAAACTTTAAATATTTATTACTAAAAATGAAGATCGTTATACAAAGAGTTTCCGAGGCCCATGTAAAAGTAGACGGGAAAATCGTAGGTGAAATCGGGAAAGGACTGATGCTGTTGACAGGAATTGATGAAAACGATGAAAAGGCAGATGCAGACTGGCTTGTCCAGAAGGTCTTAAATCTAAGAATATTCGGTGATGAGGATGATAAGCTTAATCTTTCTGTGAAGGATATTTCGGGAGAAATTCTTTGTATCAGTCAGTTTACACTGATTGCAGATTATAAAAAAGGTAACCGTCCTTCTTTCATCAAAGCAGCAAAACCGGATAAAGCGGTCCCACTTTTCGATTATTTCAAAGAGGAGCTTGCTAAATCAGGATTAAAAACTGAAAGCGGAATATTTGGTGCAGATATGAAAGTATCCCTGGTTAATGACGGACCTGTAACCATCGTTATGGATTCAATCACCAAAAGCTGACAATCGAGAAACATAAACGTTTACTTACCCAAAATATCTTTCAGAATAACTGGAAGATATTTTTTTAACATTTTTTCTAAGCCAAATAAATTTCATCAATAAATACTTAAATAAAATCACAATATTGTGATTTTATTATTATTTTTGATACAAAATAAAACTGATTTACAACCACTTAACAATATATTTTATGAGAACAAAAATCAGACTTTTCGCATTACTTATCTTCATCTTTTCACTTTCCTACAGCCAGAAAAATGATGATTTAAACCCTAACATTTATGTGTGTTTTTCAAAAGATGTCAATTCTGAAAAAGCAGCACTTGACAGAAATCCGGCATTAGCAGAATTCGTTAAAGCGAATGAAATTTCATTTGTTAATGATCTGGGCTTTAACGACAGAAAACTTGAAGAAATGAGCCAAAACAGTAAAGCAAACGGTAATTCGGGTGAATCCGTTGAAAAACTGAAACGCATTTTCAGAGTAAATCTTCCTTTGCAAAACAATAAGGAAGCTGAAAACTTGGCCCGCACTCTTGAAAAGTTTCCCGAAGTAGAATATGTTTCTGTAATGAGCAGCACTCCTATCGAACCGCCATTCGTTAAAGCTTTTGTGGCAACTCCTGATTTAGAAAGTCTGCAGACTTATCTCAACGACAATCCGGGAATTAATGCAAAGTATGCGTGGTCCAGAGGAATCACAGGGCAGAATATCCGCATACACGATGTAGAATATGGCTTTTATAAAACTCACGAAATGCTTTCCAATCAAAATTCTATACAGCTGGAACCGGGATATTCACCCAATTCAGGTTTATCTGGGAATAATTACCGGGATCACGGAACAGCTGTGGTCAGTATTTTAGGTTCGGTAAAGGATAATATCGGACTTTCCGGAGCAGCCTACAATGCTTCTGAAATTAAAGGATATATGGAATGGACTACTGTAGGATACAACAGAGCAGCTGCAGTAAGCAGATCTATCAGTGCCTCGCAGGCCGGTGATATTATTCTATATGAAATGCAGACTGGCGGAAAAGACGGCCAGTACTGTCCTGCTGAATATGACAGTGTGATCTGGGACCTTACAAAAGCTGCTACAGACTCAGGAATTATTATCATTGCAGCAGCAGGAAACGGAAATCAGAACCTTGATGATCCTTTCTACGCTTCTTATATGGCAAGAGGAAACAGCGGGGCAATTATCGTTGGTGCCGGTTCTCCCAATACCACTCATTCTAAACTGAGTTTCAGTACCTATGGAAACCGGGTAGATGTACAGGGCTGGGGAAGCAATGTTCTGGCAGCCGGATATGGTTCATATCAAAAATATGACAACGATAATAACAGAACATACAATTATTTTAGCGGAACAAGCTCTGCTACTCCTGTTGTGGCATCCGCAGCTACTTTGATCCAGTCTTTTTACCGTCAGACTACAGGCCAGTATTTAACACCGGCTGCTATGAAAAATCTTTTAATATCCACGGGAATTCCTCAGGGTGGAACGGTTGCTAATCAGAAGATAGGCCCCTTACCCAATGTAAAGAATGCCATCCTACAACTGGAAAGCAATTTCTTACTTAAAGCAAAAAAAACTAAGATCCCGCTTTCTTTAGAGATTAAGATCTACCCTAATCCTGCTACCGATTATATAACTATTCATACCAACGAAAGTAAAAAAGTAGATTTTGAGATCATCAATATGCAGGGAAGATCCATAAGAAAGGGATCTGCTTTATCTGATGAAAAGATCAGCACTTCGGATCTTCTTGCAGGTCAGTATATCATTAATATTACAGAAGGTCAGCGAAGGGTCGTTGAAAAGTTCACCAAATTATAAACCGAATAAATACTGATATACAAAATATCTGTACATTGTATTTTAATTTACTGAAAAATGAATGGAGAAAAGGATTTACAGAAGCTTATAAAAAGTATGAAACCTAAGCATAATGCAGGCGAGTATGTTTTTTGTACAGTAAAAAATACCGAAATTTTAGATTTAGACCAGATTGAAATGTTTTTCAGGGAAGACGAGGGATTTACGATCATAGTCAAAAAGGAGCTTGCAGACAAATTGAACCTGGAATATTCCGTTATCATGGCATGGATCACATTAGCGGTGCATTCTTCTCTGGAAGCAGTAGGATTAACTGCAGCTTTTTCAAAAGCTCTTTCTGAGAATGGAATAAGTTGTAATGTAGTGGCTGCTTATTTTCATGACCATATTTTTGTAAATAAAAATCATGTGGAAAAAGCTATGGAAGTTTTAACAAAATTATCAGAATAATACTTGCACAGAAATATATTCAAAGCAAAAAACAATAGGCTGTCTTTTTCAAGGCAGCCTATTTATCTCTGTTTTTATAATATTAATTCGCAGGAACGCTGTTAAAATTAAGCGCTATCTTAAGGTTCATGTCTGAACTTGTCTGGTTTTTCAGTTCATAAACTGTTCTTACTGTAAGTCCTGAACTTTTTACAACCTCATCCAGATATCCTGTATCATTGATATCCAGATTTAAGCTGGAAGAGTCTGTCGTTATATTGGAACGTGACGCAACAAGCTTCTCACCTGTTCCACTGGACGAAACATAAACTTTCACAGATTTAATGGCGCTTAAGTTACCTCCCGAAGGAGAAACTACAGAAATCTTCGCATCAGAAATTCTTACATCTTTGATCTTTGCATTATTATTTCCTCCGAACCATGTCTGCACATTTGTGGCTGTAGATGTAGATGAAACTTCTTTATCTGCAGGCACTCCCGTAGAAACCAAAACATTGGCTGTATAAGGGAATGTATTCTGAACCAATGACTGTACAGTTCCGCAGCTTACGACCAATGCTGAAACTGCTGCTGTCATTAAAAATATATTTCTCATAACTTTAAACTTTAGGATTGAATTTGCAGAAATTATACCAAAGTAGTGTATCTTATTCTACACTTACATTAAATCCTCCTTTCGTATTACCGGAAGCCATATTACTTTTTCCGATAATCAGCCAGACTTCGCCTGTGCCTTTGGTTTCGTAAGTAATTTCTCTTCCGAAGGGCCCGTCATAATCTCCGTTAGGAAGCCTGATCTGGTTGAACCTGATATTAAAGTCTTTTTCATTGGTGGAAATTTTAGCTTTAATGCTCGGCTTGTCATAATGGGTTAGTTTTAAAATCAGTTCCTGCCCGTCTTTTGTAAACTCCTCCCCTAATGTAAAAGGAAGCTGTGTTGCATCTGCCGTTCTTATGATCTGCCCCTCTTTTTCGCTTCTCATCACGCCTTTACGAAGTACTTCTTTAGTAATGGGAGCATTGTTAATGATTGAATCTTTCTTTCTAAGGGCAGCAGAGTCTGCTTTCACTGCAGAATCCGGCATTTCTGTGACTATAGCAGAATCCTTGTTTGGAGTTTCCGTTATGGCCGGTTCTTTTTTACATGAAATAATAATCAATGGAATTAACAATAAGGATTTTTTCATAATAATTTAATCTTTTAATGTTTCAAAGTAAATGATCTTTGAAAGGAAAGATTTGGATGTTTCTGCTTTTACTTTTTCCTGTACTTTCTTTTTCAGCTGAGGATCATTTTTTTCTTCCGCATACTTCAGGAGTTCCTTTTCACTGAAGCGGATTTGTTCGAAGTGATAGTTTACCACAAAATCTTTACGTTTCATATTCTGGGAGGTAATAATTCCGCCCCAGTTTACATAACTGCATGCTAAAATTGTTCCATAAAAATACCAGGTCATTGTATTGAACAGGAATGCATTTCTTTTTTTCTTTTGAATTTTAATGAAAGTAAGAGCCAGCCCAACCAATGATAACAGGAGAAAAGCAAATACCCCCAATCTTTTGTAAGTGAATCCGTA
Source organism: Chryseobacterium sp. MIQD13 (assembly GCF_050496705.1). NCBI lineage: Bacteria > Pseudomonadati > Bacteroidota > Flavobacteriia > Flavobacteriales > Weeksellaceae > Chryseobacterium > Chryseobacterium sp. MIQD13. The sequence goes on from NZ_JBNWAF010000002.1 coordinate 37,802, forward strand.
ACTGATGATATATTCGTAGTTTTTCAAGGCGGCAGAACACACGAGAATGGCATTCAGAATGATCCAGATTCTGGCGAGAATCTTCATCAGTTTTGCTTTAGGATCAAAATTAAAACCGGATTTAAAATAAAACATAATCACCAATACAGCCATAACTATCGACATGATTACAGCATTGACTCTTTCATGGGTTTCTTCCGAAAGCTGCACGGGAGTTTTTGAAATTTCATAAAACTGCTCGTAATTATAAGTGATGATAAAGAATACGAGTAAAATATTCAGGCAGAAGAAAGAAATGACACCACTGGTTCTCTCCGCATCAAGATCAAGAAAAGAATAGGTCGCTTTCTGAATTTTACTGTCGTCCTGAAAATCATCATCCAGCAAATGGTTTTTCTTATAAATAAATCGTTCCACTGCATAGTTCCAGTAATTGAAAGCAATGAAAAATCCCAGAACTGAAAGACCCAGTACCTGCCATATATTAATATCAAGTTCATAATCTCTAAAGACAGCTGCAAAATGATCACTTCCGGAAGAATAAATTCCAAAAAATATAGAGATAAACACCAGAGGAATAATGATGAATGCCAGAGTTTTCTGCCATACCCCGGAAACATTTTTTTTCGGCAGCCATTCGTCAAAACTAAAAAACCTGAAAAGGGAGGTAATAGTGTTGATAATAAAAACAGGAATCAGGAAAAGTATTTTCAGTTTCCTGTTTCTTGATCGGTAACCCAGCAAAAGAAGTGAACTTACAACCGCCAGCAGAGACGGAAAATCCCTGAACCATGCAAAAGCCAGACTTGACAGAATACTTGTAACAAAAAGTATCAGAAAAGTTCTGGTCCTGTTTTTTTCAGGAGTTTTGAATAAAGTCAGTAGCGCATACACGATGCCCAGAATACCAAGATTCAGTCCGATCTCCTGGTCATAGAATAAAATAACAAACAAGACGGCTGTAAGAAATATATGATGATGTGTTTTCATGATGGTAAAATTTTATCAATTAATAACTGAAGTTTAATTATTGTATAATCTGAAGATTGAGGGTATAATGATATACAGATAGATTATTGTGACCGGAATGTTGAAAAGAAGCAGCAGTGCAGAGTTTCCGGAAGCTTTTTTATTGGGAATATCATTCAGGAATTCTATAAGCTCATGGAACAGAACAAGCATATTGACCACCGCTGTAACTAAAACAAAGTAAAATCCTATTATTATGAGATAGTATGCATTTGTAATCAAAAAGAATAGTAATAATAACGTTCCTGATAAAAATGAGGAAAGGAAAACAACTCTACCGACTTTACTGAATTCTACTTTTTTCATAGTGTCTGATTAAAACAATACTGCTGTTTCTTTCTGCTGGATATAGTCTTTCAGGTGATCGAAATTCTGCCACAGCAGACTTTCAAAGTCCCAGTGATAAAATGGTCTCATGCTCTGCCCTTTTGTGTAGGCTTTCATATAGAGTTTCATATATTCCGGAAGGATAATTGTTCCCAGTACCACTGCTGCAAGAAGGTGAGCATTAAGCTTACCGTTCCCAAGGAGAAGGTACTGCATAGCAATCTCGTCCTCGAACTGGGTTCCGCAGCCTGTGATCAGGTGGTGAACATCATGGTTTTCCATTTTGGGAATCATTGAGAATCCGTGCTTTTTATAGAACTCACCCAGTTTTCTTCCCAAGGAATCTTCTTTGAATTTCAACAGCTGCTCCTCATTGAACTGCCACTGTCTTTTTTTCTTTTTAAAGTATTTTCTGTAAAGTTTCTGAGTTCTGTCGTATACGAAAAGCAGAAATTGAACGCGTATTTTTTTCATAGTGTATTATTTTAGATTAAATTAAGCCCTATAAAAGCATAAAGAATAGCTATAGGAATATTGATCATAAGTATACCAATAGCTCTAAGACATGCATCAGACTTTGACGTATGAATGGCTCCATAAATCAAAAATCCCAATGCAGCAAGAAAATTTAAAGCGGTTCCGAAGAAAAGTAAAAGAAAGCCTCCAAAAGCAAAATCTTCATTTCTTGTAATAAGATAGCCAAAGAGACAAATGCTTCCAAGTGCAAGACACCAACCAAAAATGCATTTTCCAATGTTTATAATTTCATGATCTTTCATAAATATAGTTTATTAAGCTTGAGTTAAAGTAAAGAGTGTAATTTCCGGACGCACCATAAATCTGATCTGAAAAGAATGACCAATAGCCCGGTTGATATAAAGCATTCTTCCATCCTGAAGATCTATTTCTCCTGATACATATTTTTTATTTTCTACAGGAAGAACAGGTGTGATAATTCCGGGAATACGGCATTGTCCGCCGTGAGTATGGCCACTTAGTATCCAGCCCTGATATCCGTTCCATATATCTCTGTCGCAGGCATCCGGGTTATGACAGAGTATGATATTCGCTTTTGAAGGATCATAGCTTTTCATCACCTCTTCCGGGTAAAAATTGGGGGACCACAGATCTTCAAAGCCTATAAAGTTCAGTCCGTGACTTTCTTTACTGTCATTTTTGAGCATATGGATTCCAAAGTCTTCAAGAATACCCGAAATACTTTCTGAGCATTCTGTATCATCCCAGTTTTTACCGTAATCATGGTTTCCAAGGATTCCAAATGTTGCCAGTTTACCGTGAACTGCATGCTCCATTACTTTCATCAGATCTTTCTGTTCTTTTTCGGTGCCATGATTCACAAAGTCTCCGGTGTACACCACAAAATCAGGGTTGAATTGCTGAGCTTTCCGGAAAGAATCGATCAGAAAATTCCAGTCGAAACGGTCTCCGACATGCAGGTCCGATATCTGCATTACTATTTTCCCATTCAGCGTTTCCGGGAGATTCTTAACGGGAAGCTTTCTTTGGACAAATTCTACCCAGAAAGGTTCTACCTGCCATGAATACAATGCCGGAAAAGCCCCTATCAGTGAAACCTGCATCAATCGTTTAATGAATTCTTTCCTAGTCATATTGAAATCAGCGTTTAACTTCCTGCGAACGGGCTTCCGAAAATCCCCACTGCCAACTCGATCCAGATCAGTGCAAGAGCCAATAAAATAAAGGCACAGATCAGGATCCTATGACCTTGCTTTTTGATTTTGCTTCTAATCAGATTGATGAAAAAAGCAGTTGTAAAAAGCAAGACTCCTGCAACCAGAAAATCTGTAGCTGACCAGTTCACTTCCTTAGAAAATATATTTCCCAACAATGGAATACTCAGTAAAGCCAATGGGAGAACATAAATCGTGATTGTTTTTTGTTTTTGTGTCATCATTTTATTTAATTTTTAATTATAAAGTACTTTGTGTTTCAAAGTTAATTTTCAAAAAAATATAACCTTTACCGCCCCAATAATTTTTCAAGTGCGTCCAGGTGTTCATTAAAAGCCTGTCTGCCATTCTGCGTTACACGGTAAGATGTTTTAGGTTTCTTACCTACGAATTCTTTTTTCACTTCGATATATGCAGCCTTTTCCAGAGCGTTGCTATGACTTGCAAGATTACCGTCTGTAATATCTAAAAGTGCTTTCATTTCAGAAAAATCAACCCAGTCGTTTACCATAAGAACGGACATAATGCCCAATCTTACACGGCTTTCAAATTCTTTATTGAGTTGATTTATTTTAATCATTTTAATACTATTTTATCTATACGTAAATAATCGTACAGTGCCGGATCTACAGCTATTGATTCTTTTGTTTTCTTATTCCTGACAACCACAAAATCGTGATCTTTAAAAAATTTCGAAGTGAAATATTTATTTATATTTTCATTCAAAAAATAAATTTCTCCTACTTCATGGCTTACTTCCCATTTGTCATCTAGCCCCAACACTGCAAGCCTATTCTTAATGGAAGCCGCTAAAAATGCAGAATATCCTATACAATTGGCCTTCTTTGTTTTTATAAGGATATTTGGATCGTTTGCACATGAATCGAAACTAAAACTAAGGACAGATCCTGTTTTATTAAAGTTTTCCTTAATAATATCCTCTATATTACTACTTCCATTATGCTCTATATATTTTTCATTTTTAAGAATATATATTTCTCTTTGCTTTATAACTTTATATCGAAAAAAGTATTGAACAAAAAACTTCGCCCGAAAATTCCAACAAAAATAAGGATTAACAATATCAACATTTTTTTCATTGTCAGACAGGAGCAATTTTTATTTGTATTTTTTATGCATGATCAAACCATACACAATATGCAAAACTCCAAAACCAATGGTCCAGAAGACAAGTCCCCAGCCTAAAAAAAACAGGGAAATCAGTCCCAGAACAATTTGACAATAGCCCAGATATTTAATATCCGTCAAAGTATATCTTTCTGCACCTACCAGGGCAATTCCGTAAAATATCAATGTCGCCGGTGCAATCCAAACGAACATATGATGAAAAAGAAGTGCAAGACAGAAGATTCCGCCTGTTACCAAAGGAACGGCAAACGTTGCCAGCAGGCGCTTTGTTGTTGCATCCCAAATCTTTTGGCCTTTCTTTTTGCTTTTATTGGCTGTAAAAATATAACCGCTTAATAAAGCTGTTATCAGAATCACTGTTCCGGTCAAAACAAGTTCTCTGACCAATGCTGGACCGAAAAAATTTCTGTCCCCATCAAAATAATCAATTCCTTCCCTCTGGAAAACAAAATATACATATCCGGCACCGATCAGGGCGGCAAGACCTGCAAAAACTCCGGACAGTCCGCTCAATGAAATAAATCTGGAAGACCGCTCCATCATGGAACGGATATGAGATAAGTCTTCGTGATAGTTTTTTGAATTCATAAAAAGAACTTTGAATTACAAAGTTATAATTTATTTTTAATCTGCCAATTTTTTTTTGAAATTTTTAATAATGACTTTTGTGATCATTACAATCATATAAATTATTAACTTTAAGAAAATAGAATTGAGTCAGTATTAGTTTAAAAGAATTCTATGGACATTTTAAAAACATACTATGGCCGATATATTAATAGATTATTCTCAAATACAATTACAGGAAAATATTCCTTTGAGTGAGGAAGAGATAAAGAATTTTGAAGAGGAGCGAAAAAAACTGGCTAAGTTAATACCAACTGTATTAGGTATTTCTACATTCATTGTAATCGTTTTTTGTGGTTTCATAAAAGGTTTCAGCACCTTCAAATTCTATGAATATATGCTATTTGCGGCAGCAGGATTTGCTCTGTTTCTTTTTACTTATTTGATTTCTTTCTTAGTAACCGGCTATGACAGTCATAATTGGAAAAAAGATAAAATCCACGGAAAAAACAGATTGATAAGCATAATTATTAACCGTGATAAAACGGAATACGGAGAATACCTGTCTTTTGCAGGGAAATCTAAAAATGATATCATAAGACTTGAGGTTGAGCTGGAAATTTATTCCCGTTATCAAATAGGAACAAGAGTAGAAATAGAGTATTTAAAGCATGGAAAAAAGGTTCTTTCCATTCATGAACTTTGAGCTGACTATCACAAAAAAGCCGCTGAAATGATCAGCGGCCTGTATAATTATGACAAATAAAAATTTATTTTACTCTTAATCTCTCTTTAATAGATTCAATATTTTTCTTAGCAGAATCTTCAAGAATCAGACTTGCACTCATATGAATCCTTGCCGGCATCAGCTCATTAAAATGGTCTGTTCCTTCCCAGGATACCTTTTTGATCAAAGCCAGTGCATCACTGCTTCTGGAAGCCAGCGTCTGCATGAACTTTTCTAATTTGGAATCCATTTCTTCAATATTTTCGGATACGGAATGATACACGTTGTGCTGTTCTGCCCATTCCGCCGATCTGAAATCTGCATCAATAGCCATTGCAGAGAACTGAGATTTTCCGATCTTTCTTTCTACATAAGGCCCGATTACAAAAGGTCCGATTCCTAAATTGATTTCCGTAAGTGCCAAAGCTGAATCTTTAGTTGCAAAACAGTAATCTGCCCCACAGGCAATTCCTACTCCACCACCGGTTGTTTTTCCCTGAACTCTTACTACGACAATTTTTCCGCAGTTTCTCATAGCATTCAGAACTTTTGCAAATCCTCCGAAAAATTTTGTAGATGCTTCTAATTCTTCAATCGCTAAAAGCTCATCAAAACTGGCTCCTGCACAAAATGCTTTTTCACCTTCACTTTTAACTAAAATAGCTTTTACCTCTTCTTTAACTCCTTCATCCAGAATGGTCTGGGCCAATTTCTCTAAAATAGCTCCCGGAAGTGAATTGCTTTTCGGTGTTCCGAATGTAATTTCGGCAATATTGTTTTTAATTTCTGATGCTACGAATTCGTTCATTTTTATTTTAATTGGATTCTTACAAAAATACTAAATACCGTTCTTTCAGAGAAATTATAAGATACAAATTACGGATTAAAATCAAAGTCTTTTTATATCCCGGATCTCTATTGACAGGGAAATGTAAACATTCATTAGGTATAAATACGGACTCCCCAATTTGGTATTTTCTACTCTAGTACTGCCTTTCTATATATTGTTCCTTTGACTTATCAAAAAAACTAACACCGGCGGAATCCGAAAAGCCATGGAACAGAGTAGGAAAATTTAATAACTGAAAAAACTATTATTATGGACGAATACATGGGAATTGTAAAACTATTTGCAGGAAATTTTGCACCAAGAGGCTGGATGTTCTGTGACGGAAGAATATTGAGTATTTCTCAAAACTCTGCCCTATTTTCTTTGTTGGGAACAACGTACGGAGGTGACGGTATCACTACTTTCGCACTGCCTAATCTCATTGGACGTATGGCTTTAGGAGCCGGAAATATGAGTTCCAGTAAGTCTTATCCATTGGGAATTGTTTCCGGAACAGAGCAGAATACATTGCTTCAGCAAAACCTGCCAAGTATCGGAGGGGGATTTCAATTAAAAGTAGCTAATGCAAATGCTACCGTTTCTACACCGTCTGCCAGTACTTCAATTGCTATAACAGGAAATCAGGTAGGGAGAGATTTTACTGCCGTACCAAGTTTTGTGCAGGCCGATCCGGATACTGCCATTAATGTAAAATCAATCTCTTATACGGGACAGAATCTTCCTGTAAACAATATGCCGCCTTACTTAGGGCTTAACTACATTATTTGCGTAGAAGGCATTTATCCGTCACGCAGCTAAAAAACAACTTATTCAAAACCTAAATCATGAAAAGAACTATTTTTTTAACCATTTGCAGTCTGCTGATATCTTTATTTTCTTTTGGGCAGACCAGTACAGAGCAATTTGAAACGGAATCTCATGGAAGTGCAAGTTTTACAGACAATGGCGTGATCTTTAATATTATCTCCCATGTAGGAACTTTTGATATTCAGGGAAACTATCCGGGTACAGGATGGAGCGGAACCGCCAATGACAACCGGTATATTGATAATTCGAATGATGCTGCCTCACCGCCTTCTTTCAGTATAAAGACTACATCAAATTTATTTAAGGTAAACAGATTCTGGATGTATTTATCTGCCCTTAATCTGGATTTAAATGTTACAGGAAATATAACGGTCACAGGAAAACTAAGCGGTGTCACTAAATTTACCCAGACGAAATCCAACGGATTTGCAACATCACTGGGCTCTACCAACGGATATACCCTGATTGATCTTACCAATTTAAACGGCCAGAATTATTCTAATATAGTCATTGATCAGCTTCAGATTACATTAGGCGGAAATTTCAGATATGCAGGATTAGATGCATTTACCTGGGTAAAAGACAGTAATATCGTACTGGCAACGAATGAAACAGATTCTTTACAAAAAGGAATGAGCATTTATCCTAACCCTACCAGCGGCCTGCTTTCTATTAAAACGGAAAACAATGCACAGGCTGAAATCTACAGTCAGGATGGAAAACTGCTGAAAAATCTTGATATGAAGAAGGGAACCAATCAGACAGATATCTCAGAACTTCCGAATGGTGTCTATATCCTCAAAACTCCATCAGGATCTTCAAAAATCATTAAAAAGTAAAAATTACATAAGTGATTTGTATCCGAAAAGATTCTAATGCATAAATGAGAAATTCCCTGACTCTTCAGGGAATTTTTATTTTTTCAATGCCAGGATATATTTGTCAATGTACAATTGTTTTTCTTTTGATTTATACTGCTGGATATATCTCGGATGCTCCAGAACAGTCATCTTTTCAAATAATTGAGCTTCTTTATTAAGAGCTGAAATAAATTCTGCATTCTTTTTGCCAAGAATAAAGACTTCGGAAGTATCTACACCTAAGCTGATATGCTTCTTCAGGGAATCTATCATAAAATCCTTTACCGCTTCAAAGAGTCTTTTATCATCATAATAATTGGCATTCAGCCAACCGTTTTTCGTTTTTCTTACAATGGCCAGCGGAAAAGGTGAATTGATATAAACATCATGATAAAATTCTTCCGGTCCTCCGTATTCAGCAATCATATCATAAACAACAACCGAGGAAACTTCATGGGTCCGTGCTGAATTCATTCTGATACCACAAACACTTTCCAGTCTTTTGGTATCGGTAAACGGAACTCCGGTAACTCCTGCTCCATGACGGCTGGGATTGATTCCAATAAGAAATTTTCTCCGGCTCAGATCATTATAATATTTGTGATAGAATTCTTTCATCACCATCATTGTCTCCGGGTTGTCCAGATACGGATTCATGACCTCAAAGCCATCTGGGAGATCTCCTGAAAACTGAAGATTTCTATTGAATTCTATGACTTTATCGGCAAATGTTTTCATTGAGTAGCATAATAAAAAACAATGTAGCAATTTATTACTAAAGTGCTACATTATTGTATTGATCTATTTAAAAATAAAATTACTCTTCTATTCTTGTGTCTATGAATTCATAATTCTCATTATTTTGCTCAAGAGACATCTGAGATGCTTTAAATTTTACATGATCTTTATCTATAACCTGGTAATCATAGACATCGGTTTTACCGTCTGCTTTATGAAGTTCGTAGAATTTACCGTCTTCAACCCACCATTGTCCTTTTTCTGTAAAAGTTGTAGTCTTCCCGTCCTGTACAGCAACAAATAATAAAAGGAATTTACCATCATCTGTACGATGCATTATCCAGCTTTTATGCATTCCTGCAATCTGCTGATCGTCTTCTTCTCCTTTCCAGCTTCCTACGAGCTTTATGTCTATCTGATTCTTCATATTATCTTTTTTCTGTGCAAAGAGTACCACAGAAAAACATATCATGATCATAACGCTTAATTTTGTTTTCATTTTAGTTTATTTAAAAAATATTAATACATGCATTTCACTGTTTACTGGAATTCCTGCTGTGGTAGCGGACTTCCATTTTGATTTTTTAACAAAGTCTTTCAGCTTTTTGATGAAGTATCCCGAAAATTGATAGTTATCTTCATTCTGAAAACTAATTTCTACCTGAGGTTCAGAAATATTACCGTCCTTTTTAAGTATGAAATTAGCTTCCATTGACGAATATAAGTCCTTTTCTTTCCTGAAAGCAAATTCGTCAGGATATTCAGTTTCATTCCAAAAATCCTTTTCTACCAGATCAAGTGCTTCACTATAATCATTTGATTTTGCATAACGTGAGTTCATATCGCATTCCTCGAAACTGAAAATATCGTTTTTCTTTTTGTTGACATAGGAAATTTCTGCTATTTTTCTTAAAGAATCAATAAAGTTTTCACCATGTCTTCTAACAATTTCTTCCTGCATTTTTTTGCCATAACAATTCTGTTTTGAATATGGTACTGTACAATAATACAAACTTTCTCTCGGTTTAATGGAATATAACGCTAAAAGAGAATCCAATTCAGCATCACTTCTGTACATTTCTACCATACCAAAAACATGAGTATAAAAAATACTGTTGTTTTTAATATCATTAGCTGCTTTTTTCTCTTCTGCATTACATAAAGAATCCCAATATTTTCTTTCGTCTTCTTCCATTGCATAGGAAACTCCGGCGAGTGGAGAATATTCTGTCTTTGAAACACTTTTCTTTTTAGAAACACAACAGACAAGAAATAAAACTGTGATAAGATAATAACAGATATTGATTTTCATAAATTTGGGTATTATAAAAAAGCCACAAAAGGTAATCAATTCCCTTTTATGACTTTTTCATTTTAGATATTGTAATTAAATCAATCCAAATTGCTCAAAATGGTGTGTAAAATGCTTTTTGTGCATTAGTTCCCACATTTCTTTATTCAGCTTTCCGAAAACAAAATTCGTATGCTCTGCCTGCGGATTCTCTTTATAGTAAATTGAATATCTTTTCAGGGTATCAATGAAAGACTGTTTTGCAGCTTCAAGGTTTTTATGCTTTAATTCCAGTAAAGCTTGATCTTCGGCGATGAAAGGAGCCGGGAAATCTTTCGGCATCTTTCTGTGGCTGTAAAGGGAATCCTGCCATTTTTCCAGCTGCTCTTCCGGAGTGAAGCATTTATCGGCTTCCGGTTCACCTAAACTTACCAGAACTCCATGCTCCAGATGTTCAATCATTTGCTGAGGAGACATTTTACCCCAGTTTGCAGAAGTGTTTTCTGTCAAACCATTCAATATTTTCTGAACATTTTTCACATTCAGATCAATGAAAGGAGAATGTTTTGCTACCAATGTTAAGATAGTTGCTACACAAACTACCTCGTCTCTTTGATTCACAACCTCAACCAGCCATTTTACAACACCGGAAGGAATGTTTCTTCCTTTTACCCCTCTGTTAATTTTTTCTTTTGCTGTTAAATAAACTGTGATGGTATCTCCTGCGTATACAGGCTTAAAGAATGAACAGTTTTCCAATCCGTAATTTGCAATAACAGGTCCTTTTTTACCTGAAACAAACAGTCCTGCTGCCGCAGAAAGGATGAAATATCCGTGAGCTACTGTTTTATCAAAAATAGTTCCCGTTAAGCTTGTAGCATCAGTGTGGGCATAGAAATGATCCCATGAAACATTGGAGAAATTAACGATATCAGCATCAGTAACGGTTCTTCCGGCTGTTTCCAGAGAATCTCCTACTTCAACTTCTTCAAAATATTTCTGGAACGGATGCTTGTCTGAGAATTTCTTTTCCGCACCTTGCTGGTAAACCTTCGTGATAGCAGTCAATACATCCGGAGAGCCTTGAATTGCTGTTTTCTGAAGGAAGAAATGAAGACCGTTCAGTCCACCCATCTCTTCACCTCCTCCGGCTCTTCCCGGACCTCCGTGCATCAATGTAGGAAGCGGTGATCCGTGACCTGTGCTTTCTTTAGCATTATCCCTGTTCAGTACAAAGATTCTTCCATGCTGGGAAGCCATTTTCCATGAAGTTTCTGCAATAAAGTTTTCGTCATGGGAGATAATAGATCCTACCAGACTTCCTTTTCCTCTTTTTGCAAGAGCTGCAGCTTCTTCTGCATCTTTGTAAGGCATTAAGGTGGAAACCGGTCCAAACGCTTCTACATCGTGAGAGATGTTTTTTTCGAAAGGCTTGTCGTTCAGGAATAATTTAGGACTCATAAATGCTCCGTTATCGTAATCTGCATCTACAAGTTCATGTTTTCCGTCATAAACCAGTTCTGTTTCTGCTTTTAAAATATTTACTTTTCTTACCACCTCATCGTACTGCTGCTTTCCTACAAGTGATCCCATTCTGGTTTCTCTGCTCAGCGGGTTTCCGATTTTGGTCTGGTCTAAAGCTTTAGATAAAGCATTCTGAACATCTCCGATGAGGTGTTCAGGTACAATGATTCTCCTGATGGCAGTACATTTCTGACCTGCTTTGGTCGTCATTTCGTTACGTACTTCTTTGATGAACAGATCAAATTCAGGGGTTTCGGGTTTTGCATCCAGACCCAGAATTGAACAGTTCAGGGAATCTGCTTCCATATTGAAACGTACTGCATTTCCGGCAATGGAAGGCATAGATTTCAGTTTTCTTCCAGTGTTGGCAGACCCTGTGAAAAGTACAGAGTCACCATCCTGAACATAATCCAGGATATTTCCCGGCTCACCACAAACCAACTGAAGTGCACCTTCCGGAAGAACTCCGCTTTCGATCATATCCTGAAAAACAGCGTTCGTAAGATAAGAACCGTAAGGAGAAGGTTTAACAATGGATGGAACACCGGCCAGTAGTGAAGTGGATAGTTTTTCCAACATCCCCCAAACCGGGAAGTTATAGGCGTTGATCTGAATAGAAACGCCCTCACTTGGTGTTAAAATGTGAGTTCCCAGAAAAGTTCCGTTAGCCGAAATCTTCTGAGTTTCCCCGTCTACCCAGAACGGAGTATTCGGAAGCATTCTTTTTGCCAATCCGGAGTAGGTAAAGAAAGTACCGAAACCTCCTTCTATATCTACCCACGAATCTGCATGGGTAGCTCCGGTTTTATATGATAATTCGTAATATTTTTTCTTTCTTTCCAAAAGGTAAAGGGCTACTTTTTTCAGCATTTCACCTCTGTCGTAGAAGGTCATGGAAGATAGGTTTTTGTAGCCTACTGTTCTTCCGTAGTCAAGAGCCTGCTCAAAATTAAGTCCTTCCGTATCCGAAACAGCAACCTGCTCCCCTGTAACGGCATTGTATAAAGGCATTCCGTTTCCGGTACCTTCTATCCATTCTCCGTAGATATAGTTTTTTAGTTTTTCCATATTATTTTTAACTTTTTACTTGACTTTTATTTTCTAAGATGACTTATCATTTCATGTCCTGAAATTTCAGGGCTTCTTTCAGTGTATACTTTTTATATTCAATACCTGTCATATCTTTAGCATACTCTTCTATGGTCTGGGTAAATCCGGAATTTTTTCTCAGCTCATTGACATGGCCAGGATTTTTTATTGGCCATACGAATGACAGTGTTTCCATTTTTCCATCTTTTGTTGTGAAAAATGAACGGACCTGGGTCCCATAAATCTGTTCTTTGTTTTCGTACATTAACTTTCTGTCCAGCATCATAGCATACAGTCTGAACGGCAGTTCTTTCTCGTCTGCTGCTTTTTTAATCAGAGGAAGGTATTTTTCAATCTCAGGGGAATGTTGAATAACATACCATACGGCTTTATTTTCAGGCTCTCCTACCATAGACTTTCCCGGATAACCATATTTTTTAATGATTGTCTCAACTTTTATAAGGTTTTCATGATCCTGATCATTCATGAGTTTAGACAACCGTGCTCCAAGATCAGCATTGGTTATATTTCTTTCTGTCATGATCTCTTTTTTCCTTTCCGGAGTAATATTTGGCTGCATCATCTCCCGATAGACCTGATCGTCTTTAAAGATCTGTGCAAGTTCTTTCTTAAGCTCTGAATTGAGTGGCTTTTCTTCCATTTTCTGGCCATTCATTAAAACAGAAAAGAAAATGGCTGTTAATAAATACTTCATAGATTCTGCTTATTTTGGTTCTTTATATGGGAATAATTTCACAAGGCCTTCATATAAACTTCTGTGAAGGATCGTGGCATGATTATCTGTTTCCATCATTTTATATTCTACGGTCCAGTTCTTTTTGCCCGCTTTTTTAAGGGTTTCGTAAAGAGCTCCTGCATCCTTTACCATTACAGGATGTTCATCTTTTCCTACAGAAACATAGATGAATTTCTTGGTATCCTTGCTTTTGGAAAGTAACTGTGGTGCCTGTTTCAGCAGACTCTGATCATCCCACCATAAACTTGGGCTGATGATAAAATAATTGTTGAACATTTCCGGCTTTTTAAAAAGGATTTCAGTTGCAAGAAGTCCACCCAGCGACTGTCCAAACAAATACTTATCCGTTGTTTTATACTGGCTTCCAATGTAAGGCAATAATTCTTTTTCCAAAAAGTCAATAAACTTATCGGAATGCCCTGTTGTAGGATAATCCTGTTGCAGGTCTTTTAAATCCGTATGATAGGTAAAGTCCCTTTTTCTGTCGATATTGGCAATTCCTACTACAATGGTTTCCGGCATTGCATACATTTGATTGAAGAACTGCACCAAGCCAGTGACATGAATAAAATCTTCATTCATTGACCCATCGAGAAGATAAATAACCGGGTATGATTTTGTCTTGTCAAAATTCTGTGGAAGATAAATATTTAAAATTCTGTCTTCATTTAATATTTTAGATTTTACTGTCCGTATTTCTCCGATAGTCAGAGGTTTTACATTTTCATTCTGGGCTGAAACCATAGATTTAAATGTAAACAGAATACTGCAGAAAATGAGAATTCTTTTGATCATATTAGTTTTCGTTTTATAACAAAAACCTTACAGGTTTGAACCTATAAGGCTGAATAATTTATTTATTTCAGATCTGCCCAGATGCTGTAATCAACAGTTTTGGTAGCAGTCTGCTCTACATATTCTGAGAACGGCTCACATGGGAGGATAGCTTCTTTCCCTTCTCTTGCCAGCTGCTGATAGAGCTTGGTTCCTTCCGTTTTCCAGTGGATCATTTCATCAGATACGTCACGGATAATTTTGGCAGGACTTCCTACGATCAGCTTTCTTGGTTCGCATGTGAAATTTGCAGGAACAAAGGCCAAAGCTCCAATGATACATTCGTCACCGATGACTGCCTTATCCATCACTACGGAATTCATCCCCACAAGGCAATTTTTACCGATATGCCCTGAATGGATGATAGCTCCATGTCCGATATGGGCTGATTCTTCCAAAATGGTTTCAATATTCGGGAAAACATGAAGGGTACAGTTTTCCTGAACATTGGCTCCGTCTTTAATGATAATTTTCCCCCAGTCGCCGCGGATCACTGCATTCGGGCCGATATATACTTCTTCACCGATTTCCACATTTCCGATAATCACCGCCTGCGGATGAATATAGGCCGAGGGCTTGATGATGGGACGGATACCGTGGTATGAGTAGATGTTCATAAAAAATTTTTTAAAATTTAGTGTAACAATGTATCAGTTTATCAATGTACCAATTTGAAAATTTTGAAGTTTCGCTAATATTGATACATTATTAGATTATTACATTGAAAAAAGTTATACTTTTTCGATAACCATTGCATAACCCTGTCCGACACCGATACAAAGGGTACATAGTGCATATTTTTTGTTTTGCTTCTCTAATTCAATAGCCGCAGAACCTACGATTCTTGCTCCTGAAACGCCCAGCGGGTGTCCGATAGCAATAGCTCCTCCGTTTGGATTTACTCTTGAATCATCATCTTTTAACCCCAGACTTCTGGTAACGGCCAGAGCCTGTGCTGCAAATGCTTCGTTCAGCTCGATGATATCCATATCATCAAGGGAGAGGTTTAATCTTTTTAATAATTTTTGTGTAGCTTCCACAGGTCCGATCCCCATAATTCTTGGTTCTACACCAGCTACAGCAGATCCCAGGATCTTAGCTTTGGGTTTTAAACCATATTTTTTTACGGCTTCTTCACTTGCTAGGATAAGGGCTGCTGCTCCGTCATTCATTCCTGAAGCATTTCCGGCGGTTACTGTTCCTTCTTTCCTGAAAGCAGGACGAAGTTTGGCAAGACCTTCCATTGAAGATGTCGGTTTAATGAATTCGTCTGTATCGAAGATTTTAGGTTCGCCTTTTTTTTGTGGAATTTCAACGTTTACTATTTCTTCAGCCAGTCTTCCGTTCTCCTGAGCTTTTGTAGCTTTCTGCTGAGACCAAAGGGCAAATTTATCCTGATCTTCTCTGCTGATATTATGAATATCCGCAAGATTCTCGGCCGTTTCTCCCATTCCGTCCACACCGTAAAGTTCTTTCATTTTGGGATTGACAAAACGCCATCCGAAAGTGGTGTCAAACATCTGGCTGTCTCTTCCGAAGGCAGAACCCGGCTTAGACATTACATAAGGAGAACGTGTCATATGTTCTACTCCCCCTGCAATATAAATTTCGCCTTCTCCTGCTGCAATGGAACGGAAAGCATTGGCTACTGCGGACATTCCGGAAGCACAAAGCCTGTTTACTGTTTCACCTCCGATTTTGTAAGGAAGTCCGGCCAATAAAAGAGCCATTCTGGCTACGTTACGGTTGTCTTCTCCCGCCTGGTTAGCACATCCGAAAATAACATCTTCAATTTCATCTGCAGGTACTTCAGGGTTTCTAGTCATAATTTCCCTTATAACCACTGCTGCCAGATCATCAGCTCTTACTTCTGATAATCCGCCCTGTAGTTTTGAAACTGGAGTTCTTACGTAGTCTATAATGTATACGTTATTCATAATATTTTAAATGTAATAATTTAGTAATGTAACAGTTTAACAATACTAAATTGACTGATTTTTATTTAAACTTGTACTTAATATTTTATAAATAATTTTTCCTAATTCTATAATCTGATGTTCTAATTTTTCATCAAATGGATAATTTTCAGAATGCTTACACAGATATAACCAATATTTAGTTTCTTCCAATTCTTTGGCTGAAATTTTTATTTTGTTGATAAAATCATTTTTACTGTGAGGGTTTTGAGCTTCAAATGCATTGGCTCCAATGCTTGTTCCAGAACGTAACAATTGTTTTGCGATAACAAATTTTCTTTTTTCTTCCAACAACTCACAAAACTCAATGAGATCTAAAGAAAATTGAACGGTTTTCTGAATCAATGGGTTATTTTCAAAATTGATCATCATTATAATTAAATTGTTACACTGGTAAATTACTACATTGCTATATTCAACTTTATAGTTCAGTTACTTTTTTCCCGATTTTATAAACGGTTCCGACAAATTTTGCGATCAGTTCACTGTTCTGATTGGTGATCTTTATGTCGTAAACAGCTGTTTTTCTGGTGTCGTTCACAAGAATGCTTTCTGCTCTGAAAACATCACCTTCTTTTCCTGCTCTGGTAAAATTGATGATACAGTTCAGGGCAACGGCCGCATCTCCGGAATTGTTGGACGAAAATGCCAGCGCAGAATCTGCAAAAGCAAAGGTAACTCCTCCGTGAACCGTTTTAAGCCCATTCAACATTTCTTTTTTGATGGGCATTTCTATTAAACAATAATTTTCTTTTACTTCAATCATTCTGATATTCATCCATTGGGAAAAATAATCCTGATCGAACATATAATCTGCAACTTGTCTTGGATTCATCATTTTATTTAATTACACTGTCCCACCATTTTTGAAAAAAGATATCACATTTTTCAAATCTATTACTGGATTCAGAATTAATATCAGAGCTATATAAGCCTAAAATTTTTGCTTTGTTTTTACTAATAAAATTTAAATTATCTGTACTGGCATCTGCAACAATTTTTCTTTTATTGAAAAGAGTATCTCCATCTTCAGTAATCAAATATCTGGGCTTATTATATGTATTTAATTCGGTATTATCTATCTCCCAAATGTTATTAGCAGTAAAGTAGGCAATAAGGTCGTGGTATTTCTCCTGAGCTGGTTGTTTCTTTATTTTATTAAACTTAATTTTTCCTTTTTTATAATAACTCTCCCAAACTTGCCATCCATTTTTATTTAAAGTGATAATCTTATAATAATTTTTATTCCCTAGCCAATATCCTATACGGTGATGGCTGACAACAAAATCAAATTTTTTGGAAAAATCAATTAAATCTTTATTGTACAGTGAATCATTTTTGGAATAGTTATGCTCAAATTTTGGAATTTGCCCGTTTGCAAGAAATCCTATAAAAAATGATAATATAAAAATTCGTAAGATCCACATGGCCTTATCTCAATTTTTTCAATAAAGGGCTCTGCCTGTACCTTTCTTCCTGGTATTCTTCGTAAAGATTCTGCAGGGTTTCGGAAATCTTTGAATAACCGATTTCTTTTCCCCAGCTTAATAATCCTTTTGGGTAATTTACCCCTTTCTGCATTGCCAGTTCAATATCTTCATCATTGGCAACACCTAATCTTTTGGCTTCTACCGCTTCATTAATGAGCATTGAAATAATTCTCAAAAAGATTTGCTGATATAGTGTATCATCTTTCCGGGTAACCGGTTTTTCTGCACCTTCAGCGTAATCGTAGAAACCTTTTCCGGTTTTCCGCCCGTGAAGTTTGGCTTCGGACATTCTTTGCTGAAGCAGAGACGGCTTGTATTTCGGGTCGTAGAAGTAATCTTTATAAACGGTAGTTGTTACTGCAAAATTCACATCAACACCAATTAAATCCATCAGTTCAAAAGGTCCCATTTTGAAGTTTCCAAGTGTTCTCATAGCTTCGTCCACCTGTTCCGGAGTTGCGATATTTTCTTCAACAATTCTCAAACCTTCGCCATAGTATGGACGAGCGATTCTGTTGACGATAAATCCGGGAATATCTTTAGCAATCACAGGCATTTTACCCCATTCCTTCATGAGGTTATACATTTTATCAGCTAATGATTTTTCTGTTAATAAAGATGGAATAATTTCAACCAAAGGCATCAGCGGAGCCGGGTTGAAAAAGTGAATTCCGATAAAACGCTCCGGCTTTTTTAATTCTGCACCGAGAGAGGTGATAGAAATGGATGATGTGTTGGAACCTATAATACAGTTTTCAGAAACATAAGTTTCAAGTTCTGTAAATACTTTGGTCTTTATGTCTTTGTTTTCGATGATGGCTTCTATGACAAGATCTGAATTTTTCAGATCCTTTAGCTCCTCACCTTTTACGATATTGTTTCTGATTTCTGTGGCTTTTTCCTGAGAAATTTTAGCTTTTTCAACTAATTTCTGAAGTGTTTTCTCTAAGCCTGATAGAGCTTTATCTATCTGCGGAGCATTGGCATCGAATAAAACGACTTTGCATCCTGCTGTTGCAGCCACCTGAGCAATTCCTACGCCCATGGTTCCTGCCCCAATAATTCCTACGTTCATTTTTACTTGTACAATGTATTTATGTAAAAAGTATTCATGTAAAATCCTTAACACATTTTACATGAATACATTCATACGAAATTTACTTTCCTTTATAGTCAGGTTTTCTTTTCTGTAAAAAGGCGTTTACCCCTTCGATGAAATCTTCTGTCTGTGCAGCTTCCTGCTGCAGATCACCTTCTAAATCCAGCTGTTCTTTCAGCGTGTTGTTATAAGATTGGGCAAAAGCTTTTTTCGTCAATCTAAGAGCAGCAGTCGGCATATTTGACATTTTCTCAAGGATTTCCATTGATTTCGGAGAGAACTCTTCTTCGGTGAAAACCTCGGCTACCAATCCGTAAGATTTTGATTCTTCAGCTGATAATCTTTTGCCTGTAAATGCTAAATAATTAGCTAGCTGTCTTCCCAATAGTTTTGGTAAGAAATAAGTTCCTCCCGTATCAGGAATCAGTCCAATGTTTGAAAATGCCTGGGCAAAATAGGATTTATCTGCTGCCAGAACAAAGTCACAGATCAATGCCAGCATAGCACCTGCACCTACTGCAGGACCGTTTACCAATGCCACAACAGGTTTTTTGCAACGCGTGATCTCAGTCACCAAAGGATTGTAGTAATCCACTACAATTTTTCTGATGATATCATTATCATGGTGTACATTACCCTGTACGAAAGCATCATCCAGATTCTGACCGGAACAGAAAGCTCTTCCTCTACCGGAAATCGCCACACATCTTACTGTTGGATCTTCACTACATTCTTTAATGAAATCTTTAAGATCGGATAAAGATGGTTTTGTAAGTGCGTTCATTGTTTCCGGCTGATTGAGGTAGGCAATTTTCAGTTTTCCGTCAAAATGCGTTTCAATATCAAGTTGTGTGTACATAGTTTTAATTTTATAATTACTTCTACTAATTTACGTATAAAAATGCAGCAATGTATCAGTTTACCGGTCTAACAATATTTAAAGCATTCAAATTGTTATATTGTTACATTTCCAGATGGCTACATTAATTTTAGTGACACTTAAAATAATCAAAAGGTTCCAGGCAGTCCAGACACTGATAAGAAGCCTTACACAGGGTTGATCCGAACCTGCTGATCTGCTTTGAATTCATAGAACCGCATCTCGGACATTTTTTAGGTTTTCCGATATGATGCTCGTCTGCTCCTTTTTCAGGAGGTGTGATTCCGTAAATACGGAGTTTTTCTCTTGCTTCATCCGTTAACCAGTCTGTTGTCCATATCGGAAACATTTTGGTTACCACTTTCGCATCCCAGCCGTTTTCCTTCATGATCTTCATGATATCTTCCTCAATGGTGAACATGGCAGGACAGGCAGAGTAAGTGGGAGTAATGGTTACTTCGCAGGTATTTTCACCTGTAACCTTTGCATCTCTTACAATACCTAACTCCACAACATTAATCACCGGAATCTCGGGATCAGGAACCTGGGATAGTATGTTTAATAAATTATTCAATTTTTAATTTAAAAAATGTATCAATGTAACAATATTGGTATATTAATTTACCAAGTACATCCCGGATAAGCTCTCTGCATATACTGAAGTTCGCAAAGAATATATCCGAAATATTCTGTATGATATCCTGTTCTTGATTTAGGCTGCATAAATGGATTTTCCGGAAATGACAATCCATATTCCTGGAAATCTTTTGTTGTAATGGCTACAAATTCTTTGTACAGCTCATCAACATTCGGAGCAATATTTAAAGCAATTAAATCATCTTCTCCCTCTACTTTTGCGAATAAACCTTTTGTGTATTCCCAGATATTCTCAATAGCTTTTACCAAACGTTCACGGCTTTCCTCTGTTCCCTGGGCAAAAATTTTCATCCATGAGGAAGCGTGTGTGTAGTGATATTTTACTTCTTTCAAAGACTTCTGAGCCAATGCTGAAAGTTCTTCATCAGCAGAATTTGACATTGCTTCATACATCAGTTTCTGATAAACAGAGAAAACATATACTTTAAGAACAGTCTGTGCATAATCTTCATTAGGAAGTTCTACCCAATGTGCATTTACGTATTCATGTTCGTATCTTAAAAATGCCAGATCGTCTTCACTTTTACCGTTATCAGCAACTCTTGAAGCATACTGATAAAAGTTATTTGCCTGCCCGAGTTCATCCAAAGCAATATTGGTCAGTGCAATATCCTCCTCCAGATAGGGACCTTCGCCACACCATTCGGATAATCTCTGCCCCATGATGAAACTGTCGTCTGCAAATTTTAATAAATAATTATATAATGGATTCATTATTTTAGCTTTTAGTTTTTGGCTTCTAGCTTTTGGCAAATTGCAAGCAGCTAACAGCCAAAAGCTGTTTTACATATTTTTTACATCATTTGGAATATCGTAGAACGTCGGGTGACGGTACAATTTATCATCTGCCGGATCAAAGAAAGATTCCTGATCCACTCCTTCTGAAGTCACAATATATTTACTTGGAACTACCCATACGCATGTTCCTTCCTTTCTTCTCGTATAAACGTCTCTTGCGTTCTGCAGAGCCATTTCTGCTGTTGGTGCCTGAACTGTTCCGGCGTGTTTGTGGGACAATCCCGGTTTAGTCTGAATAAACACTTCCCACATATCTAAATTTGCCATAGTCAAATTTTAATTTTAAATTTTAGATTTCTAATCATTTATAGCGTACCAATTATTTTTAAGCTTAAAATCATTCCCGCCATTTTTCACATTATACTCCAATTGTTCTATCAAACCTTTTTGAGTAGTGTAAATTATTGCGGAATAATGATCTACAAGTCCGCTGTTTGTATAAAAAGTTATTGTTATATTATTCCTATCTTTCAAATCGCCACTTACAATAAAATGTTCACAGTATGAAAAGTCTAAATCCTCTGGAATTTTATTAGCTCCTTCTTCATAATTTTTAGAATTTGAAGATACTCTGTTTACTATTTCAATCAAATCTTCTTTATTGTCATCCCAAATTTTTGGAGTTGCTTGTGTTCCAGTAAAGAAACATGCTGTACAAAG
Source organism: Chryseobacterium sp. MIQD13 (assembly GCF_050496705.1). Taxonomy (NCBI): domain Bacteria; kingdom Pseudomonadati; phylum Bacteroidota; class Flavobacteriia; order Flavobacteriales; family Weeksellaceae; genus Chryseobacterium; species Chryseobacterium sp. MIQD13. The sequence continues at coordinate 59,623 of NZ_JBNWAF010000002.1, forward strand.
AATGGCAGATAATAATATTTGGAATACTACTTTCACAAGTTATAGTACTTCTTCGTTCTGCTTTTCTGCAAAAGCAGCCGCCGCTTCTTTCACCCAACTGTTTTCCTGCTGTGCCTTTACTTTTGTATCTAATCTTTTCTTATTACAAGGACCGTTACCTTTCAGGATTTCCATGAATTCATCCCACGGAAGTTCCCCGAAATCGTAATGTTGTCTTTCCTCATTCCATTTCAGGTCTTTATCCGGAATGGTTAATCCTAAGAATTCAGCCTGAGAAACGGTAACGTCGATAAATCTCTGACGAAGACTGTCATTACTCTCACGTTTTACTCTGTAATTCATAGAAATTTTAGAGTTTGGAGAACTGTCGTCATTCGGACCAAACATCATTAAAGCCGGCCACCAGAAACGGTTTAACGAGGCCTGAGCCATTTCTTTCTGCTGTTTCGTACCACGGCAAAGTGCCATTAGGATTTCATAACCCTGTCTTTGGTGGAAAGATTCTTCTTTACAGATTCTTACCATCGCTCTTGAATAAGGTCCGTAAGAATTTCCCATCAGCATTACCTGATTCATGATCGCAGCACCATCTACCAGCCAGCCGATAGCACCGATATCTGCCCAGCTTAAAGTAGGATAATTGAAGATACTTGAATATTTTGCCTTTCCTGAAAGCATATCATCATAAGTAGCATCCCTGTCCGCTCTGATGGTTCCGTTTCCTAAGGTTTCAGTAGCAGCATAAAGGTATAGACCGTGTCCTGCCTCATCCTGAACTTTAGCTAAAAGAGCCATTTTTCTTCTTAATGAAGGTGCTCTTGAGATCCAGTTTGCTTCCGGCAGCATTCCTACAATTTCGGAATGGGCGTGCTGTGAGATCTGTCTTACCAAAAGTTTCCTGTAATCATCAGGCATAATATCTTTTGGCTCCACTTTATTTTCTTCGTGAACGTATTGAACAAATTTTTCTAAGTCCATCTTTTATAATTTAATAATGTATCAATCTAGCAATGTATCAATGATTGTTACACTGTTATATTTTTACATTGTTACATTTATTTTTTAAACATCATAATTAAGCATCACCACATTGGTAGTCGGGTGACATTGACATGTAAGAACGTAACCTCTGGCTACTTCTTCTTCGGTAAGCGCAAAATTCTTCTCCATGAAAACTTCTCCTTCCAGAACTTCTGCTTTACACGTACAGCACACTCCTCCTTTACATGCAAAAGGTACAGGAAGATTGTCTTTTAATGCTTTATCTAAGATACTTTCTTTTTTGGAATTCAGGTGGAAAGAATATTCATCGTCGTCAATGATGACCGTTACCATACTTTCGATATTGGCTATGGCTTTGAATTCATCACTCATCTCTTCCGAATTTTCTTCGTCAGGAGCGGTAAAATATTCAAATAGAACCTGAATGGCCGGTACTTTTTTATCTTTTTTCAGATAATCAGCAATACCTTTGATCATTTCTGCAGGTCCGCAGATGAAATAGGTGGCTTCTTTTACATCAATGTCCGTATATCTTTCAAATAACTGTTCCAGTTTTTCAGCAGAAATTCTTCCTTCGAATACCGGATCTTCATGTTTTTCACGGCTAACCAGATAAATAACCTTCAGTCTTCCGTTGAAATGCTCAACCAGTTTATCGATTTCAGCTCTTTTCATTACATGGTTCATACTTCTGTTGCTGTAGAAAAGATAAGCATTGCTGTTCGGCTCCTGATAAAGGCTTTCTTTAATGTTTGATAAAACAGGGCTGATTCCGCTTCCTGCCGCTAAACCTACATAGGTTTTCACATTGGTAGGATGATAAGAAGTATTGAAACCACCCATCGGAGGCATTACTTCCAACACCTCATCCATGTGAAGATGTTCATTGAAATAGCCTGAAACTTTTCCTCCTTCCAAAAGTTTTACCAGTACTTCCAGGGTATTGCTTTTTTCGCTTGGGGCGTTGCAGATAGAATAAGAACGTCTTTCTTCATTCCCGTTGATCATCATACGGAAATTAAGATACTGTCCCTGCTTGAACCTGAATTTATCCTTCAGCTCCTCCGGAACTTCTACTGCTACGTTTACCGCCTCAGGAGTATCTTTCTGAACCTTTACCGTTTTAAGTTTATAAAATGAATTCATTATTTTTTAAGTATTCTATTAATTTTTCCGCCTTCGCACTTTGGAAGGCTGTCCTGGGCATGAATCTTTACTTTCGTGGTAATTCCTACCCTCTTTTTTATTTCGTTTTCTATGTTTTTTCCAAAGCTGCCGACAAAATTAAAATAATCATCGGTTCCTGCATATATTTTTTCGGTTTTCACCAGTTCATCATCAATTTCTACATCAATATCTAAAGCTACACACATCTGCTCCTTTTCAATTGGCGTAAGGTAGTAATTCGGAACTACTCCTTTTACGTGTGAGAATGCTTCTTCAATCTGGCTTGGATATACATTGACCCCTCTTACGATCAACATATCATCTGCTCTTCCTTTAATTGGTCTCATTTTCACCATGCTTCTTTTGCCATTTTCATCATAATAGAGACTTGTGATATCATTGGTCCAGTAGCGTAAAAGCGGCATTGCTTTTTTCGTTAAAGTCGTAATAACGAGAACCCCTTCTTCTCCAAAAGGAACAGGTTGCTTCGTCACCGGATCCAGAATTTCAGGATAGAAATGATCTTCCCAGATATATGAGCCTCCTTTTTCTTCAAAATCCTCCATGGAAACTCCAGGGCCAATAATTTCGCTTAAACCATAGATATTGGTTGCGTGCAGACCTAATCTTTCTTCTATATGGCTTCTGATAATCTCCGTCCATGGTTCTGAGCCTAAAACAGCATATTTCAGACTGATCTGATCTGCAGAAATCCCTCTGTTGGCAAACTCATCAGCAATTGTTAATGCATAAGACGGTGAACAACAGATTACTTCAGGTTTAAAATCAAGGATCAGATCTACCTGTCTGGCGGTCATCCCTCCTGAAATAGGAAGAACGCTCATTCCTAATTTTTCTGCACCATAATGAAGGCCCAGTCCACCTGTAAAAATTCCATATCCATATGCATTATGCAACTGCATTCCCGGTCTTGCCCCTGCTGCATATAAAGATCTCGCAACTACCTCACTGAAAAGATCCACATCTTCTTTTGTGTAACCCACTACTGTCGGTTTTCCGGTTGTTCCGCTTGAACAGTGAATTCTTTGCAGCTCGTTTTTCGGAACAGTAAATAAACCGAACGGATAGTTGTCCCTCAAATCCTGTTTGTAAGTTATCGGAAGTTTCGTGATATCTTCAATGGTCCTTATATCCTGTGATGATATTCCTGATTCATTAAATTTTCCTCTATAAAATTCTGATCTCTCTCCAAGATAGCTTACCAAACTTGTCAACCGCTCAGCCTGAAGCTGTCTCAACTGGTCGAGCTTTAAATATTCAACTGAAAAATCCATATCCACTAACTAACATTTGTTAGGTGTAAATTTAAAAAGAAATTCTATGCTGACAAAATTTTTATGACTTTTATCACATTTTGAATGATTCTAAATAATTGAATACTTATAGAATAGGGAAACTTTAACCACAAAAGGAACAAAAGTTTTTATGTATTTAATTTATTGAAATAGTTTTTGAATAAAATCATTACTTCTGATTCCCTAATAACCCATAAAGAAGTTTTGCTCTAATCTCATCAGTGATTTCAGAAGTGGATTCTGTATTTCTTTTAAACCAGAAATAGGAATTGTTAAGGGTATGAAGAATAAATCTTGTGGTAAAAGTAGGTGATTTCAGTTCCCAGTTTTCTGCTTTGTAAATTTCAGAAATCAATTGCTCTACTTCATTCTGATAATTTTTCCGCAATTCTACAAATTCGGGAAGTCTTTCTTCAAGATGCCGCCATTCATTGGAATAAATATGGGTAACATCACGGTTTTGAAGTACCACAGACAAATGTTTATCCAGAAATAGATTTAGTTTATCTTTTGGGGGCATGTCTGTATTTTTTACCTCCTGGAGTTCATCAAAAAAGTCCTGGGCAATTCCAAAGCAGATCCATTCCAGAATTTCTTCTTTTGAACGGATATGAGCATAGAGCGACGCGGCTTTGATATTAAGCTTTGTGGCAAGGTCTCTAACTGAACTACCCATATAACCTTTCTCTTTGAAAAGTTCTACTGCCACGTCTAAAATTTTCTTTTGTTTTTCTTTAAGCTCCATCTGGTAAAATGCAAAAGTAATTATTCTGAGGTAAATACGTTAATTTAACGCTATGATTTTAAACACGGAAGAGGGAGTTTTTTTTAACCACCCCGTCAAATCTGTGATTTGCCACCCCTCCGGTGGAGGGGAATTCCGGTTAAGTTTATACGAACAAACCACCAAATACGAACTTTTTTCTACTTTCAGCATTTAATGTTTTTATTCAATATGACGGTTTTTCCATTATTTCAAAGAAAAAATAAAGGAATCGGAAATTTTGTCAAGTTAATTTATCATTAAAAATAGATAATTCGGAAATTTTGTCCATATTTTTTATAAATTTAATAATTGAACAGTTTTTGAGATAAAGTAATCGATTAAATGATTAAATAATTGATGGCATTAAGAAACTGAGCCTTAGAATTTAGTTTCTTGATGTCTTTTTAAAAACAGAACCAAAACAAAATATTACAAAAAAGATAAAAAATATGAACTTAAACCAATATACTGTAAAATCACAAGAAGCCATCCAGGCAGCACAACAAACTGCAATGGAATTTGGCAATCAGAGTATTGAACCACAACACATACTTGAAGGTATTTTTCAGGTAGATGAAAATATTTCGCCTTTTTTACTAAAAAAATCTGAAGCAGATGCCAATTTGGTAAGAGAGCGCAATCGTGAAAATATAGAGAAGCTTCCAAAAGTTCAGGGAGGAAATATTTACCTTTCACAATCAGCAAATAAAGTTTTGCTGGATGCTCCGAATGTTGCAAAAAAAATGGGTGATGAATATGTAACGATTGAACATTTATGGCTTTCATTATTGGAAACCAGTTCTGAGGTATCTAAAATGCTAAAGGATATGGGGGTTACCAAAAGCCTTTTGGAAGGTGCTATTAAAGAATTAAGAAAAGGAAGTAAGGCAACTTCTGCAAGCTCAGAAGAGACGTACCAGTCTTTGAATAAATATGCTAAGAACTTCAACGAATTAGCAGCAGAAGGGAAGCTTGATCCTGTGATTGGGCGTGATGAGGAAATCAGAAGAGTGCTTCAGATCCTTTCCAGAAGAACCAAAAACAACCCTATCCTTATCGGGGAACCGGGTGTAGGTAAAACAGCAATTGCTGAAGGAATTGCCCATCGTATTATTTCGGGAGATATCCCTGAAAACCTTATGGATAAGACATTGTACTCATTAGATATGGGTGCTTTGATTGCCGGAGCAAAATATAAAGGCGAATTTGAAGAGCGTCTGAAATCCGTAGTAAATGAAGTAATCAAATCAGAGGGGCAGATCATCCTTTTCATTGATGAGATCCATACTTTGGTAGGAGCCGGAGGCGGTGAAGGTGCTATGGATGCAGCCAATATTTTAAAACCAGCCTTGGCAAGAGGAGAACTAAGAGCTATTGGTGCCACTACTTTAAATGAATATCAAAAGTATTTTGAAAAAGACAAAGCACTGGAAAGACGTTTTCAGAAAGTAATGGTAGAGGAACCAGATACTGAATCTGCCATATCTATTCTCCGTGGTATAAAAGATAAATATGAAGCTCACCATAAGGTAAGAATCAAAGACGAAGCGATTATTGCTGCGGTGGAAATGTCTCAGAGATATATCTCAGACCGGTTTTTACCAGATAAAGCGATTGACCTTATTGACGAGGCTTCTGCTAAATTAAGAATGGAAATCAATTCAAAACCGGAAGAACTTGACGTTCTTGACAGAAGATTAATGCAGCTTGAAATTGAGCTGGCCGCCATTTCAAGAGAAGGCAACCAGACCAAAATTGATCATGTAAAGGAAGACATTTCAAAAATTTCCGAAGAAAGAAATGAAATCAATGCGAAATGGCTTAAAGAGAAGCAAAAATCTGAAGATTTAACTCAGATTAAAAAAGATATCGAGTCTCTGAAACTGGAAGCAGAAAAAGCATCAAGAGCAGGAGATTATGCCAAGGTTGCTGAAATTCAGTACGGAAAGATAAAAGAAAAGGAAGATGCTCTGCAAAAACTGGAGCTGGAGATGCAGAATCATCAGAATGAATTAATCAAGGAGGAAGTGACTTCTGAAAATATTTCTGAAGTAATTGCCAAATGGACGGGAATTCCCGTTACAAAACTTCTTCAGTCTGAAAGGGAGAAATTATTAAACCTTGAAACTGAACTTCATCATCGAGTTGTAGGACAGGATGAGGCTATTACAGCGGTTGCAGATGCAATCAGAAGAAACAGAGCCGGATTAAGTGATGATAAAAAACCAATCGGATCCTTCTTATTCCTGGGAACGACAGGTGTAGGTAAAACCGAGCTGGCGAAGGCATTGGCAGAGTTTCTGTTTGATGACGAGAATAATATGACAAGGATTGATATGAGTGAATACCAGGAAAGACACAGTGTTTCAAGACTGGTAGGAGCTCCTCCGGGGTATGTAGGATATGATGAGGGCGGACAGCTTACAGAAGCAGTAAGAAGAAGACCCTACTCTGTGGTTTTGCTTGATGAGATTGAAAAAGCACATCTTGATGTATTCAATACTCTTCTTCAGGTTCTGGATGACGGACGTCTGACAGATAATAAAGGCCGTGTAGTGAATTTCAAGAATTCGATCATTATTATGACCTCAAATTTAGGTTCACATCTGATCCAGGAAAATTTTGAAAATATTACAGAGGAAAATCAGGATGAGATCGTCAATAAAACCAAAGATGAAGTTTTTGATCTTCTGAAACAAACGTTACGCCCTGAATTCCTGAACAGAATAGATGAAGTGGTACTGTTCCAGCCTTTAAGCAAGAAAGAGATCGGAAAAATTGTTCAGTACCAGCTGCGTGGATTTAATGATATGTTAGCAAAACGAAACATTATTATGACTGCTACCCAGGATGCTGTAGATTACCTGATGAATAAAGGGTATGATCCTTCTTTCGGAGCAAGACCTCTGAAAAGAGTGATCCAACAGGAAGTTTTAAATAAATTATCCAGAGAGATTCTTGCAGGAAAAGTAAATGACGGTGATAGAATCACACTAGATTATTTCGAAGAAACCGGCTTGGTTTTCAGACCGGCAGATCAGTAAAGTAGTTTTTTTCATATATATTATTTTTGTAAGTAAGTGGTGCAGCCCCAATCTGCATCACTTATTTTTTTACTGATAATTTTTATCAATACCATGTGAAATATTAGTAATTTTATTATCGACAAATTACTAACCAAAAAAAATTATTATGAAAAAATTAAAAAGAAATGCACTAAAAGTCATTTTAGGTGGAAGAAAAGACTGCAGATGTATAACAGTAACCTATCCTGATGGTTCCACAAGCGGTAACTGCATTACAGAATACTGCACCGAAATAAGCATTGGATGCGCACAGAAAGAATGTCAACCGGTTCTTGAGCTTTAAAATTAATTTTATGAAAAAGTTAAAAAGAAATGATTTAAGGAACATCAGCGGCGGTGGACCTGCTGTAATAACAGAATGCGATATCGACATGAACTGCCCTGCAGGTTTATGCTGCTCAACAGGAAATATTTGCAGAGATCCCAAAAGATACCCTTGCATTTAAAAAAGAATATCACGATTACGGATTTCCGGTGAAAACAAATAATAAAGTCCTCATACAATTTGGGGACTTATTATTTTAAAGTTTATTCTGCAATCCGTAAAAACACGGAAAATAAACGGGAAAAAACACAACCGTTTACTGCGTATTTTTTACGAAATTTGCATTACTAACTAATATTCTTTTATAAAACTAACGTTATGAAAACAAAACCTACTTCAGGGGTTGGATCACTTGGAAATGTTTCAGGTGAGAATACCATTTCTTCTGAACTTGTTAAGAAATTGATTAGCAATTACAGAGACAATCAAATGCAGGCTGTTAATAAAGAATTGGGAATTACTGATTCTCATGCCATCTGGTTTGATCTTCCCAAACTGAAAAAATTTATTGAGTGTATAGAAAACGAGGCCAGAAATACCAATCCGAATGTTTCTGAAGAAGATTTAGGTATCAGATTCTATTATGCAGCCTATCCTAAAGCTGAAGACTGGGCAATTATGGAAAACCATCCTGTAGAAGTAGAATACGCAGAAAGACATACATTGGTGATGATCCCTACTTTAAAGAAGGAAGATGAAACAGGCGAAATGCTTAATTATGACTTCTGTCCTTCGGGATCAACATTAGCAATGGCAGCAAAAAACGGAAATCCAGGCGATACTGAAACCATTGCAGAAAACCATGGAACATTATCCCCACCACACGATACAAAAGTAGAACAATTCCCATAATCTAATCAATAATTTATTTTTACTCTACAACACATATGACTGATTTTCAGAAGATACTTCAGGAGTCCTTGATCTGGACGGAAGGACTTGCTGCCATAATATCCATTATTTACTATAACCGTGGTAATACAGACAGATATTGGAAGTATTTCTCTTTTTATCTTATTCTTATGTTTCTGTGTGAAGCAATAGGGAAATGGGGGCATATGCTTATTGAATATGACAAACCAAAGTTTTTCAATTACTTTGTAATTCCTATTGAGTTTCTTTTCTTTTACTGGCTCTATGCCGCCAAGTCATTGGGAAGACCGAAACTGTTCTATACCTTATCCCTATTATATATATTATCATTTTTACCCAGCGAGATATTCTTTACCACAAAAAAGATAATTTTCTCTTTCAACTATACATTTGGGTGTCTCATACTGATGGTATTGGTGATTATGGAATACTACAAACAGATTAATTCTGCTGAAATTTTAAACTTCAGCAAAAACAAAATGTTTTATATCAATTTAGGAGTTACCCTATTTTATATTGGAACACTTCCTTTTTGGACATTTTTCAGTCTTCTGGCTAAGTATAAGGAACTGTGGGATATGTATTTTAATTATTTTCTGGTAGCAGGAATTACTATGTATCTTTTATTTTCAATTTCATTCATATGGGGAAAACGGAGCTCATAATAACCATCATTCTCTTCAATATTTTCTTTGTATTGTTTGTAACTGCTGTAATGGTATACATCAGAAAATACAAGCAGCGCAAACGGGAATATATGAATGAAATTGAAGTAAAAAACGAAATCCATAAACGCGAACTTCTAGCCACACAGCTTGAGATCCAGCAGGCTACGATGCAGCAGATAGGACGCGAGCTTCATGACAATATCGGGCAGAAACTGACATTGGTAAGCCTTTATACCCAGCAGCTCCTTTACGAAAACAGAGTTCCCGAAGTGAGTGAAAGAATTGACCAGGTATCTCAAATCATCAATCAGTCGCTGCAGGATCTCAGAAGTCTCTCAAAAACACTGACAGACGATAATATAAATCAAAAGGAAATTGTAACTTTGATTCAGGAAGAGGTAGACAATACCAACACTTTTAAAAGGTGTCACGTAACTTTTGAACACAATTTCAAACAGCTGGATCTGGGATTTGTCCACAAAAATGTATTGCTCAGGATTACACAGGAATTTATTCAGAACAGTATTAAACATGCAAACTGTAAAAATATTTTCATTAAACTGAATACTTCTGAAAATATACTCTGGGAACTCAATCTTAAAGATGACGGTATTGGATTTGACAGTTCCAAAATAGAATCAAACGGCATAGGCCTGACCAATATGAAAAACAGGGCAGCAATCATAGGTGCCGATTTCAGTCTGGAAAGTCAGGAAAATACCGGAACCACACTCAACATTATTTTAAAGAAACAGCCATGAAAAAAACAATAGTGATTGTTGATGACCACGTACTTATCGCCAAAGCTCTGGAAGGAATCATTGACAATTTTAATGAATTTGAAGTTATTTACGTATGTGAAAACGGAAAAGACCTCATTCAGAAGTTTGAAGATAAAGGTCAGATTCCGGATATCGTCCTGTTAGACATCAGTATGCCGATTATGGATGGTTTTGAAACCGCAGCCTGGCTTACCCAGAATCATCCGGCCATTAAAGTGATGGCACTCAGTATGCAGGGTGACGACAACAGCGTTATTAAAATGATCAAAAACGGAGCAAAAGGATATCTGCTGAAAAATACACATCCAAAAGATTTGGAAAATGCATTGACAAAATTAAATTCAGATGGTTTTTTCTATCCGGAATGGGCATCAAAAATTATATTTTCCAACCTGAATAAAGATAAGGAAACGGAAAATACGGTAAGGATTTCCGATCGTGAAAGAGAGTTCCTGAAATACACTGTTACGGAGCTGAGTTATAAAGAAATTGCAGACAAAATGTGCTGCAGTCCGAGAACCGTAGAAAGTTACAGGGACCAGCTGTGTGATAAACTGGATCTTAAAACGCGGGTTGGACTGGCTGTTTTTGCTATTAAAAATGGTTTTGCAGGCTGATCAAAGCAATGAAATAAATTTAAAAATATAAATCAATTTAAATAATTCACTTAATTATTTTCAACAAAAATACTTTTAACAATAAAATATTTTAAACACACATTAGTGATATGATTAAAATTCAGACAAAATCAATAAAAAGTAAATAATATTCAATATTGATCGGCATTGAATGAAAATTATTCAAATATTTGTGAAAATATTTTGTGTATTAATTTTTTATAATATAAATTTGGAAACCAAACCATTTATAATATATTATGAAAAAACTATTATTCGGAGCTCTCGTTCTGGGCTTCATGTCGGCTTGTAACAGTGATAATATTTCCAACCAGGAGGAAATATCTCAGGACCTGGGCAACCTTACAACATCTCTTGCAGCATCAAAAAGAGCCTGCCCTTCTGATATCATAAGAGAAAAAACCCTTCAAAAAGATCCTGCGCTGAGAGCCAGATTCGAAGCCAATGAATTGCAGTCTGAAAAATTCTCAAGAGATCTTACAATGGGCAAAGTATTAGCAGACGGAACCGTTGAAATCCCTGTTGTTTTCAATGTGATCTACAACACTTCTACCCAGAACATTTCTGACGCAAGAATTGCAGAACAAATTGCAGTACTGAATGCAGACTACAGCGCTACAAACTCTGACGTAAATCAGATACCAGCAGCTTTCCAACCTTCTGCTGCCGGCAATGTTAAGATCAGTTTCAAACTGGTAGCAACCAACCGTAAACAGTATACAAAAACAGGCTGGAGATCTGATCTTGAAGAAATGAAAAAATCTACGACAGGCGGTATCAACGCTACTGATCCGACGAAAAACCTGAACATCTGGGTTGTTAACTCTATTCTTGATGAAAACAATCAGCCTGGAACCTTAGGATACGCTTATTACCCTGAGTCTGCAGGATTATGGTATGATGGTCTTGTTATAGGGTATCAGTATATTGGAAAAACAGGTGCTTCTGCTCCGTTTAATTTAGGAAGAACTGTTACCCATGAAGTAGGTCACTATTTGAACCTGCCTCACCTTTGGGGATCTTCCGATACAGGTTGCCAGACAGATTACTCTAATGACACCCCAACTTCTCCTGGACCTAACTTTGGAACTCCTGCTTATCCTTTAAACAGAGTTTGCGGAGGAGTAAGCCGTTCTCAAATGTTTATGAATTATATGGACTATGTAGATGATAAAGCTATGTTTATGTTCTCTGCCAATCAAAAGACAAGAATGCAGGCTGTAGTAGCCGCAGGTGGTCCTAGAGCCGGATTAAGATAAATACATATCGTAGTAATTTTAAATAAAAAGTGCCTGAATTTGTTGTTCAGGCACTTTGTTTTGGCATGATGGCTCTTTAATCAATTAATGACAGAACCATTTCAGAATTCAAAATTTGGCATAAGCTGCTTTACAATAATTAGACTTCAATACACGGAACAAAATATTTTTAATTTTTATCCGGATAGTCTCAGAATTAAAACACCTCAGCAGACACCCTTAAAAATAACTTAACAATAAATAAAAAAAATTAACTAAAATTCTGAAAAATTAAAATTACGTTAAAATAAAAAGAATAATTGCGCCATTTCTCAATCAAATACAATTAACAAAAACATACGATTTTATAAAATTACATATGAAATACATAACAATTTGAAATTAATTTTATAATATTTTCAACAAAATTTCAAAAAACATATTGCACAATAATTTTTAATAATATAAATTCACCATCTGAAATTATACAAAATAGAAACTTATGAAAAAACTATTGTTTGGAGCCATCATACTAGGCTTCATGTCTGCTTGTAACAGCGACAACATTTCAAATCAAAATGAAAACCCTGCAAAAGAGGATGCATCTTTAGCTGATATGTCAAAAAGAGGCTGCGCATCTGAAGATGTAAGACAGGAAGCATTAAAAAACAATGCGGAACTTAGACAGAAGTTTGTTGCATTAGAAGCAAATACTGAAAAATTCGCTAATGATTTAAAAGTGGGCAAGGTTCTTGCGGATGGCACTGTAGAAATACCGGTTATTGTAAATGTATTATATAAAACGGCTGCAGAAAATGTTTCTGACGCAAGAATTGCAGAACAAATTGCAGTACTGAATGCAGACTTTACAGGTACAAACACTGATGCAAATAAAATCCCTGCTGAATTCCAAACGGTAAGCGCCGGGGATACAAAAGTAAAATTCAGATTAGTAAATATTATCAGAAAAGCTACAACCAAGACAAGCTGGGCTACCAATGATGATATGAAGAAAGCTTCCAAGGGCGGGATTGACGCTACAAACCCTTCAAATTACTTAAACATCTGGGTTGTAAGCAAAATGACAAGCCAGGGGAGAACGATCCTTGGATATGCTACATTCCCTGAATCTGCCGGATTATGGAATGACGGTGTAGCTATTGCCGCTCCATACTTTGGAAAAACAGGAGCTGCTTCACCTTTTAACCTTGGAAGAACAGCAACACACGAAGTAGGACATTACCTGAACCTTAGACATATTTGGGGCGATGCAAATTGTGGAAATGATCAGGTTACAGATACTCCTACTCAGACAACTGCTAATTATGGAAAACCATCATATCCGTTATATAACACATGCAGTGGTGTTCAAAGATCTGTAATGTTCATGAACTATATGGATTATGTAGATGATGCAGCTATGTTCATGTTCTCTGCAGGACAAAAAGCAAGAGTTCAGGCAGTAGTAGCTTCTACAGGAGCAAGATCCGGATTAAGAGTATATTAATATTCAAATTAATTTCAATAAAAAAGCCTGAACTAGAAGTTCAGGCTTTTCTTTTATAATGACTTCGTATTATTTTCAGGAGTATAATCCATAAAAATATCCCCATCCAGAGTTACTGATTTTACTTTCTTTTTAATAGGAACTGTGAGATCTGCCTGCTTCTGGTCTTTCTCCCACAAGCTTGGTGAGAAATGAAGTTTTTCAACAGATCCATCCTCATAATTCAGCACCGCATCAAAAGGAATAGCAAATCCTCCTACATTGTCTATATTGACGGTAAGAAGATCATTAAGCTGTGAAACTCCGGTTATTTTTAAATCAATATAATTATTGGTATAAAACCAGTTTTGAAAGAACCAGTTCAGGTTTTTACCGGCCCCTGCATTCATCGAGTTAAAATAATCCCACGGAACAGGATGCTTTCCATTCCAGTTATCCATATAATGAAGAAGTGCTTTCTTAAACAGCTCATCCCCCAAATAATCTTTTAAGGCAAGATAAGACAGCGATGCTTTTACATAAGAATTATTTCCGTATCCTGCACCACTTACCTGCGTACTCATCGTAATAACGGGCTGATCCTGTTCAGCAGAGGCGTCATTGATCCATCTTTTAACACGGAAATTTTTATAAAATTCTTTAGCTGCAGCTTCACCATTTTCATCAGTCCCGATAAGGTACTCCAATGTGGTAGCCCAGCCTTCATCCATGAAAGCATAACGGGTCTCATTGATTCCCATGTAAAAAGGGAAATACGTATGTGCAATTTCATGATCCGCCGTAAGCCTTGCATCACGAAGATCATCAGGAATACTCGTATCATTAATCATCATCGGGTATTCCATATCTGCATATCCCTGAATAGCAGTCATTGCATTATAAGGATATTCCACACCCGGCCATTTCTTCGAAAACCAGTCCAGATTATAACGCATCCAGTCCACATAATGCTCAAAATCTTTAGCACCAGCTTTATATCCCGCCTGAACACTCGCTCTTTTTGTTTTCAGCTGAACACTTGCAGCATCCCAAACATAATGATTGCTTAATGCAAAACAGAAATCTGTGATATGACTAGCTTTAAACTTCCAGACATTCCATTTATTCTGCCTGGTTACTTTTCCTGTTTTCATTTCCTGCTCGGAAGCAATGTGAATTCCCTTATCGCTTCTAAGGGAAGTTTTATATCTTTTTAAATATTCAGGCTGAAGCACAGCATCAGGATTCAGAAAATCCCCGGTAGCCCATACTACAAAATTCTTTGGGGCAGAAATACTGAAATTATAATCATTAAAATCATTATAAAACTCCTGTCTGTCGGAATGCGGAAGCATATCCCAGCCGTTGTAATCATCATAAACAGAAATTCTCGGGAAAGAATAGGCTACATAAAAAGTTTCGGGATCTATCTGCCCTTCTCTCCCACTTTGTACGGAAAGAGGATATTCCCATTCTATCTTCACCTCAGCTTTGGCTCCGGCTTTAAGTGCTTTATTTAATTTCACTTTTTCTACCGTACTCCAGTCATCACTGTTTACAGTATACTTTTCACCGTTTACGGTGAAAGATTTAATATGAAGACCTGAGGACAGAAAATCTTTGGATACAAAACCGGATCTCGGAGACTGCGGTTTATGAAGATTGTTCACAAACCTTATAGCAAGTTCCTTAAGCTCATCCGGACTGTTATTACTGTATGTGATTGTTTCTTTTCCTGAAACTGTTTTGGATCCGGCATCCACTTTTACTTCAACATTATAAATTCCTTTATTCTGCCAGTAGTTTTTGCCTGGAGCTCCGGAAATATCCCGGGTTCCTTTTTCATAGGCTTTCTTAATATTTCTTGGCATATACAGCTCCTGTGCAGAAATCTGCTGCATCAAAACAGTCACAGCAAGAGCACAAAGAAATCGTTTCATATCTCTAATTTTTAAAAATAAGTATCAAAATTAGCGAAAATGTCACACCAATCGGCTATTTCTTTTATAATAATGTTTTATGAATATTAGTTTTTTATTTTCTCAGAAAGTAAAATGAAAGGCACAAGCTGAAAAACCTGCAATCCTATCACAATCTGTCCTGTTCTTCCGTCTTCTTAATTGTTTTAGCATTTTTCACAGACTGGTTTCCGAAATTGAATTTCAGAGAAAAGGTGAAGCCCTGTGTGTCTCCATAATCCAGAAAATAATTATCCTGATTGGCATACTTTGTACTTACCTTCTGCCCCATCGTCCTGAAAATATCATTAAAAATAAATGAAGCCTCCAGCTTTTTATCAAAGAATTTACGGTTCATTACAAAGTAAGCTGCCCATGCACCGGAAATTCTGAAAGTTCCCTGTATCCCCGGTGAATAATACTTGTGTCCAGCTTCAACTTTCCAGTCACTGCTTTTATCCAGCGTAATACTTGTTGAAACATTAGATACCCAGTTCCAGACTTTATTCTGATACAAAAGCCCGTCAATTCCTTTGAAATAATTTTCATTATGTTCCAAATTTTCAGAAAGAATCACAGTCCACCAAGGCTTGACCTGAAAATTCTTGTACAAACTCGCCCCAAAAGCCTGACCTTTCTCAATATTGGTAAAATAATAGATCAGGTGATTGGTACTGGGTTCCTGAAATGAAATTTCCATAGACGGATAAAGTTCTTTCCGGTAATACAAATCCAGATTCCAGCCTTTAAAGGAATAGGTAAGATTCAGATTATGAATAATGGTAGCTTTCAGTTTCGGATCTCCCTGATAATAGGAAAACAAATTATAATACGATTTCGCAGGATTCAGCCATGAGTAAGATGGTCTGCTGATTCTTTTCCCATAAGAAAACCCGAATTCATGCTTACTTTCTGTAGAATATTGTGCATAAAAAGTCGGGAAAAGATTCCAGTAATTATTTTTGTTGCGTTCATAAGGTTCAGAAACCACGCCTTCCAGATCCGTCATTTCCGCGCGGAGACCACCTTTAAAGTTCCATTTTCCAAGGTTGTAAGCTAATGAAGAATACACTGCAAAATTATGCTCTTTATAATCAAACATACTGCTTTTTTCAGGCCGGAATTGCAGGATTCCGTTTTCATTATCAGAAAAATCCAGCATGCTTTTTGTTTTTACAAAGCTGTATTTCACTCCGGATTCCACTTCCAGTTTTTTATCTTTCCACTGATAATCAGCCTGTGTGGAATACAGCTTAACATCTGCTTTATTTTGGGTAAGAAAATTATCCTCTCTGGGTGTTTCACCGGCAAAATTCAGATAAGTAAGCACATTCTGGTATTTATCCACATTGTTTCCGGTAAAATAACTGATCCATGAAAGACTGCTTTTCTTGTTCAGTTTCCGGTCTGCCTGAAAGCTTAAAGAATTGTTGATCGTCCGGGATTCATGGTCATTAATCGTTGTATAATCTGATTCAACAATATTCTGACTGTTGTAAATGAGCGTAGGTACATTGTAAGTTCCAAAAGACTTAGGACTGAAGTACCCGGAATAATTCAGACTCAGATTGGTAAGACTGTCAATTTCATATTCTGCATTGAAGTTTATGGTATTTTGTGCTTTATTTTTGTCTTTCCTGTTCATTGTGCTTACCCATCTGGTCTGATCTTCCTGATAATTTACATAATCCGTCCCCTCACGATAATACGTTCCAAAACCCCTGTAGTAGCTCCCCATCAGTGAGAATTTATCTTTTTTATAGTACTGGGAGATACCTACGACGCCCTTTGCATACTGAGTCTGAACATATTTTGATGAAACAATTCCACGATAGCCTTCTATTTTATTTTTCTTCATCACAATATTTAAAACCGCGCTGCCGGATGCTTCATATTTTGCAGGTGGATTGGTAATCACTTCAACAGATTTGATTTCGTCTCCTTGTGTATTTTCAAGAAAATTTTTAAGCTCATCCCCGGTCAGCATTACTTTTTTATCATTGATGGTTACAAGAATTCCCGTTCCGCCTTTAATGGCAATTACATCATTATTCATGGTCACACCTGGTGTTTTTTTCAATATTTCCCATGCATTGAGTGAGGAAACATTGCTATTTTCTACATTGAATTCCAGGCGGTCTACCTTTCTGGTGACTACAGGTTTCTGTTTTGTCATCACAACAGTTTCTATTTCCAGAGTCTTTTTTTTAAGAATAATTTTTAAAAATTCTCCATTCTTCTGCAAATCCACTGTTTTTTCAAGCGGAACATAATCTGTTTTATTTACCGTTATCTTTATAGTGTCTACGGAAACTTCCACACTGAAATAGCCGTCTGCATCAGTTTTCAAAGCCTTTATCAATTCATTTTTCAGATTATAAATCTTTATGTCTGCAGAGGGTATTTTTCCGTTCTCTGTATCCGTCACCGATCCTTTTACGATTTGAGTCTGAGCAGACAGCAATACCGGAAATAATAAAAAAAGAAATAATTTATACATAACTGTTTTTACAAAGCATGTAGGTCTATGCTTTCCGGGTCAAAATTCAGTATTTGAAAAGAGAATTTCGGTTAATGCAAGGTTAATGGTAGGTTAATGTCATTAAAGGGAAAGTCTAAAGCTTTATCTTTGTTTTGATGATATCCAAAAGCAAATATCTTATTGCACTTTTCGCGGCTCTGTTCCTGCTTCTGCTAGGAATACAGGCTTATTTCATGTACAAAACCTATCAGGTAAAAGAACGTGAAATCTACAGGACTGTTCATGAAGGTCTTACCCACTACACCGACAGACTGGAAGATCTGGGCGGCATAAAAAGCAGAACAGATGATTCTATCCAGAAAGTCCTGATCAACTATCACGACAAAAAGATAAGCAAAGAGGATTTTTTAGCTTATTTTGAGAAAAACAGAAAAGCCAATGAGAAATCTTTAAGCGATTACGTGGATTCCCGTTTTAAAAAAGAAGGCTATAAAATTGCTACAAAAACTGAATATCTTTCTATTGTATATATCCCCGACAGCACACAGCTGATTGATCAGCCCATCATACTGTACGAAACAAAAAATAAGGTTACAAATCCTAAAATTTCAAACACAGGCAACTGGGAAACCACTTCAAAATCTACATCTACAGACGGAAAACCCGGCAAAAACGACTCATTCATTGTAAAAAGCAACACAGGCTTTGAAATATTAAACATTAAAAGCATTGTATTTAAAGAGCTTTCCCTGCTTACAATCAGCTGTATTGCAATTCTTGCCAGTGTGCTTCTGATTTATATTTTCACTGTTAAAAATCTGGCGCAACAACAAAAGCAGGTAGAAGTTCTCCACACTGTTGTGGATAATATTTCCCATGAATTCAAAACACCGATTGCTACTTTAAAAATAGCCTCGAAAACCTTGAAAAAAGGATGGAATCCCGAAACTCTTCCACTGATCGACAGGCAGATCAACCGTCTTGAAAAATTAATGCTTCAGCTTCACAAAGATGAAACTTCTGTAGAGATCCTTTCAATACAGCCCGGCGACTGGAATTTTTTCGTACAGGATCTTTCCTTCACTTATCCTGAAACGGATTTTGAATTGAATAAAGAGGTTTCGGAAGAACTTCTTTTTGATAAAAACCTCATGGAAACCCTCATTAAAAACCTTTGTGAGAACAGTGTAAAGTATGGTGCATCTCAGGTAAAAGTAAATATTAATAACGGCTTTCAACATCTCAAAATAGAGATCAGTGACGATGGTTGTGGTATAGAGAAAAAAGAGCTTAACCATATTTTTGAAAAATTCTACAGAGTTCAGTCCGATAATATCCACAATACGAAAGGTCTGGGATTGGGGCTTTATTTTGTAAAAGAAATCGTAACGAAATATAAAGGTACAATAGACGTTTCCAGTCGTCCTAAAGCAGGAACAACTTTTAAAATATCTCTTCCTTATGAAAACTAAAATCCTTTTGGCAGAAGACGACCCGGATTTCGGAATGATCCTGAAACAATATCTAGAGCTGGAAGATTTTGAAGTGGCCTGGTTTCAGAATCCGGATGAAATCGTAAATCTTTTAAGCACAGATTTCCCTTTTCACATTGGTATCCTGGATATTATGATGCCTTCCATTGACGGTTTCTCTTTAGCTAAAATGATCTTAAAGGAGAAAAATAATTTTCCCCTGCTTTTCCTTACTGCCAAGAACCAGAAGATAGACCGTCTGATGGGCTTGAAGATTGGCGCAGATGATTATATCGCCAAACCTTGTGACCCGGAAGAGCTGGTTTTAAGAATTAAAAACATCCTCAAAAGAACCCAGCCCGCCTCTTCACCACAGATAAAAATCGGGGACTATTTTTTAGATTCGGAAAAACTTTTGCTTTCCCATCCTGAAGGAAATGTACGCCTTACAATACGGGAGCGGGAACTTCTTCTCTACCTTCTTCAATATAATGGTACGATGATTAAAAGGGATGATATTCTGGACAATCTCTGGGAAACCAATGACTATTTTACAGGAAGAAGCCTTGATGTTTTTATCAGCCGTCTGAGAAAATATTTCATGAATGATCCCAAAATAAAAATCCAATCCCTGAGAGGAATCGGATTTGAAGTTGAGTTTCCGGTAAACTGATCCGGAATTAATAAGAAAGCTCGGCCAATACCGGGAAATGATCTGACGGATACAGCAGGTTTTCTCTTCTGTCGTTGATATGTCTCTGGGATTTTATCCTGAATCCTTTTACGAAAATATAATCGATTCTGTCCTTAGGAATTTCATTAACGTTGAAAGCCGTAAAAGTTCCTTTCGGTCCGTAAGGCTTTGTTTCCGAATGATAAAAGCTGTCATTCAGATTCTTTGAAAGTATTTTTATAGGTTCCGAATCCTCCGTTAAATTAAAGTCACCGGTTAAAGTCACCGGAAGATTTTTAGGATTAAGCTCTGTGATTTTTTTCAAAATAAGTTCGGAAGATTTTACTCTTGCCACATTCCCGATATGGTCGAAGTGAAGATTCATTGCAAGGAATTCCTTTTTAGATTTTTTGTCCTTAAAAACAGCATAGGTACAGATCCTGTTAAGCGCTGCATCCCATCCTCTCGAAGGTTTCTCAGGTGTTTCCGAAAGCCAGAACGTTCCTGATCTGATCACCTGAAGCCTGCTTGTATCATAGAAAATGGCTGAAAATTCACCCTTTTCTTTTCCGTCATCTCTTCCCACTCCCACATAGTCATAATTTTTAAGACCTGTTTTGATATCTTTCATCTGTTCAGGAAGTGCTTCCTGAACTCCGAAATAATCAGGATGATAATAATTTAACAGATCTGCCACATCCTGTTTTCTTTCTGTCCATGCATTTTCTTTATCCGATGTAACCTGTAGCCTGATATTGAAGCTCATCACCTTAAGATCCTGTGAAAATCCCAAAACAAAAAACAGCAGGGATAAGATTGAAAATCTGAAATTCATAATCATATTTTTAAATTAGAATAACAAAAGTAAAATATCTTTATGAGAGAATCTGAAAGATTGGGCTATATTATCATTAATTAATTTAGGAAAAGATTGCTCTGGTTTACCAAATTAAAAAGCCCAAACTTCACAGAGTTCAGGCTTTTCAATCAATCTTATAGCTATATTTTATTCTTTGGTAAACTGATATTCCCTTCCGCCCTGTTTAAATACAACAGCCTTTTTATCCTTGCTGAATGCCAGTGTTATAGCAGCTTCTTCAAAAGTAAATTCATTATTACCGATATATTTTAAAGGAAATTCCTGCTGATTTCCTGCTTTAGCGTAAAGCTGTCCGTTTTTATCCAAAAAAGTCAGTTTGATTGGATCACTCTTAGTAACGTATGTTCCTGCAAAATCTTTTGTATTAATCTTGTCAACCGGCTTTGTATCTGCTGAAGGCCAGATATTATTTTTCGGATTAACATCAGGAACCATACCATCCGGATCCAGCATTACCTCATCAATTTCTTTGTTTGAGTTCAGTTTGAGAGGCCATTCCGTATTGCGTTTCCAAACCTCAACCGGGATCTTCACGATCTGTTTTGTCCCGTCTTTAAATTTCACCTGAACCGTCGTAGGCATCGGCAGCTGACCAATATTTTCAACCGTGACCAAAGCTCCGTTTTTAAAATCACCATTCGTGTATTTTACATCTTTTACAGCCTGGTCGATCTTCCATTTATTGATGAACCACCCTCTCCAGAACCAGTTCAGCTCTTCGCCGGATACATTTTCCATTGTGTGGAAGAAATCCCACGGTGTAGGATGTTTGAAAGCCCATCGGTCAATATAAGTTCTGAAAGCCTTATCAAATTTCTCAGGACCCAGAATGGATTCTCTCAAAATCTGCAGTCCTATTCCGGGTTTAAAGTAAGCCAGAACCCCAATGCTTCTTTCCTTCATATTATCCGGTCCTACCATGATGGGCTCTATATTATCATTCATCATAAAGCTTCCGCTTCTTGCAATGCTTTTCTTGCTGTAATATTCTCCGTTATTAAAAGCCTGTGTAGATAATTCGTTGATAAAGGTGTTGAAACCTTCGTCCATCCATGCAAACAGCCTTTCATTCGAACCTACGATCATCGGAAACCAGTTATGCCCGAATTCGTGATCCGTAACTCCCCAAAGATCTTCACCTGCTGAATCCATACTACAGAAAACAATTCCCGGGTATTCCATCCCGCCTTCGTTTCCTGCTACGTTGGTTGCTGCCGGATAGGTGTATTCATACCATTTCTGGGAATAATGCTCAATAGCCGCTTTTGTATATTCTGTAGATCTTCCCCATGCTTTTTCTCCTGCACTTTCCGCAGGGTAAGCTGATATTGCTATAGATTTTTTACCGCTCGGAAGATTTATTTTTGCGGCATCCAGAATAAATGCCGGTGATGAAGCCCATGCAAAGTCACGGGTCTGATCTATTTTAAATTTCCATGTTTTTGTTCCTGATACATTGTTTTTTCCAATTTCAGATTCCGGACGGATCATAACTGTTTTATCACTGCTTCTGGCCTGTTCCCAACGGCTGTTTTCTTCTTTGCTGTAAACTTCTTTATAATTCTGAAGTTCTCCTGACGCCACCACATAATGGTTGGAAGGCACTGTAATATTGGCATTAATATGACCGTATTCCAGATAAAATTCGGATGCCCCTACATAAGGAAGGGTATTCCAGCCCATGACATCATCATAGACGCACATTCTCGGATACCATTGGGCTATTGTAAATACTTTACCGTTTTTCGTCTTCTGAATTCCCATTCTGTCTGAACCATATTCAGGAGAAATAAAGGAGTATTCAATCTTGATCTTCGCAACGCCTCCTTTAGCTTTCAGTTCCTTAGGAAGATCAATCTGCATTCTGGTATCAGTAATTGTATACTTCACCTCTTTACCATCCAGTTTTACAGATTTAATTTTATAACCACCGTCCAGATCTTCGCCGTGAGCACCGTTTCTGCTTCCTGATGGAGGAACTACTGCATTTCCGCGGGAATCTTTTGCAAATAAATTCTGATCCAGCTGCAGCCATAGGAAGCCCAGTTGATCAGGACTGTTATTCGTATAGGTAATATCAGCTGTTCCCGTAATTTCATTTTTCGCTTCGTTAAGGCTTACATTCAGATCATAATCCGCTGAATTCTGCCAGTACGCATGTCCGGGCTGTCCGCTTGCAGAACGGGTTTCCGTACCTGTCTGGGGATAAAAGAAGGGCTTGAATGCTTCTACATAACTGTATTTCGGAGTCTCCTGTGCTAAAGCAGATCCCGAAAAAAGGAAGACTGCCGCAGCTGCAATAAGGCTTGGAAGTTTATAATTCATTTGGAATAATTTATAATTTCTATGATAAGTTATAAAAAATCCCGGAATCGTTACAAATCCGGGATCTTTTTATCAAATTTAATTTTAATTCGTTTTTTTTGCTTTGATCATAGCTTCCAGTGCATCCCACATTTCCTTTGGAATGTCCTCAAGCATGTTGAATTCTCCGGCTCCCTGAAGCCATTCGCCACCGTCTATGGTTACTACCTCACCATTCATATAAGCTGAATAATCTGAAACCAGATAAGCAGCAAGATTTGCAAGTTCCTGGTGTTCTCCTACTCTTCTCAAAGGAACCTTTTTCCTCATATCGAATTTTTCCTGAAGATCTCCAGGAAGCAATCGGTCCCATGCTCCTTTGGTAGGGAAAGGCCCTGGTGCAATCGCATTGAAACGGATACCATATTTTGCCCATTCAACAGCCAAAGATCTGGTCATCGCCAGAACACCTGCTTTTGCACATGCTGAAGGAACTACGTAAGCAGATCCTGTCCAGGCATAAGTGGTTACAATATTCAGAACAGTTCCCGGACTTTTGGAATCTATCCAGTGTTTTCCAATGGAAAGAGTACAGTTTTTTGTTCCTTTTAAAACAATATCCAAAATAGAATCAAAAGCTGAATGTGTTAATCTTTCCGTTGGTGAGATAAAGTTTCCGGCAGCATTGTTCAATAAGATATCAATTCTTCCGAATTCTTTCAATGTTGCTTCTTTCATAGCTTCCACCTCATCCCAGTTTCTCACATCACATGCAACACACAGAACTTTTCCTCCGGTTTCTTCTTCCAGTTCTTTTGCTGTTCCCTGTAATTTCTCCAGATTACGGGAAGTGATCACCACTTTTGCTCCCAGTTCCAGAAAGTATTTGGTCATCGCTTTTCCGAGACCGCTTCCTCCTCCCGTTACAATAGCTACTTTATCTTGTAATGCTCCTTCACGTAACATTGGCTGTGTATATAAATTCATATGATTTTATTTTTTCCTAAAAATACTAAATATTGAATTCATGCCATTTAAAATAATGGGATAAATAATAATGTTATAAATAGTTTTATTTAAACCCATATACAAAAGTGAAGTGAAAACAAGATACTTATTTTTTCACGCAAAGTCTGATTTTCATACCGTATATTATAGGCAAGCAAAGAAGAGATCAATATAATTGATCTGACTAAGCGAACGTTATATTCATATTACCGATATTTTCACTCAGTTCCAGGAAGGATTATAAAAAAGCAGCCCTGTAACGGATTACAAGGCTGCGATGTTTGTTATGATTTTATCGTCGTAAAATGATTATGAAACCACTATTCCTTTGAAAGAAAGAGTTTTAGGTGTTTTGCTTTCGCTGGTTGTCACATTTACCGTTTTCATAAATGGTCCTGTTGCTGCCGCATTATAGCTGGCTTCTACAAATCCTTTTTTCCCCGGAAGAATCGGAGTTTTAGTATAATCTGCTGTTGTACAACCGCATGACGGAGCTACGTTTTCAATAACAATCGGCTTTGAAGATGTATTGGTAAATTCGAATCTGATAAGCTTTGGTTTTCCCTGAGGAATATTTCCTACATCTATAGATTCTGATTTCCATTTAATGGCATCTGCAATCATTTTTACTACCGGATTGCTTTCAACAGGAAATACATTTGCATAAAATGGTGAGAAAGCCAAAACTGCTAAAAGAGCGG
This sequence comes from Chryseobacterium sp. MIQD13, assembly GCF_050496705.1. Lineage (NCBI taxonomy): Bacteria > Pseudomonadati > Bacteroidota > Flavobacteriia > Flavobacteriales > Weeksellaceae > Chryseobacterium > Chryseobacterium sp. MIQD13. The sequence goes on from NZ_JBNWAF010000002.1 coordinate 84,448, forward strand.
TGATTTTTAATTTTTTCATGAGTATAAATTTTAATAGTTAATAAAATATTAGGATACAATTATTATTTCTTGATGTAGCAAATGTAAAGCGGATGGCTGGTACAAGTTGTTAACCGCTATCAAACATTTGTTAACGAGTTGTTAATGATAAAAGATTAATAGATATTTTTGGATAATATTGTTTCAGAAATGAAGATCAAAAAACTCAATATCATTATAACGCTCGGGTTCATTGCTATTATAGGGATTTTAATAGCCCAGCTTCTCTGGACCCGCCAGGCGTATAATCTTGAGGATCAGAAATTCAATCAAAAAGTAAATATTGCTTTAATGGAAGTCGCGGAAAAATTATCCGGCGGAAAAACTTCCTTTACTGAAAATCCGGTACAGACGATTGCCAACGATTATTATGTAGTCAATATCAACAATGAATTTCATCCTGTAGTTCTGGAACATTATCTCAGAACAGAATTTACCCGTTTTCAGATCAATACGGATTATGTATACGCTTTATATAATTGCCATAGTGATAAAATGATGTATGGGAAATATATGTCTAAAAATCAGGAAGCCCCCAGTGATAAGGTTATTAATTTTCCAAAGCATAAAAACCTGATCTACTATTTTTCCATCCGCTTTCCTGACAAAACCAGCTATCTGATAAGCTCATTAAGATTTTGGTATGTCCTTACAGCAGCACTTATTATTATTCTACTGGTGTATGTTTATTCTATATATACAATTATTCAGCAGAAAAAGTTCTCGGAACTGCAGCGCGATTTCATCAATAATATGACACATGAGTTTAAAACTCCGTTATCCTCAATACTTTTGGCTTCCGAATCTCTCAGCAAGCAGGATATGGTACAGGAAAATCCCAAGCTGCAAACTTATACTTCCATTATTATCAATCAGAGCTACAAGCTGAATAATCATATTGAAAAAATACTGAATATTGCTAAAAATGATACTTCCGGACTGTCATTAAAACCTCAGAAGATTATACTGCTTCCGTTTATTCAGGAAATTGCAGACACCATACAGCAAAACAATGAAAATACGACCATCCATATAGAGGTAGAAAACAGCTTCTCCATAATGGCTGATGAATTTCACTTTACCAATATCATATATAATATTTTGGATAATTCTATAAAGTATTGTGAAACAACCCCACAAATTATAATTTCAGCGTATAAAGATTCAAAAGGCTTATATTTAAAGTTTAAAGACAACGGAATGGGAATTCCTGCTAAAAACATTCCTCATATTTTTGAAAAATTTTACAGGGTGAACACAAGAAAAAGTGAAGAGATCAACGGCTTTGGGCTGGGATTATTTTATGTGAAAAAAGTGGTTCAGCAGCACAACTGGAAAATTTCAGTTGAAAATAATGTAGACAAAGGAATTACCACAACACTTTTTTTCCCGTTCTAAATTAACAATGTATAAGTATGGAGAAATCTAAAATTTTATATGCAGAAGATGATAAAACAATAGCCTTTCTGATTCAGGACAGTCTGGAAAGCTATTATGACATCAACTGCTATCCGGATGGAAGATCTGCACTTGATGCATTTAACAGCCAGAGTTTTGATATTTGTCTGCTGGATATTATGATGCCTGAACTCAACGGATTTGAACTGGCACAACAGATCCGTGACAAAAACTCTGATATTCCCATTATTTTTATTTCTGCAAAAGCTTTGAAAGAAGACAGGATCAAAGGGCTGAAAATTGGCGCTGATGACTATCTTGTAAAACCGTTCAGTATAGAAGAATTAATACTTAAAATTGAAGTCTTCCTGAAACGCACAAAGAAGACGGATACCTCCCAACTCAAATACAAAGTCGGGAAATATGATTTTGATCCCAAGAATTATACCCTTCAGTGTATGGAAAGCAACGTTACCCTCACCCAAAGGGAATCTGAGCTGCTTTTATATTTTATCCGAAATAAGAATATGGTTTTAAAAAGACAGGATATTTTAAAGGCAATCTGGGGAGATGATGATTATTTTATGGGCCGGAGCCTGGATGTATTTATATCCAGACTGCGGAAAGTATTGGCTGATGAGCAGAATATTCTTATTGAAAATCTGCACGGAATAGGCTTCCGTTTTTCTGAAAAATAATAATACTGCACAAATTACATCTAAATTGAAGCAATAAATGGTTATTCTTTGATTTTTAATTAATTTTAACCTTTGAAAATCTGCTATTAATGAAAAATCACGGAACAACTGTTTTTCTATTCCTACTATTTTTTAGTTTACATTTTAAAGCTCAAAAATTTGAAAAATTAATCCAATACGTCAATCCGTTAATCGGGACGGAGAAAATGGGCCACACGTATCCCGGCGCAACAGTCCCTTTCGGAGCTGTACAGCTAAGCCCGGAAACTGATACAATTTCTTATGAACTTAACGGAAAATATAACGGGGAGGTTTATAAATACTGTGCAGGATACCGCTATGAAGATAAAACAATTGTAGGCTTCAGTTCAACGCACTTCAGCGGAACAGGGCATTCCGATCTGGGAGATTTTTTAATAATGCCAACCGTTGGAAAACTTCAACTGAATCCCGGAACAGCCTTACATCCTGAAAATGGATACAGAAGCAGGTTTTCTCACGACAATGAAAAAGCTGAAGCCGGATATTACAAAGTAAAGCTGGATGACCACAACATTCTGGCAGAACTGACAGCCTCAACAAGAACCGGCGTTCATCGGTATACTTTTCCAAAATCTGACCAGGCCCATATTATTTTAGATCTTACTGCGGGAATTTATAATTATGAAGGTAAAAATGTATGGACTTACGTACGGGTAGAAAATGACGGTACAGTGACAGGTTATCGCCAAACGAACGGTTGGGCCAGAACGAGAACTGTTTATTTTGCCATGAAATTTTCAAAATCTTTTAAATCATACGGCCAGCAAAATTTTGACGGACCTCAGGTTTATAAAGGATTCTGGAGAAAATTTGACCAGACTAAAAATTTCCCGGAGATCGCAGGCAAAAATCTGAAAATGTATTTTGATTTTGATACCCAGGAAAATGAAGCTGTAGAAGTAAAGCTGGCTATTTCCCCCGTAAGCCAGACCAACGCCTTGGAAAATCTTGAAAAAGAAACCGGAAACCTATCTTTTGACCAGGTAAAAGCAAAAGCCCAGGAAAACTGGAATAAAGAGCTGAATAAAATTGTCATTAAAGGCTCTGAAACAGAAAAAACGAATTTTTATACGGCAATGTATCATACTTTCATCAGCCCTACCACTTATATGGATATCAATGGTGAATATAAAGGACTTGATCAGAACGTTCACAAAGCAGAAGGTTTTACCAATTATACAACATTCTCCATCTGGGATACTTACCGTGCCCTTCATCCTTTCTTTAATATCATCCAGCCAAAACGGAATAACGATATGGTGAAATCGATGATGGCACATTATAATCAGTTTTCTATGAAAATGCTTCCGATATGGTCACATTATGCCAATGATAACTGGTGTATGAGCGGTTATCACAGTGTAAGTGTAGCTGCCGATGCCGTTATTAAAGGAAATTACAATGGCGATCCGAAGGAAGTTTTAAAAGCATGTATCGCAACAGCCAACAAAAGAGATTATGAAGGCATCGGGTACTATATTGATATGGGCTATATTCCGGCAGAAAAAAACGGAACTTCGGTTTCCAATACTTTGGAATATGCTTATGACGACTGGGCGATTGCCCAATTGGCGAAACACTTAGGCGAAAAAGAAATTTACAATCAGTTCATCAAACGTTCCGAAAACTGGAAAAACAATTTTGACCCGAAAGAAGGATTTATGCGTCCCCGTTTGGCAGATGGCAGCTTCAAAAAAGATTTTGATGTACTGAGCACTCACGGGCAGGGTTTCATTGAAGGAAATTCCTGGAACTACAGCTTTTTTGTTCCTCAAAATCCCGACGAACTGATGAAAATGATGGGTGGAAAGAAAAAATTCGCCTCAAAACTGGACGAACTGTTCACCATGCATCTTCCTGATGAGTTTTTTGCAGATACAGAAGATATTACCCGTGAAGGAATTATCGGCGGATATGTTCACGGAAATGAACCGGCTCACCATGTTGCATATTTTTACAATTGGGCAGAACAGCCATGGAAAACCCAGGCTCAGATCAGACGTATCCTTGAAATGCAGTATAAAGCCACACCAGACGGATTAGGTGGAAATGATGATGCAGGACAGATGAGTGCATGGTATATTTTAAGCTCACTTGGCTTTTATCCGGTAGCACCGGGATCTGAAGATTATGCCATTGGAAGTCCAGCCGTAGATCATGCAGTTTTAAACCTGGAGAATGGCAAAACCTTTGAAATCGAAGCGGTGAATCAAAGCCCGAAAAATGTGTATGTTGAGAAGATTCTTCTGAATGGTAAAGAGGTTAAAAATTTTACTTTAAAGCATTCAGAGATTGTGGCTGGCGGAAAACTTACATTTTATATGAGTGCTAAGGCAAAAAAATAAGGTCTTTCTTTAGCCATAAAAGATTTGGAACACTTTAGTCTTTCTGAAAATCTCTGATTTTCATGATGACAAAAATTCGTGGGATCAGAATTCCCCTCCTTTGGAGGGGTGGCGAAAATTCAAAGAATTTTTGACGGGGTGGTTTTTCATCCCTACAATCAAAAAACACTTATAAAAACAAAAGGGCAAACATGCATTAACATATTCGCCCTTTTATCTTTTACAATTTAGCTTTAAGCTTTATTATTCCACTTCAAAAAGAAGTCTCTCTCCAAATTTCCCTTCTGCAACCTTACCATTATCATAAACAAGATGTCCATTTACAAAAGTCTGGGTCACTTCAGAGTGTAAGTTCATTCCTTCCAAAGGACTCCATCCGCATTTATAGAGAATATTGTCTTTAGCTACAGTCCAGTCTGCACTCAGATCAACTAAAACAAGATCTGCCTTATACCCTTCTCGTACAAAGCCTCTTTTCTCAATTCTGAAAAGTATAGCCGGATTATGGCTCATCTTTTCAACGATCTTTTCCAGAGAAATTTTCCCTGTTTTATAGTTTTCCAGCATCACAGGTAATGAATGCTGTACCAAAGGAGCACCGGAAGGACATTTTGTGTATACATTCTGCTTTTCTTCTGCAGTGTGCGGCGCATGATCTGTAGCAACTACATCAATCCTGTCGTCCAGAAGTGCTTCCCAAAGTGCATCTTTATCTTTTTGGGTTTTTACAGCAGGATTCCATTTGATCAGGGAACCTTTGGCTTCGTAATCGTCATTGGTAAATGTTAAATGGTGAACACATACTTCTGCCGTAATTTTTTTATCTTTTAGTGGAATATCATTTCTGAACAGCTCCATTTCTTTAGCTGTTGAAAGATGGAAAACATGAAGTCTTGCTCCTGTCTTTTCTGCCAGTTCAATTGCTTTTGAAGAGGATTTATAACATGCCTCCTCGCTTCTGATCAGGTGATGGAATTTTACAGGAATATCTTCACCGTATTCATCAATATACTTTTGGGTATTCGCTCTGATTGTTGCTTCATCTTCACAGTGAACAGCAATCAGCATTTTTGTGCTGCTGAAAATATTTTCCAGAGTTTCAGGATTGTCAACCAACATATTTCCGGTAGAAGAACCTAAGAATAGTTTAATTCCCGGAACATTTCTAGGATTCGTTTTTAAAACTTCCTCCAAATTATCATTTGTCCCTCCCATCATAAAACCGTAGTTGGCATATGCTTTCTGAGAACCAATCTCATATTTATCAGCTAATAATTCCTGTGTAACTGCATTCGGAACCGTATTCGGCTGATCGATAAAACTCGTCACTCCTCCCGCAATGGCTGCTCTTGATTCACTTTCAATATCTCCTTTATGGGTAAGTCCGGGATCTCTGAAATGTACCTGATCATCTATTACACCCGGCAGAAGATATTTTCCGGAACCATCAATAATCTGGTCTGCTTCTTCAGAAATATGGGAATCTATTTTGGAAATCAGGTCATCTTCTATTAGGACATCGCTTTCGAAGATCTTTCCTTCATTAACGATTTTTACATTTTTGATTAGGGTCTTCATTTTACTTTTTATAGAAATTAGAGGTTAGATATTAGAAGCTAGAAAGTTGAACTATACTATAAGTGACAAACCACTAACTTCTAGTTTCTAATATCTAACTTCTATAATCAACAAAATTAAGGTTTATGAATGAATTTTAATGTCGCGAATTATAAATCAATTTCTAAATATTTACATTTGCATAAAATTTCACACATTGAAAAAACTTCTGAACGAGACTATTATATATGGAATTGGGGCGATTATGCCAAGAGTTATTCTGTTCATTCTTAATCCTTTATATATTAATCAAATTGACAATAAGGATTTTGCCATATTCTCCAACCTGTATGCATTAATTTCCTTTGTGAATATTATGCTGTCTTTCGGTTTTGAAACTGCATTTTTCCGTTTTTCGGCGGATAAGGATAATGAAAAGAAGACTTTCAATACTTCGTTCTGGTTTTTATTCGGATTATCAACGCTTTTCCTTTTAGGTTTATTGATTTTCAGCCAGCCGGTTGCAGATCAGCTCGGATATTCAGCCAATCCTGAATATATAAGATGGTTCGCATGGATTGCATTTTTCGATAATCTCTGCGTAATTCCTTTTGCATGGCTCAGATACAATAACAAACCAATAAAATATTCTTTGGTAAGGGTTTTACAGTCCCTTTTTCAAACTGTAATAACCGTTGCTTTATTCCTGTATATTCCTCTCAGCATGTCTCAGGGGTTTGGATTGAAAGAAAAAGTTTCATTCCCTTTTTACAGTAATCTTGCCGCAAGTTTCTTAGGTTTTCTGCTGTTGCTTCCTGTTGTTTTTAAGGTAAGGTTTCAGTTTTCAACAGACCTGTTTAAAAACATGATCAAGTATTCCTGGCCTGTAATGATTGCGGGAATGGCATTTATGGTTAATGAAAATTTTGATAAAGCTATACAAATCTATCATATTCCTAATGAAGATGCCGGAGCCTATGGCGGATGCTACAAACTCGCTGTTTTAATGACATTATTCGTGACTGCTTACAGAATGGGAATTGAGCCGTTCTTTTTCAAGCAAATGAGTAATACCAATGCTAAAAATACCTATGCCAAAGTAACAGAGTATTTTACATTCTTCGCTTCAACGGTTGCTATGGGAATTATTGCCAATATCTCCTGGCTGAAACAGATTCTTATTCCTAACAGCAGCTACTGGACAGCCATTGACATTATTCCGATTATTGTTATTGCCAATCTCTGCTTTGGAATTTATTATAACTTTTCCACTTGGTATAAAGTAACGGACCGAACCAAAGTGGGAACTGTGATTTCCTGGTTAGGGGCAGCGCTTACTATTATTTTGAATTTATTATTCCTTACCAAATACGGCTTTATGGTTTCTGCGTGGGTAACATTTATTGCTTATTTTGTAATGATGATCACTTCTTATTTATTAGGTCAGAAATATTACCCTATTCCTTACCGCATTAAAAAAATGACATTATTTCTGGGGCTTCTGATGCTGTTCAGCTTTATTATTGTGTATTTTTTCAATTACAATTTCTGGATAGGAAATCTTTTATTTGTCATTTATGCAGGCGTCTTATTTTATTCAGAGAAAGACATGTTATTGTCAAGGATCAGAAAAAATTAATTATGGCCTCTAATTTGATGCTATTGAATTCTTAAAAAAAAAATTAAACATTGGTTTATAAGGATGATAAATATTATGATAAACATTGATTTTAATTATTACCTTTAACCTAATCAAAATAAAAAACTAACAAATAAAACATTGTCATATAGTCTATGAAAATAATTGTTCCTATGGCTGGACGTGGTTCCAGATTACGTCCACATACTCTGACAGTTCCAAAACCTCTTATTCCTATTGCAGGAAAACCCATCGTACAGAGACTGGTAGAAGATATTGCTAAAGTAGCAGGTGAAAAAATTGAAGAAGTAGCATTTATCATTGGAGATTTCGGACCGGAGATTGAAAAATCTCTGCTTCAGATAGCCGAGAAACTGGGAGCAAAAGGCAGTATATACTACCAGAATGATCCTCTTGGAACAGCACACGCCATTAAATGTGCCGAAGACTCCATGCAGGGAGATGTGGTAATTGCTTTTGCAGATACACTTTTCCGTGCAGATTTCCAGTTGGATAAAAATTCTGACGGAGTGATCTGGGTGAAAAGTGTAGAAGATCCGTCTGCTTTCGGAGTGGTAAAACTGGACAACTATGGATTCATAACAGATTTCGTTGAGAAACCTCAGACTTTCGTTTCAGATCTTGCCATCATCGGTATTTATTACTTCAACAGTGCTGAAAAACTGATGAACGAGATCAATTATATTATGGATAATAATATTAAAAACGGTGGGGAATATCAGCTGACTACAGCATTGGAAAACCTTAGAGCAAAAGGAGCAAAATTCACTTTAGGAAAAGTGAATGACTGGATGGACTGCGGAAATAAAAATGCTACCGTAGAAACCAACAGCAAAATCCTTGAATATGAAAGAGAAGAAATGCTGAATTATCCAGCATCAGCAGTTATTGAGAATTCATTGATTATCCAGCCGTGCTTCATTGGTGAAAATGTAAAAATCTCCAATTCTAAAATAGGCCCGGGAGTTTCATTAGGAAATAACACGGTTATTGTCAATTCCAATATTGAAAACTCTTTGATCCAGGAAAATACAAGAATCAATCACGGAAACCTTTCCAACTCAATGATCGGAAATTCTGCTCAGTATTTTGGAGTTTCCAGGGAGATTTCTTTAGGTGATTATTCGGTTTTAGATTTTTTATCTAAATAAGAACAAAATAATTAATATAAAATAATATACGTCCGGACCACACAATATTTCTTGTGTGGTTTGGCGTTAATATTGCACATATTTTTTTAATTGAAAGATAAATACATGAAAAACTGGATCCCGATACTTCTAATATTGCTTACCCTCTCTTCTTGTAAAACAAGAAATGCCGCCAAAAATAATAACGGCAATACACAGGACAGTACAATCGTAGCAGATGACAACGGAAATCCCAAAGATGCCAATGAGCCGGTAAGAGATAAACTTACCTTCTATGAACATGTACTTATCCCGCCAAAATTTGATCAGATCAAGATCAACAGTAAGGTGAATGTAGAGACCGGAAGTTTTATCCCAACTCTTGATGCTGTTATTTATATTGAGAACAATACAAAGGTTTGGATGAACCTTCAGGCATTTTTCTTTACCGTGGCCAAAGGTATCGCTACTCCGGAGGGAATCAAAGGACAGGACAAAACCAGCAAAACTTATATTGATTCAGATTTTGATTATCTGAATAATCTGCTTAATGTAAATTTCATCGATTACAAATCGCTGGAAAAAATATTGATGGGAAGAACCTTTGTAAAAATCAGTGATTCCCAGTTTACCCTGACAAAAAATATGCAGGGGTTTAAAATGGTTTCCAATACTAACCAGAAGATCGTTACAGACCAAAAAACAAGAGAGTATAAAATTACACTTCAGTATGACACCAATTATGATCTTCTGAGTGTTAATTTAAAAGATGTTTTAACTCCAGATGAGCTGGAAATCTCTTATAGTAACTGGAATGAATACAACGGAATCCGACTTCCAAAAAATGTTAAAATAATTATAAAAGGTTCAAAATCTAGCCAAATTTTACTGGAAAACACGAAATTTGACTTTTCGAGGATGGAAACACCTTATTCTGTACCATCCAGTTATAAGAAAATTGAGATTAAATGATTAAAAAATTTAGCTTTTTAATAGGTATTCTACTGTTCGGCCTGCATCAGGGACAGCAGAACAAGGAACAGCTTCAGAAACAGAATGCCGATCTTAAAAAACAAATTGTACAGATAAATACAGATCTGGCTAAAACCAGAACTGAATCCAAACTTTCAGTTGCCTATCTTAATAATGTCAACAAAAAATTAGTTCTAAGAGAAAAGGTTTATACCAACACTCAGAAGGAAAAAAGATTTATTGAAGACGAGATCTATCTGCGCCAGCTGGAAATTAACCGTCAGAATAAAGAACTGGCAGTTCTCAGAAAGAACTATGCTGAAGTTCTTGTCAATGCTTACAAAAATAAAGGGGTCCAGAACAAAGTAACCTTTATTCTTTCATCTAAAAATCTGGGAGAAGCTATACGAAGAGTACAGTATCTGAAACAGTATGCTGACTATCAGGATAAAAAAGCTGCAGAGATAAGCAATGCAGCAGCCCAGATCAAAAAATCAATCGCACAGAAACAGAGTTCCGCAAGGGAAAAAGATAATCTTCTCGTTAACCAGCAGAAAGATCTTGCCACAATTAATGCAGAAAGAGCACAGAAAGAGCAGCTGCTGGCAGATTTCAAGAAAAATGAAGCTAAACTTACTGTAGAGCTTAAGCAGAAGCAGGTTCAGTCTAAAGCTTTAGAAGGCCAGATCAGGGCAATTATTGCAGAAGAAATCAGAATAGCAAAAGCTGAAGAAGAAGCAAGAAGAAAAGCCGAGGCAGAAAAAATCCGTATGGCTAAAATTATTGCAGACAGAGAAAAAGCAAGAATTGAAGCTGAAGCAAAAGCCAGAGCTGAAGCCCTGGAAAGAGAAAGAAAACTTGCCGAAATCGAAGCTAAAAAAGCAGCTGATCTTGCCGCTAAAAGAGCTGAAGAAGAGAGAAAACGTAATGAAGAGGCAGCGAGAGCTGAAGCCAATGCAAAAGACGAAGCCAGAAGAATAGCTGCTAAAAAAGCATCGGATGAAGCTAATGCCAGAGCAAAAGAAGCATCGGACAAACTTATTGCCGCAAGAGCAGCAGAAGCCGCACTGAACAAGAAAAAAGAAGAAGAGAAAAAGGCCGCCGAAACCAAAGCAATGACCAGCTATGGAGTTACTACAACCACTGGTAGCAGTTTTGCAGACAGCAGAGGAAGACTTGGCTATCCTGCAGACAGAGCCGGACAGATCACCCACAGATTCGGAAGACAGCCTCACCCGGTTTTCAAAAATATTGTTGAAGAAAATACAGGTATTAAAATAGCAGTACCTTCAGGTACCCGTGCAAAATCCGTATATCCCGGAACAGTCTCTTCTGTATTGGCAAACAGTGACGGAACCAAAACCGTTATGGTGAAACACGGAACCTATTTTACGATTTATTCCAATTTAGGAAGTGTAAGCGTATCCAAAGGACAGCAGGTTTCTTCCGGAACTCCGGTAGGTACAGTAGCTCAGGATTTTGATGGCTCTTACACCCTTGATTTCCAGGTATGGAACGGAAATACGCCAGTTGACCCATTAGGTTGGATTTCATATTAAAAAAAGCGTAACTTTGCAAAAATCTTAAGAGATGAACACACTAACAATACTTGCCTTATCTTGGCAACACATCCTTATCGTGGCTATACTTTTGGTATTGCTGTTTGGAGGAAAGAAAATTCCGGAATTAATGAGAGGAGTCGGTTCAGGGATCAAAGAATTTAAAGATGCAGTAAAGGAAGAAGACAAACCGGGTTCTGAAAACAAAACCTCTTCTACCAACAATAATAACACTACCAGCAACTAAAATTCCTCAGAATTAATGAATTTTACTGAGACTGCATGGAAAGTCTTCAATCAATCCATTGAAGATTATCACGTGTCCGATGACGTTAACGCTCTAATTAATAACCCGTTTGAAAAAGACAGTTTGGAACGGATTTTGTATGCAAAGAACTGGATTGATACCGTTCAATGGCATTTGGAAGATATTATTAGAGATGAAAATATTGATCCTGCTGAAGCTCTTCAACTGAAGAGAACAATAGATGCATCCAACCAGAAAAGAACAGATCTGGTAGAATTTATCGACAGCTGGTTCCTTACAAAGTTTGAAAATATAACTCCCAGACCTGATGCAAAAATCAATACAGAAACTCCCGCTTGGGCTGTAGACAGATTATCAATTCTTGCATTAAAGGTTTATCATATGTCGTTAGAAGCCACCAGAGAATCTGCTTCTGAAGAGCACCGTGCCAATTGCCAGACTAAACTGGATGTACTGCTTACTCAGAAAGAAGATCTTTCAACTTCTATAGATCAGTTGCTTACTGATATTGAATGCGGTAATGTTAAGATGAAAGTATACAAACAAATGAAAATGTATAACGATGATAGTCTTAACCCGATCCTTTATCAAAAGGGGCAACAGTAATGAGAAAACTATTTTTTTTTGGAGTACTACTATTAATCATAACTTCCTGCGCAACGGAGAAGCTTAACCTTTCGCCGTTGTCTAATAATTTTTATAGCGAAACTAAAGGTTCTGATTCCGACAGAGGGGCAAAAAAAGGTTTTGATATCAACATCAAAGAAAATGTAAATGCTTCTGAAATTTCAAATCTGATTTCAACTTTTCCAAAGTTTAAGAATAACAGCTTGAATGATGAAATTACAAGTTTGAAATACAGTCTTCAGAATTATTTATATGCCATTGATGCCAATAACTCGGCAGGAAAAAGCAGAGCCATTAAAAGCTTCGAAAAATCATACAAGAAAATTCAGAAACTCAGACAGCAGCTTGGCAAAGATGATGATGAAGTTCTTAACAGATATCTGGTTCGTCTAAAAACCAATATTTCTGTAATTGAAGATTCTATAAAAGGAAATTAAAAACGAACCACTATTAATGATTAAAATTCAGGCAGAAGCTAATGTTCCCACAGAACACGGCTCTTTCCGAATGATCGCTTTCTCTGAAAACGAAAACGACTGGATGCCGCACATGGCCATCGTAGCAGAAAATACAGATTTTTCAAAACCGGTGAACGTACGTTTCCATTCTGAATGCATTACCGGAGAAGTTTTCCATTCAAAAAAATGTGAATGCGGGCAGCAATTAGACGCCGCAATGAAATACACCCATGAACACGGAGGGATTATTGTTTATCTTCGTCAGGAAGGGAGAAATATCGGGATTATCAACAAACTCAAAGCATATTCTCTACAGGAAAAAGGTCTTGATACAGTACAGGCTAATCTTGAACTGGGCCTTCCCGCTGATGACAGAAACTTTGGGGTAGCTATTGAAATCCTTAACCTTTTAGAGGTAAAAGATATCAACTTACTGACCAACAATCCCGAAAAGGTAAAATATGTTGTAAACAGTAATATCCATCTCAATTCCAGGGTTCCTTTACAGATTCCTGCCAATGAAATAAGTAAAGGCTATTTACAGACAAAAAAAGACTTCTTTGGCCATCTTCTGGATGACAATGATAACTAAATAAAACAAAGCTTCAGAAAATTTCTGAAGCTTTGTTTTTTATATTAAAGAATATTCCTTCCGGCTCTATAAACTTAGATTTCCTACAGCAATTTTCAAATCTACCACTCCACTCTGTATCAATTTATATCAACAGAAAAACTACAATAAAGTCAAAACTATAATTGTAAAGTAAAAGGCTCCAAGATTTCTCCCTGAGCCTTTTTAATAATTATAAAAAACTGAAAAGATATTTCTAATTAATTTATCTTAGTACTTTTGTACTTTAGATTCATCAAGATTATAATACTTAACTACTGCATTGTAATCACTGTAATCTACACTGGCTTTTTTAGCACCGCCAATACCTGTACTACTAGCAGGAACAAGTACAATTCTGAAAGTCTGATTATTTAAATAGGTACCAATCTCTTCAGATGTAAGATCTGTTGGCAGATTAAAATTCTCATCATCAATTCTGATTTCTACATTTTGAGAATTAAAAACAAAGTTATAATCAAATACTCTGTTTGTCGGCTTATTGGCCACGTTCGGTAAGTAAACAGATTTTGGGATTTGTTGCCAAACGTTACCGGCAACCAATCTATAAACTAAAACCACATCTGTACTTGGAATATTAAGACCTTGGGAAATAGTATAATTACCATTACTTGAAAAAGTTCCTGTAATATCCTTCATTTGAGAAATTGTATCATAATCCTGCCCCTGTACAACATCATCATTATTGTCGCAACTGTAAGCTGTAAAACCTACAGCGCCCAGAAATAAAAAGAGAAGTATTTTTTTCATTTTTAGAAAAGTTTAGTTATTATTATTTATAATGCATATTCAAATCATATACCAAAAATTGCAAAAACTTTGTTTTCCTCATTTTTTTAATCGTATTTTTGTTCTTATTCAAAAGATCATGAAGAAATTATTATATACTTCCCTCTTTATTTTTTCATTAATAAGCTTTACAGCCAAAGCTCAGTACCAACCTAAAAACATTTCTAAAGAAGACCTGAAAAAAGCTCATCACTGGGTAGACAAAACCTACAGATCGCTTTCTCAGGATGAAAAACTGGGTCAGCTGTTTATTGTAGCACTTTATACAAACAAGGGTGAAGACTATATTAATCAGATCAGAAACATTGTCGTTAATGATAAAATCGGAGGATTGATTTTAATGCAGGATGATGCCGCCAGAGAGATTAATCTGGTAAACGAATTTCAGCAGAAATCAAGAATTCCGATGATGATCGGGATGGATGCAGAATGGGGACTGTTTCAAAGAATTGCCACAGCACATAAGTTTCCCTGGGCTATGACCCTTGGAGCCATACAGGATAAAAACCTTATCTACCAGATGTCCGCCAAAATAGCGGAAGACTGCCATAGAATGGGAATCAACTGGGATTTTGCACCTGTTGTTGATGTGAATACCAATCCGAACAATCCAATTATCGGAAACAGAAGCTTCGGTTCTGAGGTTGATAATGTGATCAGCTCTGCACTCTCTTATTCCAATGGCCTTCAGGACAATACAATCCTTGCAGCCATCAAACACTTCCCGGGACATGGGGATACCAGTACGGATTCCCACCTGGATCTACCTGTAGTTTCCCATAATTTAGACAGGTTAAATACTGTTGAGCTGGCTCCTTTTAAAGCTTTAATGGATAAAGGAATCGGTGGCGTCATGGTTGCTCATTTATATGTTCCAAGTCTTGAATCCGGAAAAGGAATTCCTGCTTCAGTTTCCAAAAACATTATTACAGGACTGTTAAAAGATAAACTGGGCTACAAAGGTTTAATTATCACTGATGCCCTGAATATGGGTGCTGTAGCCAATAAATACAAACCAGGCGAACTGGATGCACTCGCCTTTAAAGCAGGAAACGATATTATGCTTTTCTCTCAAGGAGTTTCGGAAGGGAAAAAACTTATCCGAAAGGCTATTGAAAAGGGTGAAATTCCTCAATCAAGAGTGGAAGAAAGTGTGAAGAAGATTTTATTGACAAAATATTTCCTGGGACTTGATAAATACACTCCAAAAAGTCCAGAGAATATCAACAACGATCTGAATAATGATTCTCACAAAACTTTGGTCCAGAATCTTTATGCCAATGCACTGACTTTATTAAAAGATGATCAAAAACTGCTTCCTATTACAGGAAAACAGGTTTATTACGTTCCGTTGGAAGAAGCTCCTTATCAAACTTTTGCCAACCAGCTGGGCTCTAATGTGATGATCAAAAAAGCAAGCGAGATCAATACAATTCCTGCAGGTTCTACAGTAATCGTAGGGCTCCATAAGGATAACTCAACAGCATACAAGCCTTATAAAATCTCTGCAGAATCTAAGAAAGTTCTTGCTGACCTTACCAGAAATCAGAACGTTATTTTAAATGTTTTCGGAAGTGCTTATGCTTTAAAAGATATTGATATTTCAAAAGTATCTACCGTTCTTGTTTCATATGAAAATAACGATGATTCAATGACAGCAACAGCCAACGCCCTGAACGGAAAAACAAAAATAGGCGGCAGACTGCCTGTTCTCGTTAATGATCAGCTTAAAGCAGGTATGGGAATCGACAGCATTCCTTCATCTGTTTCGAATACAACAGTTTTTACAACACCAAAACAACAATAATCTAATGAAAATAGGCATACTTTGCTATCCAACATACGGAGGAAGCGGAATTGTAGCAACAGAACTGGGAATGTCACTAGCCAACAAAGGCTATGAGGTTCACTTCATAAGCTCTGCACTTCCCGCGAGATTAGACATTACCAACCCTAATATTTTTTTCCACAGGGTGAATGTACAGACCTACCCGCTTTTTCAGTATCAGCCCTATGATATTGCATTAAGCTCGATGATCTACCGTGTTGTGAACCTTTATAAGCTGGATCTGCTACATGCTCATTATGCTATTCCGTATGCATATGCTGCATTTACGGCAAAACAGATGCTGAAGGAGGATAATAACGATATTCCATTGGTAACAACGCTGCATGGAACAGATATTACCCTTGTCGGGCAGCACCCAAGCTACAAACATGCTGTAGAATTCTCGATCAACCAGTCAGATGCTATTACTTCGGTTTCTGAAAGTCTTAAAAAAGATACACTGCAGTTTTTCAACATCAAAAAGGAAATACAGGTGATTACCAATTTTATTGATAATTCTGAATTTGACGACTGTACAGAATGCCAGAGAACGCAGTTTGCCAATCCGGATGAAAAAATCCTGATCCATGTTTCCAACCTTCGTCCCGTGAAGCGTGTAGATGAAGTGCTTCAGATCTTCAAAAACGTGGAGAAAAAAGTAAAATCAAAACTGATTATTATAGGTGAAGGACCGGATATGGAAAAAGTAAACCAGTTCCTGGAAGAAAATCCTGAACTTATTTCAAAGATCCGTCTTTTAGGAAAAGTAAATGATCTGTATAAAATCCTGCAGCTGTCCGATGTATTTTTACTGCCATCCGAGCAGGAAAGTTTCGGGCTTGCAGCTCTTGAAGCTATGGCAGCCTATACTCCAGTGATCAGCTCTAATGCCGGAGGAATTCCCGAGGTAAATATCCAGGGAGAGACCGGATTTTTAGCTGAAATTGGAAATGTGGAAGCTATGAGCAATTACACGATAAAGCTATTGAGCAATGAAGAGCTTTTAACTCAGATGAAAGAAAATGCGAAGGATCAGGCTATAAAATTCGATTTGAAAAATATTCTTCCTATATATGAAGAAATGTATAGAACGACTATAGAAAATTTTAAAAAGGAATTTTCAAAAGTATAAAAGAAGTCGTTATATTATCAATAGCCACAATATTTAAGAAATATTTGTGGCCATTTTTTAATGATATCTAAACTATTGATGTAGTGGAGCCAAATAAATTAATTGATCATTTCTCAAAGTATATAAAGCTCAGTATTGAAGAAATTGAATTGATCGATTCTTTATTCACACCCAAAAGTCTGAAAAAGAAGGAATTCTTATTGAGAAGCGGTGAAACCTGCAGAACAGAAAGTTTTATCATCAACGGGTGTCTGAGAACTTATTCAATTGATGAGA
Organism: Chryseobacterium sp. MIQD13; assembly: GCF_050496705.1. NCBI lineage: Bacteria > Pseudomonadati > Bacteroidota > Flavobacteriia > Flavobacteriales > Weeksellaceae > Chryseobacterium > Chryseobacterium sp. MIQD13. Next base: position 101,857 of record NZ_JBNWAF010000002.1, read on the forward strand.
ATGGATTTGAGCATACACTTACGTTTGCCATAGAAGATTGGTGGACCGGGGATTTATTAAGTTTTTTCACGGAAACACCTTCTTTTTATAACATTATCGCATTAGAAAATACTGAAATCCTTCAAATCACAAAAGCAGATTTAGATAAACTATATCTTGAAGTTCCAAAACTGGAACGTTATTTCAGGCTACTCATCCAGAATGCATATGTATCACAGCAACAAAGGATTAATCAAAATCTGTCCCAAACAGCTGAACAGCGGTATCTGGATTTCATTGGGAAGCACCCTGCATTTCTACAGAGAATTCCACAGAAACATATAGCTTCATATCTTGGTATCACTCCTGTATTTCTAAGTATGCTCAGGAAAAAACTGGTCCAAAAGTAATTTCTTCAACTACTTTAATTTTTTTGTTGGCTGTTATCCTCAATTTTATGAAATGAAAAATAAAATTTTTAACACCAACAGGGATTGGACAGGATTTGTGATTAGACTCACACTTGGATTAATAATGTTTCCGCATGGAGCTCAAAAAATGTTTGGCGGGTTTGGCGGGCCCGGATTCAGTAAAGAAGTGGAACATCTGACAGAACATATGCATCTGCCCTGGATTATTTCAGTAATGGTAATTCTAACAGAGTTTTTGGGATCTGTTTCTTTAATTATTGGCTTGGCTTCAAGATTATGGGCCGTAGCTTTTGGCATCTTGTTCGTTAATATTATCTTCATAGCTCATTTAGAAAATGGTTTCTTTATGAACTGGTTCGGAACCCAGAAAGGTGAAGGCTACGAGTATCATCTATTGGTGATAGGATTATGTATTGCTTTAGAATTGAACGGAAGCGGAAAGTATTCCGCAGATCAATTAATTTCTAAAAATAACGGGTGAACAATCTTTCTCTTGAGTATGAACAGAAATACACATCAAAATAAAAAAACTTAACAGCATTCTCTATAAGCTCCACTTATAAAATATTTTTTCTATAAATCAATAAATGTATAGAATGGTTATAGAAAACCTTAACAATAGCTTCCGGAAAGTATTATATTTCTGTTATATTTATCGTCATACTCATGACAGAAAAATTACTTCAATATCTTTGGAATCATAAGATTTTCAAACATTTCGACTTCAAAGATATCGAAGGACACCCCGTTGAGATCATCAGCTTCGGAAAGTGGAATACAGATGCAGGCCCGGATTTTCTCGATGCAAAGATCAAAACAAAAAATCTCATTATTGCCGGAAATATTGAACTGCACATCCGCGCTTCCGACTGGATTTTCCACAATCATTCCCAGGATCCAAATTACCAAAATGTTATCCTGCATGTCGTTTATCAGAATGATGCAGAAATCCACGACCTCATCTCAAAAAATATTCAGACTCTGGAACTGAAAGATTATATTGATCACAATGTTCTTTGGAAATACGAAAAACTCATCAACGGAACTCAATTCATTCCGTGTGAGAATATTTTTGATTCTTCTAAAATTCCAATTGATTTCCATGAGGCCAATGTTCTTAAAAAGTTGGATGAAAAGTCTCAGGAACTGGAAAAAAGCTTAGAAAAGTACAGGAATAATTTTGAAGCGATCCTTTTCCACAGTCTGGCCTACTCTTTCGGATTAAAGGTGAATGCTCCTATTTTCAGGCAAATCGCAGAATCCATAGATTTCAGTGTTATCAATAAAATCCGTCAGAATGAGTCACAGCTTGAGGTCCTGCTATTCGGTATTTCAGGCTGGCTCGACCATCCAAAAGATGAAAAAATGATATTATGGAAAAGAGAATTTGAATTCATCAGGAAAAAGTTCAATATTCCGGATCTGACAATTCATCCCAGGTTTTTAAGACTGCGTCCTCCCAATTTTCCTACAATCCGCTTTTCCCAGCTGGCAGATCTTTATTACAGACATCAGAATCTGTTTTCAAAGATCATTAAAGCTGAGAATATAGATGAACTGTACAGTTTTTTCACTCCAATAAAAGCTTCCGAATATTGGGACTTTCATTTTAATTTTGGAACCGTTTCAAAATTTCAGCCTAAAACTTTAAGCAGGAATTTTATCGGGCTTGTCATCCTGAATACAGTACTTCCATTAAAGTATACCTATCATAAATATCACAACGAAGAAATTACAGAGGAAATACTTGATCTTTACAGGAATACAGCCGCCGAAAAAAATGCTATCACCTCTGAATGGAAGAAACTTGGCTTGGAAATTAATAATGCACTGGAAAGCCAGAGTCTTATTTATCATCATAAAACCTCGTGTGAAGAAAAAAATTGCTTAAATTGCAGTATTGGATTTAAACTTTTAAAAGAATCTTCAAATGTTTGATAATATCCGCCACAAAATGGAAAGAGAATGGTTTGGCGTTCTTACAAGAACAGGTGCTAAACTGGGGATTCCCGTATCCAAATTAAGGATCTTCTTCATCTATTCTACTTTTGCAACTGCCGGCTTTTTCTTTTTAATCTATCTGGGACTGGCATTTACGCTTTGGATCAAAGATATTTTTATCACAAGAAGACCAAGCGTTTTTGATTTATAATTATGGAATTTTTACCGATTACTTCTGCTGAAGATTATAGAGTTCAGGACATCTATACATCTTATTCCAGTACTTTTCCCGAAGATGAGCAAAGGGACTGGAACCAATTTAACGCCTTATTTTCAAATCCTTATGTGAAAGTAATCTCAGTACTTCATGAATCTCAGGCTATCGGCTATCTTATCATCTGGGAACTGAGTTCTTATGTTTTTGTAGAACATTTTGAAGTCTTTGAGGCATTCAGAAGCCAGAAGCTGGGATCACATATTACCGGTTATCTTTTTAAAAATTATCCCCGTATCATTTTGGAAATAGAACCTGATCATTTGGGAGAAGATGCCAAAAGACGTTACTCTTTCTACCAGAAAAACGGATTTACCCTGATTGATGAAATGTATGTACAACCGAGCTATGGCGAAGGAAAGAAGCCTCTGGATCTTTGGCTGCTCGCCAATTATACTCCGGAAAACCTGAAGAATGTGAAAGACGAAATTTATGATGTCGTTTATCATTAAAATATAAAAACTGCTGGAAATATTCCAGCGGTTTATTTTTTTAACCACCCCATCAAAGCTTTGATTTGCCACCCCTCCATAGGAGGGGAATTACCAAACGACTATTTGTCTGTATCAATCTGTTTATTTGTGAGAAAATAAAATTTCATTTGCTCCCACTGATCTCACAGATCTTCACAAATAACTATGCTAATTAACTTCGTATTCCAGTTTTATGGTAATATTTGCCTCTTTTTCTTTGGAGGAAGTATTGAATGTTCCGCCATAAGAATAGTCTTCATTAGAGTTGGGCTCCGTGATTTGAATAACACCCATCGTGGCCTTTTTAAGATTTCCCAGGCTGCTTCCTGAATTTTCTGCAATTTTCTCCGCTCTTTCTTTAGCGTCTTTAGTTGCACTGGCAATCATTTCCTGTTTTACAGTTGCCAGTTTGGTATAAAAATAAGATGGAGCCGAAGAAGTGAACTCGATACCACGGTTAATGATCTCCGTAATATTTCTGGAAAGATTTTCAATTTTTACAACCTCCTTGCTTTCAATAGAAACTTTTTGGGTAAGATTGTAGCCGGAAAACTCCCCCTGTACATAATTTCCGTTTGAGTCGTTATAGCTTCTGAACTGTTTTTGAATATCTACAGAAGAAAACACAATCTCGTTCTGCTTAATCCCTTTTGAAAGAAGATAGTCATTGATCACCTTTCTGTCTACAGCCAGCTCATCATAAGCTGCTTTTAAATCGGAATTATTCTTGGAAAAACTTCCGGACCATGTGATCAGATCGGAAGTGAACTGTTTGGTGCCCAATCCCGTCACAGAAATGGTATTTTCCGATTTATTCCTGTTTTTAATGGCATTCCCTAAAAAGCCAAGCCCAAGGACAAATCCAAGTGCTCCGATTGCTACTGCAATAATATTTTTATTCATAGAAATTGTGATTTGATTGATTTTATATAAGATACATCAATTTTTATTCCGAATTTTAAGAATTTCTTAACATTATTCCGGTATTTTTTTCTGTTTTAATCTTTCCAGATAAACAGGCATTGTTTCTTCCATTCCCAGTAATGCTCCGGATAAGTTTTTTGCTTTTACATAGGTTCGGATTTGTGGTTTAACTTCAAAAGAATATTGTATAAACTCTGAAATTCTTTCTTCCGGAATTCCCACTTTTGTAAAATATTCATTATCTACTCTATTCCGTACCCAGGCAATATGCTCCTGCAGATCATCATACCTGTACTGCCTTTTCTGACGTCTTGCCTTCCCACTTATCAGATCATAAACTCCCTGCACATCCAGACCGCCTAAAAGTATCGGAAGAAGCACCTGTTTTACCTCTGCCGGTTTTTCCCTCATTTTTCCAACGGGCTGTGGCAAACCTACCGCCTGTTCCACAACCTCTCCTTTATCTATTTTTGAGGCCAGTCTTGAATCCGTTTCCAGATCACCTGTCGGTTTTTTAGCAACCTTCACCTCTTCAATCTCTTTGGGAATCGGAATCATAGTGACCAAAAGCGGCGAATTGAATCCATTGGCCGGAACTGTAGCAAAAACTCTCAGGAAATCTGCTTTTATAAATCTCAGCTCATCATTTGGGAAAGCTTCGATGGAAAACAGCCCCATAGAATTGGAATAGACTTTTTGATCACTGGACATATTAATAACAGTAACTGCGCTTAGATTTTCACCGCTGTCATCAGTGATACGTCCCTCCACTCTCTGCTGTGAAAAGAAATTATTAAACATGAAGACAAGCAGAAAAAAAATTTTTCTCCAGCTCCCAATGCTTATATTTCCAGATATAAAGCTCATTCTTCCAGTTAAAATTAAATATTATCCAGCTTATGAGTTTTCCTGTATTCCGCAAAAGCAACCTTTAATTCATATTCAACAATATCAGCCTTGAAGTTTTTCCTGTACTTTTTCGCCATGGTACGGGTATCGTTGGCGTAAACTAAAAAATGATCTATCTGTTCCTCATCCATACCGTATTTTTTCAGAAACCCTAAATCTATTTCTTCTTTTACTCTTTTAAGAAAATCCTGTGTTTCCGTATAATCAGCCTTAGTTATTTTAGGTTCTGTTGCTTTTTTAAACAACCCTACAGCAGCATTAAAAACTCCCAAAACATCTACCTGCCCTGCTTTATAATCCTGTCCGGAAAAGGTTTTTGAAAGTGTGTTATCAGGTAAAGGCTCATTTAGCGGGCTTTTCATATATTCATCTAATTCTGATCTTAGAGAAGTCACTTTTCTGGATTCATTAAGATGTTTGTTATCCCTTTCCAGATTACCTGTGGGTCTGTAGGCAATCTTTACTTCCGGGATTTCTATCTCCATTTTATCAAGAGTGATCATTAACGGAGAATCAAAGTCTTCCTTTTTTAGTTTTTTATCAACACGGTAGTATTCTTCTTTTACAAACCGTAATTCATCGTTTTCTGATGCTTCTATCGTGAAATTACCTGAAGTATCACTCAATGTGCTTTTCTGGCTGGAAACATTGATAACTAAAACAGGGTTTATATTTCTTTTACTGTTATCCGTTATTATTCCTGTTATCTTCTGTTGGGAAAAAACTTCTGCTGAGACAAAAAAAGGAACTACGTAAAGGCTGTGTTTAATATAAGTTCTCATTTGCATCTATTTTTGAGTCTGTGGAGCACGGTAGGAAGAAATTCTTGTCAGCACAAACCGTTGAAACCTATACAAGTCGGCATCACTGCAAAAACCATATTTCAGAATACTTTTCCTTTCAAAACCGCCTGCAAGAACATAAGTTATAAAATGGTCTATCTGAGGTTTTTCTATTTTCAGGTCAGTAAAATATTCCTCACCAAGAGCTGCTTTCAGATAATTGGCAAGATCAATATCATCCCATTTATTTTTAACTTTTCCGATAGAAAAGCCCTGCCCTTTCGGCTGTACAAATTCACCGGGTTTTGCTGCAAGTATTCTTGGATCTGATTTCTGGGCAATATAACGGTCAATATCTTTTATTAGTTTTTCTACCTTTTTAGGCCTGCTCAGATTTTTTGAATCAATCCTAAGATCATTGGTAATACCTTGCTTTATTTCTACTTCAGGAATCAATATTGTTGTTCTTATTAAAGTAATATTAATAGGAGATTCTATATTTTCTTTGGTTACTTTTTTAACAAGACGATCATAATCTGCCTTTACAAAACGAAGCTCATCCCCTTCTCTTCCGGAAAGCATAAAATGTCCGTCCCGGTTGGTAAGCACTCTTTCAGTCGTTCTGATATTAATTACCGTCACATCCTGTATTTCTGAATGATCTTCAGAAGTCACTTTCCCAAAGATATAATTTTGGGCATTGGCATTAATGAAAAAAAAGGTAGTTAAAAGAAAGAGTAGTTTAAATTTCACGGAAAGTTTTTTATTGAGCAAATCTAAAATTAATTTTAAACTAAATGACAAGTTTAACCACAGTTAACGTGTTTTAGGATTTCTTTTTGATTTTTACTCTGTAAACTGTTAAATCGCTGCTTCAAATTGTTAAAATTTCACTTAAAAATTAGCTAACTTGCATTCTCAATTCTAAATTCAGCAATGCACAATTCTTATACAGTAATCAATGCTTCAGCCGGGTCGGGGAAAACATACGCCCTTGTCCAGAGACTATTGATGATCTGTCTCCGCTACCCCAACCAACAGCAGTCGATACGGAATATTCTCGCCTTAACGTTTACCAACAAGGCTGCGAATGAAATGAAGGAAAGGATTTTATTATGGCTTGGAAATTTTGCGGCAGATAATTTTGCAGAAAACAGTGATCTGAAAAATATTCAGAAGGCATTTGAAGCTGAAGGTTTGAAAATTACAATCGATGAGCTTCACATCCGTTCCAAAAAATTGCTGGATTATGTCCTTCACAATTATTCAACATTAAATATCGGAACGATTGACCGCTTTAATTCAAGGCTGGTAAGAAGTTTTTCCTATGAATTGGGTTTAGCGAAAAATTTTAATCTGGAAATTGAAGCTGAACCTTTCCTGATCGAGGCGGTGGATAAAATGCTTGATCAGATCGGGGAAAATGAAAACATCTCCAATTCTTTCATGGATTATGTAGATTACAGCCTGGAAAACAATGAAAGGATCAATCTTAATAAAAACCTTTACGATTCTGCGAAAGAATTTGTAAAAGATATTCATTACGAGCATCTGAAAAGTAATAAAAGCTTTGATGATACGAATTATGAAAATATAAAAAATACGCTCAGAAGAGAAATCGTACAGAATAAGAAACAGTCTGCAGAGGTTGCAACGAAGTCTGTTGAACTGTTCCGGTCCAGAAATATTGAGATCGAAGATTTTGCACAGAGCAAAAACGGAATCGGGGGATTTTTCACTAAAGTTCAGGATTTCTATAATCAGAAAAGACCGGGTTTTCCTTTTCCGACGACTCTTGAAGAGTCTGTTGTCAACAATTACAGAAAAGGAGCTTCGTCAAAATCTAAAAATAAGGAACCTGAGATTTTTGAGATTCTTGAACAGCTTCTTGAGAACAGAATGCAGCTGATCCTTTTATATATTGAAACCCAAAAGAAAGAAAAGATTTTATCCGCCCTTCTTCCGTTGAAGGTGAATAAAGATATTCAGGATGAATTGAAAAAAATTGAGGAAGAGAATGATCTTGTCCTGCTTTCAAAGTTTAATATTTTAATTAACGAAAATCTTAAAAACGAGCCATCAGCTTTTATTTACGAAAAGGTAGGCTCACAGTTTCAGCATTATTTTTTTGATGAATTCCAGGATACTTCGGAGCTGCAGTGGCAAAATTTTGTTCCGCTGCGTGATCACAGTGTTTCCACGGAAAATACCTCATTTACGCTAGTTGGTGATCCCAAACAGAGTATTTACCGATTCCGCGGAGGAGAAAGTAAGCTGATGCTGGATATTATCAACAAGAAAGAGTTTTCTCCAAAAGAAGCTGATCTTCTTGTTTTAAAAGATAATTGGCGAAGTGCTAAAAATATTGTACAGTTCAATAATGAGCTGTACCGCTACCATTCGGCAGGCCTGGAAGATGAGCACCGGAATATTTTCGGGGAAGATGCTGAACAGAGCCCGAAATCCCAAATTGAGGGGCGTGTAAAGGTAAATCTGATCGAAAATCTTACGAATGAAGATTTTTACAATGATACTTCAGAAAAAATGAGGAAAGATATTCAGGAAAGTCTGGATAATGGATTCAGGTTTTCTGATATCACCATTTTATGCCGTGGTAATTTTGATATTTTCAGCTATTCTCAGAAGCTTGGGAATCTGAAAGTAAACTATCTTGGTGAGGAAACAAATATTAAAACGATTTCCGATAAAGGTTTAACTCTGGAACTTTCCAATACATTAAAGGCTGTTATTGAGTTTCTGCGATGGGAAATCAATCCCAAGAATAAACCGAATCTGATTATGATGATGTATTATCTGAATACACTGGGAAGAATCCGGATGACAGATTTTACACTGGAAATGAAAGAAATTCTGGATATAGAAACGCACGAAGAGATTCTTCAGTTTATTCAGAATAAATATTCCCTGCAACTGAAACAGGAAAACTTTCCAAGGTTCAACCTGTATAATTTTGTGGAATATTATCTCAATGAGTTTGCAGTAGAAAACAAGGAAACAGATTTTCTCCTGAATTTTCTTGAAATGCTTTTCAATTTTACACAGAATGCAGGTGCAAGCACAAAGGAGTTTTTAAAGTACTGGGATGAAGAGGCTTCTGCCTACACAATTCAGGCATCGGAGAATATTGATGCGGTACAGATCATGACGATCCATAAATCAAAAGGATTGGAATTCCCGATTGTATTTATCCCGATGATGAATAAAAACCGGGATGGTGAGTTTACCAACTGGTTTGACACTAATAATGATGATGCCCTAAAATCAGTCAATATAAACCAATTCAATAAAAACCTTGAAGTGTATGATGAAGAGATAGAGGTTTTTAACAAGAAAAATTCTTATAAAAACCTTATCGACAGATTATGTCTTCAGTATGTGGCGACTACACGTCCTGTAGAGCAGCTGTTTTTCTATATCCAGAAGGCAAATAAAACCTCCAATAATCTTGAGATACTGGAATTCTTCAACGACAAGAATACGGAAGAAGCTGATGAGTTTGACTTGTATGAAGTACATCCTGAAATGCTGAAAAAATATTCCCGGGATAAAACATCAATGTTTAAAACGAAGGATATTCAAAACCTGAAAAACAGTAATGAAAACAGGTCTTCGATAAAAATTGCCACACCGTCTAAAAATTATCAGGTACGGAATGAAAAGGTAAGAATCGGGCTTTTCGTCCACGAATTATTATCGAAGATCAATACGGAGAAAGATACGGCTAAAGTTCTGGAAAGTTATGTTCTGGACGGTCAGATTACTTTAGAGGAGAAAAATGAAATCCAGGAAACACTGGTTCAGATCATCAGAAAATATTCTGAATTCTTCGATGAAAAGTGGGAAGTGATCAATGAAAAGGATATTATGATCTCTGAAAGAGGCCAGAGCCATATTTTAAGGCCTGACCGTATTTTGAAAAGCGAAGAAGGCTATATTATTGTTGACTTTAAAACCGGAGAGCAAAGTGAAAAAAACGAACGCCAGATCGAAAGGTATAAGAATGTTCTGGAAAGTCTGGGAAGAAAGGTTTTAAAAACGCAGCTGATCTATTTATAATTTTAATATCTTAAAGTTTACTGATAAAAAAATTTAAAAGCAGTTTTCCACAGGTCAATGTGGATAACTTTATAAAACATTCCCCAATCACAGATGAACAAAAGGATTCAGACAAATTTCAAAGCACATATATTATCAACAATCAGTAAGGAAATCCTGTAAATGCCTGTGGATAACTTCAGAATATAATTAAAATAAAATCGCCCCGCCGTTCTCCGAACGGCGGGGCGATTTCTACAATATAATTTACCTAAGCTGTTGCAGCAGGTACGAAAACTCTCTGAGACAGTTCCTGATCAAAAAGATAAAGTGCAGATGGATTATCGCACACCATTTTGATCTTCGTAACGTATTGTGAAGCACTTGCTTCTTCTTCTACCTGCTCATTGATGAACCACTGCAGGAAAGAAGTTGTTGCAAAATCACCTTCATCGTTGGCATTTTTCACAATGTTGAAAATACTTCTGGTTACTTTTTTCTCGTGTTCCAATGCTTTTTCAAAAATATCAGTAGCATTTTCGAATTCGTGCGGAGGTTTTGCAATTTCTCCGATGATGATTTCTCCGCCTACGTCATTTAAAAAATCAAACATTTTATCTGCATGCATCAATTCTTCTTTGCTCTGAACTCTGAAGTAATTCGCAATTCCGTCAAGATCTTTTCCTGAAAACCAGGCAGACATTGAAAGATAATATTGTGCTGCATATTGTTCGTGAGCTATCTGTTCGTTAATTAACGTTGCAATTTTTTCGCTGATCATAAGTATAAATTTATAGTCAAAAATACGCAATAAAAGCCCGAAATCAAAAGTTTTAAGGAAAATTAATACAAAAAGGATGGGCTATTCCCCATCCTTCACACATTAAAAAATCAAAATTATGAATTGTTATTTTGCTTCCTGAGCAGCAGTATTCATAGGCTTTCTCATCATTTTTCTGTCCTTCATTGCTACTTTTCTCTGCTCCATTTTAGCTTTTCTGTCAGCCTGCCATTTGGTATATTGATCAGGAGTCAGGATTTTTTGCATATCAGCATCCATCTGAGCTCTTTTAGCTTTCATATCCTCCATTTTCGCCTGTCTGGCTTCTTTGTTCTTATCGAAGTCAGCTTTCATTTCAGCTTTTCTTTTTTCATGCAGGCTTTTTATCTGAGCTACCTGAGATTGGTTCAGATTAAGATCTTTCTGCATCTGATCCATATGTTCCTGTTCCCTCTGCTGCATTTTTTGCTGCATCTCTGCTCTTCTCGCCTGCTTGTCCTGTGGAGTTATTGTTTGTTGTGCCATTGCAAAACCTCCTATTCCGATAAATGCTATTGCTAAAACTAATTTTTTCATCTTAAAAAATATTTAATTAATTGTTATACATCTTTTTGATTATTAGTTAAAAGATAAGTTAAACCAGAATATTCATAAAAAATGTTAAATTTTAATATTAAAATAATAAAATACAAAATAAAAAAAGGACAGATCCTAAAATCTGCCCTTCACACCACTTAAATATAATATATGAAAATTATTATCTATTGCTTGCTAACCTGCTTCTGAAGCCACCACCGCCTCGGTTTTCACTGCCCCGGTTGTTCTGTGGCCTTGAAGATGAGTTTTCAGGTCTGAAACCTCCACCGTTTCCTCTAAATCCTCTTCCATTATTTTCTCTTTGCGGAGCTCTTTCCCTGTTTACTTCATTATTCCCTCTGAATACCCTGTTATTATTTTCTCTCTGTGGAGCTCTCTCTCTATTCACTTCACTGTTTCCTCTGAAACCTCCATTATTTCCAAGTCCTCCTCTAATTCCGTTATTTTCAGAATTTCCTCTGAATCCTCCGTCATTTCTCATTCCATTGTTCTCGTTAGCCTGCCCGCGGAAGCCTGAATTGCCTCCATCTTTTACACCTCCTCTGAATCCGCTATTAGACCTGTTGCCTGTTCTGATTACATTGAAAGTAGGATTATCCATTCTTCTGAATCTTGATCTGTCTACCCTGTACACATTGATATTTACATTTCTGTATCTTGGCATTACTGCGTATCTTGGTGCATAATAAGTTCTTCTGTAATTCTGGAAGTAAACAACCGGACTCATTCCTCGGTAATAATTATTTTGGAAAACAACAAATACTCTTGGACCTAAAATCCTTTCCAATGCATAGAATCTGTCATAATACCATCTGTCCGGATTGTATCTGTAAAAATTATTCCATGTAGAAAAACTGACATACAGGTTATTAAGTCTTAAGACCTGATCAATCTGCCATTGGTTTAATCTGTTATTTCTAAAGAATACATTCCAGTTAATATTTACAATACTGTTTCTGTAATCATTATAATATCCTTGATAATAATCGCCTGGATAATAATCCTGAGGGTAGTTATAATAATAATCGTCCGGGAAATAATTTCTGTCATCTTCATCATTATAATAACCGTCTCCATTCCCATTTCCATTCTGATAATATCCGTCATCTCCCCATCCGTTGTTTGGATATTGCTGGGCGGAAGACAAAGCTGCCAGTCCCAAGGCCAATCCCAAAAATATTTTCTTCATCTCTATAGTCGTTAATTGGTTAGTGTATAGCAGAATATCTCTATTCTATCTTTTGGATATAAATACAAAAAAGAAGTTAAATCCTAAGATCAAACTTCTTTTAATTTATATTTAACTAATTGATAATCAAATGTTAAATTTACATTCTTCCGCTATCTTTTATCCAATAGGCTATCTTTTCATTGAAGGATTTTTTGTCTTTTAAATCCTCAAGTTTCAAATGCATTCTGTAACGCCAGTAGTGAGGAAAAACCGCAGGATTATTAATTCTTTCATTATCCATGTTCGGATTGGTCAGTTCAGGGTCAGTAGCCAGAAATTCCTGAATTGGAAATACAGCTAACATTGCTTCAGTATAAAGGTGCTGCTTCATAATAATCTCAGCGAGATTGGAATCCATTTCGTCCGGTGCTTTTCCATACTGGATCAGCTGTTGATTGAAATATTTCTGCGTCAGTGCACAATCTTCCTTCCACCATTGTCTCAGCGTTGAGCTGTCGTGTGAAGAAGCTGTTACCACATTCATATAATCCGCATTTTTAGGATTATAGAACGGAATATTTTCTGATGGCATTCGCTGTACCTTTAAGGCAATAATAGCCAGCTCATCCATTACAACCGGCACACAGGCAGGAACCATTCCAAGGTCTTCACCACAGATGAGCATTTTCGTTGCATTAAGGATAACCGGAAGTTTTTCCATTGCCTTTTCATACCATAGATGATCCTGTCTTTTGAAGAAATAATCATGATACAGCTCATAAATTGCCTTCCTTTCCCATTCTGAAAGATATTTATAGGAATCGGTATTGTATACATTAAATCTTGGGTGATAAACAGTTTCACCGTTTCTTTCTTCAGGCAGGAACAATACATTGGCACATAAAGAAATAAGCTTTCCTTCTATAGAACCTCCCGGATTCTTTTTGAAAAATTCCGCCAGCTTTCTCTGGGTATCGAATTCTTCTTTGAATGAATAGGTTCCGTTGTTATTGTTATTAATAAATTCAAAGGCTTTATTACTGTCCTCTCCTAAATATTCCCACAAAATTCTGTCGTTGATGAAAGGCTTACAATACCTATTGAAATCAAAAGGAATATGTCTTGCTTTAAATTCATCCAGAATAACAGGAACTGCAGGATAAAAATAACCTAAAATCCCTTGTGTAGCGGAAATCGGCATTCTCCAGATCCTGAAAAACCCTAAAATGTGGTCGATTCTCATGGCATCGAAATACTGTTCGAGTGCTTTGAACCTGTTTTTCCACCAGCGGTAATCGTCTTCCTTCATGGCTTCCCAATTGTATGTCGGGAATTCCCAGTTCTGACCCAGCTCTGTAAACTGATCCGGCGGTGCTCCGGCCTGGAAATCCATTCCAAAAAGTTCAGGTTCCGTCCATGCTTCCACTGAATACCTGTAAATACCGATCGGAAGGTCTCCTTTTAAAGAAACACCCAAACTGTGGGTATAATCTACAGCATCCTTTAATTGTAAATGCAGCTGGTATTGTACCCATGCATGAAGCATTGATGCATCATAATCTTTACTTTTGGTTGTGAAAAACTGTGAGATTTTTCCTGCAATATATTTCTTATGGGTTTTCCAGTCGTTGAAATTCGGAGTTTTATATTTATCTCTAAGCACGCAGAAGGCAGCATAAGGAGTCAGCCAGTAATCATTGTCTTTGATAAACTTTTTAAAGTTTCTGTCTTTATAGATTTTCTCTTTTTCTGTATTGAAAACTGCTTTTAAAAATTTCCACTTGCCCCCGATCATTTTTTCGTAATCAATCAGGTCAAGAGCATTTAAAGCTTCTTTTTCAGCCTCATATTCTGAAACTAATTCTTCCGGTAAAGCAAAATCAAGGTTTTCTAAGGAAATGTACTGCGGATGCAGTGCATATACCGAAACAGCTGCATAAGGATAAGAGTCTGTCCAGGAATAATTGGCTGTAGTATCATTAATAGGAAGAATCTGAATGATCCCCAGATTGGTTTCTTTCGTCCAGTCGGCAAGTTTTTTAAGATCAGAGAACTCTCCTACCCCAAAACCGCTTTCACTTCTTAAAGAAAATACAGGCACCGCTACACCAGCATCGTGATACATCTGGTAAGACTTGAATTTAAAATAATGACTGGAAATAATCTGTAATACATCTTTCAATGGATTGGCCAGGGCAAATCTGTTCTCACCAGTCTCAACATCAATAATTCTTCCTTCTTTTTTACTGTAAATACAGTATTTGAACTGGATAAATTCATTTTCAGGAATTTCAACGGAAGTTTCCCAGATTCCAAAATCTGTCTGTGAAAGCCGGATTGCTTTATCATAATTCCAGCTTCCTAAAGAGGCCGTACTTCCAAAAAGGGCAATTTCCCAGTCCGGATTATAAACAGGAGCTTCAAGCCTGAATAAATGGGTATGCTTTTTTAAAACTGCAGCTTTTTCAGGAACAAACTGGTTAAGTTTATTATAGAGAATTTTGTTATTTAAATAGTTTTCAGGAAAGTTCTTATTACTCCATTCATCAAAAATAATAAATTCCTTATAGTTATGCGGAAAATGGAGATTGTGCAGCACAAATTCTTCCCGAAGAATATTACCTTTTTCGTCAACAAGCTGATATTTATAGGAGATTGATTTTGAGAAATAATCTACTTCACATTTCCAAATACCGTTTTCTGCATTAAACATGGTATAAGTCTGGATAACAGCACCTTCGTCATCTACAGTCATAAGCAGCAGATTCTGGCCGGCCTTTGCATTATATCCTACACTAAAGTATAGCTTCATCTATATTTTTTTTATAAAAATACATTTTAATATCGAAAAACAAAATTTATTGAAGATCAAATAATCATTAAAAAACCTTTCCAAAATAACTTGAAAAGGTTTTATATTTTATTAGAGTTAATATAGTCTGCCCGTTATTTGGTAACAAGAATTTTTTTATTCAATATAACTTTACCGGATTCATTTGTGATACTTACAAGATAAGCCCCGTTTATCAAATTTCTGAGATCAACCTGCTGATTGAGTGAACCATCTTTTACAGTCAGGTTTTGTTCGTTTACACTTTTTCCGGAAATATCAAAAACACTAAGCTTCAGGCTTCCTTTTACAGTTTTATCATTTACATTAATGTTGATAAAATGTTCATCTACTCTGGTTGGATAAATATCAATATTAGCTAATGTGTTTGCTGAGGAGGTTCTGTCATTTGCAAAATATTTGCTTGCAAGATCATAAATATGAGGTTTTTCTCCTCCCGGAAGACCTTTTGCCTGAAGAGTCAGCAAATCCACTTCATATAAATTGTCTCCTTTGGCACTTGCAATGACTACTTTTCCTTTAGCATTGACAGCAGAACCGTTCACCGAATAATTATCAGGAATCCCGGAGATCTTACCTACAAATTTCGCCTTCAATTCTTTGATAGCTACCTTAAAAACATTTCCTGAAGCTGAAAAAACATAGAAATTATTTTCAGCATCTGCTATCATGTCTCCACCAAAACCGGTTTCCATCGCTGTAAACGAGTTTTTACCATTGGAAGCATCATCTTTGATCATCCCAAGATCATTAACTGTATATTGAGTACCTTTTTTACTGATTTGCAGCAGTTGTGTTCCAGCATTGTTTAAGGCATAAATATTTCCGTCATACCCTGTAGTCATTCTCGTTATGTGGGAATTGATGTCACATGAAGTTACTCTTGCCACAGTATTTTCTATCAATGTGATTTCTTTAGTCTTTGCATTTAAAATATAAATGTTGGACGAAAACATCGGCATATACACCAGGTTATTGTTTGATGGATCAAAAGCCAGAGCTGCCATAGTCACCGCCTGGGAATTATTATAAGAATTTTTATCTTCAGAAACAACTCCTTTTCTTTCCTGGGAAAATACTGTTGGTGCAGTATCAGCAGAAAAAATACGTTCTGCAGATGTGCCGTTTGCCGCATCCATGACACGGAAATCACTAAAAATTATGCTGGAAGTATCTTTTCCGGCAATAGCAAAAAAATCCTGCTGTGCATTTGCATTTGCACTTAGCACAAGCAGGAAAAGAGGGAATAAAAGTTTTCTCATACAATGTAGAATTTAGATTCGTGATTATTTTAGTATAACTAAGTTACACAATTTACAAATCGGATCACAAAAAAATAGTACTACATGCATAATATTTACAATCATTTAATATAAACATTGAAATTATGATAATTCTAATTTTATTTTTTCTAATCTTAAAGGGGAAAAATCTGGATTGTTCTTTACTCTAAACTTTTTTAAACGCAAAGTTTTATAATCAAACTGCATATTTTAGGGGAGCAAAGATTGTCAGCGAAGCTGACATAAGAAGGGTTGGTAATTCAAAAAAGTTTTATGAAAACAGATATAGGCAAAAAACTGCTCGATCTGCTAAATCTGCGAGAGCTAATAAATTGCAAAAATAAATTTCAAATATCTCAATAAAAAACTCCCGCAGATCGCACAGATTACAACAGATTTGCCTGCAGAATCCGCGTGATCGGCGGGAGCTGTATTATTTATTTTAGAATTTTAATTCAGAACGTAGGTTGTTCCGTCTCTTCCGTCTTTTAATTCGATACCTTCAGCAAGAAGTTTATCTCTGATCTGATCCGAAAGATCAAAGTTTTTGGATTTTCTTGCCTGATTTCTCAGTTCTATTAAAACTTTTAAGGTCTGGTCAAGCTTTTCATTATTATTCTCTTCTATATTCTGAAGTCCTAAAACATCAAAAATAAAGGCGTGCAATGTTGATTTTAAATCCTCGAGATCTTCTGAAGAAATTGTTTCTTTACCATCATTTAAAGCGAAAATATACTTCACAGCTTCAAATAGATGGGCTATCAGGATCGGGGAATTGAAATCATCATTTAGGGCATCATAACATTTATTTTTCCATTCCTGAAGATTGAATTCAGACTGTTTTCCATTATCCGGTGTAATAGAGTTTAATACTTTCATAGCCTCCATCAATCTGATAAATCCTTTTTCACTCGCAATCATCGCATCATTGGAAATATCCAGTACACTTCTGTAATGCGCCTGCAGGAAACAGAAACGTACAATGGAAGGATGGAAAGGTTTTTCAAAGAAATCGTTTTCTCCGGTAACCAGCTGCATCGGAAGGATATAATTCCCTGTAGACTTACTCATACGCTGAGAATTCATTGTCAGCATATTGGCATGCATCCAGTAATTAACAGGCGCTATATCATTGCATGCTTTTCCCTGTGCAATTTCACATTCGTGGTGTGGGAATTTCAAATCCATTCCACCTCCGTGGATATCAAATTTTTCACCTAAATATTTCGTGCTCATGGCAGTACATTCAAGGTGCCATCCCGGGAAACCTTCGCCCCAGGGAGAATTCCATCTCATAATGTGTGCAGGAGAAGCTTTCTTCCATAGAGCAAAATCCTGAGGGTTTTTCTTTTCTCCCTGCCCGTCAAGATCACGGGTATTGGCAAAAAGCTCTTCGATATTACGTTTTGAAAGTTCACCGTAGTTCAGACCTCTTTTGTTGTATTCAAGAACATCAAAATATACGGAACCGTTACTTTCGTAAGCAAAACCTCTTTCGATCAGTTTTTGTGTAAGCTCAATCTGCTCCACAATATGACCTGTTGCAGTAGGCTCAATATTAGGAGGAAGAAGATTGAACATTTCCAGAACTTTATGAAAATCAACAGTGTATTTCTGTACAATTTCCATAGGTTCAAGCTTTTCAAGACGGGTCTGTTTTACGAATCTGTCGTTATCTACATTCCCATCGTCTGTAAGGTGACCTGCATCGGTGATGTTTCTTACATATCTTACTTTATACCCTAAATGCATCAGGGTACGGTATATAAAATCGAAGGAAAGGAATGTTCTCACGTTCCCCAAATGCACATTACTGTACACTGTAGGTCCGCAGACATACATTCCAACGTTGCCTTCTAAAATTGGTTTAAATATTTCTTTCTCTCCTGTAAGGGAGTTATATAATTTTAATTGCATTTTTTTAAATTAAAAGATTCAATGATTAAGGGATTTAAAAATTAGTTAAAATAATTCTAACCGCAACAAATAATTGTTGTGAGAAAAATTTTATTCGAAACTTTTTTAAATATAACCATTATTAAATTGCTTTTAAATGATACTGAAGATGATCAATATAATCCTGAATAATATATTCCAGTGTGAAGGTCTGAGGAACTGTTTTTGTAGTATCACATGTTCTTTTCAAAGCTTCATCAGGAATGTTTTCCACCGTATGAACAATCTGAAAATTCAAAGATTTCCAAAGGGTAATCACTTCTGAAACCGGGACATTCTGATAATTCTGTGCTTTTACCCAGAAATCCTGATCGTAAACAATATTATCATTCTCTTTATACTGCGTAACTACAAATCTTCTGATATTGGTGAGTGCACTGTCGCAAAGATGACCTAAAATTTCTTTTTTAGACCATTTTTCCGGTGAAATTTTATACGCCCATTCTTCTTCAGAAATGGCTTCAAATCTCTGAAGCTCAGCATCAACAATATTTTTTAGAATCTGATAGTTCATTTATTAATAATCTAATTTCGCATGGCTTCCCACATAATGCAGGAATTCCTGTCTGGTGATCGGGTTGGTTCTGAAAATACCGCTAAGTTCCGCTGTAATGGTAGAACTTGCCGTATCTTTTATTCCTCTGCAATTCACACATAAATGTTTTGCATCAATGATACACGCAACGTCTTTTGTTCCCAATGCTTCTTTCAGGGCATCAACGATCTGCATTGTCAGTCTTTCCTGAACCTGCGGTCTTTTTGCATAATAATCCACAATCCTGTTGATCTTGGAAAGGCCAATCACCTCACCATTTGAAATATAGGCAACATGCGCTCTTCCGATTATCGGCAGAAAGTGGTGCTCGCAGAAAGAATATACAGTAATATCCTTTTCCACCAACATCTGGCGGTATTTATATTTATTGGAAAAAGTGGAAATTCCCGGCTTGTTTTCAGGAAGAAGTCCTCCAAAAATTTCATTCACATACATTTTGGCAACACGTCTCGGCGAGTCTTTTAAAGAATCATCTGTCATGTCCATCCCCAGCGTTTCCATAATTTCACCGAAAAGTTCGGTAATTTTTTCTATTTTTTCCTCTGGCGATTTATCAAATGCATCTTTCCTGATAGGCGTATGCTCTTTTCCTGTGAAAATATCATCATCGTTATCGGTAAAATCAACCATTTTTATTTAATTTGCAACAAAAATACGGATAAAATCTGTTCATCAATTTCATTTTGAACGAAAAACATTATCCTTTCTCAACTTAGCCTATGATTATTGTCGAAGAAGTACAGAACGAAAACCAGAAAAAGGAATTTTTAGAATTTCCTGCCCGACTTTACAGGCACGACAAAAATTATATAAGACCTTTAGATAAAACAATCACTGAAATATTTGATCCTGAAAAAAATAAGTTTTTCAAAAGCGGTGAATGTACCCGGTTTTTGTTTAAAAACAAGCAGAATGAAACGGTAGGAAAAATTGCAGTCTTTATCCATAATGATTATGAACAGAAACAGCCTACAGGAGGAACCGGTTTTTTTGACTGTATTCATGATCAGGAAACTGCTGATTTTATCTTTAACCATTGTAAAACATGGCTTCAGAAAAGAGGTATGGAAGCAATGGACGGCCCAATCAATTTCGGGGAACGGGATAAATTCTGGGGTCTCCTGACGGAAGGTTTTGCGGAACCTCTTTATGGAATGAATTATAATTTTCCATATTATCAGGAGCTGTTTGAAAATTATGGCTTCAAAATGTATTTTGAACAGCTATGTTTTTCCAGACCTATTTTTGCAGACGTTTCAAGGGTTTTCACATTAATGCATCAGAAGCATAGCCGGAATCCTGCAATTTCTGCAAGACCTATGAAAAGAAATGAACTGCCAAAGTTTGCAAAAGATTTTACAGATATCTATAATCAGGCATGGGCAGCTCATGGTGAAGGTAAGCAGCTGGAAGAGGCAAAAGTTCTTAAGATGTTCAAAACTATGAAACCCATCATTAATGAACATATTTCCTGGTTCGTCTATGAAAGTGAAAAACCTATTGCCATGTGGATGAATCTTCCGGATGTGAATCAGTGGTTTAAATACCTCAACGGTAAATTCGGAATTGTAGAAAAGCTTAAATTTTTGTGGATAAAACAGTTCATAAAAAATGAAAAAATGGTAGGACTGGTGTTTGGTGTTGTCCCGGAATGGCAAAAGAAAGGGATTGACGGCTATATGATCTGGGAAGGAACACAGCATTTGAGAAAGCATACTGATTTTAAAACGACTGAACTGCAATGGATCGGAGATTTTAATCCTAAAATGATCAAAATAGCAGAAAGCCTGGATACTACTGTAACCAGAAAGCTGGCTACATACCGGTATTTATTTGACCGCAATAAGGAATTTGAAAGACATCCCATTCTTTAAATAAAAAACCCTGCTGTTTCACAGCAGGATTCCTTTCATTGATACTCTATTAGAATAGCTCTCCAGCTACTTTTTTAATATTATCACTTTTCCCCATGGAATAAAAATGCAGTACAGGAACTCCGAAATTCAGAAGTTCTCTGCACTGGGCAATGGCCCATTCTACCCCGATCTGCTTTACAGCTTCATTATTTTTAGCATTTTCCACTTCGTTGATCAGTTCTTCGGGGAGATCTATTTTGAATACCTGCGGCAGAATTTTCAGGTGCTTTTTTGTTGCAATAGGTTTAATTCCCGGAATAATAGGAACTGTAATCCCCATCTCTCTTGCTTTAGTTACAAATTCAATAAATCTTTTATTGTCAAAAAACATTTGCGTAACGATATAGTCTGCTCCAGCATCTACTTTTTCTTTCAGCCATTTCAGATCATAATTCATGGAAGGTGCTTCCATATGCTTTTCCGGATAACCTGCCACTCCTATACAAAATTTGTTGAGCTCGTCACAAGCTTCTTCGTCATTGTGAAGGTATTTCCCTCTTCCTAAATCATTAATCTGGTGAACAAGATCCATTGCACTGGCGTGACCTCCGGGCGTAGGCTCAAAATACTGATGTCCTTTCATAGCATCCCCTCTCAAAGCCATAATATTATCAATTCCGAGATACATACAGTCTACAAGAAGATATTCAGTTTCTTCCTTGGTAAAACCTCCGCAAAGCAGGTGCGGAACAGTGTCTACATTATATTTATGCTGAATTGCGGCACAGATTCCGAGAGTACCGGGGCGCATTCTGGTGATACGGCGTTCCATGAGGCCATTCCCTTTATCTATGTAAATATATTCTTCTCTGGAAGTTGTAACATCTATAAAAGGGGGCTTAAACTCCATAAGCGGATCTATATTGGTATACAGATCTTCAATCCCGATTCCCTTTTGAGGCGGAACTACTTCTAAGGAGAATAAGGTTTTGCCATTTGCGTTTTTAATATGTTCAGTGATCTTCATTTTATAGTTTAGTTTATTATTTTAGCTTAATAGTACTTGACGATATTTTTAATCTGCTAAATTAGGTGACAGCCATTTTCTCGCCTCCTGAGTACTGCAGCCTCTTCTCTTTGCATAATTCTCCAGCTGATCTTCTGTAATTTTTCCAAGTCCGAAATATTTGGCATGCGGACTCCCGAAATAATATCCGGAAACTGATGCTGTAGGGAACATCGCAAGGCTTTCAGTAAGGAAAACTCCCGTATTTTCTTCTACTTTTAAAAGATTCCAGATCGTTTTCTTTTCCAAATGGTCCGGACATGCAGGATAACCCGGTGCAGGACGTACTCCTTTATACTTTTCGGCAATCAGTTCTTCATTGCTTAAATTTTCCTGATTGGCATATCCCCAGTATTCTGTTCTTACTTTTTTATGTAAAAATTCAGCATAAGCTTCCGCAAATCTGTCGGCAAGAGCTTTTACCATAATGGCATTATAATCATCGTTTGCCTTTTCATATTCTTCTGCAAGCTCATCTGTTCCGAAACCTGTAGTCACACAGAAAGCTCCCACATAATCTGTTTTTCTGGAGGTATGCGGAGCTATGAAATCACTTAATGCTAAATATTCTTTTCCTTTTGATCGTTGAGCCTGTTGTCTTAATGTCAGGAATCTGGCTTGCTCTTTATTATTTTCGTCAAATATCAGAATATCATCCGTTTCATTAGAGTTTGCTTTGAAGATTCCAAAAACAGCTTTTGCTTTCAGTAGCTTTTCATCAAGGATTCTCTTTAAAATAACCTGTGCATCTTTAAATAATTCTTTGGCCTGTGCTCCTACAACCTCATCTTCCAGGATATTAGGGTATTTACCATGAAGATCCCAGCTTCTGAAAAATGGCGACCAGTCAATAAACGGAAGCAGTTCATTCAGATCCTGATCTTCTATTACCGTTACACCTAAGTTATTCGGTGTAAAGATCTCTTCGTTTTCCCAGTCGATGCTAAAATGATTTTCCCTTGCTTCTTCAATAGAAACATAATCTTTATCAACCTGTCTGTTCAGGAATTTCTCGCGGAAATCGGAATATTCGTCCTTCAGATCTGAAACATAGTCTTTATTTCTGTCACCCAATAATGAGCTCACTACATTTACAGCTCTGGATGCATCGTTCACGTGAACTACTGCATTTTTATATTTTAAATCGATCTTCACTGCGGTATGGGCTTTTGAAGTAGTAGCGCCACCAATCAGTAAAGGAAAATCAAGGTTTTGTCTTTCCAGTTCGGAGGCTATGTACACCATCTCATCAAGGCTTGGCGTAATCAATCCGCTTAATCCGATGACATCCACTTTTTCTTCAATTGCTGTCTGAATAATTTTCTCAGCGGGTACCATTACTCCAAGGTCCACAATCTCGTAATTGTTACAGCCTAATACAACGCTCACAATATTTTTCCCGATATCATGAACATCACCTTTTACCGTAGCCATAAGGATTTTTCCGTTGGCTGGCCTTGAACCGTCTTTTTCAGCTTCAATAAATGGCTGCAGATAAGCAACTGCTCTTTTCATTACTCTTGCAGACTTTACCACCTGTGGCAGGAACATCTTCCCGCTTCCGAATAAATCTCCTACAACGCCCATTCCGGTCATAAGGTTAATTTCAATCACATGCAATGGTTTTTCAGCCTGTAATCTCGCTTCTTCCACATCTTCTTCAATAAAACGGTCAATCCCTTTTACCAAAGCATGAGTAATTCGCTCCTGCAAAGGTTTTGTACGCCATTCTAAATCTTCAACGATTTCTTTTTTAACGGATTTATGCTTCTCTGAATAATCCAGAAGTCTTTCTGTAGCATCATCTCTTTTATCAAGGATAACATCTTCTACAAGCTCCAGAAGCTCTTTGTTAATCTCATCATATACCTCAAGCATGGAAGGGTTTACAATCCCGATATTCATTCCGGCCTGAATGGCATGGTAAAGGAATACAGAGTGCATTGCCTCTCTTACCGTATCATTTCCACGGAAAGAAAACGAAACATTACTCACCCCTCCACTCACGGATGCATAAGGAAGATTTTGTCTTACCCATCTTGTGGCTTCAATAAAATCGATGGCATTTTTTCGGTGTTCTTCCATTCCTGTTGCCACAGGGAAGATATTCAGGTCGAAAATAATGTCTTCCGCAGGGAAGCCGATCTGATTAACAAGGATATCATATGACCGTTTGGAAATTTCAATCCTGCGGTCAAAATTATCAGCCTGACCTGTTTCATCAAATGCCATTACGATTACGGCTGCACCATATCTTTTAACCGCTTTTGCCTGTTTGATAAATTCTTCTTCACCTCCTTTAAGACTGATGGAATTGACTACGCATTTACCTTGTGCTACCTGAAGTCCTGCTTCAAGAATCTCCCACTTGGAAGAGTCTATCATGATCGGAATTCTTGAAATATCCGGTTCTGAGGCTATTAAATTCAGAAATTTAATCATGGAAGCTTTTCCATCAATCAATCCGTCATCGAAATTGACGTCAAGAATCTGGGCACCGCCTTCTACCTGATGACGGGCAATATCAAGGGCTTCAGAGAATTTCTTTTCTTTTATAAGTCTTAAAAATTTTTTGGACCCTGCAACATTGGTTCTTTCACCAACATTGATGAAATTGCTTTCAGGGGTTATAATAAGGGGCTCAAGGCCGGATAATCTTAAATATTTCATTATTTGTCTATTCTTCTAAAATATAATAGGCATTGTTTGCATTCTGCCTGAGCAAATCCACATGCTTGCCTAAAGCGGTAAAAATTGGAAATCTTTTATAGGCTAAATCATGTTCTTTTGCAAATTCTTCGATCTCTTCTGTGATCTCGTTATAATACATATAGCTGTAATTCGGAAAAAGATGATGGGCCACATGGAAATTAAAGTTCCCCAAAATATTTCTCACCAGCCAGTTATTCTCTTTTAAATCATTAGTTACTTCAAACTGGTGACGGAGCCAGCTGAACGGAAGTCCGTTTTTTGAATCCAGTTTTGGAAAAGCATTGTCAGGAAGCGGATGTAAGGGCAACAGCACAAACAGCGCAAAAATACTTGCTGCTATCACCTGAAGAACCCATGCTCCCAATGCAAGTCCTACAGATACTTTAAAAAACAGGATAGGAACTGCAATCTGGTAAAAGAAATAAAACAGTTTGTAGCTTACCATTTTTACTTTTTCGATAACAGGAATTGAACCCTGAGTCTTTAAAATCACTCTTTCATTATCAAAAAAGTCCCTGAAATCTCTTATGAACATCCAATTAAAAAGATAAAGAGGATATACCAGAAAGAAAAACCTGTGCTGGAACTTCTGAACACCTTTTGCTTTAACCCATGGAACGATTAAAAGCAGACCGCTCTGTTCTATATCCGTATCCCATCCGTCTACATTCGGGTACGCATGATGACTGGCAATATGTCTTTTTTTCCAGATATATGAATTCGCTCCTATAAAGTCGAAAATATGCAGTACAAGTGAGTTTAATCTTTTGCTTTTATAAATATTGTTATGAGCCGCTTCATGGATGAGATTCAAATAAATCAGCACCAAAGCAATTCCCATTAGAACAAAACTTCCGACATATATCCAGGATTTGTCAGCATTGAATAAGGCAAAGAAATACAACGCAAAATAGACCAAAGGCAGGATAACCGCTTTGATCTGAATATAAATATCTCTGTTTTCAGGAATTCCTTCTATACGCTGATTCACTCTTTTTCTTAATTCATTAAAAAGTTTTATATCGTCTGAATTTTTTAAGTAACTGGGCTTTTCCATGATGTTAAATTTTGTGACTCACTTAAAGTTAACATTTATAATCAAGCACTTACCTCATATTCAATTAAAAAAATCTATTGATTTATATAAATCATGCAAATTTTTTCAATTTCCTTGGGGAATATCCGGCTACCAGATCTGCAATAGCTTTGATGTGATCAGGAGTTGTTCCACAGCATCCTCCTATAATATTGATCAGTCCTTTTTCCACATATTCTTTGATCTGTCTTGCCATATCTTCCGGTGTTTCATCATATTTTCCGAAAGCATTGGGAAGTCCGGCATTCGGATAAGCTGAAACATAAAATTCTGAATTATGGGCTAAAGTTTCCAGATAAGGTGTCAGCTGATCTGCTCCGAGTGCACAGTTGAAACCTACACTCAGTAAGTTTAAATGTGAAACAGAGATCAGGAATGCTTCAGCTGTCTGCCCGCTCAGTGTTCTTCCCGAAGCATCCGTAATGGTTCCTGAAACCATAATCGGAATTTTTATATTCCTTTCTTCCTGAATTTCATCAATAGCAAATAAAGCTGCTTTTGCATTCAGTGTATCGAAGATGGTTTCTACCAGAAGAATGTCGGAACCACCATCCAATAAAGCTTCAGACTGCTGCTTGTAAGCTAATCTCAATTCTTCAAAGGTGATCGCTCTGTAACCGGGATCATTAACGTCCGGACTTAAACTTGCCGTTCTGTTTGTAGGTCCTATGGAACCTGCAACAAATCTGGGTTTATCGGGATTTTGTGCTGTATATTCATCACATGCTTTTCTGGCGATCTTTGCTGACTCATAGTTCAGTTCATATACCAGATCTTCCATATGATAATCTGCCATGGCGATTGTGGTTCCCGAGAATGTATTGGTTTCTATAATGTCTGCTCCGGCTTCCAGATATTTCTTGTGAACTTCCTCAATCGCCTGAGGCTGTGTAAGAGAAAGCAGGTCATTATTTCCTTTTACAGGATGTTCCCAGTCTTTGAAACGCTCTCCACGGTAATCTTCTTCTTCAAACTTATAGCGTTGAAGCATGGTTCCCATAGCTCCGTCAAGAATTAATATTCTTTCGGATAAAGCTTTATATAGTTGTTCTGAATTTTTCATTTTTTAAATTTTGGCTAATCATTTCTGTTGTCAAAAATGTGCTTTTTCTGAATTAATCTAAAGCCTGTTTAAGATCTGCAATAATATCATCTACATGCTCAAGACCTACGGAGCAACGTACCAAACCTGCTGTGATTCCTACTTCATTTCTTTCCTCGTCGGTCAGTTTTGAATGCGTAGTGGATGCAGGATGCGTTACAATGGTTCTTGTATCTCCCAGATTGGCAGAAAGTGAGCACAGTTTTATTTTATCCAGGAAGTTCCTTCCGCCTTCTATTCCTCCTTTAATTTCGAAGGCTACGATATTTCCGCCAAGCTTCATCTGCTTTTTGGCTGTTTCATAACTCGGGTGGGATTTTAAGAATGGATATTTTACCAATTCTACATTTGGGTGGTCCTCTAAAAATTCTGCTACTTTAAGTGCATTTTCACAATGCTTTTCAACACGGATAGCCAATGTTTCAAGACTTTTTGACAATACCCATGCATTAAAAGGAGACATAGCCGGACCAGTATTTCTTGCAAAAAGATAAATCTCCCTGATCAGATCAGCTTTTCCTACTGCTACTCCACCCAACACTCTTCCCTGCCCGTCAATAAGCTTCGTTGCAGAATGGACAACAACATCTGCACCATATTTAATCGGCTGCTGAAGATAAGGTGTTGCAAAACAATTATCTACAATAAAGATAAGGTTGTGCTTTTTGGCAATCTGCCCGAAAAACTCAAGATCCAGAATTTCAATTGCCGGATTAGTTGGGGTTTCAAGGTACAGGATTTTTGTATTAGGCTTGATATACTGTTCCACGTTCCCAGCATCCTCTGCCTTGAAATAGGAAGTTTCGATATTCCATTTCGGGAAATATTTTGTAAATAAAGTATGTGTAGACCCGAATACTGACTGGCAGCTGACAATATGATCACCTGCATTCAATAAAGCAACAAATGTTGAATAAATAGCAGCCATTCCCGTTGCAAATGCATATCCTGCTTCTGCACCTTCCATTTTTGCAATCTTATCTGTAAATTCAGTCACGTTCGGATTTGAAAAACGGCTGTACAGGTTTTTAGGTTTTTCTTCAGCAAAACTTGCTCTCATATCTTCCGCATCCTGAAAAATAAAGCTTGATGTAAGATATAGCGGCGTTGTATGTTCATCAAACTGAGTTCTTTCAGTCTGGGTTCTTATCGCTGATGTTTCAAAATTTTCCATAAAATATTTAATTTACCAATAGAACAGTGTATCAATGGAACAATGAAATTCTTCGCTTCGCTCAGATGTAATCATTGGTAAACTGTTAAATTGTTATCTTGTTACATTAATTTATTTCGTTTCACTTACTCTTAAAATGTCTCCGAAAACTCCTCTCGCTGTTACCTGAGCTCCGGCTCCGGCTCCCATGATTACAATCGGGTTTTCACCGTAACTTTCCGTATAGATTTCAAAAATAGAATCTGAACCTTTCAACTGTCCTAAAGCTGAGCTTCCCGGTACAGAAACCAATTTTACATCGAGCTGGCCTTTATCCTTCTGAAGGTCACCATGAAGATCGCCCACATAACGAAGCACATGCCCCGGTTCCTGCCCTTCTTTGATTTTCTGATATTCTTCATCCAGCTCATCCAGCCTAGAGATAAACTCATTTTTATCAACGGACAAAAGATTTTCAGGAATTAAATTCTGAATATTGATATCCTGGAATTCATTAATCAGATCCAGTTCCCTCGCAAGGATCAGAAGTTTTCTTGCTACATCATTTCCGGAAAGGTCTTCGCGTGGATCAGGTTCTGTATATCCTTTCTCCATAGCTTCCCCAATGATTGTAGAGAATTTATCGTTTCTTACAGAGAAATTATTAAAAATGTAACTTAATGATCCGGAGAATACCCCTTTTATTCTGGTAATATTTTCTCCTGAAAGGTGTAATAATTTTATAGTATCAATCAATGGAAGGCCTGCTCCCACATTGGTTTCATAAAGATAACGTCTGTTGTTTTTACTCAACGTATATCTTAGTTTACGGTATTCTTCAATTGGCAGTGTGTTGAAAATTTTATTGGATGAAACCAGATCAAAGCCGTTTTCAGCCAATGCATGATAGTTCTTTACAAAATCTTTGCTTGCTGTATTGTCTACTACAATCAGGTTTTCCAGCTGATTTTCTTTTGAGAAATTGATCAGCTCTTCAACATTTGACGGATGTTCTGCCGTTAAAACCTCATCATTCCAGCCTTCATTGAAACCTTTTTTGTTAAATGCGATTTTTCTTGAATTGGCAACCGCAACTACTTTAAGGTCTATTTTTTTACGTCTTCTGATTTCTTCGGAAGACTGTAAAACCTGGTCTATTAAAGTTTTCCCTACATTCCCGTGCCCAATGATCGCCAGATGAACAGTTTTAGGTTTTTTGAATATTTCGGATTCAATGATATTTTTCGTTTTCTCATCCTGGGAAGAGGTAACTACAATATTAACTCTTTTCTCAGCTGCAACCTGATTCAGAAGAAGCGGAAATACATTATTCCTTGCAAGTTCTGCAAGTACTTTATTGAAATCTTCCGCTACAAAACCAAGTACGGAAACATTATTGATACTATAGATCTGGGAAACTTTCCCGGATTTTCTTTCTGCTTCAAACTCATCGATCAGGCAGGTTACTGCATTTTCTGCATCAGCTTCATTGACCAGAATTGAAATTCCGTTTTCGATAGCCTGCTGGGAGATCACTCCTACACTGATACGCGCCAAAGTAAGCGCCTTAAAAATTCTTCCGTCGATCCCGATTTCCCCTAAGAAATCTTCTCCTTCAAACTTGATGATTGATCTGTTTTTTAAAAACTTTATTTCGTTAGCATTTCTCATTCTACAAAATATTTTTTATGATAGTATTTAATTGTTCGTATTCCATTAAGAAGGCATCATGCCCGTGAATTGACTCTATTTCATGATAGAAAACTTCTTTATTTTTATCTTTCAGCTGCTTAAAGCACATTCGGATTTCAGAAGCAGGGAAAAATAAATCTGTATCTACTGCAATAAGGTGCATTCGGGCACTGATCTTTTCAAGCTGATGTTCTTCGGCATTGATATTCATCAGCAAATGATTCATCAATTTATAAGATTTTAAACTAAATCTTTCGTTTAATGAATTTCCATGATACACAAGCCAGTCTTCCGACTCAAGTCGCTGATTTTCAAGATCGTATCTGTTTTGAAATCTGTCATTTAAGGATTGAGGTGTCCTGTAACACAACATAGCATGGATTCTTGCTTTTTGCAGCGGTTCATCATTTCCGTTCAACAGAAATTTTTGAACAAGACACTGTGCATGAAGCCAGTCATGGGTTTTAAAGTCGCAGGCAATGGGAATAAAAATTTCCGCCAGCTGTGGCTGCTTGGCAAGCATTTCCCAGGCAATTCCTCCTCCGAGAGAACCTCCAATAATGGCATATAAATTTTTGATATGTAAAGCTTCAAGACCTTTCAGGAATATTTCTGCAATATCTGATGGTGTGAAATCTTCGTATTCGTCAATTAAAAAATGATCATATCCGTTTCCGGGGATATTGAAACACAGAACAGTATATTTATTTGTATCAATTACCTGATTTTCACCAATTAACTGCTTCCACCATCCTTTTTCTCCGGAAACATTTGAATTTCCGGTCAAAGCATGATTAACCAGTATAATGGGTGCTGAAAACAAGTCTTTCCCGAAGATCTGATAGGTCAACGGGATATGGCATTCCTTTTTGGAATGGGTGTGATACGAAAGATTAATATAGTTTAGTTCTGTTTTCAATTCTATTATTTTAATACAATTGAAAATGCCACAGGAAATGGCTGAAAAGAACTTCAGTGAGTTATCTGTCCAAAATAAATTGGTAGAACGTAGCACCTTCTCTGCTTGCGCAAAGGGTTGCTAAGGTTTCATAGGGTCTAATCCCTCAACCTTTCTTGATAACATTTTCAATATTTGAATGAACGCACTGCAAAGATATGTTTTTTCTTTTAAATTTTTCAAAAAAAATATTTAATATTAAAAAATGCTGTAATAATAAGTGTTTCAACGGTATGTTAATAATTCTTCAGGTGGAAGGAATTGGAATTATTTTTCAAAAAAACTAACTTCGTACTTGAAAAATGATGAAATATGACTGTTGAAAAAGAAAGATTACAAGATTCTAAATGGAAAAACTGGGGTCCGTACGTCAGCAACCGGCAATGGGGAAATGTGCGTGAAGACTACAGCCCGAACGGAAATGCCTGGCATTACGCAAACCATAATAATGCTGAAAGTTATACTTACCGATGGGGTGAAGAAGGGATCGCAGGAATCTCTGATGTGAAGCAGATTTTCTGTTTTGCTTTCTCGTTTTGGAATAAAAAAGATAAAATTGTAAAAGAGCGCTTTTTTGGTTTAAGCAATCCTCAGGGCAATCACGGAGAAGATATCAAAGAAATTTTTTATTATTTAGATAATACACCTACCCACAGCTATATGAAGATGGTGTATAAGTATCCGATCAATGCATTTCCTTATGATGATCTTGTTGCTGAAAACGGAAGACGAAGCAAAAAGGAACCTGAATATGAGCTGTTTGATACAGGGATTTTTAATGACGATGAATATTTCGATATTTTTATTGAATATTGTAAGGCGGATCATAATAATATCCTTGCAAGGGTAACTGTTCACAACAGAAGTAAGCAGGATGCTCCCATCGTTATAGCTCCGGCTGCGTGGTTCCGAAACAACTGGAAATGGGGCTACAATACATACAAGGGGCAAATGAATGCTTCGTATGATGGGTGCATTGACGTTAACCATGACAGTATTTCGATCAAAAAATTCTATTCAAGAAATCTGGCAGCAAAAAGCGCTTTCTGTGATAATGAAACCAATACTCCTAAATTATACGGGGCGCCTTATTCGGGAAACACTTATTTTAAGGATGGAGTCAATGATCACATTGTCTATGGGAGCAACACGGTAAATCCGGAAAAAAGAGGGACCAAAGCTTCTTTTATCATTGATGAAATCATTGAAGCAGGACAATCCAAAACTTTTGATTTCAGGTTATGTCCTGATGAGACGGACGAGCCTTTTGCAGATTTTGACGAGATCTTCAGTACAAGAGCTATCGAAGCAGATGAGTTCTACAATGAAATTCAGAGTGAAACAACTAATGAGGATGAAAGAAATGTTCAGAGACAGGCATTTGCAGGACTTCTCTGGAATAAACAGTTCTATCATTACAATGTAGGAAAGTGGCTGAAAGGCGACCCAAACCATGAAGCTCCGAGGAATTTTAATGAATATGTAAGAAACACGGAATGGAACCATCTTCATAATAAAGATATTATCTCTATGCCCGATAAATGGGAGTATCCGTGGTATGCAACATGGGATCTGGCGTTTCACTGTGTTCCTTTTTCTATCATTGACGGTGAATTTGCCAAGGGGCAACTTTTACTGTTAACCAAGGAATGGTATATGCATCCGAATGGCCAGCTTCCTGCTTATGAATGGAATCTGAGCGATGTGAATCCACCGGTACATGCATGGTCGTGTTTCCGGGTTTTTAAGATTGATGAAAAGCAGAATGGCAAGCCTGATCTTTTGTTTCTTGAAAAAGTCTTCCAGAAGCTTCTTCTGAATTTTACCTGGTGGGTAAACCGAAAGGATAAAAACGGTAAAAACATTTTTGGAGGCGGTTTCCTTGGACTGGATAATATCGGGGCTTTCGACCGGAATATGGAACTGAAGGACGGTCAACATCTTGAACAGGCTGACGGAACAAGCTGGATGGCTATGTATGCTCTTAATATGATGCGGATTGCCATGGAGCTGGCTCAGTACTATCAGGTGTATGAAGATATGGCAATTAAGTTTTTTGAGCATTATCTGTATATCGCAGAAGCTATGGAAAATTTAGGAGATGGAAAAGAAGGTTTATGGAATGAAGAGGATGGATTTTTCTATGATGTACTGCAGCTGGGTAACGGAGACAGTGTCTCTCTGAAATTGAGAAGTATCGTAGGATTGATTCCGATGTTTGCAGTAGAGATTGTAGATCATCATTTACTGGATAAAATGCCGAATTTCCAGGCAAGAATGGAATGGGTATTAAAGAACAAGCCTGAACTTACGAAACTGGTTTCCCACTGGGATGAGGAAGGACAGGGAAGAAAGCACCTGATGAGTATTCTCCGTAAAAACAGGCTGACAAAAGTTCTGAACAGAATGCTTGATGAAAATGAATTTTTAAGTTCTTACGGAATCCGTGCGATGTCAAAAGTGTATGAGGAAAATCCTTTCATATTCTCTGTTCACGGAACAGAAAATGTAGTTTATTATACTCCTGCTGAGAGTGACAGCCGTATGTTCGGTGGTAACAGCAACTGGCGCGGACCTATCTGGTTCCCTATCAATTTCCTTATTGTGGAAAGTTTACAGCGTTTTCATTTTTACTATGGCAACAGCTTAAAAGTGGAATTCCCAACCGGAAGCGGTGAGAAGAAAAACCTGGATGAAGTAGCACAGAATATCAGCAGAAGGCTGTGTTCATTATTTTTAAAGGATGAGGATGGACAAAGGCCTTTCAACGGAGGTAATGCCAAGTTCAATTATGATGAACATTTTAAGGATTATATTACTTTCTTTGAATATTTTCATGGTGACAATGGCCGGGGTGTTGGTGCTTCCCATCAGACGGGATGGACTGCAACGGTTGCCAAACTTATGAAACCTAGATTAACAGTATAAATATAAAGCCTCTTTTTAAGAGGCTTTTTTATTAAAAGTCGAGTTTCAAGAAATATATTATGTAAAATCGTACCCTTTATTTTTTGCCTACCTTTGCGCGAGAAAACACACACAATGAAAAATATTTCTTCTTCCTTTTTCCTGTCAGCTCAGTCAGGAAATTCCAATCCGGGCAATCTACCCAATTTGTTATTCAAAATCCACACTATTCATTTTTAGACTAAGCTTACTATCTTTTTAATTGACTGCTCTTTATTCTCAGAGGGATTTTCTTTGGATAGCAGTGATAAGCACAATAAAAAAACCAATACACTATTTATGAAAACAAAATTATTTTGTTTAGTTTCTTTCCTAATGTTCAGCTTGGGAATGAAATCACAGAACATCAGTATTCCTGATCCGAATTTTAAAGCCAAATTACTTTCAGCCTCTTCCACTAATACGGTTGCAAAAAATCTCACTGGAAATTATTTTGCCATTGATACCAACAGTGACGGGGAAATTCAGCAGAGTGAGGCCAATCAGGTCGGAGCTCTTTATTTAAGTAATTCCGGTATTAATTCGGTGAACGGTATAACAGGTTTTACAAATCTTGAAATGCTGGATATTAATCATAATACTGTCATTTCACTACAAGTGAACAGTATGGCAAGCCTGAAATGGATTGATGCTTCAAATACCAATTTATCAGATATAGCTCTGGGAAACAGTATTGAATACTTAAATCTCAAAGAATCAAAAGTTACTGATCTGGATGTTAGCAATAAAAGTAATCTCAGCTATTTAAATTTAGAAAACAATATTAATATTGCTAATCTGAAGGCCAACAACTGTAATTTATCAACTCTAATTTTAAATGGATGTACCAATCTTCGTTCACTGGATTGCAGTTACAATCATTTAACTTCATTAGACCTTCAGAATCTTAATATTACAGAGCAAATCTATTACAACGGATCTTATTTGGTATTTCCCAGAGGTGGTGTGAACTGCAGCCATAATAATATATCAAATCTTAATATCACCAATTTAACCACCAATTTTCTGGATTGCAGCTATAATAATTTAACGAGTCTGGATACAACAAATCTAACGCTTCTAAGAATTCCCAATATAGCGCTAAATTCACCTACGCTGCCTTTAACGGTATATTTAAACTGCAGCCATAATCAACTGACTTCGATTATAAGTAATGACAGTTTTGTATTGCAATCTTTTGACTGCAGCTATAACAATTTAACAGCTTTAAATATTAACCAACTTACATCAATTGAATTTGATTGCAGTAATAATCAACTTACTTCACTAAATATCAGTGATGTTTCTAAAATAATTAATCTGAATGCCAGCTATAATCAGCTAACAACATTTGTAAGTCCTGCATTACCTAAGATAAGTGATGACCTTCTGGTGAATCCAGCAATACCTCAGTCAATCAATTGCAATAACAATTTAATAACATTATTGGATATCACTAAAACGAAGGCAGAAAATATATTTGCAGAAAATAATAATATTATAAATGTTTTTGCGAAGAACGGTGTATGGAATGAAGGTCTTCATTTACTGAACAATCCTAACCTGTATTATATTTGTGCAGATGATTTTTCACTTGATCCAACCGATCCAAATTATGATTATAGTGAGGTAGATTATTTAAGAGATATGCTTAACTCTAATAATTTATATCCCAATGTTAATTCATACTGTAATTTTGTTCCCGGGGGGAATTACAATACCATCAAAGGAAATGTAAGATTTGATGATAATAATAACAGCTGCGACATTAATGATGAAGTTTTCGCGCACATGAAATTAAAAGTGAACAACGGAACATCTACTGAAGAAACTTTCGTAAAAAGTACCGGAGATTATAACCTGAATACGCAGGCCGGAAACTTTACTTTAACAGCAGAACCGGAAAATCCATCATTATATATAGTAACTCCTTCTACTTTCATAGTAAATTTTGCAGATAATAACAATAATATAACTACTCAAGATATTTGTGTAACCAAAAATGGAAACGTTAAAGACCTTGAGGTTATTTTTGCACCTGTTACAGATGCACGACCAGGTTTTGATGCCGTATATAAGGTAATCTGGAGAAATAAAGGCAATACTGCGCTTTCAGGAAATGCAGTGGTTGTATTCAATAATTCTAAAATGAATTTCTTATCTTCATCGCTGCCTCCTTCAGTTTTCGGAAATCAGATAACATTTAATTTTACGAACTTAAAACCTTATTCCAATACGTCTTCTGAAATTACATTTAATGTAAATCCTCCTACTCACCCTTCAAATCCAGTTAATATAGGGGATCAGCTTAATTTTTCTGCATCAGTAACTCCTTTATCGGGCGACGCACATCCTTCCGATAATGAATTTGCTTATCAGCAAACCGTAACAGGGTCCTTCGATCCAAATGACATCACATGTCTTGAAGGAAATCAAATACCGATATCTATGGTCGGCAAAGATCTTCATTACATCATCAACTTCGAAAATACGGGAACTGCGCCTGCCACGAATATTATGGTGGAAATGGATGTTAATCCTGATGATTTCAATATTTCTTCCTTACAGTTACAGAATACTTCACACGGAACCTACACAAAGATTACCGGCAATAAAGTTGAATTTATGATGAAAGATATCAATCTTGCGGCTTCCCAACATGGAAATATCACGCTTAAAATAAAGACTAAAGCAGGCCTTGTTTCGGGAGAAAGTGTAAGTGGAAAAGCTAATATCTATTTCGACTATAATTTCCCTGTTGCAACTAATGAAGCAGTAACCGTAATTGGTGGTACTGTACTTCAAACTTTGGAATCCAATGAAAAATCGAGTGTGAATGTTTACCCGAATCCAACGAAAGGAGATGTAAACATAGAGTCTGACTCAAAAATAAGATCTGTAGAAGTATATGATGCTCAAGGAAGACTTATCCAGAAACAGACCGGCATTAATGGTGAAAAAACAAAAATTTCTATTTATACAGCTGCTTCAGGAGTATACTATTTTAAGGTCATTACTGAAAAAGACAGCTTTATGAAAAAAGTAGTCAAAAACTAATTTCTTTTTTTATCTTTTTTATTGAAAACAGCCCGCGACAATGTCGCGGGCTGTTTATTATTTAAAAAACTTAGTCTAAATTTTTTCTCCGTTTACAAAAACTTCATATCCGATCTCTACATTCGGTTCTAAAGTTTTTGATACGGAACAATATTTTTCAAAAGACAGTTCAGCTGCCTTTAATGCTTTTTTAGGATCTATATTTCCTTCTAAAAGAAATTTTACTTTGATCGCTTTAAATGGTTTTGCATCTTCCACAGGAACTCTTTCCCCTTCTACTTCTGCCTTGAAACCGGTGATTTCCTGACGTTGTTTTTTCAAAATAGATACTACATCTATCCCACTGCATCCGGCAACCGCCATCAGCACGCTTTCCATTGGAGAAACACCTTTAGCTCCGGGCTGTGAAGTATTGTCCAAAAGGATTGAATTTCCCTGAGAATTGATACATTCAAATAAAAAATCGTCGTTTATTCTGTTAAGTGTTATTTTCATTTTCGAATTTTATTGTAAGATTTCTGGTTACACCTGGAATGGTGAACCATTAGATTTATTTTATGCAAAATTATAAAATTCCTCTCGCTTTTATCTCAAGATATTTATTGATAACGTCAATATTTAAATTTTCAGGAAGAGTATAAACGGTATAGATTCCATATTTCCAGAGTTCCTGAATGATCAGTTTCTTTTCAAATTCAAACTTTTCAGCAATAACCTCATCGTAAATTTCCTGCATACTTTCAGGGTTTTTATGAATAAGGGTCTGTAGCTCAGAGTTTTTGAAAAACACGACAACCAACAGGTGGTTTTTAGCAATACCACGAAGGTATTTCAGTTGGCGGTTCAATCCGTCAAGGGTTTCAAAATTGGTAAAAAGCAGAACTAGGCTTCTCTGGTTCAGAGAATATTTTACATCCTGGTACAGACGGTTGAAATCACTTTCAAAAAAATCGGTTTTAATATTATATAATGCTTCCGAAATCTTTTTCAGCTGCCCGGATTTATTTTCAGCAGCCACTTTATTCTCCGTTTTTTTGGAAAAGGTCATCATTCCGGCTCGGTCACCTTTTTTCAGAATAATATGGGACAAGGCCATTGCTGCGTTAATTGAATAATCAAGCAGGCTCAATCCGTTGAAAGGCATTTTCATTGTCCTTCCTTTATCAATCAGAATAAAGATCCGCTGTGATTTCTCATCCTGAAACTGATTGACCATTAATCGGTTCGTTTTAGAAGTAGCTTTCCAGTTGATAGTCCTGATATCATCTCCGGGAACATATTCTTTGATCTGTTCAAATTCCATGGTATGGCCCAGTTTTCTGACCTTTTTAATTCCACCCAGCATAAATTCACTCTGCAATGCCATCAGCTCATACTTTCTGAGATGAACAAAGGACGGATAAGCAGGAAGCATAACATCTTTCTGGAAATTGAACCTTTTTGCTACAAATCCTAAAGGGGAAGAAGCATACACATTCAGATTTCCGAAGCTGTACTCCCCTCTTTTTTTAGGCTCCAGACTGTACTGGAAATAGGTATTTCTTCCTGGTTCAATATTTTGTGTAATCAA
The DNA here is from genome assembly GCF_050496705.1 of Chryseobacterium sp. MIQD13. NCBI lineage: Bacteria > Pseudomonadati > Bacteroidota > Flavobacteriia > Flavobacteriales > Weeksellaceae > Chryseobacterium > Chryseobacterium sp. MIQD13. Next base: position 140,029 of record NZ_JBNWAF010000002.1, read on the forward strand.
AAAATCTCTTTTCTGAAACTGAAACGGAATTTCATCAATGATCTTTGTACTGATCTTAAAGCCGTAATTATTTTTTATATCAATCTTTACAAAGTTTTCATCCCCATTGGAGAGTTTCTCAGGAAGTATCCTCTGAGCAAGTAACGCATTCTTCTGATTAAACAACAAAAGATAATCTACCATTACTGCAAGAAAACACAGTATCAACAGAATATGAGCAACCCACATCATAACAGGGAAGAAAAATGCAAGGACATACACAATCCCCACTCCTATGAGCGAAAAGAAAAATCGTGTATTGATGTATAGGTTTTTCATTTTTTAAGAGATTTGGGAACAAGGAACTATATTCTGATAAACAATTATCTTATGAATCTAATCCTTAATCTACCTAGGAATCTCTATTCCTTCTAAAATCTGGCGTATAATTTCATCTGCTGTAAGGCCCTCCATTTCTCTTTCAGGAGAAACGATCACTCTGTGCCTTAATACGGCATAACTTGCTTCTTTAATGTCTTCAGGAGTCACAAAGTCTCTTCCCCTAAGTGCTGCAAAAGATTTGGAAGCCGTAAGCAAAGCCAATGAAGCTCTTGGAGAAGCTCCCAGATATAAGAACTGGTTTTCTCTTGTATTGACTATAATTTTAGCAATATATTCCATAAGCTGGGCTTCCACGATAATTTCTTTTACCAAATTCTGGTAACTTTTCAGCTGTTGTGCGGTAATCACACGGTTAACACCTTCTGTTTTATCCTCTTTCTTGCTTTCATGCTGGTTTCTTATAATAGCAATTTCCTGTTCAAGATTAGGGTATCCTACATTAATTTTGAACAGGAAACGGTCCAGCTGAGCTTCTGGAAGTCTATAAGTTCCTTCATGTTCTATAGGATTCTGGGTAGCCACTACCAGGAATGGCTCGTCCATTGTATAACGGATTCCGTCCATTGTAATCTGTCTTTCTTCCATTACTTCAAACAAAGCCGCCTGAGTTTTTGCCGGTGATCTGTTAATTTCATCAATTAATATAAAACTGGAGAAGATAGGTCCTTTTTTAAATTCAAATTCAGAGTTTTTCACACTGAAAACAGAGGTTCCCAGAATATCTGATGGCATAAGATCCGGCGTAAACTGGATCCTGCTGAAACCTACATCAATGGTTTTTGCCAGAAGTTTAGCCGTAATGGTTTTTGCCACCCCGGGAACACCTTCAATCAATACATGTCCGTTTGATAAAAGAGCGGCAATAAGATGCTCTACCATGCTTTCCTGACCTACAATAACTTTAGCGATCTCGGCTTTTACTTTATCTAAACTGGCTCGAAGCTCAATCATATCAATTCTTGACTGAAACTGATCTTCGTTTTTATTTAAATTTATAGAATTCTGATTTTCTAAATTCTGGTTTTCAAAGTTTTCCATAATTATATTTTTTTTCAATATAACAATGCAACAATTTTATCGTTACCTGTTTTTGCTATTTGGTATATTATCACAATACTAGATGGTGACATCATTTATTTGAGTATCTCATCAAGGAGCTTATTCATTCTTACAAGATCTTCTTTCATCACACTTGCATAAGGATCCTGCCCTTTTCTGATCAGCATTATAGCTTCTTCAATCATTTCAATTGGTTTGCCTGTTTTTAAATGAAGCTTGTTCGCAAATTCCGCATCCAGGTTCTGTGTGTCAATAAGGAGGTCCATTCTTATTTTATTCAGGAAATACTGGGCTTTTTTAGCCATCATATCATGAAAATTTCCTTCCTGAAGATAAAGGTTTCCAATACTTTTCACAAAATCCACTGAAGTATTTCTCAACGGCTCTAAAATAGGCACTATCCGTTGTTTTCTTTTTGCATTGAAGAAAATAAACAGCACAAGCCCGCCCAAAAACACCCACCATGCATATTTCAATGCAGGATTAGAAAGAACAAATCTCATGAAGAAACGTGAGACTTTAGTATCATTTTCTACAAACCAGATTGTTTCCCTATCCTGAAGGTACGAAAAAACATCCTGTGCATATTTTAAGTTTCCTGGTTTCAAAAGATAATAATTGGTCAGGAAAAGTGGTTCACTGTGGACAAAGATTGTTCCTTTTCCAAAGCTGGTTTTGATAAAATTTGCCTGGTCTGTATTGTCCTTTTCTACGGTTTTCCCTAAAACTTCCACTTCCGGTTTGATGTATGAAAATCCTCTGCCCGACGGGAATTTATCCAGTTTAATAAAATCATTCTGATATTGTTTATCAGTAAGCTTCAACACATTTTCTTCTGCAAAAGAAATATCCGAACTATGATAACCGATAGTGTCTGAAATATCCTTTGGAGTACGGCTTACCAATATCATGGCATCTGATCCGTTGGATACCTGTTCCAGAATCTTTTTCCAGGATTGTTTATCCAGATCTTTTTCTATGATGATAATATTGTGCGGCTCTTTTTTTCTTTGGCTATAATAGTCGTAAGGGGTCTGCTCAGGCTTTTTCAGATTATTTTTAAACAGATCTTTGGCTTCATTATTAAAAACAAACAGTCCGAAAGGTGACTTTTCATTAATACTGAAATTCTTACGCCAGTCTGTTGTTTCTTTTTTATTGACTTCAAGCAACGCCAGAATAAGCATCACAACGATGAATATTACAGCATATATTTTGAAGGTTTTTTTCATGGTTAAGATTTAATTAAGGTTTAAATGCCTGGTACTGGTTTTTAAATTTCAGGTAAGTCTGTTCATCAATGGCAAATTCTCCGTACCATACGTAATCGAAGATGTAAGACAGCTCAGAAAATTCTTTTTTCAGATGTTCTGCTTTTAGTTCTTTCAGGTAATCTTTATTGGTCTTTTCAGGATTCCAGTTTATTTGTTTTTTGTCACTCAGTTTTTTCAGAATAAACAAAAACTGGTAACGGACCGCAGAACGGTAATCCCCTTCCCGTTCAAATTTTATAATACTTTCCGGAAAATTGATCTCGTGAATATTCTCATGAAGCTCTTCTGCATTGATATCCACTTTTCTGTTTTTCTTGCCGAAGAAAAGATTTCCGTCTTTTCCCATTAAATATTTAATGATAAAATAAAGGAGAAATCCTACCAGAATAATAGCAAACAGACGTATAAGGATAGTTGTAATTTTAGCAGAATTGGTAAAAACCCTTTCACCAAAAATACTCTGAAGGATCTGATCTATTCGCCTCATCAGCTTTTGAAAGAAAGATTCTCTTGGCTTCGAAACTGAATAATCAAATTCATTTCCTTTATATCTTGACTGAAGGTTTTCTTTGAATGCCTTTGGATAGACCGTGTTTTCTGAAACCGGTTTTCTGATCAGCACAGAATCTGCACGGAGCATATTTCTGTAATGTCCCGTTCCCAGAGAGTCTTCAATATATTCTTCTACCGTTGCAGCTCCATCGTCATCCTGCGCATGAACAGAACAAATGGAGAAAAAAAGCAGCAGAAAAAAAAGGAATTTATTCATTAATACCTATGGTGTCTATTTCTTCAAGTTCAACTTTCTGATGAAGGTCTGTCCTGCTGTCGTAATACATTAGTCCCGCATTAACATACATCAGATTGGAAAGGATTAAGGAGGCAAGCATTGAAACTCCATAGAATATAAAGAAAATAATGCCCGCTGCACCCGTGAAAGGATTTTCTTCAAAATTTCCGTCCGGAGCTGATGTAAGAAGGGAACCATACATAAAGATCATGGGAATGAATGTAAATACGGAAGTAATCATGTACATAATGACAAACATGATGATGGAGGCTCCCCAATATTTCCAGAACGGAGATTTTTCATTTCCGTTGGGATAGGAAAACTGTGATCTTATGGAATAGCTCAGGCTCTCAATAAAGCCTCTCTTTGTATTAAAATAATCATACATTAGAAATCCGGAAACATTGAACGCCGTAGGATAAACAAGCAGCATCAGGAAAAAGCCAATGATGATCAGCATCAGTAAGTAAGAAAATCCTACCACTATCATCATTATAGGGGTCACGATAAACAGCATACCTACACAGAGTTTCGCAATTCTTCCGGCATTTCTCTTAAAATCGCCCAAAATCTCGTCTGCTTTAATCTTCTGAGCTCCTTCAGTTATCCTTTTCAAATAAAAAACAGGATACAGATAATTGACTATTGCAAGGAGTATAAAAAGTAAAAAGACAAGTATTCCGGTAACAATTAGCATTCCTGCATTTTCTGAAAAATACCGCTCAAAATAGTAACTTTCCCCACCAATATTGGAACCGATAAGCTGTCCGAAAATTTCTCTGAATCCAAAAATTACGATGGCAACTGTTAAGATTAACAGCAGGCCGTTGATCAGGATATAATTCTTAAAATAATTTTTTCCGTATAATTTGAAAAAGTTGAAGCTGTCACTAATGAAAGCTCCAAATTCTCTTTTCTTATAAAACTGCATCATTGGTTTGGTTATTAATTTTTTTATACACCACTGAAGGATAAACAAAGTAGTAAAATCCTATAATGGCAAGTGAACTGATTATTATAGCTAAATTTACCGTAATCGGCATTTTTAAAGCATGTCTCGTAACGTAACCTTCGATAATTCCGGCACAAATCGTGAACGGAATGGTACTCAGGAAAATTTTAAAGGAATCTTTAAAACCTCTTTTAAAGGAGTTGAATCTTGAAAATGTTCTCGGAAACAGAATGCTAGCTCCCAAGATAAGACCGCACATAGCTTCCACCACCATGGCAAAGATCTCAAAAACACCATGAAGCCAGATTCCTCTTGCACTGTCTTTCAAAGCTCCGTAATCATAGAAAAAATACTGAAAGGATCCCAGCATTACACTGTTGGAGAGCAGGGCAAACAAAGTTCCTACTCCTCCGGAGATTCCATAAATATATAATTTAGCCCCAACTCCAATGTTATTAAAAATGATCCCGATCGTGCTTCCCCATGTAGAACCGCTCTGGTAAACTCCTACAGCATTTCCTTTTTTTATATTTTCTATGGTTTCGTTTACATAATCTTCTCCAAGAATGATTTTCGCAAAGTCTTTATCATATGCCCCGGAAAGCACCCCTATTAAGGTGAACAGAATGAAGAATAAAAAAGCATACGCAAGATATCTTCTGTACTGGTAAACCAATAACGGAACTTCCGTCCTGAAGAAATAAGTCAGTCTGTTCTCCTCTACTCTTTTGGTCTTATAGATCTTCTGAAATATTTGTGAAGACAGATGATTAAGGTATACAGTGGTATTACTTTTAGGATAATAGGTCTGTGCAAATGAAAGATCATTGATCAGGTTGATATACAACGAAGACAGGTCATCAGGATTTTTTTTTACTTTCCCTTGAATAACCTGTTCAATTCCCAACCATTTTTCTTTATTTTGTTTAATGAAATAAACTTCTCTCATAATTGTAAGGCTAAAATAATAAAAATTATGTCTCAAATTGCGATAAATACCTCACAAAATGTAAATATTAATTTTAATATTGCCAGTGTAGGAGAAAGAATGCTCGCCTTCATTATCGACCTTCTGATAAAGGTTGCTTATGCCGTTATTATATTCTATCTTTTCTTCAATGTTTTTGATCTTGGGTATTTATTAAACGGGCTCGATCAGTGGTCTATCATGGCAGTTTATATTGTTCTTACATTTCCCATTTATATTTATCCTGTTGTTTTGGAAAGCCTTATGGAAGGACAGACTCCCGGGAAAAAGCTGATGAAAATCCGGGTCGTAAAAATTGATGGCTATCAGGCAAGCTTTGGTGATTACCTGATCCGTTGGATGTTCAGGCTGATTGATACCTCGGCAGCTGGTGTCGTAGGCCTTATTTCCATGATCGTTTCTAAAAACAACCAGCGTCTGGGTGATATTGCTTCCGGTACTGCCGTGATTTCCCTAAAGAACAACATTAATATTTCTCATACTATCTTAGAGAACATTCATGAAAGTTATGTTCCGTCATTTCCCCAGGTAATTGCGTTAAGCGATAATGATATGCGGATCATCAAAGATAATTATACCAAAGCTCTGAAAGTAGATGACCGCCAGATTATCAGCCGTCTTTCAGATAAAATCAAAAGTATTTTAAAACTGGAAATAGATCCGTCTAAAATGACCGAGAGACAGTTTATTAATGTAGTGATCAAAGATTATAACTATTATACAGGAAAAGATAATTGATGATTATGAAGCTTACTCATAATTACACCAAAATCTCCGGTCGGTGCAATTTTTGTATCTTTAAAACAAAGGTTTGAATATTATGAAATTTGAAAACAACAAATCAGGAAACGGCGGTGTGATCACGCTTAATAATGATATAAAAGAAGTAGGAAGACTGACGTATACTATTTTCCCCGAAGATAGCAGGTTTATTATTTCTTTTGTACTTGTCCACCCGGAGTTTGAAGGCCGTGGTATGGGGAAATATTTGGTTGAAGAAGCTATAAAATTTGCCAGAGAAAACAACTGGAAAGTATACCCCCACTGCTCCTATGCAAGAGCTGTGATGACAAGAATGAGTGATGTGGATGATATTTTTCTAAAGAACTAAAACTTCTTTTACCAGAATCTCTTCAATATCATCAGGATAATCCACTTTTAAATGATGATCTGATGCTACCCATTCCATGATTTCCTGAAGATTTAAAACCTTGGAATTCGGGATTCCCATAAGGTTTAAGGCACTGGCATTACATTCCTGTTCGTACTGATTATGGATAGGGATTACAAACAGCTTTTTATCTAAGAACAGAGCTTCTGCCGGAGTTTCAAAACCGGCATTGCACAAAATACCATCACAGCTTTCAAAATATTTCAGATATTGAATTTCATCAATAGGGAAAACTTCAACATTCTTTATTTTAATCTGTGCTTTGCTGTACTTTGAGAATACTTTCCACTGTACGGGAATCTGTTTTAAAACCTTAATGATATTTTCATCTGCAAAACTTGGGAGATAAACAAGATAGTATCCTTTTTTATCAGGATTGAGGTTCCGGATTTTATGCCTGATCACAGGTTTTTTGATCTGAGGGTGGTAATTTTCAAAATGAAACCCGATTTTCCTTTCACTGGGAACATAATATTTCAGGATCAGTTCACCCAGAAAATCTTTCTTTTCAGGTTTGGGTGTTTTTGCAAAACTCATGGAAGCCTGATGACTCAGTTCGATCATCGGCAGCTTTTTCAATTTCCCGGCCCATCCTGTGAGAGGCTCATAATCATTAATAATCAGATCATACTGTGAAAGTTCCAGCTCTCTGATTGTTTTTACCGCTTCAAGAAATTTATTTTCAGTAAATGTTTTGCGATAGGATAAACCTCCTGTTTTATTATAAAGAAGGGAAATACCTTTATATTGAAATTTAATGTCAAAATCAGCCTTTAATTGCGACTGATGGCCACTGATCAAAGTATCAACCGAAGCATATTTTTTGAGGATAGGAATAATTTCCTGCGCTCTGGCAACATGTCCGTTCCCTGTCCCTTGAAATGCATACAGTACTTTCATTTAAGAAAAATTGGTTACTATTTTCAGAAGCTCGGAACTGTCCATGTCCTGGATTTCCTCTGCTTCATCATCTTTAAGTGAATCTTTATGGTCATCATAATAAAATATTTTCCATTGCTTATCATGATATTCAAGAGCGGACAGGTTTTCGATCCAGTCTCCGGAATTAAGATAAGTACAAGATCCTTTTTTAGTAATGACTTCACGAATCTGAGGCTGATGAATATGTCCACAGATTACATAATCGTAATGATTATCAATAGCCAGTTCTGAAGCAGTCAGTTCAAAATCACCGATGTATTTCACTGCTTTCTTTACGTTATTTTTGATCTTTTTGGAAAATGAATATTTCTCTCTGCCCATTTTCTCTAAAAACCAATTTACAACATTATTGATAACAATCAAAAGATCATAGCCTTTTCCGCCAAGTTTTGCAATCCATTTGGAATGCTGAACGGAGGCATCGAAAACATCTCCATGAAATATCCAGGTTTTCTTCTGATCAATATCAAGACAGATCTTATTGCATACCTTCAGTTTCCCCAGTTCAAAATCGGTAAACTTACGGAACATTTCATCGTGGTTGCCTGTAATATAGTAGACCTGTGTATTCTTGGTCGCGAATGAAAGGATCTTTTTGATCACTTTCAAATGAGGTTTAGGGAAGTAAGACTTTTTAAACTGCCAGATATCAATGATATCACCATTCAAAACTAAAGTTTTAGGCTGAATAGAATTAAGATATCTCAACAATTCTTTAGCCTTACATCCATAAGTTCCCAAATGAACATCCGATATAACAACTAATTCAACGTTTCTTTTCATAGTTTTATGCAAAGAAACTAATTGAAAGTTAACTGTATATGAATGCTATATTATTTTTTACAATGAATCCATCAGTTCATCCGTGATTTCCATATTGTGATAAACGTTCTGAACATCATCATCATCTTCGAAACGCTCAAGCATTTTCATATTAGCTTTGAACTGATCTTCGTTTACTTCTTTTGTATTATTCGGAATTCTCTGAAGTTCTGCACTTTTTGCTTCAATTCCCAATTCATCCAATTTATGCGACAATGAACCGAAATCTTCAAAAGCGGTAGTGATCATTACTTCTTCCTCATCTTTTTCCACATCTTCGGCACCACCGTCAATCATTTCCATCTCAAAATCATCCCAATCCATTTTGATCTGAGCTAAATCAATGGTAAAAATTCCCTTTCTGTCGAAAATGAAAGCTAATTCCCCATTCTTCCCAAGATTACCATCAAATTTGTTGAAGATTGCTCTTACATTGGCAACGGTTCTGGTTGTGTTATTGGTTGTGCATTCAACAAAGAAAGCAACACCACCCTGTCCGTATCCTTCATAAGTAACCTCCTCGTAGTTTTCTGCATCAGCACCACTTGCTTTTTTGATTGCTCTTTCTACGTTATCTTTAGGCATGTTCGCACCCTTTGCATTCTGGATACATCTTCTTAAAGCCGGATTGGCCTCAGGATCTGTTCCGCCCGCTTTTACTGCCAGTGCTATATCTTTACCGATTTTAGAGAAAGTTTTGGCCATTTTGTCCCATCTGGCCATTTTAGAAGCTTTTCTATATTCAAATGCTCTTCCCATTTTAATTTTTAAATTTCAACAAAATTAATTAAAAGTCAACAAAAAAAAAATACCCCCAAAAAATTGGAGGTATTTATTATTTAGAAAAATTTATTATTTTTTCTTTTTAACTACTTTTTTCTTAGCCGGAGCTTTTTTAGTAGCTTTTTTCACTGGAGCATCTTCGTAATCTTTTTTCTTGATTGCGTTCCACTCGTTAGCATCTTCAACAGCAGTTACAACAACTTTTCTGTCAGCTTGTCTTTCAGCGTCAGAAGCTTTTTCAGAAACTGTAGCTTTAGTTTCACCAACACCGATTGATTTAAGAGCGTTTACATCAACACCTCTAGCTTCTAAAGCAGAAACTACAGAAGCAGCTCTTTGTCTAGAAAGTTTCAAGTTGTATTCAGCAGCACCTTTAGCATCAGTTTGACCTTCAACTAGGTAGTTACCACCGTCAGTTTTGATGATTTTAGCAGCGTTATCTAACTTAGCGCTAGATTCTGGTCTGATAGTCGCTTTATTGAAGTCAAAGAAGATACCTTTAAGTGCATCTGTTGTTTCAATAGCAGTTTGCTTCTTAGGCTTAGGACATCCGTTGTATTCTGGAAGACCTGGAACTGTAGGACAAGCGTCATCTTTATCTAAGATTCCGTCACCGTCAGTATCTGGCCAAGGACAACCGTTGTTTTCAGCAGGACCTGCTACTGTAGGACAAGCATCATCTTTATCGATAACACCGTCACCGTCAGTATCTGGCCAAGGACAACCGTTGTTTTCAACTGGACCAGCTACTTCTGGACATTGATCGTCTTTATCTGGAACTCCGTCACCGTCAGTATCAGGACATCCTTGGAATTCTGGTAAACCAGGAGTATCTGGACAAAGGTCATCTTTATCTAGGATACCATCCTTATCTCTATCTCTGTTACCGAATCTGAATAAGATCGATGCAGAAGCTTGCCAGAAGTTAGCAACTGTAGATTTGTCACCTGGAGTTGATACATAATCTCCTTGGATACCAAGACCGAAGTTTTTAGTTACCCAGAAGTTAGCACCAGCACCTGTAGCAACTGTAAAGTGATTAGCTTTACCGTTTTCGTTACCACCATCTCCGTTAGTAACTAGCTCACCTTTGTAGTCATATCTAGGGAAGCTAAGAGCAGTATAATCATGTCTCAGGTAGTTAGCACCAACTCTCAAATATGGATCGAACCAAGATTCTTCGTTCCATAAAAGACCAGCTCCGTGAGCCTGGAAACCAAGACCTGTCATTAGGAAAAATTCTTTCCCCATGTTAAATCTCTTATTGTCTACATTACCTACGGAAGTCTGCCAGTCGATAACTAAACCTTTACCGATGTTTCTAGCAACTGTTAATTTAGATAATGGAGGTGTGATAGAGAAATTGTTCATATTGAACATTCTCTTCGTTAGATTATTAGCAGAGAACGTATTACTGAATTCTGACTGTACTGCCTTGTGGTTTTCTGCATGAGCACCAACTCCGATCAACCACGGATTATTGGTAGTCTGCGCGAAAACAGTAGAGGCAACAGTAAGCGCCAATGCTGAAATTCCTAATTTTAGATTTTTCATAGAATTAAATGATTAAATAATTGATAATGCAAAATAAATATAATTTTTCTTTATATACAAAGTTTTTTGAATGATTTTTAACTTTTCTTTAATATTCTGTCCAGGTTACGTTTATTTTCTCTATCTTTTATCGCTTCCCTTTTATCAAAGAGTTTTTTCCCTCTAGCAAGCGCAATCAGCACTTTTGCTTTACCTTTATCTGTAATATATAATTTAAGAGGTACAATTGTGTTACCGGCATCCTTTAACTTTTTCTCAAGTTTCTGCAATTCTTTTTTGTGCAACAGCAATTTCCGTTCCCTTTTTGTTTTGTGATTGTAAAAAGTTCCCAATTTATACTCATCAATCATCATATTAATAATGTATAACTCCCCATCAATAAACTGACAGAAGGATTCTGTAATAGATGCTTTGGACGAACGCAAAGATTTTATTTCCGTACCCGTTAAAACCATCCCAGCTTCAAATTCTTCAAGGATTTCATACTCAAAACGGGCTCTTCTGTTTAATATATTTACTGTTTTTTCGATTTTCATTGTAAAAATTCGTGATTTATTTAATTGAGAAGTACTCAATCTTTTATTAAGTCGCCCTTTTGGGACTTCTCCTTATTTATTTCGTTAATGAAATATAGAAAAAATACGCCATATTTAAAAACTTGACTATTACATTATTACGAAATACCCAAATTCTTTTCGTATTTTTGCGCCAAATTTACAAAACTATATGTTAACAGTATCTAACTTATCTTTACAATTCGGGAAAAGAGTTCTTTTTGACGAGGTAAATATTATGTTTACCAAAGGAAACTGCTACGGAATTATCGGAGCAAACGGTGCGGGGAAATCTACATTCCTTAAAATATTAACAGGAAAGCAGGATCCTACTACAGGGCATGTATCTTTGGAGCCGGGGAAAAGAATGTCAGTTTTGGAGCAGGATCACTTTGCTTACGATCAATTTACTGTTCTTGAGGCTGTATTAAGAGGAAACAAAAAATTATTCGAGATAAAAGAGGAAATGGATTCTTTATATGCTAAAGAAGACTTTTCTGATGAAGATGGGATTAAAGCTGGAGAGCTGGGTGTAATCTATGACGAAATGGGTGGATGGACTGCAGAATCTGATGCACAGACCATGCTTTCAAATGTTGGAATTAAGGATGAAATGCACTGGCAAATGATGAGTGAACTTGAGAATAAGGACAAAGTAAAGGTTCTTTTGGCTCAGGCGCTTTTCGGAAATCCTGATGTATTGATTCTGGATGAACCTACGAATGACCTTGATATTGATACTATTTCATGGTTAGAAGACTTCCTTGCTGATTACGAAAATACAGTGATTGTTGTTTCTCACGACCGTCACTTCCTTGATACGGTTTGTACGCACATCGGAGATTTGGATTATGCTAAACTTAACCTTTATACAGGTAACTACTCTTTCTGGTACCAGGCTTCCCAGTTAGCAACAAGACAAAGAGCTCAGGCTAATAAAAAAGCAGAAGAAAAGAAGAAAGAACTTCAGGACTTCATCGCAAGATTCAGCTCGAACGTTGCAAAAGCCAAGCAGGCTACAGCAAGAAAGAAAATGATCGATAAACTTAACATCGATGATATCAAACCTTCTTCAAGAAGATATCCGGCTATTATTTTCGAAATGGAAAGAGAGGCGGGAGATCAGATCTTAGATGTAAAAGGTCTTGAAAAAACCAAAGACGGCGAGTTATTATTCTCAAACATTGATTTAAACCTTAAAAAGGGTGATAAAGTTGCCATACTTTCTAAAAACTCCTTAGCAATTACAGAATTTTTCGAAATCCTGGCTGGAAACGTTGAAGCAGATAAAGGAACAGTGGCTTGGGGAGTTACGACAAACCAGTCTCACATGCCTTTAGATAATACCAATTTCTTCCAGGAAGATCTAAGTCTTGTTGATTGGTTGAGACAATTCACTAAAAATGATGAAGAGCGTCACGAAGAATTCGTAAGAGGATTCCTGGGAAGAATGCTTTTCTCCGGTGATGAAGCTCTAAAATCTTGTAAAGTGCTTTCCGGAGGTGAAAAAATGAGATGTATGTTCAGCAGAATGATGCTTCAGAAAGCAAACGTTCTATTATTGGATGAACCTACCAACCACCTGGACCTTGAGAGTATCACCACTTTGAACAACTCATTGTCTAACTTCAAAGGAAATCTTTTATTAGCATCTCATGACCACGAAATGCTTTCAACTGTCTGTAACAGAATCATTGAGCTGACTCCAACAGGAATCATTGACAGAGAAATGACTTATGATGATTACCTTGCTGATAAAAAAGTAAAAGAACTGAGAGAAAAAATGTATTCTTAATTTTTTGAGATCACATTACAACTCATTATAAAGAAAATTCCTCAAAGCTGCCTTTGAGGAATTTTTATTTTTAAATCAAGATTATATTATTTTGTAAGCTTCGTTTTAGGAAGAGCAATCGTTCCCGGATCTTTCCACAAACCATCTTTTTCTGCTCTCTTCTTAATCGCTTGTGCTCTTTTTTCACTGTCAGGATGTGAGTTGAACATTTTTTCAAAACCAGTTTGGGTACTTCCTTCCGAAAGTAAAGCCAGCTTTTTGAATGCAGAGTACGCGCCTACTACATTATAGTTATTGGCTTTCATGAAATCGTAAGAATAAGTGTCTGCTTCAGATTCCTGTTTTTTGCTGTGTGAAGCATCCAGGAAATCATTCGCCATTTTTCCTATCTGGCTATCATTAAGTGCTGCTACTGTTCCTGATGCAGACGAAGCCGCATCTAAAGCTGCTGCCTTCATATAAGCAGATTTCATAGCATCTTTGGTATCCTGATTTTTTACGTGTCCGATTTCATGGCCGATAACTGCTAAAATTTCATCATCCGTCATGATATCCATTAACGAAGAAAATACCCGAACACTTCCGTCTGCACATGCAAAAGCATTGATGTCTTTTACTTTGTAAACTTTATAATTTAAAGTAAGTCCATCCTGGGATTTGTGCTTTCCGAAAAGCTTGTTAAGCCTTACAGTATAAGGATCCTTAGGACCTGCAACCGGATTATTTTTGTCCATCCAGTCAACAGATTCTTTTGACAGTTTTACCGCATCTTCATTAGTAAAAGTAAGAGCCTTCGCTCCTTTCGAAACAACACCGACTGCTTTTCCGAGATTAATTTTCTGTGCTGATACAGCATTCATGGCCCCTAAGAATAAAAGGCAAAGTGTAATTTTTTTCATGATTATTTTTAATTTGGACCGCGAAGATAGATATTTTTTTCAACAATCAGTAAATCAAGTTCATCCATATTCATTTCAAAATGCTATTTTTTTTCCTTATTTTTGTGAAATGAGTCAGAAATGGATTTACAAGCCCGAACCCGATGAGGAAGTTGTGGACAGATTAAGTTCGTCACTTGGTTTTGGTACTTTTGAATCTAAACTCCTTGTTCTAAGGGGAATTGACAATTACCAAAAGGCCAGAGAATTCTTCAAACCAAACCTCAACGATATACACAGTCCGTTTTTAATGGCAGATATGCAGAAAGCCGTAGAGCGTATCGCAACTGCAATTGAAAATGGTGAAAAAATATTGGTTTATGGAGATTATGATGTAGACGGAACCACAGCCGTTGCACTGATGTACCTTTACCTCAGCAAGATTGTTGAGAAAAAATACCTGGATTATTATATTCCGGACAGGAATTCTGAAGGATACGGAATTTCTACCGAAGGGATTGATTTTGCCAAAGAAAACGGTTTTTCCCTGATTATTGCATTAGACTGTGGTATCAAGGCCATCGACATGGTAAAATATGCACAGGATAAGGATATTGATTTTATTATCTGCGACCACCACCTTCCGGGTGAGGAGATTCCAAATGCGGCAGCTGTGTTGGATCCGAAGAGAATTGACTGCAGGTATCCATTTAAAGAACTTTCAGGATGTGGTGTTGGCTTTAAGCTTTGCCAGGGACTGAATACCATTTATAAAATCCCTGAAGCTGAATTATTTGAACTTACTGATCTTCTGGCTATTTCCATTGCAGCAGATATAGTTTCCATGACCGGTGAAAACAGGGTTTTGGCTAAAATGGGGTTAAAAGTTCTCAGAAAAACGAGAAATCTTGGATTAAGATTATTAATTCCTGAAGATAAGCTGTCCCACTTTGAAATTTCAAATATTGTCTTTGAAATTGCTCCGAAAATTAATGCTGCAGGAAGAATTTCCCAAGGAAAAGCAGCGGTAGAGCTTATGGTTTCTGATAACCTGAAGCATGCCAACCAGATCGTGAGCGATATTATGGATCTTAATGATGAAAGACGTGAGCTGGATATGAATTCCACGCTTTCCGCTCTGAATCAGATCGTTGAATCCCAGCAGCAGACAAAATATTCTACCATTGTTTATCATCCCGAATGGAATAAAGGAGTGATTGGTATTGTAGCATCAAGACTTATTGAAACTTATTATAAACCAACCCTGGTATTTACCGATGGGAATAACGGGGAGATGGTAGCTTCTGCCAGATCGGTTTCTGATTTTGATGTACATGAAGCACTTGATATGTGTTCTGAATATTTCCTGAAATTCGGAGGACATCATGCTGCGGCAGGGCTTTCCATGGAAAAAGACAAGTTCGAGGCTTTCAAAATAAAGTTTGAAAAGATAGTTTCGGAAAGGATCAAAGAACATCAGCAGGAACCTTCCATTACTATAGATTCCGAAATCAAAGTGGATGAGATTAACCGTGAATTTATCAATTTCCACAGAAAACTGGCCCCGTTTGGTCCTCATAATATGAAACCTATTCTTACACTGACTGATCAAAAACTGTCCGGTTACGTAAAAACAATGGGAAAAGACAACAATCACCTGAAGTTTTATATCAAACAGGAATCTACCGGCAGAAATATAGAATGTGTAGGTTTTAAATTAGGACAGTATGTGGAAGATTTTAAAAATAAAAATTTTGATCTTGCTTTTACCCTTGAGGAAAACCACTGGAAAGGAAATGTAACCCATTATTTAAATATAAAAGATGTAAAGTTTAGGGATTAATCAGGTCCGCAACCTGCTATCCATCATCTGCTACCTACAATCCATGAAAAAAATCGGTTTATTTTTCGGTTCTTTCAATCCGATACATATCGGACACTTAATTTTGGCTAACTATATTCTTGAGAATTCTGATATGGATGAATTATGGTTTGTAGTAAGTCCACAAAATCCTTTTAAGGATAAAAAATCACTTCTGAAAGACCATAACAGGCTGGATATGGTACAGCTTGCTGTAAAAAGCTATCCGAAAATGAGGGCTTCAAATGTAGAGTTTTCACTTCCAAAGCCCAGCTATACTATTGATACACTCACCTATCTTCACGAAAAGTATCCTGATTATTCTTTCAGTCTGATCATGGGAGAAGATAATCTGGACAGTCTTCACAAGTGGAAAAATGCCGATGTACTGATCAAAAACCATCATATTATTGTATATCCAAGAGTTTTTGAAGGGGAAAAGAAAGATTCTGAATATCTTCAGCATGAAAACATTTCTATGATCAAAGCTCCGGTTATTGAACTGTCGGCTACGGAAATCAGAAATATGATCAAAGAAGGAAAAAATGTACGTCCGATGCTTCCACCAGAAGTTTTTGAATATTTGGACGGAAGCAGTTTTTATAAGTAATTTTGCAAATAAGAAATTAGAAGCCAGATATTAGAAGTTAGAAACTGATAGTTTTAATACTGATATTATCCTTCGACTTAATTCAAGATATGGAATTCCTCGAAAATTTTTTCGCAAAATATCCTCAGGAAAGAGTAATCAAATGGTTTAGGCACATCTGTTTGGCTGAAGCAATTTCATGGTTTTTTCTTTTCATAGCAATGACCTGGATACGCATTGATCCGGAAGGTATTTTCCCAATTGTATTTATTAGTACTATTGGTAGTATTCACGGATTGTTTTTTACACTTTATCTGCTGTTTCTACCTGCTATAAGAAAAATATTTATGTGGGATGACGAAGACAGTGTTTTCGCTTTAATTGCTGCATTTTTCCCTTTTGCCACTATCTGGATAGACAAAAAACTGGCCCGCTTCGACAGAGAATAATAATTTGACATAAAAAAAGGACCCAAATGGTCCTTTTTTACTATATCATGGATGATTAAAAATCTCTTATCACATGTCCCGTTGATGTAAAGGTATGGGTTCCGCCCGTATCAGTATAAGTTCCGTTTACGGTAAAATCAATATATGCTCCTACCGCTCCGAAATTGGTCACCTGAACAACTACATTTCCTGTAGTAGGATTGAAATATCCTCCGGAAAACTCAAACATATAATCTGCATTAAAACTTCCCGGAACTCCAAGCATATTATTTTGGGTCATATGGAAAGAATTTCCTGCAGGTGAAGTAGAATTAATCCGTAATTGCTTAGCAGGCAAATTCGGGGAAGTCGAAGTAAGGCCGGACCATTGAGCATTGATACTTCCCAAAACATATCTTACATTTTGATTATCAATTTTATAACTGATAAATTCACTTATCGAATTGCAAACTGAAACATTGTTAAAATTCATCACCGGTAAATTTGCTGTAAAAGGAATTTCTCCCGAAGTCTGCAAATTAGTATAATCATACCCTTCCAGAATAAATTGTGGATTAGCTGTACATGAATAAACATTAAATGAAAAATTACCTGTACTGCTTACCGGAACTGATGTATACTGAAAATAATTGGTACCGGAAGCAGGTCTTAAAAGTACATAGCCATCTGTAACATCAGTATTTGCACAGGTTTTCAAATTGCCTTGTATTATATACTGGTTCCCTGTAGATGTTACCGTAATATCAGGCAATGTCGTAGTAGTTCCCGCTATTACAGGTGCTACACTGGAAGTGTGAACCACAGTGTTGCAAATATCATACACTTTAAGAATAAGAGTTTCGTTTGCAGGAATAATTCCTGTAACCGTACCCATATTATCCGTCATTCCATAAGTTTCATAGGTCTGGCTGCTTCTTTTTAAACTAACCTTTGTATTAACCATTGGTAGTCCTGCAGGATTTTTCACCGTTACTTTCAGGATTGCCTGTGGAAATTGTGCATCACAGTTCCACCAGGAAAAGTGGCTTACAGTTCCTACATAAGTATTTCCAACCTTTACAGCGGAACCCTCTTCTTTCCACATTCCCGTATTCTCATCATATGACCATAACGGAATTGTATTTGGAGAAGCTGAAGTTTGTGAAGCATCAATAGGAACCGTCATTTCGGCAGTATGGCCGTTGGCAATCTGTAATTTTTGTCCTGAACTTCCTGTCAGCTGAACATGCACCATTCCAAAAGTTTCCATGATTCTTGCATTCCCGCCGGAATTGGTTGCCAGAAGAGAACCGGGCATTAATTCAGTCAGATACTGATTGGATGGTGCTAAATTATACAGAGCAACATTCACACTTCCGCTGTAGGCATTTCCGCCCGCATCTTTGAAGCTTCCGTCGAATTTTACTTTAGTTCCGTTAGGTAAAGAAACTGTAGAAGTTGCTCCGGAATTGATACTTGCAGTTGTTGTTGCAGGAATCATCATAATATTCACACGGTTTATTCCGCTTGTGGGAACCATTACTCTTGAACCGTAAACAAATCCGGACTTCGTTACTTTTACAAGAGCGAAGTTTTCTTTCACCTCTGCATTTTTAAAAGTAAAAAAACCTTTGAAATTTGTTTGAGCCGTACTTGACCCGATTGTTACCGTTGCTCCTGTTACAGGATTCCCGCCGGTATCCAGCACTACTCCCTGAAAGTTTCTTTGCACTGTACTTCCAAAATTAAAATTAGATTCAGGAGTTGGATTGTTGTCATCACCATCTAAATATGTTTCATTTTTACATGAAAAAAACAGCAATAATAACAATAAAAGTGGATAAAAATTTCTCATAAGCTATTAATTTTTAGTTTATACTAAATTAATCATAAAACAGACATGGATCTCTTTTTATTAAATTTTTCATTCAATATTTTTTAAATCTGATTATTTTTTTAGCTAAGATGTAACAAAGTTTCATATTGAATTGTCTAATTAGATAGAAAGTAAAAATAATTTCAATTTTTATTCAAAATTTTAACACCTGTAAATCAGTAAGTTAAATTCAAATTAAAAATATTTTAAGTACTTTGTATTGCATGATACTAAATTTATTATATATCTTTGCAATGTAAAATAATTACGAATACAAGCTAATAAACAACTAAAAATAATAATCATGAAAACTCAGATTCTAATTGCCGCCTTATTTTTCAGTGGATTTGCATTTGCTCAGCAGTCAAAAGATACCCTGAAAGTAAAAAACATTGAAGCTGTCAATATCAAGAAGCAGGTTTTCAAGAAGCAAAGTGACCGTTTCATTTATGATGTAGCTTCTTCTCCTATTGCAAAAGGAACAAATACATTCAACCTTCTGAAACAAACTCCAATGATTTCAAGTATTGATGGAAAGTCACTGAAGATCATGGGAAAATCTGATGTAGTGGTTTACATCAACAACAAAAAAACCAATATGGATGCTGAAGCTTTGATAGAAATGCTGAAGGGAACTCCATCTGAAGATATTCAGAAAATTGAGGTAATCACAACTCCCGGAAGTGAATTTCAGGTAGAATCCAACGAAGGGGTCATCAATATTGTGATGAAAAAGAATAAAAATGATGGCTACAACGGAACACTGAAAATGAATAATGAGCAGGCTTATTATAACAATCCTTCTGCAGGTGTTTCTTTCAATTTCAGAAAAAATAAATGGTCTGTCAATTCAAATTTCAATACAGGAAGCTGGACAGACAGAGAAAGATATACTCTGTCTAACGGAGATTCCACATTTAGAAATGAGTCTTTAGGTTACAACGATGATCCGAATAAAAATGTAGGCGGAAGTGTGAATATCGATTATGAAATCAATAAGAAACACAGTTTAGGGTTTACTTACAATATGAGATATAATA
Source organism: Chryseobacterium sp. MIQD13 (assembly GCF_050496705.1). NCBI lineage: Bacteria > Pseudomonadati > Bacteroidota > Flavobacteriia > Flavobacteriales > Weeksellaceae > Chryseobacterium > Chryseobacterium sp. MIQD13. The sequence continues at coordinate 159,766 of NZ_JBNWAF010000002.1, forward strand.
AGAGCTTCAATTCTATTCTTGATGTAACGAACTGGCAGAATGGTGCTCTCGTAAACAGAACTGTAAATAACGAAGATGCCCAGACAAGAAACCACTCTTTCAATCTAAACTATGAAATAAAAACAGATTCTATCGGGAGCAAAATTACTTCCAACGTTTCTTATTTATGGTTTAACAGGGATAAAATGAGCATCAATGAAAGTTTTCCGCTAAATAATGATCCTAAAAATGAATATAGCGCCTTACAGCAGTCAGTTCCGCAGATTATTAACAATTATGCAGCAAATATTGACTATTTAAAGAAAACGTCTAAAGGCAATACATGGCTGATGGGAGTAAGTTACAACCATACCAATACGGATAATGATACAAGACAGGATGATATTATAGATAATATAATCGTCAATGATGTAAACCAAACGAACCACTTCATCTATAAAGAAAGAATTCTGGGAGCTTATCTTACCTACGAAAGAAAACTGAGCGAAAAATTCTCAGGAAAAGTGGGAGCCCGTTATGAAATGACAAGAAGCAGCGGTGAGATTATCGGAAAAACAAGTTTTGACAGAAATTACAATAATCTTCTACCCTATCTTAATTTGAATTATGCCATCAGTTCAGATCATAACCTTAGCTACAGCTTTTCAAGCAGAATCAGAAGACCTAGATTCTGGGAACTGAATCCTTCAAGAACTTATTTTACTCCTAATAATTATACACAGAACAATCCGTTCGTACTGGCTTCCAAATTTTACAATCAGGAAATCAGCTATATGTACAAAAATGCATTTTTTGCCAATCTGAGTTTCAACTATGTAGAAGATGCTTCCAACCAGATCCCGCTTCAGGGGACGGTAACCAAACCTGAGAAGGATGTGAACGGAAATCCTGTGATGGTAACTACAAAATTCTTAAGATATATCAGAACCAACTATGGAAACAACAAGCAGTTCGGGCTGACCTTAGGAATGAACAAATCATGGTTCAAAGAGATCTGGACAACTAATTATTCTGTGAATTTAGGATACAGCATTTATAAAGGAACGGTATCGGAAGATCCCACTTCGGTTCCGGTTCCGGGACAGACAGAGGTTGTAAATCCTTATGTAATTGATTTTAAAAATTTCAACCTGTCCGGTAATATCAACAACACCATCCGTCTTTCTTCAAATAAGGACTGGTTCCTGGGAGTTAATTACTATTACGGAAGCAAAGTGAAAATTGAAAGCGGAACTCTTGGTGTAAGACAGAGCTTTGATGTAAGCTTAAAGAAAATCATGGGTAACTGGACTTTTGTAGCTGAAGTATATGATTTATTCAATCAAAACTTTAACAGCATTCAGGGGGTACAGCCTGACGGAAGCTATAACAATGTTGTCAACTTCGAATATCCTAGAATTCTGAACATCGGAGTTACTTACAACTTTGGAAACCAGAAGCTTAAAAAAGCAAGAGAAATGAAATCAGCCAACGACGCCATAAAATCAAGGACTTAAGACTGTTATAAAAAATTACAACCACATCACCACACTTAAATAAGAACGATCATGAAAAAGATAATCATATTGGCAGCAGCTATCTCAGGAAGTGTAGTTTTTGCCCAGGAAAAAAAATCCGATACCGTAAAAACGAAATCCATAGAAGGAATAACCCTTACGAAACAGGTTTTTAAAAAGCAAAGCGACCGTTTTGTATATGACGTTGCAGCTTCTCCGGTAGCCAAAGGAAACACTACTTTCGACCTTTTGAAACAGACTCCTCTTCTTTCTTCCACAGATGATAAAACGTTAAAGATCGCAGGAAAAAACAATGCGCTGATCTACATCAACGGAAGAAAAACCAATATGGATGCTGAATCCCTGGCTCAGTTCCTGAAAAATACACCTGCAGAAAACATTCAGAAAATTGAGGTGATTACGGTTCCCGGAAGTGAATATCAGGTGGAATCTTCTGACGGGATCATCAATATTGTCCTGAAGAAAAAAATGAGCGACGGTACTAATGGTAATATGCGGTTTTCCAATACTCAGAATAAATATAATGCAAGCCAGGCCAGCTTTTCTGTGAATTACCGTAAAGATAAACTAGGAATCAGTGCCAATCTGAATGGCGGTGAAAATATCCAGCCTCAGAGCTATATTTTAAGGAACGGAACGGATCAGATGAAAAATGAATCTGTAGGTGATATTGATGATCCGAATAAAAACATCGGCGGGTATTTGAATATTGATTACCAGCTTAATGACAAAAACAATTTAGCTTTATCATGGAATTCCTGGGCAAACAGAAGCTATAATTCTACCATTGATCTTTTTAACACCCTGATTCAGCCTAATGACAAAGGTATTCTGGAAACCAGCTATACAAGAACAAAAAACAGAGAAGATGCCCGAAATTATAATAACTCGGTCAATTTGAACTATGAATTAAAACTTGACTCTCTCGGAAGTAAATTAAATGTAAATGCGGCCTATCTTATTTACAAAAGATTCCAGTTTTCAAAGAACAATACAATGCTTCCGGGCATCACTAACTGGGATGATTTTTCAAGAACGGGAAAAACAATTGTTCAGGACATTCCCCAGATCATTAATAATTTCTCCGGAACAGTGGATTATATCCAGAAATTGAAAAATGATTTCACGTTCTCGGCAGGAGGAAACTTTAATAAAACAAAAACGGATAACGATACCAAGAATCTTACTTACGATTATAATTACGACCCTCAGGGAAATCTGACCGGAGTAACGACTTCACCGGAACTCAACCATTTTATCTATGATGAGAATATTTACGGACTTTATTTAACTTTTGAAAAGAAGTTCTCCGATAAATTCTCCGGAAAGGTGGGAGCCAGATATGAGATCACCAAAAGTCTGGGAACAGCAGACAGCCCTACCAATATTACGGAATCCCAAAGACATCAGGTTATTAAAAGAGATTACAATAATTTCTTACCTTACTTAAGTTTCAACTATGTGATTAATGATAAGAACAATATATCTTATTCATTTTCAAGCAGAATGAGAAGACCAAGCTTCTGGGAACTGAACCCCGTAAGGAATTATATTACTGAATTTAATTATACTCAAAACAATCCTTTTGTAAAAGCCTCATCTACTTACAACCAGGAATTGACCTATATGTATAAAAACTCGTATTTCCTGATTCTGAATCACTCTTATCTCAAAGACCAGATCACACAGGTTCCTTTGCAGGGATATACGAAGACAGTCGCCGGAGAGGTAAGCAATCAGCCTGTACTGCGCTATATAAGAACCAATTTTGGGGACAGACAGGAAATGTCCGCTATGGTTGGAATTCAGAAGACTTTCTTCAAGCAGTATTTAACCTTGAATTTCAACGCGGGAATTCAGCATAATATCAACAATGGTTCTTTAGCCGAAGACCCTACAACAGGTGAGACTTTTGTAGATAAAGAAGGAAATCCTTTAGTATATACCAATCATGTAAAATCAACAAGTTTCATTGTAACCAGCAACAACACGCTTCGTTTGGACAAAAAGAAAACATGGTTCCTGGGAGTAAATTACTTTTTCGTGGATAAGCAGCAGATTGAATTGGGAATGCTGAAAAATCTGATGAGCCTTGATCTGAGCATCAAGAAAAACTGGAACGACTGGACTTTTGCTGTAAACCTCAACGATGTATTAAGAACCAACATCGTGGAAATTGAAGACTACCAGCCTAACGGAAATTATAACTTTATCCGAAACGACCAGTACAGAAGAAGTGTAATGGCAAGCCTTACTTACAATTTCGGAAACCAGAAAGTAAAAAAAGTAAGGGATATAGAAGGCGCCTCAGACGATATCAAAAGCAGAACAAGATAGAACTATCATTTCTTCATATTCAATTATTTTTTGTGGTAAAAGCCCGCCGGAATTTCCGACGGGTTTTTCTATCTTTATAATATGTATAAAAGTTTCATAATCATTCTGTGCTTTCTTTTAATGTGTGCTCTCCCTGCCGGCTGTAAGGAGAAAAAAGTGACATTGGGTAAAAATATCAGCTTTGAAAAAGAAGAAAATATCCATTATGATAATGATGCTGAACAAGTGATGGATCTTTATATTCCTGAAAACAGAAACTCAATAAAAGGGATATTTGTAATAATTCATGGAGGAGGCTGGCGAGGCGGCGATAAATCCAATCTGACGTTTTTTACCCTTTCAATGATGAAAAGATTTCCTGATTATGTTTTTGCCAATATGAATTACAGGCTGGCGACTGAACATTCTTTTATTCTTCCCAACCAGACAACAGACATTGATAATGCTTTAGATGTATTGGTTAAAAAATCTGCGGAAATGAAATTTAAACCAGAATTTATTTTGCTTGGCAATAGTGCTGGCGCGCATTTATCTATGTTATATGGGTATAATCGTATTTTTGATGATAAGCACAGGACAAAAGTAAAAGCAATTGTAAATATTGTAGGACCCGCTGATTTAAGCAGTGCTGATTTCAGGAAATACTCCGATTATTCTTTTGTGGAAAAACATATGATTGATTCCTCAAAACCTACTCCAACAGACATTACCAGGTCAGATATTCCGAGTCCTGTTTTCTGGATTAATGAAACATCTCCACCCACGATCTCTTTTTATGGAAACAGCGATCAGGTCATTCCTTTATCTCAAATGAAAAAGCTGGATTCTGCTTTAGTTCAAAATAAAATAAAACATGAAACCTATGAATTCAATGGCGGCCATCTGGATTGGGATAAAACTCCACAAGACCAGTTCCTGATCAATAAAATTGACACTTTTTTAAAACAGCTGGACAAACAATAAACGCTTTGAAATTATCAAAGCGTTTATATAGTATTATTTTGAATGTTTTTATGGCCTCTATTCAGATTTTACAATCTCTGTTCTTTCTGAAATTCCGTTGGCATTGAAAGCTTCAATCTGAAAATAGTAAGAATCTGTTCTGTCAGCTCCTGTGAAGAAATACTCATTCTTTCCGTACACCATAATGCTACCGTATAATTTATCCGGAGATTTTCCCCAATAGATCACATATCCGTCAGCATCCTGATTCTGCTGCCATTTCATCCAGATGCTTCTTCTTTCGCCGTACTTTTTAGGATCAGCTCTTAAAGGAACAAATCCTTCCACTTTCTTAGGTTTTTCTCCCTCTCCTTTTCCAAATACCCTGAAACCACTCAATGCAAATTTTCCGGTAGGCATTTTAAGGTTTTCCATTTTCAGGAATCTTGCTTTGACAGATTTTTCAAGTTCTACATAATCGTGAGGAACATCCTTGGTATTTTTACTTTTATCTACAACAACGTTCCACTTCTTCCCGTCATTAGAACCATAAATTTTATACTGGTGCATTTTACCTAAAGTTTTACCCATGAATTCAACATCCTGGTCAGCATAATTGATCTGAATGGCATTGATGGTAGAAACCTCGCCAAGATCTGTCTGGAACCATTCTCCTGAGTTTCCTGTTTTTGCACTCCAATAGGTTTTAATATCTTCATCTACTGCCAAATTCGGCTGATAACCTCCTAAAGTGGAAGAAACCTGAACCGGTTTGTTATAATTCAGAAGCATCCAGCCCGCAAAAAGTCCTTTTGAGAAATCTTTTCCCTGTGCATACTGCGGAAGGAAAGTCGGATAGTCTCCATAAGCCGTATTGGTATACATTACATCATCTTTGTCAAATCCTGCCGGCCAGATTCCCAATCTTCTTTCAAAATTATTTTTGGTGGAAATAAAAATGGTTGAAACGTGCCACCAGTTTTTATAATTATCTTCAAAAGTAGCTCCGTGACCTGCTCCTCTTGCAAAACCTCCCGGTTTATAGGAAAAAGGATTGTGCTGCTGATATTCAAAACCTTCCAGAGGATTTTTGCTGACATATACTCCGTCTGAATATCCACTGAATTCTGTAGCCGGAGCTCCGTACTGCATATAATATTTCCCGTTGTGCTTTGTCATCCAGGCTCCTTCTACAAAAGGCTGCAGAAAAACGTTATCATTATATTCTCCAAATCTTTCCCAACCGTGATCTTCAGGTTTTAACTTAATGATAGGTTTTACAAAGCCTTCCGACTGAAGATTTTTAACTTTCACTTCAGTTCCCAGTAACGGCCATTCGTTACTTGATCCCCAATACAGATACAGCTTATTTTTATCCTCGTCATAATGGAATGCAGGGTCCCATGCACCAACTTTTAAAGTATCCACTGCAATTTTCCAGTCGTCTTTGGTAGGATTGGTACTTTTCCAGATTGGGAAATCCTGTTCCCATGTAGATCCGTAAACATAGAGAGTATCTTTCATCGCCCAAACTGCCGGAGCATTCAGGTCGTGGATGTATTTATTGTCTCTCAGGAATTTTCTTTTCACAAATTTCCAGTCCAGCATGTCATCACTATACCAGTATCCCTCCTGATTGGTAGAGAAAAGGAATAACTTATTTTTGAAATTAACGATCACAGGATCAGCCGTAGCACGATGTTTCCCCTGTTTTGAGAATACTTCAAAAGGCGTATAACCATAATCAATATTAATGGGATTACAGAATGTTTTCTGCTGGGCGCCAACGAATATTCCCAACAAAACAGCGAATGGTAAAAAGTACTGCTGTATCTTCATAGTTTTTTGCTTAAGGAACAAATTTAGGTAACTTTTTTTGTTTTTGTCTCAATTTGAGCTAATGAATCAGATCAAAAAAATCCGGCCTTGTAACAAGGCCGGAAAATATTTCAAATAAATTTTATTAAATAATTATTTTTTGGGAAGGAAAACCTCAGCAAGCATACATCTGGCACTTCCTCCACCATTTACCTCAATGGTATTCAGATCGGAATAAATGATTTCACAATGTTTTTCTATGGCAGCAACCTGCTCAGATGACAATGACTGGTAAGCCGTTTGGCTCATCACCAAAAATTTCTGACCGTCCTTATTCTGCACCTGAAGCATATTTCCGGCAAACTGCTGCATCTGCTCTTCTGAAATTTCAATGATCTCTTTTCCTGAGTTTTTAATCGTTTCAGTCACTTTTTCTCTTTCCAGCTCATCATCGATGCAATCCAGACAAATCACTACAAATTTATCTGCAACACACATCATAACGTTGGTATGGTAAATCGGAAGTCTTTCTGTTCCTACGGTCTGGTAAGAATGGAAAACTATTGGTTTAAATCCGTATTTTTCACAAAACTCTCTGAATAAATTTTCATCAAGTCTTAAAGAAACGGAACCATAAGCGATTTTATTGTCGTGGTCAAAGATCATACTACCCGTTCCTTCCAGAAAATGCCCCTGAGTTTCAGAAAATGACCAGTCATCAATTTCAGCTACTTCAAAGCCCTGGTTTTCGATACTTTCAATAATATCCTCTCTTCTTTCCACTCTTCTGTTTGAAGCGAACATAGGATATAAAACAACTTTTCCGTCTTTGTGAAAACTTACCCAGTTATTCGGGAAAATGGAATCCGGTGTGTGAGGATCCAAAGTATCTTTTATGGTAATAACATTCACTCCTTTACTTCTCAGCTTTCCAACGAAGGTGTTGAATTCTGCCAAAGCTTTGGACTGAACGTCTGAATCTTTCTGTTCCACCTGAAAGTAATTGTTTTCAGCTGTTTCTGCATTGTACCCGAATGCAATCGGCTCTATCATTAATACTGTATCTGTTGTCTGCATTGTTTCTAAGTTTGAGTGATTAGGGTTTGAGAGTCAGAGAGTTTTAGTGTAATAGTGTCATGAATTATCTTCTTGTTTGTTTTCCGAAGAGAATGAGCACCATTTTTTAGACTGACTAATCATAATGACTAACATCCCTATGATTTGATTATATTGGTTATATAAATTATTAAATTCTTCTTCGCTAATATAATTGCAAGCAAGTGCAAACTGAAGCCAAGTCTGCGTTTCTCTTGCTTCACCTTCAGAATCAGTTAACTTAGCAATAAAAGATTTTTCATATTTTCTTTTACCCCAAGCTTCACTGATATTAGCTGAAACCGATCTTGATGATCTTCTAATTTGATCTGTAAGAGAATAGAGTTCTTCTTTGGGAAAGGATTTTGAGAATTCGTAAATAAGCATAGCCGTCTCAAAAGATTTTTGAAAAACTTTTAAATCCTGATGAAATTTAATTGATGGCATATGTATAATTTATTTAATCAAATATAAACACTCTCATACTCCCCACTCTAAAACTCTAAAACACCCCTACTCTCTCACCAAAGGCATGGTAGAGCATCTTAAAAGCCCGCCCATTTTTGAAATTTCTCTGTAAGGGATTTCTTCCACAGTCATTCCCCACTCGTTTCTCAGGTGGTTATTCATTCTTGTAAAGGCTTTGTCTGACACCACAACTTCAGGAGAAATAGAGAAAATATTCGGGAACATCTCAAACATTTCTTCATCATTAAGGTGGAAACAGTTTTCTTCACCAAAAATATCAATTATCAGTCGATAATCACTTTCATCTACAAACCCATTTTTATAAATAAGGCACTTATCTTTTCCTACCGGATTGAATGTACAGTCGAGATGTAAAATTCCTTCAAACGGAACCCTGTCATTTTTCTTGAGTTCCAGGTCGATAATTCTTTTCTTAGGAAAATATTCTTTTAAAATTTCGATGGCATATTCGTTGGTTCTTGCAGTTTTATAGTTTCTGTAATCTTCACTGAAACATGTTCCGATAAAAAGGAAATCGTCCCATACGATTACGTCGCCGCCTTCAATATGAGCAGTTTCGGGAAGATTGATGATTTTTCTCCACGCTACTTTTTCAAAAACTTTTTTATAAGCGTCCTGCTCATCAGCCCTGTCTGCAATTACGTTTGAAATGATCATTTTATCATCAATCACAAAAGCTACATCTCTTGAAAAAACCTGGTTGTAGTCTTTGATGATGCTTGGGCGAAGTACTTCTACATCATATTTCTTCAATACTGCCTCAAAAGCATTCATTTCGTTGATAATATCCTCTTCTTTGGGATACATATTGTGTTCGATGGAGTAATATGACTTGGCGTCATAGCTCTCCTCTAATGTGGGAACTGCTCCCATTGAATTAGGCTGGCCTAGAACAACTGATTTCAGCCTGCCCGTTTCGTTTTTAATGTTTAGTCTCATAAAGATTTATGCAATACTACAAATATAAGTAAAGGTCTCTATCTGGAAAACTTTTGATTTGTTTTATGCATCAAATTTGATTTTAATACTGCTTATTTTTAACCTGCTGTATTATATTTCAGTAGAAAATTTCATTTTTTTGAATATATCTTCACTTTGCATTTTCCATATTAATTATCTACAACTGACTATTTTTCATCTATATAAGAAATAAAAAAATATTACATCGCATAAAATAAATTCATATCTTAGTGATATAATTTCAATAGAATTATAAATTAAAACTTAATTATTAACACCAAAAAATCAAAATCATGAACAAGAAAAATTCTATGCTGAAAAATGCAAAAAAATTAGGTAGAGATGAGCAAAAATCAATTGTAGGAAGTGGTATCATCAGAGAAAGATACTGTTGCGAATGGGATGAGAACGGAAAATGCTATATCTGGACATGCGGAAACTGTGTTTGTCCTTAATAGAAGAATTAACCTGCTTTTAATAAGCAGGTTTTCTTTTATCTGGCCCTGTTTTCTTCTTCCGTTTTCTGAAGTTCTTTGCCTTGATATTTTGAACTTCCAAAGCTGTATCCTACTGAAAGAATCAGGCGACTGCTGTCCCACCAATGGGTAAAACGGTTATCCATAATCTGTTTATGCCTGAACTCCAAGCGCTGATCGTAGGAATCAAAAATATTATTATAGCTTATCTTTGTATTCAATGTATTGTTAAACCATGATTTCTGTACAGATAGATCGACTGTATATCTTGGCTTTATAATGTACAGGCTGTTTCCGGTTTTGGATTCATAATTCGCAAAGAGATTAACAGTATATCCTTTTGGTAATGAGAAAACCTGATTCACTCTCAGTTCATAATTATATATTTTCAAAGCAAAAACTTCACCCAGATACGGTCTGAATTCATCGTTGTAGTACCCTGCAATCTGTGTAGTGATATTCCACCATTTAGTTATTTTCACAGGGAAACTGGTCTCTACAGAGGCAAATTTTCGGTAAGGCAGGTTGGTTCCAAGATATTCCAGTACATTGGTCTCTGGATTGTAAATCGGATAGCGGGTCATCACATCTTTTTCTTTTCCTACTATAAAACTGGTAACCCAATTCTTATAACGGTATGTAAGCTTGATCTGGCTGGTGAAAGAAGGTTGCAGATAAGGATTTCCGATCCAATAGTTCAACGGACTGAAATAAAACCTGAACGGGTTGAGCTGTGAAAACACGGGCCGTGTTATCTTTCTGCTGTACGAAAGTGACAGTTCATTGGATTTATTAAAAGCATATGCTGTACTGAAAGAAGGCAGCCATTCCAGATAATTTCTTGACACCACAGAATCTTTAGTAACTGCATCCGAGATACTTTCCGTATTCTCAAGTCTCAGTCCTGCATTGACCTGCAGTTTTCCAAATTTTTGCCTGTACGAAATGTAGCCTGCCCATATTTTCTCTTTGTACGAAAACATATTGCTTCGCTCAGGATCAAATACAAAACTGTTATTTACAGACAAAGTATCGTACCTGATATTATTATTGGTATCAGAACGGCTATATTTCATTCCGGTTTCGATGTCTGCATTTCCTATCTTTTGGGAAATATCAATTTGAGCAGTCTGAATATCAATTTTATTAAGTAAGTCCGATTTCCAGTAGGACAAAAGTTGAGATGTGGGCTTATCCTTATTAATAAAATCATCTGTCTGGATATTTTTGACAGAAAGATAATTTCCTAAAAAACTCAGTTTAAAACCTTTATTCTGAAATGAATAATCTGCGGTTATTCCATAATTTTCCTGAGAATAATATGTAGGATTTTCACTTTCTGTATTAAAGATCAGCTGGGATTCATCTTTATTCGTGGTATAAAGTGAGCCTGAACGAAACCGGTCATTACTTCTGAAATTCCCCCTTAAATTGATGCTCACTCTATTTTTATCATTGACCCTGAAATCTGCTCCTGCCTGAATACTGTACATTTTTCCTTCATCTTCCTGGTAGGTACTTGTACGCATGACATTAGTATTGGCAAGTTTCTGTAAAGCATTATACCGATAAATAGAAATACCGTTATTATAGCTTGCTTGCAGGCTGTACGCTGTTTTCTCTGTGTTATAAGAAAGGTTTAAGGAATTTTCTCTGTAGCTGAACTTATTAGCATATACATTTCCGTTGTAATTTCCTTTCCAGCCAAGATTCCCGTTTCTTTTCAGTTTTATATCAATAATTCCTTTAAACTCTGCATCGTATTTTGAAGAAGGATTGGCATTTACTTCTATCGATTCTACCGTTTCCGGCGGTAATGAACGAAGATAAGCCTGCAGTTCCTGACTGCTCATAGTAACAGGTTTTCCATCAATAAACACTGCGGGGGTAATTCTTCCTCCCATCAGAATACTGCCTTCCTGATCTATGGAAATGCCCGGAGTCTTCCTTAAAACCTCAAGAAGATTAGCTGATGTTTTAAAGTCTTTATTTCCTGAAACACCCATAACAATATTTCCCCCATTGAGCCTGATATTTCTGGCCGCTGAGCGGATTACTACTTCGGAGATATTTTCTGCTACAGGTTTCAATTCAATCAAAGAAAGGTCTTCAATTTTATTAAATTCCTTTTTTTCATATCCTTTTTTCTGAACCACCCAATAAGAATCTGCAGCTATATTATTTAGCCTGAAGAGACCGGAGGAATCTGTCAATTTTTTTTGAATGACACTCTGGTCTGATTTATTTAACTGGGAAACTTCAGCTTGAAAAACAGCCATTTTCGTTTCCGAATCCTCAACTTTCCCCTGTACGGTTTTCTGAGCTTTTCCGAAGAGGGAGAGAAATACAAGCAGCAGAAAAATCCATAATTTGATATTCATAAATTCTAAATTTTATGAAATCAAAAGTAATGGCGTGTATAAAAAATAAGGTTTTGAAGTTTAAATTCCGCAGTACGAAATTATAATTCTGAACTCTGAAACCTGGCTTCAGGAGGAACTTGTGATTGTTTATATAAAAGAGGTGTCGTATTTTTTATTTTTTTAAATGTGGAAAAGAAAGTAGACTTAGAGTTAAAACCAACTTCATAGCCAATCTCTTCAATCTTAAGGAAGGAGCCGTTTTCTATTTTTTCACAGGCTTCACTGATCCTGTATTCATTGATGTAAGTGGAAAAGCTTTTACCCAGATTATCATTCAACAACTGGGAAAGCTGATGGGCAGACATATTCATCTTTATGGCCAGATCGCTTAATTTCAGATTTGGATTTTTGTATAATTCTTCGGATATCATCAATCTCTCAAGCTTTGAAACAAAACTGTCTGCAAGTTCTTCTGAAATTTTTTTATTGGTGTATTTAGGGATCTCTTTTACAGCATCCGGATTCCCTTTTTTACTGAACAAAATTAAAAAGTTGGCATACAGCACAAATGAAAACACAAGACTTCCTCCTGCACAGTAAATCTGGACCCAGCCTGTAGAAATCAACTGATACACCAAAAAAATAATCACATTGCTGATAAGTACCGGGAGAATAAACTGATTGGGGTTCCTGGTCGTCTGCTTTGATAAAATATAATACTGATACCCAGCAAACAAGACAAATACTGACCAAACAGTATAAATAAATGTCCCGAAATATCTGTCCCAGGTAACCGGAAAGAAGAGATAAAGTAATCCAACTGCTCCAAGTACCAATGTCAGGACACCAAAAGACATTCTGCATTGTTTTAGATCAAATTCTTCCTTCAAAAATGATGATCTGATATAGTAATATAAAGCCGGTCCCGTAAAAAATAATGCTGACATTCCAAGGTGCGGAATAATTCTCGGCCAGTCCGGATAGAAATAGATGCAGACAGAAATCCCTACTCTTATACTGAGTGTGAATAAAAGAAGCCCCAGAAAGAAGTCAGGAATATATTTAAGTTTTTTGACAAACAACAAGTAAATTCCAAGCAACAACCCATTAAAGGCCCCTACTGCACTGAAAAAAAATAACATCTGCTGTCCGAAAGTCATTGTATTTGTTTTTGTTTTTAATTATAGATTATGAAATCTATTGATAGCTATCTACTTATGAGAGTAAATTTAATAAAATTATCAATTCCAACTTTATAAAAAAGACAATAGCTTAAAATAAAAAATCCCAAAGCAAGCTTTGGGATTTTGATTATAATAAGAACAGTGATTATCTGTTTGCAATATCAATGTAATCTCTTTTCTGAGCACCTTGGTAAACCTGTCTTGGTCTTCCGATAGGATCTCCTTTCAGTCTCATTTCTTTCCACTGAGAAATCCATCCCGGTAGTCTTCCTAATGCAAACATTACAGTGAACATTTCTGTAGGAATTCCTAAAGCTCTGTAGATAATACCTGAATAGAAATCTACGTTTGGATATAGTTTTCTTTCTACGAAGTATTCATCTTCAAGAGCTACTCTTTCCAACTGCATTGCAATATCAAGGGCTTTATCCTGGATTCCTAATGCGTTAAGGATATCATCCGCTGCTTTCTTAATGATTTTTGCTCTTGGATCAAAGTTTTTATATACTCTGTGTCCGAAGCCCATTAAACGGAAGCTGTCGTTTTTATCTTTTGCTTTAGCAACCCACTTATTCACGTCTCCTCCGTCCTGATCAATTAATTCAAGCATTTCGATTACAGCCTGGTTTGCACCTCCGTGAAGAGGGCCCCAAAGTGCAGAAACACCTGCAGAAATAGAAGCGAAAAGACCTGTATGAGCAGAACCTACCATTCTTACAGTAGAAGTAGAACAGTTTTGTTCGTGGTCAGCGTGAAGGATTAATAATTTATCCAAAGCATCTACAATTACCGGATTTACTTCAAATTCCTCATTTGGTAATCTGAATGCCATTTTGTAGAAGTTTTCTACATAGTTCAGGCTGTTATCTCCGTGATTAAGCGGAAGACCCTGAGTTTTTCTGTAGGTCCATGCGCAAAGATGAGAGAATTTGGCAATCATCAATTCTGCAGCATGATCCATTTCTTCTTTAGAGTTTACGTTAACTGCTTTCGGGTTGAAGGCTGTCAAAGCGGAAGTTAAAGAAGATAAAACTCCCATAGGGTGGGCAGAACGAGGGAAAACATCGATGATTTTTTTCATCTCGTCTGCTATAAAGTTATATTTTTTAATGTTGTTGTTGAAAGAACCGAATTGTTCTTGAGTAGGCAGTTCACCATGTAGTAAAAGGTACATTACTTCTGTGAAGTTAGATTTCTCAGCAATCTGCTCGATTGGATAACCTCTGTAGAATAATTCTCCTTTATCTCCATCTAAGTAAGTGATGTCGCTAATAGTAGCTCCGGTGTTTTTGTAACCTAAATCCAGAGTGATCAAACCTGTCTGGTCTCTTAATTTTGAAATATCAATTCCTCTGTCTCCGATAGTACTATCCACGATTGGATATTCATATGAATTACCGTCGTAATTCAATATTACTTTGTTGTCTGACATTTATTTATTTTTTTTCTAAATATACTACTTATTACAAAATACGGCAAACAAAAATTATCGCTTGCCGTTATTTATAAATTCAATTATCTTTTAATTTTAAATGCATCCAGACCTGGGAAAAATGCAGTATCACCCAGTGCTTCTTCAATTCTTAAAAGCTGGTTGTATTTTGCCATTCTGTCTGATCTTGAAGCAGATCCTGTTTTGATCTGTCCGCAGTTCATTGCTACAGCTAAGTCAGCAATTGTAGAATCTTCAGTTTCTCCTGATCTGTGAGACATTACTGAAGTAAATCTGTTGTTCTGGGCCATTTGTACGGCATCCATAGTTTCAGAAAGAGAACCGATCTGATTTACTTTTACAAGGATTGAGTTGGCAATACCTTCTTTTACTCCTCTTGAAAGTCTTTCTACATTGGTTACGAATAAATCGTCTCCTACAAGCTGAACTCTATCTCCAATTTTATCGGTAAGCATTTTCCAACCTTCCCAGTCGTTTTCCTGCATACCGTCTTCGATAGAGATAATAGGATACTTAGCTGCCAATTCTGCAAGGTAAGAAACCTGCTCGCTGCTGGAGAACTGAGCTGCATCAGGAGTCTGGAATTTTCTGTAGTCGTAAATCCCGTCTTTATAGAATTCAGAAGCTGCACAGTCAAGAGCAAGCATGATATCGTCGCCTGGCTTGTAACCTGCTTTTTCGATTGCCTGAAGCAATGTATCCAAAGCATCTTCAGTTCCTTTGAAAGTAGGTGCAAAACCTCCCTCGTCTCCTACTGCTGTAGAAAGACCTCTTGAATGAAGAATAGATTTAAGGTTGTGGAAAATTTCAGTTCCTTTTCTCAATGCATGAGAGAAAGAGTCTGCTTTTACCGGCATGATCATAAATTCCTGAAATGCAATAGGAGCATCTGAGTGAGATCCACCGTTGATTACATTCATCATAGGAACAGGAAGTGTATTAGCATTAACACCACCTACATATTTATATAGAGGCATTCTCAATTCAGCAGCAGCAGCTCTTGCTACAGCCAAAGAAACACCTAAGATTGCATTGGCACCAAGATTTCCTTTGTTCGGAGTTCCATCCAGATCAATCATTACCTGATCGATAAAGTTTTGTTCAAAAACCGGCTGTCCGATTAGGTTTTCTGCAATTACTTCTTTTACATTTTCAACAGCTTTCAGGACCCCTTTACCCATAAAATCTGAACCACCGTCACGTAATTCCACTGCCTCATGTTCACCTGTAGATGCCCCTGAAGGTACAGCAGCACGTCCCATGGCTCCGCTTTCTGTAAATACATCCACTTCAATGGTAGGATTACCTCTTGAATCCAAAATTTGTCTCGCTTCTATAAAAGAAATTGCACTCATATTTTTTTAGTTTTAAAACCATCCGCAAGCGCTTCAAGTTGTTTATTATTAATGTATATTGATTACAAATTTAATGAAAAAACTCACCTGATGAAAAAAGTGAGCTTTAATATTTGGTAATAATTCAAAAAAACTCCAATCAATATTTGATTGGAGAATGAATATAAAAAATTAGAATTAATTTTATCTGTTTCTAAAATCTTTCGGAAGGTTTTCCAGTTTTTCAAGATCAAGCTCTAACAAGGTGTTTCCATTATCCAAAATGGCTCCTATAGTAAATGCACCATAGGCAGGAATTTTGTATTCCACTTCTTTTTTCCCATATCCGTCGAGATGTATTATTGATTTTGCAAAGGAGTTGTGCAGGAATAAATAAACATCACTATTCAAATCACCTTCTGCAGCAGAAACTTTTATGGTTAAATTCAGAAAACCCGGAAGGATATATGGGTTGGTGTCTGCTGTAAGTGTTTTCCCGTTTACACTACTCTTTCCTCCGAATCTGTCCTTCTGCGGATCGTTAGAGTGAATAATCGGAGGTAATTCCGAAAGCAATAATTTACTCTGGTCCAAAGCATTTACCGAACTCTTCATCGCACTACCCTCTGCTGCATCCTGAAGCTGGAAAACTTCACTTACCTTGTAATTATTGGTGGCAACTGTATTTTCCTTTTTCAAATCTTTGTTCTGTTTACTCAGCTCCTGTTTCTCGGTCTCTATTTTGTTCATATATTCTTTACTGATCACCCTTGACATCAGTAAATCTATAAATCTCATTCCGGCACATGCAGCAAGAAGGCAGTAAGCAGTCCAGATAAGATAATCTGAAGCAACATCTTTTTCTTTATCTTGGCCCGATTTTCCCTCTGCAGCCTTTGGAAGAGTGTTAACAGATGTTGAGTCTTTCCTTGGTGCTGCAGCCTGTAGTGAATCTTTTTTCATGGAAGTCGTTACAGCTGTTTTGGGACTTACACTTTCTATTGGTTTTTTATTTTTTGGTGACGGTTCTTTTGAAAGGTGAATATCTTCAAGAAGTCTGCTTTCTGCAAATTTGAGAAAAAGGGGTACCAACACAGTAGCAGCCAGACCAAAAAGTATACATACTGATAATGATCTCAGTTTTTTTATAATCCCATTTTCTTTTTGCTCATTAGCCTCTGAAAAATAATTAACGGCTCCGCCAAAGATACCGGTCGCAAACATAATGATAGCAATATAATAAAGTGACATGGTTATTAGTTTTAATGGTTATTTATTGAAGTATCTTAAAGTCTTGACCATTCCGGCCATCTCTGAAAGAAATAATCTCTTACCCTTACAGCTTTATTGGGGCAGCCTCCATAGCCGTGAACACCTACTACTAAACGCCCCGGCGAATTGATATAAACAGGGCTTCCACTTTGTCCTCCTGCTGTATCCAGCATATACTGTAATTTATAATCCGTCACCTGGGTAGGTGCTCCTGCATTAAACCATTGTTTTCCATTTGGTTTATCCGCAGGATAGCCTGAATTATTTAAAATAGTAGAAGATTTCAGTTCTGAGTAGCCAAAGTACCCGCCAACCCTGTTAAAAAGTGTATTATCCGGAAGAATAACAGCTCCCTGATCAAAATCAGAATTATTATCATTTACCCAACCTTCAACACTTCTGAAAGACGTGCTGATTTGTGATCCAAACGGGGCATTTACTCCATCCTGTCCCGGGACAACCTGAATGGAACGAGCCCATCCTCCTTCGTCTCTCATAAACACGCAATGCCCGCTGGTAATAATACATCTCTGATTAATAAAGAAACCGGTACCCACATATTTCGCACCAGTATTTGCTGTAATAATCAAACTGCAAATATATCTGTAAGGTACATTTTGAGTATTGATTAATACTCTGTCATCATTTCCACAAACCGTTTCCGGCAAAGAAAGGCTTGAATTAATATGCTGGAGATTCATAACATCCTCCGGAAGTTCTTCAAACCATTCCATATTTCGCAGTTTAAATCCCTGCACTTCTTCAAGGGTATTTGTATCAAGTCCATTAACCTGACTAAAAGATGATGGCAAAGTTGTATTTTCAAACTCTGCTAATTCCCCTGTGTTTGATACTGAAAAAAATTTATTGTCCATTGTAGTTAGTTTTTAAAATTCTTAAGTCTATAGTTATCTGATTATTTTCACTTAAAGAAAGCTTAATTCCATTTCATGTTTTTTTGTTACATCAAATTTCTGCTTAAAGAAGAAGCTTGTCAATTACCCAAAAGGGTGATTATAATAACAAAACAGCACCACTTATAGTGATGCCGTCTGTATAGAATTGGTTACTTTTTTTATACTGTAATCTGGAAGAGAACTTCTGTTCCTTTCTCTGCAGATGAAATATCACATACCCCATTTTGCTCCTGCATTCTTCTTTTCATATTCCGTAAACCGTTTCCTTCAGAATGCTTTTCCGGAATTCCAATACCATTATCGGAAATTTTCATAGTAAATACATCTTTTTCCTGTAAGAACGAAAGCTTCAATGTATTGGCCTGACTATGCTTATAAGCATTATTAACAGCTTCTTTTAAACATAAAAACATATTTCGCCTCTGTTCTGTAGAAATTGGTGTTTCCGATACTATGTCTTCACTTTCCGACCAGAGTTTGATTTTTGTTTTTTTCAGAAAGTTATCTGTATATTGAACAGCATAATCTATAAAGCTCCCCAAAGTATCATTTCCGGAATTTAGGCTCCAGAGCATTTCGCGCATGGAAAGGTTCATTTCTTCTGAGGTTTTCAGAAGCTCGTCAATATCATTTTGTAAATCTCCGTCTTCCGCTTTTTGTTTTAAGAATTCTGCCTGAAGTTTTAAGGCTGAAATACCTGCTCCGAGATCATCGTGCATATCGTGGGATATTCTTTCACGTTCCTGTTCGAGTAATTTCTGTTTTTCGAGCTCTTTTTGGAGGAGCTGGTTTTGATGCTCTGCTTGCTGGAGTTGTTTTTCTTTTAAATATAAAAGTTGTCTCTTATTATACATCAGAACCACAAAAACAATAAAGCAAACAAAAAGCATCATTATTGAAATTGCAATAATGTAGGCTAATTTTATATCATCTTGAATATGAGTCATAATTTCATTTGCTTTTCATATTTTATTAATGAGATATAAAACATAATATACATCCCTATATTAATGATATTCTGTCCTATTTTTAAAAACCTAAGAAATTCGCTGTCATTTTTGGCAAAGAAAAACATTGGTGTAACTCTAAAAATAAAGAAACAGCTCCACATCAATAAACCGGTAGAGATCCAAAAAGTGGGATCGTCTGTCATTTTATTTTCATCAAAAAAAGAAATTTTCTGATAAAACCACAGCATAGAATTCATGATATAAAATAATGTAATTAATATCCCTATCCGTTTATCAAAATCGTTATCGGAAAAATTTGTGAAAAGAAAAATATATCCTAATGACAAAACAGCAGACAATAAGGAAATCTTCTGCAAAATATTTTTAAAAACAAAGGAATAGAATAAATAAAAAAATACTACACAGAATATAAAATACAGATTGTATTGAAGACCTACTTTTACATTGGAATTGATCTGATCCCGTATAAATGCCGTCCATTCATTGGCAAAAGTTATCAGAAGATATATAAAAATATAATTTTGGGCAGGAAAAGAATATTTCCTACCCAAATAAAAGGATTTTATTAAAAGAAAAAATAATACAATTTTGTAAATAATCCCTATTAACATAAGTTTATGGTTTTAAATCTCCTGCATCGTAATAAAAATTAATAATGTCATTTGGAATAGCTTTTTTTACGGCAGTTTCATCAAAATTGGTTTTTACAGCAAATGAAATTCGAGATTCCCTGTTTTTAAGATAGTCTACCTTAGTTCCATCTTTTCTAATGAAATCTTTAAAAAGAATATAATCAAACTGTAAGTCGTGAATTTTATACCCTAAGCCTTCAATTAATTTTGCAAGCGTAAAATAATTATTAATATCATCAACTTTGTAAAGAATCATATCACACGGATCATTTTTACTGACAGTATCAACCAGTACACCTTTAAAATTATCAAATTCTTTCTTTTTGGTCTCAAATTCAGCAGAATTTAATATAAACTTGTTTCCTGATAAAATATAAAGTATATCATTTTTATATTGTAAACCATTGTTATCAGATATGGCCAATCCTAAAGTTAAAGACTTATCAGCATTTAAAAGAAAGTAAAATTTTGCATATTCTTTTTTGTCTTGATTTACAATTTTTCCAAAATCATAATAATCCAGATTAACTTCAGGTTTAGAATTAAGCCCAAGTAGCTTAAAGTTGTCTTTACCTTTTTCTACTTCTTCGTCAGTAATTCTAAACAAAAACTCGGGACGCAATTTTGTTTGAGTAGCTGTTACATTATTTTCATCATTCACAGTTTGCGGCTCTGTTTTCTTTTTACAGCTGGAAACTGATAAAAATATGATCAAACACCCCAATAATTGTTTTTTTAAAATTGTTCTCATACTTAATTAGTTTTTAAAATGGTTAAATTTATTTATAGCTTCTACTTTATTGCTAACATGTAGCTTTCTGTAGATGTTTCCTACATGTTTTTTCACGGTATCAATACTGATGAATTTCTTATCGGCAATTTCTTTATACAAAAGCCCTTGTGAAAGAAGCTCAAGAATTTCCTTTTCACGTTCTGTGAGTTCATCAAAATCTTTAATTTCAGGAAGTTTTTTTTCGAAGTGACTCAAAACTCTTCGGGCAATGGACAGGCTCATAGGAGCTCCGCCATTGTAAACATCCCGGATGGAAGAGAGGATCTTATCCATACTTTCTCCTTTGATAAGATATCCCATAGCACCGGCTTTTAAAGAATTAAAGATTTTCTCATCATCTTCGAAGCTGGTACACATAATAAACTGTGTATTGGGCATTTCTTTTCTGAGTTTTTCAATGATTTCAATACCCAGCATATCCTGTAACTGGATATCCATCATCACTACATCCGGAGAAATATCAGGGAGGTTTTTCAAAGCATCATTCCCATCAAAGAACTGGGCAGCTACCTTCATGTCATCCTGATAATTGATGACTTTCTTCAACGCATTGTTGTAGTTCTTTTCGTCTTCTACTATGGCTATGGAAATGCTCATTGTTTTTTGTTTAAGACAAATTTCAGCAGAAAACAAGACGAAGTCAATTACACTTTTGTGTAATTTAGGGGCTTGAGTTCAGGGTTATTGGTTTGTTTTTTGTTTCTATTAATTTACTTAAATTTCTGTTACAATAAAACAACAATTAATTCCTATACATTAAAAAATAAATATCATGAGAAAGAGCCTTTTAATCGCAATTTCAGCTGTGTCATTACTATTAACCAGCTGCAAAAAAAGTGAAAGCGGGAACAAAAGCGTTATCAAAACTGACAGTTCAGAAACTGTAATTACAGATAATAATGGAAAAATTGATTCTGTAACCCAAAGTTCTTCCACTACTGAAGTGAATGGCCAGAAGACAGAAAAAACAGATTTTGTTTATAAAGCTACAGACGGATCATTAGTAAAAGTTGTATTCAAAAATGACCCTAAGGAAAGTAATGTTGCCATCACAAGCAATAAAAAAACATTTACACTCCCTAAAACAGAAACAAAAGATGGTGAAATTATTTATAAAAAAGATGATATGACTGCAAGAGTAAAAGGGGACAGTCTTCATCTGGAACAGGGGAATAATGTGATTGAACTGAAGAGAACAAAAATTTAACTGCAATTTGGATTTCGGAATGACAAAAAATAGTTATCCTCACAAAATCCTGAAAAATAAAAAAGCCATCCAAAATCTGGATGGCTTTTCATTTATATCTGAATGAATATTATTCTTCAGTTTTTTCTTCAGCAGAGTCAGCTGCTTCAGCCTTAGGCTCTGCAACTTTCTCTTCTGCTTTTGGAGCTTCAGCTACTACAGCTTCAGCCTTTTTAGCAGTTGTAGATCTTCTGCTTCTTCTCGTAGCTTTTTTCTCCTCTGCATTCGGGTTGTAAAGCTCGTTGAAATCTACTAGTTCGATAAGAGCAGTATCAGCAGCATCACCTGGTCTGAATCCTGTCTTGATGATTCTTGTATAACCACCGTTTCTTTCAGCGATTTTAGGAGCTACAGTTCTGAATAATTCAGCAACCGCAAATTTATTTTGAAGGTAAGAGAATACTACTCTTCTGTTGTGTGTAGTATCTTCTTTTGCTTTTGTTAATAGAGGCTCAACATATACTCTTAAAGCTTTAGCTTTAGCTACAGTAGTGTTGATTCTTTTATGCTCAATTAGAGAACAAGCCATATTAGAAAGTAAAGCACTTCTGTGAGAAGCTGTTCTTCCTAAGTGATTGAATTTTTTACCGTGTCTCATTATTAATTATTTATCAGCGTCTAACTTATATTTTGCAACGTCGAAACCGAAGTTAAGACCTTTTGAATGCACTAATTCTTCTAGTTCTGTCAAAGATTTTTTACCAAAATTTCTGAATTTCATCAAATCAGACTTACTGTAAGAAACAAGTTCTCCAAGAGTTTCTACTTCAGCTGCTTTCAGACAGTTAAGGGCTCTTACAGAAAGATCCATATCTGCTAATTTAGACTTAAGTAATTGTCTTGTGTGAAGAGTTTCCTCGTCATATTGGATAGATGCTTTTACAGCTTCTGTTTCAAGAGTGATTCTCTCATCAGAGAACAACATGAAGTGATAAATTAATATCTTAGAAGCTTCTGTTAAAGCATTTTGAGGACTGATGGAACCATCAGTTTCTATATCTAATACAAGTTTTTCGTAGTCTGTTTTTTGCTCTACACGATAATTTTCAATGCTATACTGTACTTTCTTGATAGGTGTAAAAATAGAGTCAATAGCAATAGTACCTACAGGTGCATTGTTTGACTTATTTTGTTCTGAAGGAACATACCCTCTACCCTTTTCAATATTGAAAGTGATCTCGAAAGTTACATCACTGTTTAGGTTGCAGATCAAAAGATCCGGGTTAAGCACCTCAAATCCGTTGATAGACTTACCTAAATCACCAGCAGTAATAACCGTCTGACCTGAAACTTTAGCAACTACCTGCTCATTGGCCTGGCCTTCTGCTGAAGCTTTTAATCTTACCTGCTTAAGGTTAAGAATAATTTCAGTAACGTCTTCGATTACTCCTGGAATAGTTGAAAATTCGTGCTCTACACCTTCTATTTTGATAGATGAAATAGCGTATCCTTCCAGAGAAGAAAGCAACACTCTTCTCAAAGCATTACCGATTGTAAGCCCGAAACCTGGTTCTAATGGTCTGAATTCGAATTGACCTTTAAATTCATCAGAGTTAAGTAAAATTACTTTATCGGGTTTTATGAATTGTAAAATTGCCATATTATTGGGTTGAGCAAAAATTTGATTAAAAAATTATTTAGAGTAAAGTTCGACGATAAGCTGTTCCTTGATGTCTTCCGGAATTTGGATTCTTTCAGGAGCAGATACGAAAGTACCTTCTTTTTTCTCATCGTTGAATTGTAACCACTCATAGTTTGCTTTAGAAGCTAACGCATCAGAAACAACTTCAAGAGATTTAGATTTTTCTCTTACAGCGATTACATCACCTGCTTTTACTAAATAAGAAGGAATGTTAAGGATCTCACCGTTCACAGTGATGTGTCTGTGAGAAGTTAACTGTCTTGCTGCAGATCTTGTTTTAGCGAAACCTAATCTGTATACAACGTTATCCAATCTTGATTCACAAAGCTGTAATAGAACTTCACCTGTTACACCTTTACTTCTGTGTGCTTTTTCGAATAGATTAGCAAACTGTCTTTCTAAAATACCGTAAGTATATTTAGCTTTTTGTTTTTCAGCTAGCTGAACTGCATATTCTGATTTTTTAGCACCTCTTCTTTTGTTAGGACCGTGTTGTCCTGGCGGTTGGTTTTTTCTTTTCTCGAAGTTTTTGTCATCTCCGTAGATTGCAGCACCAAACTTTCTAGCAATCTTAGTTTTAGGTCCAATATATCTTGCCATAATGGGTAAATTCTAAAAATTAAACTCTTCTTCTTTTTGGTGGTCTACAACCGTTGTGTGGCATTGGAGTCACATCAACGATTTCGCTAACTTCAATTCCTGAATTGTGGATAGTTCTGATAGCAGATTCTCTACCTGCACCTGGACCTTTCACATACACCTTTACTCTTCTTAAACCAGCTTCGTGAGCTACAGCAGAGCAATTTTCAGCTGCCATTTGAGCAGCAAATGGAGTATTCTTTTTAGAACCTCTGAAACCCATTTTACCGGCAGACGCCCAAGAGATAACTTCTCCGTTTTTATTTGTTAAAGAAATGATGATGTTATTGAAAGAAGCCTGAATATGCGCTTCACCAATAGCTTCAACTTTTACTTTTCTTTTTTTAACTACTTTAGTTTGTTTTGCCATAATTCCTAACGATTATTTACTTGCCTTTTTCTTGTTAGCAACAGTTTTTCTCTTTCCTTTACGGGTTCTAGAGTTGTTTTTCGTTCTCTGGCCTCTTAAAGGTAGTCCTAGTCTGTGACGTATTCCTCGTTGGCATCCTATGTCCATCAATCTCTTGATGTTCAATTGCACTTCAGATCTCAATTCTCCTTCTACTTTTACGTTTTCAGAGATATATGTTCTGATTGCAGCCAATTCATCGTCATTCCATTCGTTGACTTTCTTGTCTTCGCTGATACCGGCAGCTTTAAGGATTTCGGAAGAAGTACTTCTTCCAACTCCGTAGATGTAAGTTAAACCGATAACACCTCTTTTGTTTTTTGGTAAATCAATACCTGCAATTCTCGCCATAATTTAATGTTAGCCTTGTCTTTGTTTAAATTTTGGGTTCTTCTTGTTGATTACGAATAGTACACCTTTTCTGCGTACAATCTTGCAATCAGCACTTCTTTTTTTAATTGATGCTCTAACTTTCATTTTGATAGTATTTATTTTTCAACAAGAGCCAAACGGAACATACATTCCATTTGGCATTTGTTTTAATATCTAAATGTGATTCTCCCTTTTGTTAAATCATAGGGAGACATTTCTAGTTTTACCTTGTCTCCAGGTAAAAGTTTAATATAATGCATTCTCATTTTACCGGAAATATGAGCAATAAGTATATGCCCATTCTCCAGCTCTACACGGAACTGGGCGTTCGAAAGTGCTTCCGTTATAACGCCGTCTTGTTCAATATGTTTTTGTTTTGCCATAAATTAATATCCAGTCGTTCTTGACAATTTAGACTGCATTAAGCCATCATAGTGATGGTTCAGCAGATATGTATTAATCTGTTGAACTGTATCTAAAATTACGCCCACCATAATCAACAATGATGTTCCCCCGAAAAATAGGGCAAACGCGTCTGTCTGAACAAAGCTTCCATGCACTATTGCTGGAAGGACTGCAAAGATAGACAAAAATATTGCACCTGGCAAGGTAATTTTTGATAAAATATCATCTAAATAGTCAGCTGTTTCTTTACCGGGTCTTACTTTCGGTACTAAACCTCCATTTCTCTTCAAATCATCAGCCATTTGGTTTACCGGAATAGTAATTGCAGTATAGAAGAATGAGAAGATAATAATTAATAGCGCGAACAATACATTGTACTGCCAGCTAAAAACATTCTTGAAACCTGCAAGAAAAGTATTGGACTCATCGAATTTCGTTAATAGTCCTGGTACGAACATCAATGCCTGAGCAAAGATAATCGGCATTACACCAGCAGCATTTACTTTCAATGGGATCCATTGTCTTGCTCCCTGCATAAGATTTCTGTTTACACCTCCTCTTGCTTGAGCTCTGCTTACATACTGAATTGGAATTTTTCTTACAGCTACAGATAATACTACAGCTAAAAGAACTACCAGCATCCAGAATATTACTTCAATAAGGATCATGATAGATCCCATTCCTCCTTTTCCGTTCTGCACTGCCATTTCCTGTACGAATGCTTCAGGTAATCTTGAAAGGATCCCCACCATAATAAGGATAGAGATACCGTTCCCGATACCTTTGTCGGTGATTTTCTCACCTAACCACATTGCGAATACTGAACCGGCAACCAAGATTACAATACTTGGCAACCAGAACATGATGGAATTCGGCTCTACATAATATGCAGATGAGAACTGAGCATACGGTAAGAATAATTGAGTAATAGAAGTTAAATAAGAAGGGGCCTGTACTAAACAAACTCCGATAGTTAACCATCTCGTAATTTGATTCAATGTATTTCTACCTGACTCTCCATCCTTCTGAAGTTTCTGAAGATAAGGAATAGCCATCCCCATCAACTGAACAATAATAGAAGCAGAAATATAAGGCATGATTCCCAACGCCATTACGGAAGCGTGGCTGAAAGCTCCTCCCGTAAACGACGAAAGCAAGCCAAGGAGGCCTGCTCCTTGCTTGTTACCGCCTTGATTTTTATAATGCTCTAAGAGATCTCCCACCTCTGCAAGGTTAATTGCGGGAAGTGAGATATAAGATGCGAATCTATACACAAGGATAATACCTAACGTAAAGAGAATTTTATCTCTTAATTCCTTTAGGCTCCAAATATTTTTAAGGGTTTGTATAAATTCTTTCATTAGTAAGTATTATAAGGTAATTGCTTTTCCACCTGCTTTAGCAATAAGCTCTTCAGCAGATTTAGTGAACTTGTCAGCAGAGATTGAAACCGCAGATTTCAATTCTCCTCTACCCATAATTTTCACTAATTCATTTTTAGAAACTAAACCGTTTTCTACTAAAACTTCTTTCGTGATATCTCCAGTGATGGATTTGTTCTCGATTAAAGTCTGGATAGTATCAAGGTTTACTCCTCTAAACTCTTTTCTGTTTACGTTTTTGAATCCGAATTTAGGTAATCTCCTTTGTAAAGGCATCTGTCCACCTTCGAAACCGATTTTCTGAGAATAACCAGCTCTAGCTTTCTGACCTTTGTGACCTTTCGTAGCAGTACCTCCTTTTCCTGTACCTTGTCCTCTACCAATTCTTTTTGAATTGAAAGTAGAACCTGCAGCAGGCTTTATGTTGTTTAAATTCATTTTAAAATTATTTTAAAAATTATTTTTGAACTTCAAGTAAGTGACTAACTGCAGCTATCATCCCTAAAATGGAAGGTGTAGCTTCGTGCTCTACAACTTGGTGAAGTTTCTTAAATCCTAATGCTTCAAGCGTTCTCTTTTGGGTTTTTGTTCTTCCAATAGCGCTTCTTACTTGCTTTACTTTAATTGTTGCCATTGTTCTAATATTAACCGTTAAACACTTTACTTAGAGAAACTCCTCTCATTCTAGCGATCTCTTCAGGTCTTCTGATATCCAATAACGCTTTGAAAGTAGCTTTCACCACGTTGTGAGGGTTAGAAGATCCTTTAGATTTTGAAAGGATATCATGGATTCCAGCAGATTCAAGTACCGCTCTTACCGCACCACCGGCGATAAGTCCTGTACCGTGAGAAGCAGGTCTTAAGAAGATATCTGCACCACCGTATCTAGCAGTAGTCTGATGAGGAATAGTGTGGTTCATTACAGGAACTTTCACAAGGTTTTTCTTAGCATCTTCAACAGCTTTAGCAATTGCAGAAGCTACTTCTTTAGATTTTCCAAGACCGTGACCGATTACTCCGTCTTCGTTCCCTACTACAACAATAGCAGAAAATCCGAAAGCTCTACCTCCTTTGGTTACTTTTGTTACTCTGTTAACAGCTACGAGACGATCTTTTAATTCTAATCCTCCCGGTTTTACTCTTTCTATATTATCTAGTCCTAACATATTTTCCGAAATTTTTATGATTAGAATTTAAGTCCTCCTTCTCTAGCACCGTCAGCAAGAGCTTTCACTCTACCGTGGTACACGAATCCGTTTCTGTCAAATACAATACTTTCGATTCCTGCAGCCTTAGCTTTGGCAGCGATAGCTTTACCAACAGCAGCAGAAACTTCAGTCTTAGTACCATTAGCGTCTACACCTTTCTCTCTTGAAGAAGCTGAGGCTAAAGTTGTACCATTTTTATCATCGATTAACTGAGCGTAAATTTCCTTATTACTTTTATATACAGATAATCTTGGCAATTCAGAAGATCCAGAGATTTTCCCTCTTACTCTTCTTTTGATTCTTATTCTTTTTTCTAATTTACTTAATGCCATAATACTTATAATTTATTAAGCAGATTTACCAGCTTTACGTCTAACAATTTCTCCTACGAATCTTACACCTTTTCCTTTGTATGGTTCAGGCTTTCTGAAAGAACGGATCTTTGCAGCTACCATTCCTAGAAGTTGGTTGTCGTGAGACGTTAAAGTAATAATTGGGTTTTTACCTTTTTCAGTCAATGTATCTACTTTTACTTCACCTGGAAGTTCTAATACGATACCGTGAGAGAATCCTAAAGCTAACTCAAGTTTTTGACCTGTGTGTGAAGCTCTGTATCCTACTCCTACTAGTTCTAGTTTCTTTTCGAAACCTGCATTAACACCAGTGATCATGTTATTGATCAACGCTCTGTAAAGACCGTGAAGTGCTTTGTGTTGTTTAGAATCAGATGGTCTGTTAACGTTAAGTTCGCCATCTTTCTGTTCTAAAGTAATACCTGCTGTAAGTTCCTGAGAAAGTTCTCCTTTAGGTCCTTTTACAGTTACAACACTGTTATTTTCAGTGATCGTAACTCCAGCTGGAATTGTTATAATTGCTTTACCAATTCTTGACATTTTCCTCTGATTAAAAATTAATAAACATAGCAGATTACTTCACCGCCTACTTTCTCTTCTCTAGCTTTCTTGTCAGTCATTACTCCTTTAGAAGTAGAGATAACAGCTATACCCAAACCGTTCAGTACTCTTGGAAGTTCTTCAGAACCTTTGTACTGTCTTAAACCTGGTCTAGAAGCTCTCTGGATAGATTTAATAGCCGGTTTGTTAGTTTGCTTGTCATACTTTAAAGCGATTTTGATCGTACCTTGAACAGCGTTATCTTCAAACTTAAAGTTTAAGATGTACCCTTGATCAAATAAGATCTTAGTAATCTCCTTTTTGATTTTCGATGCAGGAATTTCCACCACTTTGTGGCCTGCGCTTTGTGCGTTCCTTACTCTTGTTAGGAAATCTGAAATTGGATCTGTTACCATTTTTCTTTTATAAATTATTGGTTAAAGAACAATCAGTTTTGCAAAGACTTGAAGAGTAAAATATCAGACTTCAGAATTTCTTAGGTCTGATATTTTTATCTTTAGTATCTGAACAACTTAACTGTTCCGATTAATTAGTAATTATTACCAACTGGCTTTTCTTACTCCCGGGATAAGACCGTTGTTTGCCATTTCTCTGAAAGTTACTCTGGAAATTCCGAACGTTCTCATGTATCCTCTAGGTCTACCTGTTAGTTTACATCTGTTGTGTAATCTTACAGGAGAAGCATTTTTAGGTAATTTCTGAAGTCCTTCATAATCACCAGCTTCTTTTAAAGCTTTTCTTTTGTCAGCGTATTTAGCAACTAGTGCTTCTCTTTTGCGCTCACGCGCTTTCATTGATTCTTTAGCCATTTCTTAGTTCTTTTTAAATGGTAAACCGAAGTGAGTTAATAATGCTTTCGCTTCTTTATCTGTTTTCGCGCTTGTTACGAAAGTGATGTCCATCCCTTGGATTTTTTTCACTTTGTCAATTACGATTTCAGGGAAGATAATCTGCTCAGTAATACCTAAGTTGTAATTACCTCTACCATCGAACCCGTCTGCCTTGATACCAGAGAAGTCTCTGATACGTGGTAAAGCAGAAGAAGTAAGTCTGTCTAAGAATTCATACATTTTATGAGCTCTCAATGTTACTTTAGCACCTACAGGCATACCTTTTCTCAATTTGAAAGCCGCTTCGTCTTTCTTAGAGATAGTACCTACTGCTTTCTGACCAGTAATCATTGTTAATTCTTCTACAGCATAATCAATGATTTTCTTGTCTGCAGTGGCATCACCTAATCCTTGAGACAGGATGATTTTTTCTAATTTAGGTACCTGCATTACAGATTTGTACCCAAATTCTTCCATCATTGCAGGAACAATTTTCTCTTTGTATATATTTTTGGGTCTTGCTATAAATTCCATGTGTTAATTCAAATTATAAAGTTTCACCCGTTTTTTTGTTGATTCTTACTTTCTTATCTCCTTCGATTTTATAACCGATTTTGATAGCTTTTCCGTCTTTACCAACTAAAGCCACGTTTGAGATATGAATAGAAGCTTCTTTTTCAGTGATTCCACCTTGAGGGTTAGAAGCTGAAGGCTTAACGTGTTTTTTAACGATGTTAAGACCTGCAACGATAACTCTAGGGTCTCTTCCTTCTTTTTTGATCACTTCAATAACTTCACCTGTCTTACCTTTGATATCTTTCTTACCAGTAGTAATGATGACGTTATCTCCTCTTTTTATTTTTAACTTTGACATTTTCTTTTAAAAATTTTAAAAATTAAAGTACTTCAGGAGCTAATGAAATGATTTTCATATATTCTTTGTCTCTCAACTCACGAGCAACCGGTCCGAAAACACGTGTTCCTCTCATTTCTCCCGCTGCGTTTAGTAATACACAAGCATTGTCTTCGAATTTGATGTATGAACCATCTTTTCTTCTAACTGCTTTTTTAGTTCTTACTACTACAGCTTTAGATACCTGACCTTTTTTAGCATTCCCTGATGGTGTAGAATCTTTGATAGTAACAACGATTTTATCACCAACTGAAGCATATCTTCTTCTGGTTCCTCCCAGAACTCTGATAACCAATACTTCTTTAGCACCTGTGTTATCAGCAACTTTTAATCTTGATTCTGTTTGTAACATTATTACTTAGCTTTTTCAATGATTCTTACTAATCTCCATCTCTTGCTCTTGCTCAAAGGTCTAGTTTCCTGGATAAGAACTGTATCACCTTCTGTGCATTCGTTGTTTTCGTCGTGTGCAGTATATTTTTTCGTTTTTAATACGAATTTACCGTACATCGGGTGTTTCACTCTCGTAGTCTCACTTACAACAATGGTCTTTTCCATTTTATTGCTGGAAACTATTCCGATTCTTTCTTTTCTTAAGTTTCTTTCCATAATGTATGAAAATCTTATTGTTGTTTAGTGGTTAACTCAGTGTTTAATCTTGCGATTGTTCTTCTCAAATCTCTGATTTGGATCGGGTTTTCAATTGGACTGATCTTGTGAGCCAATTTCAGTTTTGAATATTGAGCTGTTAATTCAGCAAGTTTTGCTTGAATATCACCCGCGCTTAAATTTTTAATATCAGCTTGTTTCATTGTATCAAAGATTAAAGAGGTTTAACAAAATCGTTAGCAACTACGAATTTAGTAACTACCGGTAATTTCTGAGCTGCAAGTCTTAATGCTTCTTTCGCTACTTCGTAAGGAACACCTCCAACTTCGAACATAATTTTACCTGGTTTTACTACAGCTACCCAATATTCCACGGCACCTTTACCTTTACCCATACGTACTTCGGCTGGTTTCTTAGTAATTGGCTTATCCGGGAAGATTTTGATCCATAGCTGACCTTCTCTCTTCATATATCTTGTCGCAGCGATACGGGCAGCTTCAATTTGTCTTGCAGTAATCCAAGCACCTTCTATAGCTTTGATTCCAAAAGTTCCGTAAGCTAGTTGATTACCTCTCTGAGCAATCCCCTTCATCTTCATCTTATGAACTCTACGGAATTTGGTTCTTTTTGGTTGTAACATAATTTCTAAATTTTAGATTTTAGATTTTAGATTTTAGATTTTTTTTATTTTAAAAAAGTAACGGTAATTTAAAATTCAAAATTTCTATCTAAAATTTTTAATTATTATTGTTATTATTGTTATTCTTTCTAGGTCTTCTGTTGTCTCTCTCTCCTCTGTTTCCGCCTCCTGAAGGACCTCCTTTTTTCTGTTGTCCCACTAGTGGAGCAAGTTCTCTTTTACCGTAAACTTCCCCTTTCATGATCCAAACTTTTACTCCTAATCTACCGTAAGTAGTGTGAGCTTCAGCCCAGTGATAATCAATATCAGCTCTGAAAGTAGACAATGGAATTCTTCCTTCTTTGAAAGATTCTGATCTTGCCATTTCAGCTCCGTTCAATCTACCAGAGATCTGAACTTTGATACCTTCAGCACCCATTCTCATTGTACTTGCCATCGCCATTTTAACAGCTCTTCTGTAAGAAATTCTGTTTTCGATCTGCTTAGAGATGCTGTCAGCCACTAATACTGCGTCTAGTTCAGGTCTTTTGATTTCGAAAATGTTGATTTGAATATCCTTACCTGTAAGTTTCTTCAATTCTTCTTTCAATTTATCAACTTCCTGACCTCCTTTACCGATAATAAGTCCCGGTCTGGCAGTAGTGATTGTCACTGTTACTAATTTTAGTGTTCTTTCAATATAGATTTTTGAAATACCACCTTTAGATAATCTAGCCTCAAGGTATCTTCTGATTTTGTAGTCTTCCGCGATTCTGTCTCCATAATCGTTTCCGCCAAACCAGTTAGAATCCCATCCTCTGATGATACCTAGTCTGTTACCAATTGGATTTGTCTTCTGTCCCATACCTTGATTAATTTTCTTTATTACCTAAGATTAATGTAACGTGGTTAGATCTTTTTCTGATTCTGTACCCTCTACCTTGCGGAGCTGGTCTTAGTCTCTTCAATTGTCTTGCACTATCCACGAAGATTTCTTTAATGATAAGGTTTGCTTCTTCAATATCAGCACCTTCATTTTTAGTCTGCCAGTTTGCCATAGCAGAAAGAAGTAATTTCTCTAATTTGTTAGAGGCTTCTTTTTTAGAATATTTTAGGATATAAAGAGCTTTATCTACCTGCTCTCCTCTAATGATATCAGCAACTAATCTCATTTTTCTCGGAGATGATGGGCAGTCATTTAATGAAGCTTTTACAACGTCTTTGTTAGCTTCTTTTCTTGCGATTGCGCTATCTTGTTTTCTTGATCCCATGATTATCTGCTTCCTTTGTTTTTGTTACCACCATGACCTCTGAAAGATCTTGTTGGAGAAAATTCGCCTAACTTGTGACCTACCATGTTTTCTGTAACATATACAGGGATAAAAGATTTCCCGTTGTGTACAGCAATAGTCTGTCCTACGAAGTCCGGAGAGATCATCGATGCTCTAGACCAAGTTTTGATAACTGTCTTCTTACCAGACTCTATATTTGCCTGAACCTTCTTATCTAAAGTATGATGAATGAACGGTCCTTTTTTAAGTGATCTTGCCATAATTATTTTCTTTTAGATACGATGTAACGGTTAGACACTTTATTTTTCTTTCTAGTTTTGTAACCTTTAGACGGCATACCGTTTCTAGATCTTGGGTGACCTCCAGAAGAACGTCCTTCACCACCTCCCATTGGGTGATCTACAGGGTTCATTACAACGGCTCTTGTTCTTGGTCTTCTACCTAACCATCTGCTTCTACCAGCCTTACCTGATACAGTCAATTGGTGGTCAGAGTTAGAAACTGATCCAATCATTGCGAAACATTCAGTAAGGATCATTCTTGATTCTCCTGAAGGCAATTTGATGATTGCATATTTACCGTCTCTAGAAGTTAATTGAGCTGAAGAACCAGCACTTCTTGCTAAAATAGCACCTTGTCCAGGCTTCATTTCAACACAAGAGATTACAGTACCCAATGGAATGTTTTTCAATTTCATTGCGTTACCTACGTTCGGTTCAACGCTTTCTCCTGAAACTACTTTCTGATCTACTTTGATACCGTTTGGAGCGATGATGTATCTCTTCTCTCCGTCAGCATACTCTAATAAAGCGATAAATGCAGTTCTGTTTGGATCGTATTCTACAGTTTTAACGGTAGCTTCAACGTCATGCTTGTTTCTTTTGAAGTCGATAATTCTGTATTTCTTTTTGTGTCCACCTCCGGTGTAACGCATGGTCATTTTACCAGTTTGGTTACGTCCACCTGACTTTTTAATACCAACTGTAAGAGATTTCTCTGGTTTGTTGGTAGTAATTTCCTCAAAATTGTTTACAATTCTGAATCTCTGTCCTGGGGTGATAGGTTTTAATTTTCTAACAGACATTACTATTATTTATAATTGATAATTAATTTACAGCAAAAATATCGATAACCTCACCTTCAGCAAGTTTGATTACCGCTTTTTTCAATTTGTTTGTCTTTCCTACTTGAAGACCTTTTTTCGTGTATTTCGAAGAAACCTTCGGAGCATAAATCATTGTGTTAACGTCTGCTACTTTTACACCGTAAGCTGCTTCTACAGCTTTTTTAATCTGGATTTTATTCGCCTTAGGATCAACTAAGAAAGAATAAGAACCTCTTAAATCTGTAAGGTAATTAGCCTTTTCTGAGATAACTGGTTTAATAATAATAGACATGATTTATTTCTTTAAATTTTCTTGGAATTTCTCGATAGCACCTTCTAAGAATACGATCTCACCTGCATTAATTAGATCATAAGAGCTAATTTCGTTGTAAGTAAGAACTTTAGTCTTAGGTAAGTTTCTTGAAGATAAATAAACATTTTTGTTTGCTTCATCTAAGATGTAAAGAGATTTTTTACCTTCGAATCCTAAAGCGTTATTGATATTGATAAACTCTTTAGTTTTAGGAGTTTCGAAATTGAAAGCCTCTAATACTTTAATGCTGTTGTCTCTCAATTTTTGAGATAAAACAGATTTTTTAGCTAATCTCTTAAGAGCTTTGTTCAATTTGAATCTGTAATCTCTTGGTTTTGGTCCGAATACTCTACCTCCACCTCTGAAAGTTGGAGATTTGATATCACCATATCTAGCAGAACCAGATCCTTTTTGCTTCTTAAGTTTTTTAGTAGAAGCAGTAATTTCGCTTCTTTCTTTTGCTTTATGAGTTCCTTGTCTTTGTGCAGCAAGGTACTGTTTAACTTCTAAGTAAACCGCGTGCTGATTTGGCTCAATTCCGAATACTGTTTCGTCTAGAGTTACTTTTCTTCCGGTCTCTTTTCCTGATGTATTTAATACTACTAGTTCCATTTTCTGATAATTACATAAGAATTTTTAGCTCCCGGAACAGCACCTTTTACTACTAAAAGATTTTGTTCTTGATCCACTTTTAATACTTGAAGGTTTTGTACAGTTACCTGCTTACCTCCCATTCTACCCGCCATTCTCATTCCTTTGAATACTCTTGAAGGATCCGATCCAGCACCGATAGAACCTGGAGCTCTAAGTCTGTTGTGCTGACCATGAGTAGCTTGCATTACACCTCCAAATCCGTGTCTTTTAACAACACCTTGGAAACCTTTACCTTTTGAAGTTCCTGTTACGTCAACATATTCTCCTTCAGAGAACAAATCAACTTTTACTTCTTCTCCTACTTTCACTTCATCAACGAATTCTCTGTAGAATTCTACCAATTTAGCTTTTGGAGCAGAACCAGCCTTTTTGAAATGGCCAGCTAACGCTTTACCTACGTTCTTTTCACTCTTGTCATCGAAACCTAATTGCACAGATTTGTATCCGTCTTTTTCTAAGGTTCTGACCTGTAAAACCGAGCATGGACCAGCCTGAATAACTGTACAAGGAATGTTTTTTCCTTCTTCGTTAAACAAAGACGTCATACCGATTTTTTTACCAATAATACCTGACATTGTTTATATTAAATAAAATTTATCTTTCTATTTTCCACATCTTTAGGAGGTCTGAAGTAATTTCTACTTTTGATATAGGCATACTACGCCCCTAAAATGGAGTGTGCAAATTTATGAATATTTTTAGAACTGGCAAATATTTAGAGTAAAATATTTTGATTTTTAATCAATTAGATAATTTTGGAAAATCCGGGCAAAATTTTCAGAGAAATTATTTGTGTTTAAAAAAAATAAATTAAAAAGAAGTTTATTTTACAATTACCGTAACTCCTTTTTCTTCCAGCGCCACTTTATTCTCGTCACAGATATCACTATCTGTAATAAGATAATCAACCTTATCTAAAGAAGCAATCTTTCCGAAACCCTTTTTATTCAACTTCGAAGAGTCACCGAGAATAACTACTTTTTCGGAGCATTCTATCATCAGCTGGTTCAGATGGGCTTCTGCAGCATTCGATGTACTGATCCCAAAATCAATATCAATCCCATCAACACCGAGAAAAAGTTTATTACAGGAAAACTGCTTGAGAATTCCTTCAGAAATAGACCCAACGATGGAGGTTGAGCTCTTTCGGACTTCTCCGCCCAATTGTATAATATTAATATTAGGATTATTACACAACTCTATTGCCACTCTTAAAGAAGAGGTCAAAACCGTAAGCGGACCAAAGTTTACCAGCATTCTCGCAAGATAATGCATCGTTGTTCCGGAAGCCAGAATAATACAGTCGTTTTCCTGGATGAGCTGTAAAGCCGCTTTGGCGATATTCTGTTTCGCTTCTACATTGATGTTTTCCTTCTCTCCCACATTCCTTTCATATGCATATCGGATATGCTTGCTCGCCCCTCCATGATTTCTGAAAAGTAATCCTAAGCTTTCGAGATAATTCAGATCCTTTCGGACCGTAACTGATGAAACATTGAACTTCTCGCACAGATCCTGTACAAGAACATGTCCCTTTTCATCCAGCTCCTTTAATATATCGTTATGCCTTGGTATTAACTTTTCCATTCTGATTCTTTCATCAAAAATACCATTTTTTTTCGAGACCGATAAAATTTCATTTATTTTCTTTTTAGTTTCATTTTTAATTTATACATTTGAAAACGAAACATAAACGAAACATTTATGAAACGAAACGAAGAAATAAGTAAATTAACAAGCATTCAGGAATGGGACTTTATTGTTATTGGCGGTGGCGCCAGTGGTTTAGGATCAGCATTGGATGCAGCCAGCAGAGGATTTAAAACGCTTCTTCTGGAATCACATGATTTTGCAAAAGCAACCTCCAGCCGAAGCACTAAGCTGGTACATGGTGGTGTAAGATATCTTGCTCAGGGAGATGTAGGTCTTGTAAAAGAAGCATTGAAAGAAAGAGGACTGCTTGCTCAAAATGCAGCACATGTAGTAAAAAACCAGTCATTTATTATTCCTAACTACACCTGGTGGGGAGGAATCTATTATAAAATAGGATTATCTATCTATGATTTCCTTGCAGGGAAATTAAGTTTAGGAAAAACAAAATACATCAGCAAGGCTAAAACAGTTGAAAAACTGCCAACTATTGAACAACACAACCTTGCAAGCGGTGTGGTGTATCAGGACGGACAGTTTGACGATGCCAGATTAGCCATCAACTTATCCCAGACTCTTATAGAAAAAGGAGGGAGCGCTATTAATTATATGAAAGTAACCGGACTTCTGAAAAACGATTCCGGAAAAATAAATGGCGTAAAAGCTGAAGACCAGTTTTCAAATCAGCAATATGAACTTCGGGCAAAAGCTGTCATCAATGCAACAGGTGTATTCACAAATGATATTCTGAATATGAACAATCCGAAGCATGGCAAATTTGTCGTTCCGAGCCAGGGAATCCATTTGGTTTTGGATAAATCCTTCCTGAAAAGTGATGACGCTATCATGATCCCTAAAACATCAGATGGCAGAGTTCTCTTCGTTGTTCCGTGGCATGACAGAGCATTGGTAGGAACTACAGATACCCTTTTGGAAAGCCCTAGCTTTGAGCCGCATGCTTTAGAATCTGAAATTAATTTCGTTTTAAATACAGCCAGACAATATTTGGCAAAAAAGCCGACAAGAGAAGATGTGAAGTCTATGTTCGCAGGACTAAGACCTCTTGCCGCTCCAAAAGAAGGAGGCAAAAGCACCAAGGAAGTTTCCCGAAGTCACAAAGTAATCGCTTCCGATACAGGACTGGTTTCAATCATAGGCGGGAAATGGACCACTTACCGTAAAATGGCAGAAGATACGATTGACAAAGCGGTAGAGATCCTTCATTTAAACGGAGGCCCTTCCCAAACTGAACATCTTTCTATTCATGGTAATATGAAACCCGAACTGGTTGACCGAAGCAGCCATCTTTATGTTTACGGTTCTGATATTCCCGCTATCAAATCATTACAAAGCAGCGATCCTCAATATGCACAGAAGATCCATCCGGATCATGGGTTCACTATTGCAGAAGCAGTTTGGGCTATAAGACACGAAATGGCTGAAACTATCGAAGATATTCTCGCCCGAAGAGTCCGTCTGTTATTTTTAGACGCAAGAGCTGCAATTGACAGTGCTCATACTATTGCACAGCTTATTGCCAAAGAAAAAGGACATTCTCAGGAATGGGCAAACGAACAGGAAAAAGAATTTATTGAATTAGCAAAAGGATATTTACTGACTCCATACTCTCCCAAAACTATTACTCATAATTAAAAATTTGCAGTATGAAGGAAAAATTAATTCTCGCTCTGGATCAGGGTACAACTTCCTCCAGAGCCATTTTATTCAATCACAGTGGAGCTATAGAATATGTCTCCCAGAAAAATTTTGAACAGATCTTCCCTACTCCGGGCTGGGTAGAGCACGATCCCAACGAAATATGGTCATCCCAGATATCCGTTGCCGCAGAAATCATTGCCAAAGCAGGGATTTCCGGATTGGAAGTAGCAGCAATCGGGATTACCAATCAGCGTGAAACAACCGTCGTCTGGGACAGGGAAACCGGTGAACCTATTTATAATGCTATCGTATGGCAGGACAGAAGAACCGCAAAATACTGCGACGAACTGAAAGAACAGGGACATACCGAAACCATCAAAGAGAAAACCGGACTTGTACTGGATGCTTACTTTTCAGCAACCAAATTAAAATGGATCCTTGATAATGTAGAAGGAGCAAGAGAAAAAGCAGCAGAAGGAAAAATATGTTTTGGAACGGTTGACACATGGCTGGTATGGAAACTTACCCGTGGAAAAATGTTCATTACCGATGTTTCCAATGCCAGCAGGACAATGCTTCTGAATATCCATACTTTAGAATGGGATCAGGATCTTCTGGATTTATTTGATATTCCAAGATCTGTTCTTCCTGAAGTGAAACAGAGCAGTGAGATCTATGGTGAAACTGCAACCACTTTATTTTCCACCAAAATTCCAATCGCAGGAATCGCAGGAGATCAGCAGGCTGCACTATTCGGGCAGATGTGCATCACTCCGGGAATGGTAAAGAACACTTACGGAACAGGATGTTTCTTACTGATGAACACAGGAAAAGAAGCTGTTTCTTCCAAAAACAATCTTTTAACTACTGTAGCATGGAAAATCAATGGAGAAGTAAACTATGCTCTGGAAGGAAGTGTGTTTGTGGGCGGTGCAGCAATACAATGGCTGAGAGACGGGCTTAAACTTATTCATTCATCTGAAGAAGTAAACGATCTTGCTGCAAGCGTTGAAGATAACGGAGGGGTTTATTTTGTTCCTGCATTGACCGGATTAGGTGCGCCTTACTGGGATCAGTATGCAAGAGGAACTATTGTAGGAGTAACCCGTGGAACTACCAACGGACATATTGCAAGAGCAACTTTGGAAGGAATTGCATTCCAGGTATATGATATTGTAAAATCCATGGAGGCAGATTCAGGAAGACCAGGCCTTGAGCTTAGAGTAGACGGAGGTGCTTCTGCAAGTGATCTTCTGATGCAGATACAGTCTGATCTTTTCGGATTTAAAATTACAAGGCCGAAAACACTTGAGACAACAGCTTTAGGAGCAGCCTATCTTGCAGGATTGGCAGTAGGATACTGGAAAGATCTCAATGAAATCCAGTCTCAATGGATCGTGGATAAAGATTTCCATCCTCAGCTGGAAAAAGAAAAAGCAGATAAAATGATTCATTTCTGGAACAAAGCAGTGAAGCGTTCCCAAAGCTGGATCGAAGATTAAATTCACCCATAAAAAAACTACTCATGACTCCATTTATCGCAGAACTTATAGGAACAATGCTTCTTATATTATTAGGCAACGGCGTTGTTGCCAATGTTGTCTTAAAAGATACTAAAGGAAATAATTCAGGATGGATCGTCATTACGACCGCCTGGGCGCTGGCCGTTTTTGTAGGCGTTACAGTTGCCGGCCCGGCAAGCGGTGCTCATCTGAATCCGGCCGTAACATTAGGACTGGCAGTTGCCGGAAAATTCTCATGGGATCTGGTCCCTACTTATATTGCCGCACAGATGCTCGGCGGAATGCTCGGAGCTTTTCTGGTCTGGCTTTTTAATAAAGATCATTTTGCCATTACAGAAGATGAAGGTGCTAAATTAGCATGCTTCAGTACCGGCCCCGCGATCAGAAATACATTTTCCAATCTGATCAGTGAGATCATAGGAACTTTTGTTCTGGTATTTGTTATCTTCCACTTTTCTGACCCAAGCATTTCTCTGAATGCAGATCCGACAGCTAAAGTAGGACTCGGTTCTGTAGGAGCTCTTCCTGTTACTTTACTGGTCTGGGCCATCGGTTTATCTTTAGGCGGAACTACCGGTTATGCCATTAATCCCGCAAGAGATTTGGCCCCAAGAATCATGCATGCCCTGCTTCCGGTAAAAGGCAGCAGTGACTGGGGATATGCATGGATTCCTGTTGTGGGACCTATTCTGGGAGCCATTATTGCAGCCCTTCTTTTTGGAATAATACATTAAAAATACCCGATGAAAATTTTAAAAATTGCATGCCTGATTATTTTAGGCACAGGAAAGCTATTCTCTCAGGAGAACGAGGAAACAGCAAAGAGCAACAGACTGGATTTTACTGCAAATATTCAAAACAATCACTTGTGGAGAGGATTGATTATTACAGATAAACCTGTGGTAATGGGAAACCTTTCTTATGCATTGGATTCTGAAAAGAAATGGAAGATTGGTATTTGGGGAGCATCAGCTTTAGCCGACGATAAAGATGGTACCCATTATAAGGAGATCAACTATTACATCCAATATTCCCATAACCGTTTTTATATTGGACTTTGGGACCTTTATAATTCCAGGAATATCAATACAGCTGTAGCTGCAGATGATATTTTCAGCTATTCACAGAGAAGAACTGCTCATATTATTGACCTTAGAACCAATTATACTTTCGGTCCTTCTTTTCCTATAAATATTGAAGCTGACATTATGCTTTACGGAGGTGCCAATGCCGGAGAAGTGGTATTGGAGGATGACGGAAGCTATAAAAAGAATAAATACTCCACCTACATTCAGGCAAGCTATCCTGTAATTGCCGGACAAAAGGTAAATCTGGATGCTTTTGTAGGCGCAGGATTTGCTCTCAACGATAAGCATTTTCTTTATGGAAACGGCAAAAACAGTTTTGATGTTGTTAATGTGGGTGTAAAAGCCAGCAAAACAGTCAAGATAACAGAACACTACAGCCTGCCTGTTTCTATGATGGCCATGTGGAATCCTTCTAACAAATACGCAAGAATTCAACTGGCAGCAACTGTTTTCTAAGCTGAGTTTTAACTTTATACAATCAAGACCATTCCATTGCGGAGTGGTTTTTTATTTTTGAATGAAGAAATTTCACTACACAGCCAATCACCGGGTTTTTACGGTTTAGTTTTCACCAAAATCTTACTACTTTTGAAAGAATAAATCTGAAGACTATATCCTTCAATAAAAAGCACCACACAAACCTCTGCACCCCGAAAGCAAACTGTATAAACAATGAAAGTACTGAAAGCTCTGCTTATTCTTATTCTTTTTGTCTCCTGTCATAAAAAGGAGGAGCATCCTTATACTTTCTATTACTGGAAGACCCACCTTAAGCTGGATCAGGTAGAGAAGAAAGTTTTGGATCATGCTTCGGTTCCTTATCTGTACACAAGATTTTTTGATATCGATAAAGCAGATGGAAAGTTTCAACCGGTTGCAGTGATTACCAAAGACAAAAGTTTCGAAACCGGTAAACAGATTGTACCGACAGTTTTCATTACCAACCAGTCAATGTATCACATCTCAGCAGAAGAGATCAGATTTCTGGCGAAAAGCATTCATGAATTGGTTCAGAAGAAGACCCAAGAATACGGTTTAAAAATAAATAATGAAATTCAGATCGACTGTGACTGGACGGCCGGAACGAGGGATGATTATTTCAAATTTTTAAAGGAACTGAAAAGAGTTTCCGGAAAAGAAATCACCTGCACGCTACGTCTTCATCAGGTGAAAGATAAAAACCAAACCGGAGTTCCGCCTGTGGAAAAAGTATACCTGATGTGCTACTCCACTTCTTCCCCACTTGAGAATTCGAATAAAAACTCTATTCTGGATGCAGCTGTTTTAAAAAGTTATCTTTCAAAACTGGAGGATTATCCTATTAAAAAGATTGAGGTGGCGTTACCTATTTATTCCTGGGGGATTGTGACCAACCATCTTGAAAAGCATAAACTGATTAATGCACTTTCCAGAAAGGACCTCGAAAACCCCGGATTCAAAAAAATTTCGGATGATGAAGTTGAAATTATTAAAGACGGGTTTTATTTCGGGAACTTCTTAAGTAAAGGTTTCAGGATAAAAGTGGAAGAAATATCGGATGAACAATTGGAAGATGTCACTTGTTTTCTGGAGAAAAAAATACCACATTTTAATATAATTTATTATCAATTAGATAGTAAATTTGTAAGTAACCGGACTTTTTAAAGTTTTATGCTTCAATTATTTACTAATAGGTATGAGGCACTTTATCAAAATTTAATTATAAAATAAAAACACCCATCAACTATATGAAAAAGTACATTCTATCACTGGCGGTTTTATCGCTTTTTTATACCAAATCTGACGCCTGTGCGTGGTCAGATCCTGATTATGAATACTTCAACCTGTTTACACAGAGTATCATCAAGGATAAATCTTACC
This sequence comes from Chryseobacterium sp. MIQD13, assembly GCF_050496705.1. Taxonomy (NCBI): domain Bacteria; kingdom Pseudomonadati; phylum Bacteroidota; class Flavobacteriia; order Flavobacteriales; family Weeksellaceae; genus Chryseobacterium; species Chryseobacterium sp. MIQD13. The sequence continues at coordinate 202,651 of NZ_JBNWAF010000002.1, forward strand.
TTCCTTTCCTGCTTACTTATTCTAACAGGTTCTATGGTGATTACAGAGGAATGCAGATTCCCGATGACAATATTGAAACATGGAAAAGGTTCTTCAATAATCAGCTAAACTATGCAGAAACAGAAAATCTGGTATACAAGATCAGTATGAATGATCTTAATGCTTTGAAAAGCGGAGCACCCGCCAATCCTCTGCTGCAGAAACTGGGAACAGGATTTTACCAGAAATACAAAGAGGGCATCGATTATTTGATTGAAGCTAAATACCTGGAACCTTACATGAGAATCAATTATGTGGAAAGCCCTGATTCTTTTTACAGCTACGGCCCTTCAAAGGAGCAAAATGCCACTTCCATCGATTATGCTAAAACAGTCAATGCACTGACTTCTTTATATAATGCAACAAGAAATCCTGAAATCAAGCAGCGTTATGGGTATCAGCTGGTGCGCTTCAACCATTACACGAGAAATTATGATGCTGCGCTGGAAGCTTTCAAAACTTATATAGAACCTATCAAACAGAAAGGAACAGTGTATTTTATGGCGCTTGATCAGCTTGCAGGCGCTCAGAGAGGTAAGGAAATGAATGCTGATGCCAACTGGAACTTCTTCCAGGTTTTTATGAACAGTAAAGACCGTAAGGAATCTGCTTTTGTTTCTATGAAGCTTTCGGATACGGCTTCTTTCAGTAATATCATGAAAAGAGCCAATACCAATGATGAAAAGAATATGGCTTACTTCCTATTGGGGTATGAAGGTTTTACGAATCCTATTCCTATCATGGAAAAGATGTACGACATTAATCCTGATTCTGAGATCCTGAAAGTAATGGCGGTAAGAAGCATCAACGAACTGGAAAGAAGCTATCTGCCCATTTATTATTACAATTCCGATGCTGCGGACAATGTATACATGCAGAGAGGGAATGCAGACGATCATGACAAAGCTTCTACGGATACCAAATCTGAGCCTGCAGAAGTAAAAAAAGAGGAAAAGCTCTCATTCTGGCAAAAGATTGTAAGGTTTTTTAAAAATCTTTTCGGAGGCTCAAAATCTGATACTGCGAACAATGATAAAAATGATCAGAGCGATGATGAGCTGCTGAACAACCCGGACAGAATTCCTTTCTATACTAAATCCGGTTACGGCTATGATGAGAAAACGAAAGATTATCTGGATGATCTTGAAAAATTCACAGAGAAAACAAAAAAGGTTTCTAAGGATGAATACTGGCAGATCGCAGATGCTTATCTTAAATTCCTGAAAAAAGATTATAAGGCAAGTTCCGAGATTCTGGAAGATATTAAGACAACAAATCCGGAATATCTGGAAGAGATAAAAAGAATGAAAGTTCTGAATGATATTGTTTCCCATCCTAAAATTGATGCGGAATTTGAAGATCATCTGATGAAAGATTATGCCGATTACTTTGTGAAAAAAGAAGTAAAGAAAGACAGCACCAATACTGATGATTATGATTATTATGGTGAAGTTCCTTCTACAGTGGATTTCCTTAAGGATGTTCTTGCCAACCGCTATTTCCTGCAGGGTGAAGACGGAAAATCCTTCCTGATGAACAATAAACTTTCCGACCTGCAATACAATCCTAATTCAAGTCTGGTAAAAAGTGTTGAAGATTTTTATAAAAAACCGAATAAGACAGCATTTGAACAGCAGATCATTGCCAAAAATATGGACAATGTAGGAAATATTGATGCTTTTTTCAACACAATCTATGGAGACAGGGCTATGAAACAGGCAGATTTTGAAAAAGCCAGGTCTTATTATGAAAAGGCGCAGGGTTTTGCAGGAATCCCAAGAATGGATTATAGCTGGAGCGATAAAGGTGAAAAAATTACCCCGAAACAGTATGCAGCTGGAGAATATAATGGATTCAGAGATATTTCAAATCTCGTTTTCGGACACAATGTATGGGAAAGTTTCGGAAGTCCGGAGACTGAAAGTATGGAAGCGGAAGACTATGCTTCATTCCCTTTCATTAAAAACAGCATGAATAAACTGGAGCTCGCAGATGCATTGATCCAGCTTAAAAAGATTAGCAACGGAACAGATGAAAAGGCAGCCAAAGCCAGCCAGCTTATCGGAAATTTACTGTACAATACTTCCAGCTTAGGATATTACCGCCAGCTGTTCGTAATGGATATCGACAACAGCAATGGAGGAAAGTATGACTTCTGGACTACAGACAGAAAGAATCCGTATAAGTATTATTATAAAAACTTCCTTTACACGACTTACATAGAACCGGATAATTTTGATCTGGCAATCAATTACTATCAAAAGACACTGAAGCTTTCAAAAGATAAAGAACAGAGAGCAAGAGTTCTTTTCCAGATGGCCAGTGCGGAACAGGGTAAATATTACCAGTATGAAGCTAAAAATGTTTCCAATATAAGCTACTCGGATCCTCAGTATTCTGAAAAGGAACAGGCTCATCAGACTGAACTTGATAATATGAGAAATCAGAAGTACCGAACCTATTTTGCCCAGCTGAAATCCCAGTATGCAGATACGGAAACTATGAAAGGATTATCGGGAAGCTGCAGTTATTTCGGATATTTCCTGAGAAGATAATTTTTAATATTCAATTAAATAAGAAAAGGAATCGTTATGATTCCTTTTTTTCATTCTGTTTCTGAAGCCATTCTTCATGTTTATGCTTAAAGAATTCATGCTTATAGTCCTGATTTCTCTGAGCCGCATCTATGGAATGGGAAGTATGAATATCTGCATCTTCCTTGGCAAATCTGGCAAGTTCTTCATAGTAGTGGTGAAGCTGGTCCAGTTCCTTTTCCGTCAGGTCTTCGATATCCACAATTCTGTTACTGGCTTTTTCGTGAGCTGCAATAAGCTCATTAAGTTTGATCTGTATAGCTTTTGAATCTTTGTTCTGGGCTTTCTGAATTAAAAACACCATTAAAAAAGTAATAATGGTAGTTCCGGTATTGATCACGAGCTGCCAGGTTTCGGAATAATCAAAAACAGGTCCTGAACCTGCCCATACAACGACCACAAGTACAGCTCCGATAAACGCATATGAACTTCCTGTAAATTTGGTTGCCCAGTCTGAAAATTTTTCAAAAAGGTTATTGTTCTTATGGCTCATGATATCAATTATTTTAATGAATAAAAATATTGAATTAACTTGAATGGGGAATAAGAAAGTTTTATTTTTAAGAAGGGAAGCCGGAAGAATGAAGATGGAAATACTATTTCATGATAAAGCTGTGATTCCCCTTTTATAGTGACTGTATAGATTTCTTTTTAATCTCTCACTAATTGAGCAGATGACGCAGATTTCTTTTTATGTTTCTGTGATACATTGAAAGCACAATGAATATATATTTTTTTCTTACAATCCAGATTTTTATTTTGTTTTTTTAAACCTGTGCCACCAGATCAGAAATCCTGTTACTGGCAATGAACAGCCAATTAATGAGACTATAAAATACAGAATGATACTTGGCAATCCCATGATCTCTCCGGTATGCAGTGGCTTTGCTAAAGCTGTGAACTGTTTATTCAATGGCTTGTCAGAAAACAATTCTTTTGTTTTAAAAACTCCTGTTTTGTCAAAGGTAACTTCATCCGGAAGCATCATACCGAGAAAATTTTGAGTATTGGTTTTGATGACTACATATCTTGGATTCTCTTTGTTGGGAAGTTCTATACTGGTGGCAGCTGCATAAGGAAGCTGCTTATCGGAAAGCTCTAAAATCTTATCTATCGATGCTGAAGCACTGTTTTTGAGGTTCTTTTTTTCGTCCTGCTTCTGCAGCATATCTTCCAGAAGTCCACCGAAGGCATCATCGTTACTCTTTTCTTCTGCAATATTGTCAATGGAAGAACCTCCAAGGCTTACAATGAGCATATTCTTCACCCAGGGATAAGTCACGTATAAACCTGTAACAGCAATAAAAAAGAGCATTAAAAAGGTATAAAAACCGAGGGTATTATGCAGGTCGTAATTCACCCGCTGAAATTTTGCCTTGAATTTTACAGTAAGTCCCTGTTTCAAAAATTTCAGTTTCTTAGGCAGCCAGAGGATCAACCCGGAAATAAGGAGGATACAGAATATCAGTACAGATGCTCCCACAATCTGGCGTCCCGCATTCCCCATCATCAGATTTCGGTGAATATCAAGAACGATTTCAAAAAACTGATTGGCACCTGTATCAGCCTGGCCAATGATTTGTCCCGTGTACTGATTGTAATATGAACTTTTATCCAGATTATTCTCACGATACGAAACAACATAGCTTCTGTTCCTATGGTCCGGAATGAGAAGCGAGGTAAGTTCTTTTCCGCTTTCGAACAGTGCAGCCTGGATCTGATCCGGAGTACGGGGAACCTTTGAGCCTGAAGTAATATATACTTTATCTCTGTTGTAAAGGTCTGTAATCTGGTTTTTGAATGCATAAAGGCATCCGGTGAGGCACATCACAAATACAATGATGCTAGACAGAAGTCCAAGCCAAAGGTGAACAATCCACATCACATATTTGATGAAGGTCTCATTTTTTCTTCTTTTCCGGTAAAGGCTTTTAAATAATGATTTCATTGGGGATTTAACAGCAAAAACATTAAGACAGGAGTACTGCCTTAATGTTCTCTGATTAAAATTTGATATGGATACTTCTTAGTTCAGGACCTGATTATTTTCTTCCCCTGAACTGAATGTCTTTTACGATTTCTTCAAATTTCGTATAATGTTCAGGAGTCAATGCTTTTTGGATCGCAGTTTTTCTCTGGGCATCAAATTTATCCCAGTATTCTTTGGCAAGATCATTATTGCCGTGGTATACATCGTGGGCATCGTTAAATGCTTTTTCAAATGCATCATTGGCTGCATTCACCACTTTGAATTCATCTTCCGAAAGCTGGCCTTCAGTTTTGATTCTTTCAAGAAGTGCATTGTCATATCTCGGTCTTTTCCTTGAATTTTCATCCACGAATTTATTGAACTTCTCCATCTGTGGAGCATCAAGCACTTTTGCCATTTCAAGAGACTGCTGTGCTCTCAGTTCTTCATTTTTGATTCCCAGTGCTACACGGTCCATGTTTCCACCCTGTGCTTTTGCCGCCTGGAAGTTCTGTTCCTGAAGATCCTGATATTTTTTTGTGATTTCGTCAAAGCTTTTCACCTGATCCGGGGTAAGCTGTACTTCAGTTTTAAACTGGTTATAATCAATTCCTTTCTTTTTATCTCCTGAACATGCAACAAATACTGCCCCAAGAGCCAATGCTAAGAATACTGTTTTTATACTTTTCATAATGAATAAATTTTGATGATTAAAATTTATAGTTTACCTGTACGGCAAAGTTTCGGGGCTGAATCTGATCGATATATCCACCTCTGAAATAGGAACTGTACCCTACTGAATCGAAGATGTTATTCATAAATACTCTTAATCCCATACCATTTTTAAGGGTATATCCGACCTGAGCATCTACGGTAGTATATTCCGGCATATCGAAAGGTTTTTTACCTGCTTCAACACTATTGAGGTGACCTGCAGTAAAGGTTTTCTGAGTCCATTCATCAACCGGTCTTTTCCCTACATAGTAAATTCCGGCTCCCACATCAAGGCCTGTTAAAACCCCGGTATTGAATTTATAATTAAGCCATCCGTTTGCAGTATGTTTCGGTGCATTCATCGGAGCAGATCCATTGATATAGGCAGGACTGTCCTGGTACTGTGCATCCAGATAAGCCCACCCTGACATTACCTGAAGGTTAGGCAGTATTCTTCCGATAAGCTCTACCTCCATTCCTTTTCTTCTCAGGTTACCTGCAAGTCCGTAAAGAATATTATTGTTACTGTCTTTTATCGGCAGGTAGTTTTTATCCAGAATCTGGAACGACAGGTTATCTGTATTAATATCAAACAGGGTAACATTAAATCTTAAGCGTTCATTAAACCAGTCTGATTTGATTCCGGCTTCCCACTGCTTTGTATGAGATGCTCCTACCAATCCGCCGGCCTGAAGAACATTATTCGAGGCTCTTAAAGAGGTAGTCGTAGTATACGATCCGAAAACATTGATATTCTGAATAGGTGAAACGATCAATCCAAAAGAAGGGTTCCATGTATCTACTGTTGCATTGGAAGAACCGTTCAGTCTGCTGTATCTGATTCCAAGATGAGCTTTCACATATTTCCCGATTGCCATTACATCCTGCGCCATCGCCCCAATGCTTGGAGTTAAAACAGGATTTGAACGTCCAAGGTTTTTATAGATTATATTTCCAGGATTCTGGTTTGGTATTGTTCCGTTCACAACATCAAAAATATCCAGAGGATTGGCATCATATGTTACACCTCCTATTTTTGTTGGACGGGCAGTAATCAAATTCTGGGGAGCAATGGAATTTTTATATGCTTCATAGGTCACGGCAGATGTTTCTGTTTCCCTCCAGTCAAATCCCACCTGGAATGTATGATTGATGAAGCCTGTCTTTATCTGCTCACCAATAAAATCCAACTGTAAGACCTTATTGATATCTTCTCCCTGAGATTTACCGATGGTATGCTGTCTTATGTTATAATTCGTTTCTCCTGTCGGTAATGATATTGATGAAGCTTCACTGTCTGAACTGCTTGTAGAATTAATAAAAGCAGCTCTTACCTTCAGTTTATTATTAAGCTTACGCACTACTGTAGTGGCAAAGTTAAATGTTTCTGTTTTTGAATAATCGGAAGCATATCCTAAAAACTTACCTTTTGGCATATGGTATAATGCCTCCACATCACCGGGTGCCGTATTGATAGTTCCTCTGTCCGGAGTACGGTTATCGTGAAGATAATCCATCTCTACATTAATATCGGTTTTATCATCCGGACGATACGTTACAGATGGATTGATATAGATTCTCTCTCCTTCTACATGGCTTCTGAATGAATTATTATTCTGATATGCCCCATTGAATCTTACGGCTACTTTACCTTTGGAATCCAATACTCTCTGAAAATCTACAGTAGGTCTGTAAAAATCCCAGCTTCCGTAACGGAATCCTACGTTGGTTTCATCAATAAACTGTGGTCTTTTGGTAACTACATTGATTACACCTCCTGCTGAACCCAAACCGTTTCCGATCCCCTGACTCACAGCAGCAGATCCTTTAATCACCTGAATGCTTTCCACTCCCTGCATATCTGTGATCATTCCTGCGGTACGGAAATCCGAATCCATCTGAACACCGTTTTTCAATACCGGAACTCCACGGTAACCACGTATAGACATACTCTCACTTCCTCCGCCATAGCTGGAAAACAGGGTAACTCCCGGTACATTTTTGGCAACATCGGTAACGGTTAAACCTCCAAGCTCTTCGATAGCTTTATGGGAGATTACCGAAATACTCTGGATCTGGTCTCTGGTTTTCAGCGGAAGCCTTGTTATAGCTTCCAGACCTACCGGCTGTTTCTTTTTTTCACCAAATAATTCTACTTCATCAATCTCTTTTGATTTTTTTATAGAATCATTCACTTGCTGTGCGTTTGCAAAAACCCCACCTAATACAAGCAGAGAAAAGGATACTACTTTATTCATCTGATAATTTTTTGCAAAATTATTATTTTTATTAATTCTAAATAAATAAAACAAGATGACATATCTCACCTCGCAATGACTAATCATTATCGGATTATAAATGAGCTTTGGAATGTTATAAGGATACCTCAATGATCTCCGGCTATCATTAAATGTACCGGACAAAACCAGGCACATTGGTACAAGGGATGAAATGGAAAAAAGTGAGTTTATGATTTAAAATCTGTTATGAACAGTTTTATTTCACTTCCGGATACAAAAAAATCCGTTCCTAAAAAGGAACGGATTCTATAATCATTGCAAAGTATGCAGTTATCACACTTTAATTTCAACGTCTACACCTGAAGGAAGTTCTAATTTCATTAGAGCATCAACAGTCTTAGAAGAAGAAGAGTAGATATCCATCAATCTCTTGTGAGCTGATAATTGGAACTGCTCTCTTGCTTTCTTGTTTACGTGCGGAGATCTCAACACTGTGAAGATTCTCTTATTCGTTGGTAATGGAATTGGTCCGTTTACAACAGCACCAGTAGCCTTTACCGTTTTTACGATTTTCTCAGCAGACTTGTCTACCAAGTTGTAATCGTAAGATTTTAGTTTTATTCTGATTCTTTGTGACATTTCTTTACTTTAAAAAATTAACCTTTTGCTTTAGCGATAATATCTTCAGCAACGTTTTGAGGAGTTTGTGCGTATTTCTCTAATTCCATAGAAGAAGTAGCTCTTCCTGATGAAAGTGTTCTTAGAGTTGTAACATATCCAAACATTTCAGAAAGTGGAACTGAACCTTTAATAACTACAGCACCATTTTTCTCTTCCTGACCGCTGATCGTACCTCTTCTTTTGTTAAGGTCACCGATAATGTTACCCATATATTCTTCCGGAGTTACAACCTCTAGTTTCATAATAGGCTCCATGATCACTGGCTTAGCAGCACGTCCCGCTTCTTTAAATCCTAATTTAGCAGCTAATTCAAAAGAAAGTGCATCAGAATCCACTGCGTGGAAAGATCCGTCTTTAAGAGTAACTTTAATACCTTCAACTTCGAAACCAGCCAAAGGACCGTTCTTCATTGCAGCTTTAAAGCCTTTTTCAATTGCAGGAACAAATTCTCTAGGAACGTTACCACCTTTGATCTCATTGATGAATTCTAAACCAATTTTACCTTCGTCTGCAGGTCCTAGTTCAAATACGATATCAGCAAATTTACCTTTACCACCAGACTGCTTTTTGTAAACTTCTCTGTGGCTGGCAACTTTTGTTAAGTTTTCTTTGTACTCTACCTGAGGCTGTCCCTGGTTTACTTCAACTTTGAACTCTCTCTTCATACGGTCTACAATGATATCCAAGTGAAGCTCACCCATACCAGAAATAATCGTTTGTCCAGAAGCTTCGTCAGTTCTTACAGTAAATGTAGGATCTTCTTCAGCCAGTTTAGCTAGAGCGTTACCCATTTTATCCTGGTCAGCTTTAGTTTTAGGCTCAACAGCGATACCAATTACCGGATCAGGGAAAACCATCGATTCAAGAACGATTGGGTTTTTCTCGTCACACATAGTATCACCAGTTTTGATAGATTTGAAACCTACCGCAGCACCAATATCACCAGCTTCAATATATTCTACCGGATTTTGCTTGTTAGCGTGCATCTGATAGATTCTAGAGATTCTTTCTTTATCTCCTGAACGAGTGTTCAAGATATAAGAACCTGCATCCAGTCTTCCAGAGTATGCTCTGAAGAATGCTAATCTTCCCACGAACGGGTCAGTAGCAATCTTAAATGCTAATGCAGAGAAAGGCTCATCTACAGATGGTTTTCTTGTGATTTCAGCATCAGTTCTTGGGTCAGTACCTTTGATATCATCTTTATCCAATGGAGAAGGCAGGTATTTACATACTGCATCCAACATAAACTGTACTCCTTTGTTCTTGAATGAAGAACCACAAGTCATTGGGATAATAGATAAATCGATAGTAGCAGCTCTCAATGCAGCATTGATTTCTTCTTCTGTAATTGAATCCGGATCTTCAAAGAATTTCTCCATCAAAGTTTCGTCATACTCAGAAACAGCTTCTACTAATTTCTCTCTGTATTCAAGAACTTCATCCTTCATATCTTCAGGAATTGGCACTACTTCGAAAGTAGCTCCTTGTCCTGCTTCATCCCAGATGATAGCTCTGTTTTTAATTAAGTCAACTACACCTTTGAAATCTTCTTCAGCACCGATTGGTAAAACGATTGGAACTGCGTTAGATCCTAACATTTCTTTAACCTGTTTTACAACGTTAAGGAAGTCAGCACCTTGTCTGTCCATTTTGTTTACGAATCCCATTCTCGCTACTTTGTAGTTGTCAGCAAGTCTCCAGTTTGTTTCAGACTGAGGCTCTACTCCATCTACTGCAGAGAATAAGAATACCAATCCATCCAATACTCTTAAAGATCTGTTTACTTCTACAGTGAAGTCAACGTGTCCCGGTGTATCGATGATGTTGAAGTGGTAAGGTTTAGTATCAGCAACAGGTTTTCCCTGATCAGTCGGGAAGTTCCAAGAACAAGTAGTTGCAGCAGAAGTAATAGTAATACCTCTTTCTGCTTCCTGCTCCATCCAGTCCATTGTAGAAGCACCATCGTGAACCTCTCCAATTTTATGGTTTACCCCTGTGTAGAATAAAATTCTTTCTGTAGTGGTAGTTTTACCTGCATCAATGTGTGCAGCAATACCAATATTTCTTGTAAATTTAAGATCTCTACTCATTTCAGATTAGAATTTAAAGTGTGAGAAAGCTTTGTTAGCTTCCGCCATCTTGTGAGTATCAGATTTCTTTTTGTAAGCAGCACCTTCTTCTCTAGAAGCAGCTACTACTTCATTAGCTAATTTCAAAGCCATAGACTTATCATTTCTCTTTTTAGAGTAGCTAATTAACCATTTCATTGCCATAGAAATTTTTCTATCAGCTCTGATTGGCATAGGGATCTGGAAGTTAGCTCCACCTACTCTTCTAGAACGTACTTCTACGTGAGGCATTACATTTGTAAGTGCATCTTTCCAGATTTCAAGGGCTGTTTTCTCGTTATCTCCTTTTTTAGTTTCTACGATATCCAATGCATCATAGAAAATTTTGAATGCGATTGACTTCTTACCGTCAAGCATTAAGTTGTTTACGAATCTCGTTACCAATTGATCATTAAATTTCGGATCTGGTAACAACGGTCTTTTTTTCGCTTTTGTCTTTCTCATTGCTTTTGTACCTTATTTAATGATTATTTTTTCTTTCCTTTTGCAGGAGCAGCAGCTGCTTGTCCTGGTTTAGGTCTCTTAGCTCCGTACTTAGATCTTCTCTGTGTTCTTCCATTTACACCAGCTGTGTCTAATGCACCTCTTACGATGTGGTAACGTACTCCCGGTAGGTCTTTCACCCTTCCGCCTCTAACCAATACTATCGAGTGCTCTTGAAGATTATGTCCTTCGCCCGGGATATAGGCGTTAACTTCTTTACCGTTAGAAAGTCTTACCCTTGCTACTTTTCTAAGTGCAGAGTTAGGTTTCTTCGGTGTAGTTGTATATACTCTCGTACATACACCACGTCTTTGTGGACAAGAATCAAGGGCAGCCGATTTGCTCTTCTTGGCAAGCGTGGCTCTTCCTTTTCTTACTAATTGTTGAATAGTAGGCATTTAATTGCTTTTTATTTTAGGGTGCAAAAATAGTAATATTTTTTTAATCTGCAAACACTTATATAAAAATTAAAATCAAACACTTACACAAAAAAGACATTGCCTTTTGGAAACCGAATAACGGACTATCGATATATACTGGAAAAATGCAAAAGCACAATATTGTTTTTTACTTAAAGACAGTATATTAAATAATTGTAAAACTTATTCAAGCAGATTAAGTATACTTTATTTATATCAAAGCTTGCCATCACTTAAATAGGAAACTTATTAATACTTCCAAACTATTTTAGAAAATTTTCTTATAGTTATCTTCTATTGAGATTAACGGCTTTTCGGCACAATATTCTCTAAATTTGTTAACATAAAAAATAAACATATGAAAAATGCAAGCATTATCGGCCTGAAAGAAGCCGACTGTAAAAACATTTCAGAAAAATTAAATATTCTTTTAGCCAACTATTCAATATTTTATCAGAATACAAGAGGTTCACACTGGAATATCAAAGGGGATCAGTTTTTCACCCTTCATCCTAAATTTGAAGAACTGTATAACAGCCTTGTATTGAAGATCGACGAAATTGCAGAAAGAATCCTTACATTAGGTGCCACTCCTGCACACAATTATTCAGACTATCTGAAAGTAGCAACAATCAAAGAGACCAAAGAGGTAACGGATGGTAATAAAAGTGTTGAACTTATTCTCAGTTCTTTTAAAGTGGTGATCGATCTGCAGAGAGAGCTTCTTGATATTACGGACAAAGCAGGAGATGAAGGGACAAATTCTCAGATGAGCGATTATATTACCGAACAGGAAAAAGAAGTATGGATGTACAATTCTTATTTAGGGAAGTAACAGACAAAAATCACCCGATTAATAAAAAAATCGTCTTACATTTAGGCGATTTTTTATTTTAAATGACTATATTTGCGTTAAAATTACACATATTATGAATGACGTTCGATTAAACTCTATTCTGGATAATGATTTCTATAAAATAACAATGCAGAATGCTGTGGTGAAGCTATTTCCAAGCTCTATTGTGAAATATGAATTCATTAACAGAGGAAAGCACCAGTTTCCGGAAGGTTTTGATGCAGCTTTAAAGGAAGCAGTCAATAAAATGGCAGAATTGAAGCTTACCAAAGAAGAAAAAAAATTCATGGCAAGAACCTGTCCTTATATAGACCTTCCCTACTTAGATTTTTTGGAAGGCTATCACTATGATCCGTCTGAGGTGAAAATACATCAGGAAGGCAGTGATCTTTCTGTAACCGTTGAAGGGCTTTGGTACAGGACAATCCTATGGGAAGTTCCTCTTCTTGCTTTGATCAGTGAGCTTCACTATGAAATGAATCACATGGAGCGGGATTCTAATGAGATCGTTATGAACAGAACTCTGGAGAAAGCTGATTCGCTTGCAAGACTTGGAGTCAATTTCGCAGAATTCGGGACCAGAAGAAGACATTCTTATAAGGTACAGAATCTGGTGATGGAAGCTTTAACACAAAGTAAAGAATCTACTTTCATTGGAAGCTCAAACGTTCATTTTGCCATGAAATATAGTGTAAAACCAATCGGCACTCACGCCCATGAATGGTTTATGTTCCATGCCGCTGAATATGGATTCAAAATGGCCAATGAAATGGCGCTGGAACATTGGGTGGATGTTTACAGAGGGGATCTTGGAGTTGCCCTTTCAGATACCTATACTACTGATGTTTTCTTTCAACAGTTTGACAAGAAATTCGCAAAACTGTTTGACGGTGTACGCCATGACAGTGGCGATCCTTTAGAGTTTGCAGATAAAACAATCGCTCACTACGAAAATAACGGAATCAATCCTTTATTTAAATACATTATCTTCTCTGATGCTTTGAATTTGGAAAAGGTAGAGGAAATTACAAATTACTGTAAAGGAAAAATCGGCGTATCATTCGGAATCGGAACAAATCTTACCAATGACGTAGGTTTAAAACCAATGAATATCGTTATGAAATTAATTGGTGTACAGGCTCCGAACAAAGAATGGATCCCAACCGTAAAGCTTTCCGACGAGCATGGAAAATATACCGGTGATCCTAAAATGATTGAACTGGCAAAAGAATTTTTAAGAATAAAAGATTAACACAATGAAACTAAAAACATTTTTAACCCTATCCCTTCTGGCAGGAACACTATCCTTTGCACAGGAAAAAAAAGCTGAAAAGCCAAAATTCAACCAGGAGCTGGCAACATCTCTGGGCGCTGATAAATATGGAATGAAAGCCTATACCATTGTCATGCTGACTACAGGTACAACAAAAGTTGAAGACAAAGCCAAAATGGGAGAACTGATGAAAGGCCATATGGCGAATATCGGAAAACTGGCTGATGAAGGAAAGATTATTGTGGCCGGACCTTTCCTGGAACAAAACAAAGAAAACTACCGCGGTATGTTTATTTTCAACACAAAATCTAAGGAAGAGGCTGAACAGTGGGTAAAAACCGATCCTGCAGTACAGGCCGGAGTTTTCGGGTATGAAATCCTTCCATGGTATGGCTCTGCTGCATTGCCTCTGTATTTAAAACATCATGGGGAAATTTCTAAGGAAAATCCATAGAAAGACTTCATTAAAATATTTCAAAATTTAAATAAATCACTATGTAACATCATGGTGATTTATTTTTTATTAACTTAGAGACTCATTTTCAAGATTTTACAAATTAAAACCATCAAAAAAAATTAATTACATGAAAAAAATGAACTTATCAAAACTTTCAAGAACAGCATTGAAAGATGTATTCGGGGGAACTCTTTATCCTGCCCTGGAATGCTATTCGGACAGAGAATGCAGCCGTCACGGTGAAGCAATGATCATCTGCCCGGACGGAACCACAACCATGACCGGCTATATGTGTATGGGAGGAATATGCATGCTTGCCACAGGATTCTGCAGACCAATTGTCCTGGATCCTGAACCAGTTCTACTTCCATAACTTTAGATTTTAAGATATAATTACAGTGAGTCTTTCCGCCTCACTTTTTCACTATATTTAAGTCAATAAAACAACACCATCACAACCATGAAAAAAAGCCTAAGCATTTTTCTTTTATTCTGGCTATCACTATTCTGTGCAGGCCAGAATAAGAAATATGCAGAGATTATCAACTCTGGATATAATGGAAAAATATATTCTATTACAACCAAAATATACAATGATTCCCTTAAAGAGAAAACTGCTGATTCTTTAATTTCCACAAGAACCCGCTATTATAACAAAGATGGAAATGCCACAAAAGAAGTCTATCAAAATAGAAATGATTCTCAAATTACTGATTATGAATATAAAAATGGGATAAGAAAAGGATATTCTATAAATAAAGACGGAGAAGTCTGGACCAATGCGGAAATTATTCAGCAGAAAACAGGCCATCTCATCAATACATACGCTTTACATACAATGCCAGTATCAAAAGAAGTATATAAATACAATAGCGATTTTAAAATAAAAAACAATGACCGGACCATCTACAATAATCAAAATGGTAAAATTATAAAACACACATTCACGGAATATTATTATGATAAAGATGGATTCATTTCCGGATATGACATAAAAGACTTGCTGACGTCGAAACTGATCACCTATAGATTTCAGATCCTGCAGAAAGATGCTCACAAGAATCCGAAAAGAATAATATTGTTAAAAAACAATACTCCGTTTCAGATTCATTTAGTAGATATTGAATATTATAAGCATTAGATTCCGAATATTTAAGTTGAATCAGTAACAATGAAACCGGAAATTTTAATGGTTCCCCGTAAAAGAAATCAATTTTTCTTTTTGTAATTTTGAAACATGGAGATGACATATTTAATTATTGGATTTATTGCCGGCGGAATTCTGGGAGCCGTTATTTTGTATTTTGCCTTAAAATCATCTACGGTTTCAAGAAATTCCTATGATGAACTGAATAATCTGCATATCAAAAATCAGTCAGATCTGGAAAATCATAATCTGAAAATTCAGGAGCTTAATCAAAATATCAATAAGGAAAAAGAGCAAAACCAGCAGCAAACTGATCTTTTAAGTGATCTGAAAAATGAATACGCAAAAATTTCCGCGGAACATGCTTCTTTAAATTCTCAATTTTCAGAACAGAAGCAGCTTAATTCGAAACAGACTACTCAAATAGAAGCTCTTTTATCTGAAAAGCAGCATATTTTTGCCAAAAACTCTGAACTTTCAGCTAAAAATGATGGCTTACAACAATCTTTAAATACTCAAAAAGAAGAAATCACAAAGATTCAGGAAGAATCTAAGCTCCAGTTTGAAAATCTGGCTAATAAAATTTTAGAAGAAAAAACTGAAAAGTTTACCACTTTAAATCAAAATAATTTAAAAACTATTCTTGAACCTTTTCAGGAAAAAATTGCAGATCTTAAGAACAGGGTAAATGAAGCCTATGAACAGGAAAATAAAGAGCGCTTCTCTCTTGCTGAAAAAGTAAAAGAGCTTGCCGAACTGAACCAACAAATCTCAGAAGATGCTAAAAAACTCACCAGAGCTTTGAAAGGTGAAAGCAAAACCCAGGGGAATTGGGGAGAAATGATCCTTGAAAGCATTCTAGAAAAATCCGGACTCGTAAAAGGAAGGGAATATTTTCTTGAGCATGAGCTTCGTGACGAAGACAATAAAGCATTATTCTCAGAATTTTCCGGTAAAAAAATGCGTCCTGATGCTGTTGTAAAATATCCTGACGAAAGAAATGTAATCATCGATTCCAAAGTATCTTTAACATCATTCACAGAATTGGTAGATGAGAATGATCCCGACGTATATGCAATGAAACTCAACCAGCATTTAGGCTCTATCAAAAACCACATTCTTCAGCTAAGCCAGAAAGCTTATGATGATTATGGAAAATCCCTGGATTTCGTGATGATGTTTATTCCGAGTGAGCCAGCTTATATTGCCGCTATGCAGGCTGATCAGAATCTTTGGAATTTCGCTTATGAAAGAAGGATTCTGCTTCTTAATCCAAGCAACCTGATCACTTCCCTGAAACTGATTGCAGATTTGTGGAAGCGTGAATATCAAAACAGGAACTCCATGGAAATTGCTGATCGCGGAGCTAAGTTATATGATAAATTTGTTGGCTTTGTAGAAAATCTCGAGAAGGTCGGAAAAAACCTTGATCAGGCTAAAAATGTATACAATGATGCTTACAAGCAGCTTTCTACAGGAAATGACAACCTTGTTATCCAAACTCAGAAGCTGAAGTCTTTGGGGATTAAAAACAAAAAAGATCTGCCACAGAGCCTTATTGATAACAGCAATTTTTTAGAGACAGAAAACTAAGAAACCCATTATTTTGCATAATTTTGCAGCATGTTGATAGAAAGTTTTCAAAACGATAAAATAAAAAATGTCACCAAACTTCTGGCAGACAACAGGTTTCGTAAAAAATCAAAAGTTTTTGTTGTAGAGGGGCAGCAGGAAAACGAAAGAGCCTTACAGTATGATTTTGAACCTGTAGAATTTTTTATCTGTGAAAATATCTTTAAAGGAAAGCTTCCAGAAGGAAAAACCCATTATGTAAGTGAAAAAGTATACGAAAAAATAGCTTACAGAGGAAGCTCTGAAGGAATTATAGGGATCTACAAAACTAAAGATAACCTCCTTTCATCTTTTATTCCTAAAGAAAATTCTACCGTAATTATTGTGGAAGGTGTTGAAAAACCCGGAAATCTTGGGGCAATACTGAGAAGCTGTGAGGCTTTTGGAATTGATGCCCTGATTGTTGCGGACGGAAAGGCTGATTTTTATAATCCTAATGTGATACGGTCAAGTGTCGGATGCCTTTTCGGAATGGAAGTTTATGATGCTGAAAATGAAGAAACCCTGGACTTTCTCCAGAAAAACAATTTCAACATCTACACCACACTTATGGATGAAACCGCTGAAGATATTTATAAAAGAGATTTTACCCGGCGCTCTGCTGTATTATTCGGAACCGAGCATTCCGGATTAAGTGATTTCTGGATCGGAAAGGGAAAAAACACCTTGATTCCAATGGCCGGAAGTATTGACTCTTTAAATTTGAGCAATGCAGTAGCCATTACCTGCTATGAGTCATTAAGACAAAAGAAAGGATAATATATATTTAATGGAAGAAGGAAGTTAATTGTGTACTCCTCCATTCTTTATTCTATTTAAATATAAAGCATAAAAAAACCGTCTCACCAGGTGAAACGGTTCTTTTATTGTTAAGCTTATGCTAGAATTATTTCTTAGCAGCGTCTTTAACTTCTTTTGCAGCATCTTTAACTTCTTTTGCAGCACCTTTAGCAGCATCAGCAGCTCCTTTAGCAGCGTCAGCAGCAGCTTCAGTTGTAGCTTTAGCAGCATCAGCACCAGCAGCAGTTGTAGCAGCAGCAGCATCTTTAGTAGCGTCAACAGCAACGTTAGCAGCTGAATCAATTACTTTAGCAGCAGAATCAGAAACTACAGCAGCAGAATCAGCAACGTTAGCAACAGCTGAATCAGTAGCACCTTCAGTAGAAGTAGCTTCAGTTTTTTTACAAGCAACTAGAGAGATTGCAGCGATAGCAGCTACGAATAATGACTTTTTCATAATAAATTAAATTTAATTTTGTTAATATTGTTTTTATAAATTTTCTTCTGTTCTGTTATTTGAACAAGACAAAGGTAGAGCAGATACAAAAGTTGTTTATGAAAAATAATTGTAATACATTTGTAAAATTGTTTTACAAAAAAACAATGCTGATAATCAACAATTTAATTATTTTATAAAAATTGACAGATTTAGATCTATTGCACTTTGAACAGTTAAAAAAAGATGTTCAGACCGAATATTTAAAAAAATCTACTCCTTCTCATGATGAAATTTCAAAATGGAAAGGGATAGATATCATATATTTCCAGGAAGACCTCCGCAAAAAAGCGAAAGGTAACATCAGCGAAAAATCATTTTATACCTATTTCAAGACTTCGCCGGTTACCAAATTACCAAGAATTGATATGCTCAATTTATTGAGTGTTTATGCAGGATACGAGTCATGGTATGACTTTAAGAAACAGCATCTTTTCGCCGGAGAATTACTCTCGGAAAATGAGGATCTTGAGGAAGAAGAGATCGTAGAACTGGAAAAAACAGTTTCTTCTGCTCCTGAATTACCAAAAACTGATGTTCAGGCTAAAAAGATAGAATACCAGCCTCAGGAAAACATCGATTTACAAAAATCAAATACTGAAAATCAAGTAATTACACAAAATCCAATTACACCCACAACAGCAGAAATACAAACTCCTGTAGTGAGAAAAAATTTGCTTAAAAAGAATGCATGGGCCATAATTACCTCTGTTTTGATTGCTGTAACCGGAGTTCTCGGGTTTAAAGATGAAATTTTTTCAAAAACTTATAAATATTGTTTCACAGATAAAGACCGCGGTGTTTCCGTAATCAATACTCTTGAAATAAGGGTGATCAAAGAAAATGAATCTCCACTTCTCTATAAATTGAAACCGGGAGAATGTTTCTATTATTCCACGAAGGACAAAAACCTCAAAATGCAGATAAGCGCTCCTTTCTATGAGTATCTGGAAGTCAACAGAAATCTGGAAAATGCTCCTGATGAAGAAATGATTGAGCTTAAACCTGATGATTATAAAATGGCAGCCTACTATTTCTCAATTAAAGACGTAAAAGGCGGTAATCCGGAGGAACAGATAGCCCTTATCAAACAGAAAAGGAACCAACTGGAAAACCTGATCAGCAACAGCGCTGTTATTTATCAGATATACGACAACAAAACGTACGGTATAGAGAGGCTTGACAAGCAGAAATACATTACACTGGTAACAACACCTACCACATCACTGAAAAACCTTAATGTCATAGAAATGAAAAAAGACAATAAGGGAAAAATAGTATCTATCAAATTTAAAATCGCATCCACAGATGAAGAAAATAAATAAGTTTTTAATCTTCGCAGTACTTTTTTTAGCATTTGTTTCCTGCAATAATAAAAAGACAGAAGTAAGCGATCTCGATAAATTAAGAAACAGCACCAATGTAAAAAGCTATCCCGCTGTACAAATGGATAGTATGCAGGCTATTAATTCCATTACAAAACAAAAAGTACAGGAACTTCTTGATCTATCTACGCTTTATCTTTCCGGCAACAGAAACACAGAGATTGATACGGTGATTTACTCACAGATGCAGAGCTATTTCCATAAACCGGATTCACTGACGTTTAAAAAACTGTTCAGAGAACTGGACAGCCTTAAAGTAAAATCGGTGAAAGTAAACAACCTGAATGTTTATAAAGAATTTTATAAAAAAGATACACTGGATTATGCGAAATTCAATCTGGAATATTTTGATGCAAAAAATAAATCCCTGGGAACTTTTGAAAAAAATGCCCAATATATTCTGCTTTCTACTCCGATGATCAAAAAAGAATTTAAATTTTATTTCTTAGATTTCTATTCAGACCCGTTAAAGAAAGACAGTACATCCGTTGGAGTAGCCAGGTAATCCACAGGAATATCATTTTCCCAGACATCGTCGATATTTTCATCGGGACTGAAGTAATTGATACCAACTTTTTTGGATGCAGCAGAAATACTTTGGAAGAATCCATCGTAAAAACCTTTTCCGTAGCCTACTCTATTTCCTTTATGGTCGCAATAAAGCAAAGGCGTGATCACAAAATCAAAATGAAGTTCTCCTGAATCTTCATTGGAAACAGGCTCTGAAATTCCCCAGCTGTTGGTTTCAAATACAGTTTCTTCAGTAATTTCCACTGAAATCAATCTGTCTGTCAAAACTTTAGGAACAAAAACACGTATGTTTTTCTCCAGGAAAACCTTAATGAAAATGTTAGTATTGATTTCATTAAACTTTTCGATTGGGATGAATATATGCACTTTCTGCCCTGCTTCTGGTTGAAAATAATTCAAAAAATTATCAAGAATTTTCTCAGATAACAGGAAAGCCTCATCAATTGACAAGGCTTTTCTTTTCTGCATGTATTTTTTTCTAAGCTCTGCTTTCAGCATGACTCAATTATTTTTTACTGAAATATTTCTACAGGCAACTTCTTCTGTAATTATGCATTTTCAGAAGGTTGTACAATTTTATATAATTTATCAGACAAACGGGTTCTGAACGGGATTTCAAAAGTAATCTGATCTCCTTTTTTTGCCGTTTCACAAGGATTTCCATTAGCGAAAATTTCAGTAATTGTAAATTCCTGCTCACCGGTTGTAGGACCTGAAATCAATACTTTATCACCTACAGAAAGTTCTTTATTCTCCAATAAAAACTGTCCGATTTTTGATTTTGAATAATAATGTTCCGCCTTTCCGATCAGAACTTTTTTGACTGTTATTTTTTGGCGGATATTTTTTGTTTCTGCTTTTGCTAAAGGTTTGTCAGGTAAATCGCCTGAATTTTTAAATTTCAAAGCATCAGATTTCCCTTTTCTGAACACTTTATTTCCAACCTGCAGTCCTTTTCTTAATTTAACCTGCTCATCCCAAGGTAAGTGGATGGTTTCCAGACATTCTGTAGAACAGCAGTTTTCCATTGCCTCTTTACATTCGTCACACTGGATAAATAATAAATGACAGGCATCATTGGAACAGTTGGTATGGTTATCACAAGGTTTTCCGCACTGATGACACTGAGAAATGATATCGTCAGTAATTCGCTCGCCTAAACGATGATCGAATACAAAGTTCTTCCCGATAAATTTACTTTTTATACCTTCTTCCTTTATCTGACGGGTATATTCAATAATTCCGCCTTCCAGTTGGTATACATTTTTGAAACCCTGATGCTTGAAGTAAGCACTGGCTTTTTCACAACGGATTCCTCCTGTACAGTACATTAGCAGATTCTTATCTTCTTTATAATCCTGTAACTGTTCGTTGATGATCGGTAAACTTTCTCTGAAATTTTCTACATCGGGAGTAATAGCTCCTTCAAAATGACCTACTTCACTTTCATAATGGTTTCTGAAATCCACCACAATTGTATTCGGATCTTCAAGCAGATTATTAAATTCCTGAGCTTTTAAGTGAATTCCTTTATTGGTAACATCGAAAGTATCGTCATTCAGACCATCAGCAACAATTTTATTTCTGACTTTTATCGTCAGTTTTAAAAAAGAATGATTGTCCTGATCAACCGCTACATTTAAACGGATCCCTTTCATAAAATCATAGACTTCCAGCGTATCACGAAATGCTTCAAATTGATCCGCAGGAATACTCATCTGAGCATTAATTCCTTCATTTGCCACATAAATACGGCCAAGCGCATCTAATGCATTCCAGGCTATAAATAATTCGTCGCGAAATTTTTTGGGATCTTGAATTTTCGCATACGCATAGAAAGACAAAGTAAGACGGTCTTTACCGGCTTCATCAATAAGTTGAGCTCTTTCTTCTGCGCTTAAGGTGTTATACAGTTGCATGCTATAAACGTTTTAAGTGAGAAAAATATTTTTGCAAAGATAATCATTTTTCAATTAAGTATAGGATCAGGGAAGCCCCAGCCTTTCATATGTGTTAGTCAATAAAAGGTTTTTGGATTAATTGTTGTATCTTAATCATGATATTTTTATACTACCTGCCTAACAAAATGTCACATTTTTACTTTAATAATTTTTTAAGTTTTGTTAATACAGCAGCCGTGATTACGACATAATGTATAAAATGACACAATAGCAGTTAAATTTTAGTTAAAATTGAAACATCACGTAATAACTGACTACTTATTTAGCATTAAATTTGCTTAGTGTAAAACAGTTAATCATAAATAAAAAGAAAGATATACAATGAAGAGTACTTTAAAAAAACTATTACCATTTGCAGTAGTTGGAGTTGTTTCAGGAGCAACTACCGTTGGGACATTACAATATTTCGGTCAGCATTCTAATAATAGTGACCAGTCTTACTTCACAGCAACAGCTCCTAATGCATCATTTGTAGGAATGAATACAGGAACTGTAGGTGATGATTTCGTAAAAGCGTCTAAGACTACCGTTCCGGCTGTTGTGACGATCAAAAACTATCAGAGTAGATCAACGAGCAGAGCTTCAGAGCAGGATTTGTTTGATTTCTTCTTCGGAGATCCTTTCGGAGGTGGAGGCGGACAGCAGAGACAGAAGCAGCAGGCTCCGGACAATATGCCTTCGGGAATGGGATCAGGGGTAATTATTTCCCCGGACGGATATATCATCTCCAACAACCACGTTGTAGCGGGCGCCAATAAACTGGAAGTTGTCTTAAGCAACAAGAAGGCTTATATCGCAAACCTTGTAGGGACTGACCCAAATACAGATATTTCATTATTAAAGATTGAAGAAAAAGGGCTTCCTTATTTAAATTTTGCTAATTCAGACAATATTGAGGTTGGACAATGGGTACTTGCAGTAGGAAATCCACTTGGATTAAATTCTACAGTAACAGCAGGAATTGTTTCCGCCAAAGGTAGAGGAATTGGTATTCTTGGAGGTCAGGGGAAAGCTACAAACCCAATTGAAAGCTTTATCCAAACCGATGCAGCAATTAACCCGGGTAATTCAGGAGGGGCACTGGTAAACGTCAACGGTGATCTTATCGGGATCAACTCTGCGATCCAGTCTACTACAGGATATTATCAGGGGTACGGATTTGCTGTTCCTTCCAATTTAGCAAGAAAAATTGTTGAAGATATCAAGAAATTCGGAATCGTACAAAGAGGATTCTTAGGGGTTTCATCATTAGACCTTTCTAATGACCAGCAAGTGATGGCTTACAACAAGCAGTTCAAAACCAATATTAAAGCCGGTTCCGGAGTATATGTAACAGGATTTGGGGATAACAGCGGTGCTGAAGATGCAGGCCTGAAAAAAGGAGATATCATCACTAAAATAGATGCTTATGACATTACAGATTTCGCTGATCTTTCCATGTCTATCGGAAGCAAACGTCCTGGTGATAAAGTTCAGGTAACTTATTCAAGAAACGGCAAGGAAAATACCACTACAGTAACACTGAAGGATCAGAAAGGAGGAACTTCCACAAGAACAAAGGCTGATTTAAGCGTTACTGAAAAAATAGGGGCAGAATTTGATCCGCTTACTGAAAAATTTAAAACAGAATACGGATTAAACAGCGGTGTTGTTGCTAAAGATGTAAACGAAGGAAGTGAGATGGCCAAAATCGGAATTGTAGACAATTACATCATTATAGAGATTAACGGCAAACCGGTGAATTCACAGAAAGATGTAGAAAAGATCCTGGATAAATATCAGGGTAATGTACAGGTGAAATTTGTAGATGACTATGGAAGAATCTATACCAAAGGATTCAAAATGCCTTAATAAATACAGACAATAGTCTTTTCATATCAAGAAAAACGCTGCAGAAATCTGCAGCGTTTTTTATTTTGTTTTGTTCATTTTCTCAGCAATTCTTCTTTTGCTTTTCCGCTCATAAATGACAGCTACAATTTTTCCTCCGATCCATGAAAACGGAAAGAAAGTAAGGAAAATAGAGATCTTATAAAATGTAGGATGATACGGAAATATAATAACATCCAGCATGGCGATGAAAAGCATAATAAATCCGATAAGAATAGCATACGCCACCTTAGCATATTTTACGATAAGTGCAGTAGCTACTCCCCCTACCGTTGTTCCCAATCCCGAGATAAACAAAAGGAATCCGAAAAAGGCATTATCGCCTCTCATGCTGTAAAGAAACCTTTGCCAGTGTTCAAAAGGAGCAAAAGCCTCGAAAGTGATCCATTGCGGAAAAACTCTTATACCAAGAGTGATAATAAGCCCTGCTATGGCAAGACCTACAAGAACCGCAATTGTATTTCTTATAAAGTTCATTAATCCTGATGTGCGATCATAGAAATTTCAATATCAACATTCTTAGGCAGGCAGGAAACCTGTACAGTTTCACGAGCCGGATAGCTGTCTGCATCAAGATATGAAGCATAAATATCATTCATTACAGCAAAATCATCCATACTTTTAAGGAAAATGGTTGCTTTCACTACATTTTTGAAAGTCATTCCTGCTTCAGTAAGGATAGCCTCAAGGTTTTTCATAACCTGATGCGTTTCCTTCTCAATTCCCTCTACCAATTTACCAGTTGACGGATCTACAGGAATCTGTCCCGAAATATATAAAACTCCGTTCGCCATATTAGCTTGTGAATAAGGCCCGATTGCTGCAGGTGCATTAACTGTGTTGATTATTTGTTTCATATGTGGATATTTATTTTTTTAGATCTTATGCAATCACCATCATTTTATTCAAAATTTTTGTTAATGGGAAATACATTAGAATTTATTCTGGTTGCAAATATAAAATTTATATTTACAATTGTCAATCTGATATTAGAAAGGTGCTCCTGGTTGTGTGAAACTTCTGTCTTTATACTTCAGCGCATCACTTAAGATATTGGCTTTGATACCGATAAAGAAGTCATAAACCTTATACTGCCCGAAAGGAACCCAGTTGAAATTGATCGTAAAACTTCGCTGGTCTCTGGAAAACCCGATTCTTGTGTAAGCCAGATCTTTTGTCACCAGGTCAAAATGCGTACTTCCATTGATATTCCAGTACGGAGTCAGTTTGATGCTTCCGTCCAGACCTATTGAGGCAATCTTGGTACCAAGTGCTGACAATCCCTTTGAATAGGCATAGTTCGCATTAATATTCAAAGTCCATGCCTGATCGAAATGAGCATAGTTATCATCATCAAAATAATAATTTTCATTTCTTACTTCTCCTTTTGCAGGATATTTTTTGGCATAATCTGTTTTTTCACCAAAGATCTCGCTGCTCAAAGGATAAGATAACTGTACGTTGAATCCTTGTACACTGAAATGCCCAAACTCTTCTGTTCTCACTCCTTGTGTTGCACCCGGTGCAAAAACTATTTTATATGGATCAAGTGAAAGACTTGTATTGACATTTAATTTATTATTGAAGAAAGAAGACTGCCCGTTAATACTAAATACAGACCAAGGATGATCTTTTGCCGCAAAGTTGTAGTTTCCTGAAAGGCTAAGAGATTCAAAGATCTTTATTTTCTTCACTCCGGTAGAATCACTTTTAGACTTTACCTTCATTTCAATATTATTTCCAATATTAAAACCTAAAGCTCCTACTACTCCACTTGACGGGCTTCCTACAATTCCTTTCTCAAAAATAGAATAAGGTGTCAAAGCTCCTTGTGCATTATAGTAATTTTTATAATATCCAAATCCAGGACTTGAGAAATCCGGTGAATACGTAAAGCTAAGACTTGGCGTCATCATATGTCTTACTGCTTCCACCGCAGAACCTTTTTTAAACTTCAGCATTCCGTAAAGGGTTGTCTGAAGACTGGCAGATGAAGAGAACGTAGAATATCCTGCAATGTTTTTCTGAATTTCATCCACTTCCACATTTTTTACAGGATCATAATATTTATTAAGTGTTTTCGTAGTTAAAGCATTATCAATAGTTGCACTTAAACTGAATGTAAAATATTTTGCCAAGGTTGTATTTGTTCCCAGAGCAATATTATTCTTAAGTCCCGTCTGCATTTTATCCCACATTGCCTTTGTAAAAAGCTCATTCTCTTGCGTGGTCACAAAGTTTGTAAGGTTAAAACCTGTGTTCACGGTAATATTTTCAAGAAGTCCCTGTCTCACTCCGGTTTTTGATTTAAACAGATAAAACTGATTGATTGCCACATTCATTTGAGGAAGACGGAGATCTGCAAGTCCGGTAGCAAAGTTTTGAGAATAGGATGCCGTTCCGGTAATGGTAGCAGGCAGTTTTAAGAATCTTTTTGTAACCGTTACCGCTGAACTCTGCTGTGTATTCAGCACATTCTGGTTGAAAATATAGTTATTGTTAAGCGGGTTGTTATAAAATTTGGTACTTACGATATCCACAGAAGCGCTGAAAGTCAGGAAAGGGTTCGCCTTTGTATCCTGAGTATGTGTCCATGCAATTCTGTAGGTACTGTTTTTGGTATAATCATCCAAACCTTTAATTCCTCTTACCATTGTTCCCACATCTGCTGTAAATGTTCCGGAATAGCGGTATTTCTTGAGGTAATTCATCTGAGGCCTTAAGTTCCAGCTTCCTTTGGTATAAATATCGGCAAGTACTTTAAGGTCAAAATGTTCTCCGATCGGCTGATAATACCCCAATCCATTCAGGAAGAATCCTACATCTTCCCTTTCCCCGAAACTCGGAATCAGGATACCGGCTGCTCTTTTTTGCGAAAACGGAAGGATGGCAAAAGGAAGAATAAGAGGTGTAGGTACCTTTTCTATATACATCTGTATAGGTCCCGTAACAATCTGTGATTTATCTTTATTCTTGATCAGCTTAATATTGGATGCACGCATAAAGTAATCTGCAGCCGTATCTTTTTTCTTGATATAATATTCATCTGTAGTATAATCCGCATTCCTCATTGCGAAAACAGAATCATTATATTTTTTGGTTTTCTGTGCTGTAATTACTCCTTCACTTTCTTCTGTCCTCGCATTGAAAGCTATGGCCTGCTTGGTTTTTGTATTGTAGCTGAACTCATTGGTCTCATACTTCTTACCGGCCTGAGTAGTTATTACAGGTTCAATGATTTTGCCTAAAGAATCCTGTTTTCCGCGGGCGTAGATCAGATTTTTATTGTCATCAATAGAAATATAATCTGCATCAATCTGCATGTCCTGGTATTTCACCTGGGCATTTTTATTCAGGAAGGTCATTTTCTTAGGAACATCTCTTCGCTGATCATCTGCTTTTGTTCGGAGAACATCATCTAAAGCTTCCTTTTTTACAACAATGGTATCCTTTTTGGAAATAGTATCATTAACCACATTTTTAGGCAATTTTTCAAGGGTTTTCTGTGCTAAAAAATTGTTAAAAATTAGGATAATTAAAATTTGTAATATATTTTTGAGGACGGTTTTGGCCAATTTTATTCTATAATTAAGGCTCAAAATTAGTATAATTTTTAAAACTGTAAGATGTACAAACAAAAATTTAAAATAATTTTATCATTTCTCCTTCTTCTTTCCGGCATTTTAATTTTCTCTCAAAAGAAATTTACAATTGTTTTGGATGCTGGTCATGGGGGAAGTGATCATGGAGCGAACAGGACTTATGCAGATATCGGAAGGGTTGCTGAAAAAGACGTTACGCTTGCCGTTACCCTAAAAGTAGGGGCCATGCTGGAAAAAAACAGAGATTTCAAAGTTATATATACCCGTAAGTTCGATGAATATCCTTCTCTTTCTGACAGAACTAATTTAGCTAACAGAAGTAAAGCTGATTTATTTGTCTCCATCCACTGTAATTCTTCACAAAGACCTACCGCTTACGGAACTGAAACCTATGTACAGGGACCTAATCAGAATGATGAGAATCTGGAAGTTGCGAAAAGAGAGAATGATGTGATCTTTCTTGATGAAAAAGACAGACAGACCTTCGGTTCTTATAACCCGAGTTCTCCGGAATCTCTTATTGCACTGAAACTTCAGCAAAACAAATATCTGGAATCCAGCCTGCTGCTTGGCGGATTGGTGGAAGACAATTTTGTGAATAAAGATAAGAGATTTTCAAGAGGTGTTTTTCAAAAAAACCTTCACGTACTTCGAATGAATGCAATGCCCTCTGTACTGATAGAAACCGGTTTCATCAACCACCCGGAAGAAAGCCATTATCTGGCATCTGATAAGGGGCAAACCGAGATTTCGGAAAGTATCTACAATGCCATCATTGACTATAAAAAAGCCATTGACAGAAAAACAGGAGGTTCTTCTATAGCTGTAAGAAAACCTGAGCCTGAAAAGCCTGCCGAATCTCCTTTAAAAAATGATTTCAGAATTCTTTTACTTAGCTCTCCTGTAAAATATAATGACGGAGACCCTGCTTTAAAAGGCTTAAACTATATTCTTCCTATTAAAGATAACGGACAGTACAAATACTACTACGGAGTAACCAATATGGCTTCGATAAGAGATATCAATCTTAAAACTGCTAAGGATGCAGGATTCAGAAATGCTTATGCAGTAGGATTTATGCCTAACCAAAAACTTTTGACTGGCTATTATACTATTGAAGTATATACAGGCGATAAACTTAATGGCAACTCGTTTATTCTTCAGACATTGAAAGATGTGGAAAGAAATAAAGACAATGGAGTGTTTTATTACACCTATGGTAAAGTATTTACGTTAGAAGACGCTGTAAAGCTTCAAAAAGACCTTGAATCCAAAGGAATCAAGAATACTATTATCCAAAAAGTTTTTAAATAACGTAAAAAATAATTTTGGAGTTAAAAAGTTAATTATTACCTTTGCAACCTCAAAATTTGGCCTATTCGTCTAGTGGTCAGGACTCAAGATTTTCATTCTTGCAACAGGGGTTCGATTCCCCTATAGGCTACATTTCATAAAATCAAGGACTTTTAATCGAGTCCTTTTTTTATTCCCCCATTTTAACAAATTTAAAAAAAAATCTCTGCTCATGTAAATACCGGTTATTTTTCATAACATAAGAACTTATTCATTCTAAAACTTTCTTATAAGAAGATGAAATTTGATTCCACAATAATATAATCGAGCATGAATTATTTTATATAAATCAGTTGGGATTTAATTATTTATGATAAAATTTGCAGAACCCGTAATAATATATGGCCAAGCTATTAGGAAATTAAAAAAAATTATTTATTTTTGCAACCGCATTTATTCTCAATGAAACAGTAAAGTCTGCATAAACCCTTAAAGTGCTTTCTTTATTTTGAGAAAAAGCAAATGATTGAATACTAATTTATTAAGTCTTTTGGACAAAATCCTATAGTAGACTACCCAAATTTTATATCATGCCGGATTTAAAAATACAAGAAGCGAAACTTCTTTTTAAGAAAATCCACTCTAACCCAAAAAGTTATGATTTACAGATCAATGAAGACGGGATTACAGGCAGGGATGATAAAATAAGTTTCAGACTTTACCGGACAGGAGAAAGGGTTGCCTTTGAAGTAACAATTGATGGTCTTTCCTTTACTAATACTACGGGAGAATGGAACAATGCAATGATTATGCTAAGCAGCACAATCAAAAAAATAGAGCGAGAACAAGAGAATTTAAAAATAGAACAAGCAATAGATAAACTCAGAAAATACCTGTCAGAAGAAATTTAAAAAAAGTTAAAAATAAATTTGGCAGATTGGAAAAAAGTTTATAGTTTTGCACTCACATTTGAACGATATGGCAAATCATAAATCAGCATTAAAGAGAATTAGACAAAACGAAGTTAGAAAGGTTCGTAACAGATATTATCACAAGACTGCAAGAACTGCTCTTAAAGTTTTGAGAAATGAAGAAAACAAAGCTGCTGCTACAGAGCAACTGCCAAAAGTTATCGCTTTATTGGATAAATTAGCTAAGAAAAACATTATCCACAAAAACAAAGCTGCTAACTTGAAAAGTAAATTAACTAAGCACGTTAATAAATTAGCGTAAAAGTATAGTTGGCCCGTTCGTCTATCGGTTAGGACCTCAGATTTTCATTCTGGTAAGAGGGGTTCGATTCCCCTACGGGCTACTAAATATAATTACTACTAACCGAGTAATTATATGATAAGAGTTGTAAACTTATAAAAACAAAAATCTAACACACTATTTAATAGTGGAAGATAGAGGGCCCGTTCGTCTATCGGTTAGGACCTCAGATTTTCATTCTGGTAAGAGGGGTTCGATTCCCCTACGGGCTACTAAACAGGAAAAGTGATTATTCATTTTTCCTGTTTTTCTTTTTATATACTTTACAATCCCTTTCATTACATTTGCTTACCAATAATTCTTTAAATCATAATAGATTGAACGGTTTGCAAAAATTAACTGACACCATTTCAAAGCATGTTCAACTCACAAAAGAGGAACAAGCGCTTATGGATACCTTCTGGTCAAAAAAGGTTTTGGAGAAAGGTGACTATCTGTTGAGAAACGGAGAAATTTGCCGTACGGATAACTATATCGTCTCCGGGACTTTGAAGGCATTCTGTATAAATACTGACAGCGGTGATGAAGAGGTTCTTTATTTTTCTATAGATGACTGGTGGGCAACGGATATGGAGAGTTTCCGCAAACAGGAACCATCTATATACAATATCCAGGCGTTAGAAAAAACAGAACTTTTACAAATCAGTTTTCATTCTTTTCAAAAAATGCTGGAACAGATTCCTGCCCTTGAAAGATATTTCCGGATCATTTTGGAAAGTTATCTCGGAGCTTTGCAAAAAAGAATTATCTATAATCATATTTATAATGCAGAATACCGTTATCTGGATTTTCTTCAGACCTATCCGGAAATTGCAGTCAGAATCCCACAATATCTGATTGCCTCCTATCTGGGGATCTCAGCAGAATTCCTGAGCAGGATTCGCAAGAAAAATAAAATCCATTGAACTAGATCAATATCCTTCATTTTTTAAGTTCGGACCTTTGTTTTATTAAATTTAAAGAGATGAACAAATTACTTATTATCAATGCAAGCATCAGAGCGGAACGGTCATACAGCAGAAAACTGACTCAATTATTTGTTAATAACTGGACAAGCAGACATCCGGATGACCATATCACTTTCAGGGAAGCAGGTCTGGAAATTATAGAACCTATTAACGAAAAATGGATTGCAGGAGCATTTACAAAACCGGAAAACCGGAATGAAGAAAATCAGAAAGCATTACAGTTCAGCAATGAGCTGATAAAAGAGCTGAAGGAAAACAATATTTATGTAATTGGAACACCTATGTACAATTGGTCTATTCCCAGTGGACTAAAAGCCTATATAGATCAGGTAATAAGAATCAATGAAACATGGAAATTCCGCTCCGGAAAACCTGATGGCGACTATGTCGGACTGCTCGAAAACAAGAAGCTATTCATCCTTTCAAGCAGAGGAGACACAGGATATGGCGAAAGTGAAAAAAATGAGCATATGAATTTCCAGACAACCTACTTAAAATTTGTTTTCGGAATGATGGGAGTGAAAGATGTAACCATAATCTCACTGGATAACGAAGAATTTGGAGGTGAAATATTTGAAGAATCCAAACGGGATATTTTCAAGATCATTAGTGCTATTGAATAACATAATTAATTGATTTAAAATACATTAAAAAACTTATTTATAATCTGAATATAAAGAGAGACATTACCTGCAGCTCTCTTTTTTATTTGCATCATTTAAACTTTATCTAATTTGTTGTGGATATTCCGGAAAAAGATTTACCTTTGCATTCATCAGATGATAAGATGTATTATGCAGATTCAAAGAAAATCATTAGCTCAGGAAGTCGCAGAGAGATTGATTCAGGGAATAATCAACGATGAATATGCCATCGGTGACAAGCTTCCTATTGAGCCTGAACTGATGAAGATTTATGGAGTGGGCCGGTCCAGCATCCGGGAAGCTATAAAAATCCTTTCAATAAAGGGAGTTTTAAGTGTTCAACAGGGTGTAGGTACATTTGTGACTTCCAAAAATGTGCAGGAATCATTGGAAACTCAGATCAGCAAGGCTGAGATTGAAGAAGTATATGAAGTACGTTCTCTTCTTGATTCAAAAATTGCAGCAAGAGCAGCAACCTATCGGAGTGAAAAAGAACTGGAAACTATTAAAAAGTATCTGGATCTCAGAGAAAAACTGGCTGCTGAAAACCTTGCTCAGGAATGTTATCAGGCTGATATCAATTTTCACATTTCCATTGCTGAAGCGTGTGGCAATAGCCTTTTGAAAGAAATCTACAAAATTACAAGTAAGAATATCCTCAGAACTTTTGAAACCAGCCATAACAACAATACCGAATCTTTCAGGCTTTCACAAAAAATACATACTGATCTTTATAAATGTATAGAAAATAAAGATCCTGAAAATGCTGCCCGTATTGCTCAGCTCATTGTTGATAAAGTTTATTAAAAATAATTTTTTAATCAAATTCATCAGATGACATGATGAATTTAAAATTTTCAATTCATGAAAAATCCACAGTCCCAAACCATTGATACAACTAAGATTGTTTATCCGATCCTATTTATGATCAGTTTTTCTCATTTTCTGAATGATCTGATACAATCTACCATCCCATCATTGTATCCAATCCTGAAGGGTGAATTCAGCCTGTCCTTTGCACAGATCGGTATTATTACATTGGTATTTCAGCTTACGGCATCCATTTTACAGCCATTTGTCGGAATTTATACTGATAAAAAGCCCAATCCAAGATCATTAGCCATAGGTATGGGATTTTCAATGGCCGGATTACTACTTTTGGCATCATCTCATCAATATTACATGATTCTTGTTTCAGTTGCTTTAATCGGTATGGGATCATCAATTTTTCATCCTGAAGCTTCCAGAGTGGCACAACTGGCATCCGGAGGACAAAAAGGACTTGCCCAATCTATCTTTCAGGTAGGAGGAAATTCAGGAAGCGCTATCGGTCCATTATTGGTTGCTCTGATTGTACTTCCTTTAGGTCAGGGTTATGTAGGGCTTTTTGCCATAGCAGCGTTCGTAGGAATTATAGTATTATGGAGAATCGGAAACTGGTACGCTGAAAGGTTATTGTTAAAAAAAACAGTTCAGCACCCGGACAATATTATTACAATACAGCTGTCACGCAAAAAAGTCATATTTTCAATTATCGTTTTGCTGGCACTGGTATTTTCCAAATATATTTACCTGGCATCAATGACTAATTATTTTACATTCTTTCTTATCGATAAGTTTCATATTTCTGTAAAAGATTCCCAACTGTATCTATTTATGTTTCTGGCTGCAGTTGCAATAGGAACAATTCTGGGCGGAAAACTGGGTGATAAATACGGAAGGAAAAAAATCATTTGGGTCTCCATTCTGGGAGCTGCACCTTTTACTCTATGCCTTCCCTACCTTCCATTGCTATGGACGGTAATATTTGCTGTTTTAATCGGATTAATTATTGCATCAGCATTCTCTGCAATCCTGGTATATGCTACGGATCTTATGCCCAATAAAATAGGATTGGTTGCAGGTTTGTTTTTCGGATTCATGTTTGGTATGGGTGGAATCGGCTCAGCTGTTCTTGGGGCTTTGGCCGATGATACGAGTATTGAATATGTATTTAAAATCTGTGCCTTCCTGCCTCTTATGGGTATCATAACTGCTTTCCTGCCCAATATTAAAGGACGAAAAAAATAATCCAAACAAAGCCATATTGAAGAATATTTTAAAATAAAATTATAATTCACATTAACTAGAAATAATATTGTAAACATATACTTTTATGCTTAAATTTGAATGAAACATTAACCAAAAACTTCTAAAGCATGAAATCTATTCTATTTTCAAAAAGCCGCCTTTTTCAGGCTGCATTATTTCTAGGATTTTTATTTCAATCAAACAACAGCCAGGCACAAAGCAGAATTTATGCCCATGACCAGGTTTCCAATGTATACGGAGTATGTCTGGCTTGTGGTGTACAGAATCCCCTGAATGCTCTGGGAGATAACGAAGACAATTATTCTACCATGGTCATGGGTACCGTTTTATTAGGAGGTGTTGAACAGACCTTGAGATTCCCTGAAGTGAGGATCAACACCAAATTAGTAATCGGTATCGGCACTAATGACATTCCTCTGACAGTTCAGCTTTTAAGCGGCGTATATATAGAAACACTGAGTGGAACAACAGCCAATAATGACAGCCAAATGATAACCGGTAATTTACTGAAGCTTGCAGATAATCCTACCAGAGCAACTATTGAGCTTATTCCTGCCAGCTCATATAATGCAGTTAAAATAAGACTGAGTGGTGGTGTATTAAGCCTTGGCGGCGGATTCAGAATCTATTACGCTTATCAGGATCCTCTTGCCAACATTCTGGCATACAGTAAAAACGGACAGATCACTCTGGGAGGTAATGTTCCGTTAGAAGGATCTGAAGTTACGTTAAGAAATGCTTCAGGAAAAGAGATACACAGGTCTATCCTGAAATCTAAAACTTTCGAAATGTCTTCACCACAACCGGAAGGAATTTATATTCTGACAATAGAAACAAAAGATAAAAAGGTATATTCACGTAAAATTAGGATTACCAATTAAAATACTTGAGGAATAAGGTTCCGGCGGGCTTTCAGCCCGCCGGAATTATTTTATCTGATAATGTAATAAAAAATCGGCGGCCCGAAGGGCCGCCGATCCATTGAAATAAAAATAGACTGTGAAAACTATTTCTTGATCAATTTCTGCTGGTACACTGCCTTGTCAGTTACAGCCTTCAGAATATACATTCCATTTGGAAGCATACTTACATTAATCTGACCATTGTTAAGCTGTGTATTAATCATTTTACCGGAAGCATCGTAAACAGAAACATTTAAGATTTTCTCCTGAGTTTTAATAGTAAGAATATCGGTAACCGGATTCGGATAGATACTGAATTCAATTTTCTTCACTTCTGCAGTGGCTAAAGTAGAAGTTGTACTGTTGACAGTAAGTACTTTTTCAACAACCTTTCCGTTTGAATTAAAGCTGATCTTAATCTCAGACGTCCCTGAAGCAACCGGAGTCAATACAAGTTCATCATTAGCATTGATTATTGCAGAAACAACTGCTGGATTTGAATTCGATTTAATTGATTTTACAATTG
Organism: Chryseobacterium sp. MIQD13; assembly: GCF_050496705.1. Taxonomy (NCBI): domain Bacteria; kingdom Pseudomonadati; phylum Bacteroidota; class Flavobacteriia; order Flavobacteriales; family Weeksellaceae; genus Chryseobacterium; species Chryseobacterium sp. MIQD13. The sequence continues at coordinate 237,628 of NZ_JBNWAF010000002.1, forward strand.
CCGATGAAAGATTATCCTCATCAGAAACTATTGTCTTCAGATCAATTGTAGATACAGACCCCAGGTTAACCTGTGACGGGAAAGTACTGCTTACAATCGGAAGTGTATTATCCGGGAATACAGCCAAAGCCGGGAACCAGTAATAATCATTAAGTATTTTCGTATTCGTAAGAGTTCCGCTGGTATTAAAAGTATGAATCCAGTTTTTCTGGTAGTGTGCTCCATAACCGCTTTCCGTAGTATTGAGAATCAGCTCATCGGTGGTTGGATTGACACGAAGACCTGCACCGTAAGGAATCTGTTTGTAAGTTCCTGTCTGGCCCGGAATTGTTGCAAAACTTTCATTGAACGCTTTCGTCGTTACATCAAATTTCACAATTTGTGTCCCTGAGCTGAAACTGTTAATGGAATTAATCCAATATAAAACATTCTGCTTACTGCTCGCTGAAAAACTTCCCGCATTCCATGCTCCCCAAGAACCCAGATACTTAGTTGTTGGAATATTATAAACAGTTGTTGCAAAAGTCGTTGGATTTATATTCACTAATTTCTGATCCTGAATAGCCCAGATACTTCCGTCTTTTGCCTGAACAACAGAATGAAAAGCTCCCGGTACCGTATTAATCAGAGTATCGGTAGCCGGATCAATTACTAAAATCCCCGCAGACTGTTTTACTGCAAATACATATTTAGAAGAACGGATCATATTTCCGATTTGCCCCGCGTATTGACCGCCTCCGCCAGTTCCGGCAATTAAGCTTCCAACCTGTAAATTGGCAATATCAAATACATAAACTCCGTTAGAAGCTCCGATATACCCTTTGTTTTCATTAACACCTACAAAAGATCTTCCGTCACCACCTCCTATATTGTTAAAACCTGCAATTTTCTGCATTGTCTGTGCATTGGCAACAACAAGCCTTCCTCCCGGTGTATATTGAGTATCTCCTCCATCTGCTGCCTGCTTTGAGACAAAATAAAATTTATCCCCATAGATTGTTCCATACTGCGTTGTTGCGCCAAAAGCCTGGTTATTATTAGCATTACTGTATACACGGTAGTTAACCTGACCATTATTATCGATAAAATTTACAGAACCGTTCGTATGCCCGAACCATTCTTCATTCACCATAAAGTAACCTGTAGTAAAATTAGTAGAAGCTACATAAGATGACACTGGAGTTAATGTAGAAGAAATAGGGAAAGAATTCATTCCCGGATTAAAGTTCCATACATCCCATGAACCGTTCTGAAGCACGCGGGAAGAAGCCCCTACCCCGGAATATCCAAAATCAGCATCCGAAGGATCCTTCACCCAATAAGACCAGTAGCTGTTATACCATCCTGATCCCCAATGATCACCGGTATCTGCCGCAGTATAATCATCAAAATCATAGGCTGCTGTATTTACGATACCGCTCACAGGATAAAGAGGATAGGTTGTATTTCCATTTTTGTAAAGTGCATTACTATTCTGTCCGTTCAGGTCAAAACCCAGACCTCCAATAGCTGTTCCGAACTGTGTTCCGGGATAAAGCAATGTGAAAAATCTGTGATCCGCCTGCGCAATGGCTTTCAGCATATCTTCCCCCGTAGCATTACCGTTCCATCTGAATCCCCATACCAAAGCATCAGGATTTTTACTGTCGTTCCACTGTACAACGAAAGCCGCTTGGTTTGTCCCGCTTCCAACCCAATACTGGATATCAGAAAAACTGATGTTGGTCGTTACTGTAGCGTTCAGCTGATTGCTGCTCGTCCCCTGAATATCATTCCTGGGTACACCCTGTACTCTTACCTGTGCATTGGCAAAGAACGCAAACAGAAACAGTACCGTAAAAAGGTAAAACTTTTTCATTTTGAATATATTTATTAAATTTTGTAGTCCGTATTTTAATTAAAGTGCAGATCATAAGCGCCTGCCACTTCTGTAGAAACTTCCCCAAGCCAGCCGGCTTCCTGATTGACTCCCGTATATACCTTAATAAAATCGATACCCGGAAGCTTTACATATTTCCCGTTTTTATCTACAGCCCAGGAAATATCAATATTGGAAGCTTCATCATTATTCGGTGCATTGTCTGCATAGCCATAGTCATAAGACGTTCCCACCCAATAAGTCCCCGTTCCGCTCTGGTCGTAAAAATTATCTTTAAGTCTGGTTCCTGTCAGGCTGTAAGAAGCATTCTGAAACCATAAAGGATAATAGCTTTGTGCATGGAAGGTGTTTTTAGTTTTAAATCCAGAATTCCCAAAATCATCCTGCCATTTGATGTACTCCACATCAGTCTGCCAAAACTCACTTCCGGGAACGGGGGGCTTGTTTTCATTGGGTTTGAAATAAGTTATGCTATAATTTTTTGTAGTTGAATTTTTAAAATATTCGCTGCCGGCAATCTCATACCATTCATCTTCGTCCGGCTTGCCGTTTTTATTTTTATCATAGGCTACCATAATAATTCCGGGTTCGCAGGAACCTGATCTTGTTGTGGCTGCATTATTTCCCCAGAATGCATTACCCAGGATTTTGAAATCCCTTCCTTCAAGATTCGGAATCGTATGATCAAAGCCGAAGGAAACATATCCTCCGAAACCTCCCAACGTAATCATAGTAGAATTCCCTCCTATTAAAGACTCTTTTGCTTTTTGGAGCATGCTTGCCTCGGTATTTCCACTAACATATTCCGGAACTTCATTGATAAACTGCCCGACAGCAGGACGGAATTCAAAAACATCCTTAATATATTTACTGTAAGGTGTCTGCTCTTTATTTACTATAATCTGTGATTGATAAACCTTCACAACTCCCTTTACTTCAACTTTCAGGGCTAAAGGATAAGTTTTGGTGTAGACACTTACAAAATCCAGCTGCTGCTGATCGGAAATAATGGAATCCTTAATACTCCACGTCAGCTTGCCTTCAATTTTCGGATCTATATTCAATAGCTTCAGCCTGTCGATCGTATAGGATTCTTTAAGAACTTCTGCAGGAAATATTACTTCTTCCGCAACTTCTTCAGTGTCGCTTTTACAGGCTGCCATTGCCAGCAAAACCGAAGAAAAAAGCACTGTCTTTACAATTTGTATTGTTTTTCTTTCCATTCTTTTTCTGATTATTTATATAAAAAAGTAAAATGGGCGGGGATATTTCCACCTTCAGTCTTCCACTTAAATTTTCCGGTTTTATCAAAACAGTATACATATCCGGTAGTCACATAATTTCTGGCATCTGTAAGGTAAATATCCTCTGTATAAGGATTTACAGCAATTCCATAAGGTGCCTTGATCTCATCTGCATACTGCTGGTCAATAATTTTAGTAGCAATAACCTGCTCGGTCTTGACATCTATAATTCCGAAGGTCTTGACGTAGGAATGGGTATTGTAATTAAATTCATTTCCATAGTAATACAGCTTATCATTCACAATCGTCATTCCGCTTACAGCAACATGAAAATCTTTTTTCACAGTTCCTGTTGCTGCATCTACAAGAAACAGACTGGACGGAATATTGTAATAATCTCCCCTGGAGCTGACATACAGATCTCCGTAATTATCTTTCTGCAGACGATGAAGATTAATCGCGACGTCAATTTTTTTTGTTTGTGTAAAAGTGTTCAGGTCAATAACAGAAACAGTTCTGTCATAGTTAGGGAACATATATCCTCCGGAATTTGCTACAAAAAGCTGATCTCCGATAATTTCCATTTCTTCAGGCTGATATCCTACCACGACCTGCCTTTCAATGCTAAGTGAGGTGGTATCAATTTCAACTACTTTTCCCGGTGGAGAATTTGGATTCAGCTCAACGGGGCCGGCGTAGCTGCTTGCATATATTTTATTTCCTTTGAAAGACATGTAACGGCAGTTTTGCAGCTGTATCGTTTTGATGCGTTTTGCAGTTTTGGCGTCCAATACTTCTATTTTATTGGAAACATTAACCACTACATACATTTTACTTCCATAAATCATAATGTCATTCCCCACATCTCCCAACTCTTTTACCACACTTGGATTTATTTCTGCATAAATATTCTTGTGGTAGGTTCCTGTTGCGTAATCGAAATAATCGAGCGTACATTTGTTGCTGCCCATATTTCCTTCATTTAAAAGATAGAATCCTTTAATCGGAGTATCTTCCCCTGTACTTACCTCATCTTTTTCGGAAGGAACAACATAATCATCCGTCCGGCAGGAAAACAGGAATAGCAATGCAAAAGCCAGCAGGCAAAAGTTCAGTTTTTTCATAATGTAAAGCTTACAATGAGTTTAAAATTTCTTCCGGGCATAGGATAATTCCTTACCACGTCATAGTATTGATCCAGTACATTGTTGACCTCAAAACCTGCCTTAAGCTGGTGTGAATGCCAATTGAATTTTTTCTGGATAGATAAATCATGAGTATACCACGGCTGCAGATAATTGGCCCGGATATTATTCAGCTGGGCATCATAACGTTCTCCGGTATACATAAAACTATAGTTGAAACTCCAGTCTTTATAATCTGTCATCAGCGTAAAGGTGAGAGCATGCCACGGCACATAAGGAATCTGATCTCCGTAATAGTCTTCTTTTTTATCGGTATAATCTCCGGCCCGCTGATAAGTATAGCTCACGAGGGGTTTTAGTTTAACTTTACTGATATCAAATTCAGCCTGGATATTAACATCTGTCCCGATGATCTTTACATTACCCAGATTGGTCATCATCCATCTGAAAAGATTGGTAGTAGGAACAGCTACAATCTTATTCTCCACTTCATTATAATATCCGTCCACTTTCACATAAATTCCTTTAAAAACTTTGTGGTCATAGAGTTTCTGATAGGTAAATCCAATATCATACTGATTCGTATACTCAGGTTTCAGCATCACGTTTCCGATCATTGTGTAGTAGAGGTCGTTGAAAGTAGGCATCCTGAAAACTCTTTTGTAAAAAGCTCTTAGTGTAAAATCTTTGGATTCGGACGGCTGGTAATTCAGGAAAGCAGAAGGTGTCCATTCGGTTTTGTCCGGAGATTTGGCATTCATTTTTACATTTTCATGAACAAATGTTCCCAAAATACTCCCTAAAAACTTAAACCTGTTCCATTGATAAGTAGTAGCAAAAGAAAGCAGTGAGGTATGGCGGGTGGGATATGAAAAATCCCTCAGGCTAGCATCAAGATTATTGTACTGAAAGTCAAAACTCCCGCTTACATCCCAGTTCTTATTGATGGAATAAATATTTGATGTGGAAAAATAAAGTTCTCTCTGTATGTAAGAATTATCTATTGGCAAAACCGTTGTCGCAACATTAACTGTATCTAGAAATCTGGTATAGTCATAGCCAAATTTGGCTTTGACCTGGGTTTCAAATTTCGGAAACAGTTTTTTTCTGAAGCTGGCCTGAACAAAATAATTTTCATCCAGCATTTGCTGGCCTTTCGGTCCGAAATCATTATTAACAACAGCAGTAGGAATTCCTCGGTCTGAAATATAGCCGTATCCGCGTACACTCCAGCTTCCTTCATTTATGGTTCCGTTAAAACTGGTTTCAAAACGTTTAGCACGGATATAGGAATCATACCTTCTGGCAATCGTATCATTCGCAACAGATCCGTCAGAATTCTTTTTCTCATATTTATACTTATACAATCCGTCACTTTGTACAAACTCCGAACTGAAACTTGCCGAAACTTTATCAGAGATCTTCTGTTCCAGGCGGAATGAAGGATTGAATAAACTTATCGACCCTAATTTTAATTTAACCGTTAAGTTCGTTTTCTGATCTTCTTTAAAAACAGGTATTTTAGGCTGAAGATAAATAGATCCCGAAGAGCCGAAATCTTTTGCAGGCTGGAAGATCTCACTTTTCTGGCCGTTGTATAAAGAAACAGCCTCAATATCATCTAGGGAGAATTTTCCAAGATCCACGATTCCGTTCTGAACATTCCCCAATTGAATACCGTCGTAGAAAACCCCAACATGCTGGCTTCCCATACTCCGGATATTCACCGTTTTCAGTCCGCCCATTCCACCATAATCTTTGATCTGTACTCCTGAAAAATACCGTAAAGCATCAGCCACAGACTGGCTGTTCAGCCTTTCAAGCTGCTCACCGGAAAGTATCTGAGCCGGAAGAATTTCTTTAAAATCTTTTTTATAAATCCGGATGGGAAGAATTGTTTTCTCCCGGATCGTATCTCCGGATTGCGAAAACAAAATTTGAGATGCTGCCACAAATAATGTGATAACCCCTTTTTGAAACCGTGAAACAGTAAGTTTTCTGACCATTAGCTCATTTGGAATAATGCAGACGCTAATGGATATAAGATAGCAACGACAAAGCACAGCTGTCACTGCACAGAATCATTGTTGTCCTAAGCTTTATTCCACGAAAGCATCAAACGTTTATCCTCCGGCAGGTCTTCTGACTTACTCCGTTTTTGAAATCCTTCCCATTAAAAAACAGTGGATATAATCTTCAAAAACTTTGATGTGGAGCTTACAGCAGCGGGTCTGTTCCGGATTTTCACCGGATTCCCTTTTAAGTGCTTTTTACAGCGCACCAGATTGCGGCAAAGATAGAAAATTATTGACAGATGCAATACAAGACATAATAATTTAATTTTCAGCAATAAAAACCGGCGGCTTCGGGAGCCTCAGCCACCAGTTTCAGAACCCATCATTAAGGATAGAATAATAGTATGTTTAAGATTGAATCAACCACTTTTGGTGGCTGAGGCTCTCGAAACCATCATTCCTCATCAAATCCCAAAATTCAGAAAAATACTGAATCTAGATTTCGCTTCAATATCTCCTCCCGCCAGATTGGAATACGCAGGAAGCATCACTTCACCACCGAGACTAAATTTTTTATAGGAAGCTTCAAAACCCAGCTTCCCGTATAAAGCACTTCCTGCTGTATTGGGTAGTGCTTCATTAAACTGCCTGTTTTTGTCATACACTTCGCCTTGAAGTCCTGCCTTCGCAGATAAAATGGCTTTTTCATTTCCTGTAATCTGATAAAATCCTGTTGCCGCATAATTCCATTGGTTTCCAAAATGGTAATGCTTTTTATTTTCTGTTTTCACTGTATAATCTGTATTGATCAGTAAAGCCAGCTTATTCTTCTGAAATTTATAGTTTAAAACTGCCTGATAATCCCAACTGCCCGTTCCGAGCTGAAAACTTGGATTGACCCCGGAAATTCCTTTTTCATCAAATTTCCCCAAAGGAACTTTTATCCCCAGACCACCATTAAGCTGATGAAAATTATCTTTGGAATTAATGATCCTGTAGATTCCCATCAGATTTAAATCTCCGATACCATTGATGTTGATATCTCCCTGCATGGTTTTCTTTTCGTGAAAATGAAAAGGCAGACTGGCATATACACTCAGTTTTTCAGTCAAAGGGATTTTTCCCCAAATCTGCATGGTATTGAAATACTGATCCTGTGTGAGATCTTTTACAAAAAGGTTTTCTTTTGCTCTATAATGCTGGGCAAAATACTTAATCCCGATAAATTGCGGATTCAGCAAAGATTCAAAACCGGAGGAGCCGTTTCCTGCCGCACAGCCACAGGCATCACAGTCATCAAGGATATTTCTGTTAATATCATCAGAAATATCAATACTGTCGTTAATTATTGCAGCCTGACAAACAAATGAGAAAGCCAGACTGATTATAAAAATTATTCTTTTAAAGTTTATAGTAATGTTCATTCTGCAAATTTTGGATTGGAAATAAAGCTTTTATCAGACAAGGTTTTCAAAAAGGCAATGATAAACTGCTTTTCCTGAGCATTCATTGCAATTCCTATATGTCCGTTCTGTTTAAGCTGCGGATCAAGGTTGGGATTATCCTCTACATTATCCGAATAGAAATTAAGAACAGCTTCCAGCGTGTAAAATCTTCCGTCGTGCATATAGGGAGCAGTATATTCTATGTTTCTAAGGCTCGGAACGCGGAATTTCATCCAGTCATTCTGATCAAGCGTTACACGGTAACGTCCTGCATCTTTGAATTGCGTATTGTAATACATTCCGGTATTTCTGAAGCTTTCATCAGTAAATAATTCTCCGCTGTGGCAGGAAGCACATTTCTGCTGAAATAAACTCTTTCCCTGATTTTCTTCAGAAGTAAGAATTTCTCTTCCCTGCCTGAACCTGTCATATTTCGAATCAGCAGAGATCATGCTTGCCATAAACTGTGACAGGGCTTTCAGAACCCTTTCTCCGGTAATATTTTCATCTCCGTATGCGGCCATGAAAAGCTTTTTATACTTTTGGTCTTCCTTCAGTTTTGATATCACTTCAGGCATGGAACTATCCATTTCGTTTTCATCTGTAATCGGGCTGATAGGCTGCTCATTCAGATTATGGATCACACCGTCCCACATATATCTTTTCAGAAAAGCCATATTCTGGACAGGCGGTGCATTCCGGATTCCTATTCTATCGTCTACACCATGACTTACTGTATGACCGTGATGGGTAAAAGCGTTTTCCTGAATATGACAGAAACCGCATGATATTGTATTATTTCTGGAAAGTTTTCCTTCGTAAAATAATTTTCGTCCTAATTCCACTCCGTTTTTGGTAACCGGATTTCCGGATGAATTGAAAGTCATTTCAGGGAAATAGGAAGGAAACTGCAACGGATAGGCTTCATCTTTTTCGAGTGGCCGGATCACCTCATCAGAACAGGATACACAATTCAGAAAAAGTATAGCCAATACTATTTTGGATAAAATTTTAATCATTGTGAACATGATCTACTTTAAACATTTTAGTCAGGTTATCCGTAACATCTGCCAAATGAGGACTTGATCCCATCATCATATTATTTTCCGCTGTAAGGGAAAGTGTTTTACCGCCGCTTAAAAACTGGTTGAGATCGGCAAGAATATGAACTGAAGGTTTTACCTGCGAAGTCACTCTGGCTGTCGTCGGCAAATTCAACGTAATTTCCCGGTAAAGATCCGGTGTGTTATTGGCTGCTACATTTCCCATATTTCCGGTATGATTCATAAAGTTTGTATCTGCCGTACTGTTGCCATATTTCCCTTCCAGTTTCACAAAAACATAGCCTGCTGCCCAGGACCATGACATCCCTTTAGTTTTTGCTTTGGTCCAGAATTCTGCCTGACCGTCCTGTCCGAGCAAGTACGCTTTCTGGCTGATCCCAAGTCCGAATTTCATTTTTTTGTAATTATTTTTAGGGACTCCGTTCAGGTCAACGTAGACAATTCCGGCTACTGCATCTGCCTGGTCTATGATAAAAGCTCCTTTATCAGGATTATTTTCATTGTATTTGAATTCGTTTCCGCTTTCGTCGATCAGTGTAATATTGCTGATTACGTATTTAAGGGTGGAAAAATTATGTTTCTGCCCTGCGGTAGAAGTCTGTACTGTTTGATTTAAAACAATATCACCAAGATTATTAAACCCATTCTCGAATTTGATCTGAAGATTCCCTGTGGAAGTATCCTGCGGATCGGCATCATCGCTGCTTTGACAAGATGATAAAGTGAGTAAAGTAAAGGCAATAAAGAATAATGATAAAAATTTATAAATTTTCATTTTTGATTTTTTAAGTTGAATTTTTTGAAATAGAGATTCTTTTGAATGAGTGAACATTCAATTTTTTTAAACCACAAAAGGCGCAAAAGTTCTTTTACACTTTAGTTATTTAAAGTGTATTGGAAAACTGAATAGAAGAGCACATAAGTTTTTGAAAATCTTTGATTTTCATACTATATAAACTTCTCTTTGTGGTTTGTAAAGGAGTAAACTTAAAAAACCGGTGGTCTGAAAATATGTTTTAGAAACAGAAAAGAATAGGCTGTTTCATAGAGAAAATTAAAATTCAGGGAGAAGAGTTCTCTTTCCGTCTGAATGGCTGATATTTCAGAAAGTGTATAAGTATCCAATACTTTCTGTCCTGAATTTTTGGTTTTGTTTAAAGGCGAGGAATCAGTATTATTTGTTTTCGCCAGTTCTTTGCTTAAGTAGCATTTCCCATTACAATGAAGCTCCGGCCTGCTTTTATTAATACAAAGAACGGTAGCAATATAGTTATAATTTACAGCATACTCCATCAATGGGATCAGGGGTCTGAACACCATGTAAAAAGTGAGGAATATGCTGCAAATTAAATTCATTTTTATTTTTTGCTTACTGCTTCGTCATATCTTCTGCTTACTTCTTTCCAGTTAAGCACATTCCAGATTGCAGTAAGGTAATCGGCTCTTTTGTTCTGGTATTTCAGGTAATAAGCGTGTTCCCATACATCAATCCCTAAAATCGGGGTTCCTTTTTCTTCTACTACATCCATCAGAGGATTATCCTGATTGGCTGTAGATGACACGAATAATTTTCCGTTCTTATCTACAGAAAGCCATGCCCATCCTGAACCGAAGCGGTCTGCTCCTGCTTTGCTGATCTTTTCTTTGAAAGCCTCCATGCTTCCAAAAGTTTCACTGATAGCTTTAGCCAGTTTTTCAGAAGGCTGTGTGTTTTTTACGGGAGTAAGAACTGTCCAGAAAAGTTCATGGTTGTAATGCCCTCCTGCATTGTTTCTTACTGCCGGTGAAAGCTTAGAAACTCCTGAAAGAATCTGGAAAAGGGTCTGTTTTTCCTGTGGGGTTCCTGCAATCGCTTTATTTAAATTGGCAACATAGGCAGCTGCATGCTTTGAATAATGGATTTCCATAGTCTGTGCATCCACTGATCCCTCCAGCGCATTGTATGCATACGGAAGCGGAGCCTGCTTAAACTGGGCAAAAGCAAACTGTGTGGCAAATACGGCACTTAAAGCTGCTATTTTCAAAATCTTCATAACGTTTTGTTTTTATGGTTTAACAATATTTCTTACTTCAATAGTTTTTTAATATCCTCGATCAGGATTTCCCTGTCGGGATGATATTTACCGTTAAGCTTTGGTGTTTTTCCTTCCGGATCTTCATAATTCAGCCCGGAATAATACAGGATTGGCATATTGTCTTTATTATACCTGCAGCGAATGTTTCCCTCTTTGTCTACAAGGGCGATCATTCCGCTGTGGTTCAGGCTTTCACTTTCGTCTTCCTTATCTCCTACATAGATATTGAACTGATCTGCCAGTTTTCCTATATAATCCCTGTCTCCGGTAAGAAAATGCCAGTCCGGTGATTTTGCTCCCACACTTTTGGCATGCTGTTTTAATGCTGCGGGTGTATCGTTTTCCGGGTCGATACTTATTGAGATAATTCCAAATTCGGGGCTGTTTACCTCATCTTCAATAAATCTCATATTACGGTTCATTACGGGGCAGATTGTTGGACACCTGCTGAAGAAAAATTCTACCAGATATACTTTCCCCAGCATATCTTTATTGGTGATTTTCTTATTATTCTGGTCGGTCAGTGTAAAATCGGGAACCTTCATTACGGTGTACAGGTTCTTTTTAAAGTATCCCATTCCTATACCTATTCCCAGAAAAAGCAGGGCAAAAATGGCTATCGGAATGATGACCTTTTTCTTTGCTCCGTTTTGGGGTTTATTATTTCTGGGCATATTTTTCCGGATTTTTTTTGAATTCGTCTTTACAAAGGCTGCTGCAAAAACCGTATGTTTTATTTTTATAGACTACTGTGTCTTTCATATCATCTTCTGTTTTCATATGACAAATCGGATCTTCGGCATTGGCAAATTTTACCTTTCTGATGCTTGATTTTGAAGATGAAGCACTTTTTTTATGTTTTACTTTTGGTGTTTCCTGGCCACAGGCGAATAATGAAACTGACAATAATGCAGTTAAAATAATTTTTGATTTCATTTTAATTGTAAATTGAAATTAATGATAGTATTGAACAAAGACAGAGGTATTATTTAAACTAAATTTAAAGTGATGTTAGCATGTATTTACATTCATAAGCACTTTACATATAGCAATAAGAGATGTTTTCACAGATTAAAACACCAACTATATATTTAGTTCAAAATAAATTAAGCTAAAGGAGGATGAAATATCCTGGTAAAATATTCTGAAGTATCATCTATACTATGATATGTATTGATCACTTTTAATTCGGAACCAGATTCTTTTTGAGCTAAAAATGAAAGAATATCGTGTGAAAGAAATACATCTAATCCTGCAATTTTTATAGTCTGGGAATTATTGGACTGTTTCTCTGTTTTTGCCAGTTCTTTACTTACGTAGCATTTCCCTTTACATGTAGATTGGGGAATATTTCTGTTTTCACAGAGGTTTTTTACAATATAATCATAGTTCACGGCATAGTTTACCAATGGCAAAACAGGGCGTAATGCGATGGTAAAAATGACGAATATGGATATAAGAAATCTCAATGAATTGGTTCTGTTTTACAAATATACTACTCAAATTGGGTTTATGGCTTATTTATGATGAATGTCATTGATTATTTTCGTTGAAACCTGATGAAAAAAACTCTGCTACAGTTGTAACAGAGTTTATGGGTTATTTTTTTCTCTCGCTGATTAGGCTGATTTCACAGATTTTTTATGTCTTTATTTTTTTGCGGCCTGGAGTGTTTTTATCGCAAAGGCGCAAAAGTTATTTTAGAAATGATGGATGTTTTTAAGGCGCAAGGATTTTATCTCTGATAAAATTTTACAGTCCTGATTATTTCTCGCCTCATCTAATACCTAAAACCTGTCATCTGCAACCTGCTACCTTTAACCAAACTTCATCCTTTGTATTCTCACTGCATTTAAAATAGCCAGCATCGCTACTCCCACATCTGCGAATACGGCTTCCCACATCGTTGCCAGACCGCCGGCTCCCAGAGCTAAGACTATCGCTTTTACGGCAAAGGCTAAAATAATATTCTGCCATACAATTTTCTTGGTCTGTTTACCTATGTTAATGGCCATTGGAATCTTACCGGGTTTATCATCCTGGATCACAACGTCCGCTGTTTCGATGGTGGCGTCGCTTCCCAGCCCACCCATTGCAATTCCTACGTCACTGAGAGCGACCACGGGAGCATCATTTACTCCGTCACCTACAAAGGCTACGGTTTGATTCGTGGCTTTGATTTCTTTTACTTTATTTACTTTATCTTCAGGTAGCAAATCTCCGAAAGCGTTGTCTATACCAAGCTGATCTGCTACATATTTTACAACGGTACTTTTATCACCACTCAACATAGTCGCTTTCACACCCATTTTGTGAAGGTTTTCAACAGTTTGTTTTGCATCATTTTTTATACTGTCTGCAATGGTGATATAGCCAGCAAATTTTTTATCATAGGCTATAGCAATTAAAGTGTAAACAATATTGCCATGATTAATATCGTAGCTGATACTGAATTTATCCATCAGCTTAAAATTACCTACCAACAATTCTTTTCCATTAACTGAAGCTTTTAAACCATGTCCCGCAATTTCCTCTACATTCTCTAATGGGACAGCGTGATTGATCTCACCTGCATAATTATGAATCGCTGTAGCTACAGGGTGTGTACTTTTGCTTTCCAGAGCATTCACCAGTTTCAGGACCTCTTCTTTGCTGAATTCGGGGTTAATGTTCACTTCCTGTACTTTGAATACACCTTCCGTCATGGTTCCGGTTTTGTCCATTACTACATTCTGGATTTCTGCAATACTGTCCAGAAAATTGCTTCCTTTAAACAGTATTCCGTTTCTGCTTGCCGCTCCAATTCCTCCGAAATACCCTAAAGGAATCGAGATCACCAATGCACAGGGACATGAAATTACCAAAAAAATCAGTGCTCTGTAAAGCCAGTCCCGGAAGATGTAATCATCGACAAAAAAATAGGGCAGAAGACAAATCCCTATCGCCAGGAAAACAACGATTGGAGTATATACTTTTGCAAATTTTCTGATGAAAAGTTCAGTCGGGGCTTTTTGCGCTGTGGCATTCTGCACCAGTTCCAGAATTTTACTGAGCTTACTGTCTTCGTAAGCCGTATTCACTTTTACATGAGCAATATTGTTCATATTGATCATTCCTGCAAGTACGGATTCTCCTTTTGTTTTAGTATCCGGTTTGCTTTCTCCTGTAAGGGCTGCTGTGTTGAATGAAGCTGATTCTGTAATCAGTTCACCATCCAGCGCCAGCTTTTCACCCGGCTTCAGCTGAATGATATCTCCTATCTTGGTATCCTTTGCTTTAATGGTTTTTGGCTGGCTACCTTCAATGACTGTTACCTCATCAGGGCGCTGATCCAACAATGCTTTGATGTTTCCTTTTGCTCTTGAAACAGCCATTCCCTGAAATACTTCACCTACGGAATAAAAAAGCATTACGGCAACACCTTCCGGATATTCCCCTATTATGAATGCTCCTACTGTGGCAATTCCCATCAGGAAAAATTCAGAGAATACATCTCCCTGAACAATGCTTTCGTAAGCTTCTTTCAAAACGGGAAGTCCCACTGGAACGTATGCTGCCAAATACCAGGCTAACCGTACCCATCCTGTAAACCATTCTGTTTTTATATAATTATCCAATGCTATTCCAATCAGAAGCAACAGGAAAGAGATGATGGCGGGGAGAAACATCTGGAAAACCGTTTTATCTCCTGTATCATGAGAGTGATCGTGGCCGTCTCCTTCTGAGTGGTCGTGTTTATGCTGTTCTTTCTGTTTGGGTTTTGTACTGCAACATTCTTCCATAAATACTATTTTGATGTAAAATTAGGTTTAAACTCAATGCAACACTATTGCAAACTTTCAAGACAATTCTCGCAGATTCCTTTGGCAAAAAGTCTTATTTCATCAATCCTGAAATTGGTCTGTATATTTTCCGGAAAAGAAATACCTTCTCTGCAGGTAGTCTGCTTGCATATTTTGCAGTAGAAATGCAGATGCCAGTCTTTGTGTGTTTTCTCATCACAACCGTCATCACATAATTTATATTTTGTGGTTGTATTTTCCTGAATGCTGTGAACAATTCCTTTTTCTTCAAAGGTTTTCAAAGTCCGGTAAATTGTGGTCCTGTCTGCATTATCAAAATGGTTTTCCACTTCCGAAAGGGAAAGTGCCGCATCCTGAGTACTTAAAAAATCGTATACCAAAATCCTCATACTGGTAGGTTTGGTATTTTTATCAATAAGTTTATTTTCTATATCTTTTTTCATTTCCTGATTTATTTTAAAGATGTACTTCCTGTTCTTCATAACCTTCTTCTTCAACCTGGAAAGTAGTATGGCTGATTTTAAAGTTTTTCGTTGTGACTTCGGTTAAAGTTTTCAGCAGTTGGTTTTGAGCCGTTTTATTATCTCTTACAATATGGGCACTCATAGCATTGACACTTGATGTCAATGACCATATATGAAGATCATGCACGTCTTTTACTCCCGGAACTTCTTCCAGTGTTTTACGTACCTGCTGAATATCTACATCTTTGGGAGTTCCCTCCAGCAATACATTGACTGCTTCTTTCAATAAACGCCAGGTTCTTGGGAAAATCAAAAGGCCGATAGCTGCAGAAATAATCGGATCAGCGTAATACCAGCCTGTTGTCAGCATAATGACTCCTGCAATCATCACTCCAATGGAAGTCAGCATATCGGAAAGAACCTCAAAGTAAGCCCCTTTCATATTGAGACTTCCTTCAGAATCTTTTCTCAGGATCATCATTCCTATAATATTTACCATCAGCCCGATTCCTGCCACAATAAGCATTGTTTTGCTCTGCACTTCCGGTGGATTACTGAATCTTTGATAGGCTTCATACAGCACATAAAGAGAAATACCAAGCAGTACCACAGCATTAATTACTGCTGCCAGTATCTCTGTCCGGTAATATCCGAATGTTTTGGAAGCATCTGCCTTTCTTTCTCCTATTTTTATGGCAATGAATGCCAGAAGCAACCCGACAACATCAGTCAGCATATGTGCCGCATCTGCCATGAGGGCAAGACTTTGGGTAATAACACCTCCAATCACCTCAGCGATCATATAGGTCCCGCTTAACAAGAGGACAAAAAGCAAATTCTTTTTATGTCTGCTTGCGGGCGAACCCGTCTGTATTTTTATTTCTTCCATAATTTTTTTGGAATTTTTTAATCTGTCACATTTCGTAATACAAAGTATTTTCTTTTTTGGCAGGAACATTTTTTTCTCCTGTCATTTGTCTGATATTAATTTCAATGGTTTGTGCCAAAGCGGTCACCGGTGTATCAACCGGGCCATTTTCAAAGGGATCCTGCATGATAATTGATGTTTTTTCTATGGCAAGGAACATAACCGGAATAAGGAAGGTAATAATGATTTCAACAATAAGCTGCCCGTCATCCAATCCGAACGGGAGTATTGCAGCAAAAACATAGATCAGGGTATGCAGTAAAATACTGTAAGATCTTGGGAAAACGGTATTTTTTAATCTTTCACATTTTCCCATGCTGTCGCAAAGTCTTGTAATAATATCATTCAGCTGCATCTGCTGGAAATCTGTTAAGCCTTTCAAAGAAGCCGTTTCTTTGAGCTGTTGGGAATGGGCATCCAAAAGAGCATTCGGAATGTTTGCTGCTTCGATCTGATGCTCATCCAGATATTTCTGAACTTTCTCTGAAAAAGGCTGTCTTCTCAGGGATTCACCGAGCGCATAGGTCCAGATGATCTGTCTTTCTGCAAATTCTTTGATGATCTTATCTTCTCCTGAAGGGAAAAACTGAATGACCAGCCTCATCAATGTTCTGGAATCATTCACTATTGCTCCCCAGACTGTTCTGGCTTCCCACCACCTTTCATAGGATTGCGAGGTCCGGAAAGCCAGCAGTAATGATACTGCAGTTCCTAAAAGAGCCGGAATATTAAGAGGAAGAGAAATTTTGCGGAATCCGGGGAGAAGGTCTAATAATCCGATGGATATAGCAAATACTCCCATATACAGGATCTGTTTTTTTATTTCACGGATGAAATACCAGATGGATATTTTCTTGTTTAGCAACATAACTGAATGATGTATTAGAATGTTTCTTGTCTGTCTGACTCTGAAAATCTACCGTAAACACCTCTAATTTAGGCATAAAAATCGGTACTTATTCCGGTCTGTCCTTATAAATCACTTATCATTTTCTTATTTTAATGCTCATGCTCGCCGGAATTGGAAAGCTTGGCATTAACGAAAAAGGCTCCTTTCACAACGATTCTGGCATCGGCAGGAATTTCCCTGACCGGTGTAATTGCAGTATATCCCATATCCGAAGCTCCTTTTACCACCTCTACCTTTTCAAAATTTAAGGTTTTCTTGTATTGAGCATGCTCGCCGGCTTCTTCTTTCTTACCTTCAACGGGGATCTCTTCTTCATGTTCCTCAGTTTTTTTATCTGTTTTGATAAACACATAATATTTTCCGTCTGCTTCTACGATTGCCTCATTTGGAACAGCAGGTGTGGTATTTTTATCAAGGCTTACTATTCCGGTGATATTCATTCCGTCAATGAGACCTGCTTTGTTTCCGGTCACGGTGCCGTGTACAGATACTGTTTTACTCTCGTTTTCAAATGAAGAACCTACGCTGTACACCATGGCATCATATTCAGTTTCAGGATTATTGGTCAATTTGAAATGAACGGTCTGTCCTACTCTCATTTTCGGAAGATCTTTTTCAAAAACCTGCAGATCGAGGTGGATAGAATTGTTATCGATAATTTCTGCCACAGGTGACGAAACATCTACATAGCTTCCAATCTGCGCCGAAATACTACTGACCGTCCCGCTGATCGGTGCAGTAATAACCAGTCCCGACCTCATATTGGAATTATTTACTTTTCCCGGGCTTATTCCCATCATCTGAAGCTGTTTTAAAAGAGAAGCTCTCCGGGTTCTCAGTGTTTTCAATTCTGCATCCGAACTCTGCAGGTTCTTTTTTGCTCCTGCATCATTATCGAAAAGCTCTCTTTGTCTTCTGTATTCCTGTTCTGCGTAGGTGATTCTGCTGTTTGTGGTCAGATAATCTTCCTGCAGCTGGATAAATTCAGGATTGGCAATGGTTGCAATCACCTGCCCTTTTCTCACCAGGCTTCCAACCTGTACGTTAAGGGTTTTAATAACTCCGCCATAAAGAGAGGTTATCGTTGCTTTATTGTTGTTCGGAACACGCAGAAGTCCGTTTGCTTTGATAGTGGAGGTAAGCTCTTTCATTTCCACTGGGCCTAAAGATATTCCGACTGATTTTATCTGTTCTTCCGTCAATGAAGCAATAGTTTGGGGAGCGTCTTCATGTCCAGTTTCGGTCTTTTCGGTTTTTACTTCAGTCTTTTCTGCTGACGTTTCTTTTTTGCCGCAGCTTATCATTAAAAGTACCGTGACTGTCAGAAGTATGATATTGTGCTTTATTTTCATGTTATTTATTGATGATTGAATTAATGGTAACTACAGATTGATTAACCTGCTGGATGGATTCTAGGTATTTTAACTGAATATTAGTTGCAGTCTGGAGGGCAAAAAGATATTCTACGTAAGAAATCTCTCCTGTTTTGTAGCCTAACTGAGCTGCTTTTACAATTTTATCGGCATTAGGAATAGCCTGACTCACATAATATTCATACTGCTGGATGTCCTGCTGATATTGCCCGAAAGCATTTTCAAGCTGTGCAGAAAGCTGTTTCTGCTGCATTCTGGCATTGGTTTCGGCAGCCTGTTTTTCGTATTCCAGAGCCTGCATTCTTGCTTTTGTAGCACCAAATGTCAAAGGAATGGCAACACCTACAGAGAAAGAATTGAATCTGTCACCTGCATTATAAAATTTCTCCTGCCCGTTCTTGATATGAAATCCAATGAGCGACTGGCTCGTCAATCCCAGGCTGAATTCAGGGAGTCCCTGTGACTTTTCAACATTTTTATTTTTTTCTGCAACTACCATTTCATTATAAAAAGCTTTTACAGTAGGATTATCGGCTACGGATGTACTGTCGAGGATATTTTCCGTTCTTAAAGGTTCATAATCACTTTTAAACGGAACTTCAAAATCTTCGGAAGTATTGAGTAATGTCTTTAAATTTTTATACGCATTATTCAAGTATACCTCGTTCTGTTTCAACAGCAGGCTGATTTCTCCTTTCTGGGTTTCTGCAGTATTAATTTCAATCTTTTTTATGTCTCCTGCTTTAAATCTTACCGTGGCAATTCTGATAAAATCCTGATACAGGCTGTCGAGATTCTTTAACTTGAATTTATTATACTGCAGATATTCAATCTGATAATAATACGTTCGTACCTGCTTTTTCAGTTCGTTTACGGAAACTTCTTTATTGATTTGCCTGCTTTTTATATTCTCATTAATCAATTCTCTCCTTGCCTTAAACAGTGTAGGAAAAGGAATGCTCTGTGAAAGGGAAAATGACTGGTCGAATTTTGGGCTGTTGTATTGCCCCAGCTGTGCTTCAAAATTCAGTTTTGGAAGCTCTTTTGCCGTTCCTTTGAGGGCTTCTGCAGATTTTATATTTAAATCTTTTGATTTTAACACCAGGTTATTTTCCACTGCCATTTCTATTGCCTGATCTGCAGACATCTGTCTGGTCTGAGCTTTGAAAGTCTGTCCGAGCATCAGGAATCCAAGGACAATCACTGTGCTTATTGGTTTGACCCTGTTGATCTTTCCGGAAATCTTTGAGTTAAAAATAATATAGAGCATCGGCAAAACAAAGAGAGTAAGGAAAGTAGCTGTCACCAAACCACCGATCACTACTGTAGCCAGAGGTTTCTGTACTTCCGCTCCTGCTCCGGTAGAAATTGCCATTGGCAGGAATCCTAATGAAGCCACTGTTGCGGTCATCAGAACTGGTCTTAATCTGGTTTTTGTCCCTTCATATACTCTTTTCAATACATCTTTCTCTCCTTCTTTTTCAAGTTGGTTAAAGGTTCCTATTAAAACAATTCCGTTAAGAACAGCAACTCCGAAAAGGGCAATAAATCCTATTCCTGCACTGATACTGAAGGGCATATCTCTTAAAAGAAGAGCAAAAACACCTCCGATAGCACTCATAGGAATAGCTGTAAAAATCAACGCCGCCTGTTTGAATGAATGGAATGTAAAATACAGGAGCATAAAGATCAGGAACAGGGAAACCGGCACTGCAATCATCAGACGTTTGCTGGCTTCCTGAAGATTTTCGAACTGCCCGCCATAAGTAAAATAATAACCCGAAGGCAGCTTAACCTGTTTATCCAGCTTTGCCTGAATATCTTTCACAACACTCTGTACATCCCGGCCTTTTACATTAAACCCGATTACGATCCTTCTTTTTCCTTCTTCACGGCTGATCTGTGCCGGTCCCAGTTTATAGCTTACGTTAGCAACCTGGGAAAGCGGGATCTGTGTTCCCGTACCTGTTGCAATCATTAAATTATTTACATCTTCAATATTGGTTCGGTGAAGACTGTCGAGGCGGACTACAAGATCGAAACGTCTTTCATTTTCAAAGACCTGTCCGGCTGCTTTTCCTGCAAAGGCTGTGCTTACAGCATTATTGACATCTTCTATATTCAGTCCGTAATTGGCCATTCTCGTCCTGTCGTATTCCACATTGATCTGAGGAAGCCCACTTACTCTTTCGATCTGCGGGGCAGTTGCTCCATCTACAGTCTGAATGATCTTTCCTACTTTATCTGCATAAATGGAAAGTGAATCCAGGTTTTCACCAAAAATTTTAACGGCAACATCCTGTCGGATTCCTGTCATCAGCTCATTGAAGCGCATCTGAATCGGCTGGTTTTTCTCAAAAAATACACCGGGAATACTTTCTAATTTTTCACTGATTTCATCGGCCAGCTCTGAGTAGGATTTTTTTGATTTCCATTCACTTTGCGGTTTCAATACCACAATCAGGTCAGTGGCTTCGGGTGGCATTGGATCTGTAGGAACTTCTGCTGAACCTGTTTTCCCAACAACCATTTTCACCTCATCGAACTGTTTAATAATTCTGGAAGCCTGCATAGAGGTTTCAATACTCTGGCTGAGTGAACTACCCTGCGGCAAGATGCAGTGGAATGCATAATCACCTTCCTGCAACTGGGGGATAAATTCACCACCCATATTTTTAAAAATGAAAGCGCTGATGACGAAAACGAAAATTGTTGCTGAAACTATGATGTACTTTACTTTAATAGCTTTCTGCAGTAATGGCTGGTAGATTTTCTGCAGGAAGTTCATCATTTTATCTGAAAAGGTCTCTTTGTGAGAAATATTTTTAGACAAAAATAAAGCGCTCATCATCGGAATATATGTCAATGAAAGAATCAAAGCTCCCAAAATGGCAAATCCTACTGTTTTAGCCATTGGTGTAAACATTTTTCCTTCTACTCCTGCCAATGTAAGAATAGGAATGTATACAATAAGAATAATAATCTCTCCGAAAGCAGCACTGCTTCTGATCTTCGATGCGGAAAGGAAGACTTCTTCATCCATTTCGCTTTGGGTAAGCTTTCTAACGGATTTTCTTATACCTAAATGATGTAAGGTGGCTTCTACAATAATGACAGCTCCGTCTACAATAAGTCCGAAATCTATAGCACCGAGACTCATTAAATTGGCACTGACTCCGAAAACATTCATCATTCCTAAAGCAAACAGAAGCGATAACGGAATAGCTGAAGCTACAATAAGCCCTGCTCTAAGATTTCCAAGAAAAACAACCAAAACGAATATAACGATAAGGGCACCTTCAATAAGGTTTTTTTCTACGGTATTGATCGCTCTTCCTACGAGATCTGTTCTGTCCAGAAAAGGTTCTATAATCACATCGTCGGGAAGGGATTTCTGAATGGTTGGGATTTTAGCTTTGATTCTGCTTACAACATCGTTACTGTTAGCACCTTTTAACATCATTACTACACCGCCTACTGCATCCACTTTTCCGTTGTAGGTCAGTGCTCCGTAACGTACAGCGTTCCCAAAACGTACATCGGCCACATCTTTTATAAATATAGGAACGCTTCCGGTTTCATTTTTTACGGAAATATTTTTAATGTCTTCCAATGAAGTTACAAAGCCGATTCCGCGGATAAAATAGGCATTTGGCTTTTTGTCAATATAAGCTCCTCCTGTATTCTGGTTGTTTTTTTCCAACGCCGTAAAAATATCAGAAATGCTTACTCCCATTGCTTTAAGGCGGTCGGGATTCACTCCTACTTCATATTGTTTTAATTCTCCTCCGAAGCTGTTGATCTCTGCAACACCGGGAGTTCCATTCAGTTGTCTGCGGACAATCCAGTCCTGCATTGTCCGGAGTTCTTTGGCGGAGTATTTCTTTTCGCTGCCTTTTTTAGGATGGAGAATATACTGATACACTTCCCCTAATCCTGTACTTACGGGGGCGAGTTCGGGAGTTCCTACTCCTTTGGGAATTTCTTCTACGGCAAGTTTCAACTGTTCATTAATCAGCTGTCTGGCAAAATAAATATCCACATTTTCTTTGAATACCACAGTAATCACGGAAAGCCCGAATCTTGAGATACTTCTGGTTTCCTGAATATCGGGAACATTGGCAATGCTCTGCTCTATGGGAAAAGTAACAAGCTGCTCTACTTCCTGTCCTGCGAGTGTAGGACAAGCGGTAATGATCTGCACCTGATTGTTGGTAATATCAGGAACAGCATCTATGGGAAGTTTTGTAGCGCTCCATACTCCCCAGATTATGAGAAGCAAGGTCATAATACCAACAACCACCTTGTTTTTGATACTGAATTTTATGATTTTATCTAACACGATATGTATTTAATTTTTATTGGTAATAAGTACAAGCGGCGATAATGCCGATGCAAAAATATCACGAAGACCTCTGCAATGGTATTGCAAAGTTCAATGGATAGAAAGCGTAACTTTCTAATAATCAATAAAAATTAAATTTTAGGAGGCTGCCAGATATGGTCGTACATCTGATACGCAAAATTGTTTTTCTGAAAAAGAATTTTCTTCGAAAAGTAAGCCTGAACCTGATTCTGAATTTCCAACAGGGGGTCCATTCTGAAAGAAGATACCGTCATCTGACAGCAGCTGCATGTACAAAGCGGAGAACAGATATCCCCCTGATCTTTTGAATGAGATTCCTGAACATTGAATGACAGCTTAATGTCTGCCGATCCTGAAGAACGGTGCACATCCTCACAGGGCATCAGTGACAATGCCATGAAATAGAATGCAAGTATCCATCTTAACAGGTTCATACGGACAAAGGTAGAGTTTTTTTCTAAAATGGGAAGATTCTGTTGATATTTAATATATCCTTGACATTGTAGAAAACAATATTAATTTTACGCATAATAACTATCATGAAAAAATACGTTTTCTTATTCTTATTAATACTAATGTCCTGTGTAGGCTCTGATATAGAATTTCTTCCCCAGACTATTTCAGAAGCTAGAAGTAGAGAACTTTTAATTAAAGAATACCTCCCTACAGTGGATACAGTTAAAATTAATAATGGAGAATATCAGATGTAGAAGCGTTTACCGCTTTTAAATTCAATTCAATAAAGGACCAAACGATTAATAAAAATTTCTTTGCTTTGAGTATAAGGATTAAGAATATTGAAACTAGTGAGGAAGGCCTTTCCCTTGAAGACAGTGACCATGGTGAGTTTATCGATTTTCACTGTAATTTTTGTGGCGGCATGAATAGTGATAATATTGTTTTATATTATGATGATATCAGTAAGAGGAATAGCTTAGATAGTATTAAAATTAGTTTTAAAGATAGGGATAGGAATGAGAGAATTGTTTATTTTGTGAAAAGTAATAACAATTTTTTGGTACAATAAAGAGTTTATTTTTATTTATCTTTTTCAAATCTCTAATAAAAACTACATTACGAAAAAATATCTATCCCCAACTACCGAACAGCCAGTTCAAAAAGCAAGATCTCTAATTCAGTTCTATATTATCTCTAAACTACATTTAGTATTGTAGAAATAAAATATACTAAATTTTGATGTTTTATAAAATATATTTACATCTATGGTTAATCAGTAAAATATCAATCCTGGGAAGATTATTATGATTATCAATAAAATAAATCTTTTTATTGTGAACTAAAAAAGGTAATTTTGCAAAAAACATTTAACATATTTTAAGATTATCATGATGAAACAAAAATTACTTGCGTTAGCCTTACTTATTTCAACATTTTCTTTTGCACAATCTTGGAATTTAACTGGAAATTCCGGTACAAATCCCTCGAATAACTTTCTCGGAACAACAGACAACCAACCTTTAGTACTTAAAGCCAACAATACGGAAGTTATGCGCATACTTCCTGATGGAAAAGCTAAGATAGGAGCCAATGATCCTGTGAATAATGATTCGGCTTTCAGAGTTTATCAAGCTGAAAATCCAGTTTTTGAAGTAGCTAGTTCACTGAGCTCATTTCAAATTTCAAAATCAACTTGTGACGGGTGCTTTGGTGGCCAAAATGGAGATACAGTTCTTAGAAATAAGGGAAAAACCCATAATATCATTCTTGCTATGCCCAGCAATTACAATGACGGAAGATATTATATAGGTATTCAGGATCTTGCCAACGGCACTTGGATAAAGTTTTTTAACAATGCCACAGCAAGATTTGACGGTAAAATATTTGCTAAAGAGGTTGAAATAAAAGCCAATGTATGGGCAGATTATGTATTTCGAAAAGATTATAAACTAAATTCTTTAGAAGAAGTAGAAAAGCATATCCAGGAGAAAGGACATCTACCAAACATTCCATCAGAAGCAGAGATTCTTAAAAATGGTATTAATGTAGCTGACATGAATACCAAACTTATGGAAAAAATAGAGGAGCTTACACTTTACTCTATTGAACAGAACAAGCAGTTAAAAGTTCAATCTGAAAAAGTTGAAAAACTGGAGAAACAGCTTGAAAAACTTTTATCCGAAAAAAAATAATACTTATGAAAAAAAAAATAATTTCTATATTTTCATTATTTGTAGGGTTTTTCGGATTTTCTCAAACTGAGGTTTATTTCAAATATGACGAAGCCGGAAACCAAATATACCGAGGTCCTAACGCAGCGGGGAAAAGTGCACCTGCTGAATCTGCAAAAAAAGAACCCATAACTACAGCAGCTCTGGAACAGACATCTGCAATGGATGAAAAGACATTCTGGAAACAAATCAGGCTTTATCCTGTGCCGGTAAATGATGTTCTTACCATCGATTGGACAGAAGAAGCAGACAATCTCATAGAAGCTGTTTCACTATATCAGCACAGTACTGTACACTGGAAATTTCAACAACAGAATATTCCAGGGTTAAACCGTCAGCTTAAAATCAATATGAGCGGTTATGACTGGGGAATTTATATTCTGCGTTTTACATTGAAAGACGGAAGAGTTTTCGTCAGAAATGTTAGCAAACGATAGGTCCATAATTATTATCCATTAATTTAAGTAACAGAATATGAAAATTTTCTATTCATTCATTATATCCTGTATCTCAATATTGGGATACTCTCAAACAATATTATACCAAACTGAAAGTACCTCGCGAACAGTTCAGGATCCACAGACTGTGGTGCTTGCACAGGGATTTCATGCATCATCAAATATATCTAATCCTTTTATAGCCAAAATTGGGCCGGGTACTGAAAATCCGGGAGGAGGACCTACAAATTCAGATGCAGGCGCAACCAACCCATCAGGAACAACTACTCCTGCAGGACAGAGTTTTCATGACACTAAAGGAAATATTGAAGTAAACGGAGCTGGGCAGCTACAATTTACATTACCTATTGCTTTACCTCCGGGAGTAAAAAGTGTAGCTCCACAAATTAATCTTGTTTATATCAGTGGTTCAGGTAATGGAATTGCTGGGTATGGATGGAATATTTCAGGAATCACTACCATTTCGAGAGTTGGGAAAACCATTGAGACTAATGGCGAAACGAGAGGAATCAAGTTAGATTATTCTGATTATTATAGCTTTAATGGACAACGACTGGTTTTAAAATCCGGAGAATACGGTAAGAATGGAGCTGAATATGTTACGGAAAAATATTCGAATATCAAAATAAGATCCATCGGATCTGTAACGGGAGAAGCCTGGCAAGGTCCTGAATATTGGGAAGTGACTTTTGAAGATGGTTCTCAGGCTTGGTACGGAGCAATTGCTTCAGGAAATAGTACAGCCAGAACACCTATAGAATACAATATTGTAAAATGGAAAGATGCGCAAGGGAATCATATTAATTATAATTATACCCAAACATTATCCAGCAACGTTGCTTCTATAGCAAGTATAGAATGGGGAGGGAATGATCTATTAAGTAAAGCAAACTTTAACAGTATTATTTTTAATTATAATACAAACACAACAAGAAACTTAAAAGAAACATCTTTTATAAATGGTATTTCAATTCTCCAAGATAAGTTGTTAAATGATGTTGTTGTAAAATCTAATGGAAATACATTTAAAAGGTATGCAATAGAGTATTTTAATAATGGTACTAATTATCAGTTAGTCAATAAAATTACAGAATTCAATTCTGAAAATGCAAGTGCTAACCCTGTGACATTTTCATATCCAAATTTAATCTCATCAACAGGAGACTATTATGGTGTTTTGCCTTATAACAGTGACTCTTTTGAGAATGTCAAGCTTACCGGAGATTTTAATGGAGACTCTTATTTGGATTTTATTATGAATAATGGTGTTGTAAAACTTGGCGCTTTCAACGATTCATATACAGAGGTTTCTACCAGTAAAATTTTTAATAGTGAAGCAAAGGTTGTTAGTACCTTATTGGACGAAGAAGGCCAGATTTATAATGGAAATGGCATTGTACAATATGAAGAAGATAAAATTGTAGGTTATATTTTTAGAAATAATACTTTTGTTAAGGTATTCGAAAAGCTAATATATAATATATCCGACTGTACGTCTGGTAACGAGCCTCCACCTGCAGGTTGTAATATAATCTCCCCATCTTTAAATGAAGGAGACCTCAATGGAGATGGTATTTCAGACATTTTTTTGACTTTAAAAAAGAGAGTTTGTGAATGGGTACCAGATCCTGCCTGTAATAATGTTACATCAAATGAAACTACTGCCCGCCCTGATCCTTGTACTGTTCTCAGGTGTGCTACTTATGAAATAGATAATTTCATTGTGGATTTAAAGAATCAAAATAATCCGTTGTCAACTTATACAATAGATACTGGAATTAATGAGAATATTTATAGTAATCAAAAATATTTAGATATTGATGGAGATGGAAAAGCTGAAATTATTAATATTTCAAACACAGCATATACCGCTTTTGAGTTTATTAAAACCGCACCTGATAAATATTTAAAAAAGATAAGATTTACCGGAAGTTTATCTGAAGTTAAAAATGTTGAAACCCCTATTTTATATGGGGATTTTAACGGAGATGGAAATCTTGATTTTACAATTCCTGTTACAGATAACCAAGTAGATGATAACTGGCGGTTTTACATGGGTACAGAAAATGGCTTTCAAAGTGTTTTAAAGATAAATTTTCTTAAATATAGAAGTCCCAACCAACCAGTAACTTGGTCGTTGATTGATCGTCATTTTTATTCTATTTCAGACACTAATAAAGATGGAAAATCTGATATTGTTTTTATTTATTCTAAAAATAGCGTAGGAGGTGTAGATAGTTATGGAAATGCAACATGGAGAAAGTTACAATATGAAGTTAAAACGCTGCATGGAAATGGTGGCACTGATTTTACCGCCGGCTTAAACAGTACAAGCCAATCATATACTATTAGCGGTGGCGACCTTAGCTTATTTCAACCTATAACCAACCCAATTAAGTCCAACAACAGCTATTACGACATTTTTGTATTTAATAAAACAAGAGTGCACAAATACAGAACACAAACCTCCTTAGCTGAATTAACTAGAATTACTGCAATTAATCAGGGCGGCCTTATAACGACGGTAGATTATAACGAACTTATCCCTGAAAGTAATTCATTTTTTTATAACAAAATCAAAAAAGAATATTATCCATACTTCTCTTTAAACAGAGTTGACCAATCTTATGCCGTATCACAGTTGAAACTGGAAGGGAAAAAACAGGATTTCAGGTACAGAGGTATGACCGGACATTTGCAAGGGAAAGGCTCATTAGGGTATTATCAGTCCGCCCGTTCTTCGTGGTATGCAGATGGAGCTGAAAATACCAAAATCTGGTCAGGAGTAGAAATAGATCCGCTTATGAATGGAGTTCCTGTAAAGGAATGGTCAATCAGAACAAATGATGAATCAAAAATTTTCCCAACAGATATTTCTGAGAACAATACCCAGCTGTTAAGCTTTAAGTCCACTATTTATCAAGAAGATAAAATGTTAAATGGACAGTTAGTAACCACACCTGTTTCAGAAATTGATAAACCTAAAATTATAACGGCAATTATTCCAAAAAGTACTATAACTAAGGAATTTTTAACAGAAACCATCACTACAGGCAGCCTTACCTACGGGGATTACTATCTTCCAGCCCAAAGTGTAACCAATGTGAATAACGGATATGCTATAACAACTTCTACATTTAAATATATCCATAATCCAACAGGAGCGGGATCAGCTTATTATATTGGAAGACCAGACTATAAAACTGAAATTGTACAGGCCTATGGCGATACAAAATCTGCCAAGGAAGAATATATTTATGACAGTAACCTTTTAAAAATACTCAAAACCTGGAACAGAGATAATTCCGGTTATCTTTTGGAAACATATGATTATGATGGTTTTGGAAACATCACTCAAAAAACGATCAGCAATAGTATAGATTCCCAGGTACAAACTAACAAAGCTGTATATGAACCTAAAGGAAGATTTGTAGAAAAGAAAATTGATAATTTAGGACTGGAAACCCATTTTATTTACAATGATTGGGGACAGATTGAGAAACAAACCGATCCACTTGGCAATATACTAGTCAATAAATATGATGCATGGGGCAAACTTCTGTCTTCCAAAACCAATCTGGAAGGTACAACAACTTATCAGTATATAAGAGATGTTAATGGCAATATAACAGTCATACAATATGATTCTAATGGTAATGTATCAAAAAAACATACTAACAAATTGGGGCAGGAATATAAAGTTTCAACCAAAGCATTCACGCAAGGGCAATTTGTTTCAAAAGAAACTCAATATGATATATTGGGAAGAAAAACTGCAGAAAGTGAACCTTTCTTTGAAGGGAGTAATCCTTTTCAATGGAACACAATTACTTATGACGATACGGTTTTCCCGGCTAAAATAACGGCAAAATCATTCAATGGAAAAGAGGTGACGACTTCGGTTTCAGGTTTGACAACAACAGTAAAGGAAAACAATGGTAATGCACGAACGACTACAAAAACGGCAGATGCTATTGGAAATACAATTTCATCTTCTGATAAAGGAGGGACTATTACATTCTCCTACAATGCTGCAGGAGAGCAAGTCCAGGCTAAATATGCCGAAAATATTGTTACGACAAAATATGACTCATGGGGAAGAAAATCAGAATTTAATGATCCATCAAACGGAATCTATAAATATGAATATGATGGTTTTGGCCAGCCTAAAAAAATAATAAGTCCAAAAGGTACTAAAGAATACACTTACAATACTTTCGGGCAGCTTATTTTGCAAAAAGAACTATCTACAACCGATGGCGGGCAGTCAACTAACAAAGTTATTACATACCAATATGATGATAAAGGAAGGATAAGCTCAAAATCAGGAACATCCAAAGGTAAAATATACAGCTCCAGTGTTTCTTATGATCCGCAAGGTAGAGTTTTATCATCTTCAGAAAGCAGTAACGAAAAATATTATATTCAGAAATCAATTACCTATGATGATAAGGCAAGGGTTATTTCTTATGAGAAACAGTTATATTCGTCAGGCACTCTCACTAAAGTCCAGATTGAAAATAACTACAGTACCTGGAGCGGGGAATTATATCAGATAAAAGATAAAAACTCAGGAAAAATATTATGGGAACTTAATGAAACAAACGCTAAAGGGCAGGTACTTCAAGCCAAATTAGGAGCAGCCAGCATTAACAATACCTATAATGTCAATGGCTTCTTAACTAATGTAAATCATTCCTCAACTGTTAAACCATCTATTCTTCAACTCTCTTATTCATTTGACGCAATTAAAAATGAATTGAAGAGCAGAACCACAGGAGGAGACTTTAATATTACAGAATCATTCGATTATGACGATAACAATAGACTCATCAACTGGACCAATCCCATCACCGGAATCAAACCTTCTACAAACAGAAATGTTTACGATGTTAAAGGTAGGATTATGGAAAACGATCAGGTGGGAACAATTAAATTTGAGAATCCTGCCAAGATCTATCAACCTACCGGAATGACTTTAAATGCTGCCGGAACCCAGAATTACAATAATGACCTGATCCAGAGCATTGCTTATAATGAAAATAATGATCCTGTTTTTATTGACGGTGAGAAAGGGGATGTAGCTTTTCAGTACGGACTCACCAGTATGAGACAGAAAGTAAGCTACGGTGGAAATTTCGATCCCGATCAGGAAGGCAAATTCACCAAATACTACAGCGAAGATGGAAGCTTTGAAGTTGTTAAGGATAATGTAACCGGAAAAGAAAAACATATTCTTTATATAGGCGGAAATCCTTATGAAAGTAATATTGTATATTTAAAGGACTTTACAGAGAGCAGCGGTTCTTACAAATTTCTGCACAAGGATTATTTAGGAAGCATACTTGCTGTTAGTGATGAAGCAGGAAATAAACTTGAGCAAAGACACTTTGATGCATGGGGGAATTTCACTCATCTACAGGTTGGAAACGGAGCAATTATCACTGATAAAAATATAATTGATGCAACTTCGTTATTAGTAGAAAGAGGATACACAAGCCATGAACATTTTGCAGAAGTAGGAATCATCCACATGAACGGTAGATTGTACGATCCATTATTAAGAAGATTCTTAAATGCTGATGAAAATATTCAGGATCCCTACAATACCCAGAATTATAATAAGTATGGGTATGTACTCAACAATCCGCTGATGTATAATGATCCAAGTGGAGAGGTCCTTCCTTTCTTAATTGGTGTTGGGCTTGGATATTTTTGGGCTACAGTGATATCCGGTGCAATTGTTGGTGCTGCAATAAGTGTTGGTATGTATGCTCTTCAAGCAACATTCAATAATAATTGGTCCTGGGGTGGTTTTGCAAAATCTATTCTAATTGGAACTGTTACGGGTGCCGTTTCAGCAGGAGCTGGAGAGATATTCAGCGCTGGGGGGTTCTGGGCTACGGTTGGAAATGGAGCTCTAGCTGGTGGTGGAAGCGGAGGTATTGTTTCATTAATTAATGGTGATAACTTTCTAAATGGAGTTTTAAAAGGGGCTGTGATTGGTGGTGCAGTAGCTGCTGTGAGTTACACTGTAGAGTATTTTGCTAGTGGAGGGAATAAGGCTAGAATAACAATGGCTGATAACTCTACGACTTCAACTTATAAATATGACCCAACTATTGGAAGTGATACTATGCAAAATAATATAAATAAAACTCGAAAAAAATTTTATTATGATGATTATGGAGTTGGGGATGAAACTTCTGGAGATGCAGCATGGACAGATGGGACTATGAATCCTGGAAATAAAACCCATGTTTTAGCATATACTACAAAAGCAAATTTTTTCACAGGTAAATCCAATATAGTATATTCTCCTTTAGCTGCTCAAAACCCCCAATTACTGGCCGAAACAATGATACATGAGACGGGACATGCACTTTCGAATAAATTAAGGTTACTTAATGAAAGTATTGATTGGGAAAAAGAATTTGGACTAAAAAATAGATACACAGAAATGTTAGATACTACAGAAGAATTCGCAGTATACAAACTAGAGCATATTAGCAGAACAATAAATAACTACCCAATTGATGATTTTATTCCTCAATATCGATTAGATAAAATGTTTAAACTCTTAGATTTAGCCAGACAAAACTTAATAGAAACAGCTTATAAAAAGCTTATGCCAGTTTTCCAACGTTCAATGAAATAATTATCTTATGAAAAATTATATATACTTAATAATTTTATTTAATGCTTTTCAAGCTTGTACAGCTCAGAACAAGGCAAACACGGAGTTTATATATCATACCGCAGATTATGACTTGGGTACTATCTATGATGAACGTATTTATAACAGTTCAACCGGGATATATGAATATAAGAAATATGCTAATGACTCTTTAATTCAAAATATAAAACTATATATAAAATTTTCACAAGAAGATTTAGAATCTATTTATAAGTTGTATCTCTCTTCAAAATCAGAAATGAGTGATTGTTATTTCGAGAATAATATAATTGTACATAAATCAGCACTTATATTTAATTCAAAGAAGGATAATTTCAATGAAATAAAATGTATTAAAAATGGGGATAATTCTATTTTCACTAAAATTGAAAATAAGATTGAAAAAAACATTACCTCATCCAGTATATACAAGACAACTTTTTCATCTGAGTTTTATAAAAAATAAAAGGGGCTATCGAAACAAGAGTTGAATTTAAACAGTAAATCTCTATTGAAATACTTCCTGATATAAAATTTTTTAGATTTTAAAGTAAAAAAGCCACAATGTTTAAACATCGTGGCTTTTTAAAAAATCAAATCTAAATAAACTATAAATTCGGATTATTCTCAATCTCCTTCTGCGGAATACTGAACAGATAATACTTACTGTTCGGCGCAAAAGCAGTCTGATCCGGGAAGTTAAAAACAGAATGCCCTCTTCCGTTCACCGTTTTTACGGTTCCATCAGGAGTGGTAATCTGTACTTTTACAGGTTGTCCGTTGGTATCTACAAACGGTTTTCTTGCCACAGCCCCCCGAGTTCTTATAATATCCGAGAGGGAGAATCCTTCCCCGAAAAGCTCTTTTCTTCTTTCAATCAGAATTTTTTCTATAACAGCATCCTGGGTAAGAGAGCCATTGTAAGGATTGGCGTTTCTGGCTGTTTTCAATTCATTTAAAACTGTAACTGCATTTGCAATATTCCCGTTTCTGGCTTCTGCCTCGGCTTCGATCAAATACATTTCTGCAGCTCTCATTAGAACAATATCTGCAATAAGACCTGTCTTAAATTTAAATTTCGAATACCTTAAAAGTCCTTCTCTACCCGGAAGTCCGTCCCACTGAAACAACTGGAATCTGATATCATTGGCATCAAACAGATCTTTGAAGAAAGGATCTGCCATAAAGCTGTAGTAATAACTTCCCGAAGAAGATACATCAAGATAATGGAAAGCATAGCTTGCTCCCGACTGCTCCTGAGTCTGTCCGTGACCCCAGATCCATTCGCCATTGCTGATGTCATTGAAACCTTCTTTGTATTTTTCAGCAGTCATTAAAGGATAGCCTGTTCTGGCTATTTTTGCTGCAGCCGCCGCTTTGTTCCATTCTCCGGTATTCAGATAAGTTCTTGCCAAAAGACCGTTTACAACAGCTTTATTAATTTTATCCTTATTATTTCTGGTATAATTGGTTAAAAGGTTATCCGCTTCTGTAAGATCGTTTTTGATCAAAGCATAAATTTCCTCAAGGCTTGCTCTTTTCTTTGGAACAGTACTGATTGTTGAAGGTTCCATATAGATTGGAGCGGTCAATGCAGTTTTGTCTTTCAGATAGCTGAACTGATAAAAACTGGCCAGATTCAGATAACAGAAAGCACGCAATGCTTTAGCCTGCCCTTTTACCTGGTCTTTTTTCTCCTGACTTCCTTCTGTCTGATCAATACGGGTGATCACATTATTCATATTGTTAATGGTTGAATACAGTGCAGACCATATAAACTGTGACCGGGAAGCAGTATTGTTCACCATTTCCGTAAAAGCGTATGCAGACGCGAAACCATACTTATTGGTAAGAACCGCAACATCACTTCCCATAGCATCACTTGTCCTCAAAACCGTTGAATATCCTATATTCGCGAAAGTGGGTCCATCATCATTCAATTTCGCCCAGGCTCCGTTAATTACCGTTTCTGCACTTTCTGCCGTTTTGAAAACCTCTTCACCATTAGCTTGGTCTGTAGGAGCCGTTTCCAGTTCATTTTGACAGCTTGTCAGCGACCAAACTGCAATCAGGGCAAAAGATATATATTTTAATTTTTTCATTGTTTCAATTTTAAAAAGTTAAAGAGTTGCCTGAAGACCGAAAGTTATAGTTCTCATGGCAGGATATCTGTAATAAGTGGTTCCATCCAGTGCCTGCTCAGGATCCATCCCTTTATGTTTGTAAAAAGTCAGAAGGTTTTCTGCCTGAACATAAATCCTGAATTTTTTCAGTCCCAATTTTTCAAAATAATCTGATGGAAGTGTATACCCTAAACTCACATTTTTAAGTCTTGCATAGGTTCCGGAATATAAAAACCTTGAAGAAGTAGAGGTCCAGTTATTCGTAGTGGTGCTTAGCGCAGGAACATCTGTATTTGGATTTTCAGGAGTCCATCTGTTCAGCATTTCTGCACTCCACGCACGCCCTCCGGCGCTTCCGTTGCTCATCAGTGATGTGTAATCTGTATCAAGGATCTTTCCGCCAATGCTGAATGTCAAAAGTCCTGAAAAATCAAAATTTTTATAGGCAATACTTGTTGTAATTCCTCCTGTTACTTTTGGCAATGCAGATCCCTGAATTGTTTTTGTAGCTTTTGCATATTCCGAAGTTGTTCCGTCTACTGTATTTCCGTTCGCATCCTGGTAAATATATCTCCATAGAGGTTTCCCGTTGGAAGAATCTACGCCTATCCATTCAGGAATAAAGAAATCATAGATGGAACCACCTACCTCAAGGCGCTTTGTTCCGGTTATTACAGACCCTTTGGGAAGTTTTGTAATTTTATTGTTTAAAGTGCTCAGGTTTACATCAACATTCCACTGGAAATTATCATTTTTGATCGGTGTCGTAAACAATGAGAATTCAAAACCTGTATTCTGTATCGTTCCTACGTTGAAAGGAAAATCACTGATTCCCAAAGACGGGGCAACCGGCATATTAAATAAAAGATCCTGACTTTTTCGTTTAAAATATTCGATGTTTCCTTTAACTCTGTTATTAAGGATGGCAAACTCAAGTCCCAGGTTTAAATTAAGATTGGTTTCCCATTTCACATCATTCGTCTGTACTTTTTCAAGAACGGTTCCCGGTTCGCCAAGGTTGTTATAAAATCTGTACAGCTCCTGATAAGCATAATAAAGTGAAGATCCATTTGGTCTTCGCAATTTATCATTTCCCTGACCTCCATAACTTGCACGAAGCGTTAATTGGTTGAAAATATTCAGGTTCTTGATAAAATCTTCATTGGAAGCTTTCCATGAACCTCCTACTGACCAGAATTTCCCCCATCTGTTATCCTCGAAGAATCTTGAAGAACCGTCCGCCCTTCCTGATACGGATAAAAAGTAAGTATTATTGAAATCATACTCTGCTCTTCCCAGAAAGCTCAACAAAGAAAATTTGTCACTGTTTCCACTGAAACTTCCCAACAGGGCTGCAGCATCAGGTTCATAATAATATGGAAGGGAGAACTGGCTCCTGGAACCGGATATCGTTTGGTAATCATATTTATAAAATTCCTGACCTCCCAAAACATTAAGGTGATGCTTCCCGATTTTTTTGTCAAAAGTAAGAATATTACTCGTTGTATAAGAAAGTGTCCGGCTGTTTGATCTCGTTACTGAACCGCCAATCTCGCTTCCCTCACCAAGAAGGGGATTTGAATAATAATGGCCATTGTAATTCACAAGATCAACTGAAAAGCTGGTTTTAAATTTCAATTCGGGAAGAAAAGTAAAATCTAAGAATCCTTTTCCTGAAAAATTGTCTTCTTTATTTTCGTTTTTATCCAAAGGCAGAGTTGCAGCGGCATTCTGGTTTTGTAAAGCACTTGTAGGTCTGTATTTCCCGAAATCATAAATCCTGTTTCCTTCTGCATCCAAAACGTAGCTTCCATCAGCGTTTCTTTCGTAATAAGGATAGAAAGACGGAATTACTCTGGCTGCATTGATAATATTGTCTGTTCTGGAATCCGAAGAAGGTGGTGCCTGCTGAATACTGTTGGTGTAGCTTAGATTTGCCCCTGCATTCAACCACTTTTTAACTTCGGAATTGATCTTTAATCTGGTGGAAAATTTTTGAAATCCTGATTCGATGGCAATTCCTTTATCATCAAGGTAGCCTAATGAAAAGAAGTAATTACTTTTTTCACTTCCTCCACTGATATCGAAATCCACCTGGCTTCTGGATGCCGTTCTTTGAAGAATATCCCTCCAATCGTCATTCCATAGAGGCTTTGCTCCCGGAAGAAGCTTCCCGTCTGTTCCTACAGGTTTTGGAAATCCGGCTCCGTAAGGGTTTATTCCCAAAGCATTCACAAGATTATCGCTTGCCATCTGTCCTGCCTGTTGTGAAGTTATTTGTCCTGATTTATAGCCGTTTCTCAAGGCTTCCCAATACAGCTGGAAATATTCGTCTGTACTTACCTGTTTGTAATCTTTTACGGCTCTGCCGGAAAATCCCTGACTGATGTTAAAATTGATTCTGGATTCCCCTTTTTTACCGGACTTTGTGGTGATAATGATGATTCCGTTGGCTCCTCTTGAACCGTATAGTGAACTGGCCGTAGCATCTTTCAAAACACTGATAGATTCTATATCATTCGGGCTGATAGAGTTGATATTTCCGTCAAAAGGAATTCCGTCTACCACACATAACGGATCGCTGGAAGCGCTTATCGACCCTACTCCTCTGATCCTGATGGAAGCTGTAGAACCCGGCTGTCCTGAAGCACTTACCGCCTGTATTCCGGGAACCTGCCCTTCAAGAGCTTTTGTAATATTGGTAACAGGTCTGTTATTGATCTTATCACTTGAGATGGTAGCTACTGAACCTGTATAACTTGTTCTCTTGGCTTTCCCATAAGCGATTACTACTACTTCATCAATTTCCTTTTCGTTGATTGTATCTTTTTTTGCTTTTACTTCCTGTGCATTTACGCTGATAATTCCTAAGAAAAACACAGCAACAGGAGGAATCCAAACCTTAGATGCAATTAAATTTTTGCTAATCATAATCAATTCTATTTATCGTATATTAAAAATCAACCCTTTGCAGAAAAGTCAGCAAAGGGCATCGATAAATACGATTAACCAAATGCTTATTTTTCCTTTAAAGGCTGAATGTAACACCTTGCGCAGGGGCAGGTTGTTAAGATTTCACAGGGTCAGTTCCCTCCATCTTTCTTTATAAGCCGATCGAAATATGTCTGCAAATCTAAAAACAATTAGTCTACAAAACAAGTAGACTTTAAAATTTTTTACTAAATATTATCAAAAATTAACTTAATTTTTAATTAAAAACCCTCACAGCAAGCAGTTAACGAATTATGAAATCTTCAAACATGAGATATATCATTATTAATAATTGAATGATGCATATTTTATAAAATACTGAAATAAAAAAAGACGCCATAAGGCGCCATTTAATGTTTCCAAGATTAATTTCAAGTATTAATACAGTCTCTGTATGGAAACAAAAACTTCCAATGTATTGTCTAATGTATTAGAATCTGAGGTAACGCTGGCATTACCCGAACTTGTATAAGATTTGTTATCTATACGCAATGCATAATAAACCCTGTACCATTTGTTATCCGCAGTTGTAATATCAAATGTAACAGTCTCATTTCTTCCATAGGTAAGATAAACCCCATCATCAAACTGTGCGTAATTATTTGGGAAAATTAAAAAATTAGCACCACGTGAATCACCTGTATGGGTAGACACCTCA
Source organism: Chryseobacterium sp. MIQD13 (assembly GCF_050496705.1). Taxonomy (NCBI): domain Bacteria; kingdom Pseudomonadati; phylum Bacteroidota; class Flavobacteriia; order Flavobacteriales; family Weeksellaceae; genus Chryseobacterium; species Chryseobacterium sp. MIQD13. Next base: position 275,434 of record NZ_JBNWAF010000002.1, read on the forward strand.
GAAACCCATACTTTCGCATTGGTGGTGGTAATATTGTAAAGACGCGGATCAAAATTAGTAGAAGTTCCATTTCCATCAAACGCATTAGGAGAAGTAATAAAAGCATCGACTCTGAAAGTATTATTAACTACCGGAAGATCATTAAGGAATTGGCTTAAAAGAAATGATGTTGTCTGGCGGGGAATTGAAGAGTGATAATACACAAGCTCTCCAGGCGCAATCACAGCTCCAGCTCCTACCGTTGCACTACAGGTCTGCCCACCAATATTTATCGGGAAAGTAGTCAGTGTAGGACTGGAAGCAGTTGGCATTCCTGAAACCGTATAGCTAAGTATTCCTGATCCTACATTGAAATTCCCGGCAGGAAGCGTTGCAGTAAGCCCGTTTACAGGACCTACAGTCTGTGCAGCATACACTCCCCCGTTTCCCCCTGTATAAGGAACATTCATTGTTCCGGTATAAGGTGTCCCGGCAGTATAAGTTCCGGGCGAAAGTGTAACTCCGTTACAGGTAATAGCTCCTAAAGTTCCGGGGGCAAGAGACCCGTTATTAAATGTTCTCCACTCCGTGCCATTCCAGAATACATAACCCGTATAGCCAAGTCCTCCGGTTCCTAAATTATACACAAGCAGTCCTGCTACCGGCGAAGGAATGGTAACCTGATCGGTTTGAGAAGTTAAAGCTACTTTCGGACCCAGAAGTCCTTTTTTGCTTCCAACGGCAAGTCCGTCTACATTGACATCCAAAATTGCAGAAGCATTGGGTTCAGTGGTTCCAATTCCGACTCTGCCTGTGGAAGTTATAGTAAAATCATTCGAGCCCTGTGGAGCAGTTGGAACTCCCGATGCAGGATTATCCTTCAAACCATCTACATGGAAAATCCCCTGTGGGTTTGACGTATTGATTCCAACCTGTGAATAAATAAAACCAGAAGCAATGGTTGCAAAAAGTAATATTGTTTTTTTCATTTTCAAATTATTTAAGTTTAAAGATTGATAAAAGTTATTGCAGGGAATCCTTTCATCAAGTCATCCTTACTCATTTCGATGAGATTTTTTTGAATAAACATTTGGCAAAGTTATTCTCCGGCTTAGATAAAAAAAACAATTCAATAAGTGAAAAACGGGAAATAACTTAAATCTATATCAAACTGAAAGTCAATAAATTAAACCAATGATTTATAAAAATTCATTTAGATAACTCCACTGAACCAATTAACCTTAGTGATAAAAAAAATCAATCGACATAAAAATTAACAGATCATAGGTTTTATCAACATATCTTTCTTTTGAAATGTCTTTAATTATTTATGTTATAAATTTTAAATGAGAGTTACAGGGAGTTTAAAATAGATACGGATTGATTATACCAGAATTTCTGTCCAAACATCTATGACACTTAATAATTAATATGCAGAGAAATTATTTATCTTTGAATAAATTTTTCAAATGAGAATTCTTATCATTAATGGTCCAAATCTTAATTTACTGGGCACCAGGGAGCCGGAAATATACGGTACAATTTCCATGGCAGATTATCTGAAAAAACTGGAGACTGAATTCTCATATCATGAGATCAGCTATTATCAGTCTAATATTGAGGGAGAAATCATTAACAGACTTCAGGAGGATAATTTTGATGCTTTGGTGATTAATCCCGGAGCTTATACACATTACTCGTATGCAATAGCAGACTGCCTAAAAAATATACAAAAACCCAAAGTAGAAGTTCACATCAGTAACATTTATAAAAGGGAAGAATTCCGACAGAAATCTGTAACGGCAGCCAATACAGATGCTGTATTGTCCGGTTTTGGAATGGATGGGTACAGACTGGCTATTTTAAGTTTGAAATAAACCAGGAATTTAGAAAACAGATGCTTCGACTCCGCTCAGCATGACATTGTAATAATAGAAATAAATATTTCGGAAGGATTGAAGTTATTAAATAAAAAAGCCTCATCAATGATGAGGCTTTTGTTATATTAGATAGTCTGCTGTTGAAGCTGAGGACCTGAAGCAATTAGCTTCTTCCCTTCTTCAGTATCACAGTACTGTTCAAAGTTCTTGATATATCTTGCAGCAAGATCTTTTGCCTTTTCTTCCCATTCTGCAGCATTACTGTATGTTTCTCTAGGATCCAGGATACCTTCAGAAACATTTGGAAGCTGTGTAGGAATTTCAAGGTTCATGATAGGAACCTGAGTTTTAGGAGCATTTTCAATAGAACCGTCAATGATGGCATCAATGATAGCTCTTGTATCTTTCAGAGAAATTCTCTTTCCGGTTCCGTTCCATCCTGTATTTACCAAATATGCTTTTGCACCGTGTTCTTTCATCTTCCCGATCAATGTTTTAGAATACATTGTTGGGTGAAGGGTAAGGAACGCTTCTCCGAATGCAGGAGAGAAAGATGGTTCAGGCTCAGTGATTCCTCTTTCAGTGCCAGCCAGTTTGGAAGTATATCCACAAAGGAAGTGATATTGTGCCTGGTTTTCATCTAAAATAGAAACCGGAGGCAATACTCCGAAGGCATCAGCAGAAAGATAAACAATCTTCTTAGCATGTCCGGCTTTAGAAGGAAGAACAATTTTGTTGATATGATAAATAGGATAAGATACTCTTGTATTTTCAGTGATAGATCCGTCTTTATAGTCAGCAACACCGTTATTTACCACTACATTTTCAAGAAGTGCATCTCTTTTGATTGCTCTGAAAATATCCGGCTCTTTTTCTTCTGAAAGGTCAATTACTTTAGCATAGCATCCACCTTCATAGTTGAATACTCCATTGTTATCCCAACCGTGCTCATCGTCACCGATAAGGAATCTCTTAGGATCTGCGGATAAAGTTGTTTTTCCTGTTCCGGAAAGACCGAAGAAAAGAGCGACATCACCACCTTCACCTACATTGGCAGAACAGTGCATAGAAGCCATTCCTTTTAGTGGAAGATAGTAGTTCATCATTGCAAACATCCCTTTCTTCATTTCACCACCGTACCATGTACCTCCGATGATCTGTAATTTTTCGGTAAGATTGAACATAATGAAGTTCTCAGAATTTAATCCCTGAGCTTCCCAGTTCGGGTTGGTTGTTTTGGAACCATTGATTACTGTGAAATCCGGCTCCCCGAAATTTTCTAATTCGTAGTGAGACGGACGGATGAACATATTAGTAACGAAATGCGCCTGCCACGCTACTTCAACGATGAACCTCACTTTTAGTCTTGTATCTGTATTGGTACCACAAAAAGCATCAACTACATAGATCTTTTTAGCCTCAGAAAGCTGGTTCAGCACTAATCCTTTACAAGAATCAAAATTTTCCGCTGTTGTAGGAAGGTTTACTTTCCCGTCCCAGAAAATTGTGTCTCTTGTAACATCATCCTGAACTATGTATCTGTCTTTAGGCGAACGACCTGTGAAAATTCCAGTTTTTACTGATACTGCACCAGATTCTGTAAGCTCAGCTTCTTCAAAGCCTTGATTTTCAGGAGCTACCTCAGCCTGATATAACTCTTCATAAGACGGGTTATAGACGAGTTCATAATTTCCTTTAATCCCTAATTTTTCTAAATCCTGGATGATTTTAGCGTGTTTCATTTTACTTATATTTTCTATTTCTTTATTGGGTTCAACAAAATTAATATTAATTATTTGTTAAAGGTGGTTTAAATATAATGATATAAGTCAGAATGGCAAATAAAAAAACCTGGCTGTAAATTACTGATTATAAATTAATTATATCAGACCATTCAAAAACAGTATTAAAACCTTTTCCCCAAAAATAGTCCTTATAGCCATGAAATTTGGCACTCATCACAAAATCTCCGCCCCAGGCTCCCAAACTTTTAACAAAAACAGGGCAGTCTGTGAAATTTTTTTCTTTAACTGTAGGAATTTCAAGGAATTTTGATATTTTTTGCTCATGAATCATCATCAATTGAGAAAAATTTTCCAATTCACCGCATAACAAAACTTTCTTTGTGATATCCGAAAATTCATCAACGAGTATTTGGGACTTTGATTTTGACTTGTAAAAATTGATTCCTTCCCTGCTGTCCTGCTTCTGATTTAAATGAATAAAAATCAGTTCATTTTTAAACATCGGACTGAAATCAACCTTCTCATAACTTATTTCAGGTTTGCTCTGGAAAAGAATAGCTGATTTCTCTTTTGCAACCGCAATATCATAACCGCTTCCACCCAGACTAATGCTGTTGAGATGAAAAGGATCAATACCAGCCCACTCCGCCAAATTATTCATGAGTGTAGAACTGCTTCCAAGTCCATAGTCTGCGGGAAACTGAAGATTGGTCTTCAGATGATAAGTAAAACTGTTCTTGAATTTGATTTTAGAAAGTTGCTGAACATTTTTTAAGGTTTTAAGAATAAATTCAGCGCTTGAAGGAAGATTGGTTTCGAGGATCTGCCAGTTTTTATAATCAATGACAGCCTTCAGCCATAATTTGTTTTGATGATGCGCTTCCCAAAATATCAGAGATCTCCGGTCGTCTTTTTCATCAAAAAAAAACTCTTGTCCAAGCTTGGTAGGTACCGCCAGGACAAGAGCTCCGTCTATTGCGAAATATTCTGAAGTAAGCATAAGCTTTCCCGGTGAAAATATTCCGCTCATATTTTTTATTTAGATTGCAGAAGCAACATCTACAGAAGGATCAATTTTCTTGATCAGTCCCTGAAGGGTTTTTCCGGGACCTACTTCTACAAAATTAGATGCTCCGTCCTTGATCATATTCTGAACAGACTGCGTCCATTTTACAGGACCTGTAAGCTGAGCGATCAGATTTTGTTTGATCTCCTCAGGATTAATTACTGCTGTAGTTGTAATATTCTGGTATACCGGAATAGTTGCTTTTCTGAATTTTGTATTTTCAATTGCCGCTGCCAGTCTTTCCTGTGCCGGCTGCATTAACGGGGAGTGAAATGCTCCGTTTACCGGAAGTAATAATGCTCTTTTTGCACCCGCTTCTTTAAGTTTTATGCAAGCTTCTTCTACAGCTGCTGTTTCTCCTGAAATTACCAATTGGCCAGGACAGTTATAATTAGCAGGTACTACAATACCGCTGATTTGTGAACATATCTCTTCAACTTTAGTGTCATCAAGACCTAAAATTGCAGCCATAGAGCTTGGATTGATATCGCAGGCTTCCTGCATAGCTTTTGCTCTCTCGGATACTAATTTCAAACCATCGTCAAAGGACAGAACTCCATTAGCCACTAAAGCTGAAAATTCGCCTAATGAATGTCCTGCAACCATTTCGGCTCCAAGACCGTTTACTGCTTTTAAAGCAGCTACTGAATGTATAAATATTGAAGGCTGGGTAACTTCTGTTTTCTTCAGATCTTCATCCGTACCATTAAACATCAGGGAAAGAATATCGAAACCTAAAATTTCGTTGGCATATTCCATTAAGTCCTTAATGTCTTTTCTGGAATCGTATAATTCTTTTCCCATTCCTACGAACTGAGAACCCTGCCCAGGAAATACAAGTGCTTTCATGTATTGATTTAAATATTATGCAAATATAAAGATAATGTTAAAAATATTCCTTTAAAAAAGCACAAATAGGTTAAGGAACTAGTCTAATTACACGGTATCCGGTATTTACGTAAGCTCCATTTGCTTTAGATTTCACAAATTCAAACTTAGTAGCAAGCTGGGTCTGAACTTTATTCATCTGTTTAAAGATCTCTCCTTTTTTATTTTCTCTGGTCAGCATATCATTCACCACATCAAAACCTACGATTGCATATTTTGGAGGTGTTTTACAGTATTTACTTTTGTAAGCTGCCAGAATTTCTTTTTCAAAGCTTCCGTCTGTATTGATCTTTCTGTCCATCAGATATACAAGGCTTGCCTGGCTCAGATCATCTACTTTCTTCTCAAAAACAGGAGAATAATACATACTGAAGGCTTTCACTCCCTGTACTTCTTTGGAAAGAGCAATTGTTTTGTTGGCAAAAGCTTCTCCTGCAGCATCATTATCACTGGCAAGGATGGCAATAACCGGAGCGGATTGTCCTGTCATCATATTCTGATCCAGCTGAATCTCTGAAGGAGAATTAACGACGATAATATTTGGATTTTTAACTGCTTTTTCAAGACCACCTTTAATGTAGTTTGCAATTTCTTTTTTGCTGTCTGCCACTACATAAATTTTCTGATCTGAATAAACAGCTTTTACTTCTTCAACTATTTTATCTGCATAAGTCTGATCATTGGTTTCAACAATAATCAGGTTGTTATAATTGTATAGTTCCGGCGAGTTGGCAAAAGGCGCAACAACCGGGATTTTCTGATTTTTGGTAAAATCAAGAACATCAATTACATTAGATTTAAAGAATGGGCCAATAATCAGGTCTGTATTTTCCGGATTGATCTGGGCCATTGAGTTTTTAAATGAGGCTTCGTTCCCGGAATCCACAATTTTAATATCAAGCTTCTGTCCTCCTCTGGCATTTCTTTCAATAGCAAGTTTAGCTCCGGTAAGGAAATCCAGTGCCATTGATCTGTACTGGGTTTCATTGGTACTGTATCCGAAAGGAAGCATTAAAACAACGCTTAATGCATCGCCGCTTTTCTTCACATAAGCCGGATCCTGCTTTTTGATCTTTAAGACCATTCCAGCTTTCAGCCCTTTTGAAAGTTCAGGGTTCAGAGCAATCAGTTCATCGATAGATACTCCGAATTTATTAACAATAGAAAACACAGTATCTCCCTGCTGAACGGTATAGGTAACATAATCATCAACGACGGTAGTTACAGTTCCTGCAGAAGATTTTTCGTTTCCTGATTCTATTTTGGTTTTTGGATTTACAGGTTCAGAAACCACTGCTGCATCCGTATTTGATTTTTTTACTTTGATGGTTTCACCCGGCTTAAGTCCTTTTTCTTCCAATCCAGGATTTAAGGCAAAAAGTTCCTGTTGGGTAATTCCAAACTGTTTTGTAATTCTGTAATAATTATCTTTTGACTGAATCACATAAGCTTCTCCTTCTACAGGTGTTGTAGCTATAGGTGTCTCTGTATGGGTTTCTACAGGTTTAGTAACCACAGTTTCGGGAACTGCCTGCTGTTCTCCGCCATATTTTTTGATGCTTTCAAGAGGTAAAATGATCTCATCTCCTATTTTCATATGAGCATCAAGTTCAGGGTTCAGCTTTCTCAAATCTGTTTCAGAGATACGGTATTGTTTTGTAATTCCGTAAATAGTCTGTTTAGGCTGTAGAATGATCTTCCCAACCTGTGCCACTGAATGGTTGGTTTTGGCTTTTTCTACAACGGCAGGTTTGGAAACCGGAGTAGTATGTTTTTCAGTTTTTACTGTAACAATATCTCCTATTGCCAGCTTACCGTCTTTGTATTTTGGGTTCAGCTTTAACAGTTCATCTACCGTCATCCCATATTTTTTTGCAATATTATAAGGATTATCTCCTTTTACAACGGTGTGAGAGTTCTGGGCAGATACCCCCAAAACCATACATAAACTGGACAAAATAAAAAACCTTTTTATCATACTCGGTAATTATAATTTACAAAAATACTTCTTTAAAATTAAATGGCAACAATTATTAATTTGGATTCTTGAACCACCATCTCTTCCAAACAATTTTCAAGCCATGAATATCCATAATCCGAAAAGAATGTACTAAAGTTATAAACTCTTTCCTGCCAGGTTTTTGAAGGATGAACGTCTAAAAACAGATTTTCGAGTCTTTCAAGCAGCTCACTTTGTTTTATTTTTTCTGCATGAAGCAGGCGTTTTTTCATTCTTTTGAATGATTTCAACTGCCTTACTTCTTCTGCTTTTACCATATTTCCAAAAGAATGTTCTGTAGTTTCAGCAATGTCTTTAAGTTCAGAAAAATTTTTCTCCAAAAGGATTTCTTTTTCTTCAAGCAATGATAATATACTGCTGTCTTTTAAAATTTTCTGATTGGTAATTGCTGTAAAATTTCCAAAGAAGTCCTGAATGTTAAGATCCAGCTTTTCTATTTTCCCAACTGTTTTTTCTTTAATGAAAAGCATTGAGTTTCTTGGAATCAAAACAGGGAAAGGAATATTGACCGTTTTGAAATAGTCTTTAAGTTCCAGCCAGTACATGATTTCAGCATTTCCTCCAATATAGGCCAGGTTAGGAAGTACTTTTTCCTGATAAACCGGACGCATTAAAGCATTTGGACTGAATCTTTCGGGATGGCTTTCTAATTCCTGAAGTATTTCTTCCCTTGTAAATCTTCTGTTTGTGTCTACTGCTATATATTTTTCACCATCAAAATCGATTCTGTCTCTGGTTTCAGAAAGATAGAAAAGATTAATATCACGTGGATTGACCTGTACTTTCCCATATTTTTCAGTCAGAAAATCCACTTTCTCTTCTGAATTTTTCTGCAGACTGAAACTCATCAGTTCGTCTTTAAAAATATCTTTAACCTGGTTTTTAAGCTCTCTGGAATCGCCATCTATAATAAGTAATCCAAATTCTGAAAAAAGCCTGTTGACCAATATTTTAATGGCCTCCGTAAGTGTATTTCCAACTTTATATGCTTCTTTCATCATCAGAATCAATTCTGTCCCGAATACGGAATCTTTAAATTCTTTTTCAAATTCGGAAATAAAAAATGTATCACTGATGGTTATCCTTCCTACAGGTCCGCCGGATTTCTCATTGATCTCATAATAATTATGCTCTGTTTTAAAATGATTGATCTCAGCAAAATCATGATCTTCCGATGCCATCCAATATACAGGAACAAAATTAAAGTCCGGAAAATTTTCTTTCAGATAAGTACATGTTTTAATGGTCTGCAGAATTTTATAGACGAAGAAAACGGGACCGGAAAATAAATTCAGCTGATGTCCGGTAGTAATTGTAAATGTATCGGGTAACTTCAGATTTTCTAAGTTTTCTTTCTGTTTTGAAGAAAGTACAAGATCTGAAAGCTGTTTCTCCATTACATCAGATAAGATCAACCTCTGATCCTCTGTAAAAGAATTCTGTTTGAGATGAATCTGATCTTTAAAGTGATCTAAAGAAAAGGTGTTTTTTTCAAAGCCCTCAATCTTCTGATTCAGAAAATCTTTTACCAATTGAGGAATGCTTTCTATATCGTTAAATGATATCTTATTTATTGTTTTCAACTTGTTTTGCTTTTAGTTGAACAAATACCACACAATACCAATGTTTAACCTGAAATCGTAAACCGGATAATGTGGAAATGCATATGCTTTATTGTTGGAAATAACGGTTCCTATCTGCTGGCCTTCTACATAGAAGAACATTTTTTTAACCTTCATATTGATATAAAGATCTACGATAGGCTGCCCGCCAATGGAAAATGAATCTGCATTAGGCAGAATATATTCGTTTAAAATCGGGAAATAATCTCTCGATGCAAATTTTGAGAAATAATAGACTTTTAAACCTGCCTGAATTTCGGCTGCTTTTTTAAATGCCTGGCTCTGGAAGAAGAAATTGGCTCTTCCTATAAAACCTGGCATTGGGAGCAATTCTTTATTCGTTAATGCATTCTGGAAATGAAGTCTTGTATTAAGATGGAATTTTCCGAAACTGAAGGTGGCATCTCCTCCAATCTGGGAAATGTTCAGCGAGCTGCTGCTTTGCTGCGGTGCTCCGTCAGCATTGAAATAAGTATAATTATCTATTCTGAAATAGTTGGCAAAAATTTCTGTTTTGAACCATTTCAGATTAACACTTCCTCCAATTTCCGTTACGGTCTGGTTTTTGGCATTTTCCAGGTAATAATTGTATTTATTGTAAACGGAAGTATTTAAAAGATAGTTGAATGAAGGATAAGCACTCTGGAAGTTTACTTTTGCATTTACAAAATAATCTTTTACCGGCTCAAACTTTATATTGTTGGCTGTTCTAAGGTAGCTTCCGAACTGGCTCCCATTGGAAAACTCCAAGAAGGATTTCAATTGAAATTTGTCCCAAAGTTTTATCTGAAGATTTCCTACTGCTCCAATTCTGTTTTCTTTAAGCTCTCCCGGAAGTGTTATTCCATTAACCGTCGCAATATCTCTTACACCAAATTTAAGCATCTGATAGCGTACTCCACCATCAAGCTTGAATTTCTCATTATTAAAAACAAGACTTAATGTATTACTGAAGTTGTCTGAATATTTTTTTGTTGTAAGTGGAAAACCGTTTGTCAGTTCCGAAGCGTCATCATACCAATAAGGTTCTGCTGCTCCCTGGTTGTAAAAATATTTGTTTCCCTGATGGGACAAGGTATGTCTTATACTGAAAGGAAATTTCTCTGAATTGAATGGTGTAAACTGATGGGACAGATAATATCTTCTGTATGAGTATTGGGAACTTGATGATGCAAGGTTAACCTGTGCATTCTGTCTGTTCTTATAATTGCTGTCGCCATTCTGAAAAAGATCATCTTCTGTAATCCCTCCACTTTCCTGATTGTTTACATTTTGATGCAGATAATGGGCATACAATTCATAGTTCCCACTTTTGGAAACATAATGTCCCGAAAATATGGTATTGTTATTGGAAGCCAGGGAATTTCTATAAAATCCCTGAGAACGAAGTCCCATATATTCAAGGGCAAAATTGAATCTTTTCCCAATATTCTGGGTATAAGTCGAGTTCAATGCAGCTCCGTTCTTCATTGCTGTATGGTAAATGAAAGCGGCTGTGGGTGTTTTTACATCATAGTATTTTACCTCATCAGCTCCGATGATCATGTACGATTTGTTGGAAGGAAGTAATGACAGGTTCTGTTCGGGATTTACTTCATAAATCAGAGGATTAAATCCTGCCCCTATATTGGCAACCTGAGCTTTACCAAAGTTGTCCTTATTATTATACTGCGAAAAGATATGAGTTTTATCAAAAGTCATTACGGTATCAAAAACCTTCTTTTCGGAAAACTGAGTCTGATACAGATAATCATTAATTGTCGGTTTAAAGATTTTCAGAGAGTCTTTTCTTCCCGTGTCTATGACAAGAGTATCTTCTTCTTTTTTCGGGTCTTTAATATCTGTTTTATTAACGACCTGAGCCTTTACGGCAAAACTAAAGAAGATTATTATAACAAGGATGTACTTCATGTGTATATTTTATTGTAAAAAAATTATATAGCACCTAACGGTTTCACTATTCATTTTTTGTACAGCAAAAATAAGAAATAAAAGGAAACAAAAACCCCTGCGGAATGCAGGGGTTAGATATGGTGTTTATTTGTTTATGAATTCTACCAGTTTTATCATGTCCGGTTCTTTATTGAAATTGATTTTATTCGATTTCACAAAACTATCCAGCTCTTTCTTGTCTATTGAAAAAATTGAAGCAGCATCAGATGAGTTTTTAGGGAATTTGGAGAATTTTTTATCTTTAGCAATCAGATATAAATCTTTGTCGTTTTCATAATAATCATTAGCATCTTTTGTAAAGCCATTATTACTCTTTGTCCCTCCCATCAGCTCCATTTTTTCTCTTTTGTATAAAGAAAATTTAGGATTGTCTACCAGTAGTACCAAATATCCTGATTTTGTCTTACCATCATAAGAATAAGTAAGAGATTCATATGTTTTTTTAAGGGTTGGAAATTGAATTCTAAGCCCTTCTGTTTTGTTTGCATTATATAATTCTTCCCCCATCTTGAATTCCATTTCATCCTGATATGCATTGTAGCGAAGATCCTGAACATTTTTACTGTAATCTTTTATAATTACTTTCTGAAACTGATCCCCATTTATATAAGGGGAACCATCAATTTTACGATCTTCTTTATGGACTCTTCCCGGCTTACTGTAAAACCCATCTGGTGTTGTGACAACATTTAGAATATCGCTATTCTGGGAAAAAAGAATTTGTCCCAACAATATTGTCGTAATAAAAAGTATTTTTTTCATATTAACATTTATCTTTTAGATTAAAAAAGCCGCTATATAGCGGCTTTTTTTTCAAATTTATTTATTAATTACCAAAACCTGGGTTAGGAACAACCAATGTTCCAGGAACATTAATTTCCGTTCTAGGGATAGGGAAAGTTAATAATTGGTTTCCAACGTTTCTAACAGTACCTGCAACACCGCTAGAGCTTCTTTGAATAATTGGCTGATTTCTTCTTAGTAAATCCCAATATCCAAAACCTTCTCCTACAAGCTCTTTTTGTCTTTCTGTAGCTACCATATCTAATGTAACTGCAGCAGCCGGAGCCAAAGCACCAGTAGCTTTTCCACGTTTAGCCTGAATCAAATTGTAATAAGTTAATGCAGTAGCAGCAGATCCTCCGTTAAGTTCGGCTTCTGCACCGTTTAACAATACCTCTTCGTATCTCACAACACGAATGTTGTCAAAACTATTTACATATTTACCGTTAAGAACGTTTGTTGATGAAATAACAGCTCCTCTCACATCATCTGCAATATAAGACAGTCTTAATGCAGGAACAACCTTCATATTTCCGTATCCTTTTGGAGCAAGGTTTAGTTTGTTAGAAGTAGATGTTGTTCCAAGATCATTAGTGGAACCTACAGCAATTTCAAAAATTGAGTTAACTGAAGAATCTGGTTTTGAAAAACTTCCGGAGAAATCAGATGCACCAATCACAGAATATTTACCTGATGCAACCAAATCAGCTACCAAAGTTCTAACTTTTGCATAATCACCTTTGTAAAGATAATATCTTGACATAAGTGCTTTCACACCATATTGGTTAATTTCTGTTCTTGTAAGGTGTATATTGGCTGTTGGAGTTCCCATTAGAGAAAGTGCCTTATCAAAATCAGCTTCTATCTGAGCTCTTGTTTCAGCTACTGTAGAACGAGCCTGCTTAGCTTCAGGATTGTATACTGTAGGAATAACTACCCCTGTAGTACCTCCTGCATACTCCTGTCCAAACATTCTCAATGCATCAAATAAAGCTAAAGCTCTTGAAGCATATGCCTGACCTTTAAGGTAATTAGCTTTTGCCTGAATTGCTGCAGGGTCCTGAGATTGTTTCCAAGTTAATTGTCCTGAAGGAACATTGTTAATTACAATATTAGCCTTTGCGATCACTTTGTACATTTCCGCATATGGACCAGAAGAATATTGATCTCCTGCAGTCATAGAATATGAGGCAACTGTCTGATAATAACCTGCACCGTTAGCAAAGTCAGAATACATATTGTTACTTCTAAGTTCTCCAATCATTAGGAAATCACATCCATAATAAGATGCATTTCTCATTGAAAGATACTGTCCTTTTACAAACGCATCCAATTCTTCAATGGTATTTAATGGTCCCTGCTGAACCTGTTGAAAGAATTCGGTTTCGATGAAATCATCACTACACGACGTCAATGCAGCAGTTGATAAAACTGCCAGCATTCCATATTTTAAAAGATATTTTTTCATTTTTTACTAATTAAAATTGAATATTAAACCCTAGTGAATAAGTCTTTTGAACTGGTAAGTTAAGGTTGTTAGTTGCGTTCAAGTTGTTTTCAGGGTCAAACTTAAGGTTCTTGTCATAACGATGTGTCAAGATATTATTTCCTTGAGCATACACTTCGAATCCTTGAAGTCCTGTTCCTTTTAACATTTTAGCAGTAAATTTATATCCAACTCTGACATTGCTTAGTCTTAAATAATCTGTCTTAGCTAAAAATCTTGTTGAAGTTCTATTTGAGTTAGTTGCATTATTATATACCGGTTTAGGGTTTGCTGCATTTGGATTTGAAGGAGTCCAGAAATCAAGAGCATCTGTAGAACCAGGATAAGAATAAGTATACTGACCATCAGATTGAGTATATGAAGCCCAATCATTTAGAACCTTACCGCCAAATCCGAATGTACCTAGTGCAGATAAAGTGAAGTTCTTGTAAAATACATTAAGATTTACACCACCAAATACATTTGAATAAGATCTTCCTTGTACAGCAAGAGCTGCATCAGCATATTTGTTGGTTGTTTCTCCGTCCATACCATTTTTATACCATAATGGATCTCCGTTTGTAGGATCTACACCCGCCCATTTTCTGATATAGAAAGTACCAATACCTTCCCCTTCTCTAAGGATAGTAGAACCTGTAATTACGTCCTGCCCACCATATAATGATGTAATTTCATTTTTCAGGGTACTTAAGTTACCTCCGATGCTAAGAGTGAAATCTTCTTTTTTTACTACATCATAATTTACAGTAAATTCAAATCCTTTATTTACTAGTGATCCTACATTAATATCCTTGTAAGGATATGTTGGAGTAGTTTCAGCAGGTAATCCTTGAGATAACTGCAACGGTACACTGAATACTAAATCTTCAGTCTTTTTGTTATAATATTCTGCTGTAACAGTAAGTCTGTTTTTGAAGAAGCCCATATCAAGACCAAAACTCAAAGGTTTTACAGTTTCCCATCTTAGGTCTGGGTTATAAACATATCTTGGTGCAGCAGCAGGTGCATCATTATAGTTTCCTGTATATTGGTATAAAGAATATGGAATACTTGTAATAGTATTACCTACTTTACCATAAGATCCTCTGAATTTAAACTGGGAAATCATATCCCATTCTTTTACGAATTGAAGTCTCGCTAAATCAACTCCAGCCCCAATTGAATAAAAAGTTCCCCATTTTTGGCCAGGTACAAAATTTGACAATGCATCCCTTCTTATTGAGGCATCAATTAAGATAAATTTATCGTAATCATAGTTTAATACTCCGGCATAACCATTTCTTGAACTCATAGATCTATCTCCTTGTGCATAGATAGGCTTTATGAAATTACTTAAAGATTCCAAGTTTGGAGAACCTACATTTACCCCTTGTCCTGCAACAAATCTGTAGTTTCTCTGATAAGCCTCTTGGATAGCAGAAATATTGAATCTGTTTTTATCACCAATTTTAAAGTTATAATTAACAATATTCTGTAAATTCCAGTTAAAGTATCTTGAAGTAGATTCAGTTTTTCTACCATTTACCTGATACCCGTCACCATGAATCGGGTTATAGTATGTATCGTTTTCAATATTGTTATATTCAGCTCCAAAAACAACTCTGTATGATAAATTCTTTAAGATTTGATATTCTCCATATAAGTTACCAAAAACCCTTGCAGTTGAAGCTCTGAAATAGTTATTCTCCTGTACATATCCAGAGTTGAATAAGTTATTGCTTAATCTTCCACTAGTTCCTAAATAATAAGTCCCATCTGCGTTATATGCCTGGTCTGTAGGTCTTCCAAATAACTCAAATAAAATAGGATTTGCAAATCCTCCCCCATTTGGAAGAGTGTTAATTCTACTGTATGAAAGCTGTATATCAGTTCCTAACTTAAATTTATCCGTAGCCTTGTAATCAACTTTTGTAGTAAAGCCCAAACGTTTGAAATCAGATCCTTTCAATTCACTTTCCTGAAGGAAATAGTTAGCAGAATTGTAATAAGTAATTCTATCATTTCCACCGCTGATTGATGCATTTACTGAGTTCTGGTATCCGCTTCTACTAGTTACATCTCTCCAGTTTGTATTATTAGTAGTGGTAAATATCTGCTGAGGTGCAGCTCCGTACTCTCCAGCTACCATATCTGCATAAACCTGCTCAGGAGTATCACCATAATAATTACCAAAAACATGTGTCAAAAGGTATCTATACTGCTCTGTATTTAAACCTTTCATACCTTCAATAGCACGAGAGTTTGTCCCTGATTCGAAATTTAATGAAATTTTTGGTTTACCTTTCTTTCCTGATTTTGTAGTAATAACAATTACCCCAGCACCAGCATCTGCCCCATATACGGCTGTTGAAGCTGCATCCTTAAGTACAGTTACGCTTTCAATATCATCACTGTTTAGGTTGGCCAAAATGTTAGCAGTTGTAGCTCCACTTGTTAAGTCACCACTTTGTACTCTGATACCATCTACTACATAAATAGGGTTAACACCTCCATTTACTGAAGTTATACCTCTTACACGTACCGATGCAAAACCTCCCGGCTGCCCAGATGCATTACCGGTTTGAACACCGGAAACCCTACCTTGAAGCATTTTATCTACAGATGCTACAGGAACATCTTTGATTGCATCACTTTTCATTGTACCTACAGCTCCAGTTAATTCCTGTACTGTTTTCTTTTGTCCAAATCCAACCATTACTACCTCTTCAATTTCCGTAGCAACTGTGTCTTTTTTCGTTTTTTGTGCATAAGCAGTAGTCCCAATAAAGAACAACGCTCCAACACTTAATACACGTAGTTTAACATTCATATTAACAAATTTTAATATATTTAATCAGCAAATATGTTAATAAATATTAACATTCACAAATATATTGACTCCATAAACTATAGCTTTTTTTCACACGGAGTTTTTAACCATTCTGTGAAATAGTTTATATTAAGCAATAATATTCAGCTTTATTTGTATAAATATTTTTTTTTCACACAAGTCTTTTTTTTTAACAAATTATTATTAATATTAAAAATATTATTTAGAATAAATATAAATTAAAATAAAGCGAAAATAATCCCTAAAAAACTTATAAAAAAGATGGTTTTCATATACTTATAAGTTCCACCAATTAATTATCAGTTTCGTTTTCCAATTACACATTATACACTTAATATGTACTCCAATTGTATTTACAATCTTATATTTACATGATAAAATTTGGACACCATTTAGTGTTTTATATACTATTTATGGGATTCCCGGTGTTAGTTCTGATTATCAAATTCACACCTATAATCTTTAAACATCCTGCTCAAAATCCAACAATTATTCCTACAAAAAAACAGTTATATAACAACCTCTTTTCTTTTAAATTATTAATTTAAAAAACATTTAAACCAAACAATACAAATTATATAAATTTCAAAAGAATAAAGTAAATAAAAAAACCACTTTCCTAAAAAAGTGGTTTTATATTTATAGTTAAAGACTATTATTTTAGCTTCTTCTTAACAGCTACTTCTTCGTAAACTTCAAGAATATCTCCAATTTCGATATCATTATAACCTTTCAGGTTCAATCCACATTCATAACCTTTAGTTACTTCTCTTACATCATCTTTGAAACGCTTCAAGCTTTCCAATTCTCCATCGAACTTAACAATACCATCTCTCAGTACTCTTACTTTCGAGCTTCTTGTTACTTTACCTGAAAGAACCATACAACCTGCAATAGTACCTACTTTAGAGATTTTGAATACTTCTCTGATTTCAACATTACCGATTACCTGTTCTTTGATCTCAGGCGAAAGCATACCTTCCATAGCTTCTTTAACCTCATCAATTGCAGCATAAATTACTGAATAAGTTCTGATTTCGATTTCTTCTTTATCAGCCAGATCTTTAGCATTAGCACCTGCTCTTACATTAAATCCAATAATAATTGCATCAGAAGCAGTAGCTAAGTTAACATCAGATTCAGTGATCTGCCCAACTCCTTTGTGAAGGATATTTACATTGATCTCTGCTGTAGATAATCTCTGTAACTGATCAGACAATGCTTCAACGGAACCATCCACGTCACCTTTAAGAATAATATTCAACTCTTTGAATTCTCCTAAAGCTATTCTTCTTCCAAGTTCTTCAAGCGTAGTATGTTTCTTGGTTCTTATTGAAAGTTCTCTCTGTAACTGCTCTCTCTTATTGGCAATTGTTTTAGCTTCACTTTCATCTGCATATACTTTAAACTTATCACCTGCTGTCGGAGCTCCATCTAAACCTAAGATTGTAACAGGAATTGAAGGACCAGCTTCTTTAAGGTTTCTTCCTCTTTCATCAAGCATTGCTTTTACCTTACCGTGGTTTTTACCTGCAACTACATAATCTCCAACTCTTAAGGTACCTGTTTGCACCAACATGGTTGCAACATATCCTCTTCCTTTATCTAATGAAGCTTCAATCACAACTCCTTGGGCTGCCCTGTCCGGATTAGCTTTCAGATCAAGCATTTCTGCCTGAAGTAACACTTTTTCCAAAAGGATATCCATATTATTACCAAATTTTGCAGAAATTTCCTGTGACTGAACATTTCCACCCCATTCTTCTACAAGGATATTCATCCCGGAAAGCTGCTGACGGATATTATCAGGATTTGCATTTGGTCTGTCTACTTTGTTTAATGCAATGATCATTGGTACTCCTGCAGCCTGCGCGTGAGAAATTGCTTCTCTCGTCTGAGGCATTACATCATCATCCGCAGCAATTACGATAATTGCAATATCAGTGATCTGGGCACCTCTGGCTCTCATCGCGGTAAACGCTTCGTGACCAGGTGTATCTAAGAATGTAATTCTTTGTCCGTTTTCTAATTTTACATTGTAAGCTCCAATGTGTTGGGTAATACCTCCTGATTCACCAGCAATAACGTTGGTTTTTCTGATGTAGTCAAGTAAAGATGTTTTACCGTGGTCTACGTGCCCCATTACAGTAACGATTGGTGCTCTTGGAGAAAGATCCTCTTCAGAATCAATGTCATCTTCAGATTCTGTTTCTTCAAGATCAGCATCTGAGAATTCAATTTTAAATCCAAATTCATCGGCAACCAATAGCAACGTATCAGCTTCAAGTCTTTGGTTCATGGTTACCATTACTCCAAGTGAGAAACAAGCAGAGATAACTTCTGTAGGAGAAACATTCATCAAGCTAGCTAATTCACCTACAGTGATGAACTCGGTTACTTTTAATGTTCTGTCCTGAGCATCAATCTCCTGCTGACGTTCATCCTGTTCTCTACGGTAAGTTCTCTTATCTTTTCTGTGTTTTGCAGATTTAGACTTACCTCCTTTGTTGGTAAGCTTTTCAAGAGTTTCCTTGATCTGGTTTTTAACCTGCTCGTCAGTAAGTTCAACAGGCATGGTTCTTTGTCCCGGTCTGTTGTTGTTTCCGCCCGGACCTTTTTTGAATCCGCCTCCTTGGCCTTGTGGACGATTCCCCTGGTTGTTTCCAAAACGGTTACCTCCCTGGCCTCCTTGACCCGGTGGACGGTTCCCTCCAGGACCTCCCTGTCCTTGTGGGCGGTTTCCTCCAGGACCTCCGTTATTATGAGGACGGTTTCCTTGTCCTCCCTGGTTATTATTATTTCCTGAGTTTTGATTATTCCCCTGACCTTGTTGATTATTAGGCCCTCCGGGTTTTTCAATTCTCTTTCTTTTCTTTTTAGCGCCACCTAAACCTGGTTTTGGAGCAAACTGCGTTAAGTCAATCTTTTCACCAACGATCTTAGGACCATCAAGCTTCTGATAAACAGTTTCTATTTTCTGAGGTTCCTGAGATTCAGGATCAGCTGATTGTTGAACCTCTGGTTTATTTTCAACAGGCTCAGGTTTCTTTGGAGTTTCTTTCACAGGTTCTGCCGGTTTTTCCTCTTCTTTTTTCTCCTCCATTTTGGGTTTATCTTTTTTTACAGGTCTATTTCTAGATTCTATTTGGGACAGATCAATTTTATCCAGAACTTTAAATTCCTGTTTCTCAGGAGCTGCTTTAACTTCCGGTTCGGCCACAACTTCTTCTTTCTTTTCTTCAACCGGTGCTGCTACAGGAGCCGGCGTTGGCGCTGGTGCTGCAGGAGCTTCTTCAACTTCAGGAGCTTTAGATTCAAGATCTATTTTACCTAAAATTTTAGTTTCTGGTTTATTTGCTTTAGCTCTTATTACTTCAGGGGTTTTCTTTTCCTCAATTTCCAGTTTCTCTTCCGGAACTTTGGTGATCACCACCTCATGGGAAGCCTTTCGCTGTTCGCCGTCTTTGGCAAACTCAGCCTCCAATGCAGAATATGCCGCTTCTTCTAATTGAGCGTTAGGATTGCTTTCAACAACGAAGTCTTTGGATTGTAAAAATTCTACTAATCTGGACATCGAAATATTGAATTCCTTAACCGCTTTATTTAATCTTATTTTTGGCATCTATATTATTTACTGTTTTTTAATTCTTAAAATTAAAGTATTTCTTTTTTACTGTTTATTAAAATTCATTAAAATCTTAATCTTCAAATTCTTCTCTCAGAATTCGTTTTACATCTTCTATAGTTTCTTCTTCAAGATCTACCATATTCAGAAGACTTTCAGTATCCTTATCCAATACTGATTTTGCAGTAGTAAGACCTACTTTCTTAAATTCATCCAAAATCCACTGCTCAATATCGTCATTGAATTCTCTCAAATCAACATCGTCATCTTCGCTGGATTCTCTATAAACATCAATTTCATATCCGGATAACCATGAAGCCAGTCTGATATTCTGTCCTTGTTTTCCGATCACTTTGGAAATCTCTTCAACCGGAGTATAAACTAACGCATAGTTCGCATCCTCGTTGATGTCAATTTTATTGATGGTAACATTTCCTAAAGCTCTTTTCACCATAATTTCAGGGTTTTTAGACCACTGAATTACATCGATGTTTTCATTTCTCAACTCTCTTACAACCCCATGAATTCTGGATCCTTTCACTCCCACACAAGCTCCTACAGGATCTATTCTGTCATCATAAGCATCTACTGCAATCTTTGCCTTTTCACCAGGAATTCTTACTACTTTTTTAAGCATGATAGTTCCGTCCTGAATTTCAGGAATTTCCAGCTCTAATAATTTCTCTAGGAATTTAGGTGCAGTTCTGGAAATAATAATCTGAGGTTTTGAACCTTTAAAATCTACTGTCTCAACAATAGCTCTGATATTTTCGCCCTTTTTAAAGAAGTCGGACGGGATCTGGTTTTCTTTTGGCAGAATGAATTCATTTTCCTCATCATCCAATAAGATCACATGCTTGTGACGGATGTGGTGGATTTCTCCAATAACAATTTCCCCGATTTTATCTCTGAACTGCTCATAAAGCATTGCATTATTGTGCTCCTGCAGTTTTGTAGCCAGGATCTGCTTTAAGGTAAGAATATTTCTTCTACCCAATTGGGCAACAGGAATTTCCATTGTAAAATCTTCACCTACTTCAAAAGTAGGGTCAATCTTTTTAGCTTCAGAAAGTTCAATTTCCAGATCATCATCTTCAGACATATCGTCTTCTACAATCGTTTTATTCAAAAATATCTGAAAATCTCCTTTATCAGGGTTCACAATTACGTCAAAATGATCATCTGAATCATATCTCTTTCTGAGAAGAGTTTTCAGTGAATCTTCAATAATCGCCATAAGATCAATCTTACTGATCCCTTTTTCGTCTTTAAAATCACCAAAGGATTCAATCAACGCTATATTATCCATCTATTCTTTTTTCTTTTAAAATTTAATTATTACTAATGCCTTTTTTATCTCGGAGTAAGGAATTTCTTTTTCCTCCTCCACATCCACTTTCCCTTTTCCGATATCTTTCGGCTTACGGTAGCGTAAAACAAGTGTGATCTTTTCATCATCCACTTTTGCCAGTTCACCTTCAATTTTGGAAGAATCATTCAGCAATACTTCTATTTCTCTTCCTAAATTTTTTCTGTACTGTCTTGGAGCAGACAATGGCTCGCTTAATCCTGCAGACATTACCTGAAGGCTGAAGTCATGCTCTTCACGGTCCATATTAAACTCTATAGCACGGCTTGCATCAAGGCAGTCCTGAAGAGTCACCCCATTATCACCATCCAGAATCACAGTAATATCATCTCCTGCCGAAATTTTCAGATCCACAAGAAATAAATCTTCTCTGCTCTCAAGGAATTCATTTAATAATTCTTCAATTCTTTTTTTAAACTCCATACATTAATTATCTTGATTTACAGTACGAAAAAAGGCTTTCTTCCGAAGCCTTCCCATTTTTTCCTGTAAATCCACTGCAAATATACGCATTTTTTCTAAAAAAGCAAAATCTACTTAGTTATCAGATAAATACCCTAAATTTTTCATTAAGGCAAATTAAACAGGCAGGTGAAAGTATTTTTATTATTTTTGTCGTAAAATTTAAAAACAGACATTGTGAATATAACAATTGTAGGAACAGGTTATGTAGGGCTGGTAACAGGTACTACCCTGGCAGAACTTGGCAATTCAGTATACTGTGTTGACATTGATGAAAAGAAAGTAGAAGGCATGAAAAACGGCGTAGTTCCCATCTATGAGCCGAACCTTGAAGAAATGTTTCTGAGAAACATCCAATCTGAAAGATTATTTTTCACCACCAATCTTAAGGAAGCTTTAGACAAAAGCGAAGTCATTTACCTTGCGCTACCAACGCCTCCGGGAGAAGACGGCTCTGCAGATCTTTCATATGTTATCCAGGTTGCCAATAATATCGGAGAAATGATGACGGAGTATAAGGTCATCGTAAACAAAAGTACCGTTCCCGTAGGAACCGCCGACAAAGTAAGAGAAGTAATCGCTTCTAAAACAAACATCCCTTTTGATGTAGTTTCAAACCCGGAATTTTTAAGAGAAGGCTTTGCTGTAGAAGACTCTATGAATCCTTCGAGAGTCGTAGTAGGCGCTAGCTCTGAAAAGGCAAAAGATATTATGGCTAAGATTTATCAGCCATTTACCAACACAGGAATTCCAATCATCTTTATGGATGAAAAATCATCGGAACTTACGAAATATGCGGCAAACTCATTCCTTGCCGTAAAGATCACTTTTATGAATGAAATTGCCAATTACTGTGAAAAAGTGGGTGCTGATGTAGATAAGGTAAGATTAGGAATGGGAAGTGATGACAGAATCGGACACAGATTTTTATTCCCGGGAATCGGGTATGGAGGCAGCTGCTTCCCTAAAGATGTAAAAGCTCTTATAAAATCCGGAATACAGGAAGATTTTAATTTCCAGATCCTAGAAGCTACGGAAAAAGTAAATACTGCACAGAAAGTAATTCTGGTTTCTGAGATCGAGAAATATTTCGGAGGAAGCATAAACGGAAAGAAAATTGCCATGTGGGGATTAGCCTTTAAAGCTAATACTGATGACATTCGTGAAGCATCTTCTCTGGATAATATTGCACTGCTATTAGAAAAAGGCGCAAAAATTGCTGCATATGACGCTGTGGCAGAAAGCAATGTACAGAAACTCCTTGGAGACAAGATACAGTATGCAAAAGGAATGTATGATGCTCTTGAAGATGCAGATGCATTATTCATTGCTACAGAGTGGCCTGAGTTTAAAAATCCTAATTTTGAGCTGATGGCCAAGAAAATGAAAAACAAAGTTATTTTTGACGGAAGAAATATGTATCCGTTGGAAATTCCTGAACAGAATGGATTTCATTATAAAAGTATAGGAAGAAAGACCATAGAAAATAAATAGATGAAAAATATAATTATTACAGGAGGAGCCGGATTTATAGGATCTCACGTTGTGAGAGAATTCGTAAAAAACAATCCGGATGCAACCATCATCAACCTTGATGCACTTACTTACGCCGGAAATTTAGAAAACCTAAAGGATATTGAAAATGAACCTAACTATGTTTTCGAAAAGGCAGATATTACAAAGCCTGAAGAATTAAGAAAGGTATTTGAAAAATATAATCCAGATGCTGTAGTCCACCTGGCTGCAGAAAGCCATGTAGATAGAAGCATCACAGATCCTATGGCATTCATCAATACAAATGTAAACGGAACGGCCAATCTTCTTAATCTATGTAAAGAATTCTGGACTCTGAATCCTGATCATACACATGGAAGGTTTCCTGACGAAAAAAGAACCAACCTATTCTACCATGTTTCCACAGACGAAGTATATGGAAGTCTTGGTGAAACAGGTTTCTTTTTGGAAACCACTGCTTACGATCCGCAATCTCCGTATTCCGCTTCAAAAGCAGCTTCTGACCATTTGGTAAGAGCATACGGAAATACATACGGCATGCCGTTCATCGTATCTAACTGCTCAAATAACTACGGACCGAATCATTTTCCTGAAAAACTGATTCCTCTTTGTATTTCCAACATCATTAATGAAAGACCATTGCCTATTTATGGTGACGGAAAATATACAAGAGACTGGTTATTTGTAATAGATCATGCAAAAGGTATTCACCAGATCTTTAATGAAGCCAAAACCGGCGAAACTTACAATATCGGAGGATTCAACGAATGGCAGAATATTGATTTGGTAAAAGAACTGATTAAACAGATGGATTCCAAACTTGGAAAGCCGGAAGGTCATTCTGAAAAACTAATCACTTTCGTGAAAGACAGACCGGGACATGACAAGCGTTATGCTATTGACGCAACCAAGCTTAATAAAGACTTAGGCTGGAAACCATCGGTAACTTTTGAGGAAGGACTTTCAAAAACCATTGACTGGTACCTTGAAAATAAGGAATGGCTTGAGAATGTTACCAGCGGAGATTATCAGAAATACTACGAAAACCAGTATAATTAAACACACACAAAGATGAAAGGTATCATTTTAGCCGGAGGTTCCGGGACAAGACTTTACCCTCTTACAATTGCCGTAAGTAAGCAACTGATGCCTGTTTACGACAAACCAATGATTTATTATCCTCTTTCAACTTTGCTTCTTGCAGGGATTAAAGATATTCTGATCATTACAACGCCCCACGACCAGCCTGGATTCATCAAGCTTTTAGGTGACGGATCCCAGATCGGATGCAATATAGAATATGTTGTACAACCGAGCCCGGACGGATTGGCACAAGCCTTTATTTTGGGTGATCAATTTATTGGCAACGATCCGGTTGCATTGGTTTTAGGAGACAACATTTTCTATGGTTCTGAAATGGGCACTTTACTCAAGAACAAAACCAATCCGG
Source organism: Chryseobacterium sp. MIQD13 (assembly GCF_050496705.1). Lineage (NCBI taxonomy): Bacteria > Pseudomonadati > Bacteroidota > Flavobacteriia > Flavobacteriales > Weeksellaceae > Chryseobacterium > Chryseobacterium sp. MIQD13. The sequence goes on from NZ_JBNWAF010000002.1 coordinate 300,128, forward strand.
ATGGCGGAGTAGTTTTTGCCTATCATGTTTCCGACCCGGAAAGATATGGTGTTGTAGAATTTGATGATAACCTTAAGGCTATATCCATTGAAGAAAAACCATCAAACCCAAAATCAAATTATGCCGTTCCCGGCTTATATTTTTACGATAATGAGGTGGTGGAAATAGCAAAAAACATTCAGCCTTCTGCAAGAGGAGAGCTTGAAATTACGGATGTCAACAATGTTTACTTAAGCAAAGGAAAGCTTGAAGTAGGAGTTCTGGACAGAGGAACAGCCTGGCTTGATACAGGAACTTTTGATTCCCTGAACGACGCTTCTGAATTTGTAAGTGTTATTGAAAAAAGACAGGGATTCAAGATTGGCTGTATTGAAGAAATAGCATTCCATAATAAATTCATCAACGAAGAAAAACTGCTTGAAACAGCTAATAAATATGGCAAAAGCGGCTATGGTGAATACCTTAAGCAACTTGTAAAAAAATAATATTACATTAGATAAATTTTAAAAACTATCGGCTTTATAGCTGATAGTTTTTTGATGTAATATCATCAATGTTTTCCCTCTGATCAGGAATATATATTTGATGTAAATTTTTATACACAACTATATAATAACAGCAGTTTGTACTTCGATAGTAATTTTATAATTAACTTTGAGGACTTAAAGAATATTTTATTTATAACATTAATGGAATACAACAAACCGCAAATCATTACATTCGATAAAATAGGATCATCACATCTGGGCTATATCACCATAGCAGAAATCCAGAAAAATGTTCCTTTTGAGATAAAACGTGTATACTGGACCTATTATACACCTCATGATGTAACGAGAGGAGGACATGCCCATAAAGCACTGCAACAGCTGATATTTGCTGTTTCAGGAACCATTACCTTTAATACGGAAGATAAAGATGGCAAGAAAGAGACTTTCACTTTAGATCATCCTACAAAAGGATTATATATTCCAAAACTGGTATGGAGAGACATTCAGTTCTCACACAATGCAGTACTGCTGTGCCTGGCTTCGGAAGTATATGATGAGGAAGATTACTTTAGAGATTTTAAAGAATTTAAAAAGACTACGGAGAACAAGTAAAAAAGCCATAAATTATAATAACTAAACAATAAATGAAATTCAATAACAGGAACGTATATATTAGTGAAAAAGCTAAGATAGGCAAGAATGTAAAAATAGGTGACAACACTGTTATATATGACAATGTAATCATCGGTGACAATTCTATTATCTGTAACGACTGTGTAATAGGAGAGCCTGTAAATGGTTATTATTTTGCAGACAGCTATGAAAATCCTGAAACTGTTTTAAAAGAAGGGGCTTTTATCAGAAGTCACAGCATTATTTATGCTGGTTCCGTTTTTGGAAAGAATTTTTCCACAGGCCACCGCGTAACCATAAGAGAGCATTCCAAATTTGGAGACAACTGTAGAATTGGAACCGTTTCAGACATTCAGGGATATGTAGAATTTGGTAACAACTGCTGGCTGCACAGCAATGTACATATAGGACAACAGTCTAAAATAGGAAATTTTGTTTTTATTTACCCTTATGTAGTCTTCACTAATGATCCTACTCCACCTTCAGATATATGCATTGGTCCTACCGTAGGCGATTTTTCACAAATTGCTGTAGGTACAGTTCTTTTACCGGCTTCAGAAATCGGAAAGCACTGTCTGGTCGGCGCCCAGTCTCTTGTAGGAGGAAAATACGACGACTATTCCCTGATTATCGGTAATCCGGCAAAAAAAATCAAGGATGTACGGGAGCTTAAACCAAAAAACGCAGACAAATCCCACTACCCATGGCCTTATAATTTTTCAAGAAATCTGCCTTGGGAAGATGAAGGTTTTGAAAATTGGAAATTAAAAAACGGTTACGAAAATGATTAATTTTTTAGATTTAAAAAAAATAAACCTTAAATACCAGGAGGAAATTGAGAATAAACTTTTAAGTGTTTTCCGCAGCGGCTGGTATCTGCTGGGAGGAGAGCTTAAAAACTTCGAGACTAATCTTGCGTCATATATCGGCTCAGAATACGCTTTGGGAGTAGCCAACGGACTGGATGCCCTTCGCCTTATCTTCCGAGCTTATATTGAGCTGGGAATAATGAATCCGGGTGACGAAGTTCTCGTTCCTGCCAATACTTATATTGCTTCAGTCCTGGCTTTATCAGACAACGGGCTTATCCCTGTATTTGTAGAGCCGGATGCCGGTACTTACAATATTGATATTGCAAAAATTGAAGAAAAAATAACACCAAAAACAAAAGCCATCCTGATTGTTCACCTTCAGGGAAGAATTGTTTTCTCAGAGGAGCTTAAAAATATTGCATTAAAGCATAACCTGAAGATTGTAGAAGACAACGCACAGGCTATCGGTGCAGAATGGAAAGGTATTAAGTCAGGGAACCTTGGTGATGCTGCCGGTTTTAGCTTTTACCCGGGAAAAAATCTCGGAGCGTTGGGAGATGCCGGAGCTGTCACTACAAACGACAAAGAATTGTTTGAAGCAATACGTGCTATAGCCAACTACGGTTCAAACCAGAAATATGTCAACATTTATAAAGGATTAAATTCCAGACTGGATGAGATTCAGGCTGCTGTTTTAGATGTAAAGCTAAAATACATAGGTCATGAAAATGGCACCAGAAGAGAAATTGCCAAAAGATTTATCTCTGAGATCAATAATCCAAAGGTCATCCTTCCTGAGAATCCGGCTGACGAAAACGAGCATGTATGGCATGTCTTTGTGGTAAGAACAGAAAAAAGAGATGAATTTCAGGCTTATTTAACAGAAAAGGGCATTAGTACCATCATCCACTATCCTATCCCGCCCCATAAGCAGGAAGCATACAAAGAATACAGTAATCTTTCGTTTCCTATCACCGAAAAAATGCATAATGAAGTACTGAGCCTTCCTATTTCTTCTGTTTTGGAAGAAGAAGAAATACAGGCCATCATAAAAGCAGTTAACGAGTTTTAGGCAAAGAAATAATACTGCAGCAGGTTTAAAAATTCATTTAAGATTAAAAAGCTGCTACAGTGAATATTCTAAACAATAAGTCAACAAATAAGATTCTTATTATAATTTTCAAAAACTATTAGCTTTATGGCTGATAGTTTTTTGTTCATAATCATAAATATTAATATATTAGTTGTGCTTTTTAATTTTATGTGAACAATTATTCACTAATTGAAAAAGCTAAATAAGAATTAAATATTTTAAATTTGCAAAAATTTACACAAATGAATGAACCACAGCAGAAGTGGACAGAAACGATTGATGCCGATCATTCTCTATTCGACCTGAAACTTAAAGAGGTCTGGAGATACAAAGATCTGGTCTATATGTTTGTAAAAAGGGACTTTGTTTCCAGCTTTAAGCAAACTGTACTGGGTCCGGTCTGGTTTTTTATCAACCCTATTTTAACTACGATTGTATATCTCGTTATTTTTGGCAGAATCGCTAAACTTCCCACAGACGGCCCTCCTCTGTTATTCTATCTTGCAGGAGTTACCCTTTGGAATTATTTTTCAACTTCCCTTGTTGCCACATCTTACACATTTGCAGGAAATGCGGGAATCTTTGGAAAAGTTTATTTCCCAAGACTTGTAACCCCTTTGTCGATTGTAATATCCAACCTGATGCGGTTCGGGGTACAGTTTCTATTATTTATCCTGGCCTGGGTATACTATCTGGTTAAAGGAGAAGTTCACCCTAACATCTGGGTTCTCGCAACACCATTCCTGATAATTCTTATGGCTCTTTTCGCTTTAGGAGTCGGAATGATTTTTTCTTCACTGACTACAAAATATAAAGACCTCAGCATGTTACTGGGATTTGGAATAAGTCTGTATATGTATGCCACTCCGGTAATTTATCCGGTATCTGCACTACAGGGGATTTTCAAAAAGCTGGCTTACTATAATCCGCTGACGGGTATTTTTGAATGCTTTAAATATGCATGGATTGGCGCCGGAGATTTTTCACCTGCAATGCTGGGAATCAGTTCAGTAATCATTTTGGTTCTTCTGATGATAGGCGTTGTCGTTTTCAACAAGGTTGAAAAGACTTTCATGGATACCGTTTAACGGCCGTAATCTTTTATTAATTTTAAATTCCAATTAAATTATGCTGGCTTTAAAAGCAGAAAATATATCAAAACAATACCGTCTGGGACAAGTGGGAACAGGAACGCTTTCTCATGACCTGAACAGATTCTGGCACAAGGTAAGAGGCAAAGAAGATCCGTATTTAAAAATCGGGGAAGCTAACGACAGAACAACAAAAGGAGACTCGGAGTATGTATGGTCCCTCCGTGACATCGACTTTGAAATCGAACAGGGAAGTGCAGTAGGAATCATTGGCAGAAACGGGGCCGGAAAATCCACCCTGCTGAAAATCCTGAGTAAGGTAACCAAGCCTACTACGGGAAAAATTTATACCAATGGCCGAATTGCTTCGCTACTGGAGGTAGGTACAGGCTTTCACCCTGAAATGACAGGGCGTGAGAATATATATCTCAATGGTGCTATTCTCGGAATGACCAGAAAAGAGATTACAAGAAAATTTGATGAGATTGTAGCTTTTTCAGGAGTGGAAAGATATATAGACACTCCGGTAAAAAGATATTCTTCCGGAATGTACGTACGTCTTGCATTCGCAGTGGCGGCTCACCTTGAATCCGAAATCCTTATCGTTGACGAGGTACTGGCTGTGGGAGATGCTGATTTTCAGAAAAAATGCCTTGGAAAAATGGGCGATGTCACCAAAGGAGAAGGACGAACTATTTTATTTGTAAGTCATAATATGGCTGCCGTAAAACAGCTGTGTACTACCGGCATCCTGATGAAAAACGGTCAGCTTGCAGATCAGGGAGGCATCAATAAGGTACTGGAAAATTATATCATTCATGAATTATCTCCTAATTCTGAATTCAAATATATTGAGGACCTGAGTAAAAAGGCTCAAATCCATAATGTCAAAATTTTCAACAGTAAGAATATTGAGACTATGGAATTCAGTCATACTGATGATATCAATATTAATATAGACTATATCAACAGAAGTGTTGACAAAGGAGTACGTATCAATATTGCCATTTTGGACAAGTTTGAGAATGTTATATTTATTACAAGAAAAACATTTTATGACATGCATGAAAACAGCTTGTCAGTTCAGATTGAAGGCAATAAGCTTATTCCTAACACTTATATACTTTCTGTAGCTTTAGATACCCCTGGAGTTGAACTTTATGACTATATAAAGGGAGGTATCCAGCTCAGTATCGTTGAAACAGGACATGAAAACTTTCTTACAGGAGATACGGATAACGGAATTATTCATCCTCCTGTAATATGGATGTAAGTAATTATGAAAAAGATATTAGTTTTATCTACAGGCGATGTAAACGGCGCATATGAAGCTATGTACAAAGTGGCTCATATTTTAAAAAATATGGGACATGAAGTGGTGATGTGTGTAAAGAATAAAACGAAAGCTGATGATTTTATAAAACCTTATGTTCACGTACAACATTCTCCTGTTACCAGAAACCTTTCCTTAACAGAGAGAGCAATACGGAAAATAAAAACAAAAATTACTCAACCTCAGCCACAAATTGTGGCTAAGAAGGCATTATCCACAGATGGTAAATACTCCTTTCTAAGTAAAGATGAAATTACAGAAAACATCAATGTGGAAAGTCTGTTAAAATCAGTAGGCTTTATACCTGATTATATTTTTACCGGTATGACCATTGATTTTCTAAACAGTACAGATCTTGCCAATATTCATAAAGCTACCCGATCCAAAATATACAATATCACGGTAGATATGAATCATTTTACAGGAGGATGTCATTTTTCCTGGGGTTGCGAAGGTTATATGAACAGTTGTGATCATTGTCCGGCTATTACCGATGAATCCCAAAAACAGGTTGCAAAGGATAATCTGGAAAGAAAATACGAGAACGCTCAAAAAGCTGATTTTCAAATCATAGCAGGATCAGGTTTAACTTTGGAACAGGCCGGAAAATCAAAAATATACAGAAATCAGGAGACGATATACAATATCAACAGCCTGATCGATACTACCCTGCTTAACGATAAGAATAAAAGTATAGCTAAAAATATTTTCTCCTTATCAGATGATAATTTTTATATACTCACCGGAGCCCAGAACATGGAAGATCCGCGGAAAGGATTTAAATATCTTATTGAAGCCTTAGAATTGCTGGATCAGGAACTTCCGGAAGATATGAAAAAGAAAATAAACCTTTTAGTTGTTTCCAACAGTATTAACAAGGAATTTGACAGGGTTACCTTTAAGAAGCAAAAAATAGATTACATAAAGGATTACAGACTGTTATCATTATTGTACCAGGCAACGGATGTCTTTATCAATTCGTCTATTGAAGATTCCGGTCCAATGATGGTATCGGAAGCACTCGCCTGCGGAACTCCCGTTGTAGGTTTTGATACCGGAGTTCTTACCAACATGGTCATAGACGATTACAACGGATACAAGATTCCTATGAAAGACAGCCGCAAAATGGCAGAAGGAATTAAAAAAATATTGGAGCTGGATAAAAACCAATATGCAGCTTTCTCAAAAAATGCAGTACAGCAGGTTCAGGAATTTTCATCATATGAATATGCACAAGAAATTTTCACCAAAATTTTAGAAAAGGGATGATCAAAAAACTTTATAATAAAAAAATATCCGGACTCGGCCTCTCTATTTTCAGAATTGCCTATACATTAGTCTTATTCTGTGAAGTGGTTCAGTTTAATTATTTCAAACACCTGATCTTTGATAAGATCCCGTTTATAAGACCGGCTGAAATTGACTTTGGAATTCCTATAAAAATATGGATGATTGCCCTTATTTTTATTATGTTCGGGCTTTTCACAAGACTGGCAACAATTATTAATTATTTGATGACCATCATTCTGGTGGGAAGTATAAACACTTATGAATACCATATGTTTTATGCTTATCTCGGAATGAACTTTCTTTTAATGTTTTTACCCGTATCCAGAAATCTTTCTCTGGACCGGCTTCTGTTAAAATACAAATATTCCAATACCAGATTCCAGTATAACCCTCCTGAGAAAGTGAGTGTTCTATGCTATTTAATCCCCGTTTTCATCGGGATGGCTTTTGTGTATTTCGACTCCATATTTTATAAATTTACATCAGCTTATTGGACCGTAGGATTAGGAATGTGGTACCCAAGCAGTATTCCTTTTACCAATTATATCCCCATGCCTTTTATACTGGATCAGAAATATCTGATGCTGTTTTTAGGATATTTAACCATGGTTTTTGAATCGGTTTTTATCTTTACTTTTTTCAGAAAAAAGTGGAGAATCCTTCTGCTGGCCATTGGGTTAGGCTTACATCTGGGTATATTGATTTCCTATCCGATTCCGTGGTTCGGATTAGGAATGTGTGCCATTTATCTGCTGATGGTTCCTGTTTCCTGGTGGGAAAAATTATTTAAAAGCTCTAGTAAACCGGCAAAACTTACCTTTTATTATGATGGAGAGTGTCCTTTATGTAACAGGACCAAGATAACGATACAGCATTTTGATATCGCAAAAAGAATTGATTTTAAAACGGTACAGTATTATGCAGAACAAAATGAATTATTAAAAGATATTCCTACAGATGAGCTTCTGGATGATATTCATTCTGTGCGAAATGGTAAAGTTTATAAAGGACTGGATACTTATGTCCAGGTATTCAGTGCTGTTACCTATTTAAAACCTTTAAGCTGGATTTTACGGATTCCCGGGATTTATCATATCGGAAAAGCAACTTATCAGTATATTGCAAAAAACAGGAATACAGAACGCTGTACAGAAGAAAACTGTGGCTATACACCACCCACAATTCCTGCTGATGAGGACCAGATGAAAATCCTTCAGAATTACACTCTTAAAGATTTTAAAATTTCCCTGATCAAAGCAGGTCTGTATATTGTTATATTGCTTCAGATACTTATTTCTTACAACTCGATCCAGAAAAAAGGAGGCTTTGAAAAAACTTTAGCCGGAAAAGAAATGAGTAAAATTTCAGACGACGTAGAAAAAACATCGAAAACCTATCTAGGCCTTACCCATCATGCTGTTTTTATGGACTACCATTTTAATGGCTATAATCATATCATTTCTGTTGCTTATGTAGATAAAACCGGACGTGAAGTATGGCTTCCCATTATCAACAAAGATGGTACTGCCGGAAACTATCTGTATGGTGCAACCTGGATCAAATGGTCTTTCCGTACAACAAATAATGTCATTAATCAGGAAAACCTTAAAAGAGGAATCAGGGATTTTACAGCATTCTGGGCTAAAATGAATGGAGTAAGTCTTGAAGACAGCAAATTTATTGTCAAAGTAAAGAAAATTGATACTCCGCCTTATCACTGGGAAAAAGGTTTTCTAAAAAAACAAATGGAAAAACCATGGATCAATGCAGGTGTTGTAACCTGGCGTAATAACAAATACACTATAGATATTAAAGAAATTGAAGATCTATAATACTTTATTGAAGAAAAATATTACCCTCAAATTTTAAAAGACTAAAAGATGAAGAAAATTGCAATATTGGGAGCCAGCTACTTACAACTACCTCTTGTTCAAAAAGCAAAAGAGAACGGATTGGAGGTGCATTGTTTTGCCTGGGATGACGGTAAGGCAGTTTGTAAAGATATTGCTGACCATTTCTATGACGTTTCTGTTTTAGAAAAAGAAACGATTCTTAATGAATGTAAAAAAATAGGAATACATGGCATTCTTACTATAGCTACAGACATTTGTATCCCCTCTATCGCTTACGTAGCTAACAATCTGGGTTTGACTGGAAACAGCATTGAATGCTCACTGCTTACCACCAATAAATCCTTAATGAGAAAATGTTTTAACGAAAATGGTATAGAATCCCCTCAATCTATTACTGTTTCCGAATTTAATATAAAAGATTTTGAATCATTCACTTACCCTTTGATCATAAAACCCTCGGACAGATCAGGAAGCTTAGGTGTGATAAAAGCAGCTTCGGCAGAAGAGTGTAAAAAAGCAATAGAAAATGCAGTGCAGGTTTCTTTTTCTAAAACCTGCGTAGTAGAAGAGTTTATCAAAGGAAAAGAAGTAAGCGTAGAAACAGTAAGCTATAAAGGCGAGCATCTGATCATTACCATAACCGATAAAGCAATAACAGAAGCCCCGTATTTTGTAGAACTGGCCCATCACCAGCCAAGTACTTTTTCTGAAGAGATCAAAGAGAAGATCCGCGAAGTCAGCTATCATATACTGAATGCAACAAAAGTTGAAAATGGAGCATCCCACATAGAACTTATGATTACTGACAAAGGAAAAGTCTACCCTATAGAAATTGGAAGCCGTATGGGAGGTGATTTTATCGGTTCCGATCTTGTTCAGCTTTCTACAGGCTTTGATTATTTGCAGGCCGTGTTGGATATAGCATTAAACCAGTATACCTTTCCTGAAAGTGTGCAGTCAATAGCATATTCAGGTGTTTATTTTCTATCAGAAGAAACAGAATTTCTTCTTCCTGTTATCAGTAGCGATAACCAAGAGAGTTATATTGTTAAAAAAGAACTTTTATCAGACAGTCTTAAACCTGCCCACTCAAGCAATGACAGATCTGGCTATCTGATTTACAGATCTTTCGATCATAAAATAATTTTAGAATAAGAAAAATAATGTAATTTCCCCGCACAATATAACACCACAAATATGAAAAGAATTGCCATTATAGGTTCAGGGCATTTAGGGCAGCAGATCGCTTACCACATCCATCAGGATTCCAGCGATAAAGTTGTCGCCTTTTTTGATGAGTTTCAGCCGGTAAATACCCTTATCGGGCAGATTCCCGTTATTGGAGGAAACAATGACGTCATTACAAAATATCAGCAAGGTGAGTTTGATGCAGTTCTGATAGCCATTGGTTACAATCACCTTGGCGTAAAAAAAGAGCTGTTTCAGAAACTTGCTGGTAAAGTTCCCTTTCATACATTTATTCATTCTTCTTCCTACACGGATCCTTCTGCATCTATTGGGCAGGGGTCGGTCATATATCCCGGCTGCGTTATTGATCAGCATGTAAGGATTGAAGAAAATGTTTTAGTAAATATTTCATGTACCGTGGCACATGATTCGGTTATAGGAAGTCATTCTTTTATATCTCCGTCTGTTGCCATTGCAGGCTTTGTAAACATAAAAGAACAGTGTATTATAGGAATTAATTCTACTATTATAGATAATATTACCATAGCTGCCAAAACCCAGATAGGAGGAGCAGGTGTTGTAATTAAAAACATTGAAGAACCGGGACTGTATGTAGGAAATCCTGTCAAATTTATACGGTAAGCAGATGGATGTAAAAAAACATATTTTCTTTGGCGGATTAAATGAATTAAGGGCAATTGCTGCTTTCGCTGTCATCGTCCATCATATTGAGCTATTTAAAAAACGTGACAAATTTCCCTCCCTGCTTGATTCAAAATACACTTCGTATTTCATTGAGCATCTGGGCAAAAATGGTGTACATCTGTTCTTTGTGCTCAGCGGCTTTCTCATCACCTATCTTTTATTATCTGAAAAGCAGAAAAGCGGGTATATCAATTTAAAAAAGTTCTATTTAAGGAGAATATTCAGAATATGGCCTTTATACTATATTATTTTCCTTATATCTTTCATTCTGATCCCTGTTTTAGCCGGTTCGTTTGCTCTATTTTCTGATGCTTCCTCGTATTACAATACAGTTATCAACCGATCAGATTATGGCTTAAGAACAGTATTCCTTTATGCCTTATTCCTCCCTAATCTTGCCTTACATGAAGGAAGAATTATTGTAGGAGCATCCCAGTCCTGGTCTGTGGGAGTGGAGGAACAGTTTTATATAGTCTGGCCTCTTATTGTTTCTTTTTTTAACAGAAAAGTAACAGTAATAGTTTTTGGTGCTATTTTAATTGCCTTTGTAATGATCAATTTCAAGTTCTATAATTCCATATTAGGGACATTGGCCACTATTATTCCATTCGAGTACATGGCCGTTGGTTCATTAGGAGGTTATTTTTATTCAGAATACTCTGACCTTATAACACAATACACAAAAAGCAAATTCATTTATGTAACAGTATTACTACTGATAGGATTCTTAATTGCTGCTCCCGTTTTCAAGCTATATATTCAGAATCTTATTTTAGGGGGATTATTTCTATTGCTGATCCTTACAAGCATCAATCAATCCAACCCGCTTCCTCTTAGAAATAAGTATTTATCATTCTTAGGGAACATCTCTTATGGAGTTTATATGTACCATCCTTTTGTGATGTTTTTGCTATTCCCTGTTTTTTATAAGATATTAGCATTTTATAATAATATATTTGCATTCAATATTGCGATATATATTTGTATTCCAGTCTTAACTGTTATGATTAGTTATCTTTCTTTCAGATACGTTGAGAAAAAATTTATAAAAATTAAAGATTCAAAATTTAAAACACTATGATCCCATTTAATAAACCGTTTATTGTAGGAAACGAACTTAAATACATTGAAGAAGCTGTAAAAAGCGGAAAAATTTCCGGAGACGGAATTTTCACAAAGAAATGCAATGCTTTTTTTGAGGAAAAATTTGGCTTTCAGAAAGTACTTCTTACCACATCATGTACTGATGCTCTGGAAATGGCAGGTATTTTATGTGATATTCAGCCCGGAGATGAAGTTATTGTTCCCAGCTATACATTCGTTTCATCGGCCAATGCTTTCGTTTTGCGTGGTGCCAAAATAGTTTTTGTGGATTCTTATCCCGATAACCCCAATATTGATCCTGCAGAAATAGAAAAGCACATTACAGAAAAAACGAAAGTGATCGTTCCTGTACACTATGCAGGAGTTGCCTGTGATATGGAAAAGATCATGAATCTGGCTAAAAAATACAACCTGTTTGTAGTAGAAGATGCTGCACAGGCCATTGACAGCTATTATACCTTTTCTGACGGTACAAGAAAAGCATTGGGATCTATTGGAGATTTCGCTGCTTTTTCATTCCATGAAACTAAGAACATCATCTGTGGAGAAGGCGGTATGCTGGTCATTAATAATCCCGAATATAATACACGCGCGGAGATCATCCGTGAAAAAGGCACCAACAGAAGTGCTTTTTTCAGAGGAGAGGTAAATAAATACGGCTGGGTAGATCTTGGATCTTCATTCCTTCCGTCAGAAATCCTTTCCGCATTTTTATATGCACAGCTTGAAAACCTGGATACCATTCAGGAAAAAAGAATCAGAATCTGGAAAGAATACTATACGAGCCTTCTGCCATTACAGGAAAAAGGATTTATAACACTGCCGGATATACCTGCTTTCGCAACCAATAATGCCCATATGTTCTACATTATCTGCAGAAGTTATGAAGAAAGATCAGGCCTGATCCAGTTCCTGAAAACAAAAGATATTCACCCTGTATTCCATTATCTGAGCCTGAACAAAAGCGATTTCTTTTTAAAAGATAACTCGCCTATTGATATCCCCAACTCAGATCACTTTACAGACTGCCTGCTGAGACTTCCTTTCTATTATGAACTGGAAGAAGCAGAACAGAAAAATATCAACAGCCTGATCCATGAGTATTATTCGTCACTGGAAAAGTAGATCATAAAAAATATGAGCTTTATAAAAAAACATATTATTAAATTTTTATTCGGAATTTTGCATTCTGAAGCTTATAAAAAATACAAACAACAGCAGAATAATATCTGGGGAAAAAACAGTTTCAGACATTTTGGCAAGCAGGCAAGTCTTCCCGAAATATTCTGGATCAAAAATCCCCAATACATAAGCATAGGAGATAACTTCAGCTCATTATTCAATCTGAGACTTGAGGCATGGGACAATTTCTACGGAAAATCTTTCCAGCCGGAAATTCATATTGGAAATAATGTGAATTTTAATTCTGATGTTCACATCGGAGCCATTGATAAGATCGTCATTGGAAATAATGTGCTCATGGCCAGCAGAATATACATTTCAGATCATTATCATGGCAACATTAGCGCTGAAGACCTGGATACCGTTCCCGCAGAAAGACCCCTCTCTTCCAAAGGTCCGGTGATCATTGAAGACAACGTATGGATCGGGGAAGGAGTCTGTATATTACCCGGAGTTACCATTGGTGAAAACTCCATTATCGGGGCCAATTCAGTTGTCAACAAAAGCTTTCCCAAAAACTCGGTGATCGCAGGAATACCTGCCAAACTGATAAAAACATTAGAAAAATAATTTATGAAAGATATAAAAACGCTTGCATTTTACCTCCCTCAGTATCATCCGATCCCTGAAAATGACGAATGGTGGGGAAAAGGATTTACAGAATGGACGAATGTAGGTAAAGCAAAGCCATTATTTGAAGGACATGAACAACCGATCTGCCCCGGCGATCTGGGATACTATGACCTTCGCGTTCCCGAAGTAAGAGAACAGCAGGCGCAGATGGCCCGCGATTATGGAGTATATGGCTTTATTTATTATCATTACTGGTTTGGAAACGGGGTTCAGCTGCTTGAACGTATCGCCAAAGAAGTACTCGAATCCAGAAAACCGGACTTCCCGTTCTGCTTCTGCTGGGCTAATGAGACCTGGTCAGGAATCTGGCACGGCTTAAAAGATAAAGTGCTTGCCGAGCAGATCTATTCCGATGAAGACGTAATTGCCCATTTTAATTATCTGCTGCCATTTTTTAAAGACCACCGGTATATCAAAGTCGGCAATAAGCCTGTACTGGTAGTTTATGACCCTGTGCATATTGAGGAAAAAGCGCCTCAGTATCTTGAAAAATTCAGGGCTCTTGCAAAAGAAAACGGCTTTGATGATATTTATCTGGTAGCCAGCAATAAAACAGAAGATAATCACGGATATAAAGAATTGGGATATCAGGCAAAAATATCAAATGCCTTTATGAGGGCATGGCGTCCTCATATGAATAAAAAACCTTATATCTCTGCAAAAGACTATTACAAAAACAGAGTGAAGGGCCTTGTCGGGCTTGAAACCACCGATTTCCAAAAACCTGTTGATATCCAGAATGCTCCGGATGTAGTGAACGACCTCCGCTTTGATGAAACAGATGTGGATACCTTCCCATGCGTTCTTCCCAACTGGGATAATACACCGAGAAGCGGTACCCGCGGAATTATTTTAGGAAACAACAGCCCTGACCTTTTTGAAAAACAGGTTGAAAAGGCAGCAGACTTCCTAAAAGATAAAGATTATTCTGAAAAATTTTTAGTGGTAAAATCCTGGAATGAGTGGGCAGAAGGAAATATCCTGGAACCGGACCGTAAAAACGGATTCGGTTACCTTGAAGCCCTTAAAAAAGGATTATCAAAAGAAGGATAAGAATGAGCAAAATAAGTATTTTAATCGCCAATTACAATAACGGACATTTCTTCAAAGAATGTTTTGACAGCCTTATTGCCCAAACTTTCACGGATTGGGAGGCCGTTATTTTAGATGACGCTTCAAAAGACAATTCCCTTGAGCTTATCCGGAATATTGTAAAAGACGATGCCCGCTTTAAAATCCATATGAATGAGGCTAATAAAGGGGTGGGCTATACAAAAAGAAAGCTTGTGGAATTAAGCAGTTCAGAAATCTGCGGTTTTCTGGATCCTGATGATGCTCTGGCCGGTAATGCACTTGAAATAGTATTCAAAACCCACTCAGAAAATCCTGAAGCGGGTTTGGTGTATTCCAATTTCATTTTCTGTGATGATCAGCTGAATAAAGTCAGCGTTCATAAAGGCACCCAGATTAACAGCTTGGATGAAAAATACTTAAACTTCCATGCTGAAATCTCTCATTTTGCCACCTTTAAAAAATCCATTTATAATAAAACATCAGGTATTGATACTTATTTAAAAATGGCTGAAGATAAAGACTGGTATATGAAAATCTGTGAAGTATCTCCGGTAAAATATATCGATGAAGATCTTTATCTGTACAGAGTACACGGCGGAGGAATATCCAATAAAAGTGGTGACCAGGCAGCTTACTGGCATTGGGTTGCCCTTATAAAAATGGCAGAGCGCAGAAATATCAATATCGAAAAGCTGTTTTTAGAAAACTATGTCCAGATGAAGACGTATAACAAAGAAGTTACCCACAATACCAATCTGAAAAGAGAAATCAAAAATTCCCGATGGATAAAACTGGGAAATGCACTCGGGTTATGTAAATTTTATAAATACCTGTAATGAACACTACAGCAATCTCCGTAATCGTTCCCTGCTACAATCAGGCGGCTTATCTTGATGAATGCCTGCAGTCTTTAATGGATCAGACCTTTACAGACTGGGAGTGTATTATTGTGAATGACGGATCCCGTGACAATACTGAAGAAATTGCAAAAAAATGGATTGAAAAAGACAGTCGTTTTCAATATATCAGTAAAGAAAACGGCGGAATTTCCTCAGCCCGCAATGCAGGACTTGAAAAAGCCTCAGGAGAATATATCCAGTTTCTGGATTCTGATGATACTTTACACCGTGAAAAATTCTCAAAAAGCCTTTCCGGTGAAAAAAAATATCCGCTGATCATAAGCCAGTTTACAATTTACAGGAACAAAACCCATTATCCGGGTTACAACCGTATTGAAAAGGATTTTGCTACTTTTGAAAATATTGTATTCGGGTGGAATCTCAGGTTTACGATTCCTATACATTGCGCTTTAATTTCAAGAAAACTTCTGGAAGGATTTACATTTGACCCATCTTTAAGCATCAATGAAGACTGGCTGATGTGGATCTACATCACCAAAACCAATCCTGAAGTACTCCTGATTGATGAACCGCTCGCCCACTACCGTAAAGAAGATGATAAAAAAAGTTTATCCTCTGATCCTTATAAAGTTCTGCGCCAGCGGACAAGTCTGCTTCCCATATTGAAAAAATTATACGGGGATGATCTTCATGACAGGCTTGCCTATCACATGATTAATGTTCATATGACCCAGCTTTCACAGTTGAAGCACGAGTTTAACAAAGCAACCGGCGGTAAGGTAGTCTCAGGATATCTTGCCCTGAAAAGATATTATTACAGCCTTTTTCAGAAAAAAAACTGAAAAATCTATACATTATGACCTCATCTGTAGCACTATGTACCTATAATGGCGAAGCTTATATTGCCGAACAGCTGGACAGCATCCTGAGCCAGAATCTACCGGTATCCGAGATCGTTATCTGTGACGATGGTTCTACAGACGGTACTTTACAAATACTTTCCGGCTACACGGAACGTTACCCTGGAATTATCAAAGTACATCGAAATACGGAGAATCTGGGCTATGTACGTAATTTCGAGAAAGCAATGGGTTTATGCACTGGTGATATTGTCCTGCTGTGTGATCAGGACGACCGGTGGTACAGCAATAAAACAGAAATAATCACCGGAATATTCCAAAAGAATAAGGAGGTAAATATCGTATGCCATAATACGAACCTTTTCGGTGAATCCCTGAAAGAAAAACTGACTTATTGGGACATTGAAAACTTTAATCCGGAGCATTTCAAAAATTCGCAGGAAATAGTTAAGCGCCTGTTATATACAGGAAATGTGTTCCCGGGAATGAGTATGGCTGTCCGTAATGATTTTCTTAAAAAACATTTGCCCCTGAAAAGAGTCAATGAAACCATTATTCACGATTATGAGCTTCTTCTTATTGCTTCCGATGCCAACTCGGTGTGGATTGAGAAGTCCGTTTTGGGAGAATACAGAATTCATCCCAAACAGAATATCGGGTTTAATACATTTTCAAAATTCAAAGCCGAAGAAGAAAAGCCAATGACGCGGGAAGATCTGTTTTTAGTTTTTAAACGGTATTCTTTTGTGAAAAATATAGTCGCCGGATTGAATTTAAATCCTGATCTGAATAAGGAATACATTAATTATTGCCACAAAAAATACAATAACTATCTTGAACAGCTCCCTTTCCCTGATCGTTTTATAACCCGGATAAAAATGAGGTACTATTTTCATATCTTTGATTCCTTAAAATAAAACTACTGATTTACAAGATATATATGAAATTTTGTTCCCTTTATATAACACAACTAATGAAAAAAAACAACGTATGATTATCGGAAACGGTATTATAGCCAATGCTGTAAAATCTTATGACAGAAATGATATGATCTTCTTTGCTTCCGGAGTTTCAAATTCCCTGGAAACCAGAAGTTCAGAATTTGAGCGGGAATTTTCTCTCTTAAAAACCGTACATGAAGAAAATAAAGAAAAAAAACTGATCTATTTTTCTACTTTAAGCATTTATGACCAGTCTAAGCAGGACAGCCCCTATGTAATTCACAAAAAGGCCATTGAAAAATATATCGAAAGCAATGCCGGAAGTTTTCTCATTTTGAGATTGGGAAATATTGTAGGTAAAGGAGGAAATCCGAACACGCTTTTTAATTTCCTTAAGGCCCAGATTGCAGATAAAAAAGAATTTTCCCTGCATCTTAAAGCAAGGCGTCTTCTTGTGGATATTGAAGATATTTCAGAATTTTTAAACACTCACTGTTTAACCATAAATAATAAAACGCTCAGCTTTGCTTTCCCATATTATTATAATCTGAAAGAGATCATCACTGCCATTGAAAAGGAAGCCGGCAATAAAGCCTTTTATTCAGAGATAGATGAAGGTGATTTTTATAAGATCGATTTTGATGAAGATACAAAAACATTTTTCTCAGGAAAAAATCCCGGGGAATATCTGGAATCTATAACCCGAAAGTATATTTAAAAAAAACGAAATGTTCAGTATTCATGTTATTATTGTCACTTACAATGCCATGAAATGGGCAGAGAGATGCTTTACCAGTTTAAAGCGTTCTTCTGTTCCCGTTCAGTGTATTGTTGTAGACAACGGATCTTCGGATGGAACTCAGGAATATATAAAGAATCATTTTCCTGAGGTACATTTTATCCAGTCTGAACAGAATCTGGGATTTGGAAAAGCTAATAATCTAGGTATAGAAACAGCCTACAGAAAAGGGGCAGATTTCTTTTACCTGATGAATCAGGATGCATGGCTGTATGAGAACAGTATGGAAAAGCTCCTGGAAGTTTACCAAACCTATCCCGACAAGGGAGAAATAGGGATCATAAGTCCTATTCATGTAGACGGAACAGAAAAGAAACTTGATATATTTTTGGATAAGTATATTGCCAGCAATTATGAGAAAACAAGATTGATCTCTGATCTGTATTTTCAGACACTGAAACCTTATTATGAAATCAATTTTGTAAATGCCGCCCATTGGCTCCTGCCTAAAGAAACAATAGAAACTGTGGGAGGCTTCAATCCTTATTTCTTTCATTATGGGGAAGATAATGAATATGTCAACAGGGTTCGTTTCCATAAAAAAAAGATTATTCTGGTGCCTGGCAGTAAAGTGGTACACGACGGAAAGCAGTCTCTGGATAAAGTGGATTATAACAAATACAGAGACCTGAGCATAGAGACGAAGATCCTGGATCCCAACTATCCTAATCCTTTGCAGCATGAAAAAAAAGCACTGATTCAAAGCATAATAAAGAATTCTTTGACCGGCAATTTCGACAAAGCTAAAAAACACTACAAAACCTATAAAAATATAAATAAAAACGCTCCTGAGCTTTTAAAAATTAAAGAGAAAATAGCAAAAGAGCGAAATTGTTTCCTAAATATTTAAGCAAAAAAGAATTATCTTTATAATTCAAAAAAAACAAAATTGCTTATTTATATATATATTTGAAAAAAATTTATTATCCCCCTCCGTAATTCATGATTAGTATCGTTAGTCCTATTTATCGTGCAGAAAAAACACTCCCCATTTTGGTTGCTGAAATCAATAAAGTTGCTGAAAAGATGGGTGTAGACTATGAAATCATCCTTGTAGATGATAGAAGTCCGGATAATTCATGGGAAGTCATGAAAAATCTTGCCGAAAAAAATAAAAATCTCAAAATTTACAGATTAAGCCGAAACTTTGGCCAGCATCCGGCAATTATGGCGGGACTGAGTAAAACGAAAGGCGAATGGATTGTAGTAATGGACTGCGATCTTCAGGACCAGCCCAAAGAAATCGAAAAACTATACTATAAAGCGATTGAGGGCTATGATATGGTACAGGCTAAACGAGAGGAAAGAAAAGACAATTTCATAAAAAAAATAACTTCCCAGTATTTCATCCGCATTTTCAATTATTTTACCGACATGAAGGTAAATAAAGAAGTGGCGAACTTTGGAATTTATCACAGAAAGGTCATTAACAGCATTCTTGAAATCAATGATTATATAAAAGCATTTTCACTTTTCGTTAACTGGGTTGGCTTTAACCGCTATGAAATAAGCGTTGAGCACAATGAAAGAATGGAAGGCAAAAGTAATTACAGCTTCGGAAAACTCTTTTCCTTAGCGTTTAATATTATTGTTTCCTTTTCCAATAAACCATTGAAAATATGCGTTGGTTTTGGTGGTGCTATATCCATTCTCTCTGTTTTTGTGGCTATATTTTTTCTAGTTCAGACTCTTCGCGGGAAAATAACCGAGCCGGGATACAGTTCACTTATTCTGTCCATCTGGTTTTTATCCGGTGTCATTATCTTCTGTATCGGGATTGTAGGATTATACATAGGAAAAACCTTTGATGAAGTTAAAAACAGACCTGTATATATCATTGACGAAGAAATAACATAACAAATACAGTAAGAGAAAAAATTTATAAATAAAACACTTGAATAGCTGAAAAATGATGTTTTGAACACAGCCTTTGTACGGATATGCCATTCTAAAGAGGACGAAAACCATTATTCCAGGCTATATTTAACCTGATGATTGATTTGAAGCATGCATTTTGTGATTTTAATACATCCAAACTGAGCCGCAAATAATCAGCATTTTATTATATTTAAAACCACATTGAAGATGAAAAAAATCAACCCCGAATTATTTAAAGACGAATTCCACGAAAAAAACGGAAAATATATTTTTGTTCCCGTTCAGGAAGAAGTTGTCACCGACTTTCTTGATAAAATCAAGTATAAACTTAAAAAATTCGGAAAATTATACAATTTACTGATCGAGTTTATCAGCCCTGTTTATCCCCAGCCTTTATTTGACATAAGAAGAATTATAAGAAAGGAAATCAAAGGAAAAAACCTTGTGGCCTTGAATTTAGGAAGCGGAAGTTCTGATCTCGGAGAAGAGTTTTTGAATGTAGATTTGCTTCCCTATGAAAGCGTAGATGTTATCTGCGATATAGAAAATATTCCTTTTAAAGATAATTCGGTAGATTATATCATTAATATTGCCGTGCTGGAGCATGTTCCCAACCCACAGAAGGTAATTTCTGAAATTCACAGGATATTAAAACCCGGCGGAAAAATCTACTGCTTTATTCCTTTTATGCAGCCTTTTCATGCATCGCCTTATGATTTTCAAAGATTTACTTATGAAGGGATGAAGCATCAGTTCAGAGAATTTGATATTCTGCAGCTGAAATCCATTGGCCCGACTTCAGGAATGCTCTGGGTAGTTCAGGAATGGTTTGCCCTTGTTTTTTCTTTTGGCATAAAACCGCTTCATACTGCACTTTACCTGCTTTTCATGGTTCTTACCTTCCCCATTAAGTTTTTAGATGTTATTTTTCAGTTCTATCCGATGAGTAAAAATGTAGCTTCCGGATTCAGTATTTGGGCACAAAAAAAATAGTTCATGGAAAAGCTTACATTCAAATATGAAAATGCGCTAAGCTGGATATTTGTTATCGGTTCATTATTTATAGGATATATCGTTTATTCCAATCTCGATAAGGGTCTTATTTTTAATGATGAAGCATTCTATCTTTTCCTTTACAGGGATCATGAAACTTTGCCTACGGTAGATTCAACGAATTTCTACCGGATTTTCAACTTCCTTTTTACTGAAAATATATACCGGTTCAGGATAACAACGTATGTATTACTGAATATTTCCACGTTCCTCCTCTACTTTTTTGCAAGTAAATATTATAAGCTGAAAGTCAATGCTTTTTTAATAAGCTTTCTTGGAATTACAGTAAATTTTATAAGCTGGGGAGTCAGTAATATTGTTTTGCATCAGTATATTGGCAACACGATACTGATCAATCTTGCTTTGACATTCCTGCTGGTTTATCTTATCTATAAAAAGCTGCCATCACTCATTATATCCGGTTTTTGTTTAGGAATACTGATCTTTAACGGTATTCCGCATATCGTAGTGATTATTCCGATTGCTGTATTTCTGCTGTTCAATTTCTGGAAAAAAGACAAGAGAACATTTATTTATATAATTTCTGGCGGCCTGTTGGGAATTGCGTTCTACTTTACCTGTATCGAAAGCTTTTCAAAATTCATTTCCCAGCTTGAATGGGTTGGTTATTATAAACAGTTTCACTCCAAGCAGCATCCTAAAATATTCTTTATTCTGTGGATTCTAAAAGTTGCCGGCTTCGTATTCGTTCCTTCATTACTCCTTATCGGATATTTATACAGGTTTTCAAAAAATAAAATTCAGCATACCAATTATATTCTCATTGTTTTAGGGATTGTATTTATGATCTCTCATCTCTTTCATCCTTTTATCTACATCAATTATATACTTCTGGCTATGTTGATTTACAGATATTTTCTGGAAGATATCAGCTTAGAGAAGAAAACAATGCTTATTGTTTTTTCATTGATTCCTTTTGGGCTTTCTTTCGGCTCTGGCGCCTATTTCGAAGTAAGAGGTACTTTATATAATATCTATTATTATCTTCCCGCAGCCATTATTATTTTGTCGCTTTACAATATAAGAGTCTATGCGGTCTTGGTTACGCTTTTTGTTTATCAATACCTGATTTTCCCCAATTTACTTAAGGAAAAAGGCTGGAAAGATTTCATTTTTACGGAACAAACGGAAAAAGTTCAGATAGATGGGTACAATCTATATCTTGATAAGGGAAGAAAAAAAGATATTGAGGACCTCCGCCCCTATCTTCAGAATCAGAAAGATGTTATTTATTCCCACAATCATCTGATGGGTTATCTGTATATTTTAGATGCGAAACCACCTATTTATTATTATTTTACCTTAAAAGATTATATCAAATTTATTCTGGACAAGGAACATAAGTCTCCGGACAGCTGTATCTATATTGAAAGCAACGACCATCCTTTCAGCCCGAAAGAATTCGTACCTTTAAAGTTCGTAAATCATCCTGAAAAATATAAAGTGGTAAAAGCAGGGAGATTCACATTATATCTGCCCGAAAATTTTAAAAAAACAGGAAATTATGGGAATCAATAATGTTATTAAGTCCCGTTTAAAGAAAAATGATTTCTTTGACTATTCTACGCTTGCCAAAAACCATAAGGAAAAACCCAGCCTGAGGTCTTTTGAACAGCTTAAAAATTTATTATCGTAATGCTGGCCATTGTTATTCCATACTACAAACTGAGGTTTTTCAAAGAAACCCTGCAATCTGTAGAAAATCAGACAGACAAAAGGTTCACCCTTTATATCGGGAATGATGCAAGCCCGGAAAACCCGGAAATACTGATTGCCGAGACTTTAAAATCTGTAGATTATCAGTATTTTAATTATCAGGAAAACAAAGGAGGCTCAAATCTTGCAATGCAGTGGGAAAGAGTTATAGCAGAAACCCATGACGAAGAATGGATCATGGTGCTGGGTGATGATGATGTTTTGGAAGAAAATTTTGTAGAAGAATTTTATAACCATGTTGAGAAAGTCAAAAACTTCAATATTTCATTAATAAAATTCTCTCAGATCAATATTGATGAGAACAGTAAAATATCCGGCAAGGCGACCTCCGCACCGGAAACTTATTCATCTAAAAAATTCATTTACGACAGAATGACAGGTGCTTTCCCAAGCAGCCTTTCCGAAAATATTTTCACCAGATCTACGTATGAAAAGTACAGATTTAAACAGTTACCTCTTGCATGGCATTCTGATGATCTGGCGATCCTTGAGTTTTCAGATTTGAAAGACTTCTTTTTCATAGCAGAATCGAAAGTAAGGGTAAGAATTTCCACAGACAGTATTTCGGGACAGGATAATTCTTCTAAAGAAAAACAGTTTGCCACTTATCTTTTCTGCGAACATTTATTACTGAATTACAGCAATGAATTCCCTATGGAATGTATTGATCTGCTGATAAAAAGATACCGGGAAATCATCTGGAAAAATGGATTCCCTTTGAACGTGAACATGGTGAATATTTATTTACGTAAGAAAAATTACATGAAGGCATTACATGCTTTCAAAATAAAATATGAGCTTAAAAACAGAATAAACCACTTTTCAAAAAAATAAAAGCCAATGTGCGGAATAGCCGGAATTATAGCCAATAATGCCAGAAACTATCAGAATGAAGTTCAAAGAATGACGGATGCCATTGCGTATCGCGGTCCGGATTCTTCACATCATGAATTTTATGACCATGCAGCTTTAGGCCACCGCCGACTTTCTATTATAGATCTGTCTGAAAACGGAAAACAGCCCATGTTTTCCAGTACAAAAAAGGAATGCATTGTTTTGAATGGTGAGATTTATGGCTATCAGGACATCAAAGATCAGTATTTCGATTATCCTTACCGCGGAAGCTCAGATACAGAAGTGATTCTCGCCATGTACCAGAAAAAAGGAAAAAATCTGATCCATGACCTTCCGGGAATGTTTGCTTTTGCAATCTGGGATGAAGAAAAGCAGGAGCTGTTCTGTGCGAGAGACCGTTTTGGCGAAAAACCTTTTTACTATACCATCGGAAAAAATGGTGAGTTTATTTTCGCTTCCGAGATCAAAGCCATCCTTGCATCAGGATTGATAAAGCCTGAAATTGATGAAGCACAGATCGCCTATTATCTGAAAAACGGATATATTCATCCCCACAAAACGATTTATAAAAACATTTTTAATCTTAAGCCTGCGCATACCCTGGTATTTAAAGATGGAAAAACAGATATAAAACCTTACTGGACAATTCCTACCGAGACTTCAAAACTGAGCCTGGACGAGAGTATTGAAAAATTCAAATATCTTTTGGACAATGCTGTGAAGAAACAGTTGGTAGCTGATGTTCCCGTAGGTTCTTTCCTTTCAGGCGGGCTGGATTCCAGTACCATTGTTGCTGTTGCTTCAAAGTATAAGGAAAATATAAAAACTTTGGTGTACGGCTACGAAAGCGGTGACCTCAACGAGATGCCTTATGCCCAGGCCATTGCAGACAAATATAAAACAGACCATCATATTCTTTTAGATAAAAAACAGAAGATTTCGGAAACCCTGCAGGAAGTATATTCTTACATGGATGAACCGTTAATGGATTCTTCCCTGCTTCCTACCCATCTCATTTTCAAAGAGGCGGCAAAAGATCTGAAAGTAATTCTTTCAGGCGATGTAGGCGATGAACTGTTCGGCGGATATACTTTTTATAAATACAATATCAATCTTTCTCAAAAAGGTTATTATCCGGCCTATCTTTCAAAAATGCTGCTTCTTGCGGGTAAATTCAGGGATATTGGTTCGGAAAGACGCTTGAGAGCAGAATCCAGTGATACTATAGATTATCATCAGAATAAAGTCCGAAATTATTTCTCCGCAGCAGAAATCAGAAAACTGGGGATTACCAATGAAATTCCCGGGCAGGATTTCAGTTTCAGGCCAACCAATGAGGATTTCAATGACCTGATGCGTATAGATCTGGAAAAGTATGTTCCTGCCAATATGCTTCTTAAAGGCGACAGGACTTCTATGTATAATTCTGTAGAAGTAAGAATTCCGTTTCTGGATATAGATTTTGCGGAATTCTGTATTCAGATGCCATGGCAGTATAAGGTAAATTCAACCGAAGATAAGATTATATTGAGAAAAGCCTATTCCCAGGCATGGACAGAGGAAATTGCAAAACGCCATAAGAACGGTTTCGCAGCTTCTGTAAAAGAATGGTTTAAAGAACCGGAACTTCAGGCTCTGAGTAAAGATCTTCTTGAAAATAAAAACAGCTATATATTTAAGTTTCTGGATTTTGACGAGGTACAAAAAAAGCTTAACCAGCATCACCAGCACTGGAGCTTACTGATTTTGGCGCTTTGGTTTGAGAACAATAAAAATCATTTACAGTAATTATGAAAATAGGGCTGACCCATAATGATTATCCCATTAAAAGAAATATTTTAAATAAGGTTTCTGAATATGAATATGTTTTTTTGAGAAAGAATAACAATCTTTTCCATTCATTATCTACTGTAAAAAAAATTCTGTTCAGAAAAAAACCGGATATTGAAGGGAAATATTTCTTTTATCAGAAACCGAAGATTGATATTCTTCATCTTTATAATGATATCAATTATTCTTCACAGAAATGGGTAACTTCTTTTGAAACCCTTGTTCCCAGATTTCCCGAAACTAAAAATGATCATCAGAAAGCTGAACCTCAGCACATTCGCAATAAAAAAACGGAAGAAGCGCTCAGACAGATTGAGAAAAAGAACTGTCTGGGAATTATTTCAATTTCGCAGGCTTCTGCCAATATCCAGCTGGAACTTCTGAAAAACTATCCTGAATTTCAGGAAACCATAAAATCCAAACTTTCTGTAATTCATCCGTCTCAGGAAGTTATTCCGAGAGATTCCCGGGAAATTTACCAAAACAGGGAAACTTTCAATTTAATTTTCGTGGGAACCCAGTTTCACCTGAAAGGAGGCGTTGAAATGATAGAGGTTTTAAAGAAACTAAAAAAGCAGTACAATTTCAATCTTAGTATTATTTCTTCCTTTAAAACAGACCATTATGTAACCAGGGTCACTGAAAAAGAAGCTCAGGAAACCAGAGAAATGCTGAAAAAGGAAGACTGGATCAAGATTTATGAAAATATTCCCAATGAAAAAGTCATAGAGCTTATCAAGCAGTCCCACATCGGTCTTTTGCCAACATGGTCGGATACCTATGGTTTTTCAGTTTTGGAAATGCAGGCGGCGGGTGTTCCTGTCATTACTACAGATATACGTGCATTGCCTGAGATTAATAATGAAAGCTGCGGATGGCTTATACATCTTCCCCAGAACCGGTTGAAACAGGCTCTTTATTTTACTGCCGAACAGCGGGAAGAGCTCAAAAAGAACCTTAAAATACAGCTGGAAAGTATTCTGGAAGATATTTTCACAAATCCTGAACAGCTTCCTGAAAAGTCAAGACAGTCACTGGAAAGGATCAGAAAAGAACATGATCCGGCTATTGTCAGTGAAAAATTAAAAGCAATATACCGCAAGGCATGAATATCTCTGTAATTATACCTGTTTACAATGCATCTGAATTTCTGGAAAAAGCAGTAGATTCTGTTTTGCCGTTTGATGAAGTAAAGGAAATAGTCCTGATTGAAGATAAATCCACCGATAATTCTCTGGAAATCTGCCAAAAACTGGTGTTAAAAGATTCAAGGATCAAATTATACCAGCATCCGGACAAAGGAAATCACGGAGCCGGAGCCACAAGAAATCTGGGAATAGAAAAAGCAGGCTATGAATTCATATCTTTTTTAGATTCTGATGATTATTATCTTCCCAACCGTTTTGATGCGGAAAAAGAAATTTTTAAGGAAGAAAAAATTGAAGGTGTTTTCGGGGCTATTGGCGTTGAATATTTAACTGAAAAAGGCAGACAGGAATTTCAGGATAAGTTTAAAAATATTTCTTTAACCACAGTTAATTTCCCTGCTGAAGGTCAGGAAGTTTTGAAAGGACTACTGGGTTTAACGCCAAAAGTTTTCGGAACATTTTTTCATCTGAATGCACTTACCATCAGAAAAGCTGCACTGGTGAAGCATAATCTGCGTTTCAACGAAAACCTTCGTGTACACCAGGATTCTGATTTTATTACCAAGCTGGCTTATCACTGTTATTTAAAATCCGGGATTATAGATAAAGCTGTTGCGATAAGAGGAGTGCATGACAACAACAGAATTACCAAAATTATAAGATATTCGCCACAGTATAATCAAAGACAGCTCCTTTTATGGAAATCTTTAAATGACTGGTCTGAAGCCAATCCATTGCCATCAGATTGTAAGAAAAAGATCTATTTAACCTACAAATCTTTTGATTTATCCTTAAAAACAGGATTAAATAAATATTTTTGTACCTTTTTAGAGGTGATTAAGAATCCTCAAATATTAAAAACACAATACCGTTTTACGTATCTCAACCGATAAGAATGAAAATATCCGTTATTATTCCCGTTTATAATGCTGCAGAATATGTCTCACAGGCTGTAGAATCGGCTCTTCAGTTTGAAGAAGTGTATGAAGTGATCTTAATTGAAGATAAGTCTCCTGACAATGCTCTGGAGATTTGCCAAAAATTAGCCGAGAAATATGACCGTGTGAAACTTTACCAGCATCCTGATAAAGGAAACCACGGCGCCGGAGCGTCCAGAAATTTAGGAATGGAAAAGGTAACCGGAGATTTTGTAGCATTTCTGGATGCAGATGATTATTATCTGCCCAACAGATTTGATGCGGAAAAGGAACTTTTTAAAAATCCTGACGTAGAGGGAGTTTACGGAGCAATAGGCGTAAAATACTATTCAGAGAAAGCCAGAGAGCAATACTACTCTATTTATCAGGATAAACTGGATACGGTTTATAAAAAACACAACCCTGAAGATGTTTATCTTGGACTGATCAGCTTACACGGAACTTTTGGGCTTATCCACCTGGATGCTTTAACCTTAAGAAAATCCTCGTTGTCTAAAATGGACCGATTTTTTGAAACTTCTCTGCGGCTTCACCAGGATTCGGAGATTATCATAAGGTTTGCCTATTATCTGAAGCTTTACACAGGGATTAATGATGAGGCTATTGCCTTAAGAGGTGTACATGAGAATAACAGAATTACCAAAGTAGATTCAGGGAAAATAAATCCTGCAACGACACGTATTTTACTTTGGAAGGAACTGAATACATGGGCAGAAAATGAAAAGACGGTTCCGGAACATGTAAAACTTCACCTTAAAAGAATGCTCCGCAGTTTTGAAATTGCAGTAGCTCCTCCAGTGAAAAAATGGGGAATGATTGCTAAATATCTGGTTACAGACTATCCAAGCATCCGTTCCGGGCTTTTCAATATCAATTTCAGGAAAAACCTATTTTAATACTTTCTTATCTGAAAGAATAGAATCAGCAATCTGGGCAGTAAATACCTTCCCGGATTCTTTGTACATGTGGTTTCCGTCTGTATAAATATACTTATTGTGCTGCGGAGAGAAATCGAGGAACTTCACACCGTTCTTTTTGGCGATAGATCCTATTATTTCACTAAAATCAGGGCTGTATGCATTTTCTATGTCCATAATTCCCTGAAAACCGGGAATTCTGACAATGTAAACAGTTCCTTTGCTTTTAAGGTATTTAATAATATCCTGAAGGGCATCCAATCTATATTGGGATATTTTTTGGTTGCCTGCAAATTCTTTGTACTGGACTATTTTGCTATCCTCTCTTTTCTTTAAATCAACCGGGTTGATGTCAACCGTTACTTCCATCCATCCGTTTTTATGCAGGTAAGTATTGGATCTTCCCACCGCTTCCCTGTCGTTGTAGATATTAACCCAGCTTTTAGGAAAATGCTTTAAAAGGTATTCATAGTTGGGCGCCATATCATAAAAATGCATATCTGCCAACGCGGAAACATTCTCTGTATAATCTTTGGCGTCTTTTACATCTTTACCGGTAGATACATTCCACGGATCAACAGTCAGAATAAAGATACCGTCTTTAGTATCCGGATTGATCTTTCTCTTGATGGCCTCAAGATAAATCTGTCCGTATGGTGATTCTGTAAGATTGAGGGAAAAATTATCGAATTTTCTGTTTTTAAACTTACCGTCTAAAACATCCGGCACCAAAGCCTGAGAGCCGCGGGAATCTCCCATAATCATATTGGAAGGTTTGGGACCTGTAAAATGCCTGTAATTATCATCCGTATTACCGTCTGCATAACTTCCCAGCCACAGTAAAACAGCTATAATTACGATAATATAAAAGGATATTTTAAATAAAAATTTTTTCATATCAGAACTGTTCATAGATAAAACTGCTATTACCAAACACACCGAAGTACATAATCATGAAAAGAAGGAATACATAAAAAAGTCTTCTTGTAAGAGGATTGAACCTGCTTATTTCAAGGCCGTGTTCTTTATCCTTATTCAGCCAGTCTATCAGTATAATGATTCCTATTAATCCAAGAATTTTAATCTTTATAAATTCCGGAACCGAAAAAATAGAAAGGCTGAAAATTCTCCCATACATTCCCAATGCATCCGTAAGGGTGGGTGCTACAAAAAGTACCAAAGCAAAACAAACCATTGCCATAGTCAGCAGAATATTGCCTAATTCCGAAAGTGTAGGAACAGATTTTGAAAACTTTTTCTTTTTGTTTAATTTATCTTTTAAAATTAACGGAATATAATAAAGCCCGTGAAGCAGACCAAACAATACGAAGGTATATCTTGGCCCGTGCCATGCTCCAATTAATATAAAGTTTAAAATAATAGCCGCGATCAGTCCTTTCTTTTCATAATCCCTGAACTGGATAACCAGCGGTGTGAAAACATACTCGGTCAGCCAAGATGTTAATGAAATATGCCATTTTCTCCAATAATCTGCAATATTCTGTGCAAATAGAGGAAAGGCGAAGTTTTTCGTTATTTTAAAGCCTAAAAGCTTTGCAAAACCTATGGCCATATCGGAATAGCCGGAAAAATCCGCATACATCTCGAAAAGAAACAAGATTACACCATAAGCTACCGTACTCCCTGAAAGATGATCATAATTCTGAAATATATCCTGAGTAATAGGCGTAATGCTGTTGGCTACCACCAGTTTTTTAAATGCCCCCAGAAGGATCTGTCTTGCAGCATCCGAACCGTTTTCCAATGTGAAAACTCTTTCCTTTTTCAATTGGGGCAATAACAATCCTGCCTTATCAATAGGCCCGGAAGTCATGCTCGGAAAGAAAGCAATATAATTGAAAAATGCCAGTGCATCCGTTTCTGCTTTTAGCTTATTATTCTTAATATCAAGCAAATAGCTTATCATCCTGAAGGTATAAAAACTGATGCCCAAAGGAAGAATGATGGTTAAAGTAAGGGTATTCTTAATATTGAATAACTGAGCAAAAGAATCTATGAAGAAATTAAAGTATTTAAAATAGAACAAGGTTCCAATGGAAAAAAGAAGCCCCAGATTCACTAAAAGTTTCTTTCTTCCGGGAGTTTCGCTCTCTGAAATCTTTAATCCCAGATAATAACTAATGGCTGAGCTTATGATCAAAAGTATTAAAAACCTCCAGTCCCAATTGGCATAAAATACATAGCTGGCTAATAACAGAAACAGATTCTGAGCTTTAAGCTTTTTGCCTAAAACCCACCAATATACAGCAAAAACAACTGAGAAAAAAAGAATGAATACTAATGATGTAAACTGCATCAGTTACTGTTTAAAAGTTCAACAATTCCATAAGAAAGCATCAGGAAAGCCACTTTCCGGTTATTAAAAAGAATAGCTTCCTTGGGAGGGGAAATAAGCATCCCTCCGTTTTGTGTAAGATGTTCTATCGTCTGGTCGATATCTTCAACTTCATAGCAGATATGGTAATAAGAAATTCTCTTTTTCAGAAGGTTTTCTACAGGTTTTCCGGAAACAAACTCAATGTTTAAGCCATCTTCTACGGTTACCATACAAAGCTCTGCCTGCTGGTTCGGATCAAAAATGACAGGAGTTTCTTCAACAATTTTATGGAGGCTTCTGATATTTTGGAGTTCTGCCTGTATGTCTTTACAGGCAACCCCAACATGGTGAAACTTCATTATAGTTTGGAAGCTATAGAATCTGCCATTTCACCCACATTATTCCAGCTCTGGATTTCAGAAGAGGTAAAACGGATACTGAATGCTTTTTCCACTGCAACAATTAACTGAATGTGGGAAAGTGAATCCCATTCTTCAACATCTTCTGCCGTAGTTTCAGCATTTAATACTATTTCTTCATTATCCAATTCGTCACGGAAGACGTTGGTAAGCTTAGATAAAATTTCGTTCTTATCCATGTGTTTATTTAATTTTTATTAATAATGTATACTTCTTTTGACTGATATTCATCGACGTTCAGGATCCATTGACCATTGTATTCAGTAAATCCTAATCTTTCGTAGTGGTCTTTTACCATCTGGTTTTTTGTGGTAGGAAGATATTCGCCTACGACATTTTTAAATCCATGTTTCTTTGCGGTTTCCACAATGGTATTAAGGGTAAAGTCCTCCATTCCTCTTTTCAGGACACGGCAGCTCATCAGCCATGTATTGATAAAAAGAGTTTCCGGGTCTTTCTTTTCTAAAACAATCACACAGATCAGTCCGTTATCACCATACTTATCTTCCAGGGTGAAAGAAATTGTGTGGTGTTCTTCGGAATTGATCAGGTTATCGATATCCTGTTCCGTGTATCTTACAGTTCTCAGGTTAAATTGGTTGGAACGCTGGGTCAGCTGTGAAACCCTTGGTTTTGAAAAGCTGTCGAAAGATTTCACATCAGAAACCATATTCATGCTTTTCAGGAAATCTTTTACATCGGTGAAGCTGTCCAGATCAACTGCACGCTGTGCTTCCACCTGGTATTGTTTGGTCCGTTCTGCATCATTTTCAGAAAAACTGGAAGTCTCAAACAGATTCAGTCCGTACAGGTATTCCAGATATTCTGCCGGATCTTCAGGAAGTTCAGGAACACATACTTCCGGAAGATTTTCACGCACGATATTTCTTTCAAAAGGATTGTCATCAAGAAATACCATAGAATCGAACCCGATGTTCAGAATGCTTTGGATTTTTCTGATATTATCCGCCTTATTATCCCAGTTTGCCACAAAAACAGCAATATCGTCCAGTTTAAGGACCATATCGGGATGTTTTTCAAAAGGTTCTTTGGCTTTATCTTCATCATTTTTGCTGCAAACAGCCAGGATCACACCTCTTCTCTGAAGGGCTTTAACCCAGTATTGAAATTCAGTAAAGGCCTTGCCTATTCCTAGGCTTCCTATCTGGATTTTTTCCAGGCCGTCGTCCCCAATGATGCCGCCCCATGTTGTATTATCAAGGTCAAGGATAAGGCATTTTTTAAATTTCCCTTCCAGTGAAGAAATAATACCGGTAATATGATGTGCTACAATCGGTAAGGCATCCAGTGAAAGTACCATTTCCGTATTTACATAGATGTTGGGAGAAAACATAAAGTCTCTTCCCCATTTATTCTGTATTGAAAGAAGATCTGCAATAAAGAAATTGTCATTTTTGATGGCAAGTTCTGCAGAAAGCAAATAATTAAGCTTGTTCAGCTGGAAAACAAAAGAGGATTCCACCTTATTGGAAAAGTTTCCAAAGACCTGATTATTGATCGCTGGAAAATTACAGTAAATAACCCTGCTTTTGGTTCTGTTCTGAATATTTCGGTAAAGATCCTGAATATAGGCAATTTTATTCTCTGCAAACGAAGCCTGTGTATCATAAGATTTATAATACTGGCTTAATAATTTGTGAGAAGATTCAAAAATGATCGTATAATCTGCACTGAACTCATAATATTCCGAAGTAGGATCTAAGATCTGTCTTGAGATCTGGCCAAAATCTGCTTCAAAGATTTCAAATTCAAAGCCGTCACTTACAGCAGTTCCCTTCAAAGCTACATTAAGAAATTGCGTAGCTGTGTCACCTAATAATGCCAACTTGATCTTCCTAAGCTGGGAAAAATCTTTGCGAAGTTCTTTTTTCAGTTCTGAAAACGTTCTGTACATGGAATTCTTTTATTTTATTAAAATATGAATGTACCGGTTCCCAATCCTGTCAGTTCTGTAGTATTCCTTTTAAGGGATCCCGAAAATACCGGATCTTTATAAATGCATGCAGCATATGCCTTGGGAACATTCGTATTTTTTTTCATTGTGTTTTTGTTTGCTACAAAAATAAAGATTTTATCTGATATTTAATTTTTTAAGATAATCTCTGAGCGGTTTTTCTATAAATTGATAAAACAGCATCGAAGTAATGATCAGAACAGCCAGATAAATCCAAAATACACTGTTGATATCAAGTTTATAATTCTGTCCTTTCAAAACCTCCCTAAGAATATACAGAATGGGAATATGCGTGATATAAACGGCATAACTTACTTCGCCCAGATACTCCAGTGGTTTTAATGCAAAGATTCTGGTCACCAGCCCGTTATTCCAGGAAATGAAAAGAATCAGCGGAATAAAAAGCACTGCCATAAGCCCGTTGTGATAAAAAAGCGGAACAAAGATCAGTGAAAGCATAACGACTGTAAAGACCAGAATTACAGGGATATCGTAATTTTTCTGCTTAAAATGATTCACAAAAAACAGCCCGGCAAGGTTACCTACTAAAAATTCACTCACATGCATCAGTGGAAAATAATACAGAAGCTCGTGGCTTTCCGTATGAGGTCCTTTATAAGACGGTGAAGCTTCGTAGAGATGGGAAAATACCTGTGTAATAATCCAAAGTACAATACCCGTTACCCAAATGCTTTTATTCTTCTTGGAATAAAAATAATTGTAAAGTAAAGGGAAGATCAGATAAAACAGAAATTCCACAGAAATAGACCATCCCGGAAAATTCAGAATCATGGCTTTACCCGGAATCCAGCTCTGCAGTCCGGACAGATATAAAAAAGCATCAATAACATTGAACTTTGAATATCTTGTTACCAGAAAAAGCAGCATTCCCAGGACATATAACGGATATATTCTTGCCAATCTGTTTTTATAATACTCAAAATAATCAATCTTCTCTTTTTTATGATAGGCTATGATCATAATGAAACCCGAAAGGATAAAAAAATAGCTCACCCCAACATTGGCTTTCAGAAAAATATCTGAAATATAGTCTGTCTTATAGACAAACATATCTTTATTAAAATGAGAAATAACTATGGCTATAGCTGCTAGGAATCTGGTAAAGGTAATCTGACTTATCTTCATTCACAAAAACTGGTCAACAGCTTGTATAGTTAGTATAAAAACATCCGGGTCTCAACGATACGCTTTTCGCGCAGGCATAAAGCCGGCTATTCCGCCTTCTTTAAAAACTACTTGACAAAAACGCCGATATACTTCCCTTCATATTCTACTACCGTTGTTTCTATGTCATATTTTTCACAGAAATCCTGGTATGCAGAATTATCTCCAATATCATCACTAATGAACACACCGCCTTTTTTCAGGTGCTTGTAAAGCTCATCATATGCCCACATTCTTCCGTTATAACTTTTATCAGAATCATAATGAAGAACGTCAAAAATTGAATTTTCAGCAAAAATCTTAGGTAAAGACTCCTTATCTGCAAAACGGAACAGTTTCCAGTTGTTTTTAAGGTTTTGAGGAACAACGTAACCTACGTACTGATCCCCGTCCTGCGCAAGGTAAGGCATATCTGAACTGTACAGTGTTCCGTTTCTTTTCGTCAGGGACAGAAGTGAAGCCAGTGAAGACCATCCGTAAGCAACCCCTGTTTCTACTACATGCTTTGCATCGGCATATTCACATGCATAATAGATCAGCTCCAAAGCTCCGGGACCGCCCATTTTTACGGGACATGCTTTTTCTCGCTGCTCTGCTGTTTTTAAAACATCAGCATAATCAGTACGGAAAGCGCCTATTTCCCGTCCAAACAGCTTTAAAACAGCTTCTTCCTGGGAAATAGCTTTTCCTGACGCCCAGGAATTTGTTTTTTCCTTTCCTTTGAAGGCATTCCCTCTGTTGACGGTATTTTTAATAATTTTTCTTCCCAGTTCCGGGTAAAGATCAGGTCTTTTCAGATAACCAATAAATGTTTTGAGAACTCTTGTTATTTCACTCACTGTGTTGTATTTAATTCCGCAAAAATAAATATTTTTTTTTCATTTATCTAAAAACAAATTATATTTGTGATACTCAAATGAATGAAAAATAAATAAACGTCCGATATGTTCTACACTTTTTTTGAAAAAATTTACCGGAAACAGCAGCTTTCCATCCTCAAAAAAAATCCTAAAGTATTTTTTGAAAACATCAGACTTGGTGTAGGCGGACGCATCGTTCTTGATAAAGATCTGAAAAAAGTAAGCATCGGAAAATCTGTAGAGTTCAGAAACTACACCTGTATCCTGGTTACGAAAGATGCTTATTTGGAAATAGGAGACCGTTTTTTCATGAACAATTTCTGCTCTATTAATTGTCTGGAATATATTTCTATCGGTGAAAATACGTTGTTTGGTGAAAATGTTAAGCTGTATGATCACAATCACGCTTATGAAACCACTCCTGAATTTAAAATTCACTCTTCAAAATTCACAACAGCTCCTATAAAAATAGGCAGCAACTGCTGGCTGGGAAGCAACGTTACTGTACTGAAAGGCGTAACGATAGGTGACAACTGTATTATCGGGGCTGGATGTACCATATATAAAGACGTTCCTGCCAATACACAGGTTATCAATAAACAGGATTTAGTGTTCAAATCTCTTTAAATTCAGATGAAATTTTCTATACTTATTGCCCATTACAATAATGCCAGGCTTTTTAAGGACTGTTACAGTTCGTTACTTGCGCAAACCTATAAAAACTGGGAAGCCGTTATTCTGGATGATGCCTCATCTGAGGAAGAAAAAGAGCAGATCAAAGCTACGATTGCAGGAGATGAGCGGTTTAAATTTTTCGAAAATGAAAAAAATTCCGGTGTAGGTGTTACCAAAAGCAAGCTCATTGAGCTGGCTTCCGGAGATATCTGCGGTTTTGTAGATCCGGATGATGCCATTCTTCCTGAAGCTGTTGAAAAAGCAGTGAGCGTATTTACACAGAAAAAAAATGTAGTGCTTGCTTATTCAAGATTTATGAGCTGTGATAAGGACCTGAAGCCTATTGCTCCGTTTAAATCTGCCATGCAGGTTCAGAATAACGATCCGTATTTCTTTAATTATCCTATCCAGATTGCCCATTTTGTGACCTTCAGAAAAGATGTTTATGAACAGACAGAAAAAATGAATCCCAGTCTGAAGATATCGGAAGATCAGGATCTTTATTTAAAACTCTATG
The DNA here is from genome assembly GCF_050496705.1 of Chryseobacterium sp. MIQD13. Classification (NCBI taxonomy): domain Bacteria; kingdom Pseudomonadati; phylum Bacteroidota; class Flavobacteriia; order Flavobacteriales; family Weeksellaceae; genus Chryseobacterium; species Chryseobacterium sp. MIQD13. Next base: position 336,395 of record NZ_JBNWAF010000002.1, read on the forward strand.
AAAAAGGTGACGTCTACTTTATTGATGACACCAATTATCTCTACAGAACCCACACGGGAGGAATATCCCAGAATGATAATAAATCGAAGTCTTATGAGTATTTTTCTCAGGTGGTTTTCAATGCTATGAAGAGAAGACATCTCAAAAGCATCAACGGAATGAAAATTCCGGAAAACTATCCCGGTCAGCAGGAAATTTTCAAGCTTCTGGAATATCAGAATTCAGTTCCATATAGGATAAAAAGAAAAATCTCCATTACTTTACAAAAATTTTTCAGGTAAATGTCAGCAGAAAATCAGAAAATAAAAGTTCTTTTCAGACACCGTTCTATGGAAATGGGCGGCGTGGAAAAAGTGATCCTCAGCATTCTTCACAATCTTAATCCTGACAAGTTTGATATCACAGTCTGTCTGAACCTTAATCAGGGTGAGTTGAGAAATGAGTTCCCGGAACATGTAAAAAAGGTATATTTTACTAACGGAAAAGAAGATTTCTCTAAAAACCCTTTGATTCATAAACTTCAATTGGTCCGCAGAAGACTGAAACTTTCCCGCGCATTGAGAAATCATAAAATTTCCGATCATCTTCTAGGAAATAAGAAATTTGATATTGAAATTGCTCCCACTTATTCTGCATTTTCATCTGTTATCAAATCCAGTAACAAAGATTCCAAGAAAATAGGGTGGTTTCACTCTGAAATTAATGTTCCTACCTTACAGCCGCTTGTTCCTGATATTCTTGAAAATTTCCCGCAGTTTGATCATATGATTTATTGTTCGCAGAAAATCAAAGATCTTATGCATAAGTACTATCCGGAGATGAAATATCCCGAAGAAAGTGTAGTGATTAATGCTATTCCTATTGATGAAATCAAGAAAAAGGCACAGGAAAAGATTGAAAAACTTCCTGAAGGACCTGTTTTTGTTTCGGTAGGGCGTCTTCATAACAGAAAAGGATACCATAAGCTGATCGACGCTCACAAAAAACTGATTGATGAAGGTTTTCACCACAGCATTATCGTAGTGGGAAGCGGCGAGGAAATGAAAAACCTCACCGAGCAGATCCGTGTGAATAATGTTCAGAATACCTTTATTTTAAGTGGCAACAGGATGAACCCTTATCCGTATGTGAAAAATGCAGACTATTTCATTCTGCCTTCTGAATCTGAAGCATGGCCGTTGGTAATTGCTGAAGCTTTAATCCTTCAAAAGCCTATCATTGCTACTGATACTGGAGATGTGGGGGTTATGATTAAAGACCGCGAAACGGGCTACCTCATCAATTATGAAACAGATGAAATGTATACTGCCATGAAAACTTTTCTGACAGATCCTGAGCTTATTGCCAAGATCAGAAAAAACCTGGAAACTATAGAAGACCAGTTTGATAATCAGAAAATATTTGACTCGGTGGAAGGTATCCTGGAAGATCTTTACAGAAAAAATTAGTGTGCGGAATATCCGCCGTCTACCACAAGATTTGATCCGGTTATCCATTTTGAGGCATCCGAAAGCAGGAAAATACAGGCATTGGCCACATCTTCAGGCTGACCGATTCCCAGAGGATGTTTTTTAAGGATCTCTTCTGCAGCATCTTCACCGATATTTTCGAACATTTTTTCCAGTATGGGAGTATTTACCATAGCAGGACTTATGCTGTTTACCCTTACTCCACTTCTTGAAAGTTCCATAGCAAGAGATCGGGCGCCGGAAACTACAGCGCCTTTGCTTGCTGAGTAAGCAGCCTTTCCTATTTCGCCAACCATTCCTGCTACAGAAGAAATGAAGACAAAACTGGAATTTTCGTTTTTATATTTTTTGAGAGATAAAATTTTGGCAATTTCAAATCCTGAAATAACATTGACGGCAAAAATATTTGTGTACAGCTGAGGAGTATGTTTTTTCAGAGGAAGGGTCTTTTCTATTCCCGCACAGTGAATGAACCCTGATATTTTTCCTAAAACCGATACTTTTTCAGCAATCAGCTCTTCGAGGTTTTCAGCAGTCGTGATGTCTGCAATAATGATTTCCGATTTGGTATCCGGAGACAGCATAGAGACTGTTTTCTGCAGTTCTTCTTCGTTTCTGGCTATAAGGATAAGATGTGCTCCGCTTTTACTGCATTCTACAGAACAGCTTCTCCCGATACCGGAAGAAGCGCCTGTAATAAGAATTGTTTTATCTTTTAAAGAAAACGGATTCATTAATCTTCAAAGTTTTCTTTACCAATAACATCCATAAGATCAGAAACAGTTTCTATATCTTTGAAATGCTTCGTGTCAATTTTCTTATCGAAATTTTCATCAACAAATGCAATCACAGAAAGCAGACTGATAGAGTCATAGCTTTCAAGCTGTTTTAAATTGGTTTCAGTGGTTAATGTTTCGTCTTCTTCTAATTCTTCTTGTAATTTCTCTAAAAAAACTGATGTTTTCATATATTTAAATTTTACGACTTTTTGTTATTATTATTTAAATGTCCAGTACTGTTGCTCCCCAGGAATACCCTACTCCGAAACCTGCCATCAATACTTTGTCTCCTTTTTTAATTATTCCTTTATCCATCATATTTTTAAGGGCAATAGGAATGGTTGCAGAAACTGTATTCCCTGTGTTTTCCATGTCAATATAAAACTTTTCTGCCGGTATTTTAGTTTTCTTCCTTAAATAATTCAGCATAAAAGAATTGGCCTGGTGGAAAACAAAATGATCGATATCATCCATCGTCAGTCCGTTCGTTTCCAAGGTTTCTTTTACCAGTCCCGGGATATTTTCAATGGTAAAATTAAAAATTTCCGGTCCGTTCATGTAAAGATTTTCAGGATGAAACTCGTTTTCAGGGTTAAGCTGAAAGTCTGTTTTAAATGCTCCTTTCTTTACAATAAGGTTTTCCGCACCACTTCCATCCGTTCCCAGACAAAACTGGTAATCTTTGGCATTTTCATCTTTTTCAACGATCACAGATGCTGAAGCATCCCCGAATATGCTTCGGTTGGCTTTATCTTTCGGGTTGATATGCTTTGTATATGTTTCTGATGTGATCAGTAAAATACTTTTTGCAATACCGGCTGCTATTAATCCTTTAGCAAAAGCCAGTCCATAAACGAATCCGGAGCAGCCAAGATTGAAATCCATAGCTCCTATATTTCTTCTGAGCCCCAGTCTGTCCTGCAAAATACAGGCCGTAGTGGGAAGAAAATAATCCGGGCTTTGGGTACAGAAAAGAATAAAATCTACTTTATTCCTGTCATAGTTTTCGAAAATTTTTTCGGAAGATTTTACGGCAAGCTCCAATACAGTCTCATTGTCTGAAGATATATGGCGCTGTCTGATGCCTACTTTTTCATGGATTCTGTCTGAGCTCCATTCAGGGAATTCTTTTTCGAGATCCTCATTGGTAAGAACATTCTTCGGTAGATAATATTCTATTTTGGAAACTTTTATCATATAAATAAATTTCTTTTTCTTTGCAAAATTAAAAAACAATTCACAATAATGATGCTCATCTACAGAATAGTATTAAAAATACATTCCATGTTCCATACTTTTCTCAACAAGGCAAGCCTTGAAGCGGCGAAAAACCGTGGCATGAAAGTCGGGAAAAATTTCAATATGCCTGATAAAATTTTCTTTGGAACTGAACCATACCTGATAGAAATCGGGGATGATGTGAATATTGCTGCCGGAGTAAGGTTTGTAAACCACGGCGGAACCACTACTCTTCTGAGAAAGCTTCCCGGCTATGAAGATGCAAGAATTTTCGGAAGAATAAAAATAGGGAATAATACCACAATCGGAATAAACTGTGTTATTACTCATGACGTACAGATCGGAAACAACTGTATTTTGGGAGCTAATTCAGTTTTATCACAATCTATGCCTGATAATACAGTATTTATCGGCAATCCCGCACAGTTTTTGTGTACGATAGAAGATTATGGTGATATTGTTTTAAAAAGCAGCCCCGAATATCCCAGAGAACTGGAAAAAGACAGAAAAAAACTGGATGAATATATTAAGGCCAACCTTCCTTATAAATTCAAAAAGGCCAGAAAAATAAAATAAGACACAAAACACACAAATGACCGGAAAAATTTTATTTATATACTACCAGAATATTAAACCTGGTGGTGTAGCCAAGGTGTTATCCAACATCACCTCAGAATTGACAGAGCAGAATTATGAAATCGAAATTCTTTTTCTGATGGCTCCACACAAGGATTTTTATCCTATAAATCCCAAGATAAAAAAGCATTATATTGATTCTTTTGCCAATAAGCATTCATTATTTGCGACCTCAGTTTACAAGAAATTCAATAAAGTCCCGAAAATATATAATGTTTATTCCTATTTATATGATTTTGGTTCTTATAAAACCCTGAAAGAATGGATTAAGGAAAACCACCATAACTACGACACTATTGTATCGTGCTGGTATAAAATTTCCTCAATGCTTTCGTTGGATGCAGAAATCAGTAAAAAAACCATTGCCTGGGAGCATATGAGCTACACATCGGGAGGTATTTTCTGGAATAAAGGTTTAAGACGTTATTATAAGAATCTAAGAACAATTGTAAGCACCAATATTCCGGGCGAGATCCATTATAAAAGAATTAATGAAAATTCACTCACCATCTATAATCTTATGGACAATGAGGTTGAAAATCAAAACTATATTCAGCCTGAGCAAAAGAAAAACATTATTTCCGTAGTGGCCAGACTTGATCCTGAAAAAAATATAAGCGCCTTCATAGATATTATTTCTAAAACAAATCTGCCTGAAGACTGGAAGGTGGTGATCATAGGAAGCGGCAGAGAAGAAAGCCGTATACGTCAGGAAGTAATTGATAAAAATCTGACCTCAAAGATCGAACTTTTAGGAAGCAGAAACATGGAGGAAGTATATCAGCTCCTTTCTTCTTCAAAAATCAACTGTCTGACTTCTACTGCAGAAGCTTTGCCTACAATATTGATACAGGCCATGTTTTTTTCAAATGCCCTGGTGGCGTATGACTGTAATTACGGGCCTTCTGATATTATTAATGAAAAAAACGGATTCCTGGTTCCTCTTCATGCCGAGAAAAAATTTATAGCGGAACTTGAAAGTCTTGTGCACGATGAAAATAAATTAAACACATTAATGAAATCTTCTTACGAAGAAACACGCAAATGGAAGAAAGAAAAAATAGCACAACAATGGAAACAAATTCTTTAAAGTTATCTATAATAATCCCTGTCTACAATACTCCTTTAACTTATGTGAGAGAGTGTCTGAAAAGTATTGCCGAGGCTCAGATCCGGTATTCTTACGAGGTCATTATTGTGAACGACGGGTCTACGGATAATGAATTGGTAGGTTTTCTGAAAGAATATAAAGATTCTCACGCAATCGTTATTCATAAAGAGAATTCCGGTGTTTCCGCCAGTAGAAATGTAGGTTTGAAGCAGGCAAAAGGTAATTTTTTATTGTGTCTGGATTCAGATGACCAGCTGTTACCGGCAATCAATGATGCTATTACCTATCTGAATAGTAATACGAGCTATGATGTTCTGTATTGTGATCTCCAGTTTTTTGGAGATACGAGATTTTTGCATAAAAAATGTGAATTTTCTAAATTTCAGCTTATGTATGTAAGCAATATGCTGACTCCCTCTTCTACGTTATTCAGTAAAAAATTAGTTTCTGAAATATTATTTAATGAAAAACTTTCTTATTCGGAGGATAGAGATTTTTTCTCGAGAGCAGCAAGTTTAGGGTTTCAGTTTAAACATTTTAAAAGTCCTTTTTGTCTTTACAGAAGGGTTTTCAACAGCCAGTCTCTGTCACAAAAAAATGTTGGAATGAAAAATGAAGTTGAAACATTTATAAAGTCACAATTCAGTGCCCATGCGGAAATTACGCAGGAAGAAGTGAACAAATATGTCATAAACAATTTTACTGCGCATAAAAAACATATCATTAAACTTTTATTAATAATATTTTTCCCATCTTTATTCAGTTATTTTGTATCCAGAAGATTTTATAAAAATAATATCGTAATCGACTAATAGTTTTATGTCACAAAAAAAGAAAGTCCTTATTCGCATAGGTTCTCTCCGGCATGGCGGTGCAGAAAAGGTTCTTGTCAATTTTCTCAAAAACCTGCCTGAGGACAAATATGAAATAGACCTGCTGATTAATCTGTACACAGGAATGTACATCAAGGAAGTTCCGTCATGGGTTAATCTTTCTTATCTTCTTAAAGGAGAAATGATTACTACCAACAGGCCCCATGAAATTCCGGTGAAAGCGTTCAGAGTGCTTTATCAGAAAATGTTTTTATGGTTCCCGGGTCTTCTTTACCGGTTTGTGCTGAAAAATAAAAAATACGATGTAGAAATTGCAGCTATCCATGGGATGTACAGAGAACTTCTTTCCAGTCCGCAGAAAGATTCAAAAAAGATTATCTGGATACAGAACGATATTTTTAATCTGAAGGAATATACCCCGGATGTGATCAGGCAGCTTTTCAAATTTGACAGGATACTGGTAATTTCCAATAAGCTGAAAGAGGAAATGCAGAAAGTGGCTCAAAATGACAGAGAGAAACAGGCGGTTATTAAAATCTTTAATCCTATAGATAAGGATGATACTTTGAATAAGGCCAATACACCAATTGATGACTATCCTTTTTCCAATACCATTCCCACTTTTATTACAATTGGAACAGTTTATCCACAGAAAGGTTACGACAGACTTCTGGATGTACATAAAAACTTGATTGATGAAGGGCTGAAACATCAGATCATCATTATTGGCGACGGCTTCGATTTTGAAAATATACACGCAAAGCTGAATCAGCTGGGTCTTCAGGAAACTGTGAAAATGCTTGGTTTCAGAAGCAATCCTTACCCTTATCTGAAAAAGGCTGATTTTTACATAATGTCTTCAAGGCATGAAGGTTTTCCTACCATTATTGCGGAAGCTCTGATCCTGAACAAACCCATTGTGTCTACAGATGTTTCAGGGATAAAAGATCTTCTTCAGGAGGGCAAATTAGGAGTTATTACTCCCAATTCAGAGGATGGGATTTATGACGGAATGAAAAAGATCCTCACCAACCAGGAACTTGCCAATCATTATGAAAAAGAGATTGCTTCGACTGACCTTCCTTTTGTGCTGCAAAAGTCTGTAGCACAGCTTCAGGAGATTATTGACGAATTATAAAAAAGATTAAAATGAGTTATACGATTATACAAAAAGATTTTTACCGGGAAAGCGGAAAATGGCTCTCTTCATTTGAGATCTTGAAAAAATGTATCAATCCGAACCTGCATTTTATTTATATCTTAAGAAAAGCTCAGAAGTACAACAAAAAGTCTGTTTTAGGAGTATTTTGGAAATTTGTCCTCAGACATTACCAGATAAAATATGGCTATCAGATTTATCCGGAAACGGAAATTGGAGAAGGTTTCTACTTAGGACACTGGGGAAGTTTAGTGATCAATCCTAAAGCCAAAATCGGGAAAAACTGTAATATAGCACAAGGCGTTACAATCGGACAGCAAAACCGTGGGAAACTTCAGGGTTTTCCTACAATTTCAGACGAAGTTTGGATAGGAGCCAATGCTGTAATTGTAGGTGGAATTACAATTGGAAACAATGTTCTGATTGCACCTAATTCCTACGTAAATTTTGATGTCCCTGCCAATTCTGTGGTGGTTGGAAATCCCGGGAAGATTTATGCAACAGAAAGTGCGACAGAGGCTTATATCAACAATAAAATTTAAAAAATCATTCATAAAGATTTGCAGATTTGTACAATATTTTTTTAAAAAATTAAATTCTCTATTGTGGGAAAATATTTTTTTATCGACTTTTGTAAAAAATTTTAAAAAATTAAGCTTACTTGAATTTTAAAATTTCTTTAAAAAACACAACAAAAACTAAATAACACAAAAGCATGAAAAAAATACAACTATCTAAGCACAGGCAGTTTTCTATATAGCCTAAGCTCTTCCTATACCACTAACTAAGAAACGTTAAAGGATTTCAATTGTCGACAAAATTCCAGTCTTATTAAACAGGTTGGGATTGAAACAGCGCATTAATCCATGCCTTTTACGACATCTTGGAGTAGTTATCTCATCATTCAAAAAACACTTTTAATTCTATACGTATGAAAAAAAAATCGACCTTAAAGATTTTTGCTGCCGTACTTTGTACTGCACCGTCTCATGCTTTTGCGAGGGCAAATCTCGTCCCCGGAACCAGTGAGACCAGTATTGGATTCAAACATATGACACCTTTACCACCAAGTGTCTATGACCTGGATCCTCTTATCGTTATTTCACAAAATGTGAATGAAAAAGGATTGGTTGTCATGAGCGGCCAGTTTTCAAAACCTTTTACAGACAGTAACATCCTTCTTTCCATCAAATATCAGAATGCACAGGGAGAATGGGTTACAGGCTGGTGCAAAACGTTATACTCGTATAATCAGTATAATGAAACTTTAAAAGCAACTTTTGAATTACCAGCTTCCGTAAATCCCACTTACAATGTAAAGGTTGAATTAAGCTCTGATACAAACAATTTCTCTACCGTTGTATGGAATAAGACAGTAGACCATTACAAGGAGGGAGATTACTCGACCGGAAACTGTGATCTGGATGAAAATGAGTACACCATGCTTTTGACACCGAAAAAAGAAGGTACACTTACTACAGATGCTAACGGAAAAGCAACAGGAATAAAAGACAGGGTAACTTCAGCACACTCCTGGAACAAGCTTAGTAATGTCTTAATGGACAATAAAAAAAACGATGTTGTTTTTTCTCCAGCCAATCCATCAGATATTATCACAGAATCCAATGGGACAAAATCTGTAAAACTGGTCAATACAGGAGCAATCAGTAATTCACTTGGATCTACTCCTGAATTCATCTACAATGAAATGGCGGGCCATCCAATACCTTATTTATACAGTTATGATGATCCTGTATATATGTTTGCCGGTAAGTTTTCAGCCAATGGATTTTTCATAAAATTCAGTCAATGGCCGGGAGAACCTGATGGACCGGGATATTTTAATTTCAAAAATCCTACCAATGTAGAAAGCCGGTATTTCAATTTATACAACAGAACCTGGAAGAATTTAGCTGAGTTTATTCCCGATCAGGAGCCAGTAGTAATTGTATCCAGTCTTTCAACAGGTCTGAGAATCTATAAAAGTGACGGTACCTATATTGATCTGAACCCCTCTACTACAAGCAATTATGGCGGTCCTTATTTCGGATATACCAATTATGTAGCAAGAAGAGGTCCCGGTTCTGAGAACCTGCTTATTTCTGATACATCGGAAATGACTCTTTATGGTGTAGGAGCATTGAGAAATGACGCTACATTAAGCTACGAGGGAAGAAGATCTTTACAGGATATTGAAAGAGAAATTTCCAAATTCATTAAATATACCGGTGTATTTGGAAACTCAACTGCTTATAAAAATGACTCCTCAGAATGTTCCGTCAACTGTTTTACCATCAATCCCGGAGCACAGCCAAGTGTTGTAGCTGACTGGACAAAGGCACCTAACAGTTATATTTTTACAGGAAAAGATAAAAAGAACAATAATGCTGATGTGGACGGACTTTATATCCCTGTAAAAAAAGCCTACGAAATGTGGTCCAAGGGAGGGGAATTTATGAAGGATGACAGTGGTAATTACACACCTATTCCTGAACTGGGTATTGCCAGTGCGGGGCTGTACTGGGAAGATGAAACAGGGCTGATTAAGTCTGTAAGTCTTGAAGGTACAGGAGAAAATGCTAAAATCAAAGTTTTAGTAAACAAGCTTAAAGAAGGTAATGCTGTTGTTTCCTATAAAGTAGATAATAAGATTTATTGGACATGGCATGTTTGGGTAACAGATGATCCTACGGACGGAAGTACTTACCATCAGGGATTTGAAAAAGACAAAGAAGGAAATCTGGTCACAGACTGGAAGTGGATGGACAGAAACCTTGGGGCTACCAATGCAAAGCTTACAGGTAACGGCTGGGATAAAACCAAGGGTCTCCAGTATCAATGGGGAAGAAAAGATCCTTTTCCGGTATTTAAAATAGATGGGGAAGCCGGGAAATTTACTCCGGGAATTGCCCAGCAAAATCCGGTTCCGGTGAAGTTCAGAGGAAATATTCAGCCAAATGACGCCAGCGGAAATAACAATAATACAGGATTCGATTCTCCAAATGGAAATATCAGATACTCTATTAAAAATCCTATCAACTATATTGTACCTCCGGTTTATATTTATAAAATAGGGGAAACTCCGGTTGAGAATGGAGAAAACTATGCTGTTCAAGGTCCTAATGCTACAGACTGGGTAAGAAAAGAAAATACAACATGGTTCTCTAAAAACAAATTCAAAACTTTTGACTCTAATAATTACTACAACAATGTAGCCTGGGATTTATGGGGTGATACCAGAGGAGGCAAATGGACTACCAGTAACCCTTCTACAAGTGATCAGTTTGTTTTAGAAAAAAGCAAGTATTACAGCATGAAATCGCCTTATGACCCTTGTCCTTGCGAATGGAGAGTTCCTTCATTCTATTCAAGTGTTGCAGGAGACGCCAATGCAAGTCCTTGGGGAAAAGAAGGCAGAAATACAACAACAAATATTATTCCTGATTCTCCAAGCAGTGATTATCCCGGAATAAAAGTTTATCCTAGTTACGGTTTTGATTTCAATGGAGTATCTGAAAGAAATCTGGGGGTAATTCCTATTAACGGCAACTATGAGTATTATCCTCAGCCAATGACTTTAAAAGACGGATCAGGTATTAACAGGAACAGCAGTAAAATATTCCTTGGAATGGGTTCTGCAAACAAAGGTCCTGAAGCTGTTCTTCAAGATCAGATTACTGACGGGGCATTACACAGTTCTACATTCTTCACCTACGGAGCTCCAAGTGAAATAGGAACAAGAGGACTGGTATATGTATCTGACGCAGGAAACGTTCCCAATCACTCAAATCTGGGATGGCATTTTCTGGCCCATAACCGTTTAATTGACGGAAACACTTATGAGTCAAGAGGGGTACGTTGTATAAAGGATCCTAATAACAGCTATATGCCGACTGCATTTAATACAGAATATGTATATACACCTGCCTCTCAATATACATTGGAGCAGCTGAAGAGCTGGGCTAAAGAACCAAACAGCTACATTGAATACACAAATTCTACATTAAACACTCCAAATGCAGCAGATAAAGACAGAGTAATTGATATTCCGCTAAGAAAAGCCTATGCAATGCAAAAGCTTTACTTATCCGAAAATAGTGAAATGCCTGCGGGAAATGTAAAATCCACTTCAGTAGTCTGGACGACAGATCAGACTCTGATTTCAAGCATAGAAATCATAGACAATAGTACGCTGGAAAATGCAAAATTAAGAGTTACACTGAAAGAAGGCAGAACCGGTAATGCTGTCGTGGCCTTCCATTTGGGAAGCAACGGAACCTGGTCAAATGGGAACAATACAGACCCTATCATGTGGAGCTGGCATATCTGGGCACCGCAATCAGTTGTTCAGGAATATTCTCCTGCATTTAAAACAGAAAATGGCGCCTTTAACGGTATTAAAAGTGACCCAAGCGGACAGTTTATAAATCCTGTGAAAAGCTATTATGGTGTTCCACTGACAACTACTTTCATGGATAGAGATTTGGGAGCACAAGCACCTTTTCTGGATCAGCATTTTGTAGGAGATGCACAAATAGAATTTAACGGAGCCAGAGCAAGTGCATCAAGAGTACAGGCCATTAAAAATAGCGGAGGTCTTCATTATCAGTGGGGAAGAAAAGATCCTATTCCTGTATTTTACTATGCAGGTGGTTTTTATGAGCATGATTCTGGAGGAAGTATTCGTGATAACTTTAGAAAATACTCTGTATACAAACAAACGGGGATAAATGCAGGAAATATCGTATATACAGCAATAAATGAAGCAGCCTATGAAACTAATTACTCTAAGGCATATTCAGTCTATTCAAATGGTATTACAGCAAATGACACGAAATATGATAAAATTAAAAAAGTTTTAAAATACTCTGTTAATAATCCTTCAATATTTATGTATCAGCCTGCATCTTCAACTGCAAAAGACTGGATTTCTGATGAAAACGGACTTGCCGGAGACAGATGGGGACACGCAGTAGAAAAATCACCTTATGACCCATGCCCTGAAGGATGGAGAATCCCGGACACTATGATTTCTGCTATTGATGGTGTGAATCTGTTCGATGGTTACCATTCTTATACAAAAGGAAATACACCTTGGTTCTATAATGCAAGCTTTATTCAAAACAATAAGCCGGTATATGGCATAGATCCTTCAAACTATAATATATTTGTAAACAATGAAGCTTATGATGCCAATAAACTGAATTATATAGGAGGATATGTGAGGTCAACAGGTGCCGGAAGAGCACAGGTTAGATATGGATTTATTTTAAATAGGCCAGAATATAATATTGGTAATTTCCCTAATAACGGGATAAGAGGTTATATAGGAGGAAATTCCATGCTGAGCGCTATGAAAGACCTTACTCTTACCGGAGAGCATGCTGTAAATGATAACTTTAAAGTGTCAGGAATCTGGACTTCATCACCGGCTACTGATCATGCAATCGGTATGTTGTTTAATACAGAAATTGGCCAGAATTCTCCTACACAGAATGACAGGCTCTTCCTACTTACTCCTATCAATTTATTCCGTCCTCAGGCTGCGATGTCTTGCCGTTGTGCAAAAATAGAATATGATGGCAACGGAAACGAGATAGGGAGATATGATCCGCTTGTAATTCCTGTTCCGAAAAACACGGCAGGAAAAGCAGCTACTATTTTGCCTAAAAAACAAATTGAAGAAATACAGAAAGACAGCAAAAAACTGACTGTTTTCCCTAATCCTGTGAAAAGTACCCTATACATCAATGCCGACGATAAGGATTACTATTACCAGATTTACAATATCTCAGGACAACTTGTAAAACAAGGGAAATTTGAAAACAGGCAGACAGATGTCTCTTCACTTTCTCAGGGAGCTTATCTGGTAAGAATCAATAATTCTGAAACCATAGTGAAAATTATCAAGCAATAAGCAGATAATTATTCGTAAAATGAACTGCCTCAATTAGATTGGGGCAGTTTTTTTTATAAAAATACCGGAAGCCTGTTTTGGAAGATCTATAAAAAAGAACCATCTGACAGAAGGGTCTACAGAAGTTTATCGGATATGAAACCTGAAAATGATTTATGTGAATTTATAAATTTATACAACATTTTCCTTAAAAATTAATTTCTCTATTGTGGGAAAATATTTTTTTTTCGACTTTTGTTGAAAAGTTTTCCAAAAATTAAGCTGGTCTGAAATTTTTAATTACTTTTTTCAAAAACACAATAAAAACTTAAAACCATGAAAAAAAATTCACTTCCTAAACAGGAGCAGTTTTCTGTACTGCCCTATTCATTATTTCTGAAGCTTACTCATAAGAATCTGATTTAATTACTGACATTGCCTAAAATAAGAACCAAGAAATAAAACTGGGTTCAGTTTATCAAGTTGGGATTGACACAAATCCTGATTATTGATTGATTATCAATATTTTATGCAATATCATTCTATGCCTTATTTCGTAAAAAAACACTTTTAATTCTATACGTATGAAAAAAAAATCGACCTTAAAGATTTTTACTGCAGTACTTTGTATTGCATCGTCTCATGCATGGGCAAAGACAGTCCCTGTCCCCAGAGCCAGCGAGACCAGTATTGGATTCAAGCATATGACACCTTTACCGCCAAGTGTCTATGATCTGGATCCTCTTATCGTCATTTCACAAAATGTGAATGAAAAGGGGTTAGTGGTTATCAAAGGTAACTTTCAAAAACCAAATACCTCAGGAGATGTAAAAGTTACAATCAAGTACAAGGATGCCCAAAACAACTGGGTCTCCCTGTGGTGTAAAACTTTTGCTGGTAACTATGAATATAATGAAGATCTTACAGCTAATTTTGAATTGCCGCAGTCGGCTTTAAACACGCATTCTGTTAAGGTCGAGTTAAGTTCAGACGCAACTATTACCAACTGGTCCTCAATTACATGGGATAAAACAGTAAGCCATTACAAACAGGCGAATTATACCTATGCCAATTGTGATCTGGATGAAAATCAGTACACAATTCTGTTTACTCCTAAAAAAGCCGGAACGGTATCCTACAACTCAAATGGAACTGTTTCAGGAGTTAAGGACCGAGTAACCTCTCAACATTTGGAGAGAAAATTAGATGATATTGTTTTGTCTTTTCAGGGAAATGCAGCATTAGATAATTCCAATGCCAATTCACCGGTTGTCAATATCACAAACCCTAATAATCTTGCCACCATAGCAAGCTCTCAAAAATTTATTTACCAGAATAGTGATACAAGTCCTTTCGAGTTCTCTTATCATGATCCGGTTTATATGTTTGCAGGAAAATTTTCAAATGAAAGTTTCTTTATCAACTTCAGCAACTGGTTTTTGCCTCCTGAAGAAGGTGGAGAACCTTGGGGAAGAGGATATTTAGATTTTACAAATCCTAACTCTCTTCTTAACAGGTATTATAACCTTTACAATTATATCAATGAAAAGCTAGGTGATGTTTTCACCAACCAGCAGCCTGTTGTAATTGTTATCAGTAAAGTTACAGGATTAAGAGTTTATAAAGCCAACGGGCAGTATGTTTCTCTTTCTGCCATAAGTAACTACAATACTACTGATGATTTTGGGTATCCTCCGCTTAATAACAAGCAAAGAGGTCCCGGATCGGAAAACTTTTCGCTAAGTAATACTTCCCAGGCTTCGCTGTATGGTGTGGGTGCTATTAGAAACAGAAAAGTGATCGCTGGCTGGAATGGTCCGTCAAGACCTTTGATCGACATAGAAAGCGAGATCAATAAATTTATAAAGTATGTAGGTATCTTTAGTAATCCAACCACTGAAGACTGCCCTGTTACCTGCTTTGCCATAAATTCAGGTGCCCAATCTGATTATGCAGACTGGACAAAAGCACCAAACAGCTACATTTTCACAGGTAAAGACACCAAAAATGGTAATGCCGATGTAGATGGTCTTTATATTCCTGTAAAAAAAGCTTACGAAATGTGGGCAAAAGGCGGTGACTTTATGAAGAACGACAGTGGCAATTATACACCTATTCCTGAGCAGGGCACCACAAAAGCAGGACTGTATTGGGAAGATGAACCGGGACTTATTAAATCTGTTACTTTGGAAGGCTCTGGAGAAAATGCCAAGATCAAAGTAATGATCAATAAAGTGAAAGAAGGTAATGCTGTAGTATCATACAAAGTAGATAACAAAATCTACTGGACATGGCACATATGGGTTACTGATGATCCGAGAACCAATGGAAGTACTTATCATCACGGTTTTGAAAAAAATAAAGACGGAGTTGCAGTTACAGACTGGAAATGGATGGACAGAAACCTGGGAGCAACCAATGCTGATTTTGTAGGAAACGATTGGCATAAATCTGCCGGATTACAGTATCAGTGGGGAAGAAAAGACCCGTTCCCTGCATTTGGTCTTAAAGATTTAAGCCTCTACCCTATTAGTGGAGAGATCAATTTAGATTATAATGATCCTGCTTTCCAATCCAAATTCATCAAAGTAAGAGGTAACAAATACACTACTCAGCTTAATACCGGAACAGATACTCCTAACGGAAATATCAGATTCTCTATACAAAATCCGATCAGCTTTATTGCAACACCAATTTATGTTGCTAAGAAAGATCAGGCGTTATCAAATGATGGTGAAGACTTTATAAAGCAAAATAGTAATGACAGCTGGACAGCGGTAGGAATGACCACATGGTTCTCAAAAGAAAAATATAAGAAATATGTTCCGCCATATCGTGAAAATATAGTGGCGTGGGATTTATGGGGAGATACGCGTCAGGGTAATTATTCAGATATAGATGATCCTCTTGTTGGCGAAGCCAGCTCCAGATATGCATTGAAATCACCATATGATCCGTGTCCGTGTAACTGGAGAGTGCCTTCAAGTTATTTTTCAGGAGGAAGAAACTCAAGTACGCCAATGCCTGATGAAAACAGATACAGTCCTTGGGGTAAACATACAGGAAATACTGTAGATCCGGAATTTAATGCGACTTCATTAAATAACGACTATCCAGGTATAAAAGTTTATCCTCAGTTCGGATTTGATTTCTCAGGAGTTTCCGGAATGAATTTAGGTAAATTCCCTATCAACGGAAATTATGAATCTTATCCCAATACAACAAGCCCTTTAAAATATGGTACGGGATGGATCACTCCGGTTATAAACTTCCAGGATCAGAGTGCAGATGGAGGGCTGGTAACCTCTACATTCATCACAGCTTCTGAAGTTATTAACGGGGTACGTTATCCTTCATTTGGAGCTGCCGGATTAGCTTTGATTTCAGATCCTTTAAGTGGTTCCAAACCTAGACCGGGATGGCATAGATTCTCAAGCAGTGCATATACAGGTGGTGGCGGTGTTCGTTGTATTTCCGATCCGAATGCAGCTTTTATGCCTGCAGCATTTGATACTGAATATGTTTATTCAGGAAGTGAAGCTTATTCTCTGGAAACGTTAAAATCATGGACTAGGCTTCCGAACAGTTACGTAGAATATACCAATCCTGCACTGGTGACTCCTAATCCAAACGGAAATAAAGTTGATACCAATAAGGATAATGACAGAATCATTGAAATTCCTTTAAGAAAGGCATATGCAATGCATAAGCTTCATTTAAGTGCGGATTCCTCTTTCCCTGCAGAAGGTACGAGAACCTCATCTGTAGTATGGACCAATAATACAAGCTTGATCCAGAAGATGGAAATTATAGAGGGTTCAATAGATACTGCTATATTAAAAGTTACACTAAACCAGAACCAGTCTGGAAATGCTGTAGTTGCATTCCATACGGGAAGCGGTACCTGGACGGCAAACAAGCACAATGATCCTGTATTATGGAGCTGGCATATCTGGGCTCCAAAATCTGTAATCACAACCTACGATGTGGATCCGGAAAACTCAGGTAACGGAGGTGTTATTCCTGCCAATAATCAGTTTGTAGATCCAATGACCAGTGCAGGAGTTCCTATGAAAACTACCTTTATGGACAGGGATCTCGGAGCTAGACAAAAGTTAGTGAATGAACATATTTATGAACCATCCGGTTCCGTATTTGCATCAGGTCTGGCCGCTCCTACTACAGCTAGCTTTCCTACAGGAAATCCTGCCACACTAGCCAGATTAGCTCAAATTAGTGAAAGTGGTGGTCTGCACTATCAATGGGGCAGAAAAGATCCATTACCAGTGTTTTACAATCCGGGACCGTCTTATTACAATTATGGAACCAATTTCGCAGCATATAATGTATTCAGACAAAATAACCCGGCCAATGCTACTACCGGAGCAATACCTTATACAGCTAATATGCCTGAATCAGATTATTTAACTTCTTATACCCAGGCTTACCCTGCATACTCAGCTGCTGCTAATGTTTCTTCATCCGATTCAAAAGCCGATAAGCTGAAGAAAATAGTGAAGTATTCTGTTAACAACCCTCTAAATTATCTATATCAAACTGATGCAGCAAAATTAGACTGGGTTTCTGACGAAAACGGAACTATGCCGGAAAGATGGGGCCATGCTACCGAAAAATCTGCATACGACCCATGCCCTGCAGGCTGGAGAATAGTGGATCTTGAAAGCGTTTCCACCGGGATTATTCTTGGTAATTTTATTTCAAAAGGAAATACGCCTTGGTTCTATAATAAGCAATTTAATAATGCTTATGGTATAGATCCGGGAGATATCAATGCAGTGGTGAAGTATGAAAATTATGACCCGGCTAAATATAACTATATCGGAGGTACTCTGTATGCCTATTATTCAGGAAAAGGAGCCGTAGCTTATGGATATACATTAAATAGACCAGAATACAATATAGGTTTATTTCCTAATACGGGTATAAGAGGTTTTAACGGAGGTAATGCGATGAACGATTATCTTAATGGCGCCTCAGGTTTAAAGGCTTTCCTGTATTCCGGTATCTGGACATCCGCCAGCCAGGGTGGCGGTGGGAGTTCTTTAGGAATGCTATTTAAAGTAAGCTCCAATCCTTATTATTTCTTAACGCCAACATTTGGTTTCCGTCCTCAGGCAGCTATGTCCTGCCGTTGTGCTGAAATTAAGTACGATGCAAACGGAAAAGAAATCGGAAGATACGAGCCATTCGCTATTCCTGTTGCTCCGACTGCTCTAGCTAAAGCAAAAGATGTTATTGCAAAAGCAGTGATCGTGGAAAAAGTAGCTCAGAACAAGCTTGAAGTTTTCCCGAATCCTGTGAAGAATATGCTGTACATCAAAGGAAATGATATAGCTAAAGAATATTACTATCAGATTTATAACCTGTCCGGCCAATTGGTAAAATCAGGAAAATTTGAAAATGAAAGAACAGATCTTTCTTCTTTAATATCCGGCGCTTATTTAGTAAGAATCAATAATTCTGAAACAATAGTGAAAATTATTAAAGAATAGTAATTAAATACTATAAAAACCGAACCGTCACAATCTATATTGTGGCGGTTTTTTAATAGAATTAAGAATATTTTAATCTCCGATTTTAATTTTATCATTTATAGTTTGTAATTTTATGATGCTTTTGAACCCTGATTATTAATTTTTTCAGATAAATTCCTCCGAAAGCTACATGGATCAGTCATTTTAAACATGATTTTAAGCATATTTTAATATTAAACTTTGTTAAAAATGGCTGCTTTATTGGTAAAAATTATATTTTTGCATAATTATTGATTTGATCTATTGAATTTGAAAATAATTTAAACGAAATAAATAATTATAAACCTTTTTAAATTTTTAAAATTATGTCACAATCGTATGAGGTTATTTTCGAAAACAACAGAAAATGGGTAGAGTCTAAAATTTCACAAGACCCTGAATTCTTCCATGAGCTGGCAAAAACTCAGAATCCTGATTATTTGTATATCGGATGCTCAGACAGCAGAGCTACAGCGGAAGAGATCATGGGAGCAAAACCCGGAGAAGTTTTTGTCCACAGAAACATTGCTAATGTTGTCAATACTTTAGACATGAGTTCCACAGCAGTTATTCAATATGCAGTAGAACATCTTAAAGTAAAACATATTATCGTATGCGGACATTACAACTGCGGCGGTGTAAAAGCAGCGATGACCCCTCAGGATCTTGGATTGCTAAATCCTTGGCTGAGAAACATCCGCGACGTTTACAGATTACACCAGGTTGAATTAGACACTATCGAAGATGAAGGAAAACGTTATGACAGACTTGTGGAACTTAATGTTCAGGAGCAGTGCATCAACGTTATCAAAATGGCCTGCGTACAGGAGAGATACATTTTAGAAGAGTATCCTATTGTACATGGGTGGGTATTCGACCTTAGAACAGGTAAGATCATTGATTTGGAGATCGATTTCGAGAAAACCTTGAAAGACATCCAAAAAATCTACAACCTTACAAGTTCTGATTGGGTAATGAGCAGAAAAACAGACTAGTTTTTCTAAAATTGAATGTAAAATGAAATTCTGGAGTATTATTGTATTGACCCTCTTCCTCAACTTCACAGCACTGCCCGGCATTGCTGCGATTGCTGGTTGGGATATAGCCAGGACCAATGTAATAATCAATGAAGAAGAGCCACATTCTCACCCATCATCTTTTATTGTTTACGAAAAGACACTTCCAAAAACTTTGGACGTATTCGATTACGTGAAGTTTTCCGAACCTGACCTTCAGGGTATGACTTTTGAGCTGATAGACGATTCCTTTCATCTGTCACCATTACTTACCATATTTTCTCCGCCTCCGGAAGCTTAATTTTAAGTACAGTTAGATTTTTTATGTATTCATATCAGAACTGATATCGGATACGTGTGCTTTACAATTAAATTTCCAATCTTTTATAATTGATTATCTGAAGGATAGATCAATCGGTTATAGTATTTTTCAAAAACATCATGAAAAAAACATCATTTATAGGAGGAATCAAGGAGAATTTCCCTTCAGGACTCGTTGTATTCTTAGTAGCGCTTCCATTATGTCTCGGAATCGCTTTGGCATCAGGAGCACCCCCTTTGTCCGGAGTCATTGCCGGTATTGTGGGAGGGCTGGTCGTAGGGTTTCTAAGTAACTCAAATATATCAGTATCAGGGCCGGCTGCCGGTCTTACAGCTATTGTTTTAACAGCTATTACGGATCTGGGCGCTTTTGAACTTTTCCTTTGCGCAGGAATCATTGCCGGACTTATCCAGTTAATTTTAGGATTTATCAGAGCCGGAAGTATATCCAATTATTTCCCGAATAATGTTATTGAGGGAATGCTTGCAGCTATCGGTATTATTATTATTTTAAAACAGATCCCGCACGCTATGGGATTTGACAAAGATTATGAAGGGCATGAGTCTATTTTTGACAATGGCCTTAATTTCGGATATTTTACAGAATTATTAGGAGCAGTACATGCCGGAGCTATTATAGTAACAATGGTTTCAGTAGGTATTCTTATTGCCTGGGACAAAATTCCGGTTTTAAAAAGAATGAAAATGCTTCCCGGAGCATTGGTTGCAGTAGTGGCAGGGATACTTCTGAATGAAGCATTCAAAATGTCCGGAAGCTCTCTGGCGATTGGTACACAGCACCTGGTTTCACTACCCGTTCCTCAGTCTTTGGATGATTTCAAAAATCTTGTTACGATGCCTGATTTTTCCGGATTCACCAATCCAAAGGTGTGGATCGTAGGTGCCACCATTGCCATTGTAGCTTCTATTGAAACACTACTTTGTATTGAAGCTTCAGACAGATTGGATAAACAGAGAAGAATTACCGACACCAACCTTGAGCTTAAGGCACAGGGAATCGGAAATTTAATAAGCTCATTTATCGGAGGGCTGCCAATGACATCTGTAGTAGTAAGAAGTTCTGCCAATGCCAATGCAGGGGCTACTTCAAAACTTTCTGCAATGATTCATGGAGTACTTTTACTGGTATGTGTACTTACTATTCCTTTTATCCTGAATTTAATACCGCTTGCCACACTTGCTGCTGTGCTGATTCTTGTAGGATATAAACTGGCGAAGCCTGCTACCTTCAAGCATTTCTGGCATTTAGGTAAATTCCAGTTCATCCCGTTTGTGGCAACAGTAGTAGCCGTAGTGGCTACCGATCTTCTTAAGGGAGTTGGAATTGGTCTTGCCATTTCTGTCTTCTATATCCTTCAGGGAAATATGAAGCGTGCTTATTATCTGAGCAGAGAAAAACTGGATGATGCCGATGAAATCAATATAAAGCTGGCTGAAGAAGTATCTTTCTTAAATAAGGCAGCAATCAAGAAAACCCTGAAAAACGTCAAGCCCAATTCTACCGTAACCATCGATGCAAGAGGAACTTCCTATATTGCCACTGATGTACTGGAAATGATCCAGGATTTTGCCAATATACGGGCAAAAGAAGAGGATATCAATGTGGAACTTTTAGGCTTCAAAACTTCATATAAAGATTATGAGACAGATGAAGATTCTCACATCCTCATTACCCACAGAAGAGCTATGTAAGCTCATTCAATAATTTTAATTTTAAAAAGAATAAATCAATCATATGAAAGCACATACATACGAAACCCAATCTACAATTACTCCTGAGAAAGCATTAGATTTTTTAAAAGACGGAAACCAAAGATTTGTAAATAATCTGAAAGCAAACAGAGATCTTTTAGAACAGGTAAATGCAACACGTGAAGGTCAGTGGCCTTTTGCAGTAGTTTTAAGCTGTATAGACAGCCGTACTTCTGCGGAGCTTATCTTTGACCAGGGATTAGGAGATGTTTTCAGTATCAGAATTGCCGGTAATTTTATCAATCAGGATATTTTAGGTTCAATGGAATTTGGCTGTAATGTTGCCGGTTCCAAGCTTGTTGTCGTTTTAGGACACACTAAATGCGGTGCATTAAAAGGAGGTTTGGATGCAGCACAGATCCAGGAAATGGGAATGGACAATCTTAATCACCTGATTAATCATTTCGACCCAATCATCAATGAAGTGATTGAAGAAGGCGAAGAACGCTCATCAAAAAACGGTTCACTTCTGGAAAGACTGAATCAGCAGAACGTAAAAAATGCGATCGAAGACATCCGTACACAAAGTTCAACGCTTAAAAAGCTTGAAGACGAAGGTAAGATTAAAATAGTTGGAGCCAACTATGATGTTGAAACCGGAGTTGTAACCTGGCTGTAGGAAATAAAAATCAGCATATATTATTACACATAATTACATAAAGATCATAGTTAGATTGGAAATTGATTTTAAAGTATACAACAAGACCATCGGAAAATCCGATGGTCTTTATTTTGTGTAATGAGCTTAGAAACAATTATATTCTTAAGCCATTAATATTTTAAATTATTCCTGATTTATTTCCCGTTAAATGCAGACATGGTATTATTAATCCCTGCGAAAACAAAGGACAGACTGGCTTTGGTAAATTTTTCAATTCTTTCCGGAAGTTTTTCAGATTCTTCTTCATTCCATGTTCCCAGTACATAATCTACCTGGCGGCCTTCGGAAAAATCTGCAGAGATCCCGAATCTCAGCCTTGCATAGTTTTGCGTATTAAGCATTTCATTAATACTTTTCAGCCCGTTGTGGCCCGCATCAGAACCTTTCATCTTCATTCTTAAAGTTCCGAACGGAAGAGCAAGGTCATCCGTAATGATGAGTACATTTTCCAATGGAATATTCTCTTTCTGCATCCAGAATCTCACTGCATTCCCTGAAAGGTTCATATAGGTATCCGGTTTCAGGACGAAAACCTTCCTTCCTTTATACTTGCCTTCTGCCATCCATCCGAAATTGGTTGTATTGAATGAAACTTCCAATGTTTCAGCTATTTTTTCAGCTACTTTGAATCCTATGTTGTGACGTGTATTTTCATATTCAGGCCCTTTGTTTCCAAGACCTACTATTAAATATTTCATTGAGAAATTTTTTGCAAAATTAAGGGATAAAAAATAAAAAGCCCAATCTTACTAAAGATCGGGCCGGTATATTTTAAAGATTCTTTTAGAAAGGTTTGTAAATATAGTTTATTCCATATCCTTTCGTCATATAAGTCTGCGGATCGTAGCTGTAATTTGTTGTCCAGCTGACCGGAGACGGAATAGGCGGTATAAGATCTGTCACGGAACGCTTTTTAGGGTTGTTCGGAGACAGGATGTGGCTTTCTCTGTCATTTGACTCAGTTGATAAAAGTCTGGAAATTTTGTATACTGTAGGAAGCAGTGTAAACGGACTGATCACAGTATCATAATTTACGAAATCATAGGCAAGTCTGGTAGTAGGTCTTCCAAATACACCCGCAGCCATAGGTCCGTAATTTCTTACCACCCTGGATACGTTATCTCCCAAATAAGTATATCCTGTTTTAGAATAGCTGATATAGGCAAACGGTGTTCCTGAAACATCCGGACCATTTTTCATAATGATGGAATCCAGCTTTGCAGTAGAAGCGTTATATTTTATATCATATAAGGTCTTTGTTTTTCTTAAAAGCGTCTGCGGCCCCGGAGTTGTTGCAGGCGGCACAGGCGGAGGTCTTCTGAAAATTGAACGGTTCTCAGAAATAGTTACTAATTTATCGTTTGGTCCATAAGTAAATAACTGGTTGTAAGAAACACTGTCTTTATCCAGTTTACCATTTCCATCAAGATCTAAAAATCCGTTGAATGTAATCTGGCTTATTTTATTACCGCTGTATGCAATATCAGTAATTGAAGCACTGTCTGTGATCACTTTTGTTACCAAAAGCCCACTGTAATGATATTCAGCTAATGTATCTTTATCTGTAATTTCTCTGTATAATGCTCTTGGACCTGTAAGCCCTCCTGTCCCATTCAAATCTATTAACGGATCCCCGTTTTCGTCTAACATATCTTTGCAGGAATGTATTGAAGTAAATCCTGCTATTAATAAAATAAAGTAGAAAAGCTGTTTCATTTCCAGGTAATTGTTTATTTTTTGACAAATATAACTTTTTTTTGAACAAAAGTTATGTTTTTATTTATATTCCAATAAAACCGATAATCAATTGAGGCTTATAAAGTTCTGTAAATATATTTAAGCACCTGATCCTTATCTGAAACAGGGTAATTATAGCCATCATACAGATAGGTCATAGGCGTATTCACTGCCGGTGCAGGAGCTGGTGGCATCACATATACCGACGTGGGGTTGTTGGGAGAAATTCTGTAAAAATTCTCCGGACGCACTAAACTCCATGCAGTAAAAAATGATTTAGGCAGTGTAGAGTACGGATTCACTTTAGAATCATAGTTCTGGTAGCTGTAAACTGTCATCTTTGCAGTAGTCATATTTGGAGCCCCGGTTCCTGTAAGTGTTCCTCTGGCACATTCTGCCTTGAAAATATTTTCTCCGTTGTAAGTAAAGGTACTTTCCGTAAATTGGCTGTACGCTGTATTTCCGGCTACCTTTCTTTTTTCCAGGATTTTAACAAGTTTCTTACCTGTAGCATCATAAGTAAATATATAATCACTTACAAAAGAATCTATTGCAGTTGCTGCCGTAGCAGTACAAGTTGCGCTGTATACATTTCCTTTGCTGTCTTCACTTATGCTAAAATCATAGGCAATACTTCCGGTTAAACTCCCGACAAATTTTATTTTGCCAATTTTATTGCTGATATAGGTTACAGTACCTGTATAATAATTATTGGTATTTCCATCTCTCAGCACTCCTTTCTGGAAAACAGTCCCATTAACTGTATACTCTTCCTGAACATTATTGTTTAATGTAATTTTTTCCAGAACTCTGGCCGGAGGAGTGGGTGTATTCCCATTACTTCCGTCATTTGCGCTGGGTTCAAACTGATCTGAAGAAGAATTGTCACATGAAACCATCAATCCGAAGAATACTCCGGCAATGATTTTAAAAAGGTAGTTTTTTCCCATGAAAAAAATATTTTAGTGAGTTGACAAATATAATTCATTTTTTTGATGAAAACATTTACTTATACAACAAATTCATAACAATCTGTATCTTTTTACAAAAAAAACCTAAAAACATGATGTTTCCAGGTTATTATTTATGATATATGCTGAAAATTAATAAGGCTGCAGTACGGAAGTTGTAAGAACCGACTGTGACATTTCATTATTCAGATAATCTGTATTTACTGCTTTTCCGATGCCTAATATTCCCGAATTCAGGTTTCTTTTCGTACAGGCCACCTTTACGCTGTAATTGTTCTTAGGCATAAGATTGGTAAGTGTTGCATTGAGATTGAAAATCTTATAGCTTCCTTCTGAACCTATCAAAACATCAGTTCTAACCGCTCTAAGTCTATTATCTACAAAAATACCGCATGCAAAACCTGCAGAAGCATTTGCATTTCCCGTCTTTTGCGCTGTTGTCTGAAAAGTAAAAGCCACCTTATTTACAGCATTCGTAATAGAAAAGGTATCGGTAGTTCCGGGGAGAACAGTCCAGGCGCTGGTAATTGCAGCACCTTCCGTATAAGGAGACGTGGATCCGTTTGGATTGGAAAAAGAAGCACCCGTCTGATCCGAAACCGTATTTAATGAGAATACTGACATACTTCCCTGCCCGTCAGCAATTTTTACACTCTTCCAGTCATTTGTATGCAGCTCCGAATTGTTATGGAGAATAGTACCAGCCACTCCGGCTGATCCTTTCACCAGATTCGTACCGTCGGTTCTGATTTCTCTTCTGACATTTAGATCCCCGTTTACATCAAGCATACTGGCAGGATTTGATGTATTTATTCCTACTTGCGCATTCATTATCCCTGTAATGAAGAGCAAAGATTTTATAATAATTTTTTTCATTCCGGATTAATTTATAATTGGGTTAAATACCTGAGGGATTTCGTATACATCAACTTTCAGGGAAGACTGGGTAATAAAACTGTTGATATTCGTATCTGCATTGATTCCTATAGCCAGTACAACATCACTCGCCGTTCTGTAAGATCCAAGTCTTGAACAGGCAACACTTACATTATGCTGTCCTTTGGAAAGGTTGGCAACTATCCCGATCTGATTGTGGGTAATAAAGGTACTTCCTGCACTGCTTGCCTTCAAATTCCGCTGTCTGAGGTTTACCAGCTTGTCATCCACAAAAATACCGCATGCATAATCTATAGAAATATCAGGCGTTCCGTTTACAGGAAGATTCGCCTGTACCACGGTTTCAAACTGAAAATAAGTCTTGCTGTCTGTACTGAATACGCTTATAGGCTGTGACAGATCTGCAATTTTCTTAAAACCCGGAAGAGAGGAAATATCCGCACCTTTAGTAAAAGCTGTGTTTTTGGAAGTAATACCGGACTGCTCACTGCCGGTAAACTTCACTCCGGTCTTATCTGAAAAAGAGTTATTGAATATCAGATAAAATTTATTCGGCTCATATTCCGGAATGCGGAGAGACTTCCAGATCGGAGGATAACCTTCTCCCTGAGAGACAAGTATCTGATCATTATTACCCTGAGATAAAGTATTGTCCGTAACATTCAGAACAACGATTTTATTTCTTAAATTGAGATCACCATTAACATCCAGTTTTGCTTTCGGCAAATCAGTATTTATTCCCACCTGGGCAGAAAGAGACAGTCCTGCTGTAAAAAACAGGATTGATATAATATTTTTCATTAATTAATTGCTTTTATAAGTAACGTATTCAATGACATCTATCTTCATGACAGATTCAAGAGTAAATGCATTGGAAACCGTATTGGTATCAGATACATTCCGGCCAACCGCAAACTGCGAGTTCAAGTTTGAAGTATTGATTTTTCTACAGGCTACCTCAAGCGTCTGTGCCCCTACCGGAACATTCTGCTCTGTATAGTTAAGTGTGAAAATATAATCCTGAATACCTGATTTCTCCGTGTTATTGTTTGAAGAAATCTTGTCAGGACGTACTGCTACAAGTTTCCCGTTTCTGAAAACTCCGCACGTAAAAGTAACAGACTGTGACACGGTTGCATCCGGAGCCTTCATCTCTATTCCGGTTTGAAACTGGTAAGTAAGCCTGTTTTTTCCGTTCTTAATAACAAAATTATTGATCAGACCCGCAATTTTTGACCATTTTCCTTTTGAAGTATCGGCAATATCATCTCCTACATTGTTTTTGTAGATATTATCAGCTGCAATACCATTTGAAAGATCTGTAATACCTGCCTGATCTGATGATAAATATGAATTGATCAGTTTATACTGACCTTCTTCCATAAAGGAGACATTCAGTGATTTCCAGACCGGAGGCAGACCTTCTCCCTGTGAAACCAAAACCTGACCGTTCAGTCCGGCATCTCCGGCTTGGGCAGATGTACCGCCTACTCTAAGTTCTTTTCTTAAGGTGGTTTTCCCGTTGACATCGAGAGTAGATTTAGAAGAACTTGTACCAATTCCCACCTGCGCATTTATGCCGAGCGATAGAAGCCCCGCTGTGCAATAGATAATTCTTTTCATAATAAGGGCTGCAAAGGTATGAATTTAAATTACAAAAATTCATTTACAACTACTTAAATACGTATTAATAAAGCAATTATGTTGTAGAATTTTGTATACAAAAAAGTAGAATTATTACTACAAATCATCTTTTATTTCACTTTTTCTCCTAGCAAATATCCCTTAAACGCAATACCCATCATAGATACAGCATTATTTTTTCTCATTATACTGTGACTTCAAGACATCTTTAAAAAGTTTAAAACAAACTATTTTCACTTCTTAAACATTAAAATAATAAATAAAAAATGGCCTAAAAATTTACTTTTTAGACCATTTATATATTTTTGATTAAAATTACACTCCTTTAATTTTTCAATTATGCCCAATAATTGTTTTTAAAAGGACATTAACCTCATCCACATTTTTCACTTTTTCTTTTCTCATCATAAGAAGATTCCCTTCCTTCCCGATTTTCTCTTTAAGCTGAGCTTCTGCAGGATTCTGTGTTAAATAACTGATGATATGCCTGAATCTGTCTGTCTGATAGAATTTATCCTGAGGATTCGCAGGGAAATACCCTAAAAATATACCATTCTTCATAACAATCTTTTCGAATCCGATTTCCGCAGCAAGCCATTTCAACGCAACACTTTTTAACAGATTCACGGCCTCTTTCGGCAAGGTACCGAAACGGTCAATCAGCTCAAGTTCAAACTTATGAAGATCATTTTCATTATCAATTTCCGCTATTTTCTGATACAGTAACAACCTTTCTTCCGTATTGGAGATATAGAAGTCAGGAAGCATCAGCTCCAGGTCAGTATCAATATTGACATCTTTTACAGATTTAAACAGCTTCTGTCTGTCCTCCTCATTATCGAATAAATTTTCAAAGTCCGCATCATCTTTTAATTCTTCCAGCGCTTCCTGCATGAGTTTCTGATAAGTCTCAAAACCCATTTCATTGATAAAACCACTCTGTTCCGCACCAAGAAGATCTCCCGCCCCACGGATTTCAAGATCCTTCATCGCAATCTGAAAACCGCTTCCAAGATCAGAGAACTGCTCAATAGCCTCAAGACGTTTTCTGGCATCAGAAGTCATCATATCATATGGAGGTGTAATCAGATAACAGAAAGCCTTTCTGTTGCTTCGTCCTACCCTTCCTCTCATCTGGTGCAGATCCGCCATTCCGAATCTTTGTGCATCATTAATGAATATCGTATTGGCATTAGGAACATCTACTCCACTTTCCACAATTGTTGTAGAAACAAGAACATCATATTTACCTTCCATAAAATCCAGGACATTTTTTTCCAGCTGCTTCCCTTCCATCTGGCCATGTCCGGTAATTACCCTGGCATCCGGTACCAGTCTCTGGATAAGTCCGGCAATGTCTTTAAGGTTTTCGATTCTGTTATTGATGAAATAAACCTGTCCGTCACGCTGAAGCTCATATGAAACAGCATCCCTGAGAGTTTCTTCACTAAAACCGATCAGCTGCGTATCAACCGGCTGCCTGTTAGGCGGTGGAGTTTTTATCACTGAAAGATCCCTTGCTGCCATCAGGGAAAACTGAAGTGTTCTTGGGATAGGAGTAGCAGTCAGTGTAAGAGTATCTACATTATTTTTCAATGTTTTCAGCTTATCCTTCACCGAAACTCCGAATTTATGTTCTTCATCAATGATCAGCAATCCCAAGTCTTTGAACTTGACAGAACTGCTTACCAGCTGATGTGTTCCAATTATAATATCTACTTTCCCATTTTTAAGACCTTCCAGAGCTTCCGCCTTTTGCTTGGCAGTCCTGAATCTGTTTACATAAGAAACATTTACCGGAAAATCTTTCAGCCTTTCTTTGAAACTCCTGTAATGCTGGAACGCCAGAATAGTTGTAGGAACCAATACAGCCACCTGCTTTCCGTCTGTTGCCGCTTTAAATGCCGCACGAATTGCCACTTCCGTCTTTCCGAAACCTACATCGCCGCAGACCAGCCTGTCCATTACTGTATCCGCTTCCATGTCTCTCTTTACATCAATGGTTGCTTTTTCCTGATCAGGAGTATCTTCATAAATAAAGCTTGCTTCCAGCTCGTTCTGCAGATAGGAATCCGGTGTAAAAGAAAACCCTTTTGCAGATTTCCTTTCCGCATATAGTCTTATAAGGTCAAAAGCAATCTGCTTTACTTTCGCTTTCGTTTTCTGTTTTAAAGATTTCCATGCAGGAGAGCCCAGTTTACTAAGCACAATTTCTTTTCCGTCCGGGCCGTTATATTTTGAGATTTTATGAAGTGAATGAATACTTACATACAGAAGGTCACCATTCTTGTATGTCAGCTTAAAACATTCCTGAATCTTTCCATCATTGTTCACCTTCACAAGCCCCATAAATTTCCCTATTCCATGATCAATATGGGCGATATAATCTCCTATTTTGAGAGACATCAAATCTTTCAGGGTAAGCTGTTCAGATTTGGCGAAGGTATTTTTTGCTTTATACCTCTGGTAGCGGTCAAAGATCTGGTGGTCCGTATAAACTAAAATCTTGTGCCCGTTATCTACAAAACCTTCATGCAGTTCAGATTTAAAGCTTTTAAAAGGAAGCTCATGCTCCAGCTCTTCAAATATAGACTCCAGCCTTTCCTTCTGCTTTTCCGTAGAAAAAGAGATCCAGGTATCAAAGCCTTCACTTTGCTTCTCCTCAATATCTTCTATCAGCAGTTCAAAATTCTTATGAAAAGAAGGTTGGGGAAGCTGTTCAATCTTTATTTCCGTAATTTCTTTAAGCCCTTCAATGGAAGTTCCGGCAAAATCTATTGTTTTGAATTTTTTAAAATCAAATAAAAAATCCTGATCCGAAATAAAAAGTTCCTGCGGAGTTCTGTGAGCAATATCTTTACTTAAACTATCATACTTCTCCAATGATTTCTCATAGAACGTTCTGATCTTCTGCATACCGACAGCACCATTTTTTGAAACAACAAAACTTTCTTTAGGAAGAAGCTGCAGTAGAGAAACCCTTGTTCCTGTCACCGAAAAATTCATATTGGAAACCAACTGGAAGTCTTTCACCTTATCTATGGAAAGCTGGGTTTCAATATCGAAGGTTTTAATATTTTCCACTTCATTTCCAAAGAACGTAATACGGTAAGGTTTCTCATTGGAGTACGAGAATACATCAACAATTCCACCTCTTACAGAAAATTCCCCCGGTTCGGAAACAAAATCTGCCTGCTGGAAGTTATAATGATTCAGTAATTCATCTACAAAATCAAAATCCAGCTGATCTCCTACTTTTATATGATGGGAGATTGCTTTAAAATCTTCTTTCTTTAAAACCTTTTCAGAAAGAGCTCCGGCATAAGCCACAATAACTTTGGGAGACTTTCCGGAATTGATCTTATTTAAAACCTCCGTCCTAAGCACAAGATTCGCATTCTGCGTCTTCTCCACCTGATAAGGTTCAAGATGGGTAGCCGGAAAATACAGTACTTTATCTTTTCCAAGCAGATCTTCCATTTCAGTATTCGCGTATAGTGCATCCTCCTTATCATCTACCAGATAGAGGATTGTCTTTTTCTGGGTTAAAAAAAGCTCAGCAGTAAAAATGGAAACTGAAGACCCTGCACTTCCCTTCACGGAAATATGCTGGCTTTTTTCTAGCTGGATAAAGATCTCTTTTCCAAATTCTTTCTGAAGCAGGTCCGGAAGAAACTTTTCGTGAATAGGTTTTAGCTGCATAAATAGTAATGATATAAACGACAAAAGCGATTTCGGGAGTATTCCGAAACCGTTTGCCTATAACAAAGGTAAGGATATTTTTTTCTTCCTACAGATTCTACCAATTACCAAAAACGCAATAAAATAACAAATACATACCCAAATCTTAATTTTTTACCAATTTATTTAATTAAAAGTTAAAAAAAATCCAATATTCCGGCATGGCATAGTGTTTGAAAATTTCACCTCATCAAACTTTTTAAAGAAATAACATTATGAAAAAAGCAATCAGAATCTTAGGAATTTTTATGCTGGTCTTTGTTGCCACATTATCTTTTGCCTCGTGCAGCAGTGATGATGATCCTGTAAATAACGACTTCTTTGCAGGAACATACAAGGGAAGCATATCTTATAATGACGGATCTACAAATAACAGCACGGATAACGGAAGTGTATTTGTAACAAAGATCGCCAGTGGTACGAAATATAATTTCGCCTTCTCGAACGGCATCCCGGATCTCAACGGAGTGGAATTTCAGCAGCAGGGAGACCATACTTTAGTAATGGTAGGGTCAAGCGCAACATCTTATATAAGAATTGACAATAATGAATTGAAGATTCTATATATGAAGGACGGCAAAACCTGGACTGCTAACTGTACACGTTAAACCAACTATTCATAACATGTAAGCCTGTTTCTTCAACGGAAGCAGGCTTATTTTGTTTTAAAAGACTGTTGTTTAAGTTTTTTTTAAGCAGTAATAAACTTTAGTTAAGGATTATAAATCCTGATTTTTCAGCCTGGTTTTTGTATATCTTTACGTAAGAAAAAACAAATAGTACGCCTTATGAAAAAATTATTAACAGCAATGTCACTGGCTTTAGGACTAGGATTTGCAACCGCACAACAAACTGCTCCCACTACTGCTGCAGCCCCTCACACAACTACAAAAACAGTAAAAGCTCCTGAAGCAAAAACGGCAAAGCCTGCTGTAAAATTGAAAAAGGACGGAACTCCTGACAAAAGATATAAGGAAAACCAACACCTTAAAAAAGATGGTACTCCAGACAAAAGATACAAAGCAAACAAGTAAACTTTAACATATAGTTGTTATTTTCATAATCAAATTTCGAAGAACCGGTGAACTTATTCACCGGTTTTTTTTATGGCATATGTGATTGAAAATGATTTCATATTCTATACTTATTTATAAATTTGAGGCATGTTAAATTTCTTCAAGAAAAATGCGGCAATTGTCTGGGCAAAAAAACATGTTCAGAAAACCGGGGAATTCAAAAAAAACTCAGTGAAAAATCAGGAGGCCCTTTTGCTGTCTTTAGTTAAAACGGCTCAGAAAACTCTTTTTGGAAGGGAGCATGATTTTGAAAACATTCAGTCTGTTAAAGAATTTCAGGAAAAGGTTCCTGTTGCTGATTATGAAGATCTGAAACCTTATATCGAAAGGGTAAAAAAAGGACAGGCCAATATTCTCTGGACCGAAACTCCTGAATATTTTGCAAAAACCTCCGGAACTACTTCCGGTTCTAAATACATTCCAATCTCAAAGGAGGGAATGCCTTTTCAGGTTGCGGGAGCTCAGAGTGCATTATTCCATTATATAGCACAGAAAAACAATGCTGATTTTGTGAACGGAAAAATGATCTTCCTTCAGGGAAGTCCTGAACTGGAAGAGGTTTTCGGAATAAAAACAGGACGGCTTTCGGGAATTGTAGCCCACCACATCCCCGCTTATCTTCAAAAAAACCGCCTTCCGAGCTGGGAAACAAACATCATGGAAGACTGGGAAGCAAAAGTTGATAAGATTATTGAAGAAACCGAACACGAAAACATGACTCTTATCTCAGGAATCCCACCATGGCTGATCATGTATTTTGAGAAACTTACTGAAAAACATGGAAAGAAAATCAAGCAGCTTTTCCCCAACCTCCAGCTTCTTGTCACAGGAGGCGTCAACTATGAACCCTACCGGGATAAAATGAATGACTTACTGGGCGGAAAGGTTGATATCATCCAAACTTTTCCGGCATCAGAAGGATTTTTTGCGTTTCAGGATGACTATACAAAGGAAGGACTGCTCCTTTTAACCGATCATGGTATTTTCTATGAGTTTATCCCGCTTGAAGAATATGGCAAACCTGAAGCGAGAAGATTAACTTTAAAAGATATTGAGCTCAATAAAGATTATGCCCTGATCCTTACTACAAATTCAGGTTTGTGGGCCTATTCGATAGGTGATGTTGTAAGGTTCATTGATAAAAATCCGTACAGGATTCTGGTGAGTGGCAGAACGAAGCATTTTACTTCCGCTTTCGGGGAACATGTGATCGCATTCGAGGTAGAAGAGGCAATGAAGGCCACTCTGGAAAAGCACCCTGCGCAGATCACAGAATTCCATCTTGCCCCACAGGTAAATCCGGCCGAAGGCCTTCCATACCATGAATGGCTGATAGAGTTTGAGAAAGAGCCTGAAAATCCAGAGCTGTTCAAAAATGAACTGGACCGACAGCTTAGGGAAAGAAATACATATTATGATGATCTTATTACAGGAAATATTCTTCAGCCACTGAACATTACTTTACTGAAAAAGAATGCATTTCATGAGTATGCAAAATCTCAGGGCAAACTTGGCGGCCAGAATAAAACACCCAGACTGGCCAATGACAGAAAAATTGCAGATCTATTGGAAATTTACAAACTTTAAAGATATTTTTTCAATTCCAAAAACATATATTCGAAAAAAATTATAAATTTGAAAAAATAAAAAATAATAATGAAAGCATCTGTACTGTTAAAATCATCTTTACTAACTTCTTTATTTGTGATTTCATCCTGCGCTACCACAAAATACAGCGAGGATGTTTCAAAAAACAATTATTCTAATCTTCAGGCTGGAAAAATGTATGTTGTTACCATGAAAGATGGTTCTCCAAAGCAGAAAATGCTGTTCAGAAATATTGATGGCGACAACCTTATAGGAACTGCCGGCAAAAAGGACAGTGCAGAAGTTATCATCCCTAAATCTAATGTAGCCGCCGTGAAAGACAGATCTAAAGCGAGGGTAACAGCGGGTGCTACTGTAATTGGTGCAGCAGGTGTTGCAGCTATCGTGATCAGTTCACTGAGAGCAGACTAAAATAGATTTTATCTTTCGGGACTTATTTGATTTATCATTTAAAAAACCAGTATATAAACAGCCTTAAATGAATATTTAAGGCTATTTTTGTGCATGATTTCCTTTACACCGTTAAAAACATTACAAAATGTTGAATTCAGGAATCTTCTTATGGGAAGATTTTTTATTGTTTTAGCCTTCAGAATGCTCGCAACTCTATTGGGATGGTGGGTATATCAGTTAACAAAAGATCCTTTTTCAATTGGCCTTATCGGGCTCTCGGAGGTAATTCCGGCAGTAAGCTGTGCGTTGTATGCAGGCCACGTTATTGACATGAATGAGAAAAAGAGACTGCTCCTGATCTGTAATTATGCATATATTTTCCTGATAGGATTACTGCTGATTCCTGCATTTTTCAATATAGAAATGCATTTTAACGGTCACGAGATCACTTATTTCATATATGGAGTTATATTTTTCACAGGGATTGCAAGAGCTTTTATCGGGCCTATCGTTCCTTCAATGATTCCTAAGATTGTAAAGAAAGAAAATCTTCCGAATGCTGTTACGTTAAATCAGGCCACCTTTTTGATATCCTCCGTATGCGGTCATGCTGTGGGCGGACTTCTTATCGGTTATTTTGGAGTAAAATGGACCCTTGTTGTCATTATTTCATTAATATTCATTGCTTCATTATTCTTCTGGCAGTTGAAACAGCAACATTCTAAATACAAAAAAGAAAATGTAAACGTTGTCGAAAGCATGCGTGAAGGCATTTCCTATATTTTTAAGACAAAAGAAATTTTAGGGGCATTATGTCTTGATATGTTTGCTGTTCTTTTTGGAGGAGCCGTTGCCATGATCCCGGTATTTGCCACTGATATTTTAAATGCAGGAGCAGAAGGTTTCGGTCTTCTAAATGCAGCTTCGGATATAGGTTCTATGTGCATTATTACTCTTCTGGCAATTGTACCTTTAAGAAAGAATCAGGGGAAAATTCTTCTTGCAGTTGTTGCCGGATTCGGGCTTTGCATTATTGGCTTCGGGCTATCCAAGCTTTACTGGCTTTCATTTATGTTCCTTGTAATGAGCGGGATGCTTGACGGAATTTCAGTGGTAATCAGGGGAACCATTGTACAGCTGAAAACTCCCGATCACATCAGAGGACGCGTACTGAGTGTGAATTCTATATTCATTATGTCCAGTAATGAAATGGGGCAGTTTGAAAGCGGACTGATGGCGAAATTGCTGGGTGTAGTACGGTCCGTAGTCTTCGGGGGAAGCATGACGGTATTAGTAGCTCTTCTTGTAGCGAGCACCAATCCCAAGCTGAGAAAAATGAATTATTAAACAACAATAAGTTGATTCTATTAAATATATCACAAAAACTTTAATTTAACTTTAATAATTTTTTATATTTGTCTTTTTTAAATCCCCCTTTATGAAAAAAGCATTACTCGTTTTTCTAATCATCTGTTCGCGCGTCTTATATGCACAATCAGATTGTATTAGTGCAATATCTATCTGCGGAAACTCAGATATTTCTTATACTCCTTCAGGCCATGGTACCATCGATGAAGGCATTGGTCTCAATTCGTGTCTGAGTGATGCGGATAATGAGCATTTTTCCGTATGGTACAGCTTCACGGCATCAACCTCCGGAACATTAGCATTTGTTATTAATCCAACCATTGATACCGATGACTATGACTTTGCAGTCTATGGTCCTACGACGAATGGCTGTACTTCTTTGAGTAACAACAACATTTTTGTAACACCTCTCAGATGTAATTTCAACGGTACAGGTTCATCTCAGGGAAATACAGGTTTATTGCTAACAATACCGCCGCCGCCACCGCCAAATACTAATGGAAGTGCAGGGAACCAAGCAGAATGGAGCCCACATATGGTAGTACAGGCTGGTGAAACCTATTATCTTGTTGTAGATAACTACAGAAGTTCACCAGATGGTTTTTCATTAACATGGTCAGGTACTGCAAGTTTAAGCTCTGCATTTAACGACCCGACTTTGGCTCCATATCCATTTGTAACTCCAGGACTTCCTGCTGCTAACCCTACTGATCCGAATGAAGTAACAGTATGTTCACTTGCTACTCCATTCAACTTTGCTACGCTAAGCACGGGAATTATAAATGGTAACAGCGGAAACTTCAAAGTAAGCTATCATAAAAATACCAATGATGCCATTACGGGAGGAAACCCTATCACAACAGAAGTGGTAAATCTTACACAGGTTTATTACTACAGAATTGTATATCAGGATCCTGCAAATCCTACAAACCCAATGAATGGATGCTTCATTACAGGAAAATTTAAGTTCAGGGACGGAGGCTTTACATTAAATAATGCCACACTTACAAGCTGTAGCAATAATGGTGCTGGTACAGCAATGTTTGACCTTACAACAGCTACTGTTGGAGCCGGTCCTAATCATGTATTGCAATACTATCCTACCATGTTCGACCTGAATGCAGGAACGAACGAAATTACAAGCCCGGCTATCTACCAGTTTGTATCAGCTGAAGGAAAAATATTTGTGAAAGCAACCAATGAATTCGGGTGTAAGGCAACAGCTGAAATCACTTTGAAATTCCATCCATTGGTACCTGTAACAGACGCATCACTTAGATCATGTTTCCTTGAAACTAATCCTTCACTGGGAACATTCAACTTGAGCAATGCTACAGTAACTACACTGACAAGTGCTACAAAAAAATACTACCCTTCTCTGACAGATGCGGTAAACGGAACGAATGAAATTTTAAGCTTCTTAGCCTATACTGCTCCATCAGGAGTAATCTACGTAAAGGTATTTAATGCACAAGGCTGTTATTCTATAGCAAAAGTAACGCTAACTGTACTTTCTCCAGTTTACTCGAGCGTGCTTCAGGATAAAATTATCTGTATCGAAGATAAAACAACATTGGATGCAGGTCCTGGATTTAATGGTTATGAATGGAGTACAGGAGCAACTACGCAAACTATTACCAATGTAGGTGTTGGAACCTACTGGGTAAAATTAAAAACAGGAGACTGTATCACATTACAGCCGGTAAAAGTGTATGCTTCCGAGCAGCCGGTTGTTTCAAGTATTGATATTTCAAGTACTACCATAACTGTAAACGTTATCGGAGGAACTCCTGAATATAAATATTCCATGGACAATATTATCTGGCAGGATTCTAATGTATTCAACAATGTTGCAAGAGGAGATCATACGGTATATGTAAAGGACGCATATGATTGTGAACCAATTGAGATCACAGTTGTTGTACCTAAC
The DNA here is from genome assembly GCF_050496705.1 of Chryseobacterium sp. MIQD13. Classification (NCBI taxonomy): domain Bacteria; kingdom Pseudomonadati; phylum Bacteroidota; class Flavobacteriia; order Flavobacteriales; family Weeksellaceae; genus Chryseobacterium; species Chryseobacterium sp. MIQD13. The sequence continues at coordinate 374,187 of NZ_JBNWAF010000002.1, forward strand.
CTTATTAATGTGATTACTCCAAACGGGGATGGTATAAATGATGTTATAGACTATTCGGCATTGTCCGGTAAAAATGGTCTTATATTCAGTATCTTTGACAGATATGGTACCAAAATCCACCAGGCTGATAAATCTAACGGATATAAGTGGGACGGAACAGTAGCCGGTAAAAAAATACCTACAGGAACATACTGGTATTCTGTAACATGGAATGAAAATGATAAAAAGAATACTCCATTCAAATTCTCAGGATGGGTAATGGTAAAAAATAGAGAATAATCTCTTATCAAAACAAAAACCGCTCTACGGGGCGGTTTTTTTAACATAAATGCTGATAACTTTATTTTACTCAAATCTTGTTTCACAAAAATCATTTTAAACATGAAAAAAACATTACTTCTTTTAATCTTATTTATAGCCCAGGTGTTTTATGCACAGTCGGATTGCGTCACGGCAATTCCTCTCTGTGGAAACTCCGAACTATCATACACCCCATCAGGACATGGAAATATTGCAGAAAATCTATCGGCAAACGGATGTCTGGGCAGAAGTGAAAATTTCTCAGTGTGGTATACTTTTACTGTTGCTACCCCCGGAACTTTAACATTTGTTATTGATCCCAATGTAAATTCTGATGACTACGATTTTGCAGTCTATGGTCCTACCACCAATGGGTGCACTTCCTTAAATACCGGTAACACTTTTGTAACCCCATTAAGATGTAACTACAACGGTAGTACTCCAACAGGAAACACAGGACTTACCCTGACTTTGCCTCCACCTCCACCTCCCAATACAAATGGGAATGCAGGAAACGCAGCTGAGTGGAGCCCCTACATGCAGGTACAGGCGGGAGAAACCTATTACCTGGTTGTAGACAACTTCAGAAGTTCTCCAGACGGATTTAAAATGACATGGGGTGGTACTGCTACCTTAAGTTCAGCATTTAACGATCCTGTTCTGGCACCTAACCCTTTTATCCCACCTGGTATTCCTGGAGCTAATCCGGATGATCCTAGTACAGTTATGGTATGTGGGCTTCCTTCGCAATTTAACTTCACTACTCTTACACCTGGTATTGTTAATGGAAACAATCCTAATTTCCAGGTTACTTACCATAACAATGTCAATGATCTTATTACAGGGGATAATCCACTTACAATTGCTACTGTAAATGGGACAACCACTTATTACTACAGAATCCGATACTTTGACCCGGATAATCCCGGAAGTGTTATTAACAAATGTTTTATAAGTGGTAAGTTTAAATTTGTAAATGCAAGCATTACAGCGAAAAACGCAACTATTTTTGCATGTAATAACAACAGTGAAGGTACAGGAAAATTTGATCTGACAACCGCAGACGTATTCACCGGAACTGTTACGAAAAAATACTATCCTACCCTGGCTGACCTGAATGCCGATACCAATGAGATTACTAATCCTACCAATTATATTTCACCTGAGAAAATAGTATATGTTAAGGTAATTTCCGCGTTCGGATGTACAGCTACAGCAGCCATTACATTATCATTCCATCCGGTAATTACATTGAAGGATGCAATATTGGAAGAGTGTTATATTGAAAGTGATATCATGCAGGCTAAGTTTGACCTTACACAAGCTGATATAGGAGCAGTAGCAGGACAAACGAAGGCATTCTATAAAACATTAAACGATGCCCAGGCAGAAACCAACCCGATTACTCCTCAGAATGCTTATATTACAGCAAGTACCGAGGTTTATGTAAGAGTGACCAATGCCAATCAGTGTTATGACATCGCCAAGATTACTTTAAAAGTTCTTCCTCCGGTAAAATCTTCTGTACTGAAAGACAAAACAATCTGTGCTGAAGATAAAACCACATTAGATGCAGGACCTGGATTTGACGGGTACGAATGGAGCACCGGTGCTACCACACAATCAATCAACAATGCTGGCATAGGAGTTTATTGGGTGAAACTGAAAACAGGAAAATGCTTCACGCTTCAGACTGTTACCGTTTTTGCTTCTTCGCAACCGGTAATTGCAAGTGTAGATATCAGCAACAATACCATCACAGTAAATGCTTCAGGTGGAACTCCTCCTTATATGTATTCAATAGACGGTACCAACTGGCAGTCAACCAATACGTTCAGCGGGCTTCCTAGAGGTGAAAATAAAATTTTCCTGAAAGATTCCTTCGACTGTACTCCTGTTCAGATTACAGTTACCGTACCAAATCTGATCAATGCTATTACCCCTAACGGAGATAAAGTAAATGACGAGGTTGATTATTCAGCATTAGCCTATAAGAAAAACCTGATCTTCATTGTATATGACAGATACGGAAACAAGCTTTATGAAGCTAATAAAATGAGAGACTATAAATGGGATGGAACAGCTTCCGGCAAGAAAATTCCTACTGGTACCTACTGGTATACGATCTCATGGAATGAAAATGATAAAAACAGTACCGAAACGAAATATTCAGGCTGGATACTGGTAAAAAATAAAGAATAAATTCATTCTTTATATTAGAAAAGAAAGACTGTCAATTATGACAGTCTTTTTTATTGCAAAATATTTTCATTAATTATAAATAAAAAAATTATTGATCAGTTTCATTCCGATGAATGTTTCTTATTGAAAATTTTCTATTTTTGATCCCCGTTTTTTACTAACATCCATTTACATTCTGTCCATTACAAGTTAAGAGACAATTGCTAATAACTTGTTAGTTACTATTTATTAATTATTTTTTGTAAATAAACTATCTTTGCAACATGGCGCAGAAAGAAACATTATCATCCCTTACACATGGAAACTTTGCAAGAGAACTGTCTATTGCGGATGGAAAAATGCCTCCCAATGCTGTAGATTTTGAAAGACTGGTTATAGGAACTTTTTTAATTGACAAAAAGGGGCTTGACCACTCTATTGACCTTCTTACTCCTGAAGTATTTTATGACCCGAGACATCAGGTTATTTTCGGTACCATCTTAAAGCTTTATGAAGGTAACCATCCTGTGGATCTGATGACTATTATCCAGGAATTAAAAAAAGAAGACAAACTAAACCAGGCAGGTGGTGATCATTATATTATTGATCTTACCATGGGCGTAAGTTCATCTGCCCATATTGAATACCATGTACGTGTTATTCTTGAAAAATACATCTTAAGAAGCCTGATTAATGTTTCTGCCAATGTGATTGATTCTTCATATAAAGAATCTACCGATGTATTTGAACTTTTGGATAAAGCTGAACAATCTTTCTTTGAGATCACCAACGGTACAATCAAAAAGGGATTTGATACTGCTAATTCATTGGTAAAGCAAGCCATCGATACTATTAAATCTTTAAAAGATAAGGAAGGACTTTCAGGAGTTCCTTCAGGATTCAGGGATATTGATAAAGAAACGGGAGGCTGGCAAAATTCCGACCTCATCATTATTGCTGCCCGTCCGGCGATGGGTAAAACAGCATTTCTTCTGTCAATGGCAAGAAATATAGCCGTTGGTCACAAAATCCCGATGGTGCTTTTCTCTCTCGAGATGGCATCCGTACAGCTTATCACCAGAATGATTGCCTCGGAAACCAAAATTTCTTCCGAAAAACTGAGAAAAGGTACTTTGGACGATGAAGAATGGCAAAGACTGTTCTCCAATGTATCTGAGCTTGAAAATGCCCCACTTTTTATTGATGAAACCCCTTCCCTTTCTATATTCGACTTCCGTGCAAAGTGTAGAAGACTTGTAATGCAGCATGGTGTAAAACTGATCATGGTGGATTACCTTCAGCTGATGACTGCAGGTGGCGGGGGAAAAGGAGTAGGAAACCGTGAGCAGGAAATTTCCATGATTTCACGTTCCTTAAAAGCTATTGCCAAAGAACTTAATGTTCCTGTTATTGCCCTTTCGCAGCTATCGAGAAGTGTGGAAGCCCGTCCGGGTAAAAGGCCTCAGCTATCTGACCTTAGGGAATCCGGAGCTATTGAGCAGGATGCGGATATTGTATCATTTATTTTCAGACCGGAATATTATAAGATTGCCGTTTGGGATAACGATGAAGAAGGCCAGGAAACCTCAACGGAAAACCAGGCGGAACTCATTATCGCAAAGCACAGAAATGGTGCAACTGCTGATGTAAGACTATCATTCCTTAAGCATTTTGCAAAATTCGGAGATATTGAAGCTGCTTTAAATGGTGGCATGGGAGGCTATCCTTCCAATTTCGGATCTAATGAACCGAGTGGATTTGATAAAATTAAAACAACCATCCAACCAGGTGCCGCATTTGATCTTCCGGACAGCTCAAAACTTTCCGGATCCTCAATGAATGATTTCGACGATGATGACGATTTTCCATTCTAGATTAATATATTCTAATTAAACAACAACTTGATATTCCTCAAACTTAATTTTAAATGGAATATCAATTTTATACAGACCTGAGCTTTTGAGAATAGAAATATACACCGACGGTGCATGCAGCGGAAATCCCGGAAAAGGAGGTTACGGAATTCTTATGCGCGTTCCCGAAAAGAACTATCAGAAAACATTTTCAAAAGGTTTCAGAAAAACAACCAATAACAGAATGGAGTTGCTGGCCGTCATTACTGCTATGGAGAAACTAAAATCTTCGGAGAATGATATTCATATTTATACGGACAGCAAATATGTAGCGGATGCAGTGAACCAGAACTGGATTTCAGGATGGATCAAAAGAGGATGGAAAAATGTAAAAAATCCTGATCTCTGGAAAAGATTCATTGAAATGTATAATAAACACAAACCTAAAATGCATTGGGTAAAAGGTCACGCAGGACATTTCGAAAATGAACTTTGTGATAAACTGGCTGTAGCAGCAGCAAGCTCACCCGACCTTGAAATCGACACATATTTTGAAGGACTGGAGAACAACTTGCTTTTTTAATAAATCTAAATTAATATCAATATCATTAATCATTCACCCACCCTTCTTATCATTTATTGAAAATTCATTATCATTTTCAGTAAAATTAACATTAAATACACATTAATTACTCGGGATTTAATATATTTACAGAATCTAATTAAAAGTAATCCCACTTCAATGAATAAACTTTTACTGTCTTACATTTCTCTCTTTCTGCTTTTCTTGTCAGGAGGAGTGTTTTCCCAAACCTATCAGTTAACCGGAAACCCCGTAAGTACCACAGGATGGACAATGGTAGCCCCAACGCAGGTAATGGGAGATTTTATTCAGCTCACTCCGGACACCAATAATCAATCCGGATCCATCAGACTGAATGACCAGATCAACTTAAAATATTGTGATAAATGGAGAGTGGAATTCGATTTCAGGATGGATTCCAACCAAACCTTCAATGGAGACGGAATTGCATTCTGGTATCTGGCCAATCCTCCCGTTGCAAGTGTATTAGGTTCCGGCCTTGGAGTTTCTCAAAATGCAGTAGGTTTTATTGTAGGTTTTGACACCTATAACAATACCACCACAGCTACAATGAGTAAGATACACGTTGCCTATGGTCAGGTTGCCAATACAACAGACAATAACAATGTGGAATTCTTCAATGTTCCGGGAAGCTCTTTTCATTCACCTGACCTGAATACCACACAACCTTTCCAGGGAACCACGTACAAACATGTTGAAGTAACAGCTCAGGTAGACCCTGCGATTCCCACCAACTGGATCGTAAAAATAACCCTTGACGGTACAACAATCTGCAATCAGTCATTTGCCCCTTCAGGCACAGCCGCTGCAATGACCATTGGATATTTTGGGTTTTCCGCCTCTACCGGAGCTGCAAAGTCAAGGCATTCCATTAAAAATGTAAAAATCTATACAGACAAAGTTCCTATTTTACAAAATACAGCAACCCAGTCTTTCTGTCCAAATCCTGCGACAGGATTCGGGTCTGTGAATTTAACAACTTTTAATTCTCAGTTTGTAAGCACCCCTTCAAACTATACATTTACTTACCTTCAAGGTTCAACTCCTATTGCCAATCCTACAAATTTTCAATTCAATGCAAATACTACGGTTACTGTAATCATAAAGGACAATGCAGGAATATTATGCGACAATCCGGATGGTAAAATATTATTGGTCCTTGCTCCGCTTACACTTCTTGACAAAACTTTAACGACATGTAACAACAATAAGGCAGGAACAGGAATATTCAACCTTAATAATGCAGCTGTAACGGATGTCGTGGGTGCAACTAAAAAGTATTACAAAACACTGAATGACCTTAATGCCGGCACCAACGAAATTACCAATCCTAACACCTACACTTCTGCAGCCGGAGTAGTATATGTAAAAGTAACAACTCCACAAGGATGTACGGGTACAGCTAAAATTACTTTGACATTTTACCCTGAAACTCCGGTAAGAGAAGATACAATGCGGTCATGCTTCATTCAAAATAATATTGCCAATGCCATATTTGACCTTACTGCAGCCAATGTAACAACGCTGACCAGCGGTTTTACAAAGAAATATTACGTAAGTGTGGCAGATGCTTTAAGCGGCGCCAATGAGATCATGAATCCATCTCAATACATGTCAACAAGCACGGCAGTCTATGTAAAAGTAACAGATTCTAATGGATGTTTTGCCGTAGCAAAGGTCAACCTTATTGTACTGCCACCTGTACTATCTTCTGTTTTAAAAGATAAAATCATATGTATTGACGGAAGAACCGATCTGGATGCAGGACCAGGTTTTGACAGCTATGAATGGAGCACAGGAGCAACTACTCCTTCCATTCAGGGAGTTGGCGTAGGTCTCTATTGGGTACAGCTGAAAACAGGAAACTGCATTACACTGCAGACTGTAAAAGTCATTGCTTCCGCAAATCCTGTTATTACAAGTATAGACATCAACAATACAACAGTAACCGTAAATGTATCAGGAGGAACTCCGCCTTATAAATATTCTTTAAACGGTATTGACTGGCAGGATTCAAATACATTTACAGGTTTACACAGAGGAGAAGCAAGAGTTTTCGTTAAAGATTTCTACAACTGCTCACCTGTTGAAGTTCAGATCACTGTTCCGAATTTAATTAATGCAATTACACCGAACGGCGATAATGTTAATGATTTTATTGACTATTCCGCACTAGCTTACAAGAAAAATCTTGTTTTTATAGTGTATGACAGATATGGTAATAAACTTTACGAAGCTGATAAAACAAGAAACTTCAAGTGGGACGGCACTGCTTTCGGCAAAAAGATCCTTACAGGAACTTACTGGTACTCGATCTCATGGAATGAAAATGACAAAAACAATACAGCCACAAAATATTCAGGCTGGGTATTGGTAAAAAACAGAGAATAATATCTTTTCTATAATAAAAATCACTCCTTATCCGGAGTGATTTTTTTGATATGAATTACTATAAAACAGATCTGCCTGCTTTTTTAAGCCTAGTAAAGAAAGAAATCTTTCAACCATTAATCATTCCTTACATATTTTTAAAATTAATTACAAAATTGACAATTTTTATTAATCAATTGACAATTATACATTATATACGAAAGGATAAAACAAATATATTTACAGAATAACCTCAAACTAATTGCATCATATGAAAAGAAAATTACTCATTTATTATTTAACTATCTTACTTTGCTTTTCAGGACAACTGTTTTCCCAGACCTACCAGCTTGCAGGAAACCCTGTTAACACTACAGGTTGGGATCTTGTTTCAAATGCAGCTGTAGACAATGACTTCATCAGACTTACAACAGATAACGGAAACCTTTATGGAGCTATAAAGCTGGCCACTCCGATCACATTAAGTTATTGTGACAAGTGGAAGGTTGAGTTTGACTTCAGAATTGACGGAAACGGAACTACCCAGTTTGGCAGAGGGGACGGATTTACGTTCTGGTACCTTGCCAATCCACCAACCGGATTTGTATCTGGGGGCGGACTTGGAATTCCCGGAAATGCATCCGGACTTATGGTAGGATTTGATATTTTCAACAATACTACAGAAGGCCAGATGAGTAAAATACATTTGCTTTACGGAACCAACAATACCACCGGAAACAATATTGAATACAATACTACTCCAGGGAGTACATTCCACTCTCCAGACCTTATTACCACCCAGCCATTTGTAGGTCCTACTTTCAAACATGTAGAGGTAAACGGGGAAACAGACCTTACCAACCCCACCAACTGGATTATAAAAATCAAATTGGACGGTGTTGTCATTGTTGACCAGTCTTTCGCTCCTTCAGGAGGCGCAATAGGAATGAGTCAGGGATATTTCGGTTTTTCAGCAGCTACAGGAGGGGCCAGTGCAAGACACTCTATCAAGAATGTGAAGGTTTATGTAGATAAAGTTCCTATCCTGAATGCTACAGTTACACCATTCGTATGTACAAATCCTGCAACCGGTACAGGAACTGTAGATTTAACCTCTTTCAATTCACAATTTGTAAATAATCCGGGAAATTATGTATTCACCTATTATATTTTAGGAAGTTCAACCCCTATTGCGAATCCGACAAATTTTGCATACTCAGGCAATACAACGATCAAAGTTGTGATCAAAGATCCCAGCTCAACGCTCTGTGACAATGGAGACGGAGTTATACAGTTAAATCCTACACCTTTTGCAGCAACTGACGCCACACTTACAGGATGTAATAACAATAATGCCGGCACTGCAACGTTTGATCTCACAACGGCAGCTCTAACAACAGTTCCAGGCTGTACTATGGAATTCTACAATACAATGGCTGAACTGAATGCAGGGATCAACCAAATTCCGAACCCTACAGCTTATGCATCAGGAGCCGCAGTACTGTTTGCAAAAGTAACTACTCCTCAAGGCTGTGTGAGCGTGGCAAAAGTTACCTTAAGCCTCAACCCGGTTGTGGTAGTAACCGACGCATCTTTAAGATCATGTTTCCTTGAAACCAATCATTCACTGGGCACATTCAACTTGAGTAATGCAACAGTAACCACATTAACAGGAGCCATAAAAAAATATTATCCATCTCTGACGGATGCTGTAAACGGGACTAATGAAATTTTAAGTTTCTTGGCTTATACTGCTCCATCCGGAGTTATTTATGTAAAAGTGTTCAATGCTCAGGGATGTTATTCCATTGCAAAAGTTACATTAACTGTTCTTGCTCCGGTTCTATCCAGCGTATTACAGGATAAGATCATTTGTATTGAAGATAAAACCACACTGGATGCAGGCCCCGGATTCAATGGTTATGAATGGAGCACAGGTGCAACAACCCAGTCCATCACAAACGTTGGCGTGGGAACCTACTGGGTGAAGCTAAAAACCGGAGACTGTATTACATTGCAGACGGTGAAAGTATATGCTTCAGAGCAGCCTGTGGTAACCAATATTGATATCTCAGGAAGTACGGTGACTGTTTTTGTTAACGGAGGAACACCACCATACCAATATTCAATGGATAATATACAGTGGCAGGATTCCAATATATTCAGCAATGTACCGAGAGGCGAAACCAAAATATATGTAAAGGACAGCTATGATTGCGAACCTATCCTGATTAATATTACTGTTCCAAATCTTATTAACGTGATCACTCCAAACGGAGACGGCATAAATGATGCAATTGATTATTCCGCTCTTTCCAACAAAAAGAACCTGGAAATCGGAATCTTCGACAGATACGGATATAAGCTTTTCCAGGCAGATAAGTCTAACAGATATGTATGGGACGGCACTACCAACGGAAGCAAGAAAGTTCCTACAGGAAATTACTGGTATTCTATTACATGGAATGAAAACAACAGTAAGAATACACCTATTAAATTCTCCGGCTGGATTATGGTAAAGAACAGAGAATAAAGTAAAAATTGATTATTTTTTTAATACCCTGGATCACTTCAAATTTGGAGTGATCTTTTTTATTTTCACAAAAGGAGATATTTCATTATAAACACACTTTATTCATATTCAATTCTTAAATTTGTCCTATGAATTATTTGGAAGCTTTAAGCAGAAGATATTCTGTGAAAAAATTCAATCATGAGATTATTCCTCAAGACATCCTGTTCAACATTCTTGAGTCAGGAAAACTGTCCGCCAGCTCCCTTGGACTTCAACCCTATAAAATACTGGTAGTGGAAAGTGAGGAAATGAAGCAAAAATTAATTCCTGCTTTTTATAACCCTTCCCAGATTTCCACGTGTTCTCATCTCATTGTTATTATTTCGAAAAAAACTATTGAGGAAAACTACATTCATGGCTATTTTAATCACATTTCCGAAGTAAGGGAAACTCCCGTTGAGAGTCTCGATCTTTTCAGAAAAAGTATTAACCAGCATATTACTCAAAAAACACAGGATGAGATTTTCAACTGGGCCGAAAAGCAATCTTATATAGTACTGGCTAATCTGATGTACGCCGCTGCTATTGAAAGTATAGACTCATGTCCTATGGAAGGATTCCGGCAGGATTTGATAGAAGAGATTCTCAATATCAATCCGGAAACAGAAAAAGTAACCGTCACGCTGGCCCTGGGTTACCGTTCTGAGGAAGATCATTTTCAACACATGAAAAAAGTAAGAAAACCAAACGAAAAATTGTTTAAATTTATTTAATATTTAAATGATCGTACCTAAAGCAAGCATATGATAAAAGCGGATGTATTAGTAATTGGTTCCGGCATCTCGGGACTTTCTTATGCCATTAAAGTTTCTGAACAGCTCCCTGATGCCAAGATCATCATCGTAACAAAATCTGACGAAGACGAAAGCAACACCAAATATGCACAGGGCGGACTGGCCGTAGTCACCGATTTTAAAAACGATAATTTCGAAAAACATATTGAAGACACCATGCGTGCCGGAGACGGGGAAAACAAACGCGATGTTGTGGAAATGGTGGTAAGGGAAGCTCCCACAAGATTCAATGAAATTGTAGAATGGGGTGCCAATTTCGATATGAAGAACGGAGAATTTGCTTTGGGAAGAGAAGGTGGCCATACTGAAAACAGAATTGTTCACCATAAAGACATTACCGGATTCGAAATTGAAAGAGCCCTTCTGGCAACAGCCAACAGCAGCCCGAATATTGAGATCCTTGATCATCATTACGTTATCGATATCATTACACAGCACCATGTTCCGGGAAAAGAAGTAAGTGAGGGAGATATTAACTGCTATGGCGCATACATCTTAGATGAAAAATCAAAAACCATCAAAAAGATCACGTCCAAAATAACTTTAGTAGCTACAGGCGGCGCAGGGCACGTTTATAAAAATACAACAAATCCTACCATTGCCACCGGAGACGGAATTGCTTTCGTAGCCAGAGCAAAAGGTAAGGTTTCCAATATGCAGTATTACCAGTTTCACCCGACGGCTCTTTACAGCAAATTGGATGGAATGCTGTTTTTAATTTCAGAAGCCGTTCGTGGAGACGGAGCAAAATTAAGAACCAAAAGAGGCGAAAAATTCATGCACAAATATGATGAGCGTGAAGAGTTAGCATCAAGAGACATTGTTGCAAGAGCCATCGACGCCGAGATGAAAATCACAGGAGATGAATTTGTAGGCTTAGACTGCAAGGAAATGAATCATGAAAAATTCTTAGAACATTTCCCCAATATTTATAAAAAATGCAAAGATGAAGGAATTGATCCTTTCACCCAGCTGATTCCCGTGGTTCCGGCATGCCATTACCTGATGGGCGGTATTGAAGTAGACAGGGACGGGCAGTCTTCTATCCTAAATCTTTTTGCGGTGGGAGAATGTACCAATTCAGGACTTCATGGCGCTAACAGACTTGCATCAAATTCTTTATTGGAAGGTCTTGTTTTCGGACATAATGCAGCTATAAAAACGGTTTCTTTACTCAATGAAAACAGCTTTAACTTCGATGACCTTAAAGCCGTTCCGGAATGGAATGAAGAAGGAATGAAGATTATGGATGAAATGGTTATCGTAAGCTACCTCAGAAAACAGCTTCAGGAAATGATGAGCGACCTTGTAGGTATTGTACGAAGCAACAGACGTTTGAGCATGGCTCTGCAGAAGCACCAGGAAATCGCAGCTGCCGTGGACGAGATCTATCACTACTCTATTCTATCACCACAGTTATCAGAATTAAGAAATCTTACAACCGTTGCCCATCTCATCATTACTCAGTCTATGGAAATGACGGAAAATAAAGGGGCATTTTATAATAAAGATCTAGCCTAAATTCGAACTTTAACAGGTAATGAAAATTTCCGATCTAAGTATTCTTACAGTAACGAATATATTATTTTGGTCCAGAATAGTAATTTCGTTAATATTTGGAGCAATAATATTACTCCTATTAGGTACTGATAATATTTTTTCAAATAAAATACTCAATACAATAGTCTATTTTATACTGATTATTTTTGCAGCTATCGTGGGACAAATTGGTTGTTTTTTATTGAGATTATTTTTTGTTTCAAAGTCAAAATATCCGCTAGTATTGAATATCATTTGTAATATGTTGGGATTTGGAAAAAAGAAATTGACAAAAGAAGCTATCAATATAGATTTAAACAATTTCATAATGGATAATAAACTTTCCCTATGCCTTTATTACATTAATAATCCCCAATATCTCATTTTAAGCTTTGATAAAAATAAAATCCATTACTTTACACAGGAATATGATTGGGAAAATTTCAAATGGAATTATAAGATAAAATCTCAAGGAAAACGGGACCTTCAATTATTAGAATATGATGGCATTAATCAAAATAATGAAAGAATAAAAGATTTTATAGAATTTGAAAAAATAGAAGCTAAAGAAAATGAAGTTCTTCTCCTATTTATTATCCATGATTTACTATTTGGGAAAAGTTCATCCATATATTATTAAAATTACAAAAAATGAAAAAACCAAGCTACGCTACCGATAAAGTATTAAAAACATTCATCAAAAACGCTCTGGAGGAAGATATCCAAGATGGTGATCATTCCACACTTTCCACCATTCCAAAAGATCTGGAACAAAGCGCTAAGCTTCTGGTGAAACAGGACTGTATTTTAGCAGGTGTTGAACTGGCAGAAATTATTTTTAAAACATTTGATAAGAATTTAAAGGTTGAAATCTTTATTAAAGATGGTGAAGCAGCTAAAGTGGGAGATATTGCATTAATTGTAAAAGGAAGCGCAAGATCTATTCTTTCTACGGAAAGACTCGTTCTGAACTGCATGCAGAGAATGAGCGGAATTGCAACCCTTACCCATGACTGGGACTCCAGACTCGTAGGAACCAAAACAAAACTTTTAGATACCCGAAAAACAACTCCTAATTTCAGAGTTTGTGAAAAATGGGCCGTTGCCATAGGCGGTGGCACCAATCACAGATATGGTTTATATGACATGATCATGCTGAAAGACAATCACATCGATTATAACGGAAGCATCACCAATGCTGTTAAAATGGCAAAAGATTATGTTAAAACCAGTAAAAAGAAACTAAAGATAGAAGTTGAAACAAGAAATCTCGATGAAGTTAAGGAAGCCATTAAAGCTAAAGTAGACAGAATCATGCTTGACAATATGAATGTCGTGATGATGAAACAGGCTGTAGAAATGATCAACGGCGCATGTGAATCTGAAGCATCAGGCGGAATTACCCGTGATATGTTAAAAGAAATTGCCTCTACCGGGGTTACTTATATCTCCGCGGGAGCCCTTACCCACTCGGCTGAAAATATCGATTTGAGTCTCAAAGCCGTGAAATAGCGTTATATTTTTAATAAAAACAGCCCCATTTTGTTAAAAACTCAATAATATGATTTTTTTCATATAAAAATTCGATTTTTATTCATATAATTGAAAATCAATAAGTTAAATCTTATTAAGATTGAGTAAAAATTAACATACAGTTAATATTAGTTAAATTTTATTTCGCGAATTTTGCAGAAAATTAAATCTAACTATTACTAACGATTATGAAATTAATCAACAAATCAATGCTTACTGCGATAATTACATTATCTACAGCTAGTGTTTATTACGCACAACAAGTTCAAGATACTGTTAAAGACACAACGTCTAAAGACATTGAGCAGGTTGTACTAACAGGAGTTGCTGATATCGCTAAAGATAGAAAAACTCCGGTAGCGGTTTCAACAATCAAAGAAGCACAAATCGTACAAAGATTGGGTAACCAAGAATTCCCTGAGATTTTATCTACAACTCCTTCCATTTATGCTACAAAAGGTGGTGGTGGTTTCGGAGACGGACGTATGAATGTAAGAGGTTTTGATACTTCTAATACCGCAGTAATGATTAATGGAGTTCCTGTTAATGATATGGAAGGTGGTACTGTATATTGGTCTAACTGGGCTGGACTTTCTGATGTAACTTCTGCAATGCAGATACAAAGAGGTCTGGGAGCTTCAAAATTAGCAATTGCTTCTGTTGGAGGTACAGTAAACATCGTTACAAGAGCTGCAGACAAGAAGAGAGAAGGTAATGTAACTTTAGGTCTTGGTAATGACGGTTATCTTAAAACTTTATTCTCTTATAATACAGGAAAATCTGCAAAAGGATGGTCTACTTCATTCTTGATGAGCAGAACTGCCGGAGCAATGTATATTGACGGTTCAGATTTTGAAGCGTACAACTATTATTTCGCTTTAGGTTTCCAACCAAATAAAAAACACGATTTCCAATTCACTTTTACAGGTGCACCACAATGGCATAACCAAACATTTAATAACACTATCGCAACCGATTTGGATATGGGCGATGGAAGATTAGACGGTGTTTTGTCTGACAAACCTAATAGAAAATACAATTCTAACTGGGGATATTTAAATGGCAGACAATTTTCACAAAGTGTAAATTACTATAGCAAACCTGTTGCATCTATCAACTGGGATTGGAACATTTCTGAAAAATCAAAATTATCCACTGTAGGATATGCTTCTTGGGGTAGAGGTGGTGGAACTGGAGTTCTAGGTTCTATCAACGGAAAAAACATCAATGCTTTACCAAAAACAGCAGACGGTTTGATTCGTTTTGATGATATTTACGCTTGGAACACAGGACAAGCAGTTGCAGATTTCGGAGCAAATAACAAAACACCTTTTGTTGGGACAAGTTCTAATGGTATTACCAGAAGAGCGAGTGTAAACTCACATGACTGGTACGGAATTCTATCTAATTTCCAACATAAAGTTAATGATAACTGGAACTTCTCTGTAGGTTTAGACGCAAGATACTACTACGGTTACCACCCAGGTGTTGTTACTGATTTCTTAGGAAACAAAGAATACCGTGAAGCAGGAAACTTCAACCAATCTCCCTACTATACCGTTACACAATCATATAACCCAGCACCTTCTGCAAACCCGTTTGCAACTGCTATAAAGGACAAATCACAGATTGTATATAGAAATTACGATGGTAGAGTTCTTTGGGGAGGAGTTTTCGGACAGTTAGAATATACAAACGACAAAATTTCAGCGTTTGTTCAAGGTTCTGCATCTGAGCAGAGCAACCAAAGAATTGATAAGTGGGTTTGGGATGGAACATCTGCTATTCCTACTGGTATATCTACTACACAGCAAGGACAAGCGGTAAGCCAAACAACAGATCAAAAATTCAGATTTGGATATAATGCAAAAGCTGGTGTGAATTATAACATCGACGAACACCACAATGTTTTCGTAAATGCTGGTATTTATTCTAAACAGCCAAATCAGAACGCTATTTTCCCTTATTCTTTGCCAACCAAAACATTTGGTTCTTTGTATCAGCAAATTGAAAACAAAGATTTAAGAAACGAAAAAGTATCTTCTGTAGAAATCGGTTACGGATTCAAAAGTGAAAAATTCAGAGCAAATCTGAATGGATATTACACAGACTGGAAAGACAGATTCGTTCGTGTTACTGGTATTGCTTATACTAATAGTGATGGCAGCGCTGGTACGAATGGTACTGCAAGTTTAACAGGGGTACGAGAAGTGCATATGGGTGTTGAATTAGAGACATTCTACAAGCCTTTAAACTGGTTGGAATTCAACGGAATGTTTTCTTTAGGAAACTGGAAATACAAAAACAACCCAACAGGAAGAATTGCTGATGTAAACGGAGATCCAGTTACTACCAACGGAGTAGACGGAGTTACCCTGGCTTTGGACGGGCTGAAAGTTGGAGACGCTGCACAAACAACAGCTGCGTTAGGAGCAACAGTGAAGCCTATTAAAAATCTTGATATTTTCGGAACTTGGAGATATTATGACAATTTATACGGAACATTTAGCATCAATAATAGCTACATTATTAAAGATGGAGTTATACCAGCTGCCAGAGCAGAAAAGGGATCTTTGAAGGCTCCTTCTTATAATCTAACAGACGTTGGGGCTTCTTATACATTTAATTTGACAAATGGTAGCAGACTAATAGTTACAGCGAATATCTATAACTTATTTGATACCACTTATATTTCAGATTTAAGATCTTCAAACAAGAAAACATTATCAGATTATAAAGATATTGCAGGAGGATTAACAGCCCAACAGCAATTAGATAATTATAATGCAAATCCAAAAAACTTCTACAAAGGACTTGATGTTAGTAATAACGTTTACTTTGGATTCGGAAGAACTTGGGCTGCATCTCTTTCTTACAGATTCTAATATATAAAAACATTAGATTTTATAAATATCAATCCCGGCGAAAAGCCGGGATTTTTGTTATCTTTGTCTACAAAAAATTGAATATGGATTTTTACAAGATTTTTCTCAGTGCACACAAAGGATTCGGGTATCTTGAACTTCTTTTGGTCTCGTTATTTATTATTGCCCTTTTGGCCACTATGTTTGGCTTCAGTGGTAAAGTGAACAAATTTTTAAAGAAGACTACCCTATTTACCATGATTTTCTTTCATGTTCAGTTTCTGATAGGAATATCTTTGTTATTCATATTTTCACCCGGTTTTAAAGCAGCATTAGATGCCGGAACATTAATGAAGGATCCTTATAGCAGACAAACGTTTGTAGAGCATCCGTTTTCTATGCTGGTTGCTGCAATATTGATGACTATCATCAATAAAAAAGTGAAGTCCAATGATACTATTTCTTTAGGAATTGTAATTATGGGGCTTATCGCAGCAGGTTTATTTGCATTTGCATTCCCTTGGACAAGAGTCTTTGGGGCTTAAAATATAAAATAAGTTATCAATAATGAATGATAACTTTGTAATAGTTTAACCTTAAATTTTTTAATTAAATCAATGAAAGTAGCTGTAGTAGGTTCAACAGGAATGGTTGGACAAGTGATGCTTAAAGTTTTGGAGGAGAGAAACTTCCCTGTAACAGAATTAATTCCGGTAGCTTCGGAAAGATCTATAGGTAAAAAGGTGAAGTATAAACAGGAAGAATATACCATTGTAAGCATTAATGACGCTATAGCTGCCAAACCTGATATTGCTATTTTCTCAGCGGGAGGATCTACTTCCCTTGAATTTGCACCTCTTTTTGCAGCAGCAGGTACAACAGTGATCGACAATTCTTCAGCATGGAGAATGGATCCTGACAAGAAACTGGTAGTTCCTGAGATCAATGCAAATGTTCTTACTAAAGAAGACAAGATCATTGCCAATCCAAACTGCTCCACTATTCAGTTAGTAATGGTTTTAGGTCCATTGAATAAAAAATATGACCTGAAAAGAGTGGTTGTTTCCACATACCAATCTGTAACAGGAACAGGGAAAGCCGCCGTAGACCAGCTCAATGCTGAAATCAAAGGAGACGATTCCGTTGCAAAAGTATATCCAAATCAGATTTTCAAAAATGCTTTACCACATTGTGACGTTTTTGCAGATGATGATTATACAAAAGAGGAAATTAAATTAATGAAGGAGCCTAAGAAAATTTTAGGTGACGACACATTCAATCTTACAGCAACTGCAGTAAGAGTTCCGGTTCAGGGAGGACATTCTGAAAGCGTAAATATCGAATTTGAAAATGAATTTGATCTGGATGAAGTAAGAAAGATCCTGTCCGAAACACCCGGAGTAATTGTAATGGACGACGTTAAAAACAATATATATCCGATGCCTTTATATTCTGAAGGAAAAGATGAAGTATTTGTAGGAAGAATAAGACGCGATCTTTCACAGCCCAAAACGCTCAACCTCTGGATCGTAGCAGACAACCTGCGAAAAGGAGCCGCAACGAACGCTGTACAGATTGCAGAATATTTAGCAGCCAACAACTTAGTTTAAACTAACAAATTAAAAAAGAGTCTCAGAATTGAGATTCTTTTTTTTATCAAACTATGGAAAATAAAAAGACCGTTACCAGTAAAGACAAAATAGGATTCCAAAAGCTTATTGCCACTTTCGGAGTCATCTTATTCATAGGAAAGATCATCGCATGGAAGCTCACAAATTCCGATGCCGTGTTTTCCGATGCCATGGAAAGTATCGTCAATGTCATCAGCGCTTTTATGGGTCTATACTCTCTTCATCTTGCTGCAAAGCCTAAAGACGAAGACCATCCTTACGGCCATGGAAAAGTAGAATTTGTAACATCCGGTATTGAAGGAGCCTTAATAGCCATAGCAGGTATCATGATCATCTATGAAGGCGTAAACAGCCTTATTGTAGGAAAAATCATGGAAAAAATTGATCTCGGAATATGGATTATCGCTGCCACTGCTCTTGTTAATTATCTTCTGGGATACATTTCCATCAAAAAAGGTCAGGCAGAAAATTCACTGGTCCTTGTTTCATCCGGAAAACATCTTCAGTCTGATACCATAACAACATTAGGGGTTGTAATAAGTTTAATTATTGTTTACTTCACAAAGATTTACTGGCTGGATTCCGTAGTTGCACTTATTTTTGGACTTTATATCATTTATGTCGGCTATAAGATTGTCAGAAAATCTTTAAGCGGTATTATGGATGAACAGGACCCGGATCTGCTCAACCAGATCATCAGGGTTCTTGAAGAAAACAGAAGAATAGAATGGATAGATGTTCACAATATGAAAATTCAGCAATTCGGAGCTAACCTCCATATTGATGCCCATATTACTTTACCATGGTATTACAGCCTTCGGGAAGCTCACAATGAAATGGAAAAAATGATTATTCTGCTAGCTGAAAACACAAAAAGAAGCGTAGAATTTAATTTCCACATGGATGACTGTAAAACCGTTTCATGTCCCGTCTGCCAGATCAAAGACTGCCCGGTCCGCGAGAAAGATTTTGTAAAAAGAGTGGAATGGACTCCGGAAAATGTAACGAGTGTAGACAAGCACACTGCAGGATAGCCTTCTGCTTACTGGTTTTTCGCCATCAATTGCTTTCTGTAGTAAAACATTGGAACAATCAAGAGTAAAGCCAGAGGCTGGATCACAAAACGTCTCATATAAAACGAAAAAAGATATCCCACATCAAATTTGTCGTTTATACAATAAAGATAAATAGGAAAAGTAATAACGAAAATAATAACAATCAGTAATGCTCCTTGTACTGTCCACTGACGGTTTTTAAAAAGACATTGGATAATAAAACATGAAAGGCCCAGATTAAGGATAAACCTAAAAAGATGCCCTGCAATTAATTTCCCCCATTCAAATTGAGGAAATGCAATATTTTTATTTGCTTCGTGAAAATATTCAAGAAAAGGATCATAAAAAATTTTGTCTTCAAGAATCCGCACACTTATAAGACCACAAATTCCTGCTATTACCAAAAGCCAGTTAAGAATTTTCATTTTTTAAAGCAAAGAATTTGATCCAAACTAACCAAAGAACCACCACAGTTCCATAAATAACTGCCGGAAAAATAAAATCGTGAAACATTTTTCCGTATTCCGGATAATCCACCATCACAATATTCAGTCCCGCGATTCGCAGAAGATTCATTATATAAAGCAGGACAAGTCCGGCCAAAGCAAAAATAAACGTTTTTGAACCTTTATAAAATGCAAAAACAAAAGCTACAAACAAGATCATTACGGAAACAGCATTACACCCTTCCACCATTCTCGTCACATAATTTCTTTTTACATAAAACCAAATCTGCTCATTTTTCACATCATCATAAAGCAGCGTAGGAAATCCTATCACCTTTTGGAAAGATGCAACCTGATTGGCAATCATTCTTGAAAAAGGATCCAAACCGCCAGCCTTACTGATATTCAGATAAAACTGGTATCCCAAAAGCAACACCAGATAAATGATAATGAACCTCAGCAAAATGTTTAAAACCGGTTTAAAATCCTTTAGCATGGTGCAAAGATAAAAATTAGGTTGCAAATTCACCTGAGTTTGAGATAATAAAATAAAAATTTGATAAAAGAAAGCCAAGTAATCACCCTTTCTCATCAGACAGTATTACCTTCTCAAGCTTAATTTCCAACTCCCATTAAATTAGTATATTTGTTTCCATATTATGACTTCCGAAAACGCAAAACGATTTTTTGAAAATTATCTGGGTGAGCCTTCTTTTGAGTTCGTTACACTGGCTCAAAGCGGTTCGGCGAGGATAAACTTCCTTGCCAAAGCAGGTAACAGAAAATACATTGTCACCAGCAATGAAAACATCCCTGAAAATGAAAGTTTCCTCTATTATTCTGAAATATTTTCAGAACTTGGTCTCAATACACCGGATATTTTGGCTGTTTCAGATGACAGGAAAATCTATGTACAGGAATTTCTTGGTGAGCAGACTCTTTCAGAAATCATCACCAGAGAAGGACTTTCCGATCATGTAAGAGCATTGGTAAAACAGACATTGGAAAAGCTTTTCCAACTTCAGATACAAACTCAGGAAAAGATTGATTTCTCAAAAACTTTCGAATATGAAAGTTATGATGAACTTCCAGTGATTCATGATCTGTATTACTTTAAAAACTTTGTAGCTGATGTTCTGGAGCTTGAATATCGTAAATCTGACCTGCTTAAGGAGTTCAAACAGATCGCCAGACTTATTGAAAGCCTTAAACCCAAAGGAATAATGATCCGCGACTTTCAGGCAAGAAACATTATGGTTGATGAAGATCGTAAAGTTTCGTTTATAGATTATCAATCTGCTATGGAAGGACCGCTGATGTATGATGTTATCTCTTTCCTTTTCCAGGCTAAGGCAAATTTTCCGGAAGATTTTAAAAATGAAATGCTTGATTATTATATCAGGCAATTTGAAAATGAAGACACTCAGATTCAACTAAAAAATTCAGTAAAGCCAATTCAGATGATGAGATTCCTTCAGGTACTCGGAGCTTATGGCTTCAGGGGATTAATTCAAAGGAAGCAGCATTTTTTAGCAAGCCTTGAAAAAGGAATTCAAAATATTACAGAGTTTGCAAGATCCTGGGAGCAGATGCAGGATTATCCTGAGCTGAAAAAAGTTATAGAGCAACTGTCTTCGGAACAATCTAAATTTAAAATTAATGCAATTTTAAACCATTAAGATTCTTTAAGTTTTTAAGAAATATTAAGCTTTATGACAAAGAAAGAGGTTACACAGTTATCATATGAGATTACAGGCTTTGCTATTAAAGTGCATAAAACTCTTGGTCCCGGTCTTCTTGAAAGTATTTATGAGGAGTGTTTAAAAATAGAACTTATTAAAAACGGCTATGATGTAAAGCAACAGTTATATGTCCCGATTAATTATGAAGGGGTACAAATCGAAACAAAACTGGTCGTAGATTTACTTGTTAATGACTCTATTATTTTAAAATTAAAGGCAGTTGAAGAAATACTCCCTATCCATGAAGCACAACTACTGACGTATATGAAAGTCCTTAAAAAACCACAGGGCTTATTGATTAATTTTTTTACAAATAATATTACAAAATCACTAAGGCCTTTTATCAATGAATATTTTAAAGAACTTCCTGACTAATTTTGATTTATCAAAATCTTAACTTACCTTAAAAACTTAAAGAACCTTAATGGTTTAATTAAAATATAAAAAGAATGCTACACATCGACATACACAGTTTTTCGTATAAGAAAGGAGGAATTCCTAAGGACAATTCAGGAAACGGCGGAGGTTTTACCTTTGACTGCAGAGGAATTTTAAATCCCGGGAGAATTGAGGAATATAAAATCCAGACAGGAAACGACATCGGGGTTCAGGAATATCTGGAAACAAAAACAGAAATGCCAAAGTTTCTGGAATTAATAAAATCCATTATTTCAATCAATATAGATAACTACCTCGAAAGGGGGTTTGAAAACCTGCAGATCAATTTCGGGTGTACCGGCGGGCAGCACAGATCTGTGTATTCTGCAATCAAAATTGCTGAATTCATCAAAGAAAAGTACCCTGAAGGAATAGAAATAAGTCTTCACCACGACGAACAGCATCAGCTAAATCCATAAATGATCATTGACAAGAGATAAATGAATTTAATTAATAAGTAATATTGACCATCATTTATCAAATTATCTTTTTTGTGATCATTCATCAATTATCATTCATCAATTATAAATAAAAATGAAGGCTTTAATATTTGCTGCCGGAAAAGGCACAAGGCTCAAACCATTTACGGATCATCATCCAAAAGCTCTAGCCAAAGTGAATGGCGTCCCGCTTTTGGAAAGAAATATCAATTATCTTAAAGGCTTTGGAATAAAAGATTTTGTAATCAACATTCATCATTTTGGAAATCAGATTGTTGAATTTTTAAATAAAAACAGTAATTTCGGATGCAGCATTGAAATCTCGGATGAGAAAGATGAATTGCTGGAAACCGGAGGCGGCTTGATTTTTGCTAGAAAATTTCTCGATCACGGGGAAGATTTTCTGATCATGAACGCAGATATTTTAACGGATATCAATATTGACGCATTTGTTGAATATCATAAAAAGATAAAAGATTTTGCTACTTTAGCTGTTTCTGACAGAGACAGTTCGAGAAAATTGCTTTTTAATGATGATTTGGTGTTGAGAGGCTGGCTTAATGTACAGTCGGGAGAACAGAGGCTTGCAGAATTCAATAAAGGCTTTAAAGCTCTTGCTTTCAGCGGTGTTCACTGTATCAACCCTGTTATCTTTGAAAAGATAAAGAGAACCGGTAAATTTTCTGTTATGGAGGAATACCTTGACCTGATGCAGACTGAGCATATCCACGGATTTGTACATGACAGCATTCTGGTAGATGTAGGAAGGCCCGAATCTGTAATAGAAGCCGAAAAATATTTTAAATAATTTTTGCAATGGAATTGGATGAAAACAGGGATGAAAGTTTAGTAAATCCTGCACTAGATATAAACGAAACAAAACTTCACAACAGTCTCAGACAGAAAACCTGGGACGAAACCATCACTAAAGACAGCTGGATGGTTTTCAAAGTAATGGCTGAATTTGTAGACGGCTATGAAAAGCTTGCCAAGATAGGACCTTGTGTTTCTATATTTGGTTCTGCAAGGCTGAAGCCTGAAAGCAGGTATTATGAAATGGCCGTGGAAATTGCTGAAAAGATTACCAAATTAGGCTTCGGAATTATCACCGGAGGCGGACCGGGAATCATGGAGGCTGGGAATAAAGGTGCTTTTAATGCTCAGGGAAGATCCATCGGGCTTAATATTGATCTGCCGTTTGAACAGCATTTCAACCCATATATCAATAAGTCTTATTCTATGAATTTCGATTACTTTTTTGTAAGAAAAGTAATGTTTGTAAAATATTCTCAGGGGTTTGTAGTAATGCCGGGAGGATTTGGTACCCTGGATGAACTTACAGAAGCATTAACCCTGATTCAGACTAATAAAATTGGCAGATTTCCAATTGTTCTGGTAGGAAGTGAGTTCTGGAGTGGATTACTGGATTGGTTCAAAGCAACCCTGGTAAAAGAAGGAATGATTGCTGAAGATGACCTGGACTTATACAGAGTGGTAGACACTGCTGACGAGGCTGTAGCACACATCAAAGCATTCTATGATAAATATTCTGTGAATGTAAATTTCTAATTGGCATATTATTTGTGACCTTTATAAAGCAAGTATGATTGTAAATCTATTAATTAAGATGAAAAAACTTTTATATATATCAGGAATTTTAACATTTTTTGTGTTAATGAGTTTTATGTATGTAGACTTTTTCTCTTCAATGACCAAAGTTGATTATATAGACGGAAGCAAGACATTGAAGTTTACCACAAAAATAAATACCAACCATATTTCTGATGCTATTAAGATAAATCCAAGTACAGCAGGATTTGAGGCAGAAGTAAAAAAATATGTAAATAATAATTTTGATGTGTACGTCAATGGCTCTCCGAAAACTATAACATTCACCGGAAGTCAGGTAAACGGAGAAACGGTATGGGTATATTTTGAGACCGGAGGAGTTTCCGACATCAATACCTTGAAGATTAAAAATACGATTCTTCTGAGTGCTTTTCCTAAGCAAAGTAATGTTGTAAGTATTGCCTATAAAGGGAACTTAAAAGTAATGAACTTCCAGAGAGGAAAAGAGGTGAATGAAGTTTCGTTCTAAACAGAATAATTTAAAAGTATAAACCACTGCAGATGCGGTGGTTTTTTTTGTACAAGATTTTAAAATAAATTACTTATTTTATCATCAGTTAATATAATAATGATGTAATGAACCGCAAAATTACAATGCTAATACTAATAATTTCTTCCATCGGCTGGACAGCCTACTATCTTAAATATAAGGCTATAAGACCACCCACCGTAGTAATCCTTGAAAATCCTAAATATACTGTAGGACAAATTACTTCCGGCTATTATGGAGACAGGAGATATGCAAAAGGAAATGACTTTGAGTTCAGATATGGAGATACTATTAGAAATGGTCATCAGAACGGAGAATTTATTCAGGGAAGAAAATATCTTGTTGTATATGATTCTACGAATATCAGGAACGGATATTTAATATTAGACAAATTTGATATTACAGATTCCCTGGAAAAATATCATATTCATAAAAACTATGATTATTATGACATTAGCTGGTCATTACCCAACATACCGTTTAAATATGATAAGAGTGATATTGAATATGAGGTAAAAATGCATCTCAGAAGTGAATAACTTCATATTCAAGGAATCACTTGGTTTCCAGAAAGGCAAAGAGGCGAATAAAGTATCATTCTAAACAGAAAATAAAAAGACCGCCTTATAAAGACGGTCTGTATTTAAAATATCCGGTATCAATTATTGTACCTGAATATTATCTAATTGAACTGTAGTAGTAACACCAGTTGATGCTCCTGTATATTCAAATAAGATGAATCCGTTACCGGTTAATGTAGCAGGTATGTTATAAGTTCCCGCAGGAGCTAATGTACCGTAACCGCTCACGGGTGTCTGCGGAATTGTAAATGCAGAGGTAATATCTGTTTTTGTTGCCGCAGTAATATCTCCAAGTGGAGTATAATTGGTTGTGTAATATACTTTTAAAGCATCTCCGTTCCAGAAGCCAACATTAACATCAAATTTCAAAGAATTGGCAGCTGTAAAGTCAACCGGTACTGCGAAATAGGTTAAATAGTTTCCTGAACCTGAATTAGCTCCCAACTGAATATATTTATTACTGTTGAAAGTTTTTAACTGCCAGTATCTGTTTCCTAATACTGCATCATTTACATATTTAGGATATACTTCAAGGTTGGCCGGAGTGGTAGCATAACTTTCAAAATTCTCAAGGAAAGAACCTGAATAAGTAATAGCAGTACCTCCTTTAGGTGGCGTTGAATCTACTCTTGTTCCGCTGAAATTAATATCAGATAAGCTTCTGATCAGCATCTGCCATGTTGTATTGTATCTGCTTACTACGAAAGTAATCGTTCCGCTTCCTTTTGGCAGCAGTTCTCCTCCACTTTTAAAGAATCCTGAGTTTCTGATTACTGCAGTACCTCCCAGTTTATCTTCAATATTTCTATCTGTATCTAAACCTTGGTTTCCTGCATCATAGTCAAGATATTTTTTCTGAACCGGGAAGATTTCTCCAATATTGAACTGTACGTCAGAAACAGTAACCAATGTATTGATCAAATTAGCCTGTTTTGCATCGTTCAGTGAGTTAAGTTTCGTAGGAATAATAGTCTGGATATCCAAACCGTTTCCACCACATACTCCTGACATATACCTTCCAACCAATGCCTGAGGAATTCTACCGATCGCAAAGTTTGGATCTTCAGAACCGATTTTAATCGCTCCTCTGTCAAGTCCTATACGTAATCCTTTTGCATTAATTCTGATGTGTGCACCTACCGGGAAATCTGCAAAGTTACTTGCCTTATCCACTTCAATCTGAAGACCTACTGTAGGGTTTACTGTTTTATCCTGGAAAGAGATTGTTTTATAGAAATTTCCCTGAGCATCAGAAGAAACGATATACCCGTCAAAGATCTGATCTGTAGTGATCAGTTTATATCCTGTAGCAGGAGCCTGAGCAGCGAAGTCTGCCATTGAAATGGTAGGATCTCCAAACTTATTTGAACAAGCGATCGGAGGGGTATCCCAATCATCATTCTTTACACAAGAAGACAATGCCGACAGTACACCTACTGCTACAAATGCCGTTTTGAAAAAGTTAGTGAAATTATTCATTATTATTTTTTTTTATTTTATTAGAATCTGAATTGTAAGTTAACAAAGTAAGAGCGTCCCTGAGTGTACCAGTATTTCGGTCCGAAAGAAGGCTTAGGGCTATAGTAATCATAAGCAAAATCCATAGCTTTCGTTTCTCTTGTCTGTTCGAAACCTCCGGTAATGAATCTTCTGTTGTTTAAGATATTATTTACAGAAGCTGTTAATAATATATAATACTTTCCAATCATGAATGATTTCCCTGCATTGGCATTTAAGAAAAATGCGGAAGGAAGTTCTACCGGTTTCAGCATATCACGTACATCACTTTCTGTAAGACCAATATAAGGAGTACTTGAATACGGGTTCTGAATAAAGTTATTCGTTCTTAAAGCCGGAGCCGGATCAAGATAATTATTATCAAAATAGTTCCAGTTCGCACCTACCCACCAGTATTTCGGATTGTTATATCTGAATCCTAATGAGAAAGCTCTCTGCGGAGTACCTCCCTGCTTATAATCTTCCAGATAAGCCTTTCCAAAAGAAGTCACGCTGCTTCCTGATGCATCAGAAACCAAATATACTTCAGGATTGTTTCTGTAAGTATACTGACCTAAACTTGCAAGACCCTGTAAAGATAAAGTAGGAATAACTTTTACATCAACACCTAATTCAACACCCATATTTCTTTTCTCAACATTGGACATCACCTGAGTAACGAATGCACTCTGTACCTGGGAAACAGATCCGTCAGGGTTGGTGCTGCTCAACTGGATTCCGTCTGCAAAGAATCTCTGTACATTGGTTTCATTCTGTGTATCTACAATATATCCTGATGCTCTTAGTTTAAGGAAAGGAGTATTGATCACATAGCTTAAATCATTGGCTGTATAAACGGTACTTCTGATGTTAGGGTTAACAAGTGCATTAATTCTAGGATTAATAAACAGATCCTCAAGGTATGGCGCCTGATTGTATACCGCACCATTATATACTAAGAAATTACGCCCGTTGATACGGTAAACAATCTGTCCTTTCAAACCGAAGTTCCAGAAATTGTAATCTTTACTTTTTCCATAAGAGTTTTCATACAGATAATGCTTGAAAAGCCCCTCTCTGTTTGAAGTAGAATATCCTGCCAGTGCAGAAACAAATACGTCGAAATTACCTGTAGAGAATTTCAGTCCCGGATTTACTTTTGCCTCCTGTCTTCTCAGGATATAGTTGTAAGTCATACGGTCACCTACCTGTAGCTGAATATCAGGATTTAAAGTATTATAGTATCCTGTAGAACCAGGTTTGGCAGATTCCTTAAACGGATCTACACCTATAGCATAATCACCACCTAAAAGATCTTTCATTTCACGGTAAAGTTCAGACTTGTAGTTCTGATAGGAAACATTCAGAATAAACTTCGTACGGTCATTAAAATTATAAGTATAGTGTGTTCCTGCATTGAAGATTTTATCGTCACTTACATCATCTACCAGATATACCTTTGAGCGTTTTCCTGATAATCCATAAAGACGTGCCATTTCGGCCTGGTCTGCAGCATCGCTTTTCTGGTTGTTGGCATAGATCTGTCCCCAGTTGATCTGAGTAACATTAGGATCTCCATTCTGCCAGTTGGACAAGCTTGTGTTATATGCATCCCAAAGTGTATTATACTGCATTGGATCAGACACAGTTCCATTAACCGAATTATAAATAATACTGTTAATATAATAACTTGGTAAATTTCTGTAATATGTTGGAGATGGATTCACCACTCCGTTCCAGTCTAAACGTGAACCTTTATCTTTTCCAAACTGATAAGACGCTGTAGTCCAAAGGCTGGAATTCTTATTAATCTTCCAGAAGTCCTGGATCTGGAAAAGCGGCTGGAATCCTCTTCGCACTCTTTCGCTTCTCTTTTCTCCGTCCTGCCATCCCCAGTAAGAATTATAATGCACCCCTCTGTAATCATATACTTCCTGAGTACTTGGACTTGCCGTGGATCTTCTGTAAGGTGCCCCGATAAAGTTGAAAGTCATCGTATGGCTGTCGCTGAACTTCTTTTCTACCCCAAGATAAGCTCCATAAGCATCATAAAAAGTTCCTTCCTGAATTCCTTCTTCAGCCCATCTTCTTGCTCCCATTACTGTAAACGCCCATCCTTTTTTGCTCATTCCTGAAGAATAGCGTAAAGAAGTTCTGTTTCTGTAATTTCTGTTAGTCAAAGACTGGGTAAACTGGAATCCTTTTCTATACTCACTTGCTTTTGTGTTTTTGTAAACAACAGAGCTGTTTCCACCAAAAGCATATTCAGACGGAGAATGGTTAGACGCGATTTCCGGATATCTCGTAATCTCGTTCAGACCACCCCAGTTGCTGAAGTCTACATTACCATTATCAGATTTTACCATGGAAACACCGTTCAGCATAGATTCACCCGTTCTTCCGTCAATTCCTCTTGGACGGAACCAGTAAAATCCTAAGTCAAACGCAGCAATTCTGCTGAAGATATCCTGAGAAGACTGAAGTAATCCTACCGTAGAAGCCTGTCCACTGCTGTTACTATCGTCGTCATCATTATCTATAATCGCCAATCCCTGATCTGCGCTTGTAAGAGTAGAATACAGGGTAATGATTCCCAGATCCTTTCTTTTCTCATCAGCTACGTCAAACTCCATCATTTTGGTTTCGAAGTTTGGTTTCGTAATCATAATTTGATAATGGCCCGGCTGAAGGTCTACAAACTGGAAGTATCCAATTTTGTCAGCCGTTACATCATTTTCGCTCCCTTTAAGATCTACTTCTGCCCTTTCAACAGGTTTTCCTTCTGCATCCTTAAGATACGCAAACACAGTAGTCTGCGCAAAATAAAAAGAGGCAGGAAGTAAAGTAAATAAAGAGACTAATGATAGTTTTTTAATCATGAGTATATTATTTTTTTTAATACTTTTCTTCTTAATTCTCAACGTTTTAAAAGTTGGGGGCACAAATTTAATCAAAATTTAGAATTTCCAATTTTTTTAACATTGTTTTTTCTTAACATTGCAACCTTTTATGATTCATTATATAAGAGATTTGTTTTATATTGTTTTAAATTTACAAATATTTAAAATCATTGAATTAAAAAAAAGTAAATTTGTCGTTTAAATAATTTAATACTCTACAGGATGAAGAGATATATGAGTTTTATAGCTGTTGTTTTTTCAATAATGGCTTTTGCACAGCAGGGAAAGCTTAGAAAAGTAGCTACTGTTGGCTTTTTGAATGTGGAAAACCTTTGGGATACCATCCGTTCCGCAGATTATATTGATGGAACAAAAGATATCCGAAATCCTGCTTTCCACAGAAGTATTCCCATTGATTCCGTCAAATTTTTAGAAGCAGAAAAATATGAGGGGCCCTGGAGCGACGATGCCTTAAAAGGCAAAAAAGTTGTAAGATACCAAGGCGGTTCTGAAGAATTCAC
This sequence comes from Chryseobacterium sp. MIQD13, assembly GCF_050496705.1. Classification (NCBI taxonomy): domain Bacteria; kingdom Pseudomonadati; phylum Bacteroidota; class Flavobacteriia; order Flavobacteriales; family Weeksellaceae; genus Chryseobacterium; species Chryseobacterium sp. MIQD13. The sequence goes on from NZ_JBNWAF010000002.1 coordinate 404,170, forward strand.
ACCCAGCAGCGGTAAAAACTATAATACCAAAGTTTATAAAGCAAAACTTGCCAATGAAGCTAAAGTAATTTCTGAATTGGGTGCACAATATACCAAAACCGCACCTGCAGTAGTTGGACTTATAGAAGTTGAAAACAGACAGGTTATTGAAGATTTGGTAAAGCAGCCTGTTCTTGCCAAATACGACTACGGAATCATCCATTATAACTCTTATGATTACAGAGGGATTGATGTGGCTTTAATTTATCAGAAAAGAAGATTCACACCAACCAATTCATTGAAAAAAGAATTGAAAGTTTTCGGAGACGACGGCAAGAGGGAATATACAAGAGATATTTTGGTGGTAACAGGTTTCCTTGATAACGAAAAAGTAGCGTTTTTTATGAATCACTGGCCTTCAAGAAGAGGTGGTGAAGCCGTTTCATTACCTAAAAGAAATGCAGCAGCAGCTTTATTGAAGCAGCAGATGGACAGTGTAAGAGCTGCAGATCCTGCTACTAAGCTTTTTGCAATGGGTGACTTCAATGATGATCCTGTAAGTGCAAGTTTAAAGAACTATTTAAAAGCTGTTCCAAGTCCTAAGGACCTGAGCGAAACTACACCTTATCTTAATCTGATGTATCCTTTGTATAAAAAAGGAATTGCTTCACTGGCCTATCAGGATGCACCAAACCTTTTCGACCAGATCATCGTTTCTAAAAACGTAATATCCGATCAGGTAACAAAAGAGTATTCAGTATATAAAGCAGAAATCTTTGCTCCGGCTTATCTGGTGAACAAAGAAGGAAGCTATAGAGGCTATCCTTTCAGATCCTGGGACGGAGACCGGTTTACAGGAGGATACAGTGATCACTTTCCGGCATTTGTAGTTCTTCAGAAAGAACCATAAAAAATAAACTTAGGCACTCATTTTGAGTGCTTATTTATTATACAATGTTTTTATTATGAAAAATCTTATTATCCTGTTTTTCTTCGCATGTATTCCTTTCAGCTGTCTTTCCCAGGACAGACCTAAAAAGGATGAAGAAAAATCAGAAATGAGGCCTTCCAAAAATGAAGATGGAGAATGGGATGTTACCGTAATTGATACTCAGTTTGATTATTTTCTGAATGCAATAGCCAAGCCAATGAGCCAGTATTCGGAATCTTATCTGAAAACAAAAAATGCATTCCTGGTTTCTGAATGGAATTCTTATTACAATTCAGGAAAATACAGGAATATTATAGAATCAGGAATAGATTATGATCCAAGAGAAAATTACGGGATCAAATTTGAATATAAGCTGTATCAGGTTTTCGCTTATGTCAGCTGGAAATATGGTCTGAAAATGAATGGCCTTTCGGGAAGTGATGCTGTGAGATAGAGCATTTCTTTTAAGCCGTTAAGATTTTATATGATCTGTAAACAAAATAAAAGGTTCAGAATTTCTTCTGAACCTTTTATTTTTATAATAGCTGAAAATTATTTGTTGAATAATTCCTCCACTTTGTCCCAGTTTACAACAGCAAAGAATGCTGAAACATAATCCGGTCTTCTGTTTTGGTAATTTAAATAATAAGCATGCTCCCAAACGTCAAGTCCTAAAACCGGAGTTCCTTTAACATCTGCAACAGGCATTAACGGGTTATCCTGGTTTGGAGTAGAAGACACAGATACAGAACCGTCAGAATTTTTAACCAACCAAGCCCATCCTGAACCGAATCTTGTTTTAGCAGCCTCAGAAAAATCAGTTTTGAATTTTTCAATACCTCCATAATTTTCGATTGCAGCTTTTACGTTTCCTACAGGCTCTTTGCTTCCGCCCGGAGTTAAAATCTCCCAGAATAAAGAGTGATTGAAGTGTCCTCCTCCGTTATTTCTTACTGCTGGTTTGTCAGTTCCTGTCTGGCAGATCTCCTCAATAGTTTTTCCTGCCAATTCAGTTCCTTCGATTGCTTTATTTAAATTGTCAATATATGCCTGGTGGTGTTTGGTATGGTGGATTTCCATAGTTCTTGCATCAATAGTAGGCTCCAATGCATCGTATGCATATCCTAATTTAGGTAATTCAAATGACATAATTTTTATTTTTAATGTTATATCCAAATTTAGCCATTATTTAAGCTACTATCAAAAACTGGGGATTACTTTAATAAATCTTTAACATTGATATATTGATTTAGAATGAATTAATTTTTTAAAGTAAAGAAATGATGAGTCATTGCAATGCTGCATACATTTTAAAACTTGTGATTTTTTAAACGCAAAGTTTACAATTTAAACTGTACTATTTTAAGGATGCAAAGTAAAAAATCAATCTTTGATTGATTGAATAAGCGTTCGTATTATCCTATTGCTTAATCAACGGCGAAGCCGGCATCTTTGCTCTTCTTAAAATAGTACAGTTTAAATTGTAAACTTTGCGTTTAAAAAACTTTTGGGATTGTTCTTAATTTCTTTAAAACCTCCTCAATGTCACGTTGCAGTAATGAAAAAGCACGAAGATCACTGATCCCCGTGCTTTCTTTAACAAACAATTAAATTAATCTATTTATTCATAGACATCAGGAATTCTTCATTATTTAAAGTTCCTCTGATGTTTTTATTTACAAATTCCATTGCTTCCACAGGATTCATTTCAGAAAGATATTTTCTTAAAATCCACATTCTCTGGGAAGTAACCTCATCTAAAAGAAGATCATCTCTACGCGTGCTTGAAGCCACAAGATCAATAGCAGGATAAATTCTTCTGTTCGCAATTTTTCTGTCAAGCTGAAGTTCCATGTTTCCTGTACCTTTGAATTCCTCAAAGATCACCTCATCCATTTTGGAACCTGTATCAATAAGTGCTGTAGCAATAATAGTTAATGAACCACCTCCTTCAATTTTTCTGGCTGCCCCGAAAAATCTTTTCGGCTTGTGAAGTGCATTGGCATCTACCCCACCTGATAATACTTTACCAGAAGCAGGTGTAACGGTATTGTAAGCTCTTGCCAATCTTGTAATGGAATCCAGTAGAATTACTACATCATGACCACATTCCACCATTCTCTGAGCTTTTGCCAAAACAAGGTTAGCCACTTTTACATGCTTGTCTGCCGCTTCATCAAATGTAGATGCAATAACTTCAGCATTTACACTTCTTTCCATATCAGTAACTTCTTCAGGACGTTCGTCGATCAGAAGGACCATCATATATACTTCAGGGTGATTGGCTGCAATAGAGTTGGCAATATCTTTAAGCAGCATTGTTTTACCTGTTTTAGGCTGGGCTACGATCATTGCTCTCTGCCCTTTCCCTATTGGTGCGAAAAGATCAACGATTCTTGTTGAAAGCGTAGACTCACTTCCTGCAAGATTAAATTTTTCTTCAGGGAAAAGTGGAGTTAAATATTCAAATGCAACACGGTCTTTGATGAATGCAAGATCGCGTCCGTTTACTTCCGTAGGTTTCAGCAATGAAAAATATTTTTCGCCTTCTTTCGGAAGCCTTACAATTCCTTTAACGGTATCTCCGGTTTTAAGACCAAAATTTCTGATTTGTGCAGTAGAAACGTACACATCATCAGGAGAAGAAATATAGCTGAAATCTGATGAACGAAGGAATCCGTAGTTATCCGGAAGGATCTCTAAAACACCTTCAATGCTCACCATTCCATCGAAATTGAATTCTTTTCTCTGTTCAGAATGCTGTTCCTCAGCCTTTTCAGCATGTTGTCTGTGCTGGTTTTGGTTTGGATTCTGGTTCTGATGTTGATTTTGGTTTTTATGCTGGTTTCCGCTGTTTTGCGGATTATTGTGCCCTTTTTGTTGGGATCTAGCCTGAGATTGAGGAATATTCGGCTTTTCTTCTGATGGAGCAGATTGTTGGGATTCTGCATTTTTAGGAGCTTCTGCTCTTTCTTGTGGAGTTTCTGTATTGCCTGTATTGGCAGTCACTCTTTTTCTTTTTTTCTTAGCCTGTACCGGATTGTTTTCTTCAGAAGTGGAAGCTATTTCAGTTTTAGGCTCTTCCTGTCTTGTTTCTTCAGCAGTCTGCACTTTTTCTTCTGCTTTCACCTCAACTTTGGGGGTTTCTTCAGCTGGTGCTTTTACTTCTGCTTTGGGTTTGGCAGGTTGTCTTTTAGGCGCTGCTTTCTTTACAGGGGCCTTGGCAGGTTTTTCTGCCTGTTGTTCTTCAGTATTCATACTGGTTTCTGTGGCGTTGAAATAATCTTTTGCAACTTTAGGATTAGAAGCCTGAAAGTCAAGAACGGCAAAGATCTTATCATTATCATTGCTGTTTCTAGCAACTTTAACGCCTAAATCTTTTAAGATTTTAGTCAGTTCCGTTACGGATTTTGACCTTAACGTTTCTATGTTAAACATACTTAATGTAAAAATGTAATTAATTGTGAGTAAGAAAAGTAAGTCCGGCGACTTTTATTTTCAAGTACATATGTATAATGCAAATCTACACTTATTTTTGAATTGTGCAAAATTTATGTTATTTTTGCCGGGTATTTAATAATCAATGTTACAAAGAATACAGACTATATGGACTCTTTTGGCAGTTTTGGCTGCTGTTTCCCTTTTCATTACAGGACAGGATGTTGATGTTTTTGGCCAAATTCCGGTTGTTGATATCAGCTGTATTGCCCTTGTTTTGGCAGGAGCATTGAGTATTTTCAGTTTTAAAAACAGGAAAAGACAAATTTTGCTGAATACGTTCAGCATCATTATAAACGTTTTGTTGATTGGTGTATTGGCGTACTGGTTACTAAACTTATCCGGAGGAATTCAGATTCCTGAGAAGGGTATTGAGCCGATTTTCCCATTGATTGCGGTAATATGTCTGCTTATTGCAAATATATTTATCCGAAGAGATGAGAGGCTCGTAAAATCTGTAGACCGACTTCGATAGCCTTACAACGATTTTTTGAGTGAGAACAGTTCCGAAAGGGGCTGTTTTTTTTATGTCCAGATTTATTTAAACGCAAAGTTTTATTTTAATAGTATATACTTTAGGGTGCAAAGAAAAAATCAATCTTCGATTGATCTGAGTAAGCATTCGTATTAATCAGGTCACTTAATAAACGGCAGAGCTGACATCTTTGCCCAACTTAAAATAATACATGTTCAATATGAAGCATTGCGTTTAAAACAATTTCACGGAAAACTTAAAACACAAATAATAATCTTAATTTCACTTAACAACTTAAAATTTCTTAATGGATCAAACCTACCCTTCTCTAGAATAATTTTTACTTTAAAGATTAAATTTATACCATTTCATGCAACATTTCCGTTAAGAATACGACTGATCCTGTAAATTTTGTATCAAAATGAAAAAACTAACCTACCTTGCCCTGTCATTCTTCTCTGCATTCACATTTGCACAGGAAGTTTCAAAGGAAAGAGTAACGACTATTCTTTCAACACTGGCTTCAGATGAAATGAAGGGCCGCGAGATCGGAACTCCGGAAAATGATAAGGCCGCAGAATATATTGCAAAGCTTTTTAAGGAAAACAATCTTGAATACTGTACAGGAAATTCCTATCTGATCCCTTTTGATTATGAAGGAAAGAAAGCTTATAATGTGTGTGGTATCAAAAAAGGAAAAACGGATAAATACTTAGGGTTCTCAGGACACTTTGACCACATCGGGACAAGTAATAAAACAGGAGACAATATTTATAACGGTGCAGATGACGATGCCAGTGGAATTACCACCTTAACGGGTATTGCCGATTATTTCAGAAATAAAAACCCTGATTTCTCAATGGTTTTCATGGCTTTCAACGGGGAAGAGAAAGGGATGCTGGGATCAAGAGCTATTTCTAAAGACACCAATTTAGATAAGATATATAATAATATGACGGCCCTTTTCAATTTTGAAATGGTGGCTACAGAATCTCAGTTCGGAAAAAATGCATTGTTCATGACAGGTGATGAATTTTCAGATTTCGATGAGCTTTTTAATAAGTATGCAGCAAACGGGTTAAAAATTAATTCGGATCCGTATGCTACCCAAAAATTATTCTACAGATCAGATAATGTAAGCTTTGTAAAGAAAAAGATTATTGCACACTCATTTTCTACAGTCGATATGACGAAAGCTTCCCATTATCATAATGAAAGTGATGATATGCACGTGGTGGATTTTGATAATTTAACGACTATCATCAATAATGTCGGAAAAACTTTAGAAAAACTGACCCCACAAAATTTTGCTCCTAAATATAATGACAAAGTAAAATTCTAAATAACTTTAATACACCGCCGGAATGGCGGTTTTTTCATGCCCGGAACTCTTCTGATCATTAAAAATTAAACAAACGTTTGTAACAAAAGAGGATGAACTGAAACATATTAATTAAAGTAAAACAGGATTAAGAACGTCTTTTCCTTTAATTTTACGTAATTTTGCTATCCAATTTTTCATTGAATGAAACCATTACAAAGAATACTTTATTTCGCGAAACCGCATCAAAAATACCTTTTCGGAAGTATGTTTTTCAATATCCTGTACTCTTTACTGAATATTTTATCCGTGGGAACAATGCTTCCTATTTTGGGATTAATGTTCGGTACGATTGAAAAACAGACAAAAGAACCGGTATGGAGCGGGGCTTTCGGCGACTATTTCAATTATATTAAAGACAAAGCGTATTATTTTGTTCAGACACAGATTGATCAGCATGGTGCTGTTTATGTACTTGCTGTTCTGTGTGCGATTACGGGACTTTCATTTTTATTAAGAAATATTTTCAGATATATCGGGGCTTTCCTTTTGGTTAATTACCGTGTGGGAATTACCCGGGATCTTCGTACCGCGATGTATAATAAATTCCTGCAGCTTCCTGTTTCATTCTTTACTGAACAGAGAAAGGGAGATATGATGTCCAGGATTTCCAATGATATCGGGGGTGTAGAAGGCGGAATTATGGGTGTACTGGTAGATATTATCAATGCTCCGTTCATGATCATTTCATCATTGATTGCTTTATTTTTACTGTCTCCCCAGCTGACCCTGTTTTCACTGGTGGTTTTCCCGGTTATGGGCCTACTGATCTCATGGACAGGAAAAAGCTTAAAAAAACAGGCACATTTTGCCCAGGCTGAGCTCGGAAATCTTTTCTCATTAGTAGACGAAACGTTAAAATCTTCTAAAGTGATCAAGATCTTCAATGCGGATAAGATTCTTAAAAACAGATTTAACGAAACGACGACCAACTGGCAGAATTTCGCTATAGATATGAGCCGAAAAAGAGAACTGGCATCTCCTATGAGCGAATTCCTTGGTTCGGTTACCATTCTTATTATCACTTGGTATGCCGGAACTCAGATTTTAGAGGAGCAGACTATGAAACCTCAGGCTTTCCTGGTTTTCATCGGGATGTTTTTCCAGATTCTGGATCCTGCAAAAAAGCTTTCCAGTGCAATTTCTTCCATTCAGGGAGGTATGGCGAGTCTGGAAAGAGTAGCTGAAGTTCTTGACTATGATTTAAAGGTGGAAGAAATTGCAGAACCTGTTTCCATTTCTACATTGAACAACCAGATTGAATTCAAAAACATTGGATTCTATTACGATAAAGACAATGTTATCCTTAAAAATTTCTCTCTGATCATTCCGAAAGGAAAAACCATAGCTCTTGTAGGGCAGAGCGGAAGCGGAAAAACTACAATTGCCAACCTTTTAGCAAGATTCTATGATGTAAATGAGGGTGAAATCTTAATTGACGGAACAGATATCAAGCATTTAAAATTAAAGGAATACCGTCAGCTTCTGGGAATGGTAACCCAGGAATCCGTATTATTCAATGATTCGGTTTACAATAATATTCTGATGGGTAAACCTGATGCTACAAGAGAAGAAGTAATTGAGGCCGCAAAGATTGCCAATGCAGATACCTTTATTTCCGGTCTTCCTGAAGGCTACGATTCCAATATCGGCGATGATGGAAATAAGCTTTCCGGAGGTCAGAAACAGAGAGTTTCCATTGCCAGAGCAGTATTGAAAAACCCGCCGGTGATGATTCTTGACGAAGCCACTTCTGCCCTGGATACGGAATCTGAGAGATTTGTACAGGATGCTTTGGACAAGATGATGGAAAACAGAACATCTCTGGTTATTGCCCACCGACTTTCAACGATTCAAAAAGCGGACTGGATTGTAGTGATGGAGAAAGGAATTGTAGTGGAACAGGGAACACATCACGATCTGATCAGCAAGAAAGGAATGTACCACAAACTGGTGGAGCTTCAGAATTTTGACTAATCAATCGTTTATTGAATTAAAATTCATTTAAATGAATCCTATACAAGAGTATTTCTACAGAATCGAAGAACCTGAAAGAAGTACTCTTTTGTTTTTAAGGAAGATGATCCTGGAATCTGATCCTGAACATATTTCGGAAACATTCAGCTTTGGACTGCCTTTTTTTAAGTATAAAAAGAAAATGCTGTGCTATCTGTATTACAGCAAAAAGCATAAGCAGCATTACATAAGCTTTTATCATGGAGACAGGCTTAATTATCCTGAACTTATTCAGGAGGGCAGAAAGAAGTTTAAAATCTTTTTGATTGATATGGAAAAGGATTTACCTCTTTCTTTTATTATGAATGTGCTTGATGATGTGAAACAGTATATCTAACTCTGTTTTCCGAACCGTTTTTCCTGGATGCGGTCATAAGTCTTTACATAATCCGGATTTTCGGTTTTCATTACTTTATCCCAAAATCTAAAATACAACCCATAATTTCCTTTAAATTTATTATGATGCAGGTTGTGGTATACTGATGTATTGAAGATATTAAAAAGAAAAGAGTTCCTCAGCCATTTCGGAGCAATTTCATAGCCTAAATGTCCATAAATATTGATGACCAAAGCGCTTATAATAAATATATAAACACTGATGGAATGTAAAGGAATGACAAACAGTAAAATCGGCACAATCAACCCTTCCGCAACAGCTTCTGCAATATGAAATGAATAAGCTGCAAAGGGACTGGGATTTGTGGATTTGTGATGGATAAGATGTACATATTTAAAAATCTTTTCATGATGTAATATCCTATGCATCCAGTAAAAATAAGTATCATGAATAAACAGCCCTACGAAAATACTACCAATCAGCCAGTACAGGGAATAATCACTGATATTTTTGTAGATCATGGTATATTGTTTCAAAGAGCTATGAGTTACCAATAAAATTAAAAATGTCATTATAAAAGATGAAATCACAGAGTGGGAAATTTCTCTTATAATATCTGCTTTTTTTATTTCTTTCTGTTGGATTTTAGCATTATACAATGCTTTTTTAAATAAAATATAACATAACCAGTAATATAATCCTGCAAGGAATAAATAGTACAAAATGCTTGTAGAGCTTAAATCAAAAAAGTCATTTAAGTATTTCATGAGTCCTTTATATTTAAAACTGTAAAACACCAATGTCGAAATAACATCGGTGTTTTACATATCATTTGTGTTTTTAGAATGTTAAACTATCGGGAAATATAGCCGCCATTTTATTGTGTGTTGATTCCGTTGGTCTCAGCCTGTTTAATAGCCCATGCTAACATATTGGCAAACAAAATTGAATTTTGTACCTGCATACTTCCTGCTGAATACCCATTACCTGCAGCTCCATAAGTTGCTTTCTGTACCGGAAAATATCCTCCTGAACTCGGAGCAACGAATGGTTCTATTGTATTACTCGGATATGGTGTTCCAGCTGCAATTTCATTACTTAAGAATCCACCATCCCCGAACCAGATGAAATTAAGTGATGAATGTCTTAATCCTGAGATCCCGGTTCTTGTAGTTGTACTGTTTATAGGCTGTGCGTAGCTGTATGGGATAAAACCACTTGTTAATCCTGATAAGTTAATAGTCGTGGAAGCATCTTCCCCCCAGTTCTTACCTCTCACATCTCCAAAAGGTCCGTTTAGTATCGGATCATTTGTATTTACCAATGCATATACTGAACCTGCACCACCTCCGGTACTTGCAGAAATTGTTGGATCTGAGAAGATAGCTCTCATTACGTTTTGAGAAGAAGGGGTATCATCTTCAAATGCGATTACCACTCCTTTATTATTCAAATAATTAGCAATATATCCTGCAGCAGTAGCGTCTGGTGTATAAGGATACCCTATAATTACAATATCCGGCTTACTGTTTAAAGATGTCAATAATGTTGCATTGGAAGGAGCTGCTCCTAATGAAGTATGTGTATATCCTGCAGATTTTACAACACTTGTGGCTGTAGTTCCGAAGTTGGTAGGAGAATCCATCAAGCTTCTTGATGGTCCTGTATATGCACTGTATCCATAAGCCGTTTCAGCACCAATATGTAAAATCTTTTTTACAGGAATTGTCATTACTACTGTTACATTACATGTTGCAGCACCATCCGCACTGTTAGACGTAATAGTTAACACTTTATCTGCAGTAGAAGTCGGAGTACCTGTACCTGATAGAGTTACAGTCTGATTTCCTGTAGCTGTAAACGTACCTGATCCACTGAAAGAAATTCCGTCTACAGTATTGGTCGTTATTGAGTAGCTTCCAAGAGAAGTTACAACCACCGGTAATGTAATTGTATTACTAGCTGCCAAAGCTGTCCCTTTTTTATATACTCCATTCACAATAGCACTACCACAAGACATAGAATAAGTTCCTGCAGAGCTCAATACATTAACACTTACTGTACAGCTTACATCTACACCGTTTGCAGAAAGCTGTACCGTATCAACCTGTACAGCACCAGGTGTACCCTGACCGGGAATCTGTACCGTCTGAATTCCAGTATTTAAGAAAACACCTGTTCCATAAAAATTATATCCATTTGTAGTAGTTCCTGTAATGGTATAGTTTCCAATTTTAGTAACGTTTACGGTAACACTAAGGTAGTTGGATGCTGTAAGCTCTTTACCCTGTATGTATGTACCCATTGCTTTAGTATTTGCACAGTCTATGGTAAAAACAGACTTTCCTATCTGGCCGCAGACACTTTTCCATTCGTTGTCTGCCAGACTCCAGTAATTGTAGCAATCTTCAGTGGTATTGAAGATGGTAAGACCATCATCCTTTGCTGGATTTATTGCAATACCATCTCTTTGAGCCTCCGTAAGGCGGGGAATAAGTATTCCTTTGTTATTATTGCCGGATACTACATCCAGAACACTGTTTGCATTAGGGGATGCAGTATTGATACCGACCGCTCCGTTATTAATTTGCGAGTAAAACTCCCCAAAAACCAGAAACAAAGCCAGAATCATTGTTCTGATTTGAATTTTTGTAGATTTTGTCATCATTTTTTAATTTATTTTAGCACTTGTTGTTTTAACTTTCTGTATTTCGTTAAATCAAGAAAATTACATTTCCTTAGAATCTTTTTGATTTAACGAGTTGCAAAGTTATCTAAAGCCACTTGTGCACCACTAAAATATGACTACGCAACACTACGCACGAGTAGAAAAACTCAGAATAACAGGTCTATATCTTGAGTATGAAATTGTTAATGTTAATCTCAGAAGGTATATCCAATTTTTTTCTTATTCTGTATTTTCTGCTTTCAATTGCTCTTACACTACTGTTTGTACATAAAGCAATTTTTTTGGTATCGAAATTCAGTCTCATTAATGCACAGATATGTATTTCTGAACTGATCAGTCCTGAATTGATATTTAAAAGATTGGGCATAAAATCCGGGAAATAAGCCTGAAATTTATCTAAAAAAAGAGGTGAATCCATATCTGCCAGTTCTAAAATCTCGGCAATATTATCTTCGGTCAGGTTATTCGTAATAATCTGCTGTTTCATTAATTCATTATTGGCTTTTAGCAGGTCTTCAATAGTTGAGTCCTTGATCTCTGTTTCTCTCATTAAGCCATTAATGAGTTTATCTTTCTGATATATGAAGAATGCATCTATCAAAAATGTAGTAAAAGAAAAAATAATATTGAGTAACCGGATTATTTTAAAGTCTTCTTTCTTTATATACTCACTTTTTGGTAAAAAATTCAGTTCGAGAAACAGACAGCCGATAAAGTTCAAGGCAATAATGATTACAATAGCCAGTATAAGACGATAATCTTCTCTGTAATCGAAATAAAAAGGTAACGCAAACAAAAGTGAAAAATAAAAATATTCAACACCGGCATCCCTTGAAGTATAGACATAGAAAAAGCTTACAATAAGCGTGAGTATTATAAAAACTGCAATGATTGTTACTTTTAAAACCTTCCTGAATTTGCTGATTTTTCCCTTGAGGAATATTAAAAAAAACCAAAAGCCAGTAATAAAGATGAGAAACGTAGAACTTACAGCATCTCCAAAAAAAAGTATAATAAATACCGAATAAAATAAGAACAATAAAAAAAGAAATATAAGGTAACGATTGATCAGTTTTACATAATTATGATCAAAATCATTATCAAATACCTCATCTTCACTGTTAATTATTTTAAAAATCTTGCTTATCATATTCTAAAACGTTTTGAAATGTGAACCAACTAAAATACACAGGTAGATATTTGGACATATAAATTTAGGAATTATTAAGATTCAAACATTAAATAATTTTCAATAAAATCTATTTTTCATTAGAATATAATCATCATATATCCCTATTTATTGAAAAACACGAATGAATATACCCTTATCATAAATAAAGACAGACAAGAAGAAAAAGGAAAAATCAGGATTTTATCTTGAAAGAATCACAAGAAGATACACTGAAGGCAGAAAAATATAATGAAACAGAGACTCCTTTTTTGTGATAAAAAAGTCCATATACCTATTAAAGCAGATTATATTATACTTTGAAAATACGTTTCCATTTTGAAATGGTATTACGGCTCATGCTGAAATGATTAGCCGTTTCTGTATTATTAAGCCTGTTTTTTTTCTGATATTCGAGGATATTCACAATGGATTGATGATCATAGGATCGAAGTTTTTGGTTTCTGCAATGGATTGAAAACTCCTGCTCACCAAAAATCAATGTATTTAATGCGATAATGTCTATTACACTATTAATAGCCTCAATTCTTCGTATGATCTTGAAATCATCAGCTTTATTGGGAAATTTTTCCTCAATAATATCAGTATATATTTGTTTATAATTTGGTCCCATCTCTTTTATGATTTTTTAATCCAAGTGTAGAGCGTCGTCTTTGGGATTCTGTATTTCAGGATCACCTCATTCAGAGTCATCTCTTTGTTGGCAATTTTCTCCAGTATAAAGTTCTTTACCTCTTCGGTATAAATATGTTTCCTAAAGGCAGGCAAAGAGTCTTTTCCCTTAGAAATACTATGAGTTCTGGCCGGAGGAGCATAAAGAATCAAATGTCCGCTATATAATCTGAAAAAGTCATACTCCAGTAATTTGCTCCATTTTAATAAGAAAAAGGTATCAATACTACTTTCCTGGTACATCTGTTCAATTTCTTCCTCACTGCACTTCATAAACTTCTCAATTCTGCCAACAGGCATACGAAGTTCATTAACCCGCTCATATATGAGCTTTCCAATGTGTATACTTTTTAAATTCATTCTTCATCGGTTTTTATCTTTGATCGAAAAATATAAACTATTGTTATCGTGGTGCAAAATTATCAACAACGCACATATTCATATCAGAACTACCCTACTCAATGCTACGCATGAGTATAAAAACTCATATACAGGAAGGATTACAGGCATTAAAACGATTTTAAACGGCAGATACATGATAAAAACAAAAAAGAGAAAGCTTTCGCTTTCTCTTCATAATATATTTTAAAATACTGATATTAGTCCTTCATTCTGGCAATCACATCCAAACCACCTTTTGTAATATCACCGATCTTACAGATGATTTCCGTATCCAAAGGCAGAAATACGTCCATTCTGGAACCGAATTTAATAAAACCGAATTCATGGCCGGCTTTTGCCTGATCTCCTTCATTACAGTAGAAAACAATCCTTCTCGCCACATATCCTGCAATCTGTCTGAATACCACTTTATGATTGGTAGCTGTTTCCACGGCAACCGTAGTTCTTTCATTCTCGGTAGATGATTTTTCATGCCATGCTACAAGATATTTTCCAGGGTGATATTTTTTGTAAATCACTTTCCCAGAAACCGGGTATCTGCAAATATGAACGTTAAGAGGTGACATGAAGATAGAAACCTGAATAGCTTTTTCTTTCAGAAATTCAGTTTCATCCACTTCTTTGATCATAACCACCTTCCCGTCTACCGGAGCAATCACATTTTCTCTGTGCTCAAGTATATTACGGTCCGGAACCCTGAAAAACCAAAATACTAAACTGTAAACAACCAATAATGGCATAATGATCAGTAACGACCACATTTTAAGAAAATAAATAGCCAACACACTTATTATAATAAACAGTATTGTCGCTACGGTAATCGTTCCTTTTGACTCCTTATGTAATTTCATGAGATTAAATAAATTTTTCTAAAATAAAGTACAAATATACGACAGGAACGCAGATTAAAAAACTATCCAGCCTGTCCAGCACTCCTCCATGCCCCGGAATGATGTTTCCGCTGTCTTTTACACCAAAATTTCTTTTAAGCTGGCTCTCCACAAGATCACCCAGCGGAGCAAATGCAGCTACAAGGAAACCAACCACCATCCAGTTCCCGCGAAGTTCGGGCTGATACTGCTCTATAAAGTAGGATAAAACTAACGTTAAGACAACTCCTCCCGCATATCCTTCCCAGGTTTTCTTCGGAGAGATTTTCGGGGCCATTTTATGCTTTCCGAAAAACTTTCCGGTGAGATAAGCAAAAGTATCACTGCTCCATATGAGGATAAACAGGAAAAGTACTTCCAGCGAGAAAGTACCGTCAAAACTTGAAAATTTAGGCAAACCTAATGCAAAGCTGAATGGCAGTGCCACATAGATTACTGTAAATATCAGCTTTCCGCTGTCAAAATATAATTCGTTGGGATATTTGAACAAAGTAACCACTGCAATAACGATCAGGGAAATAGCGAGTATTTCATTCAGCCTGAAATCGAAAAAGAAATCGTGATGGAAATACCTTTTGGAAAAAACATAGTAGATAAAAATAACCAGCGGTAGTACAAGCCCTTTTTCATAGCCTTTCCCGAATTTCATGATCTTTATACATTCCCATGTACCTACCAGCAGCAAAAGACTAATCAGCCCGTGATACAGATATTCCTGTCTGATAAGGTCCGGATGAATTTTGTTGATGAGCTGGGCGCCCAGCGGTGTTGTGCAAAGAATGATAACGGCAACGTAAACAAGTCCGGAAATGGTTCTCTGAATAAGGTTTTTGTCCAAAATGTATAATTTATAAGTTGATGCTTAATCTTCAAGCAGCAATAGAAACAGTTTTGTATTCGTATTGGAAGAGGTATCTAAACTCGACTGCCCTCCACTGATTGAAGTAAGATTCTTGATATTCCCGTTTCTTTTTATTTTTCCCATTGCATCGTTAAGATTGTTCACTATTTGGGATACATTGGCCATAATAATGATTTTGCCAGGTAATCTTGAAGAATGGTAATGCAGGATATTGTTGTGTGAAAGCATGATTCTGCCATCGTAGGCAATAAGATATTCGCAGGTAATGAAAGCAGCATCATTGGAATGCTCCATTTCGGGGGTAAAAGGTGTTTTTACAACATTTAAAAAGCTCTGAAGCTCCTTGTCCCAACAGAAAACATTGCTGATTCCCTCTATTTTGATAATCTGATTTAAAGTTTGTAGAGCCTCCGCTTCATCTGCACAATAATTAAAAAATCCCCCTGAATGCGTAAACAACTGCGCAAACTTATAGTCAAGATCTGCATTTTTCAGCGAATCCCCGAGCTTCTCCAGACTCTGTTTCTCCTCTTCCTCAGGCTGGTTGGTAAGTTTGCTTACAATCTTCTTGAATAAATTCAACTTAATCTATTTTTAGTCAACTTTATACAAAAATAGAAAATAAATTACAATAGATTCTAAAAATAGTCCTTAAATTATGAAAAAACCTGACAATTCTAAGACTGTCAGGTTTCATATATTCTGTTTTAAAGAGCTTTAAAGCTGTGAAGGACTCTCAGGAGCCTGAATTTCGCTGTCTTCTTCTTTCTCTTTAATTTCCGGTATTACCGGGGTTTCAATCTCCTTTTTCGGGATGGTATTCGTAACAGGTTTTTCTGTCAGTTCAGGATCCCAGGCTCTTTTTCCGAAAATATCTTCAAGATCTTCGCGGAAGATTACTTCTTTTTCCAGAAGCTTGTTGGCAAGAGCATCAAGTTTATCTTTATTTTCATCCAGAATTCTTACGGCTCTTTCATATTGGTTTTCAATGATCGCTTTGATCTCTGCATCAATTTTCTTTGCCGTCTCTTCAGAATAAGGTTTTCCAAAAGAGTATTCAGACTGGCCTGAACTGTCATAGTAAGAAATATTACCAATGTTCGGGCTTAGACCATAGATCGTAACCATTGCCTGAGCTCTTTTCGTTACTGATTCCAGATCAGACAAAGCGCCTGTTGAAATATTGTTAAAAATAACCTGCTCTGCTGCTCTACCTCCTAAAGTCGCACATAATTCATCCAGCATCTGTTCAGTAGTTGTCAGCTGTCTTTCTTCAGGAAGATACCATGCTGCTCCTAAGGAACGCCCTCTCGGAACGATAGTCACTTTTAAAAGCGGTGCTGCATGTTCTACCAACCATGAGATCGTAGCGTGTCCTGCTTCGTGATAAGCCACTCTTTTCTTTTCAGAAGGTTTGATGGCCATATTTTTCTTTTCAAGCCCCCCGATGATTCTGTCTACAGCATCAAGGAAATCCTGTTTTGTAACTGAGGTATGACTGTTTCTTGCTGCGATAAGGGCTGCTTCGTTACATACGTTTGCAATATCTGCTCCACTGAATCCAGGGGTTTGTTTTGCAAGGAAATCTCTGTCAACATTTTCATCCAGCTTGATTTTCTTCAAGTGAACGTCGAATATTTCTCTTCTTTCGTGTAATTCAGGAAGGTCTACGTAGATTGAACGGTCGAAACGTCCGGCTCTCATTAAAGCTTTATCAAGGATATCAGCTCTGTTGGTAGCAGCCATTACAATTACGTTAACGTCTGTTCCGAACCCATCCATTTCTGTAAGAAGCTGGTTAAGGGTATTTTCTCTTTCATCGTTTCCTCCTGAGAAATTATTCTTTCCTCTTGCACGTCCGATAGCATCAATCTCATCAATAAAGATAATAGCCGGAGATTTGGCTTTTGCCTGGGCAAAAAGGTCTCTAACTCTTGATGCACCTACTCCCACAAACATTTCTACGAAATCTGAACCTGAAAGGGAGAAAAACGGTACTTTAGCTTCACCAGCAACGGCTTTAGCCAATAATGTTTTACCTGTTCCCGGAGGGCCTACAAGCAGAACTCCTTTAGGAATTTTACCTCCCAGTTTGGTATATTTTTCAGAGTTTTTAAGGAAATCCACAACTTCCTGTACTTCTTCTTTTGCACCTTCAAGACCTGCAACATCTTTAAATGTCACCTGAATTCTTTCTTTTTCGTCAAAAAGCTTCGCTTTAGATTTCCCGATAGAGAAAATTTGTCCTCCAGGGCCTCCGCCGCCGCCCATCTTTCTGAAAAGAAGGAAATAGAAAAGTCCCAAGATCGCAATCCATATCAATGCTGAAACCAAGATATCCATGAACGGGTTCTTACCTGCTCCGTAATCTTTTGTGGTTTTGATATTAGCGTCTGCAGCCTTTATCTGGTCAAATTTTTGAAGGAAAAGCTGAAGATCTCCGTATTTTACAGAAAAATCTGCTTTTGGAGCCATATCGAATGCAGAAAGAGGATTGCTTTGGTTGGCCGTTTTACTGACCATTGCTGTCTTTGCTGCTTTAGTAAGGAAAACATCAGCTTTCTCTGTGTCTTTGTATATGATAACGTTTTGGACCTTTCCTGCCTGCATTTCCCTAAAGAAAGCATCCTCATCAATAGATTTTGCACTGTCGCCTCCTAAAAAATTGGAACCGAAAAATAACAAAAGAGCCACGATTGCAATTGGAAAAAACCAGTTGAATCCTTTATTGTTCATTTATACTTTTTAAAATTTAAAATTCATATTCTATTTTGGTAATTGCTGCATCACCCCAAAGTTCTTCAATATCGTAATACTCACGTACTTCTTTCTGGAAAATATGCACTACCACTGTTACGTAATCTACCAAAACCCACATTGAGTTTTCGGTACCTTCTACATGCCAAGGTCTATCTTTAAGATCATTTCTTACTTTTTTCTCCACATTTCCTGCCAATGCAGAAACCTGCGTATTTGAGTTTCCGCTACAAATTATAAAAGTTTCCGCTACAGAATTTTCAATTTTCGAAAGATCAAAAATCATGATATCTTCTCCTTTTACATCCTGGATGGCTTCAACAATTTTATCTATTAGTGCCTGCTTTTCTGCTGTTTTATTCATTAAAATATCTATAATCTGCAAATTTATTGTTTTTCTTTTACTTTAGCCTTACTTTTAGCCCTTTAAAGTCTTAAAGTTTTCTTAAATGGGTCAATTATTTTATTTAAAAGAGTGTTCTTCTACTAATGACGAAATATCTAAGTTTTTACTTTACGGAAATTCAGATTTTACGGCTTTACACACATTTAATCAAACCAAAGGCCGCGGACAATACGGAAATACATGGGCGGCAGCGGCCGAAAAAAATGTAGCTTATACACTGGCTGTTAAAGTTCAAGGCTTTCTGCTTTCAGATTTTATATTCAATTACTATACCGCAGTTATTATCCGGGACTTTCTTGCCAATTTGACTGATAATGACGTTAAAATAAAATGGCCGAATGATATTATTCTTAAAAATAAAAAAATCGTCGGAATCTTAATTGAAAAGAAAAAGATCAATCAGGATAATTATTTCATTATTGGTGCAGGCTTCAATGTTTTGCAGGATCATTTTGATGAAATATCAAATGCAGGATCGCTTCTGACACAGACAGGGCAGGCTTTTGATCTGAATGATTTTGTCCTGAATCTTCACGAATATTTATCGGAAAGACTGAAAAATATTCCGGATGAACAGGAAATTATTGATCGGTTTAACCGGAATTTATTCCGCAAAGATGAGATCTCGGTTTTCGAAATTGAAAAAGAGAGACAAAATGGCATTATCCGAAATGCTGACGAAAAGGGTGAACTCTGGATAGAACTGGAGAAAGACGGTTTAAAGCCTTTCTATCATAAAGAGATCAAACTTCTTTACTGATTGGCTCTTTTCAGATACAGATACAAGGTAAGCGGGAAGAAAACCATATTAGGCAGCCACATGGCTACAGCAGGTGACAGGCTTTTGTTCTCCGAAACCACTTTTAATGCTTCAAAAGAGAAAACAAAAACAAAGGCAAGGGAAATACCTATTGCAAGATTGACTCCAAGACCTCCTCTTTTCTTCTGGGAAGCCAGGGAAAGCGCCAGGAACGTCAAAATAATAATGGAAACAGGCATTGAGGTTCTTTGATGAAACTCATTAAGATAAGAGTTCAGGTTGCTGTTCCCTTTTTCTTTTTCCCTGTCGATAAATTTTATAAGCTCAGGAGTTGTTTTATTCTGCCCGAGAAGCTCATTCGGAAAGAGTTCTTCAGGGGAATGCCCGTAACTTTTTTTCATTTCAACACCGTTACCCAGCTTTTCAGTATTGTCTTTATTGATGGTCTTTTCTAAATAATTGGTAAGAGTAAACAGCTTTTTAGCTTTATCCCAATATACTTCGGATGCTTTAAGCTCGTAGATCATCTTTCTGTTTTTATCAAATTTCTGATATACAAACCCCGAGCCCCGGGCCTCTCTTTTATTCCAGGAGTTTACGAAAATATATTCTGTTTTGCTGAACTGGGCAGACGCAGGGCCTGTCCCAAGTATTTTTTCTTTGTTTGCAGCGTTATAAGTATAGGCTTCCAGCTGATTTTTCTTGATATTTGCCCACGGAAGCACCATATGGTTCACCACAAGCGATATCATAGCAATAAAAAGGGAAGTATACAGATAAGGTTTGGCAAACCTGTGAAAACTGGCTCCACTACTGATAACAGCAACAATCTCCGTATTATTTGCCATTCTGGATGTGAAATAAATCACGGAAATAAACACCAAAATGGAGAGGAATGTCACCACAAGATTAATGATCCAGAATGGATAGAAATTGATCAGGAAATACATTAAATCCAGCTTGGGATCTAATGCTTTTGCATTTTCAATTCTTGGAATTTTTTGCTGTACATCAATTACCAGTACCACTATAGACAGCAATATCAGCATGAAACTGAATGTTCCAAGGTATTTTTTAATGATATATCTGTCTATAATTTTGATCATGATCTTCTCTATTTTAAAGTCTCTGTCTAAGAACCGGTACTATAGATTTTTTCCATTCGTAGAAATCGCCTGCCACAATATGCTCTCTCGCCATTTTCACAAGGTCTAAATAAAATGCCAGATTATGTACGGACGCAATCTGTTTTGCAAGATATTCTTTTGACACAAATAAATGACGTAAATATGCTTTTGAATATTCTCTGTCTACATAACTTGTTCCAAACTCGTCCAGAGGGGAAAAGTCACGTTTCCATTTTTCATTTTTAAGGTTCATTACACCCTGCCATGTGAAAAGCATTGCATTTCTTGCATTTCTGGTAGGCATTACGCAATCCATCATATCAATTCCCAAACCAATAGATTCCAGGATATTCCATGGGGTTCCTACTCCCATCAGGTATCTTGGTTTGTCTTTTGGAAGAATATCGGTTACTTCGTCCGTAATTCTGTACATTTCTTCTTCCGGTTCTCCTACAGAAAGTCCTCCGATTGCGTTTCCTTCCGCTCCTGCTTCAGAAATAACCTCAGCTGAAATTTTCCTGAGATCTGAATAAGTAGATCCCTGAACAATTGGGAAAAGCCTTTGTTTATGGCCATAAATCTCTTTATTCTCTTCTGTCCAGTCAATACATCTTTTCAGCCATCTGTGGGTAAGCTCCATGGATGTTTTGGCCTGGTTATATTCGCAAGGATAAGGAGTACATTCATCAAAAGCCATGAAAATATCCGCTCCGATCTGTCTCTGGATCTCCATAGATTTTTCCGGAGTAAACATATGATAGCTTCCGTCGATGTGGGATTTGAATTTCACTCCTTCTTCAGACATTTTTCTGCTTTTGGAAAGTGAAAACACCTGAAAACCTCCTGAATCGGTAAGAATAGGAAGATCCCAGTTCATAAATTTGTGCAGCCCTCCTGCTTCCTGCATAATATCCATAGTAGGACGAAGATACAGGTGGTATGTGTTACCCAGGATAATCTGCGCTTTAATGTCTTCTTTTAATTCTCTCTGATGAACCGTTTTCACACTTGCTACAGTTCCTACAGGCATAAAGATAGGAGTCTGGATTTTCCCGTGATCTGTAGTGATCTCTCCTGCTCTTGCTTTTCCTTCAGAGGTTTTTTCTATATTAAAAAATTTCATTCGTATATTCTTTTAATTCACCGCTATTAACGCATCCGTAATAAACAGAATACGTTTCCGCATCATAATTATTATCTGTTTAAAGTGGGTGGAATTCCGCTTTTATTCAGTTTGTCCTGTATATATTTATCCGCTTTCGGATCTTTTTGTAAGACTATTTTCTTTGCATCCTCAGCAATATCTTTCATTTTGTCTTTAATGACATAATACTTGAAGCTTTCTATAAAATCTTCAGACTTTATATTGTGTGTCTTGAGTACAAATCTTGTTCCTGCCTCTAAATTTTTGTTTGGATATAGAATAACCGCCTGGTCTGTAATGGCAAGGTCCGCCATGATCTCAGCCATTTTTTCAGGCTCGATCAGGTTTTTGGGTTTGTCGATATAATCGCCTCCGCATGAGAACATGCACAGCATAACGAAAATGAAGATCAGCTTTTTCATAATCTGTTGATTATTGATTTCCATTTTAAATTTAAAACACCAAATACGGCTTCATGAATAATGCCGCCGTTCATTTTGCTTTCTCCTAAAATTCTGTTGGTAAATATAATAGGAACTTCTACAATTTTAAAACCTTTTTTAAAAGCTCTGAATTTCATTTCAATCTGAAAACCGTATCCTTTTAGTCTTACATTGTTTAAACCTATTTCTTCGAGAACTTTTCTTGAAAAACAGACAAAACCTGCCGTAGTATCATGAATAGGAAGTCCCAAAATAAATCTCACATATTTGGACGCAAAATAGGAAAGTAGTACACGACCCATTGGCCAGTTCACCACATTCACTCCTTTGGAATAGCGTGATCCTATGGCCATATCTGCATTCAAGCAGGCTTCAAAAAGTTTGGGCAGATCATTCGGATTATGTGAAAAATCGGCATCCATTTCAAAAATATAGTCATACTTATTTTCGATAGCCCATTTGAATCCGTGAATATATGCCTTTCCAAGACCGTCTTTTACATGTCTTACGGACAGGTGCAGATGATGTGGAAACTTTTTTTGCAATTCCCTCACTATTTCGGCTGTTCCATCGGGAGAAGAGTCATCCACCACTAAAATATGAAAGTCGTCCTCCAATGCAAAAACCGCGGAAATAATATTTTCAATATTTTCCTTTTCGTTATATGTAGGGATAATGACGAGTTTTTTCATTTCAGTTTGCAAAGATAGTTTATTTAACCTTTTTATTTTATACAAAATAATCTATAATTTTGCAAAAAATATTCCTTTGCTGTTATCACAAAATTTTATAAACCATGTAAGAATACCTGAGAACAATGACTGGGTAATCTTTATACTAATAGGCTGCATATTCCTGTATGTTTTCATGATGAACGTCATAGAAAGAGACGCCAGCCTGAAAGATTTTCTGCTTCAGAAATATTTTGACGCCAGCAATAATCTCCCGAGTTGGATTATTACGTCCTGTGTAACCGCCCTTACTTTGTCCGCTTTACTTTCACAATATATCCCTATAGTTCCAAAATACATTAATGATTTGCAGCTTTTCGGTTACCAACTCAATAAATTTGGATATACATTACTGGCAGTTATATTTTTTTATGCTTCAAAATCTGCGTTGGGCTTTTTATTTTATCAAAGTATAGGTGATGGCAGAAAATGGACTGTTTTTTATTTTACCTCCACAAAATTCTACTTCATTCTTTCATTTTTACTCATAATTCTGTGTGTAACCCACTATTATTTCCCGATAGACAGAAATAAAATATTTTCATATTACTTCTACTTCTTTGCATTTGTAGCTATTTTCAAGATTTTCTTCTATTTGTTTCACAAAAACAATATACTTCCCGAAAAATGGTATTATAAATTTTTGTATATTTGCACCCTCCAAATTGCACCTTTATTGTTGCTTTGGAAGTTGTTATTTTTTTAATAAAAGTCAATGATGAGAATAAAGTCTATATTGGTTTCTCAACCAGCGCCTAGTGAGTCTTCTCCATATCTGGATATAGCAAAGAAGGAAAAAATAAAGATTGATTTCCGTCCTTTCATCCACGTCGAAGGAGTTGACAACAAAGAACTCAGAACTCAGAAGATAGATCTGACGCAGTATACTGGAATTATTTTCACCAGCAAAAATGCGATAGACCATTACTTCAGACTTGCGGAAGAATTGCGTTTTGCAGTTCCTGATACGATGAGATACATCTGCCAGTCTGAGGCAATTGCCAACTATCTTCAGAAACATATTGTTTACAGAAAGAGAAAGATCAGTTTTGGGGAGAAAAACTTCTCGGATCTTCTGCCTCTGTTCAAAAAATTCCCTACCGAAAAATATCTTCTGCCGTCTTCAGATGTCCTTAGCCCGGATATCGTAAAAACGATGGAAACTGCCAATGTAGACTGGACAAGAGCAATCATGTACAGAACGGTATGCAGTGATCTGACAGACATTAATGCGAAAGACTATGATATGCTGATCTTTTTCAGCCCGCAGGGAATCAAATCTCTTCAGCAGAATTTCCCGGACTTTAAGCAGGAAGAAACAAAGATCGGTGTTTTCGGAAACACTACTCTGGCTGCAGCGGAAGAAGCAGGCTTAAAAGTAGATCTTATGGCTCCTACAAAGGAAACTCCATCTATGACAATGGCACTTGAAAAGTATATTAAAGCACTTCACAAATAGTCTTTAATACTTAACATAAAAACAGCCATCTTTTCAATACAGGAAAGATGGTTTTTTTTTAACTAAATTTGAACAGAAATTAATATTAAAGAATATCCTGTCAATAGCTCTTAAAAAAAGAGAAAAATTGCCAGGGCATATTCCACCAGATCTATAAAATTTAAAACAGTTGAATGAAAGCTCCACAGGCAAAAAAAATAGAAAAGATATTAGAAATCCACGGCGACAGAAGAATTGATAATTATTTCTGGCTTAATGAAAGAGAAAATCCTGAAGTTATAAAATACCTTGAAGAGGAAAATGCCTATGAAGAGTTCATGATGAAAGATACGGAAGCTTTTCAGGAAGAGCTTTTCGAAGAGATGAAAGCCCGCTATAAAAAAGATGATGAATCCCTGCCTTATTTCTTTAACGGATACTGGTACATTGTACGCTATGAAGAAGGAAAAGAATATCCTATCTTCTGCAGAAAGCATAAAAGCCTGGATAATAAGGAAGAAATCCTTGTTGACGTTAATATATTAGCAGAAGGTGAAACTTACTTTGAAGTAGGAAGCGTTGCCGTTTCTCCCAATAATGAGCTTGTCTCTTTTTCGTCAGACAATGTAAGCCGCAGGATTTACACCATCAATTTTAAAAATCTCGTAACAGGGGAAATTCTCCCGGACCAGATCCTGAACACAACAGGAAAAGCTGTTTGGGCAAACGACAATGAACATGTTTTCTATATCAGAAAGGATGAAAGCTTACGTGCTTTCCAGGTTTACAGACATAAGCTTGGTACAGATGCTTCGGAAGATATCCTGATTTTCCATGAAAAGGATGATACGTTTGATGTAAATGTATTCAAGACAAAGTCGATGAAATATATTTTCATTGCAAGTTCAAGCACAATCTCCGATGAGCACAGATTCATTCCTTCCGATAATGTTTTTGCAGAATGGAAAATTATCCAGCCCAGAATAGATGACCTTGAATATTCAGTAGAACATTACGAAGATGAGTTTTATATCATTACCAATGCAGACGAAGCGACCAATTTCAAGATCGTAAAAACCAAAATTGACAATTGCGGGATGGAAAACTGGGTAGACGTCATTCCACATCGTGCCGAAGTTCTGCTGGAAGGTTTTGAAATTTTCAGAGACTATCTGGTTCTTGAAGAAAGAGAGGAAGGGCTTCTGCAGATCAAAATTATTGATGAAAAAACTCAGGAAGCCTATTATCTTCCATTTTCTGATCCCACATATACGGCTTACATCGGAATCAATATGGAATTTGACACCGAAGTTCTCCGCTATGGTTACACATCACTGACACAGCCAAGTTCAACATATGAATATAATATGAAGGAGAAAACCACCCAACTTCTGAAACAGCAGGAAGTTCTTGGCGGAAAATTCCTTCCGGAAAATTATATTTCTGAAAGAATCTGGGCAGAATCCAGAGACGGTGAAACAAGAATACCAATCTCACTGGTTTATCATAAAGACACTAAAAAATCGTCAGACACTCCATTACTTTTATATGGTTACGGAAGTTATGGCCATACTGTAGATGCAAGTTTCTCCAATGTAAGGCTTTCCATTTTGGACAGAGGGTTTATTTACGCAATTGCCCACATACGCGGAGGAGAATACTTGGGTAGAGAATGGTACGAAGATGGAAAAATGCTGTTTAAGAAAAACACATTCTTCGATTTCATTGATGCAGGAAAACATTTAATTAAGGAAAACTACACTTCATCAATGCACATGTATGCAATGGGCGGAAGCGCAGGCGGACTTCTTGTAGGAGCCGTTGTGAACTATGAACCTAAACTTTTTAACGGAATTGTAGCACAGGTTCCTTTCGTAGACGTAGTTACCACAATGCTGGATGAAACCATCCCACTGACAACCGGAGAATATGACGAATGGGGCAATCCTAATGACAAGGAATATTACCAGTACATGAAAGAATATTCCCCTTACGATAACGTGGAAGCAAAAGATTATCCTCATATGCTGATTACAACCGGCCTTCACGATTCTCAGGTACAATACTGGGAACCGGCAAAATGGACGGCAAAACTGAGAGAGATGAAAACGGACAGCCACCTATTATTATTCAAAACCGACATGAGTTCTGGCCATGGCGGAGCAAGCGGAAGATTTGAATCATTGAAAGAAGATGCACTGGAATATGCATTCCTGTTGAAAATAAATGATAATTCATAATTGATGAACTCAACTTGCTCGAAACAGAAAAAACAAATAAACTTCTTAAAGAAGCGGATGAAATAGTAAAGTCAACATCATCTTATAAAAAGAAATTAAGCGAAGACTTAAAACGTCTTAATAATCAATTATATGAACGAATCCGAATATTGGCAAAAAATAGAACAGTTTTTTATAGAAAACTTTGACACTGAGAAGAACGCCCCTATTGAAACTTATTTATTTTTAATAGGTCTTCAGGAATTGGGGAGCGGCCAGCAGAAATACACGAAAGATGATAAGGTTAACTTAATTCATATTGCGGTTTGCAGACTGTTGGAACCATTTGGATATTACAAATTCACACATTATGATGATGATGGATATCCTCATTTTGATAAACTGGAAGAACTTCCGGAGCTAAAGCCGAATGAGCAGTCTCTTCTGATGAAAAAAGCAATTATACAGTATTTTCAGGAAGAAAAACTTATCTGAGATCCATTAGTATAGCAGTAAAATATGCCAGTTTGACATTGTTAAACCGGCATATTTTTAATCTTATATTATCTTAGAATTCCTTCCAGCTGTGACAATCCCATTTTGAATCCTTCTTCAAAGCCCATTTCCAACAGTTGTTTCATAGCTTCCGGGGTTGGAAAATGAATGTTGACCGTTACTTTTGTTCCCTCATCTACTCCGGTAAACCCCAACAGCCATTTCGACTGGGCAAAGTCTTCATTAATATTACCGTTTTCATCACAAAAAGCATCTACTCCATCAAAGCTACGATGTTCCGTGATCTCACCATATTTTACTTGTGCATAATGCCTTTCACCTTCCGGACCAACCATTGAATACAGCCAGGTTCCCCCTTCTTTAAAATCCTGTCTTTTCGTTTCACATTTCCAGGGTTGCGGAGCCCACCATTGATCCAATAATTCCGATTTGGTAAAGTAATCCCATACTTTTGAGACATCAGCATCATATATCTTCATGACATAAACGCTGCTTGAATCAAAATCTTTGTTAAAAATGATATTAGATTCCATAAATAATTATTTTTATTAAAGCTAGTTATTTATCCGTTTACAGGACTTTCCATAGGACAGTTTATTTTACATTCATAAATATTTGTTAAAAAACCTTCTTTTAAGAAAAATTAAACAATTTTTTGGCTCGTTTTTTGTTTATCAAGTCTTAAAATAATTAATTTTAACATTCATTTTTCTTAATATATTAAAATCAAATAATGAATAACAAATTCATCCCAATAATTTCGGTGTTTATGACAATCTCACTGATTGTCTTTGTTACACTCCAATTTTATTGGCTGAAAAGATACTATGGTACCCTGGAACAGGATTTTTCAAATAAAGTATATACCGCTCTGGAAAGCACAGCTAAAAGTGTTTCAGAAATCGAGGTGGAAAAATACATGAATGAAAACAATAAAAATTTCCGAAACAATATTATTGCCAACAGCAAACAACCTTCTCTGACAACAATTCAGCAGGTAGAAGATTCCGGTACCCAAAGACAGATTATTTATTCTAAAAATATTATCGAAAAAACACAGCTACCCATTTCGCAAAGAGGAGATTCAATAAAATGGACTACTCTTTACAGTGATGAGGCAGCCTATAAAGTAAAAAGAGATACCACAAAACCGGAACAGCTTACCTCAGAAATCAATAATGACATAGAAAACGGAGATTATACCATAAAAGAATTTGCTAAAATTTATGGGAATAATTTACCTATCACAAAAAGAGTTGATGATAAAATTCTTGACTCAGTCATCACAAAAGAATTAAAAATAAGAGGAATTTCCGCAAAATTCGGATATGGAATTTCTGATAAAAATAATAACCTCACAAGCGTTGTAAATAAGCTTTACAAAGAAAAGAAGGACAACAATACTTATTCTTATCCACTTTTCACAGACACAAAAGACCGGACTTTGTACAGTCTGGCCTTGGTATTTCCTAAAAAAGAATACTCGCTGGCCATGAACAACTGGCCGATGCTTCTGGGGACTTTCCTGTCATTATTAACAATTCTTGGAATTTATATTATTTCCATCAATTATATGATGAGACAGAAAAAACTTGCAGAGGTTAAGACAGACTTCATCAATAATATGTCCCACGAGTTCAAAACACCACTGGCGACCATTTCCGTAGCTACAGACTCTTTAGCTAATGATAAGATTGCGACGAATCCTGACAAGGTAAAATACTATTCGGAGCTGATCAAGCAGGAAAATTTAAGAATGAAAAAGCAGGTTGAAAACGTCCTGAATATGTCCAAGCTTGAAAGAAATGAAGTAGAATTATTCTTAAAAGAAACCAATGTGCGGGAACTGATAAAAAAGACAACAGAGTCTTTCAATCTCATTGTACAGCAAAGAAACGGTTCTTTGACGCAGGAATTCAATGCAACCAATTACATTTTTAAAATAGACGAATTTCATATCTCCAATATGCTGGTGAATTTACTGGATAATGCCAACAAGTATTCGCCGGAAACACCAGACATCAAAGTAAAAACAAGAAACGAAGGAAATTGGTATGTTATGGAAATTTCCGATAAAGGAATGGGTATGGAAACCCAGAATAAGACAAAGATATTTGAAAAATTCTTCAGAGAGGAAACCGGAAACATCCACAATGTAAAAGGACAGGGACTGGGACTTTCTTACGTAAAGAAAATTGTAGAACTGCATAAGGGACAAATAATTGTAGACTCCCACAAAGACAAAGGAAGTACGTTTACGATAAAGCTGCCAATGAGCTAAATCATAAATGATAAACAATGAGTGATAAGTGATTAGACAACAATAAAGAATCATTAATAGATGATCATTTATCAATTATAAAATATAGAAACCAAATAACAAATATAGAAGATAGAGTGAAAACGTTCATTCTTAATTATTAATTTTAATTATTAAAATCATGAGCAACAGAATATTATTAGTAGAAGATGACCAGAGTTTCGGAGCTGTGCTGAAAGATTATTTAACAATCAACAACTTTGAGGTAACCCTTGCCACTGATGGAGAACAGGGATTGAAAGAATTTACAGAAAATGAGTTTGATATCTGTATTTTTGATGTAATGATGCCTAAAAAAGACGGGTTTTCATTGGCTGAAGATGTAAAAAAAATCGATAAAAACACCCCTATCATATTCCTTACGGCAAGAAATATGAGAGAAGATATCCTTAAAGGGTACCAACTGGGAGCAGACGACTATATTACGAAACCATTTGATACAGAACTTCTTTTATACAAAATCAAAGCGATCCTGCAGAGAAGCTCTACTTTAGAAAATGAAGAGCAGGAGCAATTCAAAATCAGCAATATTTTCTTCGACTCTATGCTGAGACAGTTGAAAGTTGGCGATAAGGAATACAAGCTTTCTCCAAAAGAAAATGAACTGCTTAAACTTCTTTGCATCCACAGAAACGATTTTATGCCTAGAGATCTTGCTTTGAGAAAAATCTGGAAAAAAGAAAATTACTTTACAGCAAGAAGTATGGACGTATACATTGCCAAGCTTCGTAAGCTGTTAAAAGATGACGAAGGATTAGAAATTATCAACGTACACGGAGAAGGATTTAGGCTTTTAGTTAAAAATTAAGCCTAAAAACACATTATAAATATAAAATTAGCAAAACAATTAAAAATGTTTTGCTAATTTTGTTTCATACCGATTGGATATGAAAAATACATTCTTGGGCGTTATTGCCATTTCCTTATTAGCCGTTTCATGCAATAAAGACGAAAAACCTACTTATTTAAAAGAAGAAGCCGGTGTTCAGCAGAACAGTATTTCAGTTAATTCTGCTTCTAAAACAGCCCTGATGGACCAGGCAGGCGTACAATCCAATCCAACTCCTGCAGTGATTACAGCAGCACCGGGAATAAAGAATCCTCCACACGGGCAGCCAGGGCACAGATGTGATATTCCGGTTGGGCAACCACTTAATGTGAGTCCTGCAGCAATACAGACTGCTCCAGGCCAAAATCCAAACAATGCCATTAAAATAGATCCGAATTCAATGTCTCCCGGAAAAGTGGTGATCGACAACAATGGAAAACAGGTTAAAACTCCTCCGGGAATGAATCCTCCACACGGCCAACCAGGGCACAGATGTGATATTCCGGTTGGACAGCCTTTAAACAGTAAGCCCGTACCTGCACCAACTCCACAGCCTGTCCAAAATTCAGCGCAGAATATTCCGGGTCCGGTACCGGCTGCAGCGCCAACAGGTGAAAAACCGAAGCTGAATCCTCCTCACGGAGAACCTTGGCACAATTGCGCTTTAAAAGTTGGTGATCCTTTGTCATAAAATTTGTATTTTTGCAGAGATGAAGCTGTTTCACATTCTTGCAGTTATTTTTTGTCTAGGAATTTTTTTAGTTCCTAAAGACAGTTTCTATTCTCAATCTATGCAGGATACCTGCTGTAAAGCAAAGCCTGAAAAAAGCAGCTGCTGCAAAAACCACACTTCCAAGGAAAGTAAAGACAGCAAAACAAAATCTTCATGCAATGACGACTGCTGTACAACGTGCGTAGCATGCTATACTTATATAGAAACTCCGTTTTCAAAAAATTTACACTTTGAACTTTCTTATTACAAAGCTAATAAGAATCCGCAGTTTCAATATTCACCTCCTCATTTATCAGACCGTTTAAAAGAAATCTGGCAACCGCCGAAAATAGGTTAATTATCACTCATTGAGTCCGTTAAATATTTTAATGGACCGTTTTTAATTAATCAAAACTTTTAAACAAAATGAAATTATATATTTCCAAGTTCATTCTTGGTCTAATGATCCTGTCCGTACACTTTATCTCAGCTCAAAACCTTTCAAAAAACCAGTTTAAAGTCAAAGGAAACTGTGATATGTGTAAATCCAGAATAGAAACCGCAGCCAAAAAAGCAGGCGCCAAAACAGCTGTTTATTCTGTTGATCTGCAAACTTTAACACTGGAAACAGACAACAAAGTTTCTACAGATGAAATTTTAAAGAAAGTAGCCGATGCAGGTCACGACAATGAAAAGTTCAAATCATCTGATGAAACTTATAAAAGCCTTCCCGGATGCTGCCATTATGAGAGAGATCTTCAGCCCTCTCCTACGGAAGCCCATCAGCATCATGATCACGCAAAGCAAGACAATGAATTTTATGTAAAAGGAAATTGTGCTTCATGCAAAGCAAGAATTGAAAAAGCTGCAAAAACAGCAGGTGCAGATATGGCAGAATGGAGTGCCGAAAAACAAACCGTAATTTTAAATTTCGATCCCTCTAGAACCTCATCAGATAAAATTTTGAAAGCTATCGCCGATGCAGGCCATGACAATGAAAAATATAAAACCTCTGATGCCGTTTACAAAGGTCTTCCCGGATGCTGCCTCTACGACAGAGATATTCCTTTTGGAGAAGCTAATCCGAATGTTCATTTCGAGGAAGGAACAAAGCATGAAGAGCATAAAGAACAGGGAACAGCAACCGTTAATGAACATCATGAACATGAGAAAAGTATTGAAGGAGTAACGGTTTTCGGTTCAAAAGCAGCAACAGCATTAAGTAAAAAGGAAGCTGGTCTTGTTTTTAATATTGATAAAAAGGAATTATTAAAAGCAGCCTGCTGTAACCTGTCTGAAAGCTTTGAGACCAATGCCACTGTAGATGTTTCTTTCAGTAATGCCGTTACAGGTACTAAACAACTAAAAATGCTCGGTTTGGATCAAAAATATACGAGCCTAACAAAAGAGCTTCTTCCGGAGATCAGAGGTCTTGCTTCGGCTTACGGCCTGAATTTCATTCCCGGAAGATGGATTGAAAGCATTCAGCTTACAAAAGGAGGAAGTACGGTCACCAATGGCTATGAAAGCATCACAGGACAGATCAACACTGAACTTTTGAAAAATGCTAAAGAACCTGAGACTTCGTTAAATATTTTTGCAGATTTCAACGGAAGAGCGGAAGCCAATATTACCAGCGTTTCCCCTATCAATGAAAAATGGTCGCAAACTTTTTTACTGCACGGAAACGGAACTTTCGGGGATACGGATATGAATGATGATACCTTTCTGGACAGACCGAAAGGAACGCAGATCAATGCAGCTTATCTCCTTAATTATAATGATTTGGAAAAATCAGGATTCGGATCTCATTTCGGGATCAATTTTATCAGGGATGAGAGAACAGCAGGACAGATCGGTTTTGACAAAAATTTATCCCAGGATAAGCAGGATGCATATGGAGTAGGTATTGATATTTCAAGATTCCAGGTTTGGAATAAAACGGGATATGTATTCAAAGGAAAACCTTACCAGAGTTTAGGGTGGATGAACCAATATGTGTATCATCAGCAGGACAGCTTTTTCGGGCTTAGAAATTATACCGGTAAACAGCATACCTATTATTCAAATCTGATCTTTGAAAGCATCATCGGAAATACCAACCATAAGTACAAAGCAGGAGCCAGCTTTTTATATGACGGCTACGAGGAAACGTATTTAAAGGACGACATGAAGAGAAATGAAATTGTTCCGGGAATTTTTGCAGAATATACGTTAACGGGATTAAAGTATACTTTAGTGGCAGGAGCCAGAGCAGATTTTCATAATCTTGCAGGAACTCAGTTTACACCAAGAGTTAATTTTAAGTATGATTTCACCCCTCAGACCATCTTAAGACTTTCCGCTGGCAGAGGATTCAGAACGGCGAATGTTTTTGCAGAAAACCAGCAGTACTTTGCATCGAACAGAAATATCCAGATCCTTCCAAACGGCGGAAATATTTATGGATTAAAACCTGAGATTGCATGGAATTACGGAGCAAGCTTACAGCAGGAGTTTAAGCTTTTCGGAAGAAAATCTTCAATTGTTGCCGATTTTTTCAGAACAGATTTCCAGGATCAGGTGCTTGTTGACCTTGATCGTTCTCCGCAGCAGCTTATTTTTTATAATTTGGAAGGAAAATCTTTTGCCAACTCTTTTCAGACACAGTGGGATTTTACGCCTTTCAAAAATTTTGATGTAAGATTAGCTTATAAATATTATGATGTTCAGGCTGATTATTTGGATGGCAGAAGAGAAATTCCTTTCATGGCTAAGCACAGAGGTTTTGTGAATCTTGCCTATGCAACAAATAAAAATGATAAAGGAGGATTCTGGAGTTTTGACACCACTCTGAACTGGGTAGGAAAACAGAGACTTCCGGATACCTCAAGCAACCCAGCTGAATTTCAGCTACCGGTATATTCTGAGTCGTATGCTGTACTGAATGCACAGATCTCAAGAAATTTCAATAAAAAGATCAGAGCTTATCTGGGAGGCGAAAATCTTACGTCTTATTATCAGAAAAATGCAATTGTTGATTTCAAAAATCCTTTTGGAAATTATTTTGATGGCGGGATGGTGTATGCACCTATTATGAAGGCTAATTTCTATGTGGGTCTGGATGTGACTTTCTAAGCTTTTTATTTTTTAACGCAAAGTTTAAGATTCGTACTGAATATTTGAGGATGCAAAGGAGGGAATCAACAGGTTGATTCGATGAAACAGACTGCTTCCCACAAGATTAAAATTCTTCGTAAACTTTCTTGTTAAAAATTAAATAAATAATCTCTCGCAGATTGAGCGGATTAATAAGGTATAAACATCCGCTCAATCTGTGAGAGAAAAATAAAAAACAGCATCAAATTGATGCTGTTTTATTTTTATATCAGGTATTGCTATCTTCCGAAATCATCCTGCACTCTTACAATATCATCTTCATCAGAGGGATTGGATGCATCCGTATGCTGCCATATTTCGGCAACTACTCCCCAGCCGGCCAAACCAATTAGTCTGTGCCTTTCGCCTTGCTGAAGCTTGATCTGATCTTTTGGATGGTATTCTTTCAGCTCACCCTCTTCATCAGTATTACTGGTTTTAATCCCAACAGTGCCTTCCACTACCTGCCATATTTCAGCTCTGCGGTGATGATACTGCCAGCTTAAACGGGCATTCGGAGCTACCAAAAGGATCTTAGGGCTCAGTTTTCCTCCAATTTTCAGGCTTTCTACATTAATTCCGTCAAAATACTGATTGGCAAAGTCCTGTGCCTGATTTTCATCAATCACGAAAAAACCACCCCAAGGTCTTGTATTGTCTTTTGCAGCAATGTGAAAACCCTGCTCTTCCAGCATTTTCTCTACTTTATCAAATATTCCTGTTTTCTCTGCACTCATATAAATTGCGTTTTTTCTAAATTATTTTCAAATATAAAATTTATAACTCTTATTCTTTCGACATCGAATAAGGAAAATCCTTTTCATCCGAGCCTCTTTCTTTATTGGGTTGATTGTCCATCTGGAATTCCAAAACAGCTCCATTCATCAATTCTTTGTGACTAAGCCAGTTTTTTGAGTAAGACCGAAGGTTTACGTTTAAAGATTTTACATATAAATTTTCAGCACTGTTTTGCGGGGCATTTATTACAATTTTCTTGCCGTTTTCCAAATGAATAACAGCTTCTTTGAAGAGAGGCGCCCCTAAAACATACTGATCTGTAGCCGGTGTTACCGGATAAAACCCTAAAGCTGAAAATACATACCATGCTGAAGTCTGTCCGTTATCTTCATCACCGCAATATCCGTCCGGTGTTGCATAATACAGTTTATCCATCACCTGTCTTGTCCAGTATTGCGTTTTGTAAGGTGCTCCTGCATAGTTGTACAAATAGATCATATGCTGGATCGGCTGATTTCCGTGAGCATACTGTCCCATATTCATAATCTGCATTTCACGGATCTCGTGGATAACACTTCCATAATAACTGTCATCAAATACCGGAGGAAGGGAGAAAACCTCATCCAGTTTGGCTTCAAATTTCTTTTTGCCTCCCATTAATTTAGACAAACCGTCAATATCCTGGAAAACGGACCATGTATAATGCCAGCTGTTCCCTTCTGTAAAAGCATCCCCCCATTTAAAAGGGTTGAATGGTGACTGAAATTTTCCGTCTTTGTTTTTCCCGCGCATCAAGCCCGACTGAGAATCAAAAACATTTTTGTAATTGTAAGCTCTTTTTTTATAAATATCAATTTCAGAAGCTGGTTTCCCTAATGCCTTTCCTAACTGATAAATTGCAAAATCATCATAAGCATATTCTAATGTTCTGGCGGCATTTTCATTGATTTTAACATCGTAAGGAACGTAACCTAAAGTATTATAATATTCTACTCCTCTACGCCCAACTGCATCAATCGGGCCTTCATTATTGGCACCGTGTTTCACTGCCTGCCAAAGGGTTTCCACATCATATCCACGAAGTCCTTTGATGTAAGCATCTGCCACTACCGAAGCAGAATTGTTTCCGATCATAATATCAGAATACCCGGGGCTGCTCCATTCCGGGAGAAATCCACCTTCTTTGAAGGTATTGGCCAAACCTTCCTGCATTTCAACATTGATGCTTGGATATACGAGATTCAGGAAAGGATACAGGGCCCGGAAAGTATCCCAGAAACCTGTTCCTGCAAACATTTTACCGTCTAAAATCTTTCCGTTATAAGGACTCCAGTGTTTTACTTTGTTCTGGGCATCAATTTCATAAAGCTTTTGAGGGAAAAACAGTGTTCTGTACAAAGAGGAATAAAATGTTCTCAACTGCTGATCCGTTCCTCCTTTCACTTCAATTCTTCCCAAAGTTTTATTCCAGATATTTTTGGCATCAGCTTTTACCTGTTCAAAATTTCTGCCTGCAATTTCTCTTTTAAGATTTAATTCTGCCTGCTCGAAACTGATAAACGAAGAAGCTGTTCTTGCATAAACACTTTCTTTATTTTTCAATTTAAATCCTACAATTGCGCCTGCATGATCGCTGGTAATCTCCAGTTGATTTTTCACAAAAACACTGTCTTTCCAGGTTGTCGTTAAGTCAAAATCTTTATCAAACTGAATAACAAAATAGTTTTTAAAATTATCATATTTACCTCTGGAATACTTCGTGGTATAGCCCAGAATTTTTCTTTCTTTAGGAAGAATTTTAATGTAAGAACCTTTATTTAAGGCATCAATAACCACATAGGCGCTGTCTGTTTTAGGAAAATCAAATTTGAAAAAAGCAGCTCTTTCTGTTGGGGTAAGCTCTGTAGTTACGTTGATATCTGCAAGGTAAACACTGTAGCTGTAAGGCTTTGCAACCTCTGCCTTATGGCTGAACCAACTGGCGCGTTCCTCTTCCTTAAATTTCAGTTTACCTACTCCCGGCATGATGGCAAAAGCTCCGTAATCGTTCATCCATGGAGATGGCTGATGAGTTTGTTTAAAGCCTTTTATTTTGTCTGCATCATAGGTGTAAGCCCACCCGTCGCCCATTTTCCCGGTCTGAGGAGTCCAGAGGTTCATTCCCCACGGAAGGCCGATGGCCGGATAGGTATTCCCGTTGGACAGTGATGGTTTGGATTGGGTTCCCATCAAAGGATTCACATAATCTGCAGGAGATATTCCTTGTCCAAACGCGAAAATATTCAGTACAATAAAAAAAGTTGAAAATAGAGACTTCATTATATCGTTTTGTTAATTTATCTGTAACTTTTCTTTAAAGCATAGCCTGCAGCACCCAGAATCGCTGCATCTTCAAAAATAGCGGAAATTTTAATAGGAAGATTGATTTTATGCTCTTCCAGATGTTGATTTAACCTCTTTTTAAAGTAAGGATAGACTTTTGCAATGTTTCCACCTATGACTAAAACTTCGGGATCATAGTTTTTGACATATTTTATGATGAATTCAGCAAAGGAATCTGCATAATCATCAAACATTCTGGACTGTATATCTTCTGACTGATCCAACAAGTCTTTGGTTCCCGATATTTTCCCACCTGTTAATTCTGCATAATGATTCACAAACCATCGTGTTGCAAGATAATCTTCACAGATAGAATTTTTGAAAGGTGAATCCCAAAGGTCCTCATCTGTTGCAGTTTCGCCATTATAAAAAGCAGTTCCCAATCCCGTCCCCAGCGTTACTCCAAAAATTTTGCTGAAACCCTGTACACATCCGCCAAAAACTTCTCCTTCAAGGAAAGCTCCGGCATCATTTATAAAATAAATCTGATCAGAGGAAATGGATAGCCTTCCTGCTAATTCTTCTTTAATATTGACCTGATAGATATCGATAAATTTCCCCTGCTGCATCAGCGAAATCCCATTTTCATAATCAAAAGGCCCCGGCATGGCTATACCGATCAGAAGATCATCTTTGTCAAGGTTATGTGATACTTTTTCTATGGCAGAGATCCAGGCAGAAAAAATTGTTTCCTTTGGCCCGAAAGAATCCACATGCTCTCTTACATAGGTGGAGTTGATAATTTCACGTTTTTCAGGATCAACCTGCGCCATGGTTATATGCGAGCCACCGATGTCTATTCCTACTATATTCTGCATTATGCTTTTGCTTTATTTTTTCTCTGTAAATAATTTCCTTTATAAAAGGAGACAGACAGGAAAATATCTGAACTTCCCGCCTGTCCATCCTAAAATCCCCTAATTTTATTTTTACTTTTTATACGCACTGAGGATTAATTTGTTATTCTATGATTACTTTTCCGGAAGATTTAACTTTACTGTCCTTCGAATTTATTTTATAAACATAAGTTCCGGCAGATAAATTTCTGGTCGTAATAACCATATCGTTTTTATCAATTTTTTGGTTTATTATTAATTTCCCTGCCATATCATATAATGTTATTTCACTGGCAGAATTGTCTTTGATGGTAAAATGAAGATCATTTCCTTTTTTTACCGGATTTGGATATGCCTGATTCCCATTTTCTTTAGAATAAGCAATATCCTGTGTAGATAATGTAGTACAGGCTACATCTGTTTTCCAGTTTGTGGCTGACATATTGATCAATGTTGCAAAGTGAGTGTTTGCCGTAGCGTCCAAAGCTCCGTTTCCGCTTCCCTCATTCATTTTCCAGTTAGCCTCAAGATCTGACGAATTAGCCGGAATATTACAATTATTGGCAAGAATTTCCGAAGCTGTCAATGCTCTTTTCCATACTCTGAATTCATCCAAGAATCCATTAAGAGTACGGCCGTTCTCGTAGTTTCTTCCCAGATAAAGAATCCCGTTTGCTGTGAAATTACCTGAAGCCGCCACACTTGCATCAAGAACACCATTGATATAGATCTTCATTGCAGATCCATCATAAGTTGCAGCGATGTGATGCCATGTATTCGTTGTTAATGCTGCAATACTGTTAAGCTTTACCTGAGCGGATCCGAAGCTTAATATAAACTGCAGTCTGTTGCTAGCCAGATTTCCGTCACCAAATCTCAGCATTGCAGAATTACTGTCTCCAACTTCAATCCCAATTACCGACGAAATATAAGGAAAAGCAGTTTTGAAAGCATTTACTTTTACCCATCCTTCTATCGTTACTGCATTTCCGCTAAGATTAAACTGTCCTGCATTAAGATACTGCGTACTCCCATTGAAAGAAAGTGATCTTGCTCCAGGACTTTGAACAGGCGCAAATCCGCTGTTAAAAGTTGTTTCGGCAGTATATGAGCTCGTATTTGTTCCACTGCAGACCGCCTGTACTTTCCATATATAATTTGTATTTTCCGTTAGATTAGAAAGATTATGGGTAGTTGCAGAAATATTCTGAACATCAATCCAGGTTGTCGCTGCTGATGTTTTGTACTGTAAGTTGTAAGAAGACGCACCTGGTACCGCATCCCAGGATAATTTAGTTGTAGTTCCCAAAAAGCTTTCAGATTTTACCCCTGATGGTGTGGCGCATCCGTTTCCCGAATTGAATCTTGGTGCAAACAGATAGGTACTTTTTAAGGTTGCGGAACAGTTAGATTGTATTCTCCAGTCATAATCTGTATTCAGGGTTAAATTATTAACCATGATATTGCTTCCTGAATAATTAGTTGCCACATTTGTCCAGGTGGTTGAGTTGGCAGGTTTATAGTCAATATTGTAAGTCTGTGAACCAATCGCTGTCCAGTTTAATTTAGCTGAGACTCCTGTAATATTCGTGGCCTCAAGTCCCAGTGGCGGATTACAGGTATCTCCCTGAGTCCAGGAATAAAGCGGTCCTGTAAGCAATGTATTTTCGGTATAAAGAATATTTGATCCTGTACTCAGGTAACTGGCGTTATCAACACCGTTAAGATCATACCACATAAATACACCGTAACCGTCATTTTTAGTATTGGTTGCAAGAGTGGTAAGTGTCGCAGCAGAAGTGGATTGAGGATTGGTATTACGTATCCATGTCGCGGCGGCAGAAAGCTTGGCATTGGTAAGAGGCGGTACGGAAGGCGCACTGTAAGTTCCATAATACGGATTCCAGCTGTAATTGATATAATTTCCGGCTGCATCACCATTATAACTTTGTCTTGATGTTGCCGGGCCTAAATAATAAAATGTGATCAACTTATCCGGCATTGCGGCTTTAAGTTCCTGCAAAAGCATTACAAAAGAACTGTTGTTTGGCTGTCCCGTCCCATTGTTTCCATAGTCTGCATATTCATCATCCAGATCAATACCATCCAGACCATAAGTGTAAACAGTATGTGCGAGCTGCAGTGCAAAATCCTTTGCAGCTTCCCTGTTTGGAAAATTTGAAATTCCGGCTCCCTGATGGTTTCCTAAAATATCCAGCAGTACTTTAATTCCTTTTTGCTGTAAAGGTCTTACATAAGTATTTACATCATTCAGAACTTTGGAGACATTGTTGTTGTTGGCAATGTAAGCCCTGTTTTTGGAAACATCATAGTTGATGTTGGCAGCAAAGATAATAGCAACATCAAAAAGCTGTCTGTTCGTATTCTGCAGGGTATAAGATCCTGCATTCAGCATGTTATTATTATTCACTTCCACATAGCATACTCCCACGGGATTAAGCTGCTGTGCATTGAGTGTGGATGCTGCCTGCATAATCACTAAGATCAGGGCAGTAAAAATAGATTTCATTTTCATAGTTTATTAATTTTAATGGCCGGTAAAATCATTGGGCCGAAGCCCAATGACTGTTTTATTTTACAATTAGTTTTTCTATCTGTTTAAAACCTCCGTTCTGAGACTCAAACTGAATGATATAGTTTCCCATTGAAAGCTTCGACAGATCATATGAATGATCCCCGGCCTTTAATATTTTTGTTTCTACAATACCACCATTAAAATTATAAACCGATAATTTTCCTCTATTATATTCTTCAGGAACAGAAACCGTAAGTGGTGAAGATGCACTTACAGGGTTCGGGTACAATCTGATCTGTTTTTTAGCTGTTATCTGCTCAAGATCTGTTGCTTTCTGATTTTTAGCCGAAACTTTTTGAGTACCTGCCGGACATGGTATATCTGTGCCCCAGTTGGAAGCATCCACCCCCGTCAATGTTAATGTAACTCCATTTCCTGAAGTGTCCTGAACTGATGAACCACTCCCTTCATTAAATTTCCAATAGGCTGCAAGAGAAGTTGCCGGAACTGTTACGCTACACATATTCTGACTGATTTCCGTCTGGCTCAATGCTTTTTTCCAAACTCTGAATTCATCCACTCTGCCATTAAAATTTCTGGAAGTACTGTATAAATACCCTACATTGAAAGCCCCATTAGAACTGATATTTCCGGTTTGAGACTTAGTGGCATCAAGAACGCCATTGATATAAATTTTCATTGCAGAACCATCATAAGTTGCCGCAACATGATACCATGTATTGGCAGTTAACGCTGTAGCTGCAGTCAGTTTTTGCTGTACATTATTGATACTTACCACAAACTGAAGCTTGTTATTGGCAATATTGGCATCTCCTAAACGCAAAAAAGCAGAATTGCTGTCGCTTACCTCCGTTCCCATAACAGATGAAATATAAGGCGATGCGGATTTAAAAGACGATGGTTTTATCCATCCTTCTAATGATAGTGCTGATCCACTTAAATTAAGGTTTCCCGCTGCACCGGATTCGCTGCTCCCATCCAGAGAAAGAGAGGTAGAACCCGAAGGGGCTGTTCCCGTTCCGCTGTTGAATCTTGGAGCAAAGATATAAGTACTTTTAACACTGCAATTTGTTCTGATTCTCCAATCGTATTCCGTATTGGCTGTTAATCCTGATACCGTTATCGAAGTGGCAGTCGTAGCTGTTACAGCATTTGTCCACGTGGTGGAAGAAGCCAGTTTATAATCTACATCATAAGTATTGGTTCCTACTGCTGACCAATTTAATTTTGCACTTGTTCCGGTAAGGTTACTGGTAAATAAACCGATCGGAGCATCGCAATTGGTTCCCTGTGTCCATGATTGCAAAGGTGTGCTCAGTACAGTCTGTTCTCCGTATAATGTCTGCGTTCCTGCTGAAAGCTGTGTTGTTTCATTGGTTCCGTGAAGATCATACCACATAAATACTCCGTATCCGCCATTCTTTGTCTGGGTAGCGAGACTTGTGGTAGTAGAGTTGGAAGTATTTCCCAGCCATACTGCTGCCGGAGAAATCTGTGCATTGGTAAGAGGAGGAACGTT
The DNA here is from genome assembly GCF_050496705.1 of Chryseobacterium sp. MIQD13. NCBI lineage: Bacteria > Pseudomonadati > Bacteroidota > Flavobacteriia > Flavobacteriales > Weeksellaceae > Chryseobacterium > Chryseobacterium sp. MIQD13. Next base: position 446,063 of record NZ_JBNWAF010000002.1, read on the forward strand.
AGGTGCAGAGAAAGTTCCGTACATTGCATTCCAGCTGTGATTAACGTAATCCCCTACTCTAAGCCCGTTCCATGAAAGTCTTGAAGCAGCAGGACCGTAATAATAAAATGTGATCATTTTATCCGGCAATAGAGCTTTTAATTCCTGTACAAGCATTACAAAAGAACTGGCATTGGGCTGTCCTGTCCCGTTTTGCCCATAGTCTGAATACTCATCATCAAAATCGATTCCGTCAAGGCCATAGGTATTTACTGTGTGGGCAAGCTGCTGCGCAAAGTCCCTCGCTGCTTCACGGGTAGGGAAATTGCACAAACCTGCTCCCTGGTGGTTTCCAAGAATGGTCAGTACCACCTTCATTCCTTTTGCCTGAAGCGGTTTTATATAGGTATCTGGATTGGTTAATACTTTTGTAACGTTATTATTACAGTACAGATAAGGTCTGCTTCTGGAAGTATCATAATTGATATTGGCGGCAAAGATATTGACGACATTAAACAAATATTTACCTGATGTCTGCAATTTATATGATCCTGCATTCAGAAGGTTGTTGTTATTCACTTCCACATAGCAGATTCCCGTAGGATTTAGCTGCTGGGCATTAAGCACAGGAAGGGCATGGATGATCATTACGATCAACATAGTAATGGCTTTTTTCATAGTGTTATTTTTAAGTTATTTTGGTAGTATTTAAGACTTCATTATTGAAATTTAAATTGGTAATACAAATTCAGGCTAGAATGCTCCTTCTGTTGATTTCTCCAGTTCCCGTGCAGATTTCAGAAACTCTTCCACATTCATTTCTTTGAAAAAAAGCAGGCCGTGTGTTGCCCTCAGGCGCGGGCTTTCATTGTCATAGAAATAAGGCTTACCCAAAACCAGCTGAACATCCTTCAGCTGCTCCACCCAGGTCTGAATAGAAAGATGGCTGAATTTTCCATCGTAACGATAACTTGGAAAAGAAGCATCCACCTGGCTCATGTAACTGTTGGTAAAGCTTTCATCCATTGTACTCATTGCATTAAGCGATACCGGAAAAATATGGGTTACATCTGCTGCATTAAACTGGTACCAAACATTTCTGTAGCCCCAAATTTTAATATCCGATAGATCTTTCTCTTTCCCCCACTCTCTTACTGCCTCAGCAATAGCCTGCAGGACTTTGTAGTGGGTATCGGGACCGCTTCCTTCAGGATCAAATGCCAGACTTATCACCGTAGGATCAATTTCTCTCAGCTGTTTCAGGATAGGGATAACGTCTCTTTCCCGATTGGGCTTCTCTGTAAAAATAGCTCCGGTATAAAAGCCCAGTCTCAAATGGTGAACATTTTTGGTTCTTACCCCAAAATGCGCCCAAACCAGCTCTTCTTCATATTCACGGATCATTCCTTTTAAAGTCTGGATCTTAGGTTCCGGATTTTGCCCATCATAACTAAAGTTTACGGCGGAAATAATTTCACCGATTGCGGCTTCCAGATCCTGTGTGTTTTTCAGATTCCACAGCTCAACAATATTCCTTACCATCCTGTGAGAAACGGCTCTTGATCTTTCATAAGCATTTCCGGAGGCAATATTGATAAGGTAATGATAAACGTCTTTATCTTTTTTATTTTTATATCCCGCTTCAAAGAAGTCCGGATATTTAAGCATTTCAATTTCCTTTTTCTGAACGAAAGAAAGGGTGTCACGAAGAATTTTAATCAGGAATTTATTGGTAACAGCAGTAAATCCTGATGTAAGAACCGAATAGTGTGATGCATTGGTCTCATTACGTGACTGATAGTGAATATAAGGCAGCAGTCCCAAAGAAATATCATCGTGATGTGGTCCTGTATGATAAAAAACTTCGCTGCTGAGTTTCTCCGTTCCTTTTTTGATTTTATGAGTAATAGAATCAATGACAGATTGAACTGTATGTTCTCCAAGACCGGGAATAATCTGTGTATACTGATCTTCTCTGAGGTCTTCCAAGGTCAGATGTTCTGCATATTTATTCAGCTTCCGGGTCAGGGACATAACGGCTTTGTCTGTTTTTTCCTGAGACCAGCTCCCTGAACGGTAATAGTCGTCAATATAATCACTCAGCATTCCTGCTGCTCCTAATGTGATATAGAATCTGCCATTCGGAAGTTCTGCAAGTACAGAGGCAGGATAAAGGTTCGATGACGGCAGCTCCAGTGCATTTTTTATCATAGGAGCTTTTGCTTCTCCAGCTGCAAAAATAATGGCTACAGCATCTTTGTTATAGGTAATGGTTTTTAATCCAATTGTGATCACCAGCCTTTCCTTTGAAATATCAATCCCTCCAAGGTCTCCTGCTGCTACAGCCTGTGTCTCAAAATTGGTGGACGTGAGCCGTGTTGTGGAATAAGGATCCGATCCTTTAATATTGAAGGCTATATGTCCATCAGGGCCAATGCCGCCCAGAAAAAAACCGATGCCCCCCAATTCACGGATCTTTTCCTCATATTGCGTACACCAGTTATCAATAAGAAAGATGGATTCTTTCTGTAATTTTTCCAAAGGATTTAAAGCTTCACGATATCTCAGCTCGAGATTCACTTTATTTTCCGGAAAAACTTCTTCAAAACTTTTGCCTTCAGCTAAAGGAATTTCATTGGAATTGATAAGCAGTGCATTTTCACGCTTTAATCCAAAACCTTCAATATAATATTTGTTTACATAATGGTAGAAGCTATTTGCCTGTGATGACCGTATGGGGTAAAATTCATCAATCTGAACAAAATAAAGATCAGCCAGTGAAGGCTTCTCCTGAAAAAGCAGATGATGTTTTTTCCTGAGCTCAACAATGTTTTCTTTTTCCCAGTTTTCAAGGATATGTTTGGTCCAGAATATAAAGTATTCCGGAGTTTTACCCGTGGGAAGACTGATGACTCCGGTCGGATTTTCATGGACCCACTCCAGGAACCGCAGGGCAGTAAGCATTCCTAAGTTTGGAAAATTATCTACAACGATATAGGGAACATTCACCTTATTGTTGCGCGGAACATCATTTAAAAATGACAGTTCTACAGGCGTAAAAGTTTTGTTCTTTTCCATTACGTTTTGGTATTTGGTGTTATAAAATCAATAACCCTAAGCTAACAAGTCTGAATTCTCATTAAATGTTTTCCACAGCAGCTCGCCGAATAATGTATTGGCCCATGCAAACCATTCTCTTGTGAATTTCTTATCATTGTCTTTGTGGAACGATTCATGCATAAATCCGGTTCCTCCATGCGTTTTCTGTAAAGTCTCTATACACCATCTGATCTCTTTTTTATCATTGGAAGTAAGTGCTTTCATGATGATACTCATCGGCCAGATCATATCAAGGCCTATATGTGGGCCACCGATTCCTTCTGCCAGTTTTCCTTTAAAGAAGAATGGATTGTCTTTTGACCAGACATATTTTCTCGTATTCAGGTAAACAGGATCATCTGCCTTTACGGCATCCAGATAAGGAAGACCCAGAAGGCTCGGACAGTTCGCATCGTCCATTAAATTATAGCTTCCGAATCCGTTGGTTTCAAAAGCGTATATTTTTCCATATTCCGGATGGTTATAAATTCCATATTTTTTGATGGCGGCGTCTACCTCATCAGCTAAGCTGTTTAACTGCTGAGCCAGTGCTTTTTCATTTTTGATCTGTGAAACCATTTCTGCTGCCTGACGCAAGCTTACCACTGCAAATAAATTGGAAGGGATCAGGAAAGCATAAATCGTAGCGTCATCACTCGGACGGAACATTGAATTGATAAGGCCGACAGGATTTGTGGGATAGCCATAACCTCCCATCGGAATCCCGTCTGTAGCCCAGGCTGTGGTACGCTCGAATTTGTATGGTCCCAGATCTGTTTTTCTCTGCTGTTCTTTAAAAGTCTGCAAGGTTAGTTTGATTCCCTGCAGCCAGTTGTTATCAAAAGGCTTTGTATCTTCGGTTGTCTTCCAGAAGTGATAAGCCAGACGGATGGGATAGCAAAGTGAGTCTATCTCCCATTTTCTTTCGTGGATACCGGGCTTCATATCCGTGTGATCGTATTCTTTCCACTTGCTTATTTTATTTTCATCGTTATAGAAAGCATTGGCATATGGATCCTTGATAATAAATTCTGTCTGTTTGTGAATAACTCCTGAGATCAGTTTGTGAAGTTTTTCGTCTTTTTTTGAGAACTGCAGGTATGGAAAAACCTGTGCAGAACTGTCACGAAGCCACATGGCATCGATATCTCCTGTAATAACGTAAGTATCCGGAGTTCCGTTTATATCTTTATAAAAAACAGTCGTATCTAATGTATTTGGAAAACAGTTTTCGAACAGCCAGACAAGTTCTTTATTTTTCACCTTCTTTTTAAAAGCTGCAATTGCCCCTTCCACCGCCTCACTGGTAAAGTGTCTTTTATCTTTTGGAACACGCACCACAGGAAAATCTTCTATGCTTAATGTTTTGGCGAAAACATTTTGAGTAAACATTAATCCCGCTCCAGCCAGTGCACTTGTCTTTATAAACTTTCTCCTTTCCATTATATTTTTGTTTCGTTATTTTATTGATTTATTTTACAGGCTTACTTCCCATTACAAATTTCAGTTCGCCGCCGTTCATGATATCGCTGTGATTGATTTCCCAGCTTTTGAATTCTTTGCCATTCAAAAACATTTTCTGAACATAGATATTCTTATCGGATATTTTATCAGCAGTCACTGTAAAGGTTTTTCCGTTCTCCAGTTTTAAAGATACTTTCGGAAACTGTGGCGCTCCAATGGCATAGACAGGTTTTCCGGGAGTTACAGGATAAAATCCTAATGATGAGAAAATATACCAGGCAGACATCTGGCCGCAGTCTTCATTATTGACAATTCCATCAGGTTTTGCCGCATACATATTATCGCGGATGAATTTGATCATTTTCTGGGTCTTGTAAGGACTTCCTGCATAGTTATACAGATAAGGAACGTGGTGTCCCGGCTCGTCACCAAACCCCAGAGAGCCGATGAACCCTGAAATATCAACATGCTGCTCGCCTTCCATTTTTAAAGCTTCTGTAAAAGTTCTGTCCAGCTTTTCTTCAAAACCTTTTTTTCCACCATAAAGACTGATCATTTCATCAATTTGATGCGGCACAAAGAAATCATAAGCCCAGATGTTTCCGGAAACCCAATGCGGCTGAAGTTTTTTCCAGTCGTTTAATTGGAAGTCAGCAAGGAACTCACCATTCTTCTGTTTTGGCCAGAAATGATTATTTTCTTTATTGAATGTATTGAGGAAGCTCATGGAACGTTTTTTATACACTTCCGCTTCTTCTTTTTTTCCTAATTTTTCGGCTAATTGCTGAATACACCAGTCATCGTATGCATATTCCAGAGTGGCAGAAACTGAAGCTCCGTTTTCCGATGGAGTATAGCCCAGTTTGATATAATCATTCAGACCTCCGCCCCCATCGCTGCTGCTCATTTTATCCGTTAAAGAAGCATCTTTCATGGCAGCAAATGCTTTCTCCTGATCAATTCCTGGCACTCCTTTGGAAATAGCATCCCAGATTACCGATACACTATGGTAACCAAGCATACAGAAATTATCGTATCCGCACAGTTCCCAGATCGGCATATGATCTTTACGGTCTGTATACCTGCTGATCAGGGAATTGGCAAATTCTTTCGTATGTTTCTGATCCATAATGGTAAGCAGAGGATGTGTCGCACGGAAGCCATCCCAGTAGGAATAGGTACTGTAATTCGTAAACCATTTGGTATTCATGTTTTCCTGTGCAGCAACATAATCTCCGTTGGTATCCATATACAGGTTAGGCGCTATGAAAGTATGGTAAACGCCCGTATAGAAAATCTTTCTCTGGTCGTTAGTTCCTCCTGTTACCTGAAATCTCCCGATGAGATCTCTCCAAGTATTCTGGGCTGTTTCTTTAGCTTTTGCAAAATCTACATTCTTTGCCTCGGCATCAAAATTTTGTTGTGCTCCTTCTGTGCTTACCGGAGACAGAGAAACTTTCACTTCTATACTTTCATTTTCCTGTGTAGAAAAACGGACAAAGGCTTTTGCATCTTTAGCAAGTGCAATTTTCTCATTCTCTTTTATTTTTCCTTCCGAATAAGTCCCGTAGGATTTAAACGGTTTTGAAAATTCCATTACAAAATAAGCGAATCTTTTTCCTCCCCATCCGTTGCTGTAACAATATCCTTTGATTTTATTGTTTCCTTCTATGCTCACAAGGGTGTGGTAAATATTTCCGAAGATTTTATTGGTAGGATCAATGATAATATTGGCCTCTTCACTTTTCGGGAAGGTATATTTGTGAAATCCTACTCTTGGTGAAGCCGTCAGTTCAGCTTTGATTCCATAACTGTCCAGCATTACGGAATAGTATCCCGGTGACGCCGTTTCTTTATCATGACTGAATGTTGACCGGTAACCGCTTTCCGGTTTGTCCTCAGTACCCGGAAGCATTTTTATATTTCCTATAGTTGGCATTACCAGAATATCTCCAAGATCCGCCCAGCCCGTTCCGCTGAGATGATTATGACTGAATCCCATGATGGTTTTACTGCTGTAATGATATCCTGAGCACCAGTCCCAGTCGCCGCTTTTGGTATTCTGATCCGGACTGAGCTGGATCATTCCGAAAGGAGTTGTAGCTCCGGGGAATGTATGGCCATGCCCTCCTGTTCCAATGAAAGGATCTACCCACGAAAGAACATCTTCTTTCTGTTTCTGGGCATTCCCGGAAGAAGAAAACAGGGCAATTAATAAAAATATCAGCAGTTCTTTTTTCATAATCATAATACGGAAATCTTAAAAATTCCTCAAGATAGGAGTTTATTTAACAATATAAAAACCTCAATAATGATTTCAACAAGCGAAGAAATGAAGTTGACCGGCATATTTCACAGGTTTTTAATCAGTTTAAAGCGAATTCTTTTTCATAAAATCAATAATTTCTGAAATATATCCAAACACAATGGCTACAACGGTATCTGCCGCGCCATAATATACTGTTACCTTATCTCCTTCTGAAAGTGCCGCACACGGGAATACCACATTCGGGATATCTCCAGTAAGCTCATACAGTTCTGCCGGAGCGAGTAAATAAGGTTTCGTTCTGTACAATACTTTTGACGGGTCTTCAAGATCCAGCAATGATGCTCCCATAGAATATCTGAAACCTCTGCAGGTATTGATCACACCGTGATAGAAAAGCAGCCATCCTTCTTCTGTTTTGATGGGAACAGGCCCTGCCCCGATTTTTGTACACTGCCATGCGCTGTCTTCAAAAGGTGCCACTTTCATTACACATCTGTGCTCGCCCCAGTATTTCATATCCGGACTGTAGCTGATGTAGATATCTCCGAAAGGTGTATGCCCATTATCGCTTGGTCTGCTCAGCATCGCATATTTACCGTTAATTTTCTCAGGGAAAAGAACTCCGTTTCTGTTGAAAGGGAGAAATGCATTTTCGCACTGAAAGAATTCTTTAAAATCAAAAGTATAGGCAATCCCGATTGTTGGCCCATGATATCCGTTACACCATGTAATCCAGTAACGGTCTTCAATAAAGGCAACGCGGGGATCATATTTATAATCGGATTCTATCATTTCAGTATTTCCGGCTTTCATGTCGATAGGATCGTGATTGATGTCCCAATTGATCCCATCCTTACTGAAACCTGCAAAAATATTCATCTGCACTGCTTTATTGTCGCAACGGAAAACTCCTGCGAATCCATCTTCAAAAGGAACCACCGCACTGTTGAAAATGCTGTTGGATGTAGGAATCGCATATCTGTTGATGATAGGATTTGCAGAGTAACGCCACATAATATCATGGCTGTCTTCCGGACGATCCTGCCAAGGGATCTTTGCTGGTTGAAATGTCATAAAGTATTTTTTACTTTTTTATTTAATGTATTTGATAAATGATTTAGTGTTCTTTTAGTTTTTCAGGATATGAAAACGGAACAAGCAATGTGACTATAAATGCAGGTATAGTTGCGATAAGAACCCAGATGAAGAACATTTTATATCCTACCCAATCACTGATCATCCCACTGAACATTCCCGGAATCATCACTCCGAGATTCATGATACCTGTTGCAAAAGCATAATGGGCGGTTTTGTGTTCTCCGGGGGCAATCTGCTGCATGATGTACAGCATCAGTCCCACAAATCCGAATCCGTAGCCAAAATATTCCACTACAACAGCAATACCTACCGGAATTAGTTCTGTTGGCTGAAAGTATGCCAGTAAAGCATATACTACAAATGGAATATTAAAGGCAGAGCACAACCAGATCAGTGATCTTTTCAGTCCTCTGGCGGCGATAAAATATCCAGCCAGTACAGATCCCAAAATAAATGCAGCCGAACCGTAAGTTCCATAAATAAGTCCGATATCTGATGTGGACAACCCAAGACCTCCCGAGGTTCTCGGCGCTTTGAAAAACAAGGGTGCAATTTTTATGGCAAATCCTTCTGCAAAACGATAGAGAATGATGAACAGCACAGCCCACAGGATATTCTTTTTTTTGAAGAAGGAAGTGATTACTTCCAATAATTCTTTCCGAACATTTCCTGCTGCCTTTTGTTCCTTCTTTTTATTTTCCTTGGGTAAAACAGCATAATGATATACTGCCAGGGCAAAAAACAGAAGTCCATAAATTCCCATAATGATCATCCAGGCGTTGGTAACCCCTTTTGTCTTTTCCAAAACTCCGGCGAAATAAACCAGAACGCCACTGCTGATGATTTTTGCTAGGTTGTAAAAAGCTCCCTGCCATCCAATATATTTTGCCTGCTCCTTATTCGTCAGAAAATTGATATAAGTTCCGTCTGCAGCAATATCATGTGTTGCTCCGCAAAATGCAACGACTGCAAAAAGGGCAATGCTGTATTTGAAAAAGTCAGGCATCGGTAAACTTAACGCAATCAGAGCGAACAGAATTCCTATGGCAAACTGGGTGGCTACGACAAAGAATTTCTTTGTTTTGTAAATCTCCAGAAAAGGACTCCAAAGTGGTTTTAATGTCCAGGAAAACATGATCAAAGCTGTCCAGAATGTAATCTTAGAATCTGAAATTCCCATGTCTTTATACATGATTCCGGAGACCGCATTAATAGTTACAAAGGGAATTCCCATTGCAAAGTATAATGTTGATATCCAGAGAATCGGTTTTACCGATTGAGTTTCAGAGCTGTTGCTTTCCATATTCAAACTAAAATATTAAAGAAAAAGAGAGCCTCTCAAAAGTATCATTCCGAACCTGAAACGAAACTAAAATTGAAGAATCTAAAAACAACCGTTATCAGAAATTTCTCCTGCCGAAATGAAAAAAACACAAATTAAATCTAACTTTTGAGACGGCCTCTTTATCTTTATAATTGATCTGCTTAAAATTATTATTTTTTATCCCACCACAGTTTAGTTCCGCCTGTATCAGGACCACCAAGATACTGTAATGCCTGAGCATAGTTCAGGGTATTGTTTCTGTATTTGGTCGGGATAGGAACTCTTCTGATCATTGCATCTGTACTGATCGTTCCCTGGCTGTCATTAAGAACGTTTTTGAAAATAACAGGATATCCGGTTCTTCTCTGTTCTGCCCATGCTTCGGAACCATCAGGATAAATCGCGATCCATTTCTGAGTCATGATTCTCTCCAGTTTTCTTTCAAAAGAATCTCCTTCGTTCCACTTGATGGTAATTGTGCTCAGCATCGGGCTTCCTGCCAAAATACTGTTTGATGCATTTTTTGTATCAATATAGGGCGCCTCTGTTGAAACCGCATCTGCGATATATGTTGCATAGGAAGCACTTTTCCCCCATTCAGCAAATGACATTTCAATGCCTTTGTTGTAGTTTGTTCCTGCATCTCCCGCTCCGGTATAGCCTCTGATAGCTGCTTCTGCTTTCAGGAACCAGATTTCTGCAGCAGTAAAGATTTTATTCTTTCCGCTGCTGTTAGAGAAGTAATCTCCATTTGCGGATGCCGCTATAGGCTGAGAAAAGTCTCCATAGCGATCCTTACTTCCTCCCATATCAACCCCTTGTCTGATACCAATGTATTGCCCTGCAACAGAAGGGTCGGTGGCTGGTTTGGCATAGGCAGATCTTCTTGGGTCATTAAATCCATTCATAAATGCCATCAATGGTGCTCCAATTTTACAGTCGCCCCAGGAATAGATAATATCGCTGAGAGGAGAAGCTCCTCCATAGTTGATTAAAGCATTTGCAGAATTATCATCAATAAATCCCACAGGTGAAGCCAGCGCCTGTTCTGCGTAGAGCCTTGATTTAGTAGGATCAGCATAACTGATTCTCATAGCAAACCTCAGCTTTAAAGAATTCGCAAGTTTTGCCCAGTTTGCCAGGCTCCCGCCATACATAAGGTCAGATTTACTAACAACTGCTTTATCTTCTACACCCGGAGTTTGCTGCAAGTCTGAAATAGCTGAAGTAAGATCTGCAATAAAGTTGTTATAAGCTTCCTGCTGGGAATCGAAATCGGTAATCCCCGTTGACGGATTTGGTGTCTCAAATTTACTGTAAATAATAGGTCCATGTGCATCTGAAACTTTGCTTGCAGAAATTACTCTTAAAATTTTTGCAAGGGCAAGTGATGCCTTAAAGTCTATCCCCGGATAGTTTTCTTTGATCACGGCATTGATTGTTTTCGATTTATCAAAAACATCTTCCAGCTGTGTCATCATAATTCTTTCATTCCAGCCGTCCATTATGAAATAGGTGGTATTATTTCTTCCTCCGTTATAAGGAGTAGCTGTACTGAATAAACCACTGAACATGTCTGCATTAAGGTTAGTCTGCAGCTGGTAGATCCAGTTGGTGGAACTTTGCTGGTTTCTCTGCATTAATTTCAGTGGATTCACAATCTGGGTAAAATCGGCATTGAAATTTTCAGGACCTCCAATATACTCCTGATTATATTTATCAAATTCATTCGTACAGCTTAAAGAAGTACACAGCATTAATGCACTGAATGATATTGTTTTAATATGAGATAGTTTCATTGTTCTTAAAATTAGAAGTTAGCTTTTAACGATAAACCGACAGATCTGGTAATTGGCATTCCAAACATATCAATTCCTACACCTCCCGGGTTAACTCCGGATACTTGTTCCGGATCAAACGGAGCATCTTTATACAAAAAGAACAGGTTGCTTCCGATCAAACTTACTGTAGCATTTTCCATCAATTTTGAATGAACATCAAAAGTATATGAAATTGAAGCCTGTCTCAGACGTACTGCCGTTGCCTTATACATATACGGTTCATCAATGGATCCTGACACTTTAGAATAATACTTTTCAGCATCAGTTAAACCTGTATATGGAGTTCCGTTTTCATAAACTGCGTTTGGAATGGATACTCCTCCGTTATCGCGGGCATCCGCAGTAACCTTACTTACCCCGTACTGGTCGTTTTTAGCCTGTGTATATCCTAATACTTTTCCACCAAATTTACCATCAATAAGGAAGCTGATTCCTAATTTACCAATATTGAAAGAGTTGTTGAAACCCAGAATAAATTTAGGGTTCGGATTTCCAAGATACTGCACCTGATTTTCATCTCTCAATGGAACTCCGTCAGCATCTACAATAATTCTTCCCTGCCCGTCTCTTTTGAATACTGATCCGTAAATATCTCCAAAAGATCCTCCTACTTTCAGCCTGTTGTATCCTCCTCCTGTAAGTACAAAAGTTTTATCTGCAGGAATTTGCAATCTGGATGGGAAAAGCTCTTTAATTGTATTTTTATTGGCAGATGCATTAACTGTTGCTGTCCAGTCAAATTTACTTCCTTCAAATATTTTATAGGATAAACTTGATTCAAATCCTCTGTTCTGGATTTTTCCGGCATTGACATCAAATCTTCCGGTTCCAAACCCTAGATTGGAGGATATTTCCACAGCCTGAAGCAACTGGTTAGATACTATTGAATTATAGTACGTGAAATCAAAGGTTAAGCGGTTTTTGAAAAGTCTAAGCTCTGTTCCCGCTTCAAAAGTCCTGTTAAGTTCAGGCTTAGCAAAAAGTTCAGAAAATTCCGGATTGGTAACCGGCGATGAATTTGGCGTAATCATAGTTCCTGCATTTACCTGGTAACGGTAAATGTTACTTGCGGTCAGGTTAGAGTACAACCCATTTCCAACTTCTGCATATGATGCTCTTACTTTCCAGAAATTGATGGATTCTGAAATATTGAAAATCTCTGATAAGATTGCATTTAACCCTATTGATTCATAATCGAAAGAAATTCTGTCGGTTCCTGACAAGGTAGAATCCCAGTCATTTCTGAATGTCAGGTCAAGATATAAGAATTTTTTATACCCAAGATTGGCACTTGCGAAAACAGATTGTGTCTGCTTTTTTGTACTATACTGCAGATAGCTCACTCCATTTCCGTTTTGTCCTGGCCACTGTAAGTTATTTTGTGTAAATAAATTAGGTATTACCAATAGGTTATTTTCTATACTGCTTGATGTATATCTTTGCGTATTAATACTTCCACCTACGGTAAAGTCCAGAGAAACATCATCTGTAATTTTCGGACTTCCTATCAATAAAGCATCCCCATAAGTAGATGAACTTTCTATAACATCTTTGTAAAGTTTACCATTATCATTTCCACCCAATAAAACCGGCAGGGAATAAACGGCAACGTTACGCTGGCTATCTGAAGTTGTATAACTGTAATTCCCTCTTACTCTTGCTGATAACCACGGATTGATCTGATAGCTCAGGGTTGCTGCACTGTAAAGATTTTTATTCTTTGTAGTAACAGGGTTTTTATAAAGAATCCAGTAAGGGTTTTGAGATTCTACACTGAAACTTCCGTCCGGCTTTATTGCCCACCAGTTCTGAGCTGGAAGCAATCTGTTGTTATTTTGATAAGTATAGTTTGAACCGCTGAACTGATCGAAATCAACCCCTCTTGGTAGCCAGTAAAGGTTTACCAATGGTGAGTAATATGACCCCGGAGTCAGCCTGTTTTTACTGTTCTGTAAAGATCCCATGAAATTGGCATCAAGTGTCAGCTTATCATCCAGGAATTTACTTGAATTTCTGAAATTGATGTTATACTGATCAAATACCGATGTTGGGATAATTCCTTTATTTGTAGTATTTCCTATAGAGAAAAAGTTGTTGGATTTCTCATTTCCGGACTGGAAAGAAATATTGTTTACCCATGTTGTTCCGGTCTGTAAGAAATCTTTAAGATAATCCTTTGAAGCCCCTTTTTGCCCCCAGCTCTGTTGGGAACCGGTCTGCCCTGCTGCGTGATCATAAGGAATACTTTGCAGGTAGCTGTATTGCAGCTCAGGAAGACTGTATGCCTTATCAAGCGTTAAACTTGTTGTATAGGACAGTTTACTTCTTCCCGCTTTACCTTTTTTAGTAACAATCAAAACCGCGCCATTACCTCCGGCAGCACCATATAATGCAGCAGCTGAAGCCCCCTTCAGGAAGTTAATGCTTTCAATATCCTCCGGATTTATTGTACTCAGTACATCTCCTGTATCCGGCATGGATGCAAAAAAATCTACGTTTGGCCCCTTTGTATTATTAACGATAGGAATACCGTCAATTACATACAAAGGCTGGCTGTTCCTTGTGGATTTATCTCCTCTCATTACAACCCTCACCGATCCACCGACACCGCCATTCGTTTTATTGATCTGTACATTGGAAACTTTTCCGTTGATGGAATTTAAAAGATTGGGTGTTTTTACTTCCGTAAGTTCATCCCCTCCAATTTGCTGGCTTGAATACGTTAAAGACCTTGCCTGCCTTTTTATCCCCAAAGAAGTAACAACCACCTCTTCTATTTTGGTTGTTTTAGCAGTATCTGCCGGTTTTGTTTCCTGTGCGTAGGCAGATAAAGAAATAGCTAATAAAACCGGTATAACAGTTTTTCTCATAAGGTTAGTTTTATTAAGATTTGTTTGAGAATCAACTACATTGCTTTAAATATTGTTTACATTTAAAAATGATATTTATCTTCATTTTTTTGCAACATTACATCGCATTTGCATAAAATAATTAAAGTTTTGTTAAGATTTAATTCACATTAACAAATCTAAATTTTGTTAACAACCAGATATAATACTATTTTATCATAAAACGATATTATTTTTTCAGCCATTTTCTACATACAGCATTTACGTACTGATTTGCAGTACTGTACACCTGTTTCCAGCTTGTAGATTATTCGTAATTATATGATGTTTTTTCAACATTTTTTGATCAAAATATATCTGATATGGATTCAAAAAAGATCCGGACAGAACAATCCGGATCTTTATGTTTATAAAATGTATTTACTTAATTTTAACAGGGTTACTCAATTTTTTTCACTCCTTTAAAAAGCTCTTTAAATTCAGTAGGTGTTGTTTTTTTAATAGATTTGAAAACTTTATTGAAATTGGCAATATTATTAAAACCAGCCTCAAAAGCAGTCTCAAAAACCGTCAGATTCTTCTCCATCAGCCAACGGGCAGCATAGCTGATCCTGATTTCATTCAGATAATTCACAAAAGTTTTACCTGTTCTTTTCTTGATAAATCTGTTGAAAGTTACACTGCTCATATTAATCAGTGAAGCAGCATCATGAAGCGTTATTTTACTCTCAAAATTCTTATGGACAAAATCATGTACAATCTTCATTTTATCATTATCTGCAAAGGTTTCAAGCTCTATACTGTAAGAAGACAAAAGTGTTTTGTCTTCGGCAATGGCCAATTCATTGAGGATTTTCATGATTTCAATAAAAGACTCAAAGCTATTCATTTTGGATAAATTGAAAAAAGAGTCTTTAAGCTTTTCTGCTGTTTCCTGTGAAAACAGAATCCCCCGGATAGAGTCCTTCATCAGATTGCTGATAGGCTTCAGAATATTCTTATTCATCATAGACTGATTAAAAAAATCCTGGTTGAACTGGACTGTTATTTCATGGGTTTTCCGGTTTTTGCATTTATGATTTGCCCAGCAATGCGGCAGATTGGGTCCTACTAATACCAGTTCAATGTCACTGATCTCCCCTGTATGATCCCCGATCATTCTGCGGTATCCCTTTCCTTTACTGATAAAATTGATCTCTACCTCCGGATGGTAGTGGTAAGGAAAGTCAAAAGATGCCTTTATACGGTCAAACACAAGAAAACTGTCCTCAGGAGATAATGGAGTTATTTCTCTCAAAATATTCTCTAGCTTGCTCATTTAATCTTTGAAGAAATTAAAGTTATAATTCAATACAGTACTTTTTTACAAATTTGATAAAAAACCAATCAACTAATATATAATTTTTATTTTTTATCAGTTTTTAATTAAAAAAGTGGAATTAATATTGAAAATATTCCTTATCCCAGATAAAGATAATGTTTTTACATAATGAACTTTATTTCCCGGTAATCTTAAAACCTTCTTTTTTGTATCTTTAAACTAAAGTAATTGTATGCAGGAACAGCTTATTTTTGAAGATCATTATAAAAAACTCGGACTTGAAATGTTCTCTGAAGAAAATCTGGGAACAATCAATGGAACTCAATTCGGATATGATATTAAAATCCTTTTCATCCCCGAAGGTTATGAACTGACGATAGATTTCAATCATTACAAAGTTTCAAAAACGTCCTTATTCTTTCTTACCAATCAGCATCTGACAATAGAAAAAGGAAAAGAAGAAGCCATATTATTATATTATAACCGTGATTTTTACTGCATCCAGATCCATGATAAAGAAGTGGCCTGCGACGGACTTCTTTTTCATAATATATTTGAAATACCCTTTGTAGAACTTACAGATACGGAAGCCTCCGATATTAAAAACCTGTTTCAGCATATAAAGAATGAACTGGAATGGAAAGATTCCTCTGCTGAGGAAATGATCAGAACGTATGTAAAACAAATAATCATCCGCGCCACCAGAAACTGGAAAAAGCAGCATCTTAATAATGATACTGTGAGAATTCCCAGCAGCGAATTTGATATTTTCAGAGACTTCAGCAGGCATCTGGAAATTCATTTCAGAGAAAAACATAATGTGGCAGATTATGCCGAACTTCTTCATATGGCCCCAAAAACATTAACACACAAGTTTAAAAGCCTGAATTTGGAATCTCCCAACCAATTGATCATCAACAGGATTTTATTGGAAGCGAAAAGGCTCTTGATCTATACTGACAAACCTGTTAAAGAGGTTGCCTATAATCTTGGTTATGAAGATCCGGCCTATTTTAACCGGCTTTTTACCAACAAAACGGGAAACACACCCTCAAATTTCAAAAAAAATTATTCCTCGGGAAAAAAGTACAATTTTTAAGCCTTTTTATCTATTGAATTTCGCTAATAGCCATTCTACCTTTGTATCATCAAAACAACATATTAAAAACAACAAAAAGCAAACATTATGAGACGTAACGCAACAGCCGTTTGGAACGGTAACATCAAAGAAGGTAAAGGACATTTAACTACTCAAAGCACAACTTTAAATGAAACCCAGTATTCTTTCAACAGCCGTTTCGCGGACGGAGTGGGAACAAATCCTGAAGAACTGCTTGCAGCAGCACACGCAGGATGCTTCACTATGAAATTGAGTGCAGAGCTTTCCCAGGCAGGTTTTACTCCGGAAGAATTAAAAACAACTTCTGTTATAACTCTTGATCCAAGTATTGGAAAAATTACAAAATCTGAACTGACGCTTACTGCAAAAGTTCCGGGATTATCAGAAGAAGAATTTCAGAAGTACGCTAAAATAGCCGAAGAAGGATGTCCGGTGAGCGCAGCTTTCAATTTTGAAATTACTTTGAATGCTACTTTAGCTTAATTATATTAGAATTTCTTTATTTGAACCATTAAGTTTTTCATTGCTAAAAAACTTAATGGTTTATTTTTATCGTATATTTTTCTCACACAGATTCCATAGATTTCACAGATCTTTTTTACAGGTTCACCAAGCTTAAGCAGCCAAATCTTTTGTGGCTTTAGTGGTAAAATAATTTAAAATATACCGATTGGTATATTTTTTATATATTTGTATAGAAATAAGATTCTTATATGTCAAAAGCAGAAAAGACCAAACAGTTTATCATTGAGAAAACAGCTTCTTTGTTTAACACGAAAGGCTATATGTCTACGTCTTTATCTGACATTACAGAAGCTACCGGCCTTACCAAAGGAAGTATCTATGGAAATTTCGGCAATAAAGATGAAGTCGCCCTTGAGGTATACAAATACAATTCCGGCCTCCTTTCAAAAAATATGGCAAGATCTTTAGGGGATGAATTTCCGACTACCATTGATAAGTTAAATGCTTTTGTAAGTTTTTACCGGAAAAACTGGAAAGTCGTTTTTGAAAACGGAGGCTGCCCCCTGATGAATGCAGCCACTGAAGCTGATGACACTTTTCCATGTCTGAAAAAGCAGGTTATTCAATCATTTGAAGGCTGGATTAAAAAAATAGCGAATGTTATTTCAGACGGGCAAAAAATCGGAGAGATCCATCCGGATATAGATGCCCATAAATACGGATCGCTTTTCATCATGCTTATTGAAGGCGGAATACTTCTGGCCAAAACAACAGAGGATGAAAACTATTTGCATCTGGCCTTAGACAGAATATTATTCACCATCGATAAAGAATTAAAATTACTTCCATCATAAAAATTTTTCAATATGGAAACAAAAAAAGTAGCTATTGTAGGATACAGCAGGATTCCTTTTGCCAGAATCAATACTGCATATGCTGATTTGGATAATCAAGAGCTTCTGGAAGCAGCTCTTACCGGATTGATCAACAAATATCGTCTGCAGGGGAAACTTCTTGGTGAAGTGGCTGGCGGTGCTGTTATCAAACACATTTCAGAAAGCAACCTCATCAGGGAATCCGTAATGAACACATCTCTTGATCCTGCAACTCCAGCATGTGACCTGCAGCAAGCCTGTGATACAGGAATTGAAGCAGCAGTTTACATTGGAAATAAAATCGCACTGGGACAGATTGAAAGTGGTATTGCCTGCGGTGTTGAAGCAATGAGCAATATTCCGTTTGAATCCGCTCCCAGATTAAGAAAAGCTTTGTTGAAAGCCAATAAGGAAAAATCAGCGTTTGGAAAACTAAAACAGCTGCTAAGCCCAAAACTGAAAGACTGGATGCCGGTTCCTTACAAAGGGCAGGAGCCCAAAACCGGCTTGGTAATGGGTGGACATACAGAAATCACAGCAAAATATTATAAAATATCGCGCGAAGAACAGGATGAATTGGCTCTCAAAAGCCACCAAAATATGGCTAGAGCTTATGATGAAGGATTTTTTGATGATATGATTATTCCTGCTTTCGGCTTAGACAAAGACAATAATCTCCGAAGAGATACCAGCATTGAAAAACTTTCTCAGCTGAAACCTGCCTTTGATAAAGAAAACGGGACTTTAACAGCCGGAAATTCAACACCATTTACAGACGGAGCTTCTGCAGTTCTTCTCGCCAGTGAAGAATGGGCTAATGCCAACGGCCTTCCTGTTCTGGCATATATTACTTTTTCAGAAGTTGCAGGAATTGAATATGTTGAAAACAAGCAGAATTTATTGCTTGCCCCAGTTTTTGCTGCAGACAGAATGCTCAAAAAAGCAGGAATGAACCTGGAAGATTTTGATTATTATGAAATTCATGAAGCATTTGCAGCACAGGTTCTTGCCACCATCAAAATCTGGGAAAATGATGATCTTGCTAAAAAATTCGGTCTGGAAAAAGCATTGGGAACCATCGACAGGAATAAGCTGAATGTGAAAGGAGGAAGTCTTGCCGCAGCTCACCCTTTTGCCGCGACAGGCGGAAGAATTATCGGAACCTTAGCCAAACTCCTCTATGAAAAAGGAAGCGGAAAGGGCTTTATTTCTATCTGTGCCGCGCGGGGACAGGGTGTAACTATGATTTTAGAAAAATAAAAACAGAAAACAAATATGGACAGATTAGCACAACTGCAGCAATTCATCGGAAAGGAGTTTGATGAATCCCCTTCACCATTTATGAAATGGCTTAATCCCATTATACTTTCTGCAGAAGAAGGGCATCTGGAGTTTCAGTATACTGTAAGACCTGAGTGGCTCAACCCTATTGGAAATCTTCATGGCGGTGTAACGGCAGCCATCGTTGACGATATTATTGGAGCCACGATGTTCTCCCTGAATGAAAATTCTTTCATAACAACTATCAATAATGTGATCGATTATTTTTCAACTGCAAAAGAAAATGATAATATTGTAGCCGAAACGAAAATTATAAAAAGAGGCAGGCAATTTGTCAATGCACAATGCGAAATATGGAACGCAGATAAAACAAGATTAATTGCCAGGGGAACCTCTAATCTATTCAAAATTAATAACTAGATATGAAAAGAGTTGTCATTACAGGACTGGGCGCAGTGACGCCTTTGGGAAACAATGTCGAAGATTTTTGGCAAAACAGTATTAATGGGGTAAGCGGAGCAGGCTTAATTACTCATTTTGATTCAGAAAAATTTAAAGTACACTTCGCATGTGAGGTGAAAGGGTTTGATCCAAAGGTTCATTTGACCCACAACGAAATAAAAAGAAGCGATTTATTTTCACAATATGCCATGTATGCTTCTACTGAAGCGATTAAGGATTCAGGACTTGAACTGGAAAAAATGGATCCGTTTGATACAGGCGTAATCTGGGGAACCGGACAGGGCGGTATGGTAACATTTGAAGGTGAAGTGATGAATTTTGCAAACGGAGACGGAACACCAAAATTCAATCCTTTCTTTGTTCCTAAATTTATTGCCAATATGGCTTCAGGAATGATCTCCATGAAATTCGGCCTGCAGGGGATCAATTATACAACTATTTCAGCGTGTGCAACGGGAAATACAGCTTTGATGGATGCTTTCAATTATATCCGTCTCGGAAAAGCAAAAGTAATTATAAGCGGTGGTTCCGAAGCTGCTATCACACCAGCTTCCATAGGCGGTTTCTCAGTGATGAAAGCTATGTCTACCAGAAATGATGATTTTGCCAGTGCAAGCCGTCCCTATGATGCAGACAGAGATGGTTTTGTTATGGGAGAAGGCGCCGGAGCATTAATTCTGGAAGAATATGAACACGCAAAGGCAAGAGGTGCCAAAATTTATGCAGAACTTGCAGGAGCGGCAATGACAGCTGATGCCTATCACATGACTGCACCTCATCCGGATGGAATAAGTGCTATTAAAGCCATGCAGCTTGCCATGAAAGAAGCGGGTGCCAATATAGAAGATATTGATTATCTTAATCCCCATGCAACCTCTACTCCGATTGGAGATGTGATAGAACTGAATGCAATCAGCAAATTATTCGGGGGAAGCAAAAACCTTGATATCAGTGCAACAAAATCTATGACCGGACATTTATTGGGTGCCGCAGGTGCTGCCGAGGCAATTCTTTCTATCAAAGCAGTAGAAAATGGGATTATTCCTCCTACCATCAATCTTCACAATATTGATGAGAACATTCCTAAAGATGTAAATATTGTTTTTGGAGAAGCTAAAGAGAAGGATATTAATTTTGCATTAAGCAATGCCTTTGGGTTTGGAGGGCATAATGCAACTTTGGTTTTCAAGAAATTCAAATAAATCACACAAAAAAGCAGTCAAAATAGACTGCTTTTTTATTGTATCATTAATTTTAAGAAGTTTTAAAGTACTTTTCTATTTCGCATCAGAAATAAAATAGTCCTCAGCATGATCAGCAATCGGGATATAAAGCCTTTCCCATTTTTCACCTTCCACCAATTCCCAGCTGTGTCCTTCTCCTTTGGTATCTTCTGCCAAGAGAATAATTCCGGGCTCAATAAGAAATGTAGAACCATTGCTTACTTTAAATCTTATTTTACCTTTCAAGGTTACTACATACTGCCTTCTTGGAGCCGGGTGAGTAGCTTTCTGCCAATCTTCAACCGTACTGCTTACCCAAAAAGTAGTTGTATTCATAGGTTGTAAAGTCGGAATTTTACCTTTTTCGAAAGTACTTGTTTCATCAGGATTATTCATCAGCCTGACAGCAGAAATAAATTCCGAGGTAACTTCCATTCTTAAATAATTATGATTTCAACCATTCTGATGAAGAAAGGTAATTCTGATCCGGATAATAGATGAAAAGACAATTTCTTCCTTTGATCGTATTGATAATCGGTTGCGTTAATGCTTTCGGCACCGCAGGACATCCCCAGCTTCTTCCGATTCTTTTATGCATTGCCGCAAAATCATCACTTACATAATCTGCTCCATGCATAACGATAGCTCTTCTGTACGCCGCATCATTAAACCCCTTATCCATTCCCAGCAATTTCAAAGAATATCCGTTGTCTCCCTGGTAAGTGGCATCCGTGATATAAAATCCTAAGCTGCTCTGCAGCGAACTTTCCGTATTAGAAAAATTCGTCGCAAATTCTTCACCTGTATTTTTTCCGTGTGCCACCAGTGAATTGAACAGTACCTTTTTCTCGTTGGTATCAATCACCCAAAGTCTTTTTGTATTTGAAGACATAGAAAAATCGCAGATAGTCAATAAATGCGAGTCCTGGTTAAGCAATCCTGCTTTTTTTAAATTTTCAAAACCTGTTAATGCTTTTGCGAAAACTTCGTAATTCAGTTCATGTTCAGGTTCGAATTGAATTGATTTGTACAATTCCTCTGATGAAGATGCTGTTCCGGCTGTCTTCTCAGATTTCGTGTCTGCTACTTTTTCAATTTTTGCTGTGTTTGTATTCTCATTCTTTACACCCTTTCCCGGCGAAATATAGAATGAAGTCGTGACCAGATATAACAGGCCTAATACACTATAAATTCCTCTCATTCAATACTGTTAAATTCCAAATTAGTGAGGCAAAATTATAAAAACATAATTACCAGATCCATATAAGTCCACAAAGTTTAACTGAATTTAAGAAACTTTAACTTCCTGATTTCGTGAATTAAAGGATGTTATTTTTCGGATCCGAAACAAATTCCAGGCTTATAGAATTCATACAGTAACGCAGTCCCGTAGGCTTCGGGCCATCATCAAAAACATGCCCAAGATGAGAGTCACATCGTTTACAAAGTACTTCTACTCTTTCCATTCCATAAGTGCTGTCTCTTTTGTAATACACTCCTTCTTTATCTGCTTCAAAAAAGCTTGGCCACCCACAGCTGCTGGAAAATTTTGAGGTAGAGCGGAACAGATGATTGCCACAGACTGCACAATAATAATCTCCGATTTCATCAAATTCATTATACTTTCCGGTAAATGCTCTTTCCGTAGCAGCTTCTCTGGAAATGGCGTATAAGTCGGGAGTAAGGATTTTTTTCCATTCTTCATCGGAAATATCCAATTTTGTAGTATCTGTTCTTGAATAGTATGGATTGTTTTTTGCTTCTTTATTTTCCATAGGAGGTATTTTAGTGGACTGAGATTTCTGCGGACATGCCTGCAAAATGATTAATAATATGATGAAAACTAAAAATTTCATTGTAAATTTTAGTCATAAATTTCATTCCGGTTCAGGAATGGTGGTTTCATTACCAAATTTAGTAAATTTGAGAATATGAATGATGAAGCAAAAAGAAAACAACTGAGAAAATATAAAATGTTTGCCACCGGATTATTTATCCTGATGGCTGTTATTTTCATTGTTACCACTATTTTACAAAAATCAAACAATTCGCACTGGATTGGCTATGTAAAAGCTTTTTCCGAAGCTGCAATGGTGGGAGCTCTGGCGGACTGGTTTGCTGTAACCGCTTTATTCCGTCACCCACTGGGACTTCCGATTCCGCATACCAATCTTATTGAAAACAGCAAACAGAGACTGGGTGATAATCTTGGCAGTTTTGTGGTGAGCAATTTCCTTTCGCCACAGAATATACGTCCATACATCCAAAAACTAAAAATTTCAAATTTTGTAGGAGAATGGCTTGGTAAGGAGAAAAACCAGGATATTCTGATCAGAAATCTTTCTGATATTGTTCTGGATATTCTCAATAAGCTTGATGATACTTCTGTGAGTCAGTTCATCAGCAAGAAAGTTTCAGAAATGACGGATGATATCAAACTTAATAAAGTAGTGGGAAACGGGATAGGCTATATTCTGGAAAAAAATGATCATCAGAGAATCGTCACCAATCTTTCCAGGCAGATCAAAGATTATATTATCGAGAATGATGAAATGATTAAAGACCGCGTACAGAAAGGGAGTTATTCATTTATTCCTGCTTTTGTTGACAATAAAATCGCCGATAAAATTGCCAGCGGACTTTCTGATTTTTTTAAAGAAATTGAAGAAGATCCGGAACATGAAATCCGAAATCTGGTTACCAGAAAAATTCAGGAATTTTCTATAGATCTGAAGGAAGATCCGAAATGGGATGATGAATTTAAAAGCATAAAAAATGGCCTTCTGAAGAGTGACAAATTAGAAGAATATTCCAGTGATATCTGGGTTTCGATTAAGAAAACTTTGATGAAGGAATTGCAGGATGAACAATCTTCTTTGAAAAACTATCTTACTAAAAACCTGAATGAATTTTCTGAAAACTTAAAAACAGATGAAAATCTTCAGAATAAAATTGACCATTGGGTAAGAGTAACTGCTTATAAGTATATTCTTAAAAATACGCACCAGTTTGGAAACCTTATCAGTTCTACAGTAGGAAACTGGCAGGGTAAAGAGCTGAGCGAAAAACTGGAGCTGGAAGTAGGAAAAGATCTTCAGTTTATCCGGGTCAACGGAACTCTCGTTGGCGGACTGGTGGGACTGATCATCTACACGATTGCCAATTTCTTCCTCTAAAAAAACTATTCAAAACCAACCATGAAAAAACTATGTATCACTTTATTTCTTTTCCTTTCTGTCCTCTGTTTCTGTCAGAAAGTTGAATTAAAAGCAATAACAGATTCCTCACAGATTTTCAAAGGAGAAATTGCAGGAATACCCATTACCATGCAATTAAATTACACCGGAATTGTAGATTGCAGTCAATACCAGCATTTTGTAGACGGATGGTATTATTACGACAAACATCAGAAGAAGATTCCTTTGTCCGGAATTTATGATTATGGCAAGCTATACCTTTATCATTTTGGAAGTAAACAAAAGCAAAGTTTTAAAATACTTCAGGACAAGATTACTTCTCCCCGACTGATCGAAAAAACGGATAGTATAGCTCAAACTTTGCAGCCTAAAGAAGTCTTTAATTTTACAAATGAAGACCCGCATACAGATATTACCGGAAACTTCCATTTGAAAGATAAAACCTATGCTGTAAAATTATTTACCGTTGACAATATGATTTACAGGTTTAATAATTACCTCATCCTGCCTGATAATAAGAAAATAAACACCTATGATTTCATAGACAGGTATGGCGGAAACGAAATGATCTCCTACAAATCCGACAATACAGGAAACAGGGTTCTTTTATATTTTGAACGTATGTCCAATTTCAACGCATGTGGAATGTGCGGTGCAAGTGAAGGCGAAAAAGGTTATAGAATCCTGTACTTTACAAAGGACTGGAATTATAAAAACTATGAAGAATTTCTGACTGAAAGCTGCCTGCAGAATATCTACGACACTACTGAAACAAAATCCAAAGACCGGAAGATTTTAAAATATAAAATCAATAAAACCACAACTTCTCCAGCTTATACTCTTACTGTTGATGCAAAAAATGCTTCTGTGATAAAATCAAAATAAAAAAGAGAGCTGTTAAACTCTCTTATATTTTATCTTGGCAGCCTGCTGGCTCTCTTTAAAAGTTCTCTATTGATCTCATTGATCAGTTCGGGGCCTTCATAGATAAAGCCTGTGTAAAGCTGTACCAGACTCGCTCCGGCATCCAGTTTCTCAATAGCATCTTTCGCCGTGTGAATTCCTCCTACTCCAATAATCGGGAAAGCTCTGTTGCTTTTTTCCGAAAGGAAACGGATCACTTCTGTGGATCTTTTGGTAAGCGGTTTTCCGGAAAGTCCACCGGTTTCAGATTTATTTTCTGAGGTTAAATTTTCGCGTGAAAGTGTTGTATTTGAAGCAATAACTCCTGCAATTTTGGTTTCTTTAACAATATCAATGATATCAAGAAGCTGATCATCCGATAGGTCCGGAGCTATTTTCAGGAGAATCGGTTTTGGATTTACTTTTTCTGCATTCATCTTTTGCAGTGTTCCCAAAAGTTCTGTTAAAGGTTCCTTATCCTGAAGCGCACGGAGATTGGGGGTATTCGGGGAACTTACATTCACTACGAAATAATCTACGTAAGGGAAAAGCTTTTCGAAGCAGATCTTGTAATCGTTAACCGCTTCTTCGTTTGGAGTTACTTTGTTTTTTCCGATATTTCCGCCAATCAGGACGTTTTTATTTTTTTTAAGACGTTCTACAGCAGCATCTACTCCATCATTGTTGAAACCCATCCTGTTGATGATCGCAGAATCTTCCGGCAAACGGAAAAGTCTTTTCTTATCATTGCCAGGTTGCCCTTTCGGCGTCAGAGTTCCGATTTCAATAAATCCGAATCCAAGGTCTGAAAGTTCGTTAAAAAGCACTGCATTTTTATCAAAACCAGCTGCCAATCCTACCGGGTTTTTAAATTTCAGCCCGAAAACTTCTCTTTCCAGTCTTTTATCTTCAACGGGTTTGGGAAGAAAAAGCTTCGTCAGAAAAGGAAGATTTTTCAGCATTGAAAAGGTAAAGTAGTGAACTTCTTCGGGATCGAATTTAAAAAGAATGGGACGGATCAGGTTTTTGTACATGCCTTTTTTTGGAATACAAAGGTACTGATTTTAGTTGAGAGTTGACCTGATTAAAGTCGAGACTGAAGCCAACAATAGCAAGAATGCCGGAAACACTAAGAATACAAACTCAAATCGAAATTCAAAATATCCCCTACTCTTTTGAACTCCTCATCTATCGTTGCATTTATCATAATTCTTTCATCAGAAATAGGATGATTAAACATCAATTGATGTGCATGAAGCGTCATTTTGTTGATGCCAAATGTTTGAAGCCACAATTTATTCTGTTTATTGCAACCGTGTTTACGACAGCCTAAAATTGGATGTAAAATATGCTTAAAATGTTTTCTCAACTGATGAAATCTTCCTGTTTGAGGAACAGCTTCCACCAGACAATATCTAGAAGTCTGATGTTTCAAAAAAGGTAAATCTATTTCCGAAGTCTGCAAACGACGATAATAAGTAATTGCATTTTGTTTGACTTCATTTTCATTAATTAAATCATAATCGATCGTTTCTTCTTCTTTTGCCCAACCCCGGAGAATAGCTATGTATTTCTTTTCTACCATTTTTTCCTCAAATTGAGTGCTCATCATTCTCAACGTATCTTTATCTAAAGTAAACAATAAAACACCCGAAGTTTTTCGATCCAAACGATGCACCGGATAAACTTTCTGTCCGATTTGCTTTCTCAATTCCTGAATGGCGTAAGTATCGGCTTCTCCAGCATAAAAAGACTTGTGAACCAGTAATCCGCTGGGTTTATTGATGGCAATAATATGCTCGTCGCGATAAAGAATTTCTAACATGGGACAAAAGTAGAAATTTTCAACTGATTAGCCCTGATTGAGCGACATGTTTGAGCTCTTTTATTGGATTGGTTGCGGCGGCTTCGCCGCCGCAACCAATCCAATAAAAAGCGAGTAACGAAAGCAGGTTCCCGGCTCCTAAAAATTAAAATATAACTATTTGAACTATTATTAATCGCTTTTTTTACTGAATTTCATGAAATTGGAATCCAAATTCATATTTTTGCACATCAGACGTAAAAAAATTATGGCAAAGCAAGAAGATGTTTTCAAGAAAGTGATTTCTCACGCTAAAGAATATGGTTTTATTTTCCCTTCCAGTGAGATCTATGACGGTTTATCCGCTGTTTATGATTATGGACAGAACGGTGCCGAATTAAAAAACAATATCAAACAGTATTGGTGGAAAGCTATGGTACAGCTTAACGAAAATATTGTGGGTATTGATTCCGCGATCCTTATGCACCCTACCACATGGAAGGCATCAGGCCACGTAGACGCTTTCAACGATCCATTGATTGACAATAAAGATTCTAAAAAACGTTTCAGAGCAGATGTTCTGGTAGAAGACTACTGCGCTAAAATTGAAGATAAAGAAAACAAGGAAATTGAAAAAGCAGCCAAAAGATTCGGTGATTCTTTTGATAAAGCTCAGTTTGAAGCTACCAACCCTAAGATTCTTGAATACAGAGCAAAAAGAGAAGCTATTCTTTCAAGATTGGCAAAATCTCTTGAAAATGAAGACCTTGCAGATGTAAAAGCTTTAATTGAAGAGCTGGAAATTGCTGATCCTGATACCGGTTCTAAAAACTGGACGGAGGTAAGACAATTCAACCTGATGTTTGGTACTAAATTAGGAGCTTCTGCAGATTCTGCAATGGACCTTTATTTAAGACCTGAAACAGCTCAGGGTATCTTCGTTAACTTTCTAAATGTACAGAAAACTTCACGTCATAAGCTTCCTTTCGGTATTGCACAGATCGGTAAAGCATTCAGAAATGAGATTGTTGCAAGGCAGTTTATCTTCAGAATGCGTGAATTTGAACAGATGGAAATGCAGTTTTTTGTAGCTCCGGGAACAGAACTTGAATTCTATGAAAACTGGAAGCAAAAACGTCTGAACTGGCACTTAGCTCTTGGTTTGGGTAATGAAAACTACAGATTCCATGATCATGAGAAACTGGCTCACTATGCAAATGCAGCGGCTGATATTGAATTCAACTTCCCATTTGGATTTAAGGAATTGGAAGGTATTCACTCCAGAACGGATTTCGACTTAAAAGCTCACGAAGAGTATTCAGGAAGAAAGCTTCAGTTCTTCGATCCTGAAAGAAATGAAAACTATGTTCCGTATGTTGTGGAAACTTCTGTAGGTTTAGACAGGCTATTCCTTTCCATATTCTCTCACTGTTTGAAAGATGAAGTGCTTGAAGATGGTTCAGAAAGAACGGTTTTATCTTTACCTCCTGCACTGGCTCCGATTAAGGCAGCTATCCTTCCGTTAATGAAAAAAGACGGTTTGGCAGAATATGCAGAAAAAATCTTCAATGACCTGAAATATGATTTCAACTTATTCTACGAAGAAAAAGATGCAATCGGAAAACGTTACAGAAGACAGGATGCGATCGGTACTCCTTACTGTATCACTATCGACCACGATTCTTTAACAGATCACACGGTAACGATAAGAGACAGAGACACGATGCAGCAGGAAAGAGTTCCTGTTTCTGAATTAAGAAGAATCATTGACGAGAAAACGAATTTCAGAAATTTACTTTCTAAAATATAGATTAAAGCCCCGGTCGGGGCTTTTTTTATTCATCATTTATATCATAAACATCTGCGTAATCTGCGGGAGTTAAAAATTTCTCGCAGATTACACAGACAGTATAAATTATTTTTGACCATTAGAACAGCTTTTATGAATAAAATGAAACCTTTCCAACATATTCCATAATTTATTATTTTTGTCAAAACACACATAATGAAAAAACTATACCTGTTGGTGTTTGGATTATTCCAGACTCTTGCCTTTTCTCAAACCCAGGATCTCGCTTCTTTAGCTACCGGAAAATATCTGGGTCTTAAATCTATCTCAGATCATGATAAAAACCTTTTCGGTTATTTTGCGCTTTATGATTTAGGGAAAACGGAAAACAATAAAAAGAAAAACAAATTAGAGTATATCATTTTTGATAAGAATCTCAATTCCCTTTCCACAGGAAATTTCGAAAGTGATGAGACAGCTGTTGAATATTATTCCTATATCAATTCAGAAAAACAGTTAGTGATTACCCCTTCTTTCAGTGCATATGACTATGCTTTTGATACTTCATTTTACACACCTTCAGATTTTATTATCAATCTCAATGATTATCAGATCAAAAAGAAAGATAACCTTCAGTATGACGGAACAGATCTTACCCCGGTATCTGTTTCCAAAACCAATAAAGAGCAGAAGGAAGACAACAAAAATTTAAAGAAAACTTCAGGGTATGAGCTAACTTCTGAAGTCATAGGGCTTAATAACAATCAGACACTTATTTTTGAATACAAATACGACAGACCTTTGTTTAAAGATATCTCTCTGAAACTTTTCAATAATAAAAATGAAAAACTCTGGGATTATAAGTTTTTTGATCAGGATAATAAATACAATTTCGTCAACTTTAAGATTGTAAATTACGACAATGATATTCTGATCGCAAAAGTCAATAAGCATCAGAAAGATGCTTCGGAATACAATTTTATGGTATTTGATCTGAAAACTGGAAAGGTAATGTCCATACTTCCGTTTCCTTATGAAAGCAATCTTTATGTTACCCTGAATTCCGTAGACGGAGCAATAAACAGCAAATATAATACAAACGATAAACTGACATCTTTACTAAGATACTCCGGAGGACCGCTTAATTTTTACAATGAGGGGTTTGTAAAGCTTATTTATGATAAAAGTACCAGTCAGCTGTCATTTAATGAAATTCACCTTTTTGATGATGTATACAGCAGTCATAAAGATATAGAAGAGCTTAAAGAACCTTTTGATTCTAAAGACATTGACATAAAATCAGTAAGTTTCCTGAAAAACAATGATATTGTTGTCATTTTTCAGAAAATAAGCAGGAAAAACAATGCCGTTTCGGATATCATCATGATGAATTTTGATCCAGAAATGAAGCTGAAAAACCTCAAAGTCTACCCTACTCAGAAAAACAGCACCTATCTTTTCTCACAATACCTGAATGATAAAAAAGATATGGTATTTTTCTATGCCGACACTGAAAGAAAAAACAGGGAAAAGAAATGGAACCTCTTTATCAATACATTCATAAACGGACAGTGGAAACAGGAAGTATTGCCAATGTCTTCAGACAATAATATTATGATTCCTTTTATGGCAAAAGAAGGCTATATACTCCTTCAGGAATTCAATGAAAAGGAAAAATTTAATAAAATACGTCTGGAGAGACTGAATTATTAATATTTCTCTGAATTTAATTACTATTTTAAACAAAAATTTTATCCATGAAAAAAATATATTTTGTAATCTTTGGATTATTCCAAACCCTATCCTATTCCCAGACACAGGATCTCACGACGCTTGCCGCCGGTGATCATGTGGGAATGAATGCCTTATTTGACGACAAAGACAATCTTTACGGTTATGTATCCCTCTATTCTTACGGAAAAACAGGGGATAAAACGAAGAAATTCGAATATGTAATCCTTGATAAAAATCTTAATCCTGTTGCCAACAAAGAGTTTGAAGGAGATATTACAGCCGCTTCTTACCTTGGGTATGTAGATTTTAAAGGACAGATCATTTTAAAACCGTCGATGATGGATTATTCCCTGGTAAAAAGCAGGGAGATCTTCACACCGGTTTCCATGGTAATAGATCCGAAAACCAATACCATTAAGAGAAAAGTGTACTATGATTATCTTGAGGACGGCACTTTCAAGGAGATTAATGAGCCTAAAAACTGGAAAGCACAGCGCAAGGAAAACCGCGAGGAGAAAAAAGAAAAAGGCTACAATTATGTTTCCGCAGTGGGAGAAGTGAAGGAAGGTGGTTATTTTGCCATAGAATACAAAGATTACGGAAAATATGTGAATAACAACAGCATCATTAAATTCGATGATAATAAAAAGGAGCTTTGGAGGTATAAGTATAATACTGACGGCAACAAAAAAGTATTCTCCACTTTATCTGTTCTGGAAAGGGATGAAAACTATATGTACTGCATCATGAAAAAAGCGGATGATGACAAAAAATCATTCAGCCTTGTTGTGATTGATATGAAAACAGGTAAAGAAGCTGCCAACAAACCTATCACAGGGCTTTCCGATACTACCATTGATCTGATCGACAGTTTCTCCCTCGGATACGGCAGCAGTCTGGACAATGATAAGACATTTGATGACAAGATTGTTTTAATGGGAAGAAATTTCACCAAATATGATTTTATAGGTTACGCAAGAATGATGGTCAATAAATCCAATTTTACCGTAGATACGAAACAAATCAATTTCAAACCGGATTTTGCATCATTTCTTCCGAAAATCAATGCCAACGGAATGGTGGAAAGCGGCTATATGCTTCAGACCAAGGATATGTATTTTATGAATGACGGAAGCGTGGGTATCCTTACCGAAAAATACAAACCGGCCGGCCAGTACAATGCCCCTAAAACTACAGACCTTGTTTATATTTATACCGATAAAGATTTTAAGATCAAAAATGTACAGGTTTTTGAAAAGGAAAAAACAAAATGGGTAAACAGCGATTATCTTTTCTCCCAGTACCTCAACGGCGGAAAAGATGTTGTATTCTTCTACCGCGATTATCAGAAAGATGAAGTGACCAAACAGAAAAAATGGAATCTTTTTATCAACACTGTTATTGATGGAAAATTCAAGCAGGAAATCATTCCTATCTCTGAAAAAGACAACTATGCCGTTACACCATATGTAGGGAAAGAAGGTTACATTCTTCTCCGTGAATATAATGAAAAAGAGAAATTCAACAAGATCCGTTTAGAAAAGCTGAACTATTAAAAAATAAGAATCCTGATGTAATTATCAGGATTCTTTTATTTGGTAACTGCTCTGATAAAAATCTGCTATATTTTTTATATCATCCAGGCTTAAATTCCACATAAAGTTCAGGAACTGCTGATAACTTTCACTTTGATTTTTAGGTTCTATCCTGTCCAGATAGCGGTTCAGGTTGTAGTTTTTCCGGGCTTCATATATTTTCGAGAAACATTTACCCAGCCAGCCTTTATAATATTTTTCCTCTTCCCCGTCCTGCAAAAACTGCATGGATACGTAAATTCCCAATCCATAATCCTCAGAGTGAAAAAAATTGGGAAGAATTTCCATCCTCGCCATTTTCTTTAATGTTGTAAACGTTTCAGAAACTTTTTCCTGTTCTGCAGGCGTTTTCAGTTCTGCAAAAATCTTTTTCAGCTTTTCAATCCTTCTGGACATTTCGGGATGTGATGCCAGAGAATCTTTATCCAGCTTTTCTTTATAGAAATTATAGTTGTAGAGCGAAAAATCTTCTTTTTTCATCCACTTTTCATTGAAAGCCTGCTTTGGAAGATCAAAAAGTTTTTTATAGGTTTCTATCTTCAATTCACGGGGAGAAATCGTATCAAAATCCTGCAGGCGCTGCAATGCATTAACAAACTCAACTTTTTTGAAGTCACTGTTCTTAAAGATCATATAACCCAGCGAATCTGCCTGCATTTCCTGTTTTCTTCTCTCCACTCCTTTTTTATAGGCACGGTTTTTAAGAATATCAAAGGCTTTCTGATTTTGGCTCTGGCTTCGCTTTATGGTCGTTTCTTTCAGATTTTGTACGGTTATTTTATCCAGCTGATCCTGTTCAATGATGCTTAAAAATGTTTTAAGCGAATGTTCATCTATTTTATGTCCTAATTCATGGGTGATCACTGCTGCGATCTGGTCTTCACTATTAAGCCAGTTATACAGCCCCATATTAATTACAAAAGTACCGTCTGCAAGACAATAGGCATTGGGAGTATTATCTCTTGCCACCAGAATTTTCAGATCCTGGGGGATGTTTGGGTTATTTTTTCTGAGACGCTGGATCAGGGTTTTGATTTCAGCTTCAAATTCAGATTTGAAAATAAAATCTTTGTTTTTAACCTGTTTTTCGAAATCGGTTCCGAATTCCTTATAAATTTTAGACAGCTCCGAACCTGTCTTTCCGGAATACTGTGATTTTAATTTTTTAATAAAAACCTCGTTATTCCCGGCAAAACTTTTTAAAAATTCTTTTCTCTGCAAATAATCTGCGGTGTCAATCATTTTATAGGTCTGGGCAATCCCCGTCACCGAAAAAATGAAAAACACAAATACAATGAGTTTTCTGGTCATATTTTTCATCATTTATCGCAAAAATAGTTTATTTACCGTTCCTTTCTCATTTTCTTGTCAAAATTATTTTAAATTTGTTTAAGACTGATACTCATGATCATATGAAGGTATTAAAATATGTAATAGGCGGAGCAGCCGTAGGTGTAGCCGCAGTTTATCTTTTGGGATACGATTATTTATTCAGCGGGATTTCCAAAACCTATCTCAAAGGAAAATCCAGTGCATACATTGATGACGGAATCCTGTTCCCCGGTAACCTCATCGCTACTGAAGAGCCCATATTATGGGCAGAAGCTCCTGAATATAACCATAAAGAACTGCCGGAACATGTGGTTGAAAATTTGAAGCATTCCAAAACAGCAGCTTTTGTAGTCATAAAAAATGGAAAAATACTTCATGAACAGTATTGGGACGGCTATAACCAGCTTTCTCATACCAACTCTTTCTCTATGGCGAAGGCTGTTACGGTAATGCTGCTGGGAAAAGCTCTGGAAGAAGGTATTATCAGGAATATAGATGAAAAGCTTTCCGGCTATTATCCTGAATTTAAAGAAAAAGAATTCGGAAGTGAAGTGACACTCAAAAATTTAGCCCAGATGGAAGCAGGATTGGACTGGGATGAAAATTACAATAATCCTTTTCTTCCCAATGCTAAAGCCTATTATGGCAAAAATCTTATGAAAGCAGTATTTTCAAGAAGATTTAAAGAAGAACCAGGAACCAGATATGAGTATCAGAGCGGATCTACACAACTTTTGGGGTTTGCTCTGAAAAAGGCTTTGAACCAAACATTAGCCAGTTATTTATCCGAAAAATTCTGGATTCCGATGGGAATGGAGCAGAATGCTTCATGGAGTACCGACCATTATGGAATGGAGAAAACCTATTGCTGTATTCACTCCAATGCAAGAGATTATGCGAAACTGGGACAGCTATTTTTAAATGACGGAAAAGTGGGTGAAAACCAGATCCTCAACACAGATTTTATTGAGCAGATGCGAACGCCTACACCAAAATCTGAGAAAATCTACGGAATGGGGCTTTGGATCAATCATGATAACCCCGTTAAGCATTATTATTTCCTGGGATTACAGGGACAATATATTATTATGGTTCCTGAACACAATATGGTGATTGTAAGAACCGGAAGCTACAGCAATAATCCTAAAAATGACAGAGGAAGACCTGATCAGGTAAAGTTCCTTGTCAATGAAACCGTACAACTATTCCAATAAACACCATGGAAAAGCACAGCCCAAAAATAGACACTTATATTGAAAAATCTCAGGATTTTGCAAAACCCGTTTTGAATTATATCCGGGAAACCGTTCACGAATTCTGTCCTGATGCAGAAGAAGCCATGAAATGGAGCTTTCCCAATTTCATGTATAAAGGAAAAATTCTCTGCGCAATGGCTTCCTTCAAACAACACTGTACTTTCGGATTCTGGCTGGAAAAAGAAATGCAGACAATGAAGGAAATTACCAAAGACATTGAAAAAAATTCGATGTTCAGCTTAGGAAAGATCACAAAAGTTGGGGATCTCCCTCCCAAAGTACTGCTAAAAAAAGCAATCGAAGAAGCAATGGAGCTTACGGATATGGGAGTTACCGTGAAAAAAGCAGCGCCATCCAAGACGGAAACTGAAATTCCTGATTATTTCCAGTCGGCCTTGAACAAAAATAAAAATGCCTTAGCTGTGTTTGAAAAAGGATCATTGTCTTTCAGGAAAGAATACATCAACTGGATCACGGAAGCTAAAACTGAAGCAACCAGAAATAAAAGAATGGAACAATCTTTGGAATGGATAGCCGAAGGAAAATCCAGAAACTGGAAATACGAAAAAAAATAAACCCAGATGGAGAAAAAAATTACATTCTTTCTCTTCCTTTTATTTTCAAATTTTATATTCTCTCAACAATTTGATTTTGAGGGACGGTATAAATATGCCCGGTTGCTGTCTTCAAAAAATCCGGACAGTTCGGAAATTGTTCTGAATACCATTATAGATTCTGCACAGAGAAAAAATCAGCCTGATTATCTTGCAAAAGCCTATTATCTGAAATCATTCAATAGTTATTTAAAATCAGATGCAAAAGGAGCACTGGACTTTGCGGAAAAAGCACTGAAAATTTCTACAGAGAACAATTATGCACCTGGAAAAGCTCTTGCCTACAGAATGCAGGGGACACAATATGCAAAACTTGGGTTGCTAAAAGAAGCTTCACAAAGCCTTAACAAAGGGTTGTCCGAAATAAAAAATGAAAATACTGATGAAGGACATGAGTTGAAAGGGATGATCTATAATTCTTTTTTGATCCTTCTTAATCAGGATGAATACCAAAAGAAAGCATCTTACTCTAAAAATGCAGTCCGGGAATTTCAGCAGATCAAAAACACTCCCAGAAGGAATGAGCTTCTGGTTTCGGCCTATACCAATCTTGGGTATAATCTATCTGAAGTCAAAAAGTTTGATGAAGCCCAGTCTTTTTTTGTGAAAGCACTTGCATTAGTTGGGAATGATAATCATTACCTGAAAGCCAGCATTCTTCATGATATCGGGTACTCGTTTTCTCAGCAGAATAAACAGGACAGTGCTGTTTCATATTATCAGAAAGCTTTAAAAATTGTCAGTCAATACGGTTTTACTGAAAAGAAGATAGAAATCACGAAAAATCTGGAAACCGCTTACAAACAAATTGGCGATCTCCCCAATGCTCAAAAATACAAACTGGAAAATCTTGAATTAAAAGATAGTGTGGTGTACAACCAAAAAATGGCTGTTAATAAAACCCTCAGCCAGAAAGAGGAGAATTTTGACAAACAGTTAATTAAAAGCCATAGCCTCTCCAAAGGTTTGATTGCCGCCTGTATCATTCTTCTTGTCGTTTTGGGAGCAGCTATTTTTAACATGCTCAACCTCAGAAAAAAACACAAAAAAGCTGTTGCCCAAATTTATCAGGAAGGAATTACTCCTGTTGCTTATGAAGATGATCCCCAGGAGGCTGAAGATCAATCGGGAAACAGCATTCCGGCCGATATAAAAATATCCCCTGAAACGGAAGAACTTATTCTAACAGGCTTAAAAGCCTTTGAAGAGAACTTTGACTTCAACAAAAAAAATATTTCACGTTATAATTTATCTAATGCACTGAACGTGAACACAAAATATCTGTCTGCGGTTATTAAGAAACATAAAAATTTCAATTTCAATCAATACATCAATTATCTGAGGATCAATTACATTGTTGATAAATTGAAAAATGAGTCTCAATACCGTAAATATAAAATCAATCACCTTGCAGAAATCACCGGATACTCTTCTCACAGTGCTTTCTCGCTGGAATTTAAAAAAATTACAGGAATGCATCCTTCCGCTTTTATCAAAGCACTTGAAGGGATTGCCTGATTATTGCTCTGCTATGGTAAGGTTATTGTATCCTCCTGTATTATTAAGAGAAAACCCTGCTGTGGCTAATCCGTTCAGATTAAACCAGATATAAGGCATCAGACGCTGTCCGGCAGTCATATAAAAAGAGGCTGTACAATTACTTCCTGCATCAATATTCCCGTTACTGTTTGAGGACATCGTATTGACACATTTCACTGTGTTTACAATATTTGTGGCAAGTACCCCGGTTGTATTATCATAGAGTTGCCAGATAGCCTCTATCTGAATGGGATTCAAAGGATCTGTCGTATAATTGATTGCAAGAGGAGCCAGGTCTGTAGTAAAAGTAGCCACATAAACACCATTTCGGGGAGCTGTAAAAATTCCTGTGGAAGCATTGAAATTGTTTCCTGAATTACTTTCAAAAGCTTTCGTCCATCCTACCAGATAATTGCTCGCACGGTTCTGCAGCCCTGTAGTGGTAGCTGCGGAAGGGGTTACCAGTTTTACCGTATTATCTGTTTTTGCTGCAATAACAATGACTTTGTTTACTGCCGGCTGGGCAGTGAGTAAGGGAAGCCATTCATTTCCATTGGAATATTCCATTCCTGTATTGTAACGAACTGCTCCTTCGTCTGCCGCTGCTGCCGTAAGTGAAGAAGTTCCGAAGCCGATTGCTCCGTTTCCTGAATTTCTGGCATCTATCTTTACAGCCGGGCTATGCATTCCCACTCCTATTTTCCCTGTATTTGTAATCAAAACATCATTACTTTGCTGGGCAGGTGTAAATGAAGTTCCTGATACGGGATTGTCCTTCTGTCCATCTGTATGAAAAATCCCTGCCGGATTTGGTGTATTAATTCCAACCTGCGAAAAGACAAAGTTGAAACTTAAGACTGAAATTATTAATAAATATCTTTTTTTCATCATTTCTGTTTTTATAATCCGAAAATACTTAAAGAAGTCAGTGAACCGTCTGCATCTAATGTTTTAGCAGTTCCTAAGGCCTGATTAAGGCTTACGGTAATATTATCTCCCTGATTAAGGTTGAAAATCCCCGAACAGCCTCCTGCTACGCGGTTGGAAAGTGAATTCGTTCCCGGATAGCTGCCTACACATTTGAAGACCTTATTAGTCGATGAAGAAACAGAATTGGTCTGAATCAGGGTTTCATAACGTGAATCATTGGCAATAGAACCGGAAGCCAGTGAAAATGTAAAAGAGACAATATATACCCCGGTTTTGGAGGCAATAAAAATTCCTGATCCCGAATTAAAACTTCCGTTAACATCTGTTTTTTTCGTCCAGTTAATAACAGCAGCCTGTGTTCCGCTGGTAAAACTTTGTGTGGAAGAGTTTTCTGCATCCACAAAATCGTTGGGAGCTTTGTGTGCCAGTGCAACCCAGGAAGTCCCGTTGGAATAACTTAGATCCGCTGTTCCGGAATTGTACCTCATCGCACCTGCCTTAGCTGCAGAAGCC
Organism: Chryseobacterium sp. MIQD13; assembly: GCF_050496705.1. Classification (NCBI taxonomy): domain Bacteria; kingdom Pseudomonadati; phylum Bacteroidota; class Flavobacteriia; order Flavobacteriales; family Weeksellaceae; genus Chryseobacterium; species Chryseobacterium sp. MIQD13. The sequence continues at coordinate 483,939 of NZ_JBNWAF010000002.1, forward strand.
GTCTGTGATGTTCCGCCAATACCTAAGGCATTCAAGCGCTCGTTGGATCGTAGATCTAATCTTGTTTTAGGAGATTTTGTTCCGGCTCCCATATTTCCTGAAGAAGTAACAACCACATCATCGTAATAACTGGCTGGAGTTGCCGGATTTGTATTTTTCTGCCCATCTACATGCAGTATTGCTTCGGGTGCAGACATATTGATTCCTATCTGAGCCTTAATAAACAGACTTCCTCCGATCATTAAAGCAATTGCTAATCTTTTTTTCATATCAAGTGTGTTATTGTTCTACAATAGAGAGATTTACAAAACCATATTCATTACTTGCCGGAGTGGTATCTGTTCTCAAGCTCAGACTTCCGTTATATACCGACTGGTAAATGTGTGGCTGAAAAGTATCTCCTTTGTTAAGCTGAACCCCCGCAACGCATGAACCTGCAACCTGTGCCTGTTTTGAGGTATTTGAAAAAGATTTAACACATTTTTTAACAACACTGCTTCCGTTAACAACATATCTGGCTTCTGAAAAATATCCTGAAACAATAGGAATTCTTACAAAGTCATAGGTAAAAGAGATTAAGTAAACTCCGGTTCTGGGTGCTGTGAAGATTCCTGTTGATGGAATAAAATTAGCAGTAGGGTCAGAAATTTCTGTCCATCCTGAGATTCCGGTAGAGGTCTGATAAGGTACTTTAACAGCAAAGTTCGCGGCCTGAAGATTAGCTACTACCACAGCTTTTGTAGGCGAAGAAATAAGGTCCTGCCATACAACTCCGTCCGAGTACTGCATTTTCCCGCCATTCAGCGGATTATACCTCATCGCTCCTGATCCTGCCGCAGATGCCGTTTGGGTGGTTTCTCCTATTGCAATAGAGTTATCCGCATTATTAGCAGACCGGGCGTCTATTTTTACTGCAGGAGTAAGAGTTCCCACTCCTATTTCTCCGTTGGCAGTGAATACTACATCATTGGCAGCCTGAGCAGCGGTTGGAACTCCTGAAGCCGGATTATCTTTGGCGCCATCGGTGTGCAGTACGGCCTGAGGACTTGACGTGTTAATACCAACTTGTGCATTAACAATATTCATCAAAAAGCATCCTCCAGCCACTACACTTTTCATCAATGTGTTTATTTTTTTCATTTAATTTGTGGTTTTTAGAATGAGAAAATTCTTCGGCAAAGATAGATTGAAGAGAATTATCCGTACAATATGCAAAAAGACACAAATAGCATAATCAACTGATAATGCGGATATTAAAAACACTAAAACAGTATTAAAATTCGGAATTTTAATAAAATCTGAAAAGAAATCTTGATAGATCCTGCATTTTTTAAATCAAAAAACACATTTATCAGAAAGTTTTAAACATTAATGAAATCTGAAATTGGCTTCAGGGAGTGTATTATTTTTTAAGAAGGCTTCGTATTCCGGAGAGAGCTGAGCCCGCCCGAATGTATTTTCTCCACTCATACTTCCAAGGCGTACTTTGTCTTTACCAAATTTTTTATTCATGGCATCCATAGCTTTCATTACCGGGAGATGCTGGTTTTGGGTATCTTCTTCAAAAAGACTGATAAGCCTTTCATTTTCGGGAACGAAATCATTGACGATCACTCCTGCTTTTTTATAATGAAATCCGTCCCGGTAAATAGTCTCAAAGAGTTCGTTCACTACCCTTCCTATTAAAATGGAGGAATTGGTGGGATTAGGAAGAATCTGGGTTATTGCATTTCTATATTCAGGAAGGTCTTTTCTGAAACGGTTGGTCTGAACAAAAACAGTAACCATCCTGCAGCAGGTATTTTGCTTACGCAGTCTTTCGGAACAATACATTCCAAAGGTTTCCACCCGTTCCCGGACTTCTTCTTTTTTTGTCAGCATTTCCATGAAGCTTCTGGTGACAGCAATGGATTTTTTGGGAGATGGGGCATCCAGTTCCAGCTGGCGGATCCCTTTCAGCTCGTTAATCATTCTCACTCCATGAATTCCCATTATTTTCCGAACCCACATTTCCGGTTTCTGAAGAAGGTCCCAGGCTTTATAAACCCCACTTTCGTACATTTTAACGGCAAGTCTGCGTCCTATCCCCCAGACATCACCTATGTTGAGCCATTTCAGGGCTTTTTCAATTTTTTCAGGAGTGTTAAGTATGTAGATCCCATCAAATTGATCCGGGAATTCTTTCACGATCCTGTTGGCGACTTTACACAGTGTTTTGGTAGGAGCAATTCCTATGCTTACGGGAATATTTTCCTGATTTTTGATGTCGTCTTTAATCTTGAGGCAGTAATCATGAATATCTACATATTTAAAACCCGAAAGATCCAAGAACAACTCGTCAATACTGTAAACTTCATAATCCACAACATATGACTTTGAGATATTGATAACCTGCTGGCTTTTATAATTATAGAGCTCAAATTTCGCAGAAAAACTTTTTACATCATGCTGTTTGAAAAGATCTTTATACTTGAATGCAGGAGCAGCCATAGGAATACCCAGATCTTTTGCTTCTTTGCTTCTGGACACAACACAGCCATCATTATTAGAGAGTACCACAACAGGTTTCCCTTCAAGAGACGGATCCAGAGTTCTCTCGCAGGAAACAAAAAAGTTGTTGCAGTCTACTAAAGCATACATGACAGAATGATGATAATTTTAATGCAAAATTACATTTAAAAAAATAATTATTCTCTTTTACTTTAAAATTAACACCATATTTAACACACTGAATATGATACAGTTAATTTATTTCAAACACGTCATGTTTTGTCGCATTAGCGCTGTAACTTATACGCCCGAATTACTGATCTTATATCATCTTTAAACGCTCTTCCTCCAAATCAATCTGATATAAATGCTGGCGGATCACCTCTTCATTAATGGATACATCTTTATTCAGCTCTGAAAGGTATTGCCTCTGACTTTCGAGCATTTCAACGAAAATAACTTTGTTTTTTTCATTCATCCAGCCTTCATCATTAGCTTTGTTTTTTTCTTCCCAGTGTTTCAGCATCCTTTCTATTCCCGTATGTCCCTGTAATTCATTTTCATGTTTTGATTTCAGAAAATGATAGATATGCTGTCTCAGCTCACGCTTTATTTTCTGTCTGGTCTGCTCTTCCTCTTCTTCATTCATAAAATCCTGAAATGCATGTACTTTGTTTATAAAATAAGGTAATGTAAGCCCCTGAACCAATAAAGTAAGCAGGATAACAACAAAAGTGATAAATAATATTAGGTTTCTGTTAGGAAAAGGTATTCCGTTTTCAAGAGTAATAGGAATAGCCAAAGCTGCAGCCAGTGATACTACACCCCGCATTCCTGTCCATCCAAGGAAAAGCGGCATCAGAAGAGTCCTTTTTCTGGTAGATGCTCTCGGAGCCACACTTGGTCTGAAAATAAGTGTAGCCAGCATTGCAGCATAAGAACTTATGATTCTGGCCAGAATGAGAACTACTGTTACGATAATTCCATATTTAACGGCAGTACCTAAAGGAATTCCCTCGGAACGAAGTCCTCCTACAATTTCGGGAAGTTCAAGACCTATGAGTAAGAAAACAATACCGTTCAATACAAATACAACACTCTCCCAGACGCTGTATCCTTTTATTCTGCTGGCGCTGTTTAAAAATATCAAACGTCTTGTAGACATATACAAGCCTCCTGATACTACAGCCAGTACACCGGAACTGTGAAGCTGTTCCGCGATCCAGTACATAAGATAAGGTTCTATAAACGTTAATGCAATATCTGAAGCCGCATCTGTAGGCAGCCGTTTGTGTACCTGAACGAAGATCCAGCCGAGAAGCAATCCAATCCCGGCCCCTCCGATGACCATCCATAAAAAGCTCAGGGAAGCTTCCTGCCACACGAACTGTCCGGTACCCACTGCAATAAGTGCAAAACGGAAAATAATAAGCGAGGAAGCATCATTCAGTAAACTTTCTCCTTCCAGAATCGCGGAAGTGGTTTTGGGAATTTTTACAAATTTCATAATGGCTCCGGTACTTACGGCATCAGGCGGGGAAACAATTCCTCCTAACAGAAAACCAAGGGCAATTGTAAACCCGGGAATAAAATAATTGGCTGCCACAGCAACAGAAAGAGCTGTGAAAAACACGACCAAAAATGCAAAACTGCCAATAATCCGCCACCACCTTCTCATTTCTTTAAAGGAAATTGCCCAGGATGCTTCAAAGAGTAAAGGCGGTAAAAATATAAAGAAAATAAGGTCCGGATCTACTTTTACAACGGGAAGCCCGGGTATAAAACTCACCAGCAGACCGAAAACAACCAATAAAATGGGATAGGCGATCTTCAGTTTGGTCGCCCACATATTCAGCAAAACGATAGCAGCTATCATTGCCAGGAAAAAAGGTAAGTTACTGTGCATTGAAATATTGTGTTTTTTATTGCAGCTTCATTAAATTTTTAATGTTTTATGAGCTGTTTTTTACAAATATACATTCAATCTGCTTTTCTTGTATGAATTTTTCTGATCGTATTTGAACTTAATTTTAATGATTCATACAATTTTCAATTATTATGTTAACTAGTCGTATATTTGAAATGATATCCTATTATTAATCATCAGGTTAAATGAAAATTTTATATCAGAAACCTATTTTTAATTAAATACGTCAAGTTCCGTCGTCCTCAGCCTATACTTTTGTTTCATAAAATAAATAATAATGAATCATGGATAAAGTAACGTCAGAAAGAATAGAAAAACTTCACCCTTCTGTAAGAGATGAAGTAAAACAAATCATAAAAGAGTGTGATGAAGCCCTTACCGGAAGAGCTAAAGTAAGAGTCACACAAGGACTCAGGTCTTTTGAAGAGCAGGAAAAGCTGTATGCCATCGGAAGGATTACTTCCGGAAAAAAAGTAACGAATGCCAAAGCCGGTCAGAGCATCCACAATTACGGACTTGCTGTTGATATCTGTCTGATGATCGACGGAAAAGTCGCAAGCTGGGATACAGTAAAAGACTGGGACAATGACAAGGTAGCCGACTGGTACGAATGTGTAAAAATTTTCGCAAAACATGGCTGGGACTGGGGCGGAAACTGGAAAACATTTAAGGACCTTCCCCACTTTGAAAAAAAGAATATCATGACCAAAAAAGGACTGGTAAAAACGAGCTGGAGAACACTTTCAAAGCTGCCAAGAGACAAGCAAAATTATATTCTATTTTAATTCTCTTTTATTTGAAAATAATTATAATACGACAAGTTCTGTCGCTTCCCCGGCCTACCTTTGTTTTATAAGAAAATGTTAGTTAACTGAGATCTCAACACTGAAACCAGCATCTGTTTTTAAAGGCAGAAAGTTGGTTTCAGTTGTCTCAGGACCTTAGTTTTTTCTTTTAAAACCAACAAACATCACATGAAAAAGACAACCATTCTTTCTTTGGACGGGGGCGGAATAAGGGGTATTATCACCTGCATTATTCTCCGCTACATAGAAGAGCAGCTTCAGTATCATGACAATCCGGGGGCAAAACTCGGAGATTATTTTGATCTGGTTGCTGGAAGCAGTACAGGAGGACTGATCGCTTCTATTATTCTATGTCCCGATGAACACCGGAAAGCGAAATATTCTATCCAGAAAGGATTGGAATTATACGCTGAAAAGGGAGGCGACATCTTTCAGGTTTCTTTTTGGGAAAAGCTGGTCAATCCGTTTGGCCTGCTTAATGAAAAAATCTCTCAGGAAGCTCTTGAAAAAAATTTGAATGACTTTTTTGGAACTTTAGAACTTAAAGAATTTATAAAACCATGTTTAATAACCAGTTATGACATTGAAAACAGGAGAGCAAAGCTTTTTAATTCCTGGGAAGCCAATCTGAGCACGGATAATTTTTATGTAAAAGATATCTGCAGAGCTACATCAGCTGCTCCCACTTATTTTAGTCCGGTGCAGATCAAATCGATGTACGGACAGATCTTCAGCCTGATTGACGGCGGTATGTTCGCTAATAATCCTGCTTTATGTGCTTATGCGGAAGCCAGAAAAATTCCTTTTGCAGAAGTATTGAAGAACCATCAGAAAGCGAATCATCCGGGGGTAAATGATATGATTATCGTTTCTATAGGAACAGGTATTGAATCCAAGCCCTATTCTTTCAGAAAGCTTCAAAAGTCAGGAAAAATAGGCTGGGTAAATCCTATCATTGATATATTAATGTCTGCGAATGCGGAAACTGTGGATTATCAGCTCTGTCAGATGTTTCAGACTTTAGGACTGAGAAATCAGAAAAATTATTACCGACTGAATCCTTCATTAAAAAATGCATCTCCTTCTATGGACAATGTAAAAAGATCAAACATTGAAAACCTTATCCAGGCAGGACTGAGCTACATTGATGATAACAGGGAAACTCTGAATCAGATAGTGCAGAAACTGATCAAAAATAAAATATAAGCTTTTTACCTTATAAAAACTTAATATAAGCTTAAAAACTAATATTTGAAATTGATAAAAAGTTTTTAAAATACGTCAAGTTTTGTCGTCCTCCACTCCTACTTTTGGAGTATAAACAAAGACACAAAAATTATAATCCTTAAAATTTAAAAAAGCCTTTGAATTCAACATTTATTAATGCTGGACAGCCAGAAATATGTTCAAATCATAACCTCAACTTTAAAACACGAAACATGGAAACACCTAATCACAATCCAGATATACTTTTCGATGAGGATCTCTATACTATTGAATGGAGCGATATCGAACATCTAGAAATGGACTACGAGAATTATCTCGATGACATTGAAAATTTTTTCAGGGAAGATTTCGAAGACTGTATTCCTGAAGAAAATATATACTAAATAAATTTTAACACGACAAGTTCTGGCGCTGTCTTGAATTACCTTTGAAACACCAAATCAAGACACCCGACACTCCCAATTAATCATTCAAAACCCTTTGAATTCATCATTCACAAAATGCTGGACAGCCAGAACTATGTCTAAAAATCTTTAAAAACCATGGAAAAATAATCTGTAAAGTGGAAATATAGCCTGTAACCACTAAAAAAGGCTAGCCTGAAGAGCTATTCCAAACAGCCTCTTCAAACATACCCATTAATTAACCAAAAAAACAAAATCACACAGTTTTATTATGAAAACAAAAGAAGAACTAAGGCTCTACTTCGAGAATGGAGATCAGCCTACACAAGAACATTTTTGGAGCTGGCAGGACTCTTACTGGCACAAAAATGAAAAAATCGATATAAATAAGATTGCCGGTTTAGAAGATGGCTTACCGAATCCCAATTATATTTATGCAGATGTAAATGATGAAGGTACGGCCTCTTTAGAATCTTATTTAGAAAAAAAGATATTTATCAAACCCGGTACTTTACGTATTCCCGATAATTTTGCTTCCAACATGTCCATAGCGGAAGTATTCATTCCTGAGAGTGTAGAAAGTATCGGAACAGGGGCTTTTTTACACAACATGCTGAAATCTTTAACTATCTCAAACAATATTACTGATATTGGAGATAGTGCGTTTCAAGGCAATAGAATCAGTTCGTTAAATATCTCCGAAAGCATGAAAGAGATTAAACCATGGACCTTCAACGATAATAAGCTGACCTCAATAGAAATTCCAAAGAATATTACAAGCATCGGAGCAGGAGCATTCAGAAACAATCAACTTACCTCTGCAAATATTCCTGATGATATTACCCGGATTGAATCATCAATTTTTCAAAATAATCAATTGGGTTCAATAAATATTCCCCAAAACACTACTGATATTGGCAGTTATGCATTTCAAAATAATCAGTTGGTTTCAATAGAAATCCCTGAAAATGTAACAGCTATCGGAGCCTATGCATTTCAAAGCAATAAACTGGAATCTGTAAGTATCCCCGGCGGTATTACAATAATTAACGAAGCTGTTTTTGCAGATAACCTTCTGACCTGGGTAAACATCCCTGAAAAAGTAACGAATATCGAAGACAGCGCCTTCCGGAATAATCAATTGACATCTGTAGATATTCCTGAAAAAATTACAAACATCGCCCGTTTTGCTTTTGCAGATAATCTTCTGGATTATATAAAAATTCCGGAAAGTGTATACAATATCGACTATTCTGCTTTTCAGAATAACCGGTTAAGATCAGTAGAGATCCCCAATAGTGTGACAAGCATCCAGCCTTATGCATTTCAAAATAACCAGCTGGATTCCTTAAGAATTCCGGAAAATATTAAAGTGATCAGGGAATCTGTTTTTGCAGATAATCTTATCACTTCTGTAGAAATCCCCGAACATGTTACAGAAATTGGCGATAGTGCATTCAAAAACAACAAGTTAACCTCTGTAACCATTCCCGGAAGTGTTTATTATATTAATCAACATGCCTTTATGAACAATAATTTATCGACTGTCTCTTTAAGCGAAATGACAGGATATTATCAGTCTTCCTTTGATCCAAATGTGGAAGTAAGCGGAGGATATCTGTTAGGTTAAAACAAAATTTAAATGAAATGAAAACAAAACAAGAACTAAAACAATTTTTTGAGAACGGAGACATTCCCAACCAGGAACAGTTCTGGGAGTGGCAGGATTCTTACTGGCACAAAGACGAAAAAATCCCGTCAGATAAATTAGACTACGATTTTTCCAAAAAGGCAGACCTTGTCAACGGACAGGTTCCTGCATCCCAACTGCCGAGTTATGTAGATGATGTTCTGGAATTCGCATCTCAGACAGAGCTTCCTTCAACAGGTGAGCCCGGAAAAATATATATCACTACGGATAACAACAAGCAGTACAGATGGAGCGGAAGTTCATATGCCCAGATGCTGTCTTCAGAAAGCCAGGACCTGAACAGCATTGTTTCAAATGGTAATTATGCCCCGAGGTTTATCTCTTTTATTCCTGAAAATGTACAAAATACTACGGAAGGAAGCAGACATTCAGCATTGGGGGCCAATTCAGCAACCTACTCATTTTTCTTCGGAAATATGAACCCTGCCCATACAGGAATTTACAATACTTCTTTCGGTTATAATTCCTTACCCAATATCACAACAGGCCAGTATAATACTGCAACGGGCCATTTCAGCGGACAGGATTTAACAACGGGAGGTACAAATACCCTTATGGGAACTGAATCCGGTTACGGGCTGACAACAGGAAACGAAAATACCCTAGTAGGGGTTGCTTCAGGATATGGTATTAAAACAGGATCCGGCAATGCTTTTCTGGGAAAATGGACAGGATCTTTCATTGCAGGAAACAACAATACTTTCCTTGGATATCAGGCAGGACAATTCTGGGGACGCGGAGGAAGTGGTCTTTGGTCTTCCAATATCGTTATTGGAGGTGGTACTTCAGGACATTCTAACGGGATATGGGGTGAGAATAATGTTATCATCGGTTCTAATTTAGAATTAATCGGGAACAACAGTAACAGATTCATTATCAACAATTATCTGGCTAAAGCCAACAGATGGTATAATACCCATTTTATTGAAGGAAACTTTGCGGACAGGTGGCTCAGATTTGACACAAGCCTTCAGGTTTTAAGATTACCGCAGGCCGACACTACTTTCACCAGAAATATCGTAGCAAAACCTGACGGTACTTTCGGTTGGACGGACCAGCTGCCTTCTGAAGGTATTCCTTTATCCGGAACCAAGCCCAATGCCCCTGTCTCAGGAAGCTTAGAATTCATGACCGCTCTGCCCGAAGAAAGCACCCTGTTGTACAGAAACAATCCGGATACAGGAGTAAAAAGTGAAATAGGGTTCCATCCTGAATCAATGACCCTTACTTCCACAAACTCCGATATGCATATGGAAATGGCAAGAATTGAAGTTACCAATGATGGAATCAATATGGCAAGCGGAAGTTCAAAACTGACTCTTGAGCGGGAAAGAGGCTCGTTTATGACCTATGATCGTGAAAAAGGAATCATCATAGATTCTGATCCTGATTCTCCTGTCACCATCAAACATTTTTCCTCCACTTCCTCCACAAAACCAAGAGGACTTACAGGAATGTATGATTATTCAAAGAATCTGGAAGGCCTGGATTATATTCAGAAAGTATATGCGGACCGACAACATTCTTATACAACTAAAGAAGAGGAGACCGGCGGCACCTGGATCAACGGTAAGCCTGTTTATAAAAAAACGCTGTTTTTAGACCAGATTCCGAGAACCGGTGAGATAGATCTCATACCCGATTTCCCTGATGTTGAAACCATTGTCTCCAATCAGATGTTTACAGAATGGTATGCTCTGGATGTTGCATTTGCAGGTAACCAATGGCGAACAAAGGCATTTATCACCGTAGAAAAAGACAAGGCTATCATTGAACTTTCAGGTACATCTGATTATGACTATTCACTCATTAATTCATTTACCCTGACTCTTGAATACACAAAAAAATAAATCATCAAAACAAAATATTAAAATGGCAACAAACAACAAAAACAACGCATCACAAACTCTTTTCAGATTCGTAAGTTTAAGAAACCCACAATTGACTGAAACTAAAAAACAGAACCTTGGTTTCATTCAGAGGCCTGCCGATATGGCAAGCGCATTTGATACAGCAGTAAATCCCGGTGATACGGCATTAATGAAATTCCAGGCATTGGAACGGGCTGCAAAGTCTTTCAACACAGCCGGATATGATACTGAACTTCAGATCGAAGAAGGTTCTCTTTCTGAAGCCCTTAAGATCGGAAGAAAAATCGCCAAAAACGAAACAATCTCTGCCGCTGATGAAAATACAGCCAAAAATCTTTATAACACTATTGCCATTCAGGATAAAATGGGGCAGGTATGGGACAATCTGATATATCAGACCGTTACACAGAAAAACTTCTATGTAAAAGAAGCATTGGTTCATATTCTCAAAGCACTGCATTTCGGATATGTCTGCGATCTTCCCGTAACTCCTGAACTAACAAAAATCAACGGTGATGATTTAAAAGCCAAAGCCCTTGAAGCCAGAGTAGTTCTTCCTATGAAATTTTTCGGAGACGGGTATGAAGGTCAAAGTTCAGGAACCTTTACCGGACAACCGTTCACTGTAGCAAAATCTACCATAGGAGGAGAAGATGCTATCAATACCAAAACTTCATCTCTTTCTGTTCCTGCAAAAGAACAGCTTAAGGCTGAAGGAGAAAAGATTCTTGAACTGACAAATCTTAACTTTGAAAAAGATAGTTTAAATACGCTTAAAACTGAGCTTGAAAAAGTTCAGAAAATCTATCAGAAAGCAAGAAGTAAAGCTTATGATGCTGCTTATAAAGAATATCTTGCCGCTAATGGACCTGAACTTGACAGATACAGAGAGCGTCTGAAAGAAATTGAATCACAAATTACTGAAGGAATGACAGAGGCGGAAATCAATGCTTTATATGCCGGTCTTGAAGAACCCAACATTCCACCTTTTGTCTTCGTCTATAAGGATGAAATCAATTTTGGAGATTTTAAAGCCCTGCTTTCATTGGACTCACTGAAAATCTTCGTTGACAACTTTACTACATTAAGCAGTGGCGTAAAACCTGAAGACGGGTTCGATTTCACTAAAATCGATGTCGTTTCCGACAGACAGCTTCAGCTGGGAGAAGCTGTTGTATCCATCACCGATGAATATGACACTTATCCTGAAGTATTTGAAAAAATTGAAGAAGAGCATTCCGCAAGAACCCAGGCATTATTCCAAAAGACTCCGGTTCAGGAACAGAAATTTGCAAGCCTGGGAGGAATTCTAGTTCCGGTAGCAGATTCTTTCACTCAGTATGCCTCCAAAGTAACACCAAGATCATACTATTTAAAAGCGACCCCACAGGGAAGCATTTACTCAGGAAGTGCGGCCTATCTTACATTCTACTATCAGGCAGAAAGTTCGGCCTGGGGTATGGCCTCCGCTAAACTCTCCATTATTTCAGATGTAGGAAACTTTGAAGAAAGCTTTACCAATATTGAACCGGCAGACAACAAAGTAACGCTGGCTTCCGTAATGGTAGGCAAATTCAGCAAGTACATCCGTAATGTTAAGATTAAGATCTATTTCAACAACGGTAAAGAGGCTTCATTAGATCTTTCCGGCATAGAACCAAACAGTGCATATACTGATGTTCTGTATGTAGAAGATACCAAGGATGAAACAGAAAATCCAGGTTCCGGAGGAGAAAATCCTCAGCCGGGAACATTTATACCAAAACATTTCGGTGTTAAAAGATTAGGTATTGCAGATTATCTTAAAGTGGAGCAGAGTGTTCATGCTTACGTTCCGGGAGAAGTCTCCAATATTGAAAACGTAATGGCCAGTGAACTTCGTCATAAATCTTCTGTAGCCAGGGATTATTCTGAAGTTATAGACACTACATCAGAATCTGTTGAAACAGAAAAAATCTCAGATACTACCAAAACTGAAAGAAACGAAATGCAGAGTGAGGTTGCGAAGGAACTGGAAAGAGAACAGAATATCACTGCCAGCACTAAATTCACTTACGACACCAAAGTATACAAATTTGAGATCGGAGGCAGCTATGCCAACAATACTTCCCAGCACGACAGCACAAAACAGGCGGTAACTAAATCTCAGGAGATCACCGAACGTGCTATGGAACGTGTTCTTACCAAGATCAATAAAGAGCGTGTCCAGAAGATTATTAAAGAATTTACGGAAACCAACGTTCACGAGTTTGACAACAGAGGTCAGGCCAGTCAGGAAACTCCGCAGCACATCACCGGAGTATACAGATGGGTAGATAAGAAAATGAAAAATCAGATTTACAACTATGGTAAACGTACCATGTTTGAATTTATGATTCCGGAACCTGCAAGACTCCACACCCTTGCTACAGCAGTATCCAGAACAGATACACTGACGGCTCCTATTGACCCAAGAAAGGCAGAAAAACCGTGGAATATGGCCAGCGCCCAGGTAGCTACCAAAGATCAGATTGAATATTGGGCGAATATCTATAATGTAAAACTTACCGAACTTGCAAAATCCCCTATCAACCTTATTCTTGGAAAACAATGGGAAAAAGTAGACGGTAACGAAGAATACAGGCACAGAACTATTGATATCCCTGTCAATTACGAAGCAAGCAGCGTAAAAATGTTCTATGGCTTCGAAAGAGACAGAAAAGGAACGAGTACTTTATACACCAGCAACTTTGCCGGAGGAATGGTTCCTTTCTCAAACGGTGGCCCTTCAATTGATGCTACTGCCTATTTCACTCCTCAGAACGTAACAGGATCTTATGATTTTGTTTACAAATGTTCCAATATTGATTCTGTAAATATTGCGTTTGAAATTACCTGTACACTTTCCCAGGCATATATAAAATCCTGGATCCAGGAAAACTTTACAGCAATTATTAAAGCTTATGAAGACGCTTATGCCATCTTTATGGAAAAACAGAAAGAACTGGAAGAAAAAGCAAAAACAGAAGAAGAAGCAAATAAAGAGAAACTGGGCAACTTCTATCGTGAAATGGAAGCAGTGATTTTAAAACACAATTGTATTGCGTATCTGCTTCAGGATTATCTGACTACGCTTGGACAATCCTTTACTTCCGGAAGCCAGATGAGTGATTTTAAAGTAATTCTAAGCGAAAACCTTGAACAATACACAGCTTTGGCAAAATTCATGGAACAGGCATTTGAATGGAGTATCATGGATTATACCTTCTACCCGTACTATTGGGCAGACAGAAAAAGATGGCAGGAAATGTATCTTACACAAAGTGTAGATCCGTTGTTCAGAAACTTCCTTCAGGCTGGTATGGCCAGAGTAATTGTGACTGTGAAGCCTGGTTTTGAAGATGCTGTACAATTCTTTATGAGTACCGGAAAAATCTGGAACGGAGGTGAAGTTCCTGTTATCGGAGACCCTTTATACATGTCTATCGTAGATGAACTGAGACAACCTTCCGGTGAGCCTCAGGGAAAATACTGGATCACAAGAATTCCTACTACTTTAACAATCCTGCAGGCCCAATCTGTAGGTCTGGAAGTAGAAAATGCACTTCCGATCTTCAAGGAAGATGATCCTAAAAACTGTGAGAACCCAAGGGAGCTGGAAACAGAAAGCGCTTTCAAATTAATGGATAAAGCAACGCTTGAGGCTGGTACAGAACCAACAACCTTACCAACCAATATTATCAACAAATAATTTTCATTAACGGCGGCGGAATTTCTGCCGCCGTTTTTCTAACCAAATACAAAATTTTAACATGAAAAATATAGATATAAGATATCCTGCTGATATTGGTATTGCTGATATCGATGTTTACAAAACCAATAAGAAAAAAGCATTTATTACCAGTGCTAATTATTACGTTAAAGTAAGAGTTAAAAGTCCTTATAATAGTGAATTTGGTTTTGATTGGATTGATGTAGATCCATCAACCGGGGATATACAAAAAATACAGGATATAAGTTTCTCGGAATTAAAATATTTCTACAAAAAACCTGCAAATATAAATAACCCTAGGGATCTTGGAAACATTGTTGAAGCTGGCACAGATCCTTCAGGAGTAAAAGATGCCATAAAAGAGAATTATAAAATTATAGAATCCGGTAAAAAAGTTGATATCCCCTGGATTCTGGTTAAACCTAATCAAAGCATTGAGCTTTCTTTGGAAATAAATCTGACAACTACTGCCCCTATTACATCAGAGGCTATAAGTATTATTGGAGATGAATTTTATGATTTCGAAATTCTTAACGGAACCAAAAATGGAAATAAAACTGAAAAAAATTTAACTGCTGACAAAGAAGTTCTTACCCTAAAAATAAAATGTCTTAAAGAAGGACCCGAAAAAGAATACAATATTCTCCAGGAAAGCCCGGGATCAGTTCCATTTACTGTTGGAGGATTTAAGATGCTGGAAAATAAAATCCAAAAAATAAAATTCAGAGTTATTGCATTGGTATCATCAGATAATTCACCAGCTACAAAAGCAAAAGATGTTTTCCAGAAGTTTGTAAAAGCAGATATTGTGAAATATCTCAATAATAATTCTTTAAACCAGGCCGGGTATGAAGTGGAAATTGACAACCAAGCTATGTTTGACAGTCTTGCAACAGCTAGCATTGATGATTATTATTACGCATTCGATAAAACAGACTGGACAAATAAAAAATATTTTGGGAAAAAAGGAACTGATGATATTCTTGCAGAAAATCAAAAGGATCTGGGAGGACCTGATAAGAGTAATGCCTTAGACAATATAGTCTATAAAGAATATCTGGAAAAACTTAAGGTAAAGAAACTGGATTATAACGGAGGTATTATCATATTAAGTGAATATCCATCTTCTGGAAAGGCAGGGGCATACAGCAGGACATCTCCACTTAATCATTACAAGCTTTTTGTATATTCAACCAATCTTGAACATCAAAGTACTTATGCTCATGAAATAGGCCATATGCTTGGCTTGCCCCATTTATTCTATCTGACTGATGAAAAAGAAAGCTATGAAACCGACAGAGCACGGATAATAGGAAATGGCTTGCCGGAAAGTGATAGCAAATATATTCCCGGTATCCTGAAATCAATAAAAGACACTGAAAATTCAAAAAGTGATTTCTTTATTCAAGAAGGTTTAACCGCTGAGAAAAAAACAATAGTAACAGCTATTGACAACTTCATCAAGTCTGAGCAAAAACGGTATGATGATACTAAAAAATTACGTGATGATGTTATTTTAAGATATAAAAACTTTCCCGACTCATATAAAGTGACCCCTCAGTATACAAAAGCTGAATATATTGCGCTTTGTAATAAAATTATGAAAGATATTCCGATTACTATTAACGAAAATAAAAAGGCTAAGGAAGAAACAAATTTAAAAAGCATTCCCGGATATTATACTTTAAATGCAAAAGGATACTTTCTTAAAAAAGACTATATCATACTGTTAAAACAAAATTATGAATATCTGAAAATCGTTATTAAACAGGTACATGATAATTACCTGATGTTTGAGCAGTACAAAACTCAAAACCTTATGGATTATTCAACAACCAGAATCCGTTTTCTGTATAATCAAATAAAAATTATGAGAGATGACCTGAAAAATTATCAGGATGTCGAAAAGCTTAATACCGCTCCAAAAGCTCCCCCCAAAAAGAAAAAATAGAAAAATTCCTATACAGCCCTTGACACGAGTAAAAAATATCCTTTCAAAAAAATAAAACACGACACGTTTTGTCGCATTAAGCATATATATTTGTCTTATAAAATTTTACCATGAAACGCAGCAAAGAGCTGCATAAAATACAGGCAAATGAAAAAAGATTTTTATCTGACAAGGTATGCTTTAATTATCAAAAGATTAGAAAGTTCTCCGGCTACCTATTCCCAGCTGGAGGACTATCTTTTAAACTCTTTCGAATTCCAGGATGCGGGGATCAAGAGTTATTCTATCCGTACATTACAAAGGGATATTCGTGAGATTTCCGATCTTTTTAATCTTTCTATTCACAACAAGAAAAAGGGAGATAACAGGTATTATATTGAGAGTCGTCCCATTATGGAAGTGGATGAGTACAACCAGAAACTTCTGGAATCTTTTCAGGTCAGCAATGCTTTGAACCTTCATCCTGATTTTTCAGATTTCATCTTTTTTGAAAGCAGAAAACCTACCGGAATAGAACATTTTTATGATCTTTTCTTTGCCATCCGTAATAAGAGAGTCGTTAGTTTTGAACATTACAACTATAAAAACAAAATCATGACCTCCCGGAAGGTGCATCCTCTGGCTTTAAAAGAATCCAAAGACAGATGGTACCTGATCGCCATAGATACCAAAGACAAACTCTTGAAATCGTTCGGTTTGGACAGGGTCAATTATCTGGATGTAAGCAAAAACAAGTTCCGTGAAAAATATAACTACAATTTCAGGGAACATTTTAAAAATGCCTTCGGTGTTATGAATCTGGCTGAGCAAAACCCTCAAAAGATCACGATGAAATGCAGCAGACACCAGGGTGAGTACATCAGAAGCTTCCCGCTTCACCAGTCTCAGAAAGAAACTAAAGAAACACCTGAGGAAATTTATTTTGAGTTTTTCCTCCACCCTACCTATGACTTCATGCAGGAAATTCTTTCTTATGGAAAGGAAGTCACGGTTTTAGAACCTAAATGTTTAGTTGACGATATCAGAACCCATCTTCAGGAGTCTCTGAACCGCTATTTTGAAAGCTGATATCAAAGGATAAAAAGCTCATATTTTTTATTTATATTTACATAAATATACTGTTTTGAAAGCCTTATTCTTTTGCCTATTTTCACTTACTTTCTCTTTTTGTTTTTCACAGCAAAAGGAAGAGTTCAGGCAGGTGAAAAATTACTACAACCAGCACAGGAACATGCTGAATACAGAATTCAAGAAGAAATTTGATGCAGAACCGGATTCTTTCAAAAAAGCGAATATAAAACTGGATTTTATTCTTTTCATGAAAAAGATGGACAGTATTGAAAATGTGGCTATGATAGGAGCTTTGTTGAAAGTAAGAAATCTGGAAGATCTTCAATTCTTAAAGACCCCAAAAGGCATATCGAAAAATAATCCGGAAAAAGCAGTTGTGTTTGAAAAATCTGCTGATTACCCTGGTGGATTTAATACTTTAAGAGAAGAAGTTGCCCATCTTTTTTATACAGGAGGAGTCTACACCGAAACAAAGACCGTAAAAACAAATGTTACTTTTATTGTTGAAAAAGATGGAAGCATTAGTAATGTACATGCCCAGGGGGATAATTTTACTTTCAACAGACAGGCTGAAATTGCATTATATTCTGTTTCGGAGAAATTTTCTCCGGCTATTTTCAAAGGAGATCCGGTAAGGTACCACCTCAGGCTTCCTTTAACCCTAACTATTGAAGATTAATGTTTACCGACGAATATTATATGAAAATGGCCCTGCAGGAAGCAGAAGCCGCTCTGGAAAAAGATGAGGTCCCTATTGGATGTGTAGTGGTTTCGAATAACCGTATTATCGCAAGAGCCCACAATCTTACGGAAACATTGAATGATGTAACAGCCCATGCAGAAATGCAGGCCATCACTGCTGCTGCCAATTTCCTTGGAGGTAAATATTTAATCAATTGCGTGCTGTATGTAACCGTGGAACCTTGTGTGATGTGTTCCGGAGCTTTATCATGGGCTCAGATTTCCAAAGTCGTAATTGGTGCCAGAGATGAGCAAAGAGGATTTATCAACAAACATCTTTCCTTACACCCAAAAACAGAAATCGTAACAGGAGTAATGGAAAATGAATGTTCAACTATTGTCAAAGAATTTTTTAAAAGTAAAAGATAATTTATTTTGAATTTTCTTTTATAATTTGAAAAAGAGGTCGTAATGAATTCTCTTTTCCAATTCAGATGTTTACTTTTTATAGTAAATTTTTCAAAACTGAGAATTTGATATTTCCTTCCACAAAAAGTCAGATCATCCCTTATTTTTAAAAACAGAATACATCATGATGTCAAAATATTCATTACCTTTTTTGAGATGCTGTTTCAGGAGGGCTTCTTTTTCCATCCCGATTTTTTCCATAATTCTTCCGGATGCCGGGTTATGCAGAAAGTAAGTCGCATAAATTTTATTGAGTTCCAGCTCCTTAAATCCAAAATCAATTAATGCCGCAGCAGCTTCAGTGATATATCCTTTATTCCAGAAAGGTTTTCCCATCCAATAGCCTAGTTCAGCCTTGTCATCATCCCTGTCATGAAGTCCTATAGCACCTATAATCTGCTCTTCCCTGTTTCGGACTGCAAAAGTATATCCTGTATTACTTTCAAAGGATTCCCGGGACATTTTCACCCAGAATTCTGCATGCTCTTTGGTATAGGGAAAAGGAATATTGGAAGTAAGATCTGAGAAAACTTTATCCTGAAGATATCCGGTCACAAAAGGAATATCTCCCTCTTTTAACTGAGAGAGAATCAATCTTTCTGTTTCTATTTTGGGGAAGTCATTAAGCTTTCTCATACTAAAGTTTCAGTTTGTATTTCTACAAGTCTTTTCCTAAGAAATAAAGTCCTTTCAATGTATGCAGTCTGTCCATCATATGGATTTTTTCTGTCAAAGGCTTGTAAACATGGGAAACTCCACCTGTTGCCACTACAAAACATTCGTCATTTACCTCATCGTTGATACGGTCTATAAAACCTTCTACCATTCCCAGAAACCCGTAAACCATCCCGCTTTGCATACATGTAACTGTGTCAAGCCCTAAGACAGACTTAGGTTTCTTCAGCTCAATATCGGGAAGCTGTGCAGTCTGGCTGATCAATGAATTTAAAGAAGTGACAATTCCAGGAGCAATGATTACTCCCAGTGTTTCTCCGGTTTCAGTCACGCAACTTGCTGTAAGCGCCGTTCCAAAATCAATAATGATCTTCTTCCTGTTCGGATAGAGATTGTGGGCAGCTACAAGATTGGCATAAATATCAGTTCCCATCTGCTTGGATTTCGCCTGAACTCCTGAAGGTGTGGATCTGTCAACAATTACAGGCTGGATCCCGTGAATCTTTTTAATTGCCGAGCTGATAACTTTGGTAAGCTGCGGCACCACTGATCCTATAATAACCTTACTGATATCTTGCGGCTCTACTTTGTAAGTTTGATAAAGCATAAGAATCTGCACATACAATTCATCTACCGTTCTGTACGGTTTTGTATTGATTACCCATGAAATATCACAGTTATCACCATTAAAAAGTCCGAATCTGATATTACTGTTCCCTACGTTGATTACGATTGAATTCATTTATTTTTTAAGCTAGTCTGGGTTAAAAAACAGATGTAAAAGTAAGGCTTTATGACCAAAAAATAAATAATATCTACATTATTTTGAGTAATTCCTGATGCTATATTGATTGACTTTCAAATAACAGATATTAAAGCCTATGATTATAAGGATCTATGATTAAACTATTTCATTTCCGCAGCAGAAAAATCAACCCTAAAATTTAGAAAATTGGAAACATTTATTTACCTTTAAAACTGAAAATATTATCCTGCTTTCATGAAAAAACTCATCTTAGTCATATTCTTTTGTATTGGTCTGAACATTTTTGCCCAAACTGCAAATCAGGTACAGGACCTATTTCTGAAAATAAAACAGGAATCAAAAATTGACCGGAGCGACAGGGCTGTTTATGATGTTCTGGATGAGTTCTATAATAAAAATCTTCAGGCGGAAAATGATGAAATAACCCCGGAAACTGTTCAGAGAATTGAGAAACTGGCCTCCAATCCCGATACAAAAAACCTTCATATTCTGTTACTTTTCCTGATGTACCAGCAGCATATCAGCCGCACTTCTGTAGCAGGTAAAACTCCTGATTCAGGATTTCAAATCGAGGCTATGAAAATACTGGAGAATGAAACCCGCGATATTTACGGGAAAGTACCTGCCATTATTTATATCTATAAATATGAAGCTCTGGACGGAAGCGGAAAGAAGGAAGAAGCTAAAGCAGCTGTAGCCCAAGGATTAAAAGAATATCCCGATTCGGTTCCTTTAAAAGTATACAGCTACCTCAATACAAAAGATGAGGTTTTGAAAAATGATCTGGTAAAAAATCATCCTAATCACTGGATGGTACAACAGTTTGGGATAAAATAAATTGTAAATATTCCAATCTTACACATAAATAAAAATCCCACAGAACTTTCTGTGGGATTTTTATTTTGATATCATTTATTGCTTTACTTCTACAATATTATTGTCCATATTCACATCAGCAATTCTCTGACTGAAATCTATTCCCAGAACAGATAGCTGAGCTTTCGTATAAGGAATTGTCAGTGTATATTCTTTCTGGGTCCAAGGCCAGTAAGGCATAGTTTTAAAATCACCATAAACATCCTTCTCCTTCCATGTATGGGTCATATTTAAAGGAATCTGATAGGTAACAATCTTTTTATCTGCAGTCATTACATTGAAATCAACCGGCATTGGTAGCTGACCGTTGTTTACCAATGTGATGGTTGTAGATTTTGCATCGTATTTTACATCTTTAATTCCGTAGTCAATGGTTTTGGTTGTATTGATCCAGTAGTTATGGAACCATTTCAGATCCATTCCTGAAACTTTCTGTGCAATATGCAGGAAATCCCTGTCAGACGGATGTTTCATATGCCATTGGTCATAATATTGCTTTAGGGTTTCAGCAAGATTCTGCTCACCCATGATGTAGCCCAGCTGTACAAGGTATAATTCTCCTTTTACGTAAGAAGCATAGGTATAAGAAGTTCCGTTATCGTGATGATCGCCCAGCCAAACAGCAGGTTCTTCAATTCCTTTTTTCACAAAACTTCTGTAAGCATTTACCGTATTGGCAAAAGGGTTCGGAAGCTCTTCCGGAAACAGCTGATACATTACATATCCTTCTGCGTAGCTTGTAAATCCTTCATCCATCCATGGGCGTACCGATTCATTGGTTGCCAGCATCTGCTGATACCATGAGTGTGCTCCTTCATGAGCCATTAAGCCCATCAACCCTTTAATATCCTTGGCTTCTCCCAGGATCATGGTACACATACCATACTCCATACCTCCGTCACCGCCCTGGATAAAAGCATATGTAGGATATACGTATTTCCCGAAATGACTGTTCATCAACTGGAAATATTTAGTGACATAAGGTTGGGCTTCTTCCCAAACTTTTGTTTTGTCATTCTGCTGGTATACCAAAAATACTTTCGGTCCCTCAGGAACGTCAAAGCTTTTTATAACATAATCCCTGTCTGCACTCCAGGCAAAGTCTAGGATATTATTGGCTTTCCATTTCCAGACAGCTTTTTTACTTTTGTCCGCTATAATCTTGGCATTTGTATCGTAGCCTTTTACTTCTGTTGGGTTTTCAAGGATACCACCGGCACCCACTACATAATCCTTATTGATCTTGATCGTAACGTCAAAGTCTGAGAACGGTGCATGAAATTCTCTTCCGATATAATCAAAAGTTGCCCAGCCGTCGTAGTCATATTCTGCAATTTTCGGATACCATTGCGTCATGGTCATATCGACTCCTTCTCTATTATTTCTTCCGCTTCTTCTGATCTGCTGGGGTATTACGGCATCCCAATCCATTGTAAAAGTTGTGGTGGAATTAGGACGGATAGGTTCTGCTAAATAAACCTTCATAATGGTCTCCTGGATTTCAAACTTCAGGTCTTTTCCATTCTGTTTGATCCAATGGATATTTTGTGCCCCTTCCTGGTCTTTCGGAATAGATGCAAGTCTTGACACCCCGTCTTTCTGCAGTCTGGAATCTCCGTTTTTCCCCTGCCCTGCAACTCTCTGATCCATCATTGAATTAGGCTTGAAAGCATTCCAGTACAGGTGAAAATATACTACATTCAACTCATCGGGTGAGTTGTTGGTGTATTCTAAAGTCTGGTTTCCCTGATAAGTAAATTTTTCAGCATTAACATCAATATCCATCTTGTATTTCGCAGCCTGCTGATAATAAGCTCCCTGCTGAGCCTGAAATTGTGAAATGATAAACGCAAAAAGGATTGCAGCCGATTTTCTCATTTAAAATTTATTTTTTTTAAAGGTAGGTAATTTATATAAAACCTTCAAATGTGGAGTTATTCGAAGGATTTTATAGCGGATTATAAATTTAGATGGGTTTTAACTCTTATTGTTAAAAAGGTTTTTTGCTCGCAGATTTTGCAGATAGCTCAGGCTTTTATTCTCTTTCAAATTCTTTCCCAACTGAGCTTAGGTTTTCAAATAATTTATTGGAAAAATTTTTAATGAAAATATTTTTTGACCGTTTTTTATTTCCTTTGAAGCTTTCAACTTCTGTTTTACCAGTTTTCATACTGTAAAAATCATTTGTTACGATATAATATCCTGTTAATAAATTATAGGTCTTATTGCAATGACCACTTGGAGTTCTGTAGCTATAGTCATATCCAATCAGCTGAACGTTTTTTACTTTCTGATTGAATCTCAGTTTTAAACCGTGCCCGTAAACTCCGGTTCCTTCCTGGTAAACAAGAAATTCAAGAACATCATTTTTATATTTTAACGGGATAACAAATACACCATTGAATACATCAAAATCAATATAGAAGCTTTTCTTTTTTGAAGAGAGATAAATGATCAAATACTTTTTAGCCGAGTGCAGTTCATATTCTGATTGGTAAATTACAGTTAAAACATCGTCCTTTTTATCTTTATCAAAATCCACAACAATTCTTTTCATTTCCTTGCCATTAGACGGACTTTCCGTAAACTCTGAGAAACCCTCCGGAATTTTGAACTGAGAGAAACAGAAAAAAGGAGACAGCAATATGATAAGGAAATAGTTTTTCATTGCCTTATATTATTGATCTGCCAATAGTTTTTTAATCAAAGTAATCTGTCCTAAATGATAATAGCTATGCTCAATCATTCCATCAATATTCCTGAGATAGGTTCCGTATTTTTCATCTACAAAAACCTCATTCATTTTGGAATCCGGCATTTTTTCCAATAGTTCTGCAAACTTTTCTGAATCGTTCCAAAGTTTATTTAACAATTTTTCCCATTGTTCCGCAGATTCAATAGCCGGAAGATCAAAGCTGAATTGATCCCTGATTTCCAGATCACCGCCTTCAAAAACATTTACCAATCCTGCAATGTAGTAATCGATATGAAAAGTAAGCATGGCAATGGTATTCAAGGAACCGACCTTCATCGTTGCCTGTTCCCAGGTTACACTGGAAAGCTGGTCTTTAAAATTCGTATTGGCAATCCATAAACCATCCAGTATTACTTCTCTGAATCTTTTGGCTAATTGTGAAGGCGAACTCATTGTTTTTAATTTTCTTAAAGATAATTATTTTTTCTCTCGCTGATTTGGCAGATTGCACAGATCTTTAAAATCACTGATGACACTAATGAATGTACAATTCTAAGTACAGATATTATTGGTGTCCTTCGTGAAAATGATTTGTATTAAAACAAAAAGCCTCACATGTAAAAACATCTGAGGCTTCAATATGATTTTAAAATCAAATTATTTTTTAGCAGGAATTTCTTTTTTTCCGCTTTGTAAGATCTTTTCAAGGATACGTAAAGTAATGAAATATGTAGGCTTCACCCCTGTAAGACCTAAACCTCCCGAAGAAAGTGTACTTCCTGTTTCCAGAGGATTATCCGAAGCATAATACGCATAACAAACAAACAGATCCGGTGAAATGTGGTGTCTGATCTTGGAAGCTACCTGAATTGCTTTCTGGTAATGGGCTCCTTCCATTTCAAGACCGATCGCTTTCCATGAAGTATTCATGAAATAGGATAAGATATCCCTGTTCTGAAGCGAGGTTCCTAATACGGTAATCATCGGGCCTTCAAATGCTTTAAGCTCATCATCTTTAAAATCATCAAGTTTTAAGGCATTTTCAAAAGGATAGTTATCTGCTGTCCCTTCAAAGATATGGGAGGTAGGAATCATAATATCTCCTTTTCCTCCGGCAAGAATTCCTGCTTTACCCATGATAGAAACAGATTTCACCTTCATCATGTAAACTTCCCCCTTATGTTCGTAAGGTCTAAGAAGCTCATCCATTACTTCATAAGCCTGTTCTCCGAAAGCATAGTCAAAAACCATAATCACATCATCGCCGCTGTATTTTATACCGCTGAACGGAGTATTTTTAAGGTCTGTTTTGCTTAAATCAATGATCTGAACATCAATATTACTTCCGCTCTTATCATTAATATAGATCATTCCTTCTTCCAAAGCATATTTTGAAACTTTGTCACGAAGTTCTTTTTTGTCGGAAATGTCTCCGTAAAGTTTATAATCTACTGTTTTGTTGTCTTTTTTCTTCAGGGCATCATTTCCATACAGCATATTTTTCACAGAATGCATGTTGGCAGAAATGATGTGCAGCGGACGCATATGAAGATCGTTCTCAAATAAAACGTCTTTTACTTTGTTGGCCCATTTTTCACCAAAATAGTGGTGACCTACTCTTTCTTTTAAAATAGCACTGAAATGAATTTCCCTTTCTCTGGTCTGTTTGGCATCTTCCAGACTTACTTTCCCTAAGTTGTAGATGATTTTAAATAAACGGTCAGGGTTATTATCATCCCCGAAAGAATTATAGGCATTCAATGTTTCTTCGAAAGTTCTTCCTATTAATGAGGATAAATGGATAAGAGCAACCTCTTTTTCTTTTCTGCTGAATTTCTTTTCGCCTTTTACTACTTCTTCAATAATTTTGAAAGCACGTGTAGGTTTCCAGTTTTCATCCTGAATGAAAGCCAGATTTCTCAC
Organism: Chryseobacterium sp. MIQD13; assembly: GCF_050496705.1. Classification (NCBI taxonomy): domain Bacteria; kingdom Pseudomonadati; phylum Bacteroidota; class Flavobacteriia; order Flavobacteriales; family Weeksellaceae; genus Chryseobacterium; species Chryseobacterium sp. MIQD13. The sequence continues at coordinate 509,232 of NZ_JBNWAF010000002.1, forward strand.
TTTGTCTGCCTCTATAAATAGGAATGTAAGGTGGGTAAGAATGTCATAGATTTCTGAACGCCCCAAAAGAACTTCGATATTCATCTGATGTTCATCTATCCTGTAACAGTTCCTTCTTCTTTTCTTAGGTACAATTGGTTCGAAACTTCCTTTATCAAAACCCTCATCTGATGTAAGATGAATAAAAGCACATTCTTCGATTCCTTCCGGAAGTCTGTCTAAAACGTACATCAAACCATCTAATTCCATTTTATTAGGAATATTCATGGTACCATAAATCTCTGGATTGATAGTCTTTAACAAACTTCTGATACTTTCTCCAGAAACACCGGCAGGTTTAAAAAAACCTCTGTAAAAGAGGTGTCTCATAGAAATATACAATCTTTCAATTGCTTCCGTTGTTTCTCTAGCTCTAGAATTTGTCATAAAATAAATTTCACACAAATATACAAAATCTTCACTCAACTTACTTTAAGTATCTTTTAACAAGCTGTTTAAATTTGTATCTTTAAAATGTATAATTTAAAATATATCATAATCCTATTAACAGGCTAAATGCCGGATCTGTAATTTCCATCCAAAAAGTTAAACTTTTGTTTGATTTTAGAAAATATTTCATTCACCCCTAAAAAAATCAGGGGTATTTTATTTTCAATTCATTTTTTTTGTAAATTTGCCCTGTAAAAATCAACCTTATTATGTCAACTTTAAGATTCAAAGCGTTAGAAACTTTACCATTTAAGGACTTCAGAAGAGATAATTCTGTTGAGGTACCTGGAAAATTGTCAGAATTATTCTGCCAGAATGTTTTCTCAGAAGAGACTATGAGAGAATATTTGACCAAAGAAGCATTCCAGTCTATTATGGATGCTGTAAGAAAAGGAACAAAGATCCAGAGGCACATTGCAGATCAGGTAGCTGTAGCTATGAAAGACTGGGCAATGAGCAAAGGTGTAACACACTATACGCACTGGTTTCAGCCTTTGACAGGAACTACTGCAGAAAAGCACGACTCTTTCTTTACTCCAATTGAAGGAGGAAGAGCAATTGAAAGATTCAGCGGAAACTTATTGATCCAGCAGGAACCTGATGCTTCTTCTTTCCCGAACGGAGGAATCCGAAACACTTTCGAGGCAAGAGGTTATACAGCATGGGATCCTACTTCCCCGGCATTCATCATGGGAACTACTTTATGTATTCCTTCTATCTTTATTTCCTATACTGGAGAAACTTTAGATTATAAGGCACCTCTTTTAAGAGCTTTGAATGCTGTAGATGAAGCTGCAACGAATGTAATGCAGTATTTTGACAAAAATGTAACGAAAGTAACTCCTACCTTAGGTTGGGAGCAGGAATATTTCTTAGTTGACTCAGCACTATACCAATCCCGTCCGGACCTTGTTCTTACCGGAAAGACTTTATTAGGACATTCTCCTGCCAAAGGACAACAATTGGATGACCACTATTTCGGTTCTATTCCTACAAGGGTAATGAACTTCATGAAGGAGCTGGAAATTGAATGTATGAAACTGGGAATTCCTGTAACAACAAGACATAACGAGGTTGCTCCAAACCAGTTTGAACTTGCTCCGATGTTTGAAGAAGTAAACGTTGCTGTAGACCATAACTCTTTGTTGATGGACATCATGGCAAGAATTGCTCACAAACACCATTTCCATATTTTATTCCACGAAAAACCTTTTGCAGGAGTAAACGGAAGCGGAAAGCACAACAACTGGTCTTTAGCAACAGATACTGGGGAAAACCTATTGAGTCCGGGAAAAAATCCTAAGAAAAACCTACAGTTCTTAACATTCTTCGTGAATACCATTAAAGCTGTATATGAATATGCTGACCTTTTAAGAGCAAGTATTGCTTCTGCAAGCAATGACCACAGATTAGGTGCCAATGAAGCTCCACCGGCAATCATTTCCGTATTCATCGGAAGCCAGCTATTCAAAGTATTGGAAGAGCTTGAAAAAGTAACGGAAGGAAAACTTTCTCCGGACGAGAAAACAGATCTTAAACTAAATGTTGTTGGAAAGATCCCTGAAATTCTTTTAGATAATACTGACAGAAACAGAACTTCTCCATTTGCATTTACCGGAAATAAATTTGAGATCAGAGCAGTAGGATCTTCTGCCAACTGTGCAGAGTCTATGACCGTAATGAATACCATTGCTGCAAAACAGCTGAATGATTTCAAAAAAGAAGTTGACGTTCTTATTGAAAAAGGACTGAAAAAAGACGAAGCCATCTTCAATGTATTAAGAGAATACATCAAGCAGTGTAAGAACATTATGTTCGAAGGTGACGGATATTCTGATGACTGGGCAAAAGAAGCTAAAAAGAGAGGCCTAAACAACCTAAAAACTACTCCGGAAGCCCTTAAGCAGGAAATGGATAAGAAATTCCTTGATCTTTATGAGGAAATAGGAGTATTCACTCACAGAGAAGTTGAGGCAAGAAACGAAATCAAATTAGAGAAATACTCTACTGTTATTGATATCGAAGCAAGAGTTTTAAGTGATATCGCAAGAAATCATATCATTCCTTCTGCTTTAAATTATCAGAACAGACTGATCGAGAACGTAAAAGGTCTTAAAGAAATATTCGGGGATAAAGAATTCAAAGCATTAGCGAAAGAGCAAATGAGCCTGATCACTAATATCTCTGAAAATGTTTCTAAGATTAAACTTGGCGTTGAGGATCTTATTAAAGCAAGAGAAGCAGCAAAAGCTGTATCAGATAGTCAAAAGCAGGCAGAAGCCTACTGCACCAAAGTAATTCCTTTATTTGAGGGAATCAGAGAAGCATCTGATGATCTTGAAATGATGGTTGATGATGAACTTTGGCCGATGACTAAATATAGAGAAATGTTATTTACAAAATAACATCTGTAAAGTTCCATATTAGTTAAACTCTCCGGTTTTCCGGGGAGTTTTTTTGTTTTATTAACAACCATGAAAAGTGGAGTTTTAAATCACAAAATCCGATCAATAAAGGAAAAGTCATTTATTATGTTAAAGAATCTTAATAAAAAAAACCGCAGGCTCACCAAAAATAGGCGGTTGCGGTTTGTTTTTCTTTAACATACTTAAATAATATGTTAAAATGTGTTAAATAAAGAACCTGACAATAATCATATCTGGGGTCTTTTGGTCGGAATCTCTACTTTTGTAATGCTTTTGAAAAATAAATATTCCTTTTAACACGGATAATCAAATATATATGAAGAAAAGAGTTTTGTTTTATTTAGTTGCTTTAGTGTCTACAGTTTCAGTTCAATCATGCGCTACAAATTATGTAGTTTCACAACCGGCAACTTACGCTAAAGAATACAAAACAGATGCCAAACTAGCTTCTATTGATAACAAGAAAATGGAGCAGGATAAGCAAAGACTTATCGACTCTTTCCTGGCGGAAAAGGCAGCATCTATCGCAAACGCGAAAAAAGCTATTAAGAATTCTGAGATTGCAAAAGCAGTCAAATACAATAAAACGATCGACAATATCCTAACAGAAGCTGAAACATACCTTGGAACTCCATACAGATACGGAGGAATGACAAGAAGAGGTATTGATTGTTCAGCTTTCGTTCTTTCCGTATTCGGGGCAGCAGCAGGGCTTAGCTTACCAAGAGTAGCAGCTTCTCAGGCTCAGGAGGGTGAAAGTATTGATAAAAGTGAGCTTCAGAAAGGAGATTTGATCTTCTTTTCACACGGAAGAAGAATTTCTCACGTAGGTATCGTAGAAAGTGTTACTGAAGACGGTGAAATCAAATTCATCCACGCAGCCACTTCTAAAGGGGTAATGATCTCATCGCTGAATGATTCTTATTGGGGACCGAAATTCAGGTTTGCCAAAAGAGTGATCAACGAGAACGGAGACGCTTATAACAATTTAGCAGCTTCTACTCCATCCGCAGCGACAAATTTTTAATTTTAAATAATTGATTTAAATAATGAAACCATCAGAAACCTGATGGTTTTTTTATTTGTTTTAGTATTGCACTTAACCGACCTGTTGGCTGATGCTTCCGAAACCAATACGTTATATTTAACTACCCCGTCTTTTTGCTCTGCAAAAATCCACCCCTTCAGAGAAGGGGAATGATGGAGGGCGATAATTATTAATTACAGTTTTATAATTCTATTCTTCTGCTCTATCCTCTATCAATTTCAATATCCAGTTTATAAAGAAGCCCATGTACTTCAGAGAGTGAGAATTTAGCCTTTTTAAGGCGATTTACAGAAGGATCTATGGAATAATTGAAAGAAGTCCTGAAATCTGCTTTTTCGAAGTTTGTCTGGTCGAAAATAGCTCCGGAAAAATCACAGCCTGAAAATACAGAACCGGATAAATCGGCTTCAGAAAAATCTGTTTCAATTAATTTAGAATTTTTAAATACACTTTTCTTAGCTGAGGTTTTATAAAATACTGAATTATTCAGCAGACATTCATTAAAAACAAAGGAAAGTCCGAACGGATTACATTCACTGAACTGCAGACCGAGCATTTTACACTCCTTAAAAATGACATTGCGAAAAGCTGTTTTAACCAGTTTTACCATGCTCAGATTACATCCCAGAAATTCACAGACCGTAAAGCTGAAACCCGAGAGGTCTGCATATTCAAAACTGCAGTTTCTGAAGATACAGTTTTCGTATTCTCCCCTGGAAAGTTCAGAGAAGCTTATATTTTCAAAAGTTTTATCCAGGATATATGCTTCTTTCATATTGTTTTATGATTTAAACGGAACTTTTCTTCAGCTAAAAATGAGATACTTAATCTTTATTAAACCAAGCTGTTCTTATCTGAATAATTCAGCTTAAAGAAAATAAAAGTCATCATGGAAAAGGCAAGAAGCGAACTTCCCCCATAACTGAAATAAGGAAGCGGAATACCTACTGTCGGAAAAAGCCCCATAACCATTCCTAAATTGATCGCAAAGTGCATCATCAGGATGGAAGCAAAGCAATACCCGAATACCCGGTTAAAAGTGGATTTCTGCTGTTCTGCAAGGTAGTAGATCCGTCCGATAAATATCATATAGCAAAGTATCAGAATGGCACTTCCAACAAACCCCCATTCCTCGCCCACTGTACAGAATATGTAATCGGTTTCCTGCTCAGGAACAAATTTCCCCTGCGTCACTGATCCTTCACGGTAACCTTTTCCTAAAAGCCCACCGGATCCTATTGCTGTTTTTGAATATAGTAAGTTATATCCTGAAGTATCCCTGAATGCCTTCTCTCCTTTATAAAGAACTTCAATTCTTTCTCTCTGGTGCTTTGGAAGTTTTTCTAAAACATAAGGTGAACCAAATGCCAGTCCGCAAAGCAGAAGGATTGATCCTGCAATCCCTGAAATAGAAATAACGTCCCAGGACATTCTGTGATAATTCATGGCAATCAAGACCCCGGCAATTACAACAACCGTCAACGCTACATACAATGGTGGCACCGCCAGAGATACCAGAAAAACAGCGGCAAAAATAAACCCCACACCAAACAAAAGGCCACTCAGCCCTTCTCTGTATAAAGCAATAAAGAATGCTATAAATACAAGCATGGATCCTACATCGGGAATAGCCAGAACAACTACTGCCGGAATACCTATGATAGCTAAAGCCGTCCAGAGCGATTTTTTAACCTTAAGGTTGAAATCAGGGCCTGAAACAAAGTTTGCAAGCATAAGAGCTGTTCCTATTTTTGCAAATTCCACAGGCTGCATGGTAAAACTTCCAAACTTATACCAGTTTTTCTGTCCCAGAATCTCCTTTCCAAAAGGGAAAAGCCCAATCAAAAGCAAAACACCCCCGATATAAATAATACCTGACATATTCTCGAAGAATTTACTTCTTCCCACGAATATAACAAGTCCCACAAATAATGATATGCAGAAGAAAATCAACTGTTTTTCCCCTAGTTTCTGATCAACACTGTAAATATTTGCAATAGCAAAAATGCAAAGCAGGAAATACAGCCCGAGACCTAGTTTATCTATTCCTTCTGCCCACTTCATGGCTTTACTTTTTTAGGGTTGTTCTTTGTTTCTTCTTCTATTTTTTTCTGCAGCTTTGCTTTCTGTTCTTTGATAAAGTTCAGACTGTCCTGCTGTCTTTTCAGCTTAGCAGAATCAGCTTTAGGGTCTTTGTACAGTCCTTTACGTTTCAAATCTGCAATCCACTGTCTTTTGTATTCCGGCATAAAGCTTGCGCCGGTCATTTTCTTATACAGATTTTCTCTCTTAAGGTCTCCGGTTATATATTTTTCAGCAATCACGGTACAGGCAGGACCGGCCCATGTTGCACCAAATCCGGCATGTTCCATTACGGCTGCCACTACAATCCTCGGTTTGTCAGCAGGAGCAATCAATACGAAGATAGAGTTATCTTTCCCTTGAGGAACCTGTGCTGTACCTGTTTTGGCAAGCTGGGTAAAGTCGTTGGATTTTAAGCTTCTTGCAGTTCCTCTTAATACTACGGCTTCCATACCTTTCAGTACAGGCTCGAAATGTTTAGGATCTACAAGCGTTTTATGTTTTGTTCTAAATCTTGGATCAGGATTAGGTTTTCCATCAATGGATTTAACAATATGCGGAGTATAAAACCATCCTTTATTTGCAATAGCCGCAACATAGTTTGCCAGCTGAAGAGGCGTCACCAAAACATCACCCTGCCCCATCCCATTAAAAATGGAACCGTTCATAGTATAATCTGCACTCCAGTTTTTCTTCCCGCTTCTTTTTTCGTAGAATTTCCCTGTAGGAATTCTTCCCGGCGAACCAACAGCAATATCATTATTCAGATATTCTCCTACGCCGAAGCTGCTCATGATTTTTTTCCATTCATCAACTCCTCTGGAGGGATCACCTGGATATTTGTTCATGATGGCAATAAAAGCATGCGAAAAATAGCAGTTACTTGATACCTGAATGGCAGGAATAAGAGGATCTGCTCCACCGTGGCCTTTAATCCTTAAGCCCTTATAGTAAAAACCTCCTCCACAAGGGAAAACAGTGTTCTCATCCATTACTCCCATCTGCATTCCAGCAAGAGCGGTCAGTAACTTAAAAGTAGAACCTGGCGGGTATGCAGCCTGAACGGACCTGTCAAACGTAGGCTTGTTTTCGTATAAGGTATCTTTTGATAATGCGTAAAGATTTTTAGATTTATGCGGTCCTGTAAACAAATTCGGATCAATATCCGGACCTGTTGCCATGGTTAGAATTTCACCATTATTCGGATCTATCGCTACGATCGCTCCATGTTTATCAACAAGCATTTCTTCAGCAATTCTTTGCAGGTCATAGTCGATCGTTAAGGTAATATCTTTACCTGTAACCACATCTTTGTCTAATGAACCGTTTTTATAGGAACCAATATTTCGAAGTTTAATATCTTTCTGAATATACTTCATTCCTTTTATCCCGCGAAGATCTTTTTCGTAAGATTTTTCAACACCCGTTTTCCCGATAAAGTCTCCCGGAAGGTAATATGTGGAATCTTTTTTAATCTCTCTTTCATTAACTTCACTGGTGTATCCCAAAAGGTTCCCGGAAGTTCCCACTTCATACTGACGCTGAGGTCTTGAAACAATACTGAATGCCGGATATTTGAAAATAATTTCCTGAACTCTGGCAATATCTTCCCTGCTGAGATCCTTCAGGAAAGTCATGGGAGTCAGCTTTGAATAGTATTTTTCTTTTTTAATAAGGTCTATCCTTTTGATAAAATCAGTCTTACTGATCTGCATCAGGTTACAGAATCCGATGGTATCAAAATCCGGCTTCATCAAGGCCTGCGTAAAGGATATTTCGTAAGCCGGCTGGTTTCCTACAAGTATTTTTCCGTTTCTGTCGAAAACGACACCTCTCTGCGGAATAACGTATTCGATTTTAATAGATGTATTTGCCGCATTTAAGGCATAACGGTCTGTAAACAGCTGTAAATAGGCAAGCCTCGCCACAAAAATAACGGCGATAGCTGCGAGAACAGAAAAGATTTTTAAATAACGTGTGTTCAAACTTTTTGTTTGATTTTAAATATTAATGCGTAAATCACTATAAATATAAAGGAAATTATACTTGTGATCACTACATTAAGTAATATTTCAAAAAAACGGCTAAATTTAAAAAATTCTATGTACTGCACTAAAAGCTGGTGCAGGAAGATACTTGAAAACAGAAACAGCAAAAACTGCGCCCACTGGAGGGACTGAAAAGAGAAAAAATCTGTGGAAGTATCCGTGGAGGTTCTGAAAATCAACGTTCTGAAATAAGCGATCAGTGTTGTCGCAAAAGCATTGATCCCCCATGAGTAAAGGAATGCGTCTACAGAAAGTCCTATTAAAAAGCTTAAAGCTAAAAACTGAAATTTATTTCTGAAGAAAGGATAAAACATGACAAACACCGGATAAAGAACCGGCGTGTATTTTCCGAAAATAGTGATCCTGTTGAGTACAAAAATCTGTAATGCAACCAGGAAGATCATGATCAATATATCGGTAAATAGAGTCCTGCTAATCATTTTCTTTTTTTATTACGGTCTGCAATGTATCCTGAATTCTCTGTACTTCGGCTTTTTTAAGATTTTTCACAACGAATACTTTGCTTAAAGCACCCATTTTTTCGCTTAATTCAACCGAAATATCCCAGAAGCCTGTTTTATTGTCTACAGAATATCCTGCGATGGTACCGATCATTACTCCTTTAGGGAAAATAGCTGACTTACCGTCTGTAACGACAGTGTCACCTACTTTCAGGGCAACATATTTAGGGATATCTGCAAGATGCATCACTCTGGAATTGTCGCCATTCCATGTTAAAGTTCCGAAATATCCGGAATTTTTCAATGATGCGTTGATTCTGATTTTATTAACACTCAGAACAGACTGAACCAAAGCGTAGCTGTCTGTAGAGTTGATTACAATCCCGGCAATTCCTTTTGGCGCCATTACCCCCATCTGGGGAAAAACACCGTCTCTGCGGCCACGGTTGATTGTAAAGTAATTATTTCGTCTGTTGATACTGTTGAATACGATTTCCCCATCTACAAAAGTATAGATCTGGCCACCGCCCAATGTATCATGAACTTTTCTGAATACGGGGTTCTTTGCTCCTTCTTTACCATACAGCTGTGTCATCAGGGCTTTATTCTGAGCTACAAGATCTTCATTGATCTGTTTCAGCTTCAGATAGGAAACTCCTTCATCAATATAACCTGAAACCCAGGAATTCAGCGCAGCCGACTGACCCGCTATCCATGATTTCTGCATGGCGTTTTTAGAGAATATCAGAACCAGAGCAACAATCTGCAGGAATATAAAGAAGACAAAAAGAGCATTCTTCGAAAATAATCTCAGCAAAAATCCCATTCAGATATATAGTCGTAAAAGGTTAAAATTATTTAATTAAGAAATTGAATTTATCCATATTCTTAAGCGCAATACCTGTTCCGCGAACTACAGCTCTTAACGGATCCTCTGCAACGAATACAGGAAGACCTGTTTTCTTATGCAGTCTGTCCGCAAGACCTCTCAACAAAGCGCCTCCTCCCGCAAGATAGATACCTGTCTTATAAATGTCAGCAGCCAATTCCGGCGGAGTAAGAGAAAGTGTTTCCATTACGGCATCTTCAATTCTGATGATAGATTTGTCTAATGCGCGTGCAATTTCTTTGTATCCCACCATGATTTCTTTCGGCTTTCCTGTGATAAGGTCTCTACCCTGTACCGGAATATCCTCAATATCAACATCAAGATCTTCTACTGCAGAACCTACTTCAATTTTGATTCTTTCAGCGGTTCTTTCTCCGATGTAAAGGTTATGATGAGTTCTCAGGTAATAAGCAATATCGTTTGTGAATACGTCACCTGCAATTTTTACAGATTTGTCGCATACGATACCTCCTAAAGCCACAACAGCAATTTCCGTAGTACCACCACCTATGTCGATGATCATATTTCCTTCTGGTTTCTGAACATCAATTCCAACTCCTATTGCAGCTGCCATTGGTTCATAAATCAGTCTTACTTCTTTTGCATTTACTTTCTGGGCAGAATCTCTTACCGCTCTTTTTTCAACTTCAGTAATACCTGAAGGGATACAGATAACGATTCTTAGCGCCGGCTGAATAAATCTGCCTTTAATGCCCGGAATTTTTTTGATAAATTCCTTGATCATGTGCTCGGAAGCATGGAAATCCGCAATTACTCCATCTTTCAGCGGTCGGATGGTCTTGATATCTTCGTGAGTTTTACCCTGCATATGCTTAGCCTGCTCACCGACGGCGATCGGTCTACCCGTAGAACGTTCAATTGCAACAATTGACGGCTGATCAATAACAATTTTGTTATTATGGATAATAAGGGTATTGGCAGTACCAAGGTCTATCGCAATTTCTTGCGTAAACATGTCAAATAAACTCATATTTTTCTTCTGATTTTAAGTTTACAAAGATATAAATTTAACACTACTAAAGAAATTTAACATGCACATAATTTGGTTAAAATTTTATTAAAATTCACAATTGTTTATTAACTTTTGATTTAGCCATTTACGGAGCCTGATTTAAACTAAAATTAAGTGGATAAGAGAAAGAAGATGTAAAAAGCAAATCTTTTCATTAAAAACAGCAAAAAGATTTCATTAAAAACAGATAAAATATTGATTATAAAACATTTTTCACCTCATAAAATCGCCCTCAGTCCCTTTCCCTACTTAAGTTTCCCTTCTTTACGACAATAGTTTTTCACGATAATTATCATATACATTATCAGAGGTCAATTAATTAAAAAATCCGTAAATTTGCGACTGCTTATGTTACAATATTCCAACATTCATCAAACGTCGAATTTTGCTGTGCTTTCCATCAGCTACGAAAAGGCCGATGTAGAAACGAGAGGGAAATTTGCATTCTTTGATGAGAATATCAAAAACTTCGTCACCAGGATTCACAGTGTGGATTTAGGGGATGCATTTGTGGTTTCCACTTGTAACAGAACCGAAATCTATACCACTTCACCCAATTATCTTCTGGTAGCAGAGGAATACTGTAAAACAATCGGGGTACAGCTTACAGATTTTCTTCAGTTTGCCAATATCCTTACGAAGGAAGAAGCACTTATCCATCTGTTCAGAGTGGCAGCAGGGCTTGAAAGCCAGATTATTGGGGATTTTGAGATCATCGGACAGATCAAAAAAGCTTACAGCCGCTTTAAAAAGGAAAGACAGAATTCCAACCCGTACCTTGAAAGAGCAATTAATGCCGCTATCCAGATTTCGAAAAGAATTAAGAATGAAACCGGCATTTCCAACGGAGCTGCTTCCGTATCTTATGCCGCGGTTCATTATATTTTAAACAGCCAGAAGAAAATTACCGAAAAAAACATTCTTCTTTTAGGAGTTGGTGAAATCGGGCAAAATACGGTTGAAAATTTGGTAAAACATGTTTATCAGCCAAAAATTAAAATAGCCAACAGAACTCAGGAGAAAGCTGAAAAGATTTCCCAGAAGTATAATATTCCCCATGTTGATTATTCTGACGTTGACCAGGAATTAAAAAACACTGATATTCTGATTGTAGCAACGGGAGCCAAGCATCCTATCATCAATAAATCTCATTTCCCGAACGGAAAAGAAACCCTTGTTATAGATCTTTCTATTCCGCATAACGTTGAAAAGGACGTTACGGATAATGAAAATGTAACATTGATTGATGTAGATGAGCTTTCAAAACAGATCCAGGAAACTATTCAGCAAAGAGAAAAAGAAATTCCGAAGGCTGAAAAAATCATCAAAGAACTGATGAAAGACTTCCTGGAATGGGAAAAAAAGAGAAAGCTTGCACCCAATATTCACCATTTCAAAGCAGTCCTGAAGAATATGGAACGCAATGAAATGCATAATTTTTACAAGAAAAATAAATACATAAACATCACGGATATGGAGCTTTCTGACAAAATGATCCAGAAAATTACCAACCGTTTTGCAAAATTTATCATCGATAATCCTTTAAAAGCCGAAGAAATTAGTAAATTAATGCACGAAATATTAGTTGAACAACCAAACAACGAATTCAATGAAAAGCATTAGAATCGGAACAAGAAATTCCGCATTGGCACTTTGGCAGGCAAGAGAGGTTGCGAGGCACCTTCAAAACCGTAATTATTTAACGGACATTGTTCCTATCGTCTCTTCCGGCGATAAGAACTTAAATCAACCGCTTTATTCTTTAGGAATCACCGGGGTTTTTACAAGAGACCTTGATGTAGCCCTGCTGAATGATGAGATTGATATTGCGGTACACTCTTTAAAAGATGTCCCTACACAGCTTCCTCAAAATATCGAAATTGTGGCTTACCTGGAAAGAGATTTCCCTCAGGATGTACTCATAAGAAAGGAATCTGCACAAAATAAAGAATTTCACGAACTTAAACTGGCAACAAGCAGTTTAAGAAGAAGGGCATTCTGGCTGAAGAATTACCCTAATGCCCAATTTTCGGATATACGCGGAAATATCCAGACGCGTCTTCAGAAACTTGAAGAAGGGGATTTTGATGCTACTATCCTGTCTCTTGCAGGAATCAAGAGAATGAAAATGGACATTGATTATGAGATGCTTCCATTGATGATCCCGGCAGCTTCCCAGGGAGTAATTGCCGTTGCCGGACATTCTGATAAACCGGAGATTAATGAAATTCTGGGCCAGATCAATCATAAGAAAACCCAGATCTGTGTAGAGATTGAAAGAAATTTCCTGAGCACTCTGGAAGGCGGATGTACTGCCCCAATCGGAGCTTTTGCAGAGATCATAGAAAACCAGATCCGTTTCAAGGCTGCACTTTGTTCATTAGATGGTAAAAACTGTATTGCGACCGACGAGAACTTCGAATACAACGAAAACGAAAATTTCGGTGAGAAATTTGCAAAAATAGTTCTTGAAAATGGCGGAAAAGAATTAATGGCGGAAATTAAAAATCAATTGTAAAATTTAAAAAACATGAGCAATGATAAAAATGCAGTTTTATTCTACATTTCTTTCATTTTAGCTGTTTTATTTTTGATTTACGGTATGGCATGGGCTTATTTTTTTGCACTCATTTTTGCATATCCTTTAGGTCTTATCAGTTTTTTAATATGGATAAAGATTAAATCCGACAACAAAAAAAGAAACAGCTCAATTTCTGCGGTTTTAATAGCAGGATTAATATTATCCATGTTATCACTAATAGTAACTCTTATCGTTAACTGATGAAGTTATACTTATTAAAAAATATAAATGCTTTTTAATTTTTAAATGATAAAAAAAACATTTGCCTTTGTATTCATATTTTGTACTACTTTATTTTTAGCCCAAAGTCAATTTGCGTTAAGACTTTCTGATTCTGCATTAAGCCTGATAGATAATACAATTAAGTATGATCCTACCTATTTTGTACTTAAATATCCTAACGGAGATGTTCCGGCTGACAAAGGAGTCTGTACGGATGTTATTATCAGAGCTTACAGAAAATTAGGCATTGACCTGCAGAAAGAGGTACATGAAGATATGTCGAAAAATTTTTCAAAATACCCGAAAACCTGGGGACTGAAAAAGCCCGACAGCAATATTGACCATAGAAGGGTTCCCAATCTTGCCGTATTTTTTTCTAAATTTGGAAAAACAAAATCTACTGAAACCAATCCCGAGTTATATCTTCCGGGAGATATTGTTACCTGGATTCTACCCGGAAACCTTACTCATATTGGGATTGTAGTCAATAAAAAATCTGAGGACGGAAAAAGATTTATGGTTGTGCATAATATAGGAGGCGGACAGGTTTTGGAAGACTGTCTCTTTAAATATACCATTACAGGACATTATCAATATCAAAAATAGGCTGCTTTTATGAAAAATCTTATCTATGCTGTATTTGTATTGATATCATTCTGTACAAAAGCCCAGACCAATGAATTCAAAACGATCAGTAAACCTATTGATTATTCTCAGGAGAGAGTGCGCTTAAGTTTAGAATATCTTAAAGATCATTATAATATTGTACAAAAGTCTCCTACTATTTCGCCCAAAATAATTGTGCTGCATTATACTGCAGGCGGAACTGTAGAAACCAATTATAAATATTTCAATAAAACCTATCTTGAGTCTGCCAGAAATGTTTTAAAAAAGCAAAGCACTTTAAATGTTTCTTCGCAATTCATTGTAGACCGGGACGGCACTATTTATCAGCTTATGGAGCCCAATATGTTTGCAAGACATACCATAGGGCTCAATTATTGTGCAATAGGTATTGAAAATATAGGAAGTAAAAGTCAGCCGCTTACAGAAAAGCAGGTTTTGGCCAATGCTCAGCTGGTGAGACATTTAACTAAAAAATATAATATCGAATATCTTATAGGTCATTCCGAATATGGTGCCTTCAGAGGCTCTAAGCTCTGGAAAGAAACGGATCCGAATTATTTCACCGGAAAAGATGATCCCGGAAAAGATTTCATGAAAAAAGTAAGACTTTTTGTGACTGATTTAAATTTAAAAGACAAGCCCTGATGAAAATCCTGTTTACCAAAACCATAGATGCCGCATTATTATCCAAAGAATTAGGATCGGATATCTCGGCTGAATGTATTGAGGTAATCAGGACGGAACCTATTAAAATAGCTGTATTTGATTTAAAAAGCTACTCATTGATTTTCACAAGTGTGAATGGAGTAAAATCATTTTTTGAAAATCAGTTTAAGCCCAACGAAGATTTTACAGCAAAAAATTTCAATAAAATATACTGTGTTGGTGAAAAAACGAAACGTGAACTGAGAAAACACGGATTCGGAACATTCAAAGTTCTGAAAAATGCAGAAGCGCTTTCGAGGTTTATCATTGGAAACTGCCAGCAGGAGCAATTTCTTCATTTCTGCGGTAATCTTGCCATCGATGTATTGGACAAGGACCTTCCTTTACAGAATATCAGTTACAAAAAGATCACAATCTATAAAACAGAGGAGCTCTACCCTTCCGTACCTGAAAAATATCATGCTGCAGTTTTTTTTAGTCCAAGCGGAGTTCGTAGTTTTGCAAAACTCAACTCTTTAGAAGGAATGAAGATTTTTTCAATTGGTGCAACCACCTCAGGTGAACTGAGAAAATACACTGCAGAAGAGATCTTTACATCAGAGGACAATAATCTGGCTTCTATTTTTGGATTGATTAAAAAAGAACTTTAAACAGCTGACAGGCTGGTAAAAATAATAAGTGCCGGGAACGGCCATATCAGTTTAAATAAATTATGATTAAAAACGACTTATATTTAAAAGCACTCCGCGGAGAAACTGTAGAAAGACCGCCGGTATGGATGATGAGACAGGCAGGAAGATATCTGCCGGAATTCATTTCTCTCCGGGATAAATATGACTTCTTCACAAGATGTCAGACTCCTGAGCTGGCCGCTGAAATCACTCTACAGCCAATCAGAAGATTTCCCCTGGATGCTGCGATCCTGTTCTCTGATATTTTAGTTGTTCCTCAAGCGATGGGAATTGATTTCAAAATGAAGGAATCAGTTGGCCCATGGTTGGATAATCCGATCAGAACAGCAGAACAGGTGCAGAATATTGAAGTCCCTGATGTAAATGATACATTAGGTTATGTTTTTGATGCTATTGAACTGACTCTTCAGAAACTGGACAATGAAATTCCGTTGATCGGTTTTGCCGGTTCTCCGTGGACGATCTTGTGCTATTGTGTGGAAGGCAAAGGAAGCAAAGCATTTGATATTGCAAAATCTTTCTGTTTCCAGCAGCCGGAAGCGGCTCATTTACTGCTTCAGAAGATTACAGATACTACGATTGCTTATTTAAAAAGAAAAGTTGAAAAAGGTGTTTCTGCCGTTCAGGTTTTCGATTCATGGGGAGGAATGCTTTCTCCTACCGATTACCAGGAATTTTCATGGCAGTATATCAACCAGATTGTTGAGGCATTAAGTCCTCTTACCCACGTTGTGGTATTTGGAAAAGGATGCTGGTTTGCCCTTGAAGATATGACAATGTCTAAAGCATCTGCTTTGGGTGTTGACTGGACCATCACTCCTGAATTTGCAAGAACATTAACGAACCATACGATGACGCTTCAGGGAAATTTCGATCCTGCAAGACTTCATTCTACTCCGGAAACGATTAAAAAGATGGTGACTGAAATGATCAACCGTTTCGGAAAAGACAGATACATCGCAAATCTAGGACATGGAATTCTGCCGAATATTCCTGTAGAAAATGCAGAAGCGTTCATCAGAGCTGTTGTTGACTGGAAACCGAACATGTAACCCTAATCCTATTGGTTATTATAAAATAAAAGCCTGTTCAAAATAATTGAACGGGCTTTTTCTATGAGAAAAAATTAGTAATTAATTCACTTCGGTAATGAAGGCTTCTTTAGGTTTTCTTACTTTCGTAAGATTAACCAGCCAGTCGTTTGAAGCATCTCTGTAACCTATTGGCAATAACAGTACGCTTTTAAGTCCCTTTTCTTTCAGATTTAACACTTCATCCACTGCTTCAGGAGAGAAACCTTCCATCGGTGTAGAATCCACTTCTTCAAAAGCTGCCGCAATAATCGCAGCCCCGAATGAAATATAAGCCTGTTTTGCAGCATGGGTAAAGTTTTCTTCAGCAGATCTCTGAGGATAAGTTCCCAATAACATCTGTCTGTAGTTTTCCCAGCCTTCATTTTTAAATCCTCTGATTTCGTTGGTAAGATCAAACATCTTATTGATTCTTTCTTCCGTATAATTATCCCACGCAGCAAATACCAAAAGGTGTGAGCAGTCTGTAACCTGTGGCTGGTTCCATGCGTGAGGCTTAATCTGTTCCTTCACCTCCTGATTGGTAATCACAATGATTTCAAAAGGCTGAAGTCCGCTGGACGTAGGTGCCAGTCTTGCGGCTTCCAATATTTTATCCACTTTTTCCTGTGGTACTTTCTGACCGTTCATTGCTTTTGTAGCAAATCTCCAGTTCAATTTTTCAATTAATTCCATTAAGTTAAATTTAGACCATGTAAAATTAATCCAAGAATAAGAACAATGGATGACAAAAATTGCTATTTGAAAGATTGGAAGAATCTATTGTTTATAACCTGCCCGGATAATTTTTACCCAAATCAAAAAGCCTCAAAAACTGGAAATTTTCTAAAAGCTTTTTCTTTTAAGAATTATATTTACATTTGATTACCAACTCTTTAAAATCAACAATATGAAAAAATTAAGCAAAGAAAAACTGAAAACAATTGTAGCAGGAGGTGAAATCTGCCTTGAATGTGCTATTGGATATTATCAGGTTATTATCGACGGAAAATGCGACTGTCTTCCATTGGAATAACTACAATACAATTTTCAATAGAGTTAAGTAGTAAAAAAGCAGTTGATAAACAACTGCTTTTTATATTTTATCCGAGCATTTTCTGGGCTTTCTTTACTCCCTCTACAAGCTTGTCAATTTCATCAAAAGTATTGTAGACAGCAAAACTGGCTCTTACGGTTCCGGCAATATTGAAAAAGTCCATGATAGGCTGTGTACAGTGATGTCCTGTTCTTACTGCAATACCCATTTTGTCTAGGATCATTCCTACATCGGAAGAAATCCCCACTCCTTCCAGGTTAAAGGAAACAACACCGGTTCTTTTGGCCTTCTCACCATAAATCTTGATGTTTTCAAGCTCTAAAAGTTTTCTCTGGGCATATTCCAGCAATGCATTTTCATGATTCTGAATATTCTGTCTTCCGGTTTTTTCAATAAAATCAACAGCAGCACCCAATGCAATATTTCCGCCTACGTTTGGTGTTCCTGCTTCATATTTAAAAGGAAGTCCGGCATAAGTAGTTCCATCGAAAGAACATGTTGCAATCATCTCTCCTCCTCCATGAAACGGCGGAAGCTCTTCCAGAATTTCCTGTTTCCCGTAAAGAATTCCGGTTCCCATTGGTGCATACATTTTATGGCCTGAAAACACGAAGAAATCACAATCCATCTTTTGTACGTCAATCCCAAAGTGAGGAGCAGACTGTGCCCCATCAATTACAATGTAAGCATCTGAATTTTTCCTTGTTTTGGTTATAATCTCTTCTATAGGATTCACAATCCCCAGAGCATTGGAAACCTGATTTACAGAAACTATCTTTGTCTTTTCGCTTAAAAATTCATCCAGATAGTTTAATTGAAGAATACCATTTTCATCAATCGGAATCACTCTGAGTTTTGCTCCGGTTCTTTCACAAAGCAGCTGCCATGGAACAATGTTAGAATGATGTTCCAGGTAGGAGATAATGATCTCATCGTCTTTTTTAAGCTTTTGTGTTAAAATATAAGCGATGAGGTTCAGACCTTCTGTTGTTCCTTTTGTAAAAATAACTTCAAAGTCATGCTTCGCATTGATGAATTTCTGGATTTTTCTTCTTGAAAGCTCCATTTCTTCAGTCGCTAACTGACTTAATGTATGGATTCCTCTATGAACATTGGCATTAAGCTGTGTATAATATTCATTCCAAATCTTCAAAACAGAATCCGGTTTCTGAGATGTTGCTGCATTATCTAAGTAAACCAGAGGCTTACCATTCACTTCGCGGTTTAATATAGTAAACTGACTTCTTATTTCCTGAATGTCAAACATTTATTAAATTTTTAAATTAGATCGCTCTTATTTAGAACACTTCAAATTTACGTCTTTTTTTCTGAAAGAACGTATTGCATTAAAGGCTGATACTTGTCAGTTGATAGAAAGATTCGATGATAAAATAAAAAAACCTGTCAATGTATTGACAGGTTTTATATTGTTTGTGAATAAGCAAATATTATTCTGCTGCAGTTTCTTCTGCTGCAGGAGCTGCTCCTTCAGCTGCAACTTCTTCCTCTTCGTCATCTTCAGCTGCTGCTGCACCTTTCATTGCATTTCTAGACATCTTAACAGCCACTACAACTGCATTGTCAGGGTGAACGAAAGAATATCCTTCTGTTTTGATTCCTCCTACATAAAGCTTGTTACCGATTCTTAACGGAGTAACGTCAACAACGATCTCATCCGGTAAGTTTGCAGGGATAGCCTTTACTTTTAGTTTTCTGAAAGACTGACGTAAAACACCACCAGCCACAACACCTTTAGAACGTCCAGTAATTCTTACAGGAACTTCCATAATTACCGGCTTATTGTCAGATAACTGGTAGAAGTCTGCATGTAAAATTTTGTCCGTAATCGGGTGGAACTGAATATCCTGAAGAACTGCTGGAATTGTTTTTCCATCTAGCTCAATAGATACCGTGTGTGCTTCAGGAGTGTATACTAAACCTTTGAAAGCTCTCTCTTCAGCAGAGAAGTTTAAAGGTGCTTCACCTCCATAAACAACACAAGGAACTAATTCAGCATCACGTAAAGCTTTTGTAGACTTTTTGCCCACGCTTTCTCTTTTTGTACCTTGAATTGTAATAGATTTCATTTATAAAAAATTTAAAAAATTGTTCAGTTTAATTTTGCAATCCGCTAAAAATCAATTAAATAACAAACTTACTACTAATTGATTGATGCTCATGAACCATCTTCATAACGTCCGCAAATAACGGGGCGCAAGATAGCACTTTTATTTTAGATGACAAATTATTTTTAACAGGAATTGAGTCAGTTACAATAACTTCCAATAATTTGGAATTCTCAATATTCTCATAGGCCTTTCCGGAAAGTACCCCGTGAGTTGCCATAGCTCTTACAGATTTTGCTCCTTTTTCCATCAGGATTTCTGCAGCTTTGCAAAGAGTACCTGCCGTATCAATCATATCATCGATAAGGATTACGTTTTTGCCTGCTACATCCCCGATAAGGAACATTTCCTCAACAACGTTTGCTTTTTTTCTTTCTTTGTAAGCAATTACTACTTCTGCACCCAGGTGTCCTGCATAGTTCTTTGCTCTTTTTGCACCTCCCATATCCGGAGAAGCAATTGTAAGATTATCTAAATTCAGAGATTTGATATGATCTACAAAAATAGTAGAGGCATAAAGGTGATCCACAGGAATTTCGAAGAATCCCTGAATCTGATCAGCGTGAAGATCC
Organism: Chryseobacterium sp. MIQD13; assembly: GCF_050496705.1. Classification (NCBI taxonomy): domain Bacteria; kingdom Pseudomonadati; phylum Bacteroidota; class Flavobacteriia; order Flavobacteriales; family Weeksellaceae; genus Chryseobacterium; species Chryseobacterium sp. MIQD13. Next base: position 529,321 of record NZ_JBNWAF010000002.1, read on the forward strand.
ATGGTCATCACTCTTGTTGCTCCTGCAGCTGTTAACAGATTAGCAACCAGTTTTGCACCTATCGGAGCTCTTGGCTTGTCTTTTCTGTCCTGTCTTGCAAGCCCGAAATAAGGAATTACAACAGTAATGCTTTTTGCGGAAGCTCTTTTCGCAGCATCAATCATCAATAGAAGCTCTAAAAGATTGTCTGCTGGCGGGAAGGTAGATCCAATCAGGAAAACTCTTCCTCCTCTTACAGATTCATCCAAAACAGGTTCAAATTCCCCGTCGCTGAACTCCTGAAAGTTGATTTTCCCTAATTCTTTCCCATAATATTGGGCAATTTTTTCTGCCAAGTCCTTACTGGTTCTTGTACAAAATAGATAACTTAACTGATCGGCCATTTTTACTTTTTAAAGATTTTGCAAATTTAAAAAAAAACCACAAGAATTACTCTTGTGGTTTCTAAGTTTTTATTTTCCTGTATTATTACGGAAATTTTACTCCTGAATATTTATTAGGATCTACCTGTGGTAAAGTAGAATTGTACTTTGCATTGATAGATTTGATAAATTCGTTGGCAATAACTGCATAACCTCTTCCTGTAAGGTGAACTCCATCAAGAGAGAAAGCTCCTCCGGTCACGAATTTCGCAGTATATCTTACACCATCGTAAATAATACCTGATTTTCCGTTAAGCTCACTCATTTTAGAATTACCATCTACAAAAGCCAGTCCATAAGAATCAGCAAGTGATTTTATAGAGTTATTATAAGCATCTACTGCTGTTTTTACGTAAGAAGCTTCTGTTTTTGTTAATACATGCTGATTTTGCAGCGGATAAGATATTCCGTAAACATTTACAGGAGACGGTGCCCCTGGTGCATTAGTTCCAATTAAAGAACTTGTTGTAAGAAGGATATAATCATCCGAAGTAGCCTGTCTTGCCTGACCGAAGATTTGACCAAAAGCTGCTGCTGTAGGTGCTCCTAAAGAAGGAGTCAAGGCAGCAGTAAGCTGAACAGACAAATCTGTAAGAGCAACGTCTTTTATCAAAACAGGATTTGCAGAAGTGGAAGAAAGTAAATTAATTCTATCCCCGGCTCCAAAAGCAGTAAGCGCCTGCTTTAATGGTCCATACAAACTTGTGTTAAGTGCCGCTAAATTTGCTCCTAAAGTTGTTGGCGTTAAAGGGTTGTAAGGAACCGTCGTGAAGAAAGGAATAGTTGTAACATAAGGAATATTTCCAATAACTCCTTTTGTTGTCCCTACACTTTTAAGACCATCCAGTACAGCTTTAATAGAACCTGCTACAAGATTAGGGTCAGAAATATCATTGGATTTATAAGTCGCAGGATTTACATTATTGGTTTGCACAGTTGCAGGAGTATAAGTAGTAACACCACCTACAGTCTGAGAGTTGGTTCCTCCATTGGTAGCATAAGACAATACATCGTTATTACCGATCCAAAGAGAGAAGAATGTTGGCTTCTGAGCCATTGCATCTGCTAAAACAGTGGTAGTTGTTGAAGTGGCAAATCTCACAAAATATGGATTGGCAGCTCCTATAGCAAGGTTAGCAGCACTTCCGTAACCTGGCGCAACCAAGTGGAACGATTTTGCTCCGGGAACTCCCATATTTTGATAAGGTCCGCCTGCAGCTACGTTGTCCAATGCAGCAGCAGGACTGCTTGCAACAGGGCTTAAGCTTCCATTGGCAGCTACCTGAAGAGTCAATTTTCCAGGAAAGCCAGGCAATCCTATAAATCCTCCCACATCGTTTGGCATCATGGGCTGTTTAAACGCTCCACCGCCTGCAAGCTGCATCTGAGCTGCAATTATACTTGGATAAGATTCACTTTGTCCGCTGCTGTAAAGCGCTCCGTCTCTGTAACCTGAAGTCAGGGAATTACCCAGGGAAATATACTTGGAGAAATCTGCATCTCCTTTAGTCACCTGAATATCTTTTACATCAGTATCGAAATCATTCTCACAGCTTGTTGTAAAAAGAAGTGCGGAAACAGCAAGTGTTGATATTATAATTTTTTTCATAGTCTTTCAATTAAAAAGGGTTGTACGATAAACCTAAACCAAAGTAGAATGCTCTGGCTTTTGCCTGTCCGTTGAAACCAAGGGTAGCATTTTTTACATCTCTGGCCTGAGGAAGTGCATATCCTCCTGCTATATCAACTCCAAACTGCTTTAGTTTAAAGCCTAAACCTCCGGTAATTACATAAGTATTGAATGAAGGTGTTTCCGGAATAAAGTTTTCGTCAGTATATGGAGATTCATCATAATAAGCACCTAAACGTCCAAAAATCATATCTGTGAATGCATACTGTGTACCCAATCTGAATGTTTTTGAGTTTCTGAAGTTTTTAGGAGCCACCAATACTGTAGGATCCGCCTGATTCCCAACCGGGGCATTAGCAAAATCCAAAGTCAGCTTACTGTATCTTTCCCATCCGTGATAATTAAAGTCAGCTGAAACCAACCATTTTGGTGTTATCTTATATGTTAAACCTATTGTATATTCTTCTACCAAAGGAAGAGTTGCTGTAAATTTGTCCTGTCCTGTGCTAGGATCAAGTCCCAATAGCGGATAAATAGCTGCAGAAGGGAACTTGAATGTAGCTGTTCCTTTTTTAGCTTTCATATCTATCGGTGAACGGTAAGCAATACTCACATCTAATTTCGGATCAGGTCTGAAATAGAATCCGAACCCATAACCGTGTCCACTTGCCTTATCATCTTTAATATTCAGCTCACCACCAAATTGTGTTACAGCCTTATCCCAGTCTACTTTACCTTTTGCATAAATATAGCTTGCCCCGAAAGACACCCAAGGAGCCAGTTTCACAGAGACCATAGGCTGAAAATAGAAGCTCTTAAGCTCCAGCTTCTGCACCATCTCTTTCCCTTCCCAGTCGCTTGGCCACTGAATAGTACTTCCGAAAGGTGTTGTAAAACTGAAACCTACAGACAGGTTTTCTATCGGTCTATAAGCAACCGCAGCATATAACGGAGTCCCCATAGGATTATCTGTTTCTGTACTCTGTAAGGTATTCATGTTTTGAAAAGTAATTTTATTACTTGCACCGAAACCTCCTGCCACTATACTCAGTTTGGAAGGAATGAAGGACATACCCGCCGGGTTAAAGAATGCCACACTTGCATCTTCGGCATGAGCACTAGTATGCGCCATTGCCAATTGTTTCACTCCCTGCAGAGATACCCTGAAGCCTCCTGCGTAAGATAAAACACCCGCCAATAAAGCAGTTGATACTAATATTTTTTTCATAGACTGTTATTATATAACCCAAATATAAAATTATTTTGGATACACCTGTTAATATTTCTTAATATTTTAAACGATATCCCAAAAGAAAATTATGTTTAAAATAGCATTTTGAAAATATTTTAATATAAATATATCTGATATAGTTACTTATCAACTTTTAAAAGCATATATATTTTTCACGTTTAATGTTAAACAACAGCGATATTGAATATTTAATTATTTTAGAATTGCATAAAGATAAATTTACATAAATTTGCAAGATTATAAAAAATAGTTATATGAGTTGTGGATGCAAAACATCCGGCGATTCTTCCCATTCATGCGGACCGAAAAAAACCGCGAGTGGCTGTGAAAATGTAAATACCTGTGGTAATAGTTATAAATTAAGTGTTTTCGACTGGCTTTCCAACATCAACAATCCTGCAACAAACAGGTGTGATTTAGTGGAAGTTAGATTTAAAAATGATAGAAAATCGTTTTATAAAAATGTAAACAATATTCCTTTACATATAGGTAGCGTAGTAACAGTAGAATCAAGCCCGGGACACGATGTAGGCGTTGTAAGCCTTACCGGAGAATTAGTAAAGATTCAGATGAAAAAGAAAAAAACTTCTGAAGAATCAATACTTAAAATATACAGACAGGCTAACCAGAAAGACCTTGAGGTTTGGCAGGAAGCCCGAAAAAAAGAGGACAGCGTAAAGCTTGAAGCGAGAAAAATCGCTCACAGAATAGGCCTTGAAATGAAGGTAACCGATGTGGAATATCAGGGTGATGCTTCAAAGATCACCTTCTATTATACAGCTGATAACCGAGTGGATTTCAGACAGTTGATAAAGGAATACGCTGGTGCTTTCAGAACAAAGATCGACATGAAACAGATCGGTTTCAGACAGGAAGCGGCAAAAGTCGGAGGTATCGGATCTTGCGGAAGAGAACTATGCTGTTCAACGTGGCTTACGGATTTCAGATCTGTTAATACAAATGTAGCCAGATATCAGCAGTTAAGTATTAATCCTCAAAAACTTGCAGGCCAGTGCGGAAAGCTAAAATGCTGTCTGAACTATGAACTGGACAGTTATCTTGATGCTTTGAGCAACTTCCCTTCTTCTTCTACCACTTTAGACACAGAAAAAGGAAGAGCATTCTGCATTAAAATTGACGTTTTCAAGAAGAAAATGTGGTTTGCTTATGTAGACAGTTCTATGGCATGGTATGATTTTGACATTGACCTTATTAAAAAACTGATTGCCAAAAACAAAAGAGGTGAAAAAATTCTTCCTCTGGAAGATCTGAAACAGCCTGAAACCTCTATTCAGACCATTGACCTGATCCAGGAAAACAATGTAGACCGATTCGAAAAAAAGAACAGAGGCAACAACAGGAACAGAAACCAAAACAGGCCAAACAACAACGGACAGACTCAGGGACAGCAAGGACAAGGACAGGGACCAAGGAAAAACAGACCGGAAAGGACTGAAAGACCGGACAGATCAGAAAATCCTAATGCCAATGCCGGAAATCAGCAGAGACAACAGCAAAAGCCACAGCCTAAACCGCAGCCAAAAGCACAAACGGAAAAAACTGATGCTTCTTCTGATCCTGAAAAAAAACAGCAGAACCCGAACAAGAAAAATTTTAAAAAGAAATATCCTCCAAAAAAAGATAAAAATGCGTAAAATTTTAGGATTATTACCTCTTATCCTTTTCTTAAGCTGCCAGTCTTCCTCCGGGGAGAATGTCATTATGAATTCTGTTAACAATAAATGGAATAAGAAAAGTGAGCAAAAATTTAATCTTGAAGTTTCAGATCCGCAGAATCCTAAAAATATTATATTTGTCGTAAGAAATAACAATACATATCCTTACAGCAATATAAGATTTATTGTAAACTTCACCAATCTCCAGAACAAAAAGAAGGAAACAGATACCCTTAATTATGTACTGGCAAAACCAAACGGAGAATGGCTTGGTACAGGTTTTGGTGATACGAAGGAAGCATTATTTCAGTATAAAATGAACTACCAATTTCCGGGAAAGGGAAAATATGAAATCAGCCTGATCCAGGCGATGAGAAATGACAACCTTCCGGGAATTGAAGACATTGGAGTAAAAGTAGAAACGGCTAAACCGTAACCATAAATGGAAGACAACAGACAAAATGCAGGAAACAAGGGAAAGACTTTCCCGCTTCCTCCCAAAAAAAAGAAAGATACGTCTTGGAAGAAATGGGTCAGATTCATCTGGATCGGACTCATTGCAGTAGTTTTAGGTATTTCAGGACTTTTCTTTGCTGTTTCCCAGGGATTTCTTGGAGAAATGCCGGATGTAAAGGAACTTGAAAATCCTGATATCTATGTAGCTTCTGAAATCATTTCATCGGACGGTGTTTTGCTTGGAAAATTTGAGAAGGAAAAAACGCAGCCGATTACCTACAAACAGTTACCTCCTTATCTTATCTATGCTTTACAGGCAAAGGAAGATGAGCGTTTTAAAGAACACTCGGGAATTGATTTAAAATCTATCCTGAGAGCTGTCAGATACGGAGGAGACAGAGGTGGGGGCTCTACCATCACCCAACAGCTGGCTAAACTATTATTTACCAAAGAACCATCTAAAAACCCGATCAAAAGGGTTATCCAGAAATTAAAAGAATGGTCCGTTGCCGTAAGTTTAGAAAAGCGCTATACCAAAGAAGAGATCATTACATTATATTTCAATAAGTTCGATTTTACATACAATGCGAACGGTATTGAAATGGCTTCCAAGATTTATTTTAATAAAACAACCTCAGAACTTACCCTTCCTGAAGCAGCCGTTTTTGTAGCTATGCTGGAAGCTCCGATTGCCAATAACCCGATGAGAAATCCGGAACGGGCAAAACGAAGAAGAGATGTTGTTTTACAGCAAATGTATGAAACAGGTTATCTGGATCAGCCAACTTATGATAAAGCTATCAATACACCTGTTGAGGTAGACTATCATCCTATCAAAAATATTAATGATGACTACTCTGCTTATTACAAATTTTATTTAAGAAAGGAAATTGATAAATATCTTGAAGGCTACGAAAAGGAAACCGGAAAGAAACTTAACCTTTATAAAGATGGTTTAAAGATATATGTAACTCTTGATTCAAAAATGCAGAAATATGCAGAAGAATCAATCAAGGAACACTTAACTGATCTTCAAAAAAGATTTGATGCTGAGCAAAGAGGCAGAAAAAACAGACCTTTCTATTATTTAACGGATAAACAGGTCAACAGTGTAATGACTCAGGCAATGAAGAGAACCGGCCGTTACAAGCAATTGAAAGCAGCAGGGGTTTCTGAAGATTCCATTTTACTGGAATTCCATAAGCCAATCAAAACTTCAAGGTTCACATGGGCTGGTGAAGAAGAAGTTGAAATGTCACCTTGGGACTCTATCAGATACCACAAGCAAATTGCACAGGCAGGCTTAATGTCTATGGTTCCGGGAAGTGGTGAGATCAAGGCATGGGTAGGTGGTATAGACTGGCAGCATTTCCAGTATGACCATATCAAACAAGGTAAAAGACAGGTAGGATCTACATTCAAGCCTTTCGTATACGCTACTGCTATTATGAAACTTGGCATGACACCTTGTTCAGCAGTTTCTAACGGTACTTATGACCACAAAGGATGGCATGTTCCGGGAAGAGGCGGAATGCTGACCTTAAAAGATGCACTTGCACACTCTCAAAACCCGGTAGCTGCGCGTCTCATTGAAATGACAGGTGTAGATGCCGTTATCCAGACAGCAAGAGACTTAGGAGTTACTGAAGACATTCCTAGAAACAATACCATTGCTTTAGGTTCATCAGATATTACAATTTATGAGATGCTTGGTGCCTACAGTACTTTTGCCAACTATGGAAACTACAATAAACCTGAAATGATCTGGAGAATTGAAGATGCCAATGGAAGGGTAATTAAAGAAGTAAATGTAGAGCCAAAAGAAGTAATGAACCCAATGTATGCTTACACCATGATTGAACTGATGAAAGGTGTTGCACAATTCGGTACCGCTTCAGGAGAGCTGGGAAGAAAAGGAATTTCCAAAGCAGTTGAAATTGCAGGTAAAACAGGTACTACGCAGAATAACTCTGACGGTTGGTTTATGGGTATTACTCCAAAACTGGCAACAGGAGCCTGGGTAGGATGGGAAGACAGGGCAACCCACTTCTTCGGAACCGGGGAAGGTCAGGGTGCGAAAATGGCATTGCCAATTTGGGCTATCTTCATGAAGAAAGTATGGGCAGACAAATCTCTGGGAATTACTCCTGACGATAAGTTTACCAGACCATCAGACTGGAAAGACGGATGTTCAAATCTGAAAGGCCTCGGTGAAGGATATGGAGATGATGGCGGACTTCAGACCATTGATGAGATCAAAAATCCAAAACCGGTAGATCCAACCCCTAAAAAAAGTACAGAAAAGAAAGAAGAAAATATTAATGAAAATCTTCACTCCACCGATGAGGTAGATTTCAATAAATAAATTCTCTTTTAGAAATACACAAGACCTTTCAATAATCTGGAAGGTCTTTTCTTTTATAATTAATACCTTTGACCTATGAATATTGAACAGATCAGACAACCTTTTACCGATATATTTCCTGGGGATCTTTCCGGCAACCCGATGCAGAGAAACACTCCAAAAGTTTTATTTGCAACAATAGATCCGGCAGGCTTTAGTACCCCAAAACTAATTGCTTTTAATGAAGCCCTGTCCGAAGAGATTGGACTGGGAAAGTATGATGAAAAAGATCTGGATTTCCTCGTAGGAAACAAGCTTCCTGAAAATGTAAAAACCTATGCTACTGCCTACGCAGGACACCAGTTTGGAAACTGGGCAGGACAGCTTGGAGACGGAAGAGCCATACTTGCCGGAGAAATTACCAGTCAGCTTGGAAAAAAAACAGAAATACAGTGGAAAGGTGCCGGAGCAACCCCCTATTCCAGACATGCGGACGGGAGAGCTGTGCTGAGGTCCTCCGTACGTGAATACCTGATGAGTGAGGCTATGTACCACCTGGGAGTTCCTACAACCAGAGCCTTAAGCCTTGCTTTCACCGGCGAAGATGTGGTAAGGGATATGATGTACAACGGAAATCCCCAGTTGGAAAAAGGAGCTGCAGTAATCAGAACGGCGGAAAGTTTCTTACGTTTCGGACATTTTGAACTGATGTCTGCCCAGGGAGAATATAATACTTTACAAGACCTTGCCGATTTCACCATTGAAAACTACTATCCGGAAATTGTTTCAGACGGTGTCCAGAAATACAAGGATTTCTTTGAAAATATATGCACCAGAACGGCAGATCTCATGACAGAATGGTTTAGGGTTGGATTTGTGCATGGTGTGATGAATACTGATAATATGTCTGCTTTAGGTTTAACCATAGATTACGGACCTTATTCGATGATGGATGAATATGATCTGAATTTTACCCCGAATACTACAGACCTTCCGGGAAGAAGATATGCCTTCGGAAAACAGGGCCAGATCTCACAGTGGAATCTTTGGCAGCTTGCAAATGCCCTCCACCCGCTCATCAAAGATGAAAAATTTTTAGAAGATACTTTAAACCATTACGGAACTTATTTCTGGGAGGCCCATGACAAAATGCTGTGCAGGAAATTTGGCTTTGATGAACTGAGGGAAAGTGATGAAGAATTCTTTACCAACTGGCAGGGGCTGATGCAGGAACTTCACCTGGATTACACTTTGTTTTTCAACCGGCTTGAAAAATTAAATCCAGACAGCAATATCAGCTCTCTTTTTGAAAATATTTCTTATTCGGTATTGAATGATGAAAAAGTGAAAAAACTGGAAGATTTTGCAAAAAAATATGAAGTAAGATTATCATCAAATGAGATTTCAAAAGAAGAATCATTGTCCCTGATGAGAAATTCCAACCCGAAATTTACCCTGAGGAATTATCTTCTTTACCAATGTATTGAGGAGATCAGCACAGGAAAAACCGAAATGCTGGAAAAATTAACCCGGGCTTTAGAAAATCCTTACGAAGAATTATATCCTGAATTTTCTGCAAAAAGACCTTCAACCTATGATGATACTACAGGCTGCTCTACATTATCCTGCAGTTCTTAGAAATAAAACAGCAATCACAATCTTAAAACTCACCGGACGTGGTGAGTTTTTTTATTCTATTTTTGTAAAAAATTGATCTGTGTCTTTCATTAAAACAAAACTCATAGCCTTTTTAAAACAGATATTTCCCTGGTCCTATACAGAACTGGCAGTTTTTCTGTTCTTTCTGATTTGCTACGGAATACTGGGTTCCTTCATTGCTCTTAACTATCGCATCATTTTTGACAGCCGGATTCCCTGGGACGCCTATTTCAGCTTTGATAATAAAGCAATTGTAATGAGTGGCGGCAGCTTTGAGAGACATCCTTTAGCCTATTATTTTTTTAACTGGATCAGAGAGTTTTCTCTTTTCATTTCAGGCGGAAAAATGGATGCCACATTCAGACTTACCCTTGCCTGGCTCAGTAATATTGCTATAACTTTGTGTATTGTACAGATTTTCAAATATCTTAAGAATATTATCAGACTGCCCTTAAGTATTGCCTTATTACTTATTTTATTTTTCGGAACTTTTTCCACGACCATTATCCTTTCTTTTACTCCGGAAAATTTCACCTATACCCTGCTCTTGCTCAGCATTTATAATTATTACACAGCCACAAAGCTTAAAGAAGACGAAAAAATACCAGCATCAGCTCTGGTCTTTGCCGGAATTACGATTGGAGGAATTACTATTACCAATCTGGCTAAAGTTTTTATTCCTGTAGCCTTCGAAAAAGATATTTTTAAAAATTGGAAAAAACTCGGGAACACTGCTTTCAGGGTAGCGCTTACCATAATATGTTTTGCATTTCTTTATTTGCTCCGGATTGATTTTAAATATGAAAATATCCTCTCGAAGACCAATCAGCAGTATGAAAAATTCTCCAGTGTAGAATCAATTCCCGACTGGGATATGATGCTTTCTTATTTTTTTGGAGGCAGTATTTTGTTTCCAAGTTTCATGACAGTGGATAAGCATAATATGAAGGGATTTGATTTTAAAGGGCTTCTCATGGAACCTTATTCATCCCTTTTCTGTTATGCTTTTGTTACAATATTATTAGTGCTTATTTTATGGTGTTATTTAAAAAATTTCAGAAATAAACTGGTTCAGGTTATTGCCATTTCTTTCTTTATAGACATTGTCATTCACTGCATCATGAGATTCGGGCTTCATACTTCATATATCTATGGAGGACATTTTGTTTTTGTCTATCCGCTACTTTTGGGCTGGCTGTTTTACGCCTACAGATCGAAGCCGAAGATCTTATCATTCCTGATCGGGACAACATGTATTTTATTTGTCTTTCTGCTGGTCAACAATATATTCAGAATGTCAGAATTCTTCCGGTTTCTGGAGACTTATTACCAATAAAAAAAGCTGAGAAAATTCTCAGCTTTACTTTTTATATTTTTAGTAATTATTATTTTGCTTCGGCGCAGAAAATTCTGTACTGTACGGCAATTGCCGATTTAAAGTACTCTCTGATTCTTGACAGATCTGCAGATGCACTCTGTTTTGTGAAATAACTTCCTGCCAGAATTTTATAATTAGGTCTTAAAGAAGCATCCGTTTCCACCTTCAGATTCGGGAATCTTTTTCTGAAATAAGACTTCACTTCATTAGCTTCTTCATTGCTTTTTACAGTTGTTATCTGGATTTTGAATCCTAAAATCCTTGGGTTCTTACGACAGATTTCTGCATTAGTCAGTTCTCTGCTTGGAACATAAATTTTCGTAGGTTTTGGTGGACTCACAATTCCACTGTCTGTATTATTTTCTCTTACCACATTACTGCCGGTTGTTTTGGAACATTTACCTTCGATCCCTTCCAAAGCAGCACTTACTTTGGGATCCATAGTCATTATCAGTTCTGTTCCCGATAGGGTATCTTTCTGAACAACCTGCTGGGCTTCAACACTATAAAACCCAAATAAAGATATTATTGAAAATATTTTGATTAAATTTCTCATTTAAACTTGTTTCCGCAAATTTATACAAATTAAAAAATTATACCAAACTACACTATTTAGAATCAATACAAATTAAACGTAAATGATATTTTCCCTTTTCCATATACCGTTAAATTCCTGTTAAAAATATTATTTTTGCGGAATTGATTGGTTCAATATTTTACTAACATAAGATAATTTAAATGATTAGTTGGAGAAAGCATTATAAACAAACGTTGATCGCGATAGGCTTATTGCTATCAACCAGTGCTTCAATTTACGGGCAAGACGGCGATCCTAAAAACGGCGAAAAACTTTTCAAAGCGAATTGTACTGCATGTCACGCGCTGGACAAACAAGTAATAGGACCTCCTTTGAAAGGGGTTGTAGAACGAGTAAAGACAGAAGGTGGTGTAGACAAAGATTGGCTTCACAAGTGGATCAAAGACAACAAAGCTCTTAGAGCTTCTGGGGACAAATACGCCAATGAGATTTTCGAAAAATTTAATAAAACTGAAATGCTTCAGTTTCCTAATCTTACAGATAAGGATATTGATGACATCTTAGCATTTACAACTAATCCTCCGGCTCCCGAGCCAGCCAAAACTGACGATAAAGCAACTGCAGGAGCAGGAGCAGCATCGGCAGCACCGGCTAACAACACAACAACAAGCGTTGTTATTATTTCACTTATCGCAATCGCAGGTCTGTTAGTTTGGATCTTAATTAAACTAAGACAATTAGTTAAATTAGGTCAGTCTGAAGACTTAGCCGGACTTAACGAAACCAGAGTTAAATCTTTCAGCGAAATCTACGAGAAATACCACTATATAGGTAAAGCATTATTGGGTATCCTTGCTCTTCTTGCTGCTTATGGAGTTTGGAACTGGATCATGTGGATCGGGGTTTACAAAGGATATAAGCCGGAACAGCCTATCTACTTCTCTCACAAAATCCACGCTGGAGAGCAAAAAATTGACTGTCAGTTATGTCACTCCAGTGCAAAATATGGAAAAGTATCTGAAATCCCTTCTATGAACGTTTGTATGAACTGTCACAGAACTATTTCTGAGTACAATGCAGATCACTACATGGAGCCAGGAAAAGATAAAGCATTCTACGATGGTGAAATCCAGAAGATCTATGCAGCAACAGGCTGGGATCCTGCAAAACAGCAATACACTGGAAAAACACAGCCAGTTGAATGGACAAGAATCCACAATATGCCAGATTTCGTGTACTTCAACCACTCTCAGCACGTAGTAGCAGGTGAGCAGGCGATCATCAATTCTTTCAACAAAAAGAATCCTAACAACAAAATTGATGTTGTATGTAAAGCTTGTCACGGAAAAATTGACACAATGAATGTTGTTCAGATGGCTAATGACTTCACTATGGGATGGTGTATCGAGTGCCACAGAACTACTGAGGTTGATATGAACAACGGTTATAATAAAGAATACTTCAAGAATCTACATGACAAGTTGAAAAAACAATATCCTCAGGATGGCGGTAAGATCACTGTAGATGCAATTGGAGGTCTTGAGTGTGGTAAATGTCATTATTAATAACTAAAAAATTAGAAGTATAAATGGCTTCAAACAAAATACAATTTAGAAGTATTCATGAACTTAAAGATCCGGCTTTGAACAATAAGCTGGCTCAGAAAGAGTTTCAGGAAGAAATTCCGGTAGAAGATTTCCTTGGAGATGCTGAACAGAACGGATCCAGTACTTCAAGAAGAGATTTCTTAAAAATATTAGGATTCTCTACAGCAGCAGTAACATTGGCTGCCTGTGAAGCACCGGTAATCAAAACGATTCCTTATGTGGTAAAACCGCATGACATTATTCCGGGGGTTCCGAATTATTACGCTTCAACATATTTTGACGGATTCGACTTCGCCAGCGTTTTAGTAAAGACCCGTGAAGGAAGACCTATCAAAATAGATCCGAACCCGGCAGCGGGAGATTTAGGAAAAACGAATGCAAGAGCTCAGGCAAGTGTGCTTTCTCTTTATGACAATGATAAAGTAAAGCAGCCTAAACTGGATGGTAAAGACGAAACTTTCGATAAAGTAGACAGTGTTATCCTTACAGGTTTGGCAGATGCAAACACAGCAGGTAAAAAGATAGTGCTTTTATCACACTCTTTACCTTCCCCTACTTTCAAAAAGCTATTTGCTGAATTCAAAGCTAAATATCCTACAGCTGAACTTGTAACTTATGATGCTTATCCTCATTCTGCAGCTTTAGATGCAGCTCAGGAAGTATTCGGACAGAGAGCATTACCGGTTTATGACCTTAAAGGTTCAGAATTGGTAGTTTCTTTCCAGGCAGATTTCTTAGGAGATTATAATGCAGCAAGCTTAGAAACTTCTTACGCAGCAGCAAGAAAGCCGGGAGCAAGCATGTTGAGACACATTCAGGTGGAATCCAACATGTCATTAACAGGTGCTAATGCTGACTCAAGATACAGATTAAAGCCAAGTGCTGTAAACAAAACTTTAATTGAAGTTTACAATGCAATTGTAGGTGGCGGTACTTCAGATAAGACTGCTTCTGAAATTGCAGCAGAGCTTAAAGCAAAAGGCAGCAAAGCTGTTGTTTTTGCTGACGGTTCTAAAGGTGCACAGGTTTTAGCACACTTAATCAACCAGAAATTAGGATCAGTTGCTTTCACAGGTAAAGCAAATCTTCTGAAAGATTTCGACAAAGCAAGATACCAGGAATTCTTAGGATGGGTAAATGCAGGTCAGGTTGGCGTATTGATCGCAAACAATGTAGACCCTATCTACTCTCATCCAAAAGGAGAAGACTTCAAAAAAGCTCTTGCAGCTAAAAAAGTAGACCTTGTAGTTGCCGTTGCTGATAAGAAAAATGAAATGTACAAAGCAGCAAAAGCTGTAATTCCGGTAGCTAACTGGCTAGAGTCTTGGGGTGATATTGAGCCTCAGACAGGAGTATATTCATTAATGCAGCCAACGATCCAGAAAATCTACAAATCAAGACAGATCGAAGAATCCCTATTGGTTTGGAAAAATGGTAAAAACAATGCTGCTAACAATTATTATGATTATTTAAAAGCTAGTTCTGCTTCCATTTTAGGAGGTACTTCTTTCAACAAAGCTTTATATAACGGTTTCACTACTTCAAGCAATGCAACTTCATTAGCATATGCAGGAGGTAATGCAGCTCAGGCTGTTGCTGAATTAGGAAGCTTCAAGCCTTCTGAATTAGAATTAGTTTTATACACCAAGCCTTCAATGGGTGACGGTACTCAGGCCAACAACCCTTGGCTTCAGGAATTACCGGATCCTATCACAAGAATGTCTTGGGATAATTATCTGACAATTTCTCCGAAAGATGCAGAAAAGTTTGCCATCGATAACGATCTTAATGCAAGAATGCAGCTGGATGGTTCTATCGTAAACCTTACTGTAAACGGAGTAACAATAAAAGATGTTCCTGTATTCATACAGCCGGGACAGGCAGAAGGATCTGTAGGTCTTGCGCTTGGATACGGTAAAAAAGACTCAGGAGCTACTGCCGATACCGGAGTAAATGCTTATCCTTTATTTGATGGTTCTAACTTAACTGTTTCAGGAGTTAAGATCGAAAAAACAGGAGAAGATCACGAATTTGCAGGTATCCAGCTTCAGAATACATTAATGGGACGTTACGAAATCGCTAAAGAAGTTCCTTTGGCAGATTTCCTGAATGTAGCATTTGACGATGAGCACAAAGGTTGGAACAAGCCTTTGGAATATCATACAATCAGTGGAGCCCTTCCGGCAAGAAAGATTGACCTTTGGGATGCTTTCGATGATACGGACGGTCCTCACTTTAACCTGTCAATCGACCTGAACTCTTGTACAGGTTGTGGAGCATGTATCATTGCATGTCAGGCAGAAAACAACGTTCCTGTTGTAGGTAAAAAAGAAATCAGAATGTCCAGAGATATGTATTGGTTAAGAATTGACCGTTACTATTCTTCAAGACAGAAAGTAGAAGTATACGAAGGATTGAAAGAAGGAATGGCTGTACCAGAATTATACGGTACTGCATTCGGAGACGGAGGTGCGTTAAACCACCCTGCAGACAATCCGGACGTAATCTTCCAGCCGGTAATGTGTCAGCACTGTAACCACGCTCCTTGTGAAACTGTATGTCCGGTAGCGGCTACTTCACATGGTAAGCAAGGTCAGAACCATATGGCTTACAACAGATGTATCGGTACAAGATATTGTGCAAACAACTGTCCGTACAAAGTAAGACGTTTCAACTGGTTTACTTATAACCTGAATGATAAGTTCGACTTCAACATGAACAATGATTTAGGAAGAATGGTACTGAACCCTGACGTAGTTGTAAGAACAAGAGGGGTAATGGAGAAATGTTCAATGTGTATCCAGGAAACTCAGGCTACTATCTTGGCAGCTAAGAGAGAGAACAGAAAAGTAACAGATAATGAGTTCAAGAACTCTTGTGCTTGTGCTGCTGCTTGTTCTACCGGAGCAATGACGTTCGGAGACATGAATGACAAAGAATCTGAAGTGAGAGAATTGTACTCCAGCAACAGAAGATATTATTTACTAGAGGAGATCGGAACAAAACCAAATGTGTTCTATCACACTAAAGTAAGAAACAGAGTAGAAAAATAAAGTTTAAATAATAAATAGGTAAAAAATGTCAGGACATTACGAAGCTCCGATAAGGGAACCTCTAATTATTGGTCACAAAACTTATCACGATATCACAGAAGATATTGCACGACCTATCGAAGAAAGAGCAGGTAAACTATGGTGGATTTCACTATATGCTGCCTTAGTTCTATTCATCTACGGATTTGGCTGTATCGCTTACACTATCGGAACAGGTATTGGAGCATGGGGGCTTAACAGAACTATTAACTGGGGTTGGGATATTACCAACTTCGTATGGTGGGTAGGTATCGGTCACGCCGGGACCCTAATCTCCGCAGTATTATTATTATTTAGACAGCGTTGGAGAATGTCTGTAAACAGATCTGCAGAGGCGATGACGATCTTTGCGGTTGTACAGGCAGCTATCTTCCCTGTAATCCACATGGGTAGAGTTTGGGTAGGATATTGGGTATTCCCTTTACCAAACCAGTTCGGTTCTCTTTGGGGGAACTTTAACTCTCCTCTACTTTGGGACGTATTTGCAATCTCTACGTATTTCTCAGTATCAACAGTATTCTGGTTCATGGGACTAATCCCTGACTTTGCAATGATCAGAGACAGAGCTAAAACTCCTTGGACTAGAAAAATTTATACATTCCTTGCATTCGGATGGGGTGGTAAAGCAAAACACTGGCAGAGATTCGAAGAACTTTCTTTGGTTCTTGCAGGTTTGGCTACTCCACTTGTATTCTCGGTACACACCACGGTATCTTTTGACTTCGCAACTTCGGTTATTAAAGGATGGCACTCTACAATCTACCCTCCTTACTTCGTTGCCGGTGCGATCTTCTCTGGATTCGCAATGGTACAGACCCTATTGCTTGTAGCAAGAAAAGTATGTCACCTTGAAGAATACATCACGATGTATCATATCGAGATCATGAACATCGTAATCATCTTAACAGGTGGTATGGTAACTGTAGCTTATGCTACTGAATATTTTATCGGATGGTATTCAGGTTCAAGATTCGAGGACTTTACATATCTTTCTCCAGGTGCTGCTGTAGGACCTTACTGGTGGGCATTCTGGTCATTGATCATCTGTAACCTTGTTGTTCCGGCTTCATTCTGGTTCAAGAGACTAAGAACAAACATTATCTGGACTTTCATCGTTGCATTGATCATCAACATCGGTATGTGGTTCGAGCGTTTTGATATCATCGTTATCAACCTTTCAAGAGATTACTTACCAGGATCTTGGACTATGTTTAAGCCAACGATCATTGATGTGGGTGTATACTTAGGAACAATCGGATTCTTCTCTGTATTATTCTTATTATACGCAAGAACATTCCCTGTAATTGCACAGGCTGAATTAAAATCGATTCTGAAAATTTCAGGTGAAACTTATAAAGCAAAAGAAGGAGATGAGCACCACTAAAATTGTATACGGACTTTATGCTGACGACGACGATTTAATGAACGGCGTTAAAGCATTCAACGATAAAGGGATTGCAATAAACGAAGTTTATACTCCATTCCCGGTTCACGGACTTGATAAAGCTTTAGGGTTAAAGAAAACCAGAATTTCTGATGCCGCATTCTTCTATGCTCTTTACGGAGTTACCATCGGTGCTACTGTAACTTGGTATGTGATGAATCATGACTGGCCTCAAAACATTGGTGGTAAACCTGCTTTTGACTGGGCACATAATATGCCGGCATTCGTAGTTCCAATGTTTGAATTAATGGTATTCTGTGCTGCTCACATGATGTCATTGACTTTCTTAGTAAGAAATAAAATGTATCCTGGAGCTCCTGCTCAGAACCCAGACCCGAGAACTACTGATGATAAATTCATGATGGAATTTGTAACTGATGACGTAGAGTCTGTAAAACAGTTGCTGATTGAAACCGGAGTTGAAGAAATAACTGTTAAAGACGCTTAAAATGAAAAAGAATGTATTAAAAATTACAGCTGTTTTAGGTTTAACAACGGTTTTACTTAATTCTTGCGGACCAAAAGAAAATACACCATTGGTATATTTCCCTGATATGTACTTTCCGGTAGCTTATGATCCATTGATGAAAGCTCAGGATGCCTATTCAGATCATGAAAATGAAATTCCTGCTTTCGTAAAAAATAGTTTTGCAACAGGTCTTACTCCTGTAGAAGGATCAGTTCCTCAAAACAAAGACGGAATTTTCGAAGAAAGCCTTCTTCCTAAAAATGTAGATGAATATAATGCAGGTTATGATGCCTCCAAGACAATGACAACATCACCTCTTAATCCGGCAAATGCTGCTAAAGATATTGAAAGAGGAAAAATGTTATTTGATCATACTTGTGCAGCATGTCACGGAACTGGTGGTGATGGACAGGGTCCAATTGTACAAAGCGGAGCTTTCTCAGGTGTACCAAACTATGCTGACAGAGAGATTACTGTAGGATCTGTTCATTATGTATTAACTAACGGTAGAAATGCAATGGGATCTTATGCTGGCCAGCTTAATGCAGGTGACAGATGGAGAGTAGCAATGTATGTGATGAGTGCCTTCAAAAAAGCAGCAGCACCTGCAGCAGCGGCAACGCCTGCAGCTACACCAGCCGCAGAAGCAAAAGAGACTACTACCGAAACTAAAAAATAAGAAAAGAAATGTATAGTTTTTCACCAAAATTAAAATCAACTTCTATAATCCTTCTTGTTGTAGGTTTAGTTCTATTTGCTATCGGTTTCTTTATGAATAAAGGAATGACTACTGAGAAAATAGAGCATATGATGGAAGCAGTTCATTCTGCCGGTCATACTGCCCCTACACACTCAAGTGAAATGGTAGGACCTCAGGATCATGCTTCTCATTTAGAACATGCAGAGCTTCAGGTTCACAACCAACCATTAGCATCACTGCACTTTGTAGCAGTCTTTTTCTTTGGAGTTAGTTGTGCTGTATTATTCTTTTACTGTATTCAGCATGCTGCCCACGCAGGTTGGCCTATTATTATTACAAGAGTAATGGAAGCTATTGCTTCTTATATCCCATATGGTGGTGCTATTCTGGTTATTATGATGATATTGAATATCACGCACAATGGCCATTTATTCCACTGGATGGATCCTGAATTGACAGATCCTAATTCTGCACACTTCGATGTGATCCTTTTTGAAAAGAAAAGATTCTTAAATATTCCTTTCTATGCTATCAGAACTTTAATCTATGTGATTGGAGCTTCTTTCTTCGCATGGAAACTTAAAGCTCAGTCTAAGAAAGTAGACGAAACTAAATCTAAAGTAGATTATCAGATGCTTTACAGATGGGCGGTAGGATATATTGCATTCTTCGGATTTGCTTCTGCTGCTTGGGCTTGGGACTGGTTGATGTCTATTGACCCTCACTGGTATTCTACAATGTATATCTGGTATTCAATGGTAAGCTGCCTTTCAAGTGGTATCGCTGTGATTATCCTTCTAAGTGTTTACCTTAAGAAAAATGGTTTCTTACCTCAGTTCAACGACAACCACTTACACGATTTAGGAGTATTCCTTTTCGCTACAAGTATGCTTTGGACATATACATGGTTTGCTCAGTTCATGCTTTACTGGTATGCGAACGTTCCGGAAGAGGTTAACTACTTCTTCGGAAGATTCCAGCACTACGGACCTACATTCTTACCAATGCTGATCATCAACTTCCTATTACCTTTATTGGTATTGGTAAGCAGCAGCATCAAGAGAAACTACAAAGTAGTAACAATAATGGCTATAGTAGTTATTTTAGGTCACCTTTTAGACTATTTCAATATGGTAATGCCTGGAACGGTAGGACCTTACTGGAAAAATCCTGAAGTATTCCTATTAATAGCAGGAGCTGTTCTATTTGTAGCAGGATTATTTATGTTCACTGTACTAACAGCATTATCTAAATTAAAGCTGATCCCTACAGGAAACCCATTCTTACACGAATCTGAAATTTATGAGTATCCTTTCTAAGGACTTGTAACAGACATAAAATAAAAAAGACTGATTGTAATGATCAGTCTTTTTTTATGCAGACAGGTGAAAAATTTAAATTCTTCAGGCAACCATTTTAAATTTTGTGTGTCTTTATAATAAGACTGATGAATTATTTAAATAAATCAAAAAACAAAATATCATTATGAAAAGAAATTATCTGATCTGTATCCTGTTTGTTTTTCTGTTTAGCCTAATTCAGGCACAAACCATAACTTTTGTTTCTGAGCAAACCAATAAACCTCTGCCTAAAGTTTCAGTCTTCGGAAAAGACGGAAACATTCTTGCCTATTCTGATATAGATGGTAAGATAGACAAACAGACAATTTCTCCTTCTCAGGAAAAATTCCAATTAGTATACAACAATTTTCCTGTTGCGCTTCTTACCTATTCAGAGCTTAATCAGGATATCATTAAAATCAATGACCAGGTAAAAGAAATTGAAACTGTAGTCATCAAGAATACAAAGCCTGCAAAATATATTGTCATTAAGGGTAATTTTAATGCATACGTAACTGTAAACAGTAAACTGAACAGCTATGCAGACGGAATCGTAACCTATATTTTCGATAACAAAACCAAAAAGCTGAAAAGCACAAATGTTGAACAGTACAGAGTCTTTAGGTTAGAGCTTAAAAACGAAAAAAAAGAAACTTCAACATGGGATTATGGCCAGTCTTTACAACTGCCAAAACTGAAAAATGTAGGAAACCCTGAAGAATATAAAACCAAAAGAAATACCATTAAAGAACTTAAAGGTGACCGGAATGATCAGATTGAAGTGACAGGTGCTGCTCTTCAGGAGAAAGAATTTTCCTTATTTGGTTTCAGATTCTTTGATATAAGAACGATACTTAATATGTCTTTTGAAAAAAATTCAGAAAAAAGCCTTAAAGATTTTCTTGAATACAACGAAGTTGCTTTTGTAAAGCTTAAGCATAAAAGCGAACCTGATTATACCCAGATTATCCTCTACAATAACTTTTATCCTACAGAACTTAATTTCAGCAACGATGATGATATAGAGAAAGTGAAGTTTGATAAAAGCAGCAGCAGTTATAAAATCCAATACTGGCAGGAGCCTTCCTTCCCGAATATGCAGACGATATTCAGTTCATTTTTCAAAGATGATTTGAAAGAAAAGGAAAATAAAGCCAAAAACTAAACCTCTACTTCACAGGATAAAAAGTTTAAAGAATAATAACAGTATATATCATTTGAAAAAGACATAGGATCTGATAAGCAACAAAAGAAAAATAAAAACTTACTATTAATAAAGGTTTTATTAAATTTGCAACAAACCAAATAAAAATGAAAAAGTTTTCTTTTCTACTTGTTTTCAGTCTGTTGCTTTTTACGGCATGCAAGAAGGATCATGTAGATGCTACGAATACTAAAACGCTTCAGTCAAGTATCAATGATATGACTGCAAGTCTTTCAACAATTAAACAGATCAAGTTCAACGAAGCGCTTTATATTCTGAAGACGTTCGGTGTAGAGGCAGATGGTGATGTGGAAGAACTAAAAGCCCTTGGAAAGCTTATTGACGGGAAAAAAGTTCCTGAAATTCTTACTTTGGCTGACGGAGTCGCGCAGAAAAATGGGATTGAATGGGCCAGTACAGCCCCACCTTCACTTGGAGAGATGAATATCTTCGGTGATGATAAAGCTAAAGAGACTGATGCCAATGACGTAAAAGCAAACTCATTGAGCATTATCACGAGACCTACCGGCGATGATGGAACCGGAGCTCCTACAGCCATTCAGGTGGTTCCAAGACTTGTGGATAATGCAGGAAACCCTGTATCATTTACCGGAGCTGGTTTAGAAGCTACTTTAGAAGTATTCAGTAATGGAGTAAAACTTTCTACGGCGAAAAACCTTATGCAGGATAATAATTTTAAAGGATTTAATTTAAAATTTTCTTCAATTCCTGCTGCTAAAGTCGTAGACGGCAAAATTGATATTACCGTTTCGGTAAAAACTACAGCAAAGACATTCAAAATGTCTAAAATTGGGCTGGATGTAAATGCATCAGCTCTGAAAGTTCCGGTTGTTCCAAAAACGGATTCAACAGCTGTAACACAAGATCCTAATGCTGTAATTGATCCAAACAATCCAACGACAACACCTGCTACAACTGCAGATCCTAACGCGGCTACTGCTACTCCAGCTGCTCCCAAGCAACCGGCAGCAGATCCGAAAAGTACAGTAAGCAAATTCCTGAGCAGTGTAAGCTCTCAAAACCT
Source organism: Chryseobacterium sp. MIQD13 (assembly GCF_050496705.1). Lineage (NCBI taxonomy): Bacteria > Pseudomonadati > Bacteroidota > Flavobacteriia > Flavobacteriales > Weeksellaceae > Chryseobacterium > Chryseobacterium sp. MIQD13. The sequence continues at coordinate 551,577 of NZ_JBNWAF010000002.1, forward strand.
TAAAGCTGCATATGATGCTTCCAGCAATCCTAGCTGGGGAAGCTATGAATCATTCTCCAACCCTACTTCAGGTTTTGGATCTGTGAAGAATGTAAGTGTGAAGAACATCACTACCAACGGTACAACAGCCAACGGAGCAAGTGTAAATGCAACCTATGATGTAACAGACAAGAGCGGAAAAACAACTTCTTTAAAAGTGACTTTCGGACTTAAAAATGTAAATGGAGACTGGAAAATTTCCAGCTATAAAATAAACCCATAATGGCTTCACAAGAACTGATTAAAAAACTGGAAGAAACTATTGAAAACTTTCCTGATTTTCCTATTCCGGGAATTCAGTTTAAAGATATTTCACCCATTTTTCTGGACCCGAAGCTTTATGAGGAAGTTATTGCAGATCTTGTTGCTTTCAGCAAAGGAAAGGTAGATGCCGTGTGCGGAATTGAAAGCCGCGGATATCTCTTTGGAATTGCCATTGCTGTAGCACTGGAAGTTCCTTTCATTTTGGTTCGTAAAAAAGGAAAACTTCCCCCACCAATTGTTTCGGAAAAATACGATCTTGAATATGGAAGCGCAGAAATAGAAACCCGCGAAGGCCAGATCAAAAAAGAACAGAGAATACTGATTCATGATGATCTTCTGGCAACAGGCGGAACGACAGAGGCTGCAGCCAAACTTGTGGAAAAACAGGGAGCAACCGTAGCCCAGTTCAGTTTCTTAACAGCATTAAAGGGATTAAACGGTGATGAGAAACTGAAACAGTTCAATGCTGAAATCTATCACATTTTAGAATTTTAATTTCACGGAATATAAAAAATGCTTCGACTCCGCTCAGCATGACAAGGCTAATAGAACTATAAAAATATTAGTATTAAAGATGTCACGCTGAGCGGAGTCGAAGCGTTTTTGGCATTAGTATATGGCAATTCACAACATTTTCACAATAATACTTCAAAGTATTTTGTAAATCATTCAGAAACAATTAAATTTGCAGTTCAATTTTTAAGAATTTATGGCAAAATTGGGAAAGAATGCTCCGAATGAGCAAGAAGGTAAAGAAACGGTTGAGTTCTTTAAAGACCTTGACAGAGAGGCTTTAAACACTGAAAGATTCCTTGAGAAATATTCAAAACAATTGGGTATTGTATTTGGGGTATTGGTTTTAGGCGTTTTAGGATTCTTTGCTTACAAACAGTTTGTAGTGGCTCCTAAGAATGTTGAAGCTGTAAAAAGTTTCCTTGCTGCACAGAAAAAGCAGACAGAAGGTAAAGATAAAGAAGCTTTAGGCGGAAAATCTGCAGCTAATCCGGGTTTTGTAGGAACATATAACGATTATTCAGGAACAAAGGTTGGCGAACTTTCTGCTTACAATGCAGGTTTATTAAAGTTCAAAGAAGGAAAATTCCAGGAAGCCTATGATCTTTTAGATAAATTCTCATCTGATAATAAAACATTGGTAGCGTTAAAATATGGTGCAATGGCTGATGCAAAATCAGGTCTTAACCAAAATGACGAGGCTCTGTCTTTATTGGACAAAGCATCAACTGCTTCTGATGATCCTTATACAACTTATTATTTTACAAGAAAAGCAGGTATCGTAGCATTAGGATTAAAGAAAAATGCTGAAGCTAAGAAATACTTCTCTGCAATTGACGAGAAATATCAGGACTACGACAACGGAATGTCTGATTCTTATATTGAAATGACTAAATATTTAAATTAAAACATGGCAACAGTTAATCTTTCCGATTACAAGCCACTTCATATAACAAATGCCGAAGAGTTTTCTATCGGCATTGTTTTTTCTGAGTGGAATGATTTTGTAACTTACAATCTTCGTGATGCAGCTTTGGAAATTCTTGAAAAAGAAGGTGTAAAACCAGAAAACATTAAACTTTTCCCGGTTCCGGGGGCATTTGAGCTGAACTATGCAAGCATGCAATTATGCAAAGAAAGAAAATATGATGCAGTAATTGCCATCGGATGTGTGATCCGTGGTGAAACTCCTCATTTTGATTTTGTATGCTCAGCAGTAGCACAGGGAATTAAAGATTGCAATGTCCTAACAGATACCCCAACAATCTTCTGTGTTCTTACAGATGATAATAAAGAACAATCCATAGCAAGAAGCGGTGGAGATCTGGGGAATAAAGGGGTGGAAGCAGCCGTAACAGCCTTGAGAATGATTGATTTCAGAAAGAAACTTTCAGATAAAAAAGGGAATATCGGTTTCGGACACTCTTAGATTTTAATACATCTTAACAGTAATATACAGGACTATTTTTTAATAGTCCTTTTTTATTTATACAGCTTTTAAACATCTTCCCAATACTTTACAAGATTATAGAATAAGTTAATTATTCAATGATAATTCAAAAAAAATATAAGAAACATCATGTTTTTATTTTTTTCCTCTAAAAGTTGTATACAAAAACTATCTTTGCGAAAATTAATCAATACATAACGTATATGCTTTCAAGTAAAATAAAACCATTCTTGTATTTAGGGATTTTTTATCTTATCATTTCGTTGATTATACGGATTGTATTTTTTTTCCACCCTATTACAACAGCCGGTTTTGGATTTTTTGAAGTGATAAAAGTCCTCTCCATTGGTTTATTGAATGACATATTTGTTTTTACTTTAGCCAGTACACTACTGGCCGTTTACTTTCTGTTTCTGTCGGATTCCAAATATCAAAAGCCTTACGGATATATTATTTTCGGAGCTTTAGTACTGTTTTTCCTTTATATTCTGCTTGTTCCGAATAATATTTTCAACCAGTACGGAGGATCTGTTTCAGAAATAGCTTTGGCTTTTGTAGGTATCAAAACCATTTTCTTTGGCCTGATGCTTTTCCTCCCATCCAGGAGAATCAAAATCCGCAATGTGCTGTATTTTATCACACTGTTATTATATGTCCTTCTGATTATCTTCAATGCAGTAAGTGAATATTTCTTCTATAACGAATTTGGAGTACGCTATAATTTCATAGCTGTAGATTATTTGATATATACGAATGAAGTTATCGGAAACATTATGGAAAGCTATCCTGTCGTTCCTTTATTTTCCGCCATCCTTATTGTCACTTTAGCCATTACATGGTTTATTTATAAAAAAACAAAAGACGAGCTTTTAGATCTGCCAAATTTTAAACAGAAAATGGTACTGCTGGGAACTTTTATTGTTATGGTCAGCCTCAGTCTTTTAGGAGTATCTTCATTAATGGAGATCAGATCAAACAATGTCTTTGCTGATGAGATAGAAAGCAATGGACTTCCGAAGTTCTACTGGGCTTTTACCCACAATGAACTGGATTATTTCAAATTCTATCCTAAAATTGGACAGCATGAAGCTGAAAAGAATTTTTTGAGCCAATATTCAGACCCTGCCTTACCAAGAAATGTAATCTCCGACCAGCCGGAACTTAAGAAAAATGTAGTCTTAATATCTATTGAAAGTTTATCCGCCGATTTCATGGAGCATTACGGAGGAACTAAAAAAATAACTCCATTCCTTGACAGTCTGGCAGACCGCTCAATGATGTTTACCAATCTTTACGCTACCGGAAACAGAACCGTAAGGGGACTTGAGGCATTAACGCTATGTATTCCTCCTACCGCCGGAGAAAGTATCATTAAAAGAGACGACAACAAAAATAAATTTACAACAGGAAGTGTATTCAAATCCAAAGGATATGATGTGAAATTTCTGTATGGAGGGTATAGTTATTTCGACAATATGCAGGACTTTTTCGCCGGAAACGGTTATGATATTGTGGACAGAAATAATTTTAAACCGGAAGAAATCACTTTCGCCAACGTTTGGGGTGTTGCTGATGAAGATATGGCTAAAAAAGCGATCCAGACCATGAACGCCGAAGCTAAATCCGGAAAGCCGTTTTTCAATCACTGGATGACGGTTTCCAATCACAGGCCTTTTACCTATCCTGATGGAAGAATTGACATCCCCGGAACCGCAAAATCTCGTGACGGAGGTGTAAAATATACAGACTATTCACTCAGAATGTTTTTTGAAATGGCTAAAAAACAGGATTGGTACACAAATACAGTCTTCGTAATCATTGCTGACCACTGTGCATCCAGCGCCGGAAAAACAGAGCTTCCGATGGATAAATACAGAATTCCTGCAATGATCTTCTCGGAAGGTTTCATTGAGCCTCAGAAATTTGATAAACTGATGTCTCAGATCGATGTAATGCCTACCTTATTTGGATTATTAAATTTCAGTTATCAATCTAAATTCCTGGGTCAGGATGTTCTCAAAAAAGAATTCCAGCCAAAAGCTTATATCGCAACTTATCAGGATCTTGGCTTCGTAAAGGACGGCCATTTAACAATCATTTCACCTGTTAAAAAAGTAAAGCAGTATTCTTTACAGCTTGAATCCAGCAGTCTTGCTCCTGAATTCAAACTGTATTATGATGAAAATCTGATCAAAAATCCAGAACAGAAACTGGTGAATGATGCTATTTCCGCCTATCAGTCCACTTCATTCTGGCTTAAAGAAAAGAAGCTTAACCGATAAGGTGGGGAACAAAACGGCTCTGGTTATTGGTGATCAGATGAACACTTTCCCTGATCCCGATACCTGCAGGCTCCTGCCCGATTACCCAGCTGCCAATGACCGGATAATTTCCCTCAAAGTTCGGAAGATCAAATAATTGCTGGTAAATAAAACCTTCTTTGCCATACACACCCTCATTTTCCTCAACCGGAATATTGTTTTTGTGAAGAATCACGTTTGCTCCTTCTCTGGAATAGATCGGTTTTTTTGCAAAATCTTTCAGATGCTTAGGTTCAAAATAAGATTCCAGCAGATAAGGATGATTGGGGTACATTTCCCAAAGGACAGGCAGAATAGCTTTGGATGAAAGCAGGATTTTCCATGCCGGTTCAATCCATTGAGATCTGAACCCGTTTTTCACAAGTTTCTCTCCGAAACCGTCTGCAAGAATCCATTCATAAGGATAAAGCTTGAAAATATATTCCATGATCGCCTGATCACCGGCCACAAACTCTGAAATATCCTCAGCCCAGCCAATATCCTGAACAGGAATAAATTCTGTATCAAAACCAGCCTGCGAAGCACAATCACGCATATATTCCACATTGGTAACATCTTCAATATTGGTAAGCGAAGCAAAATAGATGTGGTGCGGATTCATATAATTTTTAAGATGCTTCCAGTAACCCACCAGTTTTTCATGAATTGAATTAAACTGGTCTTTATACGGAAACAGCTCCTGAAGCCAGTACCATTGGATAACCGAACCTTCATACAGTGATGTAGGTGTATCAGCATTAAATTCCAGCAGTTTCAGGTTTTTCCCATCAAAACCGAAATCAAATCTTCCATAAATGGAAGGATGATCTTCCTCCCAGCTTGTGATGATGTAATTCCGGAACCATTCAGGAATATTGAATTTATCCCAAAGATTTTTTTCAATAATATAATCTACCGCTTCCAGGCACATCTGCCAGAGTTCTGCAGTTGCACTTTCTATTTTATTGATTTCTTCTGTGCTGAACTGGTAATAATGGCTTTCATCCCAGTAAAGACCATCCAGAGAGTGATATCCGAATCCTAAATTCTCAAGCTTATGCTGCCAGTTTTTCCTGAACTGTGACTGAATTCTTTCCATAATCTACGATGATGCACTGAAACCGCTTCTTCCCAGCTGTCCCCTTACCACATTTCCTTTGAAATTATTTCTTCCGATATTAGACTTTGTGCTTATTGCATCACTGTAATAGCCTGCTTTTTGGTAAGCACCATAGCTGTAAGCTCCGTACGGCCTGAATGCATGATACAGGAGAAGCCCCGTCATAAAACCATGTGACCGTGTATAAGAAGCCGTAGTATCAGACCTCATATAGACTTTCTTTTCGTTTTGAACCTTGGGTTTTTCCTGAGAACAGGCAGCCAATACTCCTGTTACAAAAAGTAATTTTATAGAACTGGACTTTTTCATTATTGAACCGTTATAAAAAATTCATAGTCTTTTTTCGTTTTCACAATATGACTGTTACCATCATTGTCTTCTCCACCTACAAGTGTATCTCCTAAACTCGGAATAGTATCTTTTTTAACGATTTCTTTAAAAAGCTTTTTGTTTTTCCAGATTTTGTGCTTGGTAATAAGAATATCCGCGGCATCCAGATGTTCAACGGAAAGAACCGTTTCAATGGATCCGTTTTTATCCACATTCTTTACTTCATCTTCTTTTTCTTTTTCACAGGCTGTAAATGCCATTAGTCCAACTAACAAAAAGGAAAGTTTAATTTTTTTCACGTAAATAGTAATTTTTCACAAAAGTAGTCATTTAGTAATGATATTATTTTAAATTTACAAAGCAAAAAAATTTATTTATGAAATGGACAGACGATAGAAGCGACAACGTAGACGACAGACGCGGATCTGGCGGCGGTGGCGGTGGCGCTCTTGTAGGCGGTGGATTGGGAACCCTGATCATTGCTGCAATTATATTCTTTTTGGGGGGAGATCCTTCATCTTTACTTTCTTCCGGAGGCGGAAGTTCTTCTCCTACCGAACAGAGAGAATTAAGTTCCAATGAACTTCAGATCCGTGAATTTGTAAAAATGGTTACTGCTGAAAATGAGCAGACCTGGACTAAAATTTTTGCTGAGAACGGTATGCAATACCAACCTGCTATAGTTGTTTTATTTGAAAGTACCACACAATCAGGCTGCGGAACAGCTGAAGCTGCCATGGGACCTTTCTACTGTCCGGCAGATCAGAAGGTTTATATGGACATGAGCTTTTTTAAAGAGCTTCAGCAGAGATTTGGTGCACAGGTTACAGAATTTTCCATTGCTTATGTAATGGCTCACGAAATGGGTCACCATGTACAGACTCTTTTGGGAACTACCCAAAAGGTAGATGCGTTAAGAAGAAGCGGAAGATATTCTGAAGCAGATCTGAATAGGGTTTCTGTAGCGACAGAACTGCAGGCAGATTTCTATGCCGGTGTTTGGGCTAAACAGACTGATAACAGAGAACATATTCTGGAACCGGGCGACATCGAATCCGCTATAGAAGCAGCTGAAGCTGTAGGGGATGACAATATTCAGAAAAGATCTCAGGGTTATGTAAACCAGGAAAGCTTTACCCATGGCTCATCTGCCCAGCGTAAAGAATGGTTTATGAAAGGCTACAATACAGGCGACATTAAGCAGGGAGATACTTTCAACCAGCTCTTGAAATAAAATAAAAAACTGTCTCAAATATACATGTATGAGGTTTTTAAGCCCATAAAGCGGGTAATTAAAAAAATAAGGCTTGGATTTTGTAATCCGAGCCTTTTAATTTGACTATTCATTAGCTTATACTAATAAAAGTGAATTTTTTTCTATCAATCAGAATTTCTTACCTATACCAAAATATTCATTATTTAGTGGCTCGTCCCAGTTTACCTACTATCTCATTAAATTCCCAGATTTGCTTAATCTAGCTCTGTAATTTACACTTTGATACACTAGTCGCATAAATGAAACGAATCGAAAGGCTTGTAGAATAAGTCAATTTTTGTTTCCGACTTCCCTCATTCATAATATATTTTCTTTTAAAAGTCCCAATTCTATTGTTTGATTTTTAAGAGGATTGATTTCAGTTATTTTCTTTTACAGTTAAATGATATTCCGGAATATTAGTGATTTAGCGTTAGGCAGACCGTAAGTTTAGATGTTAATTTGTTCGTTAGGCAATTTCCCAAAACAGAAGCCAAATTTTTCATATTTCAACAAAACCAGCACAATAACAATAAATTATTAACGAAAAAGTTCTATTTTAAGTGTTTCCAAACCAAGGAAGATTATATCATGAAAAAAATTATTACCTTATTAGTTTGTTTGTCTACTATTTTTTGTTTTGCACAATCATATTCTAAATTTTTAAGTAAAGACGTTTTTAATTTAAATCAAGAAAGACTTTCAAATCCAGATAGAATGATTATTGTGGGAGAACAAATACTTAAAGTTTCAAAGAACGAATATGACTTTTCTGTGGGTTATTTTAACATAGCCAGCGGATACGGAAGAAAAGAAGATTTTGCAAAAGCTATTTTTTTTGCAAAGAAATCGGATTCTATACTCCAAAAGCTAAATATAGAAAAAGAACGTTTTTCAATGAATTATCTTATAGGGCTTGGTTATAAAAAAACGGGATTAATGCCTCAAGCCTATGAGCAACTGGCAAAGCTAAAGGAAATGACAAGACAGTTTAATAAGTCAGATTATTATTCTAAAGTTTTACTTTTCGAATCGCTACTTTTATTTGATGATAAGAAATACTGCGAAGATATACCGATAAGAAAGAATATCATTAAAGACTATCTTAGCAATATTGAAAATGCTAAGAAAAATAAAGAGCCAAAAAACATTCTCACTGCGATGCATATGATTCTTTCAAAACAGAGAGCCTATCTCTCGTTTGAATTTATTGCCTGTGGAGATTTTATATCGGCTAAAGAGCAGATTCTATATTATGAAAAAATGTATGAAGATGAAGATACTAAGCCTTACCTTGAGGAAAAATTTGAGCTGTATTTTTTATCTAAGGCATTAATCGATGCTAAAGAAAATAGGATAAGTAATGCAAAAGCAAATTTTGACAAAGCAGAAAATGCTGCAGAAGAACGCAAATATAAATCTATACATCTCCTCATACTAGAGCAGCGACTGAAAGCCCGTATTGATAACAATGAAGAAAAGAATAAGCTTTTTGATCATTTTGTACAATTGAAAGATAGCTTAAAAGAACAGGCAACCCAAACAATCTCTCTGGAAAGTACTATACAAAATAAAAAAACCGAATCTGTACGAAAATCTAAAAATATTTTGTTAACCGTAGTTGGCCTACTGACATTTGGTATTTTTACATTGGTCTTTTTTTACAGGAAAAAGGAAAAAAAAAACAGGAAAAAGTTTAATGACATTATTAAAAAATTAGAAGAAAGCCTCAAAAAAAAGAAAGATTTTGCAGACATACCGAATCATCCTGTGAACATTTTGCCAGTAAACGAAATAAGCAACAAAACAGACTCAAGAATAATGTCTGAACAAAAGGAAGCTGAGCTTTTACAAAATCTGAATGAATTTGAAAAAGGAAAAGAGTTTACCGTAAAAAACTTTACTCTGAGCGATCTTGCCCATTTCCTCAATACCAATACAAAATATACTAATTATCTCATAAAAAAGTATCGGGAAAAAAACTTTAGCGATTATATCAATGGCCTGAAAATTCGTTATATTTTAGAGTATATCTATGAAAATCCTGTACATTTGAAATATAAAATCCAACACTTTTCAGATTTGGCAGGCTTTTCTTCCAGTGGATATTTTGCTAAAATCTTTATGCAGGAAACAGGTCTTTCTCCTTCGAAATTTATTTCTTCTTTAAAAAAGCAGCCACACTCACACGATAAATCAAACAGCTAATTATCAACACTTTACGTATTTGTTATCGATAGTATTCCAGAATATTATCAATATATTATTTGCCATAAAACGACGTTGAAAGTAATTTTGCCTCAGAAATCAAGACAATACGGCTGATAAAATCCCAATTAAAATATTTAAACAAAACTCTTAATGATGCATTGCGAAGAGAATATTTTAAAAGCTATAAAAATCTATGATGAAAAAAAATTTATTCCCATCCCAAAAGCAAGTTAGAAAGTCAAACAATTTAACATGAAAGAAAAAACTTAATAATAGATTATGAGGAAAATATTTTAAGAGCTATAAAATCTATGATGAAAAAAAATTTATTCCCATCCCAAAGCAAGTTAAAAAATCGAACAATTTAACATGAAAGAAAAAACAATGAAAAAATTATTTATTATTTCGAGCACATTAATTTGCAATCTAATGTTCAGCCAGGTTGGTATCAATACGGCAACTCCAGACCCAAGCTCTGCCCTGGATATTTATTCCAATAACAAAGGAACTCTTTTCCCAAGAGTTGAAATTACTTCTTTCACAGATGCAGTTACTATTCCCAATCCTGCAAAAGGATTGATGATATACAAGCCATCTTCCACAAACATAGAAGAAGGCCTGTACGTAAATGTAGGAACGCCATCAAACCCTAAATGGGATATGACTACCAATACAAAAAAAACCGATGAGGTTTTAACGAATCCTGCTTATATGATGGCATATGAAGCAGCAGGAAATACTGATCAATATGTAATTTACAGTCCCACAATTCCTTTATATACATATAAAACTATTGAGCTTAAAGGCTTCGTAAACCCAATACATTCTACAAAAATCACATTGCCTAAAGATGGTATTTATTCCATTTTGGTAAGGCCTGTATTTGAGGTGAATTATAATAGTATTGCAACTAAAGCAACCTCGAATGCATATTTAAATATCCAGTTTGTAGTTAACAAAACCAATTTGAACAATGTTACTACAGTGTTTGATTATTTTAGAAATTCGTTTTATATCCGCCCTTTTTCTGCAATATCTGGTAATGACTTTTTTTCCCGTCCGGCGAGCACACTCTTTATTTCCGGAAAGGCAGGCGAAACGTTTACTTTATCTTTAAGGATGGAAGGATTGGTGGATAATGACGGACTAGTTAAAAGTGTGAAATTATTAGGAGGTTCCAATTCAGGATATACATCATTTGCCATTACTACGGCAGAATCTCCAGATCTATATTTAAAATAAAGAAAATCAGTATAAAGTGATTATTTTCTTGTTGTGTTTTGTGGTCATAATACTTAATTTATTTTAAAGTTATTAATTTGATGACAACCGTCAGATTAAGTGTATTGACTAATTCAATTAAGCCATTCTTAAAAAGAATGGCTTAATTTTTTTATTGCAGCTCAATCGGATTGCTGTTTTTCTTAGCTTCCTCTTTCACTCTTTCTTCCATTCGTTTTCTCATATCTGCAGGATTCTGATTCCCTCCTCCTCTGTTGGATCTGGGTGCCGCCGGAAATCCTCCGCCACCTCCGCCGCTATTCTGCATGAATGATATAGGATCTGCTTTAAATTTGTCCTGCTGCTTCAGGTAATCTGCTCTTTTTACCTTTAAAGTATTTCCGAACTGATTCAAGGTGGCAATTTCACCAATTTTATAGTTCTTCATTAAATCAAAAGAATAATCGCCCTGATCATCTTCCACTTTCACGATCAATCCTGGGAGCCCACCGAATTTATAAGGTCCATCCTGGTAAGGTAAATCCGTTGTAAACCAGGCAGTCCACTTTCTTCCGGCAAAATCAGTTGTTGCCTTTTGTACTTTATATTCTCCTATCTTTGTTGTTTCAGAAGACATTTTCCAGTTCAAAGGACGGTCTTCTTCATAAGAATAAAGATCTCTCCCTATTCTGTCCTTAAAGTAGGTCTTTTGACTCGCCTTATCTTTTTCAACGGAATAATTGATATTGGTTCTCATCCCCTCCATCTGATCTCTATTGACAGAGCCTCTTCCTCCTCCACTCTGGAAAGCCTTCTGCATGACAGAGTCTCTCTTATACCTGTTTTCAGAGTAGAAAAGAGATTTTTCAGCAGAAATATCTAAATATGCATTTTCAGTTTTAATATCGCTTTTGTTTTCTGCATCCGGCTTCATTGTTACCTGATATACAAACCGGTTGTTCTGTGCAGAAATATGCTGCATAAACAACGCTAAAGCAAGAATTCCTATTTTTTTCATTTCTGGATTTTTATTTTAATTCAATTGGATTTTGACTTTCATTATTTTTTAAGGGACTACCTCCAAAACCTGCATCACGTACTGGAAAAGTTCCACCTTCAGTACTTCTGCCCTGATGCATTCCTCTTCCTCCACCCATTTTGCCCATTCCGCCGCCTCTCATTCCGCCATGTTCATTACCTCCAAAATTCATTCCGCCTTTTTCACCTCCTTCCGGCAGCCTTCTGTTTTTACCTGCTTCAAGCAGTAATGCCGCTTTATCTCCGTTGAAAGCAATCCTTGTGCTCTGTTTTGCATTAGGATCATCAGGCTTTTCAAACGCATTCTGAATCTTGATTTTTTTGGTAAGATCAAATTTATAGTCTCCGTTTTCATCTTCAAGTTTTACAATCAGTCCCGGAAGTCCGGAGAATTTGTACGGCCCGTCAGAAATACTGATATCTTTGGTGAACCACGCCGTCCAGACTCTTCCTCCAAAACTGGTGATCGCTTTTTGTGCAGGATATCCGTTCTGCTTCTCTTTAACATCAGTTATTTCCCATTTCAAAGACCTGTCTTCCTCATAGTAAATTTCCCTTCCGGCCACTTTATCGTAATAATAGACTTTTTGCTGAGGAATATTTTTAACAATATAATTTTCAAAAAAAGCAGGTGCAAGCTCTTTCTTCATACTCATATTTTTAAAATCCTTTTCCCGTTTTTTATGATCCTCCTTGTCTTCCGCCTTGAAAGCTGTATGCAAAGAATCTTTAATTAGCTCATTCTCACTGATAAACAAAGACTTATCTCCTTTTACATCCAGAAACGTTCTTTCATGTTTCATACTTACCAGATTAATCGAATCCGGATTTACTGAAGTCTCATAGACATATCTTATGGTCTGGCCGTAGGTAGCTGTTACTAAAAGCAACAAAAAAAAGACCACTAATTTATTCTTCATTACTACTTCTTGCGGTTGTTTCATTAGGATAAAAAATAGGGTTCAAAGTTAAATCTAAAACAGAATCATCTTATTTTTAAAAGATATATTGGCTAATTTTTAACACTTGGATTTCAGCAGACATATAAAATCATGAAAATAGACACCATCAATTTGAGATTGCGGAAATTAGTTCGTATTTTTGCATCATTAAATCATTCTAAATAAATACAATGATAAAAGTATCAGATCAAGCAAAAGCAAAAGCCATTCAGCTGATGACAGAGGATGGTTTCAATGCTGCTGAGGATTATATAAGAGTAGGGGTGAAAAGTGGAGGATGCTCTGGTTTAGAATATGTTTTGGGTTTCGATAATAAAAAAACAGATGCAGATCAGGTTTTTGAAGATAATGAAATCAAAATTGTTGTAGATAAAAAATCTATCCTCTATTTAGCAGGAACAACTCTTGAATACTCAGGAGGTTTAAACGGGAAAGGATTTGTTTTTAACAATCCTAACGCATCCAGAACATGTGGATGCGGAGAGAGTTTTTCTTTATAAAAAGACATTAGATACTAGATATCAGACATCAGACGCGTTCTGAATCTGAAAAATCTACATTCTGAAATCAAAAAAAATAATGAGTAAATACACTGAAGACGATTTAAGAGTCGATCTAGAAAATAAAAAATATGAATTCGGCTGGGAAACGAAGATCGATTATGAGGACTTTCCTACCGGATTAAACGAAGATATCGTCCGTGCTATCTCTGCAAAAAAAGAAGAGCCTGAATGGATGACAGAATGGCGTTTGGAGTCTTTCAGAATCTGGCTGAAAATGGCAGAACCTACCTGGGCCAACATCAAATACGAAAAACCTGATTTTCAGGCAATTCGTTATTATGCTGCGCCAAAGGCAAAACCTGAACTGGAAAGCCTTGATCAGGTAGATCCTGAATTACTGAAAACTTTTGAGAAATTAGGAATCAATATCGAGGAACAAAAGAGACTTTCAGGAGTTGCTGTAGATATTGTAATAGATTCAGTTTCTGTAAAGACCACTTTCCAGGAAACTCTAATGGAAAAAGGAATTATTTTCTGTTCTATTTCTGAAGCTATTAAAAACCATCCTGATTTAGTAAGAAAATATCTTGGAAAAGTAGTTCCGAGAGGAGATAATTTTTATTCAGCACTGAATTCCGCAGTATTTTCTGACGGAAGCTTCTGCTATATTCCAAAAGGCGTAAGATGTCCAATGGAACTTTCCACATATTTCCGTATCAATCAGGCAGGAACAGGTCAGTTTGAAAGAACACTTGTGATTGCTGATGAAGGAAGCTACGTTTCTTATCTTGAAGGCTGTACAGCTCCGTCAAGGGATGAAAACCAGCTTCACGCCGCGGTTGTGGAACTGATTGCAATGGATAATGCAGAAATTAAATACTCTACCGTTCAAAACTGGTACCCGGGGAATGAAGAAGGGAAAGGAGGGGTATTCAACTTTGTGACGAAAAGAGGACTTTGCGAAAAAAATGCAAAAATTTCATGGACGCAGGTGGAAACAGGTTCTGCTGTAACATGGAAATATCCTTCTTGTATATTGAAAGGAGATAATTCTATCGGGGAGTTCTACTCTATTGCTGTAACGAATAACCACCAATATGCAGATACCGGAACAAAAATGATCCACATCGGAAAGAATTCCAGATCAACGATTATTTCAAAAGGTATTTCTGCAGGGAAATCCAACAATTCCTACAGAGGACTGGTAAAAGTAATGCCTTCTGCAAAAGGGGCAAGAAACTTCTCCCAGTGCGATTCTCTTCTTATGGGCAATGAATGTGGTGCACATACTTTCCCATACATTGAAATCAAAGATCCTACTGCACAACTGGAGCACGAAGCCACCACTTCGAAAATCGGAGAAGATCAGATCTTCTACTGCAACCAGAGAGGTATTGATACAGAAAGAGCTATCGCCCTGATTGTAAATGGTTTCAGCAAAGAAGTACTGAATAAGCTTCCTATGGAATTTGCCATCGAAGCTCAGAAATTACTGGAGATCTCTCTTGAAGGCTCTGTAGGATAATCCGGTTATGGAAACCACAGAAAATTTAATTCTAAGAAGACCTGAAAAAGAAGATTTTGAAAGGTTTTTTGAAATTAATAAGGATCCGCAGACGAACCTGTATAATCCAGGCGGGCCAATGGATTTTGCGAAAGCAGAAAACACATTCAAAAGAATGCTGAACCACTGGGAACAATATAATTTTGGAGGGTGGACCATTATAGCAAAAGAAAATAAAAGCATTATCGGCTTTGGAGGTCTGAGCTATAAAATGTACGGAGATGAAGAAAAACTAAATCTTGGATATCGCTTTGCAGTGGAAGCATGGGGAAAGGGATATGCGACAGAATTTACAAGGAAAGCTGTAGATCTGGGATTTAACAATATTGGTAAAGAAGAAATATTCGGAGTTGTTCGTCCTGATAATATAGCTTCTATTAAAGTTTTGGAAAAGGCGGGAATGACGCAAATCGGAACTCTTCATGATGTTCCTGGTCAACCTGACAGTTTAGTATATAGAATTCAAAAATAATTTGTTTAGCAAATAAAAATGTTAGAAATAAAAAACTTGCACGCCAAAATTGAAGACGGCGCAGAAATTTTAAAAGGTATTAATCTTGAAATAAAACCGGGGGAAGTTCATGCGATCATGGGTCCTAACGGAGCTGGAAAATCTACTCTTTCTTCCGTAATTGCAGGAAAAGAGGATTATGAGGTAACGGACGGAGAAATCATTTTTGGTGGTGAAAATATCATTGAAGATGCTCCTGAAGACAGAGCTCACAAAGGAATCTTCCTTTCTTTCCAGTATCCTGTGGAAATTCCGGGGGTTTCTGTAACGAACTTCATTAAGGCTGCTTTAAACGAGACAAGAAAAGCAAACGGGCTGGAAGAAATGCCGGCTAAAGAAATGCTTGCTCTTATCCGTGAAAAATCCGAGCAATTGGGTATAAAAAAAGATTTCCTTTCAAGATCACTGAACGAAGGTTTTTCCGGAGGTGAAAAGAAAAGAAACGAGATTTTCCAGATGATGATGCTTAACCCTAAACTGGCCATTCTTGATGAAACAGATTCAGGACTGGACATTGATGCGTTAAGAATCGTTGCAGACGGTGTAAATGCTTTTAAAAACGAAGGGAATGCAGTTCTTCTGATTACTCACTATCAGAGATTGCTTAACTATATCCAGCCTGACTTTGTTCACGTTCTTGCTAATGGGAAAATCATCAAAACCGGTGATAAATCTCTTGCCCTGGAACTTGAAGAAAAGGGTTACGACTGGCTTCTTAACTAAGAAGATTTTTTTTCAGGAGGATTTTATCAATCTTTTCTGAAGTTGCGGAAAACCCGCAGTAATTACTATTTTTAAATATATAAAATAAGGTGTGATGGCCGAAATATCAGTAATGGCTTTATACGATCAGATTATTGACAATCACGGTGAATTTTTGGAGAGCCTTCGTCACAGATTTCTGGATGAAGAAAGAAAATCTGCTCTTCAGAACTTCGAAAACTTAGGTTTTCCGACAAAAAAAGACGAAGAATATAAATATACCAGCCTAAAAGAGATCACAGAGAAAAACTATAATTTTTTCCCTAAAGAAAGTCATAATATTACCAAAGAACAGCTGGACCAGCTGCATCTGGGTGAAGAAAATTTTGACTGGATCGTTTTTGTGAACGGTAAACTTCATAAAGAACTTTCAAAGGTTTCTATCGAAAATGTAGAGTTTCTTTCATTCAACTATGCTTTGAATGATGAGAAGCATAAGGAAGTATTTGATAAGTATTTTAATACTATCGCTTCCAAAGATGCTGCTTTTACAAACCTAAATCTTGCTTACTGCAAATATGGTTTCTTTTTGAAGGTTCCTAAAAATGTTGTGATCGAAAAACCGATCCACATTTTCTACATTTCCCAGAATCAGGAAGAAAATACCTTCTACAATACAAGAAACTTACTGATTGTGGAAGAAGGAGCAAAAGTAGAGGTTATAGAAAGCCACCACAATTTCGACAGTACTTATGTGCTGACAAATTCTGTGACGGAGATCTTTACTTATCCGAATGCAAAAGCAGACTGGCACAAACTTCAGAATGACAACAACACGTCATATCTTATCGACAGTACTTTCGCCAGACAGGAAAAAGACAGCTTAACGACTGTGAATACTTTCTCTTTCGGAGGAAAACTGATAAGAAATAATCTGGATTTCATTCATAACGGAAGCAATATCAATTCATTTATGAACGGGATCACCATTATTGGTAAAGATCAGTTGGTAGACCACCATACAGCAGTTCACCACAATTTCCCGAACTGTGAAAGCTATCAGAATTACAAAGGTATTTTTGACGGAAATGCTCACGGTATTTTCAACGGGAAGGTTTTCGTAGATAAAGTTGCCCAGAAAACCAATGCTTATCAGCAGAACAACAACGTATTGCTAAGCGAAGGAGCTACTATTGATACAAAACCTCAGTTGGAGATCTTTGCTGATGATGTAAAATGCTCTCACGGCTGTACAGTAGGCCAGCTTAATGAAGACGCCCTGTTCTATCTAAGAGCAAGGGGTATCTCCAAAAAAGAAGCTCAGGCGCTACTTTTATATGCTTTTGCCAATGATGCAATGCAGAACATTGATATTGAACCGCTTAAAGAAAAAATCTCAAAACTTTTAGCTGAAAAGCTTCAGGTTGATATAGAATTTTAAGACTAATATAAATTGATACCAAAAAAGCACTTCAAATTGAAGTGCTTTTTTTATTTTGATAGTCTCTCGTGAATTATTTCATCCAGGACTGGTTTTCTTTCTTATCAGAACGTTTTTTCCCGTTATCGATATTATAAGCAAATCCTACTCCCAAAGTCTGTTTAAGCTGGGTCTTTTGAATTTGATTGTGATCATACAGCAGGTCCAGTGTAATATTCGTTGAAATAAACTTATTAATCTTCATATTAAGGATTCCGCTGTATGCAAGCACCAAATGGTCAGGATGGTCAAGATAGTTTGAAAATACCGAAGCTGTATTCGTCAGGTTGATATTCTCCATAATCTTGATTTTATAGATAGCCGTTCCCAAGAAACCGAACTGGAACAGGGAAGAATCTCCATCATTTTTAAGTCCATAAGTTCCTGCAGTTTGCAGATCTTCATCGAGAACAAATGTCCATCTCGCATTAGCAGGACGAAGCGTCATTGTAAAGTTATCATTCGGACGGTAAGTAACCCCTGCGCCGATATTAAGATATCCCGGAGCCATAAAATTGGAGATTTTTTTCGCATCCGGATTGTTTCCGTCTTCGTAGCCACCTGCAAACTGGGTCTGCAAGCTTGCTCCGCCGGAAATATACCAGTTCTTGGCGAATTCACGCCCGTAATTGGTGGACAGGTTAATTACATCCTGTGTTTTTCTTGTTCCGATACCTTTTGTATTATTTTGCCCGTATCCAAGGATAATGATATTTTCCCACAGATCTTTACCTTTTTCATAAGTAAGATTATAATTAACTCCGGCAAGCCACCCAACATTATTGGCTCCACCGCCAACCCAGTTAGAGAATGCAGCCTGGTTAAGCATTAAGGTATTCTGGCCCTGGATAGACCATGCTTTTACGGTATCTGTAGCGACAGCATCAGTTTTGGCTTCCTGAGCCATTGCGCTGATTCCAAAAGAAATGAAAGCAGCCAATAAAAGTTTTTTCATAAGTAAAGGATTTTCGGTACAAAAATATACATATAATTTTTGTTAAAAAACTAATCACCCTCATTTGAAATATTAAATTGTTATTTAATACATTAAAAGACTGGAAAATACATTGAAAAAACAGGCTGAATGAACTTATCCCTACTTAAAATTTTACCGTTTTTTCATAAAAAAGCACCTCATATTGAAGCGCTTTTATTCTGTTGACCGAATAATACAGTCTATTTTTTAATCCACCACTGACTGTCTTTACGGTCAGAACGTTTTACTCCATTATTCAATGTATAGGCAAATCCTATCCCAAGCGTCTGTTTCAGCTGCGTTTTCTGGATCTGATTATGATCATAAAGCAGGTCTAAAGTAACATTGGATGATATAAATTTATTGACTTTAAAGTTTAAAACTGCCCCATAAGCAAGAACCAGTCTTTCCGGATGATCAAGATAATTGGAGAATACAGATGCAGTATTGGTTATGTGAACATTCTCCATCAATTTTACTTTGTATAAAGCCGTTCCCAAAAAACCAAACTGTATAAGCGATCTGTCCCCATCATTCTTTAAACCATAATTTCCGGCAAGCTGCAGCTCTTTATCCAGAACAAAAGTCCATCTGGCGTTGGTAGGACGTAATGTTACCGTCAGATTGTCATTTGGTCTGTACGTGATACCCATACCAAGATTCAGATAACCGGGAGCCATAAAATTGGAGATCTTTTTTGCAGCGGGATTATTTCCGTCCTCATATCCGGCAGCAAACTGCGATTGCAAACCTGCGCCTAAAGAGAAATACCAGCTTTTTGAAAATTTCCGCCCGTAGTTGGTTGAAACATTGATTACATCCTGTGTTTTTCTTACACCAAGTCCTTTGGTATCATTTTGACCATAATCCAGAACGATAATATTCTCCCAAAGGTCATTGTCTTTTTCATAGGTAAGATTATAATTTACCCCGGCGAGCCATCCTACATTGTTGGCTCCTCCACCTACCCAGTTTGAAAAGGAGGCCTGATTAATCATCAGCGTATTTTTCCCTAATACCGACCAGTATTTTATAGTATCTACAACTACTGAATCTTTTTTCAATTCTTCTTGTCCGCTTGCAAAAATCCCTATAGAAAAGGAAAGAATCAATAAAAACTTCTTCATTACTTCACATGATTTTCACTGCAAAAATATTAATATAATTTTTTTTAAGCGAATATTGACTTATAAAAAGCCTTAAAAACAGGATAAATTTTCTTAAAACAGATAAAAACAGGTCACTTTAATACATTCTCTTTCAAAATATTAAGCTTAAAAGACTAAAATTGAAACCTTTTGTCTTAAAATACACTCCTCTCCTTTCAATACATCGACAAATTTTCCGAAATTTATCATTGGCTTTTGATTTGACGTAAGATCAACATGTTTAAAAATATAATTTCCAAAAGAGCTGTTATAATGCCCTTGCTGATGCTTTCCGCAATGTGGCTCGGCTACTTTCTGCAGATGCAGGGTTTTTTCCAAAGCTGTTTTGGGGCTATCATACCTCTGTTGCCGGAAGGCTTACTGGGAATCATCACCTCTCCTCTTCTGCATGGAAATATCGATCATATCATAAGCAACTCTATTCCGGTAGCGGTTCTTCTGTTTCTTTTGTACCAGTTTTACCCATTGGTTGCCAACAAGGTCTTTATTATCGGTTGGCTGGCTACAGGACTGCTGGTCTGGCTTTTACCTCCTATAGACATTCTCACCGGCGATTATATGTATACCTGTACCATTGGGGCGAGCGGAGTGGTATATGTTCTTGCATTTTTCCTGTTCTTCAGCGGAGTTTTTAAATGGAATATGAAGCTGCTAACCATATCAATGCTTGTTGTTCTGTATTATGGCAGTTTGGTTTGGGGCATGTTTCCCGAGGAATTATTTTACAACCTTCAGGAACCGAGTAAAATTTCATGGCAGGCTCATCTTTCGGGGGCAGTTGTAGGAAGTATTATTGCTTTTGCTTTTAAGAACGTGGGTGACAGGAAAAAGAAATATATCTGGGAATTTCCAAACTATTACAGCGAAAAAGATGATAAACTTTGGCAGGAATACAAAGAAAATCACCCCGAAGACTTTCTGGAGCTACCTTACAAAAAAAGTGATGACATCTGGGATCATTTGGATGAATTAAGAAAAAGATAAATCTTATTTCATTACATTTGAAAAAAAACACACATGATCACTGAAGAACACCTCTATGCAATTGCTCTGCGCGAATGCAGCCTGATCGGCGATATTAATTTTCAAAAACTTATACGAAATTTCGGAAGTGCTCAAGAAGCATGGAAAAAAGCAAAAAAAGAATATTCAGGAACAGAAGGTATAGGCCGAAAAACTGTAAGCGATATTGGAAACGAGGAATATCTGAAATTTGCAGAAAAAGAAATAAAATTCTGTGAAAAGAACAGTATCCGGATTAATCTGCGACACCTTAAAGAACTTCCTTTTCTACTTAGCGAATGTGATGATGCTCCCGCTATTCTTTATCAGAAAGGAAATTTTGATGACAATTTACAGAAAATCAGCATTGTAGGAACCCGAAATATGACTTCATATGGCAAACAATTCATTGGAGATTTCTTTGAAGCGGCAAAGCTTTCTAAATACATATCTGTCAGCGGATTAGCTCTTGGCATTGACAAGGAGGTCCATGAACAGTCTATTCAGTATAAAATTCCAACGGCAGCTGTTCTTGCCCATGGATTTCACACGCTGTATCCTTCAAAAAATAAAAAGCTGTCCGAAAGAATTCTGGAGGAAGGCGGAACATTGTTTACAGAATTCAATTCTTCCCGAAAACCGGACCGGGAAAATTTCATACAAAGAAACAGGATCATAGCAGGAATTTCTCCTTCAACAATTGTGGTAGAAACTGGATTTGGAGGTGGCTCAATAAGCACTGCATCTTTCGCCAATGACTATAATCGGGAAGTATTTGCCCTTCCCGGAAAGATAACAGATCCATATAGCCAGGGATGCAACCAGCTGGTTTTCCAGAATAAAGCAGCGGCTATTTCCTCTGTTAAAGATCTTATAGATTCTCTCGGCTTCAATCTTTCAAAAGAAAAAGTTGCAGAACTGTTTCCTTATGACGAGACAGATGTACAACTTACTGACACTCAGGAAACCGTATTTCAATCGATCAAAGCCCATCCTCAGGTATCTCTGGACGATCTTGCCCAGATGATTTCGGTACCTTCATATAAAATTCTTCCCATAATTTTGGAATTGGAGCTTTTGGGGAAAGTAAAATCATTTTCCGGGAGGCAATTCGTGACAATTTGAGAATTAACGATTTCTTAATATTGCATTATTTGAGACCTAACTTTTAATTTTTAACAAAATTTACACACAAATTATCAATTTAATAATATTTCGACACATTATTATTTAATTTTCAGCAATGTTGAAATACAGTATTGTGAATCTTGAAAAAAAAATTAAATTTGTTGACAATAATATTCAACCCTAATATATGGAACAATATAATATTGACCAGAAAATCCAGGAGTTTATTGCCAAGATTGAAGCAAAAAATCCTAATGAACCAGAATTTTTACAAGCCGTAAAAGAAGTAGCTGTGACTGTAATTCCGTTTATTATGACAAAGAAGGAATATACAGGAATGAAACTTCTTGAGAGAATGGCTGAAGCTGAAAGAATTATCATTTTCAGAGTTCCATGGGTTGATGATAAAGGAGAGATCCAGGTAAACAGAGGTTTCAGAATCCAGATGAATTCTGCGATTGGACCATACAAAGGAGGAATCCGTTTCCATCCTACAGTAAACCTTTCCGTTCTTAAATTCTTAGCTTTCGAGCAGGTATTTAAAAACTCACTGACAACTCTTCCGATGGGTGGAGGAAAAGGTGGTTCAGATTTTGACCCGCAAGGTAAATCTGATATGGAAGTGATGCGTTTCTGCCAGG
This sequence comes from Chryseobacterium sp. MIQD13, assembly GCF_050496705.1. Taxonomy (NCBI): domain Bacteria; kingdom Pseudomonadati; phylum Bacteroidota; class Flavobacteriia; order Flavobacteriales; family Weeksellaceae; genus Chryseobacterium; species Chryseobacterium sp. MIQD13. The sequence continues at coordinate 573,956 of NZ_JBNWAF010000002.1, forward strand.
CTTTCATGACTGAATTATGTAAACATATCGGTCCTGAAACAGACGTACCTGCAGGAGACATTGGTGTTGGAGCCAGAGAGATCGGATATCTTTTCGGCCAGTACAAAAAAATCAGAAACGAATTTACAGGGGTACTTACAGGAAAAGGTCTTGCATACGGAGGATCACTGATCCGTCCTGAAGCTACAGGATATGGTGTAGTATACTTCGCCGAGCAGATGCTTAAATCAATCGGACAGGATTTTAAAGGAAAAACAGTAACAGTATCAGGTTTCGGAAACGTAGCCTGGGGAGTTATTAAAAAGGCAACTGAGCTTGGTGCTAAAGTTGTAACCATTTCCGGTCCTGATGGATATATCTATGATAAAGACGGTATCAGCGGCGAAAAGATTGATTATTTATTGGAATTAAGATCTTCAGGAAACAACAGAGCTGAAGATTATGCTAAAAAATATCCTTCTGCAGAATTCCACGCAGGAAAACGTCCTTGGAGTGTAAAATGTGATGTAGCATTCCCATCTGCAACCCAGAATGAACTAGATCTTGAAGATGCTAAAATTTTGGTGGAAAACGGATGTATCTGTGTTACTGAAGCTGCAAATATGCCTTCTACACTAGATGCCATCAACTATTTCTTAGATAATAAAGTATTATTCTCACCAGGTAAAGCTTCCAATGCCGGAGGTGTTGCTACTTCAGGTCTTGAGATGACACAGAACTCTATTCGTCTTAACTGGACTTCTGAAGAGGTTGATGCAAGACTAAAAGAGATTATGATCGGCATCCACAAAGCTTGTAGAGACTACGGAAAAGACGAAGATGGCTATGTAAACTACGTGAAAGGGGCAAATATTGCCGGATTCGTGAAAGTTGCAGAAGCAATGCTGGCTCAGGGAGTAGTATAAAAATAAACAAAGGTTGGGAAAATTCCCAGCCTTTTTTGATATAGCCTGTTCCCGGGATAATGGGAAAAAAGTAAAAAGTGAAAGGAGAAAGCGCTGTATTTGTACAGCGCTTTTTTTATTTTTATAAGATGAAAAACACCTTCAAAAACAGTAATGAGTATATTCTTTTGTTTCCTGATGAAGTTCAGCAGAAGCTTATTGAATTAAGAGAGGCCATTCATGCCGAAATTCCGGAACTGGAAGAATACATTGGCTACCAGATGCCTGCATTCAGGTATAAAGGGAAACCTCTGGTTTACTTTGCCGGATACAAAAAACACATAGGATTTTATCCGGGAGCTGAAGGTATAAGGGCTTTTGAAAAAGATTTTGAGAAAAATCACTACAAATTTTCAAAAGGAGCAGTTCAGTTTCCGGTGGACCAGAATATGCCTGTTGAACTTGTGAAAAAAATAGTACAGTTCAGAGCTCAGGAGATAGATCAGAAAAAATCCTGAGACATTACACCCCAGGATTCCCTTTCTACTTTGTTTAATATTTACTTAGAGGACTTTGCTTTTTTCTTAGCTTTTCTTTCTTCTTTGGTTGCCTCTGCAGGTTTTGCAGCATCTGTTGTAGCCTCTGCGCTTACTGTTGCTGTAGCTTCAGTTGCTGCAACCGGAGCTGCTGCATCTACCGTAGCAGTTGCTGTGGTATTTTGTTTTTGAGCGCTTGCATCTGTAGAAGTGCTCGTCTGTGTGCTCTGTTGAATTTGAGTGGTCTGGTTATTAGATGTATCGGCAGGCTTCTGCTGCTGTGTCTGTGTCTGAGCCGATACTGCGATTACGCCGACTAAAGTAAACGCTGCTGTTAAAACTAACTTTTTCATAATGTAATATTTTAAATGATTGTTTAACTTAAACGACACTCTTTTTATTAAATTATGCGTAACGGTCTTATTTAACGTACTTTATAATTATTTAAGATATTTTACAAAGTAGGTTTATTTCGAAATATTCTTCATCATTCTTTCCACAAATTCATAGGCAGCAGGGCATATGATTGTGTTTTTCAGCATTAAATTATTGATCTGATAGATCTTTTTACGGTCTGTATGTGGGTATTCCCGGCAGGCTTTCGGTCTTACTTCATAAATGGAGCAGGTATTGTCATTATTAAGGAAAAAACAGGGAAGATTTTGGAGTACTTTGTCATTGTCTTCATCCACTCTTAAAAATTTGGCTTCAAAATCAGCCTGTTTCATCCGCAAATGTTTTGAGATACGTTCAATATCTTTTTCAGTATATAAAGGTCCGGTTGTTTTACAGCAATTGGCACACTGAAGACAGTCTACTTCATTAAAAACTTCATCATGAGTCTCCTGAACTACATAATCCAGATTTTTGGGCGGTTTTTTTTTCAGCCCGTCCAGGAATTTTTTATGTTCTTTCTGCTTCTGTAAAGCCTGCTTTTTATAAAGGTCTAAATTCATTTATTCATTATCCTCAGCTATAGCCGGAAGATCAGCTTTTTGATATTCATTAATTTTATCAAGGTCCAATATCGTTGTAAGGTCATTATTGTTCGCATAATACATCGGGGTAAATTTTGCCCCATAAACAATTTCCGCCGAAACATAGGATGATCTTTGAACCACAGTATTGGAGAAAACCTCATCAAATGCGCGGATCTGCACTATTATTTCAATATCTGTATTCTTAAAATCATCTTCAGAAAATCCGTAGAATGGTGAATCTTCTTTGATCTCATGTACAACCGTCCAGTTCAGCGCCAGAGTATTGATTTTATTTAAATTGGTCTCTAAAGAGTAAAAATTACTTTTTGGAGCTCCATTTTCAATAACTTCGATAGCCGTTGAAACTATAACTTCGGCATCCGTTAAAGCATTGTCTTTAAAAGGCGCCAGCCTGAACATCAGGGCTCTGGATTCCTTAAAAGGGGCAATAACGGCAATATTAGAGAAACGAAGGTAAGCTCTCGGCCTTGAAAATCTTCCGTAAAAAAGCCCGGTTGCAATGGCAAAGGTAAGCAATCCCAGAAATGCTTCAAAAGTAGCTACAAGACTTGCCGTAAAACCTACAGGCGCAATCCTTCCGTACCCTACTGTGGTAAAAGTCTGCGAACTGAAGAAGAAAACATCGATGAATTCATTCAGTGGATCGCTTTTATCGATTCCGGTAAGGTGTTCTACTCCAATCAGGTAATAAATTAACGCAAATCCCAGATTCACCAGAATATAGGCAATTACGAGATAGGATAAGAACCGGAAAGTGGAAAGATTCAGCATGGTATGGTACCAGCTTAATCTATTGAATACATTCACGCCTTTCCGTTTTACATTCGGAAGCCCGTCTTTATTGATGAACCTTCCGGATGCATTGCTTCCAAAACCGCTGTTTTCAGTATTTTTCTGACGGATCTTCTGTCTGAAGCCTCTTGCCATTTTTATATCATTTGTTTTTGTTCTGTTGTAAATAAGTGAAACTGCTTTTATTATTTCTCCTTTTTACAATGCAAAGATAAAATATTGTTTTTATGAAATTCATCAAAAGCTTTTGATAAACTCAGTTAACTATAGTGGTGATGCTTTTGCACAAAATGTAACAGTCAAAAAAATATATTCCTCATACAATACAGGAGGTGCTCCATGACATTTTAAATTTAGAATGAAGCACCCTTTTTTTATACTTAGTAATATATAATCCTATTACTTAATTTTTAATAATCTTATGTTGAACTTTTTCCTATTTTCAAAGGTAAATTCTACGAAATAACTTCCCTAAATTAATTTATTCATACTTATTGAAGTGATTTTTTTGTCCTGCATAGATTGACATTAAATAATTTTAAATTAATGAAAAACAATATTAGCATTCAGTTTGTCCATTTAAAAGAAGTTATCTTTCAAAATTTATGAAATACAAAAGAATTGAATTTATAAAAAGTTAAAAGCCAGCTGATTTTACCATGACATACCCAATTATTTATTTTCTGTTTCAGAATCATATTTCTCTTAAATGTAACTATGTATAAACCACAAAAGCCAACTAAAAAGTTGGCTTTTGCTTATAGGTAATGGGTTATAAATGTATGAAGTAAAACTATTTTATTTTTACATTTGAATTCTTCTAAACAGTAGTACATTACAATAAAAAACAAGGATCAGAACACGCTTTGAAAATTTATAATTTTTTCGCTCCTTAAATAATTTTAATCGTTTTAGTTATGTTTAAGATAACTACCATTGATACAACAAAATAGTACTAATTACTTTTTAACAATAAAATTTCTATATGTACTAACTCTTTTAAAGCAACATTTTTATCTATAATTTTTATGACCGGACCGCTTGATATAAGCATTGAGTCTTTTGTCATAAACTTAATGGCATAATTTCCATTCAATGAATCTAGTGATTTGAAATTAAATAGATTAGCATTAACTTTCAATCTTTCCCCAACAAGTATCTTTGATTTTTGTTCTACAAAACCCTTATCATTTAACAATAATCTTTCAAAATTGACTTTTCTAACTGCTGTATCTCTCTTCTTTAGACTTATAATGCTTATATTTTGCAAATTCCATATTCCATCATTATATTTAACTATATCGTTTTTTGTAGGTTTAGAAATAAAAATATATTCAACATTATGCACACTCTTATTATTCTTTTTCTCATTCTTCTCCTTTTTGTCTTTACAAGACACCCCAATCAGAGTACATAAAAAAAACATAAACAGAGGGCTCAATTTAGTAAGTAACTTATTTTGATTCATATTTTTTCTTATTGAATTTTACACTTTTTCTATTATCCGGGGATAGTAGCGTTGCACTTCTGGTTTTAGAATATTCACTACCATATTTTGCATTTTTTTTCAGTATTTTCGAAAGTGTCCCTTTTACTGCTTCGCCATTCCAATAGCTTTCCCATAAAACTTCTCCTTTTTTATTTTTTCCAACGGCTTCAATTATATGACCTCCCTCTTCCAATGTTTCCATTTTTCCTGTTTTACTAGAATACATTTCAACTTTTATATTCCAAACCAGAATATCTCCAACATCATATTTAGTATTCCCATTTATTTCTTTTGTGTGATATCCTGTATGATCTAAAAAGTTAATAACTTCTTTTGGTGTTGCATTCACAGCAAAAAATCCATTTGTAAGAACATAGCCATAGCAGTTAGTTGTATACATACTCTCCGCATAATTATTTTGACCTTTATCAATAGGAAAATATTCTGTAAATTTTCCTCTTTCTACCAAATCGTAATAATATCCATAATTATGTTGCAACCCAAGGGAAACCTTACCATCGAATGAAGTCAGAGTACCATATCTACCAGCAACATGATCTACATATGAATCGCCAAGATTTATGTGCGTATTACTATCAAATTTCTTTGTCCATCTCAAAGTTCCAAAAGTTCCCCTAGGACCTGGACCTATTGCAGGTTCTCTTCCATCTGGATCAATATATTTAATAGGATTATCAAAGGTATAAACATATGGTGACCATGAAGGATAATCCTCCGCCAATGGATCCACGCCATACCAAATACTCAGTCTTGGATTGTAGTATCTAGCTCCATAATAATAAAGACCTGTTTCGCTGTCTAATTCTTTCGCATTAAACTTATATGGATTAGCGTAGGCTGTTGGTTCCTGCTGCTCCACCATAGTTTCCCCGAAAGGTAAATTTAAGAAAAATTGTGTAGGCTCGGCATATTCGTTGGTAACATAGGTTGCTGTACCTAAGTGGTCACTATGTAGGTAATAAATACCGCTCACAGGTGCAGGTGCTCTGGCAAATTCCTTCTCTACTTCTATTTTTTCGTAGCCTGCTTTTGATAGGTAGTTTTTAAAATCATTTTCGGCAACTGATTGTTGATTTTTAGGATCAGAAGCTTCTTTACTTTTCACAGATGATGCCTGTCTATTGTTAAACATTCCACCTACATCTTTAATATTACTTGCTATACGCTGATCCCCTGCAAAATAATGTTTGGTAAGCAATCCATCTGAAGTGTATACAGCATAAGGATTAGGATACACCTTGAAGTTATCAAACACCAACCCATTATTTACCATTTCACCGTTCTGATACAGTTCTGCATCATTCTTCAAATTAGCTTTGATGGTACGTTCGCCTTTATCATCGTAAACATAATATTGGAATGATCCTATTTCCGGTGTATGAATAGCCCTCAACCTGTCCTGCTCATCCCAATAAAAACTAGTAGGACCTGTCTGTATAGTCTCTTGGCTGATCACATTTCCATTGCCATCATATTTAAAATATTCTCCATTTCCAGTATAAGCATCTGTAACTTTATCTACCATATGAGTCCCTTTAACATAAGTATACATGTTTTCATACGTGTTACTTGTATTGACTATTCCATCCTGTTCATGATGCTGTCTCTTTGTACTGATTCCACTACTCATATTATAAGATAGGGCAGTTTCATACGTCGCATTTATACTACCTACAACCGGGGTAGGTGGTAAACCGTCTTTTCTCCCCGGCTCAGCATTACCTGAAGAACTCACAAGCCTGTTAAGAGTATCATATCTATATCGAAGACCATAATTCCCTCCAAAACCGGTATTGGTTGTCTGGCTTATATTTTCGATTCCCGTAATATTACTGGCATAATCGTAACTGTAAGCTCCGTCTAATAATATATTACTGTTCGCATCAAGAAGAACATGGTTTTGCAGCCTCCTCATAGCCGGTTCATAAGTAAAGCTGGAGGATGTTTCATTACCGAACACAATATTCGTACGCTGCTCATAATGATCATATTTAATGGATTTTACATACTCGTAACCCGAATCATTGGATATTTTTTTCAGATTTCCTCCTAAATCGTATTCGTACTGTACTTTTTCATTATCAGGATAATTGATAGTTCGGATCCTGTTCCAGTTATCATATTCGTAAGATGTATCAAATTTCAAATTCGGCATATAAAAACCATAGATATAGCGAATTTCATTGACCATCTCTCCCATTTTGCCATACTCGTAAAGGCTTGTCCCTGTGCCGTCTTGTTTTTCTATAATTCTACCGATATTGTTTCCTGAAATACCATAAGTATATGATACATTAGCTGGATTTGTACCTGATGGTATATCCGGTAAATCGATATTAGTAAGTCTGTTGTAATAATATTTATAGTGAATCGGAATACCTCCATTATTGTTAAGGTTGTTGTTCAAAACATAGGTAAGCTGTCCTGCTTTGCTATAAGTATATGCAGTTTCACCACGGTCCGGATGTGTCTGAGTTAATCTCCTGCCACCCATATCATAACTGAAATTGGTTTCCAACCCTTCAGGATCCGTAACATTCATGATTTCTCCTATTTGGCTATATGAGAAAAATGTACTTAAAACCTGTCCCGGCAAATGGTTTCTGGTTTCTACAGTTTTTCCTTCTGCATTGGCAAAAATTTCTGTTTTGATCTGATCCGACGCATTCTGCATTTGGGTAGTTTCAGTTTTGAATCTTCCACTTTCTATAAAAAATCTGTTGTCAACAGAATTTCCGTCTTCATCAGTAGAAGAAACATTCCTGTCTTTATAATCATAACCTGCAGAAGTATGATATTGAGCAACAGTAAGACTAAGCTTATTATTTAGTACGGCATCTTTATTTTCGAATAACGGATGATATTGCAGAACCGTCCTTCCTAAATTATCGTTAATTACTCTTCCTGATACTGTCATTTTTTCCTCATCATCAATCTCAATATCTTTTTTCACCTGAATTACTTTACCTGTAACATCGGCAAAGGAAATAGTTTCAATATCATTACCAGGATGATACGGATCAAGATGTGATGTTTTGGCTGTGAAAAGATATATTTTGTTACCGTTACTAAGAGTTACCGGCGTATCAAAGTAATGATACATAATGGTATTAACCTGCGACTGCCAGTCATTTGGGCTAACTATTCTAAGTGGTCTTCCATATCCGTCATGCTCATAACTCATCTTATTGCCTGTAATATCAGTAGATTCTAAAACCGTATCCTTAAGAGGATCATACGTAGCATAAGAAGACAGGTTAAAAATAGGATCCTTTACCTGAATTACATATTTACCCATTGGGTCATAAAAATATTCCAGTTCATGTCTTTCATTATATTCATTAGGCGGATACTTAATTGTTTTAATATTTCCAAAAAGCTCATACGTAATGTCTGTTTCAGCAATTTCCCCTGAATTAAGCCAAATTTTAAACTTAGAAATATCTCCTGTGTTTAAATTTGTAATCTCCGTTGAACGTTTACGCAGAGGATTTACAGATCCCGTTCCTGGATAAACCGTGATAATGCTTGGTATATTGAGGATGTTATTATTGAGATTGGTATGATAAGATATCACACTATTATAACTCGCGGACGGACTTGTGTATTGGTATTTGGTAAGCTGCCCCTTGCTATTATAAAATAACTGGCTTTGTGTAGAAATCGAGTTTCCGTTTTCATAGGTTGTTTTTGTAGTGCCGGATAATAATACACGACCCATTTTTTTACCTTCTGTACCGCCTACGTCATAAGTTTCAAACTGAGTTGAAGACAACTCTACCAAGTCGCTCATAGAAGAATTAAACTGATAAAGTTTATAGCTGTTGACAGAAGTTGACAGGATGTTTGATGTCCCTGTTCCTCCATAAGTTTCTACTGATTTTAATAAGCCACGAATAAAATAATTCTGGTTATAAAAGTTTTGAACGGTTGTACGATAGATGGTTGAATTATCTGACATTTCGTACGTCTTAACTTTTCCAAATCCATATTTTTCACGTTCTCTTCTATCATATCTGGAATTTTCATAATCAAACCGGTTGATCATATCTTTACCGCTTGTACTCTGTGTATAAGTACCAGAGAAGGCATCAGGATTCGGTATGGTTACTTCAGACATCACTAGCTTTGCCTGTGGGTCATTATAGGATGGTGTAGAATACTTATAATCAATGGTAAAAGCGCTGCCTAGGTTTGATGGAGCATCACCACCATAGGATTCGGCATAGGATACTTTTTTAAGTTTATTAGTTTTACCGATCTGGGAATAATGTATTCTCAAACCATTATTAGTATTGACTACAAGGTCAGGCAGACCGTCACCATTCACATCTCTCAGCCCTTTATTGATTTCAGATACAGATAATCCTACGTTTGCAGAAAGATCTGCCCCGAAAGGTTTTACGTATAAAATGGGAATACCAAAGATGACAATACAAGGTATATTAATATAATATCCTCCGTTTAAGTTTGCATACCCACTGTGTGTTTTTGATTCTTCCGCAAGGCTGGCATTTAAACTCACAGGGCTGGCAAAGCGGTTACCTAAGTTATATTTCACACTGGTTTGTCCGGTATTTTCATCTACCTGAACTATATCTACCAGACCGTCTCCATTTACATCCAGGAAAGATCTTTTTGATGTAGCAGTAGAGGATCCTCCTCCAACTCCTCCGGAAATGGCTATTCCCAATTCAACGCCCTGAACAGCATCAATAACAGAGTTTATACCCCCACCGATTCCAAAAGATGAAGAATATACAGGCTTGGATACAGGCTCTTCAAATCCTGCAAAAGCTCCTGTTGATCCAGGAATACTTCCATTTACCAATCCGGTTCCAAAGTTTAGTTTGTAATTACTTCCTTCTATCTTATCAGGAAGTCCATCCCCGTTAATATCCATCCAATATTCTGATGTTTTATTGTAGGAATTCGGATAATTGGATGTCCCCACACTCATAGACCAAGAAACAGAGGTGTCTCCTGTGGCATTAGTATCACTATTATTAGTCTGTCTTCCTACTGACTTACTTCCTGAAGGACCAAATGCTATAGATTTGGTGTTCATAAAATCCTCCGTTCTTGTAATTACTTTATCTGCTCCCTCTATACCGGTCTGAGCACCCTTCAAACCACCCAGAATGCTGGTTTGCTGAGATTGGGTCCTGTACAACATATCAGGATAGTTATCACCATTCACATCAAAGAAGTCCTGAGTCTGGATATTACCGATATTTCTGAGTTCTGAAGTTGAGTTTGTAAAGCTGAGACCGATACCGATTCCTGCATTTTTTGTTTTTGACTTACTTTTCTGTTTTTTAGAAATAGCAAACATTCTTGTATTAGGATTATTGGCCACTTCAATATCATCTTCATCAGTATCACTGTCTAAAAATGGTGAGGTTGGTGTTTCATCATCTCTAAAGCTTCCAATTTTTGAATATTGCTCATGAAACATCTGGTTAATCCATTTATGTTCTCTTACTTTTTCGGTTTTAAATGGATTTAGCGGCGTGAAAGGAGACGCTGCTCCAAATAACTGGTTATTGGCATAATTGTTTTGAAACTGGTTTGCAAGCTGGTCTCCCACACATTCTCCATATTGCTGAGAGTTGGTAATCCCAGCACAAGCTGGAAAGTTTAAATCAAACTGGAAAGGATTTTCAAGCGTTGCATCATTAATTAATGCACCATACTGATCTTTCGGCGTATTTGGATTCGTTGTATATGCCGGTGCGGTACTTCCGCTAGGTCCTGTTGGGATAATAATACAGTCATTTTCCTTTCGGGGCTCGCAACCAGGTGTCAAAGGAGGCTGTTGATTAGTGCTACCCGGAGCAGCAACAATATCTTTAGCTTCATTATAAAGGAATTGCCCCCAGTTGTGATAAACAGCGCTTACCCCGTTATACTCACCTGTGTTGATTGATGTCTCGGTGGTATGATTTAAAAGAGAACTGCCTGACTGATTGTAAATATTAAAGATATTCTCATTCAGCTGCAGTTTAAGCGCTTCATACGCAAGCCTGTCTTTATTCGTATCACAGAAAATTAAGATATTCAGCTTTTCGTGGTCATCAATTATACCAGCTGTAGGATCTCCATGATAAAAAGGTATCGGATCGTTACCATTAATAGGATTATAGTCTATTGTATATTCTTTTAAGGTACCATTGGATATTTCTACAATTCTTTTATCAAGAAAAAGACCTTTTTGCTTGATTACGTACATAAATCTGCCTGGGACAGAAGGGTTGAAGCTAAAGTTCTTATTGATGGATATTGAATATTCATCATTACCACTCGGTAAATTATTCAGGGTGGAAATATCAAATTTATTTTTCAGGTCTCTGATATGATAAGATGGATATTGAGCTACAGCATAATGTCTGTGAGAAGCATTAGGGTATCCTTCAACCAAAATATCGTTCCACTCAATTTCTTTGTTGATGTGGGAGTCGGTTTCCACTAAAAATTTCAGATGCCATGCTTCACCTGGCGCACTAAGAGCAGGAACAGAATAATTAAGATCCACCGGTGAAACCGTTACAGGCTGTCCGGGAGAAGGACCAACTGTTTCTTCATAAATAACGTTGGTAACTGTCTGCTGATTCTGTGCCACACTGGTATCTTCCTTAATGAGAACGATTGAATATTTTACTCTGTCGGATAGTGTAGATATGGTAAACTCCGGAATTGTGATGCGGATATCTGCCTGTTCCGTAAATTTAAGTGACTTCGTCAGGTTGTTCAAAAGGAACTTATCATTATAATTGGTTTGGTTCGGCATATAGCCATCCTGTTCCTCAACAAACTCATCATGTAGTTGGTTTCCAACATTATCAGTATAAGTAACTACAGGATTGGTATTTACAATATAATTTGTTCCGGATTTTTTATGCAGTCTGAAATACACTTTTTCACCGGATTTTACATAAATCCTGGAAGAATTGCTTACGCCCAATGGAGTTCCCGGATAACTGTCATACTGGCGTATCGAAATACTTTGATTGGAGGTGTTAATGAGTTCCTTTAAATATAACCTACAATTTTTTGATACCGTATTCGGGTTCTTAATCTCTATCGAATAAACGGCTCTTGCAGAAGGATCCTGACCGAGATCAATAGCTATTTCATCTGAAATTTCTATAAATCCGTTTTTAGGGGCAATCCAGACTTTAACTACATCATTCTTTGGTTTTACAGGATCAATGTCATCGGGATCTTCAGGTTCTGTATAAGGCTGAGGATCATTATCGGTGATGACCATATTTTCAGTTAAATCACTAGTAATTACCATTTCCTGAGCATTTCCGTTTCTTCGGTTAAACCATACTTTATCATCTTTAATGACATCCGGCAGTCCGTCGGAATTGGCATCCATCATATAAATAGGAGTTTCATTTTCACTTTCAGAATTAATATATGAAAAATCGAATCCTATTTTAAACCAGTTAAATACCACACTACCTCCCAAATTCCATGTTGTACCTGTTGAATGTGAAAAGTTACTGTTCAGGTTTCCTACTGATTGTTGCTGACTGTTGAATACCAGCTGGCCATTGTTGTCAATGCTTCCGGGAATCAATTTGATGCCATTATCGCCATTTCTTTTGCGATATAGAATATCTGCAATTCCATCACCATTGAAATCTACCAGCTCCTGCCCTCTTTTCATACGGGGATATGAAGCACCTCCGAACAGGGAGAGCATAAAGTTTTTTACACCTCCCAATTGTGGTCTGAATAATGCCAAACCACCTCCGGTTCTTAGGGACCATCCCCATTCAAAATTATTGTCAGCACTTATTTTGGAAGGGGTTGTTATAGAACTTACCACATCAGAGAAAGCATCAGTTCCTGGAGTTACTACATTGGTTGCGGTTCCGAAGACCGTCCCATTGTCATAATATTCAAAATTATAATCAAATGATGCACCATCGGTCCTTGGATTAATTACCTTCAATTTCATTTTACTCAGAAGACTTTTCTGGAATATCCCGGTATTATAAGTGAATAGGTAAGACCGTATGTTTTGCTGCTGATTATTCGCGTTCTTAAAATCAACATTTATTTTTGAGAGTAAATAAGGTTCAATTCTTTTAAGAATACCTTTAGTATTAATTTGTTTATCCTGTCTTGGCGTATCATTAAAAAATGTTATAATATAAGGTCCTTTCTGACCATTCCTTCCCGAGTAAAAGATTTTATCAATATGGAATACCCACCCTGCATTAAGGTTCTGGTCATCTCCTGTAAAGTTGTTAATTGACTGATTTTTATATTCATAGATCATGTTATTTCCGTGAACATCCTCTATCTTCCATACTCCCCATTGGATAATGTTTCCATTTGTATTTTTCAGCACAGCATTGGGAACAAGGGTTGTCTGATCGCCGCCGTAATAGGTTTTTGTCCCGTTTGTAGAAGTAATAATCCAGCGGTAATCTGTAGTTCCTGTTCCAAACCTCTCAATTTTAGTAAAATCATGGTTTTTTCTTAAATAGAATGTTTTCGCCCCGGATCCGTTCCTTGTCTGCCGTGAAGTGTCAAATGTACCATTTGTATTCACTTTATTATGCCTGTGAGGAAGATAACCCTCAGGATATGCTAACATTTCTCCATCCAATGAGTATAATTCGGTTTCCTGGCCAGCTGTAAAGGTTGGAGTCCCCCATCTTGTATCTACTGATATTGATGATAACCCTCCGATATTCCAGCCTTCTCCCATCCAGCCGTTTCCGCTGCCACTGCTGTAGGTTACAGATAACGAGGGCTGCATCCCTGAAGTCCCCGCCGGCAACATTAACGGATAATTGATGTTGGCATCTCCTGTCTGGCTTGCTGCAGGAGCTTCCATTAAGGGAGCACTTACCGGATTTGCAGCTTTCAGACCACTGATCGTGGTTGGTGTAAAGGAATTCAACTGTGGTGATTCCGGAGCTGAAATAATACCATTGATATAATCGCCGTCTCCGTTACCCTCAAATGTCACCGTCTTATTCTTCTGGTCTACATTTGCTGTTTCTACAGCTTTCCATTGTCTTCTATTATAATCAAATGAAAAAACCTTGATCTCTTTTGGAGAAAAGAGACCTAATTTTTTTTCGTCATAAGGAATTGTAATCTTAATTTTTTTGTTCAGCTTTCCTGAAATTATTGAAAAACGATAAGCTGAGTTATTCGGGGTGATATTTTTAAGACCGCTTGAAGTGGAAGGAATATCTTTTTCTCTTAATTTTAAAATTTCAATATTCGCTGCTTCAGAGGATTCTTTTTCTATTTTTAAATTTAAATCTTCATATTGAATATCAAATTCTTTGTCATTGGAAACAGCGATCCTTTTGGAATTAAAATAGTTATTATTTAAAGTTTTAAATGATTTTATATCTGCAGGAATCTTATATGATTGAGTAATTCCGTTAGTTGTTACCGAAAAATTACCGTTTAGTTTATCTTTTTCTGATAACTGAATGATTTTTTCAAACTCCCCATTTGTAATAGTAACATGATCATTATTTATACTTAAATCCTGTAATTGCCTGTTAATTCCTTTCACATATAACTTGTCACCTGAAAGAATAGAATTAACAACTAAATCATTAGATGTCCCTCTGTTCTTTTCAAAAACAACTTTCAGATTTTTGATTTTGTATTTTACCCCTGCGGCAGGTGATGTAAATAATACAGTGTTTGTACCATTTTTGATAAGTTCTGAACTTAATTCTTCTTTCTGATGGCTCCAGGCTGCCTGAGGCACAATAATTTCACCACCGATTGCCAGATTGTGATTCAGTGATCTTGGTACCGACTGATGCGAGGCCAAACCATACAAATCATATTCCAGATAAACATGGGTGTTTTCTTTATTCAGATTAGGAATATCAATCGTAAAGAAGTTATCTGAAATTCTGTCCTCTTCCTGATCTGAAAATACTCCAACCGTTCCTTCTTTTTCTTTAGCAGAATAAGAACTCATTATATCTGAAGGCTTTGTTTCTGAACCTAATTCCATATCAGATTCATGATTTAAATTTAGCCCTCCAGAATAAGCATTAGCATCAGACTCTAATGAATGTTGATTTAAATTATTTATATCAGATTTCTCTTCAGATAAAATCTCATTTGAAGATGTAATTGGCTGATCTATATCTTTTTTATCCGTCAGCTTACTCACCAGATCTTTTTTCCATTCTCTTACTTTATATCTGTCTTCTTTCGTAAAACTGGCGAAAACAAACATAGTTGCAAAAAAACATACCAGCAGCGCCGACTTCTTTGTAAAAGGAAGTTTTAATGATTTTAGTTTCATGATTTGGTTTTTAGTTGACGATTAATTTGAATGTTTTGATAACTTTTCCGTTCTGTGTAAGACTGATCAGGTAAGAACTCTGAATGTCAAGCGAACTGCTGTATGATCTTGAATGATGGTCTATTTTCTCTAATTTAACCAGTCGTCCTCCACCATCATAAATAGCAATAGATAAGTTTTCCATTTCAGGAAATTTTACGGTAAAGCTTTGCCCTTTTTTAACAGGATTAGGATAAAGAACAATTTGATCTAAGTCTAAAGAAATTTGATTTTCATTAATTGAGGATGAACCTGATCCGTTCTGACCATTGCCATTTGTATCCCTTAAAGGACTTACTGCAAATGTAAAATGACTGAAAACCTCCCCTCCTTTTTCTTTATAGAAATCTACCTTACTGAAATCTACATAGTTTTCATTTTCAACGCCTTGTATTTTTGTAATTTCTCCTGCAGAGTTTTTCAGAAATATCCAATAGGCAGTAGGAACTGAATCGGGATTAATAACCTTTTTAACCACTCTTACTTTATAATCTGATTTCGGAATAGTAGATCCTATAAAATTAATTTCCCAGTTTCTTTCGAGAACTTTAAAGTTTCCCTCCGGCTTCATTGTCATTTCTTTATTGTCATCAGACCACATCACAAAATTATTATGATCAAAAAGACTTGTGTTCTCTACATTTGTCTTTTTGATATCCGTTTTTCCGATGGTTAAGAATTGATCTTCCTGATTGGACGACTGTTTCTGATACAGCTCATTTCCGTCATCCCGTCCCAGACCGGTAGGCCTATATTTAAATTCTTTATGTTTTTCAGGATCCCAGATAACTTTTTCATCACTGCTGTAATACTTCCCTTTTTCTAAAGAAATTCCGTACTTGATCGAGAGATAAGAATGGATTTTATTAAGGTCCATTTTCTTCGCTTTTCTTGGAATGAAGATCATTTCATAAAGATTGCGGTCCTCAAGTTTTATTTTAATGCTGTCAGCTTTCCCATCCTTCTTTTCAGCAGTACTTGTAAAAGTAAAAATACTTGGTCTTTTACGTATTTTTATACTCCCATTCTTTTCGTATACATTATTACTGAGGGATATCTTCCGTACTTCATTGTCCCAGATTTTTTCATCCTCTTTAGAAGTATGAACCAAACTTAAGGTATGGCTCTTATTCCTACTATATCTAATATATTTTTTCAGAAACCTATCTTTAATTCCATAATGGAAATTGAGAATATTTTCATTCTTTGAAACATTGGCTTCCCGAGGTGTTGGATTTGACTTTTCCCAGATCTGAACATCAGATCCGACCAATTGTGAATAGGCATTCATTGAATATAACAGCACCAGTAAAGCTGCTATTTTATGGCATAAAGATTTTGACATAATAACTGAAATTATGTGAAACATTAGAAAAAAGAAAATGGGGGATTTACAATCTTTAGTTTAAAATTGTAACAGTAGTTTTTGAGAAACTATGATTCCAGGTCTTGAAGAAATAATTTTGTTTTCATGGTTAGTTTGTTTTGTGGTTTTTATGGTAGTTTATGTTTCAAAAATATAAAAAAAAACAACATATCATAAAAAAAATATAAAAAATATTAACAATTGGTGATAAGTTTTAAAAGAAAAGCCAACAAACCCTCATTAATACGATTATTGATCATAAGTATATAAATTATAATAACGTCAAATACAAGCTATCGTTTTGGTATTTAAGCCGTGACAAGAAAATTTTTATCAAAAAATTACACTCAAAACACAGATCAATTATATCATATACAATTAAATTTCCGATTATGAAATATATCAATCCGCTGCATGAATTTTTAATTTGAATTTGCAGTACATTTGATCTATGAAAAAATTGGAATCAAGAGAGGATATTGAGCTTCTTGTCAATTCATTTTACGCGAAAGTCGTTAAAGATGAGACCATTGGTTTTTTCTTTAATGACGTTGCCAAAGTTGACTGGGATAAACATCTTCCGAAAATGTATTCATTCTGGGAATCTATTCTGTTTGGGCAAATGAGCTACAAAGGAAATCCTATGGGTGTTCATTTTCCCATCAATGAAATTCAGGCAATGGAACAAAAACATTTTGACTGTTGGCTTGAACTCTGGAAAACTACGATTGAAGAAAATTTTGTCGGAGAAAATGCTGATATGGCGATTTATAAATCAGAAAATATTGCCAAGCTGATGGCTTTTAAAATGGAGCTGGCGAGGAGACTTTAAGATTTAGGATTATAGATTTTAAATTATAGAAACAGACTTCTAATCTCTTTAAGGAACAATTACAGTAAAGATGTAAGCAGCCAGGTTTACCAATAAAACGGTTCCATATAGAACATTTGTTTTTCCACGGCTTAAAGAAAGCATGACAATAAATACAGACAGGGACAGAAGGATAATATCTTTTTTATCAAGTCCCAATACTAGTGGAATATTATATACAATACATACGGTAGACACTGCAGGAATGGTAAGCCCGATACTCGCTAAGGCAGATCCCAGTGCAAGATTTAAGCTGGACTGTATCTGATTGCTTCTTGCTGCACGTATCGCCGCAACTCCTTCGGGAAGAAGCACAACGGCTGCAATAATTACCCCTACCAAAGATTTCGGAGCGCCTATACTCTGTACCATATTTTCAATAGTTCCGGAAAGTCCTTTAGCCATCAACACTACAATAATGAGGCAGATTACCAGAAAGCCAAAACTTATCAGTGTTTTTTTCAGAGAAGGAATATAATGTTCTTCAGGATGTTCATCAGGTACAATAAAATAACTTCTGTGACGTACAGTCTGGACCATCAGAAAAACCCCATAGATCACAAGGCAGGCAATGGAAATAAAAATAAGCTGTGCCTCATTATAGAAAGGACCGTTCACACTTGAAGTAAAATTGGGAAGGACGAGGGTAAGGACAAGAATGGAAACAATACTTACCAGATAGGTAGTGGCAGAAGTCCTTGCAAAGAATTGTTCATGGTACTTTACGCCACCAACGAGGATACAGATCCCCAAAATTCCGTTAAGAATAAGCATTACGGCAGCAAAAACAGTGTCTCTGGCCAGCGTGATCGCCTGATCTCCGCCGGCTACCATCAGTGAGATGATAAGCGCAACTTCAATAATAGTGATACAAAGTGCCAGAATAATAGTCCCGAAAGGCTCCCCTACTTTATGAGCAACTACTTCTGCGTGATGTACTGCAGATAAGACACTTCCGGTGAGCAGAAGACCTGCGATAATATCATAGAAGACTCCTGTTCCCATCAGTCCGGAAAAATAATACCCCACAGCCAGAACAGGGAAAATATACGTATAATGTAAAAGTTCTTTTAATCTCATAAAGTGTCTACAAAATACAAAAAATCTATGAAATTTGAAATATCAAAAGAAAATATTAATAATATTTTAATGGATCCACAGGTTAAAATCAAGAAAATCCGTCAGCATATGAAACAAAAGTCCTATGGCCACAATTCTGATATTTCCTTTAAAAAAGAGCAGCAAAAAATACACCGCAATGGCATAATAGGAATGAAAAATGTGAAAACCAATACTATTCCTTGACGGATCAAAAACAGGATTGGCAAAAAGATGGTCCAGGTCTACAAGCATAGTGGCCAGCATAATGAAATATGCTTTTTTCCAGTCTTTACGAAAAAAGATCAGGGCAATGAAAACCGGAAAAACCAAGTGTAAAAAATAATGGGTGAATGTCTTCAGTAAAGCAATATCAGATGGATTCATTATTATAATTCTTTAGAATTGAGGATTCACCACCTTAAAATTAAAGGCAGCGTGCTCTTCTTAGCTTTAATCTTCATCCAATAGTTTTGTGCTTTATTTCCGTAAAATATATAGTCTATGTCAGACAGCAATTTTTTCTCTGTAGCCGTTAACGTGCTCAGGGAAGATAGCAGCAATGGACTGTTTCTGAAAAAAATATAGTTTTCTTTAAGTTTTGGGGATTGCACAATTGATTTTCTGGTAGATTTCACAATAAACCCTCCATCATTTCTATCTATGTGATTAGGCTGAAAAGGAATACCTATAAACTGATCCTGCGCATTGATCCATTTTTTATGCTGAAAATAATCCCATGTTTTTCCGGGATTTTGACTTTGAAGATCAATCACATAGTTGGGCTGAATGATTTTCTGATAGGTCTTTTTCTCAATTTCATTAAAATTATCATCATATTCATAGCTGATAATGGTATCATTTACCTGTTCAAGATCAGCGGTTGCCTTAAAATAATTGATCTGAGCCGAATCTCTAATACTTTTATTGAACAAAGAGGCGAAATGCTTTATATTTTCCGTATCCAGTTCTGCGTCTAAAAAGTAATTCTTCTGCTGCTGCCCGGAAACAATTGAGGTGAAATCTTCGGATTCCGGAGTATTTTTTATTTCAATTTCATCAGCTTTTAATTCAATGGAAAAGTTCTGAATTTTCTTTCCTGAAATAAAGGAAATACTGCCTAAAGAATTGCTGATAAACTGATCTGCATCCAGAGTCTTTTTTTCGAAAGATTGAAAAAGCTTATCTATATTTTCAAAAGCTGAAGCTGAGGTTCCCACAATGCAGTTTTCACCCTCTATTTTAATGAAAATCTGATCTTTCTGAAATGTATTTTTTCCTTTGCTGACAAATTGATTATTCTTCAAAAAAGCGGAGAATTTCTGTAGGTCTTTCAATTCAACTACCGTGTACCATTCTGAAAATTTAGTGTCTTTAAGATGGAAAATCTGTAAGAAATCCGGAATTCGGATTCCCGAGTCTTTTAATGAAACCGTTTTCTTGTCTTTCTTTTTTTTACTGTCTGACCACTTTGCAGGATGAGTGATCAGATTTGAAATATATTGTCTCGTTAATTTTTTCATATCGATTAAAACGACTGCATCTGCATTTTCAGGAACAAACTTTAATGTTTTGCTTTTATAAAAAAATACAAAATAGAACGCTGCCGCGACCAGAAAAATTAACGGGACAATAAGTTTCTTTTTATTCATTTACAGTATTTGGGGCTTTTTATCCTCTTCTTTTATTTTAAAAATCTCATCGAACAGGTCAAAGAAGTACATTAAACTGTTTTCCGAAGAATTTTTAATGTTGTAATCTATTTCCGTTTCTACACTTTCTCCCTTCACTTCTGTTTTGTAATACATTTCACCTACATTTTTTCTGAACAGATCCAGCGTTTTTCTTTCGGAAGGAGTCTTAAATTCTTTCTCCAGACCGATTATAAGTTTCTGGACATCCAGTCTTCCGGACAAAGGATATTTAGATGAATCTTTTGCCCATTGTTTAGAAATATCAGATTGTCCCTGTGGAATAAGATTCTCGGTAGCGCTTGTAAGGTAAACAATGCCGTCTTTTACAACGAAATACAGCTGATCCATATATCCATCCCCTTTTTCATCTTTAAAAGAGTAAATATTTCCGTTTTTTGAGAATTTCTTAGCCAAATGTTTATTGGTAGATAACACGTTGAAAATACGGTTCCAGTAGCCTTCATTTTCTGTTGCAAAAGCAAATGTAAAATTAGGAACGGCTACATCTTTGGTTTTCTTCACTTCTTTTTCATTATAATCATCATCATATTCGTAATCGGTGTAATCTACTTTTTTAGACTTTAATTCATTCAGAACAAAAATTCCGTTTCCGGGAGCAATTTTTGTGATGGCTTCTTCATCCAGAACAATTTTCATGGTTTCCATCACCAGCTCCATTTCTTTTTTATATTCCCCGTCTTCTGTGTCCTGAAGCAGATCATACATCATATCAAAAGTTTTTGCCCCATTCAGATTCATTACATAATAACCGATGCTTTTTTCATTGATAAGCTCTGCCAGTTTTTTGTTCTTTCTGCCTTTATAAACAGACGAAATCGTTTTCTGGATTCCCGGATTTTTATGCTGATAATTATTGACCAGCTTTACTTTGTCTTTGTCAAAATACAGATTGTAGTATGAATTTGAATCGTATGCATTTTTAAAGAACTGCCCGAACTGAAAACGTCTCATCATTTTACCGTAAATTCCGTCATTCATCATTCTTCCGTAATCTGTGTAAACATAAGCATCAGAATTCGGGTCTCTGAAAGCAAGCATAGCTTTCGGCACTTCAATTTCTAAATTTGAACTGAAATATTGATCAAAATGGTTTTCTGCAATCTTTTTTACAATTTTGAAGTTTTCAATGTTCATGGAATCCAGTTCTTTCTGATAGGCCGTATCTACCTCCGCTTCTGCATATTCCTCCTCATGTGGGTAGACTTCTTCCTGACCGTCAGAATGCTGGGTGTCTACGTTTTCCTTCGGGTATTTATGGTTTTTTTCAAGATATTTGATATCTTTCTGAATTCTGGTAATTTCCTTATTATTTTCCCGGATATTATCTTTCAGATATTTAATTTCTTCTTTAAGGCTGATGATTTCTTCCTTGTAATCAAAAGGCTTTTCCGGTTCAATGGCATAGGCACTATCCACAACTACCGCAGCACTGTCTGCTACTGCCGCTACAGCACTATCTGCCTCAGCATCCCAATCTATCGCTTTAAAGGGCTTGTGATAATTTACCATACTTAAAACAGCACGGTTATCATTCCAGGCCACAAACATATTATCGTCAAAATCTACATAGGAATAATTCTTTTTTATGGAAATCTCCAGTCCTTTTTTCTTGGCAGAATTGATGAATTCCTGGAATTTCTCTTTATTATCTACAATAAAATGAGTGGTATACGTCTGTATCGAATCATTAAAACTGGCATAATGGTATTGGATAGCATCATATTTAATTCCCGTTTTAGAATAATCGGTCCACGAAGATTTTTCTTTGCTTTTTTTATTTAATTCGTGCAATAAAGGATTAAGCTTCTCCCAGTTAATTTTCTGATTAAGCTGTTTCCCGTTGATTTCCATATAAAATACGGCATCAGTAGGAAGCTGCATGCTTTTTTGTGCAAATGCAGACATAAAACTAAAAAGTACGAAAATAATCGTTTGTGTTTTTAAGAATAAAGATTTCATGGTTAAGTGTTAGAATTTATTGAAATAATATTGTGTTTTGTAATTGTTTCTTCTGAAAAATCAGGTCTAAAATATCCGCTTCCAGCTTTACAGCTTTTTTATTCGGAGCCAATACATAAGAACTGTTGGTCTGAGATTTTACCGTATTTTCAAACTGCATGATTGATGTGTATCTGGCATTGTTAAAGATTTCTTTATCTGCCTTTCCCATTTTGTCGTAATCCGCTTTAAAAGTATTGACCTTGTTTCTTGTAAATGATTTTTTTTCAAGACTCTGGCTATAAATCTGTGTGGGAATCATTTTGCCGAGGATATTTTTAGCTTTCAGCTGTTCCAGTCCGGCATTAATATTTTCAATCTTTTTGAAATTACAGCTTAGTTTAATGATGTAATTATCAAAATCCATCGACGTTTTTACGTTGCTGATTCCCGGAGTTCCTTTAAAAATTCTGGCTGCTTCATTGATTTTGTTTTCAATTTCAGCCTTTTTAGGAACTTTTTTTCCGTTAATCGTCTCCATTTTAGAGATAGAAGCCAGTCGTGTTTTACTTTTACTGGCGTTAAGGATAATCGTATATTCTCCTGTTCCGTCAGTTTTTACATTTACTTTATCTAAAATATCAAAACAGCTTGTCAGCAATAATAATGGAAAAAGCAGCAAGAACAGCTTCAGAATATTTTTCATATTTTGAGTTTTAAAAAAGACAAAATTACTTAATTTCAACCTTAAATACTTTACATTTTAAGGGATTTGAAGGGAAAAAACCTCTTTTTTTAAATTCTTCCCTTCAAATAATCCTGTCTTACATCTTCATCAAGTTTTTCGATGGCATATCTCAGGCTGGTTCTCGGCATTTCCTGATAATGTTTATTCAGAAAGCTTATCAGCTCCGTTTCATTTTTCTCACCCATTTCCCGGAGCAGCCATCCGTTTGCTTTATGCATCAGATCATGAGTATGTTTCAGGTTTTTAATTACGAATTCTTTGGTAAGCTCATAAGATCCCTTTTTCACATAATGCATGGTCCCGACTACAGCAATCCTTTTATGCCACATTTCTTCAGAATCTGAAAGGTTTCTCAGAATTTCTTCTTTCCCGTTTTCAAAAGCATATCTGCCCAAAATTTTATAACAGCTTGAGTCTACCAGATCCCAGTTATTGACATACGGAAGATGATCCAGATAAAACTGAATGATTTCCTCTTTTACAGCCTTGTCCTTTGTTTTTTCAAACTTGGAGATCAGCATGAAAAGCGCAGTAAGTCTGTGTTCGTGGTATTTTGAAGACAATAAGACGCTCAGTTCCTGCAGGCTTATTTTTGAGTAATATTCTTTAGCTACAGATCTCTGATCGGGAACTTTTACGCCCAAAAACAAATCTCCTTCGCCATATTCTCCTTTCCCTGTTTTGAAAAATCTGGGGAAAAACTCAGCTTTTTCAGGAATGGACAAAACGGCCAGTGCTTCCTGTATTTCTTTGATAATATTGTTCATACAGATGTGTTATTTTATGAAATTTAATTAATTCGGATCAGTTACAGGAATTTTTAAACATGTTCATCTGCAACAATACCCTCCTGCTCCTCTTCTTCTTTCGCAATCGCCTTCGGATTGGCGACCTTCGCAATGGTAAGCCCCTGAACAATAATAGAGAAAACCACGACACAGTAGGTGATACTTAAGATAATTTCACTGTATTCACTTTTTGGAATAGACATGGCCAATGCTATTGAAACTCCTCCACGGATTCCTCCCCAGACCAGAACTTTTACCGTTTGCGGACTAAATCTTGTTCTTAGGGACATAAATTTTGTTGGCACCCAGATCGAAATAAAACGGGCAATTAAAACCACAGCAATTGCCAAAAGACCAGGAACCATAAAATGCTTTAAGTCTTTGATCATCAATAGCTCAAATCCGATAAACAGGAATAAAACGGCATTGAGAATTTCATCAATAAGTTCCCAGAATTTAATAAGATAATCCTGAGTAACGGACTTCATTTTGAACCTGACATTGAAATTACCCATGAATAACCCTGCAGCAACCATCGTCAATGGCCCTGAAATATGCATCTGCCTTGCAATAAGATATCCTCCCATTACTACGGAAAGTGTTACCAGAACGGAAATAATATAATCATCCACTTCTCGCATCAGCCTGGAAGTTATCCAACCTAATAAAACACCAAGCAGAATTCCCCCGCCTGCTTCTTTCATCAGAAGCAATCCTATATTTTCAATCCCCAGATCTACCTCTTTTCCAATAGCCAGCTGCAGAACAACAGTAAATACCACTACAGCCATACCGTCATTGAAAAGGGATTCTCCGGCTACTTTTGTTTCCAGCGATTTGGAAACATTGGCCTGTTTCAGGATACTCAAAACGGCAACCGGATCAGTAGGCGAAATAAGAGCTCCAAAAACGAGACAGTAGATAAATGGCAGATGAATTCCTAAAAAAGGCAGCAAATAAAACATCCCGAATCCCACCACAAATGTGGAAATCACAACTCCGGCGGTTGAAAATATCAGTACCGGCCGGAACTGTTCTTTGAGATCGTTGATATTGATATGTATCCCTCCTGCAAAGAGAAGGAAGTTAAGCATTGCGCCCATCAGAACTTCCGTAAAGTCGATACTGTTCATTAACTTGTTAAGATGCCCAAAAGTTCTCGGAAGCACAGTTTCACCAAACATTACCAGAAAAATGGAAACCACAATGGCAATAACCATTATCCCAATCGTGCTCGGAAGTTTCAGAAATCTGTAATTAAGATAGGCAAAAATTGATGCTAGTACTATTAAGGCTGAAAATGAATAATATAACTCCACTAAGTGTTTTTTTAATTAATTTTATAGGTCTAAATAAATTATTTTGATATACAGTTTATGCCCATCCTTTTCCCAGATGTCAAACATTCCGTCTTTGGCTGTTCTTGATCCTCTCACATAATCTTTCCCGATATTCAGGATATTGAGAAGAATGTATTCATCTCCTACAGAATTTACCAGATAGGCTGTTTTTTCAGAAATTCCGTCTCCGGAACTTTTAATCCCTTCAGTAAGTGAACGGAACTGGTTCAGATGATGCATGAAATTGTTTCCGTCTTTCTGAGAATCATAAGCCCTGAGAAGGATAAGAAGAACATCCAGATTGGTAGGATCTTTATCATAAAGAATTTTGCCCAACTTGATACATTCTTCAAAATTCCCCTGTTTAAAAACATCTGCAAGTCCTTTGAAACCCTCATCAAGTGTTGAAACCTTATCATTTCTGAAGTTTCTTCCATAATAAAGGTATTGAGCCTCAATACTGTCCAGAGATTTTGGATATCCTTTATATTTAAAAATCAGCTTCTCATAATTGTAAGGAGAATCCGGATTTTTAAGACTTTTCTCTATATTTTTTAAATCGATCTTTGATTTCTGGCTGAATCCAAAAATCGAAAATAAAACCAATAACAGGAAAAAGTGATATTTCATTAATCGTTGTTTTCTTCTTCCTCATCGTTATCAAAGTACTCGAAAAGGAAGTCATTGTATGGGAATCTGGAAATATGAATTTTCATAACCTCATCATAGATCATTTTCTTCATTTCCGGGAAATTTTCCTTCGTTAAGGCAGAAATAAAAACAGTCGGATATTTGGATTTACCCATCCAGGTTTTTTTCCACTCCTCCAGAGAGATGTTCTTTTTTGTAGACGGGGTAAGATCATCATCATCTTTTTTATCATAACTGAAATCATCAATTTTATTAAAAACCATGATCATCGGTTTCTGATGAGCATTAATTTCCATTAATGTCTGATTAACAGATTCTACCTGATCTTCAAAGCTTTCATGAGAAATATCTACCACATGAATAAGCAGATCCGCTTCACGAACCTCATCCAGCGTAGATTTGAAAGACTCTACAAGCTGTGTCGGAAGTTTTCTGATGAATCCTACGGTATCGGTAAGCAGAAACGGTAAATTTCCAATAACCACTTTTCTTACGGTGGTATCCAGTGTTGCAAATAATTTATTTTCAGCAAAAACCTCAGACTTGGAAAGCGCATTCATCAGGGTGGATTTTCCAACGTTGGTATAGCCCACCAAAGCAGCACGTACTACTTTTCCACGGTTATTACGTTGGGTAGCCATCTGTTTATCAATGGTTTTCAGTTTATCTTTTAACAGGGAAATTCTGTCACGGATAATACGACGGTCAGTTTCAATCTCTGTTTCCCCCGGTCCTCTCATCCCGATTCCCCCTTTCTGACGCTCAAGGTGAGTCCACATTCTTGTCAGACGAGGCAAAAGATACTGATACTGTGCCAGTTCTACCTGAGTTCTCGCGTAAGAGGTCTGTGCTCTCTGTGCAAAAATATCAAGGATAAGGTTGGTTCTGTCCAGAATCTTTACTTCTATTTCTCTTTCAAGGTTTTTAAGCTGGGAAGGAGATAATTCATCATCGAAAATAATGGTTCCTATTTCGTTTTCCTTTACGTATTCTTTTATTTCCTGTGCTTTTCCGCTTCCGATAAATGTTTTAGAATCCGGCTGAGTTAATTTCTGAGTAAATCTTTTTTGAACCGTTGCGCCTGCTGTAAAAGCTAAAAACTCAAGTTCATCCATATATTCCGTAAGCTTATCCTCATCCTGATTCTGGGTAATAACACCCACCAAAACTGCTTGTTCGTAATTATGTTGTTTCTTATCTAGCATTAATTTCTGTCTATGTTTGTGATTTTCACAAGATACCAATTTTCATGAAAAAAAACAAAATCATTTTTTAATCTTCCTTAGATTTTAATGTTAATTTAAGTTTACATTACTATTCATTTCTAAAAAATTAATACCTTTATAAAGCAGATTTACAAATAATAAACAATTAAAATTGTAAAATATGCAAAAACCAACACCAAGATCATGAATTCCCATATTAAATGTATGATTATTGATGGTGATGAACTGGACAGGCTGGTTCTTCAGCATCATATCAGGCAATATGATAATATAGAGGTTATTGCGTCTTTTAATTCGGCGGAAAAGGCAGTTCCTTACCTCGATTTCCCAATCGACCTGCTGATTTGCGAGACCAGACTTCCCGGAATGAACGGACTGGAATTCAGAAAATTAGCCCATAAAATACCAACCTGCATATTCATAAGCTCTCAACCCGAACTGGCTGCAGAAGCCTTTGAAATTGACACGCTGGATTTTATCACAAAACCTTTTAAAGCAGAACGCTTCCAATATTCCATAGAAAAAGTATTCAGTTTTTTTGAAACGAAAGAAAAATGTGAATGCTTTGATGCCCTTTTGGGTGAAAATTGTCTAAAAATAAAGGAAAACGGTAATATTTCCCAGGTCAGACTTACCGATATCCTCTACCTTGAAGCTTTAAAAGACTATACCCGGCTTGTCACCCATGAAAAGAAACACTGCGTCCTTGATTCCCTGGGAAATCTCCTCCACAAAAGCTTTTTCGACTCTTTTATAAGAATCCACCGCAGCTATGCAGTACCCCGTCATTTCATCCGGGGAAAAAACAGCCATGAAATAGAACTTATCCATCAGATCAAGCTTCCTATAGGAAGAACCTACAAAGAAAGCCTCTCTTTTCTCGATCCTTAACTCCTGAATACCAACATTTTTGCAATAAAATGCCGTTGGTCGATTTTTTTTGACGTTAGTCTATTTTCCCCCAATCCGGTTTTGATATGTGGTAATTTAGTGTTCACAAATTTTCTGTCGAAAACTTGTATAACCAAATTAATAACCACAAAATTATTTTACATGAAAAGAACATCTATTCACTGCTTCTTTCTCATTCTGTTCACTTTTTCCGTCGGTATTCTGAACGCTCAGTCGGTAATTCTGACCACAGGAACAGATGCATCAGGAGGCAACGGCTCGGTTTCTTACAGTGTGGGGCAAACCGCCTACCTGTTCAAAGGAGTCAATTCCGAAATCCTGGAGGGTGTGCAGCAAGCCTATGAAATCACCACACTTTCTTCCAACGAAACCGTATTAAAGCAAGAAGGTATTTTACTTTATCCGAATCCTACCAGAGATTATCTGTACATAGATTTTTCCTCTGTTTCCTACAAAGGCTCGGAATATCAGCTGTTCGACGCTCAAGGCAAACTGATCAAAAAAGATATGATCTCACAGTCAAAGTCCGAACTTGACCTTTCTTCCCTTCCTTCGGCGGTCTATATTATCAGGATCAACCAGAACGGAGAAAATTTGAAAACATTTAAAGTCATAAAAAAATAACGCCATGAATAAAATATTATTATCGCTGGGGATCATGCTGTGCCTCTTTATGGCCCATGCACAGGCTCCTGAAAAAATGAGCTACCAGGCTATCATGAGAAACGGATCGGGCCAGCTGCTGATCAATCAAAGCATTGCTGTCAGAGTAAGTATATTACAGGGCTCTCCTGCAGGAACATTAGTCTATTCTGAAAGACTGACCGGAAACACCAACCCTAACGGACTGATTACCATGGAAATAGGAACAGGAACAGTGCTTTCGGGAACATTTTCCACAATAGACTGGCCAACAGGCAGTTACTACTTAAAAACTGAAACCGACCCTACCGGAGGTACCAGTTATACCATAACGGGAACAAGCCAGCTATTAAGTGTTCCTTACGCCATGTATGCCAAATCTGCAGGCGGAACCGGAGGAAGTTTCGTCATCCCTTATACAAATACAGTAAACAATGCATCAACTCTTTTCACTTTAATTAATGACGGGGATGGAACTTCTGTAGAGGGGGTTAATAATGGTACTACTTCCAATATCGCTTCGGTAAGGGGAATAGTAAGTAATGCATCTCCAGGTGGGTTTTCCAGTGGTGTAAGAGGGATCAATAACGGAACCGGCGGATTGGGCGTAGGGGTTTACGGAAGCCAAAACGGAAGCGGATGGGGAGTTTACGGTGTTACTCCTAACGGATTAGGTGTATATGGAAATGCAAGTGCCAACGGAACCGGAGTATATGCCAATAGCAACACCGGAACCGGGCTTACCGCAACCAGTAACAATGGAATCCCTGCAAGTATGTCAATTTTCAATAATGCCAATAACAATAGTGTTCTTAATGCAAACACTGTCGGAAACGGAACAGTAATCAACGTTTCTTCTACCGGCTCGGGAGCCGGGGTTAGAAGCTCTACAGGAAGCGGCTTTGCCATACATGGTATCACTTCCGCACAGAGCTCTGCAGGTATTATCGGCGATAATAACGGAGCTGGTGAAGCTGTAGTCGGAAGAACAACCAGCGATATTGCCGGAGCTGTGGTGGGAAGAAATGATGGTGGAGGTTACGGGGTAAGAGGTTTTGTTGCCACCAATACGACCGGAACAGCTGTAGGGGTTTTAGGACAGGTAGGATTAAACAACAGTAAAGGACGTGCAGGACGTTTTGAAAACTTTAATGCCTCTAATGATATCAATAATGTATTTGAGGTAGAAACCAACGGAAACGGAAATATTCCGGATAACACCCAGGGTAATGCTGCTTCGTTCTTAGTGGATAACACCAACAGTGTAGGAGCAGCAGTAAGAGGAGAAGTGAATACTATTTTCGGAAACTTCGGTGCTGCAGGTATTTTTGGGATTTCGTCAGGAACTGGAGGCCGTGCCGGATTATTCTATGCATCCAATCCTGCCGGAAACGGAGCTTCATTAATTGCTTTAACTGATGGAAACGGAAATGCCATCACTGCCAATGCAGGTAAAGACGGAAATGGTGTTGAAACCAATATAGATGGTGCAGGAAATGCTCTATATGCATGGGTTCCATCTTTTGCAACAGGACGTGCAGGAAGGTTCAATATATTCAATGAAGCCAATACGAGTGATGTAATAACTGTAACTACCGTGGGGAACGGTATTGCAGGAAACTTTAAAGTTGACAAGGTTACAGGTACTTCTGCCGCAGTAAGAGGGGAAGTGAATTCACAATTTGCCAACTTCGGTACTGCAGGTATCTATGGGATTTCTTCAGGAACAGGTGGGTATGCAGGATTATTCCATGCCAGTAATCCTTCCGGAAACGGCCCTGCTTTGATCGCTATTGCTGACGGTAATGGTAATGGTATAACAGCTAATGCATCAAACACGGGAGACGGTGTAGAAACCACAGCCGACGGAACAGGAAATGCAATTTTTGCATGGACTCCTAATTTCAGTAATGGTAAAGCCGCAAGATTTGTCAATTTTAACGATACCAATACGAACCCTGTCCTTACAGTGGAAACGCACAGTAATGGTAGTTTAGCAGTCTTTAAATCCGGAACTCCGGGAACCGTTAACGTTGCAAGAATCAATTCTGCAGGACGCGGATTTTTTAACGGAGGTACACAGAACAGCGGGGCTGACGTAGCAGAAGTATTCGATGTGGAAGGAAGTATTTCTGAATACGAAACCGGAGATATTCTTGTGATCTCCACAGATTCAGACCGAACTGTCGAAAAATCTTCAAAACCTTATTCTACTCTTGTAGCAGGTGTATATGCTACGAAACCGGGAGTATTGCTGACCGAAGAGCATATAGATTCTGATATTTCAGATAAAGTTCCTATGGGAGTTATTGGTGTCATTCCTACCAAAGTATGTTTGGAAGGAGGTAAAATTAAAAGAGGAGACCTTCTGGTTACTTCATCCCAATCTGGAACTGCCATGAAAGCTGATCCTAAAAAGGTAAAAATAGGACAGGTAATCGGAAAAGCACTTCAGGATTACAGTCAGGATGAAACAGGAAAAATTCAGGTATTGGTCAATATTAAATAAATTATCATGAAATCACTATATATCATTGCATTTTTAGCATTCAGCATGTCTATTTATGCACAGGAAAACAAGAAAGCTCTGGAATCTGAAGATCAGGCACAGGTAGTGAATCAGCTCAGAGAGCGGGAGGCCCAACTGGCAAAATCAGCTCAGGAAAACACTTCCCAAAAACAGGCTGCCACTACACTGGCTTCGGAACAGGGGCTTGAGGTAAAAAAACAGGACAAAAAAGTTCAGGCTTCCAATTCAAATAATGCATCGGGAAAATTACTGCCCAATACGGCAACTTTAGCCGAAATAAAAGCTTCTATTCCCAACAGGCAGGTATCCCGAACCAGTACCGCGAATTCTAGGAACACAAATAGCAATGTCATAGGTTTGCCCAATACGGCAACCTTGGAGGAAATAAAGAAAACAATTCCAAAAAACTGATAACACAACCAGATTTCAAACAGAAAGTCCGCTCCAGCGCGGACTTTTTTATATTTCTTAACCCCAATGATTTATTTAAAATCTTCAGAATTTAAATCTAGCCTCAATCAAACTGTTTTTTTCAATCCCAGTCTGCAGCTACAAATTTCATGGAGTTTCCGCTATCATCAGTTAATGTAAGGAAATGCCCTTCCACGGAATAATGGGTCATTTTATCAAATTGCCGGATAAAAGCATTTTCAAGCTTCATATCCTGGCAGGCTTTCATTGTACTTCCTACTCCTGAGATCTTTACCTTTCCCTCCTTTTTAAATTCAGAAGTAAAGAACATCCCGTTGCACCCCATACTCGCTCCACCTTTAATTTTCCCTTTTTCCATTGCACTTGTAAGGTTGATTTCGGCCTTCTTTTTAATCAGTTCTTCTTTGGAAAATTGACCAAAAGAAACAAGCATCCATTGTCTCTGAAGACCTGGATTTTTTTCGGGAACTGAAGAGCAGCTGGCCACCATTACTAAAAGCAAAACAGCAAAAAATGAGACAAGTATTTTTTTCATAGGGGTGATCCTCCCATTTTCATACCATTCCGGGACAGAGTATCGTAAAAATTAGTAAATTAGCGACACAAAAATTATTTTATAAAATGAAAAGACTATTTCTACTGTTCACTTTCTTATTGGGCTTTGCCCAGATGAGGGCGGATGAAGGGATGTGGCTGTTAATGCTCATCAAAAGACTTAACGGGGTCGATATGCAAAAAGAAGGACTGCATTTGACACCTGAGGAAATTTATTCGGTAAACAATTCCAGCTTAAAGGATGCTATCGTAAGCTTCGGAGGTTTCTGTACCGGGGAAATTGTTTCTGACAAAGGACTTATCTTCACCAACCACCACTGCGGTTACGGTGCTGTTGCTGCTGCTTCCACTCCGGAAAAAGATTATCTGAAAAACGGATTCTGGGCTATGAAGCAGAAGGATGAATTTAATGCAAAGGATCTTTATGTGAGATTTTTAGTGAGAATGGATGATGCTACACAGAGAATCAATTCCAAGCTAAACAACAATATGACCGGAGCAGAGAGAAAAACTGTTATTGATGCTGAAACAAAAGCAATCCAGACAGAAAACTCTGAAAACGGAAAATATACAGTAGTGGTAAGAGATTTCTTTAACGGAAATGAGTTCTACTATTTTGTATACCAGGATTATAAAGATATCAGACTGGTAGGTGCACCACCTTCATCATTGGGTAAATTCGGGGGTGATACAGATAACTGGGAATGGCCAAGACATACTGCTGACTTCACTGTATTCAGAGTATACGGGGATGCAGCTGGGAATCCTGCGGAATATGCTCCAAGCAATGTTCCATTGAAGCCTAAGCATTTCCTGCCTGTTTCCCTTAAAGGAATCAAGCCTGGAGATTTCTCTATGATCTTAGGATACCCTGGAAGAACAAACCGTTACCTTACTTCTTACGGAATCCAGCAGATGGTAAATAAAGATTATCCGGCCTGGGTAGATGCTTCTAAACTGGCTATGGATGTTATGAAAAAGTATATGAACAAGGATAAAGCGACTCAGCTTAACTATGCTTCTCAATATGCTTCTGTAGCAAACTACTGGAAAAACAGACAGGGAACTATTGATGCGGTAGATAAAAACGGAACAATCTCTGACAAACAGAAGATTGAAGATACTTACAGAAAATGGTCTGCATTGCCAGGAAATGCTGATTATGATGGAGTTTTAGAAGATATTGGTGCTTATTACAAGCAGGTTTCAGACAGAAATGTTGAAAGAAATTATGCTTCACAGTTCTCAAGAAATGCAAAATATATCACTCTTGCTTTACAGGTAGGAGCTGTTCTTAAAGCTTATTCTGCACAGGATATGCAGGGAAGATTAGCAATGAAGCCTAAAACTGAGGCAGCAATCAAAGAAGCTTATGAAAACTTCAGTCCAGCTTTGGAAGGAGAAATGCTTGCTTCTATGGCTGGTCTTTATCAGTCCAGAGTAAACAAAGATGTAGCATCTGCCACTATTTTAGGATTGGATTCCAAGACGCTTTCTAACGTGGCATATTCTTCAATTTTCGCGAATAAGACTTCTGCTACGAACTTCTTACTGAATCCTGATGCATTGAAACTTGATGCAGATCCACTTTGGAAAATTGCAAACGGAATTGTTGCTGATCAGAAAATGAGCGTAGAGAAATATTCTAAGGTTGATGATAATTTCAACAAAAACAACCGTATATTCTTAGCCGGACTAATGAAGGCGATGCCTGAGAAAAAATTCTATCCGGATGCGAACTCTACCATGAGATTAACTTACGGTACTGTAGATAAGCTTCCTGTTAGAAATGACAGAAACTACTTCGGGGTTACAGACAATTATTATACTGATATGACAGGTCTTGTAGGAAAATACAAGAAAGGAGATGAAGAATTCGATCTTCCTCAAAGAGTGATCGACCTTTATAACCTTAA
Source organism: Chryseobacterium sp. MIQD13 (assembly GCF_050496705.1). Taxonomy (NCBI): domain Bacteria; kingdom Pseudomonadati; phylum Bacteroidota; class Flavobacteriia; order Flavobacteriales; family Weeksellaceae; genus Chryseobacterium; species Chryseobacterium sp. MIQD13. Next base: position 607,758 of record NZ_JBNWAF010000002.1, read on the forward strand.
AGATTTCGGACAGTATGCTGATGCTGCAGGATATATGCCTGTAAACTTCCTTTCAAACAATGATATTACAGGAGGTAACTCTGGTTCTCCGGTAATTGACGGAGATGGAAACCTTATCGGTATTGCATTCGATGGAAACAGCGAAGCATTAAGCGGTGATATCGTATTTGAACAGGACTGGCAGAAAACAATCAACGTAGATGTACGTTTCGTTCTTTGGACTATTGACAAGTATGCAGGTGCAAGAAGACTGATCGATGAGTTAAAGCTTGTAAGAGGAGAAAACACACCTCCTGATACAAAATCTAAAAATTCAGGGACTACTCAAATGCCTAAGAAAACGAAAAAGGTAAAATAATCTTTTTCTGATAAATATTAAAACCGTGAATTTACGTTCACGGTTTTTTTTATTTTTGATTTTAAATTTGAATGATGGAAAAAGAAGTAAAGTTTACCGGAATTATAAAACAGAACGCAGATATGAACGCTGCCTTTGTAGAGTTTCCTTTTTCTACGGAAGAATTGTTTGGTAAAAAAGGACAGATAAAGATTAAGGCAGTATTTGACAATAAGGTTGAATATCGTGGAAGTCTTGCTAAAATGAAATCCGACTGCCATATTTTAGGTTTAACGCAGGAAATCCGAAAACAATTGGGAAAAACTTTTGATGATGAGGTGTCCGTAAGCCTTATCGAAGACAAAGAGGAAAGAACTGTTGAAATTGCGGACGACATTGTTTTGGTTTTTAATGAAAATCCTGATGCCAGGAATTTATTTGATAAAATGAGCTATACTCATAGAAAAGAATACATCCGCTGGATCGAAGAAGCCAAGAAACCCGAAACCAGGGAAAACAGAAAGATCAAAATGATTGAAATGATTCTGAACGGAAAAAAGGGAATCTAGATAATATTAATTTCTAAATTCCCCCAATAAATATATTTCTAATAAATGTGTTTATTATTGTATCGGTACAGCTGAAATAATATTTTCACCCCAGTTGGATCCGCCTAAACGATCCAGATATACTGACGGATCCGGATTTCCTATTACTTCTGAATCTCCTACGATCAGCCAATATGTTTTAGCAGTCAGGGATTGGTTATTGATCACAAGTTGCCCGTTAGCGATATTATATTTTAAGGCATTGCTGGTAACAGGTCCCTGAAGCATTCCGCTTACTTTATCTGCTGTACCTACAATGTCAGCACTCTTGCCTGTTATAAATTGGGAGTCTGAAAAAGTAGATCTGAACCAGATATAATCATCTGTATCTAAAACAGCAAATTGATTGTTTACAGCTAACATATTTACCGTTACAAGCCATTTTCCCGGTGGCAGACTTATATTTGATCCTGTCTGGTAATAGCTGAAATCAAGTTTAAAAGGAAGATTATATCCTGTTCCCATTGTTCCCACAACCAGTTCCAGGCTTTGTCTTTTCCATAAACCTACTCCATTCTCATCCGAAGTAAGAACTTTGCTTTTTCCCTGCAAACCGTCTGTTATTTTAATTCCCGCAACAGGAACCGCAGGTGTACCTTGTGTAAATATGTCCAGTTTTACAGATGGGGAAATAGTTCCCAATCCTACATTTCCTGTTTTAGCTACCATAAAGTCATCGCTTGCCTGAAGAATTGAAGGAAGTCCGGATTGGGGATTATTTTTCCCGCCATCTACATGGAAGCTTCCTTGTGGATTTGATGTACTTATCCCTACCTGGGCTAACGTTACAGTACTAAAAAAAAAGAAATAGATTCCAATGTGTTTTAAAAATGTCATGTGTGTCTTTTTATTTTTGTTGATTAATATGATCTTTTAAAAATCGGGACAAAAATAGAGTGACATTTAGGAGTACACAATGAACAAATGTTAATAAATTTGTCTCTTAATTCTGCTAAGTGCCTGTGGAGTTATCCCCAAATAGGAGGCAATATATTTCTGTGGAATTTCCTTTATCAGAATTGGGTTTTCTTTAAATAAATTCTGGTATCTTTCTTTTGCTGAGAACTTTAGAAAAGTATATAATCTATGGGACCTTTCAAGAAAAAGTCTTTCATGGGCAATTCTTCCAATACGGTCCGCACTGCCTGTTTTTTTATAGATATCCTGCAGATCATCATAAGTGAATCTGTAAAGAATCACATCCGACAATGCTTCTATTCCATACAATGAAGGAGTTCTCGTCAGGAATGATTCATCCCCGGAAATAAACTTTTTCTCAAACATGAAATCGTAGGTGATATCATTGTCTTTGTCTTCTTCAGTGGGTATAAAAAACCTCAACACTCCTTTAGACAAAAAAGACAGCATATTTTCCTGCTCACCTGCTGCAAGGATAATATCTTTTTTCTTAAATCTTTCTTCAAACATTTTGGAAGCTATAATTTTCCAATCATCTTCTGTGATTTCAAAATTGGCTTTTAAATATTCATATGCTTCTTCCATGTTATATTTGTGTGGTATAAAATTAAAAAGTATTAATAAATTCTGTACCAAATATTCCTATTTTCTTAAAAAAGACATCTCATATCATCATATTTAAATTACTAATATTGATAGAGATGGAGCTGGTGCTGAAGAAAGATTGATAGTTTATAGTCCGGTACTATTTGTAGATCTCATGTCTCCTTTGTTAATTTATTACAAGTGACCATAGAGAAAAACTGCCAAATATAATAATCCAGACCGCTTTCCAGAAATATATTGTGGCTTAAGAATTACACATTCCAAAATTCTCTGTCTAAGCTTCTGTATTGTATAGCTTCGGAAATATGATGCGAAAGTATCTTTTCCTCTCCTTCCAGATCAGCGGCAGTTCTGGAGACTTTCAGAATACGGTCGTAGGCTCTTGCCGAAAGGTTGAGTTTCTCCATAGCCAGTTTAATGAGATTCATAGAGGTTTCATCCAAACTGCAGAAGGCTTCAATTTCTTTAGGGCCTATCTGAGCATTATAGCTGATATTGAGATCCTTATACCGTTCATTCTGAATACTGCGTGCTTTCAATACACGCGCTCTGATATCTGAACTTTTTTCTCCTTTTCTTTTTTCTGCCAGCTGTTCAAATTCAACTTTTTGAACTTCAATGTGAATATCAATCCTGTCTAATAAAGGACCAGAGAGCTTATTCATATACCGCTGCATTTCGTAAACTGATGAGGTATTTCCGGGATCATCAGGAAAAAAGCCGCTGGGACTTGGATTCATTGATGCTACCAACATGAAGCTTGCAGGGTAATTTACAGTAAATCTGGCTCTTGAAATGGTTACTTCCCGGTCTTCAAGAGGCTGTCTCATCACTTCTAAAACGGTTCTTTTAAACTCAGGCATTTCGTCAAGGAACAAAACACCGTTGTGCGCCAGAGAGATTTCTCCAGGCTGGGGATAGCTCCCGCCTTGTATATTCGCAGAGTAAAAGAGAAAAAACAATGGCAAAATGGCCTTTATTCTCGTCTACTCTGCATTTTATTTGCAAAGTTAGCGCGACTAATTTAAAATCCTTACCTTAGATGAAAGAAATCGTTCAAAATAAGGTGAGAAAAATTGGACTGACATACCGTTCTTTATCTGGAAGTTTTTTTAGTGCCAAGAATAATAAGGAAGTTCAATTTGAATCTTCACTAGAGAGAGATTTCATCTACATACTGGAAATGGATTGGATTGTTCAAGGGTACTATCAACAACCTGTAAAGATTGAGTACAGTGATGTTGAAGGTAATTCACGTTCCTATACTCCTGATTTCTTGTTCTTTTGGCATTATAGATTCGCAAAAAAAGGCATCAAGCCTGTTCTTGTAGAAATAAAGTATCGTGAAGATCTAAGAGAAAACTTTAGGAAATACAAACCCAAGTTTCGAGCTGCCATTGAATTCTGTAAGGCTAATGGATATGATTTCCAAATTTTAACAGAAGAAAATATCAGAACCCATTATTTGGAAAACTGTAAATTCTTATATCGGTATAAAAAAAACAATTATGATCATAATCACCATGATATACAGCTTTTACTTAAATGGATGTGTGATTTAAGAGAATCCACACCCAAGGAATTGATACAGGTTTCAGCAAGGGACAAATATAAACAAATGGAGCTTATTCATATGATGTGGTATATGGTTTCAATCAACATGATAAGATGTCTATGGGACTACCCTTTAACAATGGATTCGGCAATATGGCTGGATGAACTTTATGAAGATTATTACCCTAAATGGAAAAAATGAAAAATGGACTTTTTTATCTCAAACTAGGCGAGCATATTCTATATGATCGTAAGGAATGTGTAATTATGAGACTTATAGATGTTTCAAGGATAACTATTGAAGAAATAGATTCGGGAATTCTGCATACGATAAATATAAAAGACGTCTTTCCAATACATGAACCTCTTACAACAAAAAAAGACAGAGATTTGTTAGAGTTTTCTGATAAACAATGGGAAAAGGCTCAGGAAAGATTCAGAATCATAAAGCCAATTATTGATAATCGAGGGGATTTACAATTGGTTAAGGAAGCGTCTGAAGCTGCTAAAGTCAACAGATCTACTATTTACAGATGGATCAGTTGGTATTATGAAACTGGAAGTATCAGTTCTTTATTGGGACAAAAGAAAAATGGAGGAAAAGGTAAATCAAGGTTAACACCAGAACAGGAAGAGATTATTCAAAAGAACATAAAGGATATTTATCTCACGGCTTTTAGAAAATCCATAAAATATTTGATCAGGGCAATTCGACATGAATGTAATGAAAAACAGGTTCCTTTTCCACATGAATCAACCATAAGAAGAAGAATACATGAAATTTCCGAAGAAGAAAAAATAAGATCCCGCTATGGTAAAAAGGAATCTGACAATAAATTTGCTCCAATAAGGGGTAATTTTCCCCATGCAACTCATCCTTTTTCGGTTGTACAAATAGATCATACTCCAGTGGATATTATTTTAGTAGACGAAATATACCGACAACCTTTTAATCGTCCTTATTTAACGGTAGCGATAGATGTCTTCAGCAGAATGATACTGGGTATTAATTTATCATTTGATCCTCCCGGAGCAATGGGAACCGGACTGTGTATTTCTAATGCTATCCTTCCAAAAGAAATTTATCTTCAGAAAATTGGAGTAGACGGAAATTGGGGATGTTGGGGTGTTATGGATACTATACACGTAGATAATGCGAAAGAATTTAGGGGGAATATGCTGAAAAAAGCCTGTGAAAATTACAGTATTAATTTGGAATTCAGACCAGTTGCAACGCCTCATTATGGAGGGCATATTGAAAGATATTTAGGTTCATTTTCCAAAGTTGTACATGACCTTCCAGGGACTACTTTTTCCAATAAGGAGGAAAAATCAAATTATAAATCTGAAAAGCATGCTTCATTCACTTTAGCTGAGTTTGAAAAATGGATGGTAACTTATATTGTAAATGTATACCATAAATCTATTCATTCTGGAATAGGAATGACACCTGAAGATAAGTATATCGAAGGTATTTTTGGAACCGAAAACACAAAAGGAATCGGACTTCCCCCACGCCATTTTAATGAAAGAAAGGTAAGATTGGATTTTATGCCTTATATTGAACGATCTATACAGCAATATGGGATCATCATTGATCATATTCATTATTATGATGAAGTTCTTAGGAAATATATTAATGCGCCTAATAAGAAACAGTCATCCCAGAAATATTCTTTTAGAAGAAATCCTAAAGATATTAGTGTTGTTTATTTTTTTGATCCTGATACTAAAGAATATTTTGAAATTCCTTACCGAAATACAAAATATCCTCCCATATCAATTTGGGAATACAGGGCTGTATTAAAAAAGCTGAAGGAAGAAAATATTACAAATATTAACGAAGAACATATCTTTGATACCTACAAGAAATTGGAAGAAATTGAGCTAAAAGCTATAAAAAAAACTAAAAAACTCAGTAAGACTTCCCGAAGAATTTTAACTAAAGAATTCTCAAATAAAGAAAATTTATTACAGGATATTGCTAAAATAGATTCTGATGTGAAGTTTAATTCATTGTATGAACAGGATTATAATCAAGATATGGGCAATAGTTTCACACACCTTAAACCTTTTGAAAATTTAGACGATGAAGCATTTGACAATTAAAACCCAGGCAGTTGTCTTGAATGGTACCAATGAGGATAGAATTAATTATCTCCGAACACAGAAATGGATTCCTTATCCGATGGCAAATAAGATCCTAACAAAATTAGAGGATTTAAGAGATTATCCTGCGGTTGACAGAATGCCTAATGTTTTAATCATTGGAAATACAAACAATGGAAAAACGGCTCTTATCAATAGGTTTTATAAAAAAAATGCTCCTTATATAAGAGAAACGGAATACAATAATATTATTGTACCTGTTTTATTGGTTCAGGCCCCACCAGAACCTGATGAAAGAAGTTTTTACAATAAAATACTGGATATTTTAAATGCTCCTATCATTAATAGTGAAAAACCAGATAATAAGCGCAGAAGAATTATAAGTTTGTTAAAACAATTAGAAGTTAAACTTCTGATTATTGACGAGATCCATCATGTACTAGCAGGAACACCTACCAAACAAAGAGTTTTCCTCAATGTTCTAAAGTACTTAAGTAATGAACTTAAAATCTCCATTGTCTGTGCCGGAATTCAGGAAGCATTTAATGTTATCCAGTCTGATGCTCAGTTAGCAAATCGTTTTGACACAATGTTTCTTGAGCAATGGAAGTACAATGAAGCATTCCATCAGTTACTGGTTAATTATGAAGCTCTTTTACCTCTTAGAAATCCTTCATTTTTAACGGAAAATTCAATAGCATCTAAAATAATTGCTATGTCTGATGGGCTTATTGGAGAAATCAATACAATATTGATTCGATGCGCTGAACTTGCCATTAAGAGCGGAGTTGAAAAGATTAATCATAAAATTCTCGACAGTATAGATTATGTTTCACCTGAAAACAGAAAAAAATTGTTACGAAATCGTAATATTTAATGCCTTTTATCTCAAGTTTAGATAAAAATATCTGGGCACACTATATTCCTCCTTATCCTGATGAACTATTTTCAAGTTGGTTCTTTAGGCTCTCCCAAGCGCATCATGTAAAAAGTCATTCTTTCGGTAGATATTATTTTAAGAATCAACAGTTCTGGAACAGAGATGTCGACAATATGCCTAGTCAGTATCTTAAGGATATTATTTTTAACAACACTCCTCTTAACTATTCCTCTATTAGTCAGTTATTTTTAACCAGTTATGAGTCTTTTTTATTCGAATCCCATAATCCTTTTGGCCGAACAATGGGTATTCTTCCTTTAGGAATTATGCATAGGAAAAGGAAAAATAACGGTTTGCTCTTTTGTCCTTTGTGTTTAAAAAAGCATCCATATTACAGAAAGTCATGGCGAATCTTTGTTTCTTATATTTGTTGTAAGTGTAGAGTATTACTCAGAGATTCTTGTCCTGTCTGTAATGAACCTATTGCATTTCACAGATTAGAACAGGGAGACAAAAATAAAATACAAACTCATTCTTTAAATCATTGTTCTTTTTGTCTTTATGATTTGAGTTCTGAATATAAAATGGCTAGTAGCTTACAACTTGATTATCAGCAAAAAATCAACACAATTTTGCATCAAGGCTTTACTGAGAACTATTCATATAGCTTTGCTTATTTTAAATTACTCTCTTCAGTCGCTGGATTACTTTCGAGAAGACATACCATATGGGGAAGGTTACGATATGCATGTGAAAATGAGTTTGGATATCTTCCGGAAAACAGTGAAAGTATTGATTTATGGAATATTGACAACCGGAGAATTATTTTTGAAATGGCATTTAAAGTTGTAGATAATCCTGACATTTTACTTTTTCTTATCAAAGAATACAACTTGCGGCTGAGCGAATTTAACAAAGATCATTCTCTTCCTTTTTTCTTTGAGAATATTTTTAAATCAAATTATTTATAATGCGTCACGTTTTGACGTATTACAAATATAATTTTGCATTTGGCTAATATAAATTTATTTTTAATTAACATTTAGAAAACGAACGTAAATAATTAAATATCAGACAATTAAATAAGTTCATATTTTCTTTTAAATGTTTGTCAATATGGTTATATTTGCTTTGCTTAATATTATTCTTTTAATATATTTTTATTTTTGATTATATTTTTGATTTTCAACAAATTAAATGCAAGAAATAAAAGATTTTTTTCAACATAGGGGATTCGATTTTAAAAATACTTTAGAATCAAGAAGCATCTATATTAATAATGAAGATAATCTAAATGAAAAAATAAAAGATAATGTCTTTTTTTATAAATGTCCCAAACCTACAAGAACTTCATTCTATTTAATTCTAGAACCTTTGCAAGAAAATGAATTTATCTTGTTGAGAAAATATATCTGGAACGAAAATCAAGCAGATCTAATTTTTTTAGTAGATCTAAAACAAGAAACTACATTGTTTGGAAATCCAAGATTAAATTTGTACTATGCTAAAATTTCTCCTTTTGAAAAAAGAGCAGAAATGGATAAGTTTGATATAATTCAGAAAAATAAGGGAAGAACTGAAGACAACCATAGAATAGATTCCATCAACAAAGCTCAATTTGATAATGGCCTGATTTGGCATTATTATAGAGAATTTCTCGACAAAATAAAGAAATCAAAAAGTATTGATAAAATTCTTGTAAATACTTTATATTCACTCAAAAAGAATCTTTCTCAAAAGATAAATGATGAAGAAAAGGTACAAGCACTTATTGATAGAACTTTATACATTAAATATCTTGAGGATAACCATATTATAAACTCTTTTTTTTATGAGCATTATTATGGAAATGAATGTTCCGGATATAAAAGTTTGCTCGAAAAAAATGATTATAATAATCTTAATCGATTATTTGAAATCATACATGAAATCTTTGATAATAAATTGTTTGATAATCCTAAAATTGAAAAAGAATATTTAACAAAAGATGTTTGTGATCTAATTTATCATTCAATTTCTGGAACAACATCCTCAGGACAGTTAAGTCTTTTTGATTTTCAATTCGATATTTTACCTGTTGAATTTATCAGCTATATATACGAAGTTTTTTTGACAGATAAGCAAAAAGCTAATGGAATTTATTATACTCCTAAGAAATTAGCCCAACTAATTGTTGATGACGTTATTCCAAATGGAAAAATTGGTAGTGTTCTCGATCCGTCTTGTGGTTCTGGGATGTTTCTTATTGTTGCTTTTCAAAAACTTTTGGAAAATGATATTCTTTTCAAAGAAGCAGAACAATCAAATTCTATAGAAAGTATTATTAGAAGGCGAATTGAATTGTTATCTGATAATATTTTCGGAATAGAGAAACAAAAAATAGCTCAACGATTTACTCTTTTCTCTCTTTCACTTCAAGTATTTAAAGGGTTGAATCAGGAAGACTTAAAACAATATATCGCAAAAGAGTTAAGAATAAATAAAAAAGTTGAACTATTTAAAAATCACCATTCTTTTTTTGAAAATATTATCTGTAAAAATACTTTAACTACGGATGAGAACCTGTTTGAAGATAAAAAGTTTGATTACATTGTGGGAAATCCCCCATTTTTTGAAATAAGCCAGAATGATAAAGAATATGAATTCATAAAGAATGATATATCTATTGACAATAAAATTTTCTCAATTGAAAAAATTGTCGGTAAACATCAAATTTCTCAATGCTTTTTTATAAAGATTAAAGTTTGGAGCCATGTTAATACGCGTTTTGGCTTCGTATCAAACAATTCAAATTTTTATAATGATAATTCAATAGAATTTCAAAACTTTTTTTATAATAACTATTCGGTTGAAAAGATATATGATCTAACAAAAGTCAAAAAAATTCTATTTGAAAACGCAAATGAAAGTGTTAATGTCTTAATTTTCAACAATGTAAAAACAACAGGTAATTTGATAAAATATTATCCTGTAAAAATGGGGCTTTTTTCTCAAAAACCTTTTGAGTTATTAATTATTAATCCGGATTCTATAATTGTCTTAAATCAAGAAGATTTAAAACTAAAGCAAATATTTTTAAGAGATTATTTGTTTAGCAATGACTATGATTTAGAGTTAATTAGAAAATTAGAGCAAAATAACGAAAAACTAATAAATTTTTTAACCATACTTGAGGGGACAAAAGATTACATCAATAATGGTCTTCAAATTGTTGGGAAAGAACAAATTATTGAAGAATTTAAACTTTCAGAAAAAGATTGGAAATCTTTAAATAAAAGTCAACGTACATATTACTCTGACCTGTTCAAGCAAAAGTATACAGGCTCAACTAAGGATATTAACTTTCCTACTCCACTAGCAATGCCGAGCAATCTCTCTAATTATAAATTAAACAATAACTTTAAAACCTATATTGGGGACAAATCAAATTTCCAGAGGATTAGAAGCGAAAACATTTATACTACAGATAAGATATTGATAAACAGAGTCGGTAGTTCTCTAAAAGCATATTTATCTCAAGAACATATATATTATAATTTTGATATTTATTCTATTTTTCCAAAAGAAAAACAGTATGAATATGTGATATTAGCCATCCTAAATTCAAGTTTAATTAACTATTATATTGATATAAAGTTTAGAAAGCGAAACGATAGCTCGTACCCAAAAATCGGATATGAAGCAATTAAAAACATTCCTTTTCCAAAATATATTGAAGATGAATTATTTATTAATTTATCTAGATTATCAAAAGATTTAAATGATGGGAAGATCGAATTTTCTGATTTCAACCAGAAAAAATTAGATGAAATAATATATAAAATTTATAATATTTCGTATTTGGAAAAACAGAGAGTAAGAGATTACTTTAAGCCTAAAACTCAAATTAGCTTATCTGAGATTAAGCTTTATGAAAAAGTATTAAATGATACTATAGAAATATATTTTAATACCTCTATTAAATATAGTCATTTTCATTATAAAGATTTTAACTTTATGGTATTAGGAATATTTTTAAATAATTCAGAATCAGAAAAACCAAGTGCCCAAAAAGTAAATCAGTATACACTTATTGAAATTTTCAAATCAAATCCCAATGAAAACTTTCTGGCTTTTCAAGAAAAACTCTATGGAGATGATTGCATATATATTTTAAAAACTGATGACAATACTAACTGGAGTGAAACGAAAGCATTTGAAGATGGTCAGGATATATTAAATGTATATATTAATGGATAGAGAATACATTATTGTCCCAGAGCAAAAATATATCCCTAAACGGTCCCTGACACAAAAATTAGATGATTGTTTTTGGATTAATTTAGTACATTATCATCTATTGAACTTTTATAAAAATTACTCTAAAGAAGAATTAAAATTAAGAATAGAAAACGAAAATAATAAGCCTCAAGGAAAGAAAAAAGAGATTGAGGATGTTATAAAAAGTTATATCGTATATTGGCTTGAAAATATTGATAAAAAAGTTCATTATCATGGGATTATCATCAACCAAGAACCTAAATCAAAATATGATATTAAGGGATTCTATGATTTAAAGTTTCAACATAGTAATTGGATTAATCAAGTATCAGATAAATTGAATTATTATTCTCTGGAATGTAAAAACTTATCTACTAGACAAAATTTAATTAATGAATATGTATATGTTGAGAAAAAAAATGATGGGGGAGTATATAGGTATTTTAATGGAAAATACTCACAAGAACAAGGTTTTGGAGGGATGATTGGTTTTATTCTGATTGGAGAAATGAGAAAAATAAAAGAGAAAATTATTGAAAAATTACAGCATTCTTTCGAAGACCAAGATGGATGTCTTATTGACAATGGAATTTCTGAAAACTCTATATTTAATAATGATTTTACTTTTGAAAGTACTCATAAAAGGAAAGAAAAAGAATTTAAAATCTATCACTTGCTCTTCAATTTTAAATAAATTCTAGTTTGAAGATACTACACTAAATAGCTGCTTCTATAGATAAACAAAATATTTCATTTATTCTTTTAATTATTTTCTGATAACCATTCTTAATACTGTTAGTTTCTTTTCTCGAATATTTATTAATAGATGTTCCAAATACGATTCCATCAGATGCTTTGTCATCCTCTTTAATTTTTTGCCAATTATATTTTTTATTTTTTAACAATATAAAGATTCTCTCAAAATCCATCCGTTTTAACTTGGTAAGATCTTCAGAGTGAATAATCTGTATTCTATCATGAAAGTCTTCAATGAAGTATACATTATTTTCTATATTAATATCACATATTCTATAAATTTCATACCCTTCAAAATTATCTTTTAAAATCATTATTTTTATATCTTGATGATGATTTTGTTTTATAGTTTTCATTACCTCGGTCAAATAACTAAAAACTGTCTCTTTATTAGTTTTATCATATTCGCTACCATTTACTTTTGTTATTCCAGATTCTAAATTATCAGATTTCTTATGTGAAGTCTCTTCTGTTTGATTAGTAACGCTTGAGGTTTCTGAGGTATACTTATATTTTTGATCTTCTTTTTTTAATTTGGAAATTTTAATAAGATTAAAAATTGCATCTTTAATTTTTAAATCGAGCTCACCTAGCTTAGAATCTGATATATTATTATTTCTTTTTATGAATTTTCTAAGAGGCTTTCTAAAATGTTTAGTATGATTTATTCTAATTTCTTCCTTTTCGCTCCTTTTATCTGTAGACCTTTTATCGATTAGAGGCGCAATCTCTATTCTATCAACTGTAAAGATTTTAAGTTTATGCCCTTTATATCCTTCAAAATTTGAAATATGATTAGCCAAGAAAATAACTTCATCAACTGAAGTGTAATAGGTTCCTTCTAATGTCAAATTTAGAGCCTTATGTATTGGTATTTGATAATTAAAATGGATTTTTGAACTATCATTAATTGTTGATAAGTATTGAATGTTATTCGTTTTTTCTAATTCATAAAACAAAGAATCATCGTAAGAATATAAAAATTCTCCTATTGCTTTACCCGTTGAATATTTGATATTTGTATTGGAATTATCATACTTAAAAACCCCTATCTTTTTGTCTTCTTCGGTTTTAATTGAGTCTTTATTATATTTCCCTGCAACTCCTCTCAGGTTATTTTCATATAAAAGTTCTATAAAAGTAGAATCTTTAAAAAAGAATGCTTGAGCTATAACCACAGAAGGAATAATTATATGCCTTTTCTTTCCATCATTTTCATTAACAAAGTATTCAAATTCATAATAAAAAGATCCATTTGCAGTTTCGGAAAACAAGAAATTATCAAATTTCTTAAACCGCTCATAATCAAATATTTTTAAATTATGCTCCAGCCTACCATCGAAGAAAAAATTTCTTTCAGTTCGCTTTTCTTTTATTTTTATTTCTTTTGTTGCACAACTAAAAATATCCCCAATCCTAATTTCCATCAATAATGATAATGCTACCTCAATATACTTAGCCTCTCCATATACATATTTATTTTTCTCCTTGTCATAGAGTTTATGGATAAATTCAGTTTTAGCTAATAGCTGATTTTGATATCCTTTTAATGCGTACGGAAAATTGACTATTTCCCAATAGCCATTATTCTTACTAGGTAACTCTGAAAGTATTATTGACATTATTGTAGTTTATCTCTTGTAAATACAAGAAGTTGAACTTCAAATTAAATGAAAAATTTAATATTTTTAAAAAATTGTGAAAGCTTTTAGAACTTAACAAAGCAAATACATTGGCTTATTTTGAAGATTCTGTAGACGAAATTTATTTATTCTATACCCTTGCATGATCAAATCTGTAGATGTTTTCATAATACAGAGTTATCTAGAATACACTTTACAAATTATATCCCATCTTCTTCAAACCCTTCAGCAAAAAATTCATTCATGGTCATCCCAAAAGCACTAATAACTTTTGCTAAAGTACTAAATCGTAAGTCTTCACCTTTTTCGTACCTGCCATATTGAGCTCTAGATATATTATGCTCATAAGCAAAATATTCATAGCTTGAATATCCCTGGGCAATCCTGATCTCTTTTATCCTCTTACCAAGTTTCTTTAGGACTTCTGCTTTTAAAAATTCTTTTTCCTCCATGTAATCTCAATTAGAGAATACAAAGCTTAGAAATATACCTCGTTTATGTTACCACTAAAAAGGCGTATCTTATTAGTGGCTTTTTTAATTTTATTTTTTATATTTGAAACTTATTTGGTTAATTTTTATCACAGAACTGATTAAAAAGGTAAAAGTATTATGTTACTACTAATTTCAACAACTAGTTCAAAAAGTGACGGATCACTTTTTTTTAGGATTATCCTATTGATTTATTTTCTTCCGACAATTGTAGGTTTTTTTAGAATCCCAATTATAAAATATAGATTTATAACTGTCTTTTTTATAAACACATTTTTAGGCTTCACTGTTGTAGGATGGTGGCTTTCGTTTATGAAAGCTGTTTCTAGCCATAGAGGATAAATTGTAAAATAAAAATTAATGGATTTGCAGCAATATGATAAAGGTGATTTTAAAAATACCTGAAAGCGAAGTTAATCCCTTATTAAGCAAACTTGTAAAACTAGGAATTAACAATATAAAAATTAAAAAAAGAGGAAAAAGATTTAATCTTTTTCGCTATAAAAATGTGTTTGAAAATACAAATAAAAGATTGGATAAATTACTGTAAAAATAAATTTTATTCCTGTGATAAAGAAAAACAAAATTGTTAAGCGGCAATTTCTAATTAAAAATTAGATTAATTTCCTGACTTATGCATGCTATTATCAATTACTACAATTAATAATATCATAAAGCCATAGTTTTATAGAGGTTATTAGAAATACACATTACTTCTTGTGGCGTTAACCTTTCCATCGATAATATACTTTATAAACTATTAATTCTTGAGGCTATTAGCTCGAATTTTTTAAGCAATAGTAGCTTATAAAGTTCTGCTACTTCGTTCCAATCTTTTGCTTGACATTCGGTTTGATTTCCTTCAAAAATTAAAAAAAGTGACAAATCTTTATTTACTTCAATTACATTTTCATTATCTGTAATTACTGAAACCCAAAAGACTCCATGTTCTTCATCCATTAATTGAATGTCTGATATAGCTTTTATTATATCCCTTTCATCAATATCATCTTTTTGATATCCGCCAGCATATTGTATGTAATTCTCTATCATTGCGTTAAAATATCTCTTATTAATAAATTTCTCAGTGAGAGCAATCATCTATCCCACTACAATTTATCAATCATTCTCTCTTGTTCTAAATACTTTACAATATTTTATCCATTATTCTATTTAAGGAAAAATGAACTTCATAAAGCTTATTAATATAAAATTGATATGTTGTAAAATAAATAGTGGAACTTGAATATGAAATTATATCAATCATTCTTAAAATAGCTCTTGTATAAGGCTTCCTGAATTTCCTGATCTGAGTAATTCTGAATTAATGTTTCTCTTGTTATTTTTATGTGTATAGGTTGGAAAAGGTCTAAACTTTCACAATAAAATTAGTTTTCAAGGCTTTTTTTAATTAAGAAAATAATATCCTGCATTAACAAATCCACATTATTCACCTTAATATTTGATTTCATTGTTTTTTTGAGACTTAGTATTATGTATCTAACGGGACGGCTGCTTGGAGATAATTGAGGATTTAAAGCTAAAACTTCCAACTTTGCACTGACTAATTAAAATAAAAGGGTAGAAATTTCTACCCCTTATATGCACTATTAAAATTTATCTATCAGGTTTTTTATATGTTTTTCTATATTTGGGACCATCAGATACGACTGTAGTATCTAGTTTAATTGGATAGTTTTTAAGAGTAACTTTCGTACTTTCATTATATCTTGTAGGTTTTCCATAAAATGAAATCTTCATACTATCTCGATCTAAATTTATATCTGCAATATTTGTAGAAACAACAATAGTATCCTCTTTATTGTTCTTATTCAGAACAATATATTCAGGAGATTCAGAAACAGCAGATGAATAATAAAACCATTGTAATAACATATTTCCACTTTTTATTTCTTTAAAATAAAGTCTGTCTTCTTTTTTGTTTGGTTCAAATTTTGGGACACAAGATATTACGAAAATAGAAAGTAAGGCTAAAATTATTTTTCTCATATTACTTATTATAAAAATGTTTCCAATATCCCATATAAATATAACTTCCTGAGTACGTATGCTCTCCATAATACGGATACCTAGAATTGTATCCATTTCCATGATTTTGCTTCTGATTATATTGCCCTACTTGTGTCATAGTAGTATGATAATAATCTATATTAAGATAAAAGCTAGGCTTAGTAGCCCTTAAGTTTGCACCAAAGATTATATTCCCCATACCCCTTAAAGTTGTTAAAATTGGTTTGCCATCTGCTGTATTACCATTTTGAACAGGAGTATACTTATTTAATCCTAAACTCGACTTTATATCTAATATACCTGTCCCATTTTTAGCATCAAAATTTGCTGATAAATATTTAAGAATCTGTAGTTTTCCAATAAAAGTTGCTGGACTTTGTTTTTCAACTTCATTTGTGAATATCTGTCTACCCCATTGTAATAATGCATTAGCATCTCCGTTTATGATTGTATGCCCATCTACACTTGCCGTAACTCCTAAATTATTTAAATCAAATGTTACTCCCGAATTTTTTTTATCAAAGAAAAACTCACCTGTTGAATCGTTTGTTCCCATAAAATCATAAGGAGTCATTGTTTGCGCTATTACTTCGCCTGTTCTTTTACCATTGTTCGTAACATATACATTATTATCCCCGTCATTTTTAGCATTTACAACTGTATAAGTCCCGTCTTTATTTTTCTGAACATCTGTACTTGGAGGAGTAGCATTTGCAGCATTCACTCCAGAAGCCCAATCGTTTATCATTCTATCAAAATCACTGTTATTTCTTCCATCAGGATCGATAAACCTTATGGGGTTGTCAAAACCGTACGTATAAGGAGACCATCTTCTCATTTGTTCTGCTAAAGGATCAATCACCCCCCATCTTCCTAATTCAGGCATATACATTCTCGCACCATAATCATTCATTCTCAATAGAGACTGATACTCCTTACCATTATAACCGTAATTATAAGAAGGAAATAAACCTGAAGCTAGAATCGAATAATTTGAGTGAGTTAATCCAAAAGGATAGTAGCTTTTCTCATCAAGTATCTGAATTCCCATCTTGGAATTATACATGTAACTTACTCTTATATTACCCAAATGATCTTTATAATTGTAAATATAGCTATTTTTTTCAAAATCATAATATCCTTCAGAGGTAGGAATTAATTTAAGTGACAGCTGGGGAGTTGAAATATTGCCAACTGGATCATTCTCTACTGTTTCATACTGAAACCCATCCAAGTAATCTGTTATTTTTTTATATTTTATAAAAATAGGAAGCTCTTCAATTCTTCTTACTTTTGTTCCGTTGGATTGATATAAGTACTTTGTTGTTTCATTCCCACCATATGCACTTGTTTCGGTTATTAAATTAAGGTAATTATATTTTATTTTATCTTTTCCCGTATCTAGATGATTGGTCATATTTCCATTATCATCATAACCAAAAATATTCTGTAAAGCGTTATACCCTGAACTATTATTGACCATACCCGAAGGAAGTGTAACCTTATCTAGTTTATTACTTAGATTATTGTTTTGGTAATTATAGATCAGATCATCAATTTTTTCAGGAATTGTTCCTACCGAAGGTCTGGAAAACCTTTTCAGTGTTCTAATATTTCCGTTAAGATCATATGTTAATTCCTCATCAAAATAATGGTTATATGTTGCCGAATTTTCAGGCTCATCATAATTTCCTTTTATCAATCTGTTAAGAGTGTCATATTGATATGTATATCTTTTTAATATTCCATCATTTGAAGATCTCCAGTCTATTTCTGCAATATTTCCGTTATAACTTCCTGAAGTTAAAGAAGCATAGATAGGATTTGTATATTTTATTTCATAGCCAAATAAATTACTCCCCAAATTTAAAGGATCATTCATTTTAGTTACCCAACCTCTAATATTATAGGTGTAGTTTATACTTTGAGAATCATTTCCTATTTTTTTATTAATGAGTTGAGAAAGTTCATTATACTTATTTTGAGCTAAAACCTCGACAGGATTATTATCGACCTGATGCTTATGCAACAATAATCTGTTCTGATTATCATACTCAAAAGTTTCAGTAATTATTTTTTCGACATCTGTATTGAGCCTTTTATGATAAACTTTAGTTTGTAAAACTATTCCTGCAAAATCAAGATCAGATTCCGTTTTGGTATATCCTCCTAAATGATTGATAGAATATGTCCCTGCCAGTCTTCCCTTAACATCATAGTAAGTATAATTCTTTGTCCAGTTGTTGTCTTCAATATTCTTTACTAAATTCATTACAGGAAGAGTATTGGTACTTGTATTATTTCCTATAGAATTATCTGTCATAATCTGTTTGCCAAAAATCTCTGTTGGAAATGACGGGTTAAAGCTATAATCGGGATAAGTATCGTAATAATTAACATTGAGAATAGTCATACTTCCTGTTGGAAAAGCATCTTTTGTATAATATACATCCATTCCATTTTGCGTAATAGGAATAGTCGTTCTTTTTTCATTATTTCCTGCATTAGAAGACATATTATTGATAGCGGTCTGCATAGCTGTTCTTGTTGCCGTATTGGTAAAGAATCCTGTATAAACCACTCTTCCAAATTGATCATATTTGGTAAACAGCCATCCCTTTCCTCCAAAATTATTATTAGTAGTAGTTCTCAAATTGGCGTCCTGAGCCAGCACTAATCTGTCTTGCTTATCATATACCATATATTCCCATCCTTTGCCGGGAACTTTCTTTTCTACAAGTCTGTTTCTGTTATCGTAATGATATTGGTAACAGAGATTATCAAGTATGGTTAAGTCCAAAGATACTGATACAGAAGCTAATGGTGGAATTACAAAAGCTAATTGTCCAAAATCATTATACACATAATAAGTATCGGCATTTTCAGTATCATTTACCACTTTTCTAACCAGTATAAGCTGTCCATTCCCGTCTTTAAATTCTATGGATTTATTTCCGTCTTCATCGGTAATTGTATTTTTATACAATTGTCCGGTTCCATATGTTCCTGATAAAGTAATAGAAGAAGAAGTGGCATTATTTACCCATGATGTTGTAGTAGTATATTTTTTCACTTCTCCATCAACATTAGTTTCATACTTAAATTTAATAGGTTTGCCATTCCATGCATTTCCTATCTGTCTTTGTTCAAGTATTCTGTCTAAAGGAGAATTTTCCATTACTTTTTCTGAATAAATTTTTTCCGATCCATAAATGTCGGGCTGAGTAGAATTAGCTAAAGGATTAGTATAAATAGCTCCGTTTTGAGTCCCAGATTGCGGAACAGGAAGATACTCTTTCAACTGTCTTCCAAACTGATCATATTCAACATGGGTTACAACATCTTTTCCCTGTGGGGATACTTTTACATCAACTATCTGTTTAGGCCTTCCCAAACCATCAAAATACTGCACATTTTCAATCTGTTTCGCTGTTGAACTGGATGAAGTGACGGGTTCAAGATATGTTTGTGTTCGTATATAGTTTTCTGTATTTGTAGTTTGAGCATACATAATACCTGTTACAAACAACGTACTGATTGGAATAATTATTTTTTTCATGCGTTTTAGTTTATTGGGAAATAAAAATCGTAATTGTATGATGTATTATTAGGCAAAGCAGTTCCTGTATGTGTTTTTAAGGTAACATCACCATTGGTTTTAATAGTATAATACACTTGTCCATTGTAGGAATTATATTCTGTTATCGGTTTACAACTTCCTATTATGGTTGCAACTTTTACACCTGCTGTCCACGGTAAATTGGTTGAGTTTGATCCGGAAGAAAATCCAAAAGATATCCTATAATAAGAATTGGGTGCAACAGAAACACTTCCGCCACCTGCTATACCTACTGATGAATTAAAAGAAAGACTACAGGATATAGGAGTACATATGCCATTAACATTAGCCATGTTTTGCCCATTAGCATTAATATCATTTTGTGCTTTTTGATTTGCATCTGCCTGACTTATTATTGAGGAGTATTGATCAGCATTTACGATATATGTATAAGCCCCACCTATAGCATTTAATCCACAATTATTCCTTGTAAAGTTCTGACTTTTCTGATTATTATAATATATTGTTGGAGAATAATTGTAGGTATATTGTTTCAATATATTCCCATCTAAATCAGCTACTTTTTCTAATCTGTTTGCAGTATCATATTTGTAAAATTCTTTCAACCCAGTGGGAGAAGTGATTACCTTAACCCCAATAAGTGGATCATAAACATAAGTTGTAATTTTATATTCTTTTAAACCGGGATCCTTTCTGAATGTATCCAAAACTGATATTAAATTTTGCTCTGCTTGTTCTGCTGTAACCCCTTGTGGAGGAATGGCATCTTCATTAGAAGCATTAATAATAGAAGTAATTAATGTCTGTGAGATATCTAATAGCTTCGCGCCTTCAATTTTGGCAATCGGCTGAGTCTGATTGTACCCCCATATAAATGTTATAGGAATACCATTTTTGGTGGTATACTGTTGTAAATTACCTTTAGTATCATATTTATCGTAGGTAATTTCATTGGATAAAGCATTATTTTGAATATCATAAGACAATGTTGAAGTAGGATATATAGTAGCAGGATCATCATATTTTGTTTCAACTTTGGAAATTGCCTTTCCACTGTCATTAATATCTTTCTTTTTGATAGTTTCTATTTCTAATGGATCATCAATGATGTTGTTATTGATCAACTTCGTAATTCCTTTATCTTCCGAATTTTTGTAATTAGTTTCAATAATTCCTGAACTCGATATTTTCTTTGTTTTTTTGAGTTGATTTTTATTTATATCATAGATATATTGTTCGTCATTTTGCACTACTCCTTGATCATAATAACTCTTTTTAATTGTATCCGTTAAATTAACCTGATTGGTAATTAAATATGATTCTGATAGTATTGAGCACCCAGGATCAGGACTATATCCAGGTTCAGAATTTATGCCTGTACTTTTGTGAACAATATTGCTTAATTTCAATTTTGTTTTCTCATAATAATCATATGTGTTAAAGGCTTCGTAGATCGGTGATGTTGAATTCTCTTTAAAATAACCTTCGTAAATTAAATTTCCTCTTCGGTTACTAAAATTTTCTAAGTTTTTGAAAGGAAATTTATATTTTTTCAGCATACTTATTTCATTTGCTGTTAAAGAACACCCATCAGGATTTATTACCGGAAGGTTATCCGGAAAATCACTTATATTACTGTATTTTTTTACTTTTTTGCCTTTACCGGATTCTATTTCCTCTATTCTGGAATATCCAACTATTCCGTCTTTGTTAAATTCTAAAGGGATTTCATAAGATGTGACTACCGTAGTATGAGTTGGAATAGGTGGTTTGAAATAATTAATCTGTCCCGAAGAAAGGTTATTTTCATTTTTATAAGAATATTCTATCTGACGTACAATATTTCCATCATTTCCATAATACTTCATTTTTTTTACTCTTGCACTCCCTGCTTTATAAACAGTGCCTAAATACTCAAAATCATCATTTTCATATTCAATTGCCAGGCTTCCGTTAGAAGGATATGTAATACGGCTTAATAAACCTATAAGTGATTTTTCATTGGGTGTTTTATCGATATCCCCAACTGTACTGAAATTAGTGATACCATTCAGTTTAAAGGGTAAAAAATTGTCTTTTATAAGATCGGGATAATAGTACATTTTAGGCATCGGATAATATGTATCATGACGATGTGATAATGCTTCCGTTATATTTAATGGAATATCAGAATTGTTATCATTAAAATATCCCTGATAATCAGTTTTAGAAGAATACCTTTGAGGGAATAGATTATCCGAATTATTAATACCATAATTAAATCTGTACTCACCACTATTGGAATCGACAATTTTGTCGAGTCTTAATCTTAGGCAATTATAATCATCAGAACAATTGGAATCTTTGGGTAAAAAATAAGAATAATAAAAATCAACAATCTTGATAATCTTTCCACTTTTATCCATAATTTGAATTTTGTTTAAAGATTTATCTTCATAATCCTGTCTTGTATTGTAATAAAAGTCAACACTTCCTTCCTCAAAATTTATTTTCTTTAATCTTTTATTTCCGAAATTTTTTGTATAAATAACGTCTGTATAATTAATATCTTGCGCTCCATACCAGTTAGGAGTAGGAGCTGTTCCTTCTTTAAACCAAGTTGAAGTTAATCCCAATTGCCCAAACCCTTCATCAGATCTCTGTATTACGGGATTTTCATAATTTATAGTATAATCTTCATATATATATTCTATTTTTTTTTGATTAGCTGGGGATTTTATATAATCCAAATACCATGTATTTGTTCTATCTTCAATACGACTCCCCATCATAACCCTAAAATTATAATTATATTCCCACGGTTTTGTAAGTGAGGTCCCACTTGGATTTATAAAATTATACTCATATCCCTTACCGTTGTAAAGTACAATTTTTTGGAAAGCATTCGAAGGATCTCCATGATCTGAACTTATTCCGCCGGTACCTTTAGTTAATGGCTCTATTTTATATGAGTTAACATCGAGAAATTTAGGTATATATCGATATGTACTGATGCTACAATTATTTTGAGGACAGATAGTCGGATCTTTTTGCAAATAGAATTTTGTTTTTAAACCTGGTGCATTAACTATATAGGAATCTGGTGAAGAATCAATTTTAAAATCCGGAGATAAAACATTGTAAACTTGATTTTCAAAATATCCTCTGGTTATTCTCATATCAACTGGACCTGCTGGTTCAAATTGGCTATGTGGATCTTCTAAAAATGGAGCGTCATGAAAACTAAAATCTTCAATATCATTTACTTGTTTGGAGATATTTCCATTTGCTGTCAACATCCAACCTAAGCCAACGTTCGATGCAATTTCAGATACTTTGTTTCCTTTGGTATTGTATGTGAGTTTAATTGGAATTTCAAGGTCATTTAGCTTAATACTATAAATGGGAACCTCAATATTGGTTGCTCCAATAAATTCAACGTTAGGAAAATCGTTATACCTTAAAAATCTTGTCAAGTCTGGTGTTGTTACATTGGGTGTATTTTTATTAATAATATCCTTTACGTCTGTTTGAGCTTTTGTTATCGATAATGAAATTAATAATAATGTTGACGAAATATATTTTTTTTTCATTTCAGTTTAATTTATTTTTTGATCAATTTAGCATTTGTTGTTTTATCAGCGTCTGTTTTTATCGTAATCAGATAAGCTCCCTGAATCAAGTTCTGGGTATTGATCTTTGTTACTTTATTTTTCGTTTTCAAGCTTTGAAGCTGCCTTCCTCCCATGTCGTAAAGCATAATATCAGCTTCTTTGAAATCAAAGCCTATTTCCACATAAGTATACTCTGAAACAGGATTCGGATAGATCTTGATTTCCTGCTTTTCGATCAGCTGGTCAAGCTGTTTATCTCCAAGCTTTACAATCTTCCAGTTTTCTTTTCCAAGTTCTTCTGCGCTTGTTCCTGCCAGAATAATAGAACCATCTTTGTTCAGCTTAATATCAGATAATCTTTCCTCTCTTTTTCTGGATTCTCCTTTCACATGTTTTCTCCACTGCTCATTTCCATTGGCATCCAAATAAAGCATCCAAAAGGTTTCATCGTCTGTTTCTATACGGCCCTCAGCCTGGGTATAACCACCTAATAAAATTCCCTTGGAAGATTTATCGTCTGCTGAATGAAGTATACTTGTTCCCATCAAAATATCCCTATTCCCAAAATTGTAAGACTTCTGCCAGATCTCTTCACCTCTTTCGTTTAATGAGATCAGCCACAGGTCGGTTCCTTCTTCTATTTCTGAGGTTTTGTTTCCTGATCTTTCTGATCTGGATTCTCCACCAATTAAATAACCTGTAGATGTTAATGACAATGTTCTTAGATGATCATCACCTTTTCCTCCAAAGTTTTTTTCCCATTCAGGCTTACCTTCTTTGTTTAGCTTAATGATCCAGTAATCTCCCTCGCCAAAGTTTTCAGTCTTCTTTGATCCGCCTGTAGTACTTCTTGAATAGATCCCTAACAAAGCACCACCATCTTTAGTAGGAATCATTTTTTCAACTTCATCAAGGCCTTTTCCTCCCAATACAGATTCAGACATTGTTTTACCATCTTTATCAAGCTTAATAATCAAAACATCTTTAGACCCGTAACCTTTTGCGGAATTCTGAACATTCCCAGTCACAAAAAATCCTAAATCTGTACTTTGGATAACTGATCTGGCTTCTTCATCGAAAGAACTTCCTAAAGTTTTTTGCCATAATTCATCGCCAAATTCATTTAATCTGATGAACCAGATATCTGACCCACCTTTGGAATCTCCTTTTTTATCAAGGCCTTTTGAAGAATATGTAGTTCCTGTAACAAGAAAACCTCCGTCCTGTGTTGCGACTGAAGCAGATAAATAATCATGGTTATTTCCTGAAAAGTACTTCTCCCAAACTTCCTGACCTTGTTGATTGAGCTTTACCAAATGGAAATCATAACCATTGTTCTGTTTTTGGTTTGAGGTTCCTGAGCTTGTCGAAGGAGTAGCCTGAATTGAGCTTCCTGCAATTAAGTATTGTCCATCTATTGTAGTTGTTACCTGGCTTAGAAAATCCTGAGTATTGGACTTTATATCTTTTTGCCAGATAACTTCCTGAGCAGACACACCTAAAACAGTACATATCATATATGCACCGAAGTAAATTTTTTTCATTCTAATGTTGTCTTTTGAGTAAGTATTAATTTAATTTTGCTAATTTAACATTTTTTAAGAGTTATTAAGATCCTATGAATGAGATTTAATATGAATTTTATCATATTTTATTGTTTACTTTAAAGTATTTATTTTAATACAAAAATAATATCCAAATGCGACAAAACTTGTCGTATTATTTATAATTACAAAATTATTCTTACAAAATTGGAATCTATTTACCTTATCATAAAATGAATAGTCATATTGTTTGAAATTAATCTAAATAAAAGGAAAATCATTTATTTAAATAATTAATTTTGTATTTCTTTTCACATTTTAAAGAACAGAAATCTTTATGTTCAAGAATGATAAATTGATATTTATAACTGTCTCATCATGAATTTACTTTACAAGATTTAATATTACTTCTATTTTTCATTTTACAGTAATGTAAATTAATTTCAAATCCGTTATGCATTAATGTTTATTGCATTTTTGCATTTACTTTGTAGTTTTTCTCGTTTACTTTGCAAATTCGCATTTACTTTGCAAATTAACACGCCTCCTACCAATGCAACATCTGAAATGGTATGATGCGGCGACCGAAAAGGTCTCACCGTCATGAGAGAGGTTTCGGCGCCCATTTTACCGGCTACGGAATGTATCTTCGTTGTTTCCAAAGCTTCTTTCAGGGTTAAAGGAGGAAGAATGCCGGGAATTCTTTTGGCAAGCATGGTCTTTCCACTTCCGGGAGGGCCGATCAGAATAATATTATGACCGCCTGCAGCGGCTATTTCCATTGCTCTTTTAGCTGTTTCCTGGCCTTTAACTTCTGAAAAATCAAAAGGAAAATCATTTATTTTGTCCTGAAATTCTTTTCTGGTATCCAGTATAATTCTATTGATAGGTTTTCTTTCATTAAAAAAATCAATTACTTCTTTAATGTTTTCTACACCATATACTTCCAGATTATCTACAATTGCAGCTTCCCTGGTGTTTTGCATTGGAAGAATAATTCCTTTGAAACCTTCTTCCCGCGCCTGAATAGCTATAGGCAAAACTCCTTTTATAGGCTGAAGGCTTCCATCAAGGGAGAGCTCCCCCATAATGATATAATGATGAATATTTTCAGCAAGAATCTGATCGGATGCAGCAAGAATGCCAATAGCAATGGAGAGATCATAAGCAGCACCTTCTTTCCGGAGGTCTGCAGGAGCCATATTAATCGTGATTTTTTTACCGGGAATTTTGTACCCAACATTCTTCAGTGCAGCAGAGATTCTGTAACTGCTTTCTTTAATTGCATTATCGGGAAGACCCACAAGATGATATCCTACTCCTCCGGTATCTACATTTACCTCAATAGTAATGGTTTGTGCAGCAACGCCATGGATAGCGCTTCCATAAATTTTAACTAACATGATTGGTGTTTTTTGTAAAAGTAAATAATATATTATTTCAGAAAATCTCCTTTTGCATGGACAGTTTTCTGACCTCGATCATATTTTAAAAGAAAATATTCTTAAAAAAGACAAGCCGATACAGACGCTCTCTGTACCGGCTTATCAGTGATTAAAAAAAACTAACTAAGGAATATAAACCATTTATTTTTTGATGAATTTATTTTTATAAGTATTTCCCTCAGGGTCTTTGGAAATAATAATATAATTTCCAGGTGCAAGTCGGCTTACATCGATAGCATCATTAAAACGGTGATCATTTTTCTTTAAGACCACTTTTCCAGACATATCAATAATGGAGATTTCTTTGTAAATTTTATCTGATTCTTTTCCAATATAAAGGAATTGCGCTGTAGGGTTTGGATAAATTCTGAGGCTGTTTTCTTTACGCTTTACCTCATCAGTTCCGAGACTGCAGAATTCCCAGTTTCCGAAATTGACTTTTACAAAGTTGCCTGTTCCTAAAAATTCACACTGATCCGGGCAGTATTCGGTACATGCATAAAATCCATATTCCCCGGAGCCTGTGGCTATATAAGAATCGCCAGTCACACCACTAATTATACAAGGATCTCCGGGAGATGGCGGAGGGCTGCCCGGAATACATTTGTACCAAACATGTGTCCCATACAGGTCAGGAAAGGCATCATCAAATTTTACGGATGCTCCTGTACATACATTAAGCTCTCCCTGTCCTACTACCTCAAAAGTTCCGGGTTCCATAATACTGATCATTGCAGGGAGTGCATAGGCAAATCCGTCAGCCATAACAGCTTGACTTTCTGCTATACAGTCTCCTTGTGTAACCGCTACTTTAAAGTAATACAGCTGGTCATCATTCCCATTGATCGTTAATGTTTGTGAAGTAGCCCCAGGAATTGCGGTCCAGGGATTGTTATTAGGCGTTTGCCACGTCCATTCCTGCTTGTACCATTGGTAAGTTCCGAATGCTTGTGTGGAAAGTATTTCTGTTTCGGTATTGCAGAACACAATTTTATCCGGAAATTGTACGCCTAGCCTGGGGCTTGTAATAGTGGGATTGCACTGTGCTTTTATATTCAGAAAAGACATGAATAGTAAAGCCAAAAAAATCAGTTTTGGTTTCATATATAAATATTTAATGGTTTGGCTTGGTATTATTTCGGGTTATCAGTCCAATAATAGCCTGATTCCGAACTTCATATTAAAGTTCAAAGGTTTTTCTTTGTAAACGGTATTCAGCTCACTGTCATTTTTGAAATGGTATCCGATTCCCGGTTCTGCATATATCCCGATTTTATCAATAATTTTCATCTGTAATCCCACAGCTGAATTCACTGAAAACTGTACAGGCTTAACATCAATACGTTCTTCCTGTGTATCCTGTACCTCGTCATTTACTATGTATTTAGTTTTAAGCTTTCCTGCAACGGCCTTCTCTACGAGCACTCCTCCGGTAACATATCCTGTAAAGCGGCCCTTCTGAATAACATTATAGTTTACCTGTACCGGAATGCCTATATAATGAATGCTCTGGTCTCCCTTTATATAGTTTGAATTACTTCCGGAGTGAAGTTCTGAAGTAAGTTTTGTATAATTGATTCCTGTTCCTATCCCCCATCTTTTGCCGATATTGTAATATACAGAAAGTCCAAATGTTACAGGGATCTTATGCCTTATCCTTGCTTCAACTTCTTTGCTCTGATTAGCCAGCAGAACTTCTGTGAGAGGGTCCGGTTCTGTTCCAGAAATCCATACGTCGCTAAAAGTCATAGGACTTCCGCTTATGGAAGCATAGCCTGGGAATTTTTGTTCAGCTGAGTTTGAAGAAACATTTCCTGCAAGCATACTCAACATCCATTTTTTAGACCGGTGTCCGTAAATTTTAACTTTATCATTACCTGCATATTTTTCCGGAATGTTATTTTCCGGATTATTAAAAATTTCTTCTACATCTTGTTCTTTCTTCAATACCGGGTTATCCTCGTTTGTAGAAGCAGGGTTATAAACAGGTAATTCTTCTTTTGCTAAAGGCACTGAACTGTTTTGCTTCTCCGCAAGTCCTGTCGTTCTGTTATTATTAATGACTTCTTTGCTAAATATATTTTCTAAAATCGAACTGATACCTGATTGCTTTGTCAATATATTTTCATGACTGTTATATTTTTCATCTTGCTGGGTATTGACAAGCTCGTTTGTATTTACTTTTACCGGCTCTGTGATCTTTCTATCTTCTTTTTCTGTATTATGTTTATTTTCAGATGCTTTTACTATTTTATGGCTCCCTTTTTCTGCATTCATTTCCAGTAACAGTTTCCCTGTAAAGAATAGCATAGCAATGGCTGCAGCAATTCCACTGATACGGTACAAAAGAGAATTTCTTTTACTGCCTGAAATAGTTTCACTTTCTTTTTTATTATCAGTTCCAAGCATCATACCTCCGGCAACCCCGTTTTCTTCCTCTTTGGAAAAAAGTTCGTTCCTGATATCTTCCCACAGCCCATCCGGAATATCCTCTTCGTGGTCTTCCATTTTCCTGTGCAGATCATTTAGCCACTGATTATTCATACTGTGCTTTTTTTGACATTTTAAATTCTTTAATTTTCTGAACCAGCAGTCCTTTTGCCCTATGGAACTGTGAGGCCGAAGAGTTTTCTGCTATTCCCAAAAGCCCGGCGATCTCTTTGTGGCTCTTTTTCTCAAACACAAACAGGTTAAAAACAATTCTGTACCCATCCGGAAGTGACCGTATCATTTTCATAATGGCTGCCTCGGGAATTTCCTCAAGATCCGGTTCTTCATCATTAGGAATATCAGGAAACTCCGAAAAGTCATCATTTGTTGTATTGCCGGGATGCTGCCTTATATATTTTAAAGCTTCGTTTACGGTAATCCGAACCATCCAGGCTTTTAATGAACCATTGCCTCTGTATTCAAATGCTCCTATAGAGCGGAACATCTGGACAAAGCTATTCTGAAGAACATCATGAACATCATCTTTTCCTGAAAGATAACGGGAACAGACCCCGGCAAGGCTTCCGGAATAGTTTCCGAAAAGTTCTTTCCAGGCAGCTTCTTCCTTCGTGAGAAGGCGTCTTAGCAAAATCTGCTCCTTGTTTTCTTCCATGTACGACTTGGGGTCCGGTTTAATACCGATTAAATTTTAAAGCAAAAATAGACCGCATCCGGCAAACCACAATCTATTGTTTATATTATATATCTATCAACTAGTTTTTATACAGTATGGAAAATTGTAGGAGATAGTCTCAAAGGGGCTCAGTACTGTTCCATTTACGGTTATCTTCTCTGCTGCAAGAGCAAATCTCATTGTGTAATCCAATCCTGAGAAATATCCCTTCTGTTTTGCCACAAGTGTTACAACCGTCTTTTTAGTGACTCCGTCCACCGGAATCTGAAGTTCAAGCTCCTTGGGTGTAAAAGTGAATTCTACCCAATTTTTTTCAGCATTCAATACAGATTCATATTTGAGGTTGTATTTTATTTTTCCCATTGCTGTTAAGGCAGCCTCTACTTTTATCGGATCTTTTACGACTGCCGTTATAATTTCTTTTACCGGAAACTCCGGAAATACAAGGGTGTCTTTTTTTATTTTAAAATCCACAATCTTCTCTGCTTTGGACTCTCCCTGAATAGTAATCAGCCGTCCTTTATAATTTCCGTTAACATCTTCTAATTTTACAGGTGGTACTTCTATCCTGTCCTCATTCATGCATGAGAACAGGGAGAAGATAACTGAGACAACCAAAACGGCAGTAATAACTTTAAGTACTATTAAATTCTTCATTTCATTATTTTTTTAACATTAAACATTAATTGTATTGAGTACTCATCTATAAAATCCGGTTTTTGGGAAATCTTGCATGGAATTTTGAAAAAATGATGAATTTTTATTACAACACATTGATTTACTGTGAATAAAATTTTGAAATTTTAACGAATTTGTTTCGGAAAAATAAAAGCCAGCGTGGGTTTCACGCTGGTTTAGGGACAAGGTTCTAGTTTTTTAATCTGTTTGCCTTATATACCTGTAATATTTGTTATTCTTACTTTATTTATCTCGTCTACTTTATAATCAACGTTTTGATTGGATAGTGGGCTGTTTCATCAGAGATCGCTAAAAAATCAATATTTCCAAATAAGGAATTGGCAGATATAATTTTTCGTCCGGATTTGAAATCTCCTTTTTTTGATTATAGGAAATATTATGAATACATTAGACCTTTCTATTTTTTCTCTTGTTAAAAGTTTACCCAATATTTTCAATTTCGTTGATTAAAGCTTGTATTTGAGTTGATATTTTTAATTGCTCGTTTATAATTTTATAATTGGATTAGTGAATTAATGTAAATATCCGTTTGAATGTTCGCCCCGTTATTGCTATTACTATTGCTGTAGCTATTAAAATTCGCGAAAAGCGCCAAATCTACCCCGTTTGGTTGAAACCAAGTTGATACAACAGTTGTAAACTGGCCATTATTAATACTGCTCATATTAACTACATTTCCTTTTTTTGTTATGTAAAGTTTTGAAGTTCTATTAAGACCTGTTGAAGTATTGGTATTACTACCATTAACCGCAATATTATCCGGAAGGATTCTTTCATCAAGAAAATAATTTCTCCTTATTCCTGCCAAAATTTGCATAGAATGAGAAAGTGGCTGAGCAGCATCTACCAAGCCATAATCATAGCCAAATGCTCCATCATAATAATGCACACCAGATGTCGTGTTCGTTATTTCAAGGTAGAAATCCCCGTCCGCAATTGCTGAAGGAATGAGAACACTACTCTTGAATGAAACTGCATCTTGATTTGTTCCCACAAATTGTTCATTGGTATTCCGTGCCCTATGTATTGATGTTCCTGAAGCTGTTGTAAGATCTACAACGGGACATATTGCAGTATTATTTAACATGTTCCAGCTTAACCCGGATAAACTGACCGGTGTAAGCAAATCGATCACGTTGATTGTAGGATTGGTGGTGTAGTAAGCCACTCCATTCCATAGTCTGATTTTGTAATTTCCGAGCGGTAAATTCTTAAAGTTGTAGTAAAACACAAGGTCAATTCCATTAGTATATAATTGTACCTGTGAATTCGGGACAGTAGCTATCACAGTTGTACCTGTACTATTCATAATCTCTACAGAAAAGCTGGCTGGATTTAGATTTAAGTTAGCTCCTTTTAACGTAATGAAGTAATCTCTATCCTGTTTATCAACGATTGGGGGCAAGATAACGGCCACACTCATTGTGTTTGTAGTCCACCCCCCGTTCATTGCTGTTTTCCATGTTGTTTTCTCTGATTCAGAAAGTAAAGCAGGTAAGCTCGTAAACGCAAATTTTCCATTTGACTTAGCTACTCTTCCGGAAGAGTTTTGAGTTAATAAGGTATTAAATGTTGAATCATTTGAAGCATCAGCTAACCCTGTTATTGAATAATAAAGCCCGGAAGTGTTAAGTACCCAGTTGGCACCCAGTGTCAATCCGGCGCCGGATACCGTAGTTAAAGAAGAGTTTGCAACGTTTTTCCCCAGATCACCGGCAGGTAGTTTTGCTGTATTACCATTAGCATCAATACCTAAAACTGTTGGAAAGTCCTGAATATTTCCGTCTGCTGAAGGAGTGTCAAGTTTATGATCCAGATCCCCCTTAATCTCTTTATTAAATTGAGCCTGATTTATAATTCCTTCTGACTGGATATCAGGGTCAGAAATTTTAACAAGACTATCGCTCATATCAAGATTAGTAGAATCTGTTACATGGGTTTTCATATCTCCATTTTCATCAATGGCATAGTCTGTATAAGTAGCTGCACCGGGTACAGCTACTTGATAAATGACATTTGTTTCTCTTTCTCCTACAGGAGGTAATTCATTTACCCTAATAATTTTTCCTATATTGGACATTGTATTGTTTTTTAGTAGATTATAATTAATTAATTTGTCCAGCCCAGTCTCCGGAAATTACATTCTCAGAAGAAGTTCCAGGTTCCTGAACACCCAAAAGATTCGTATTGTGTTCAAAATTGAATTTATCCTCTGTAATTACTTCAGACGGTATTTCAAAATCTTCCGGATTTTCTGTACTGAAAGGCAGTGCATGTTTTACTTTTAATCCTATACTTTCTGCCTGAAGAATATTCAGTGAGGTAGGAAGCCTTGTAATCCACGCTTTTCCTTGCTTTAAACCTTTTGGTTCTTTCATTTCATCAGCAATTGACAAATAAAGTTCATCTCCGATTACAGGAACTTCCCCACCATTCCAGATCTTTCCGGTCGCAAGGTAAAACTGCACAACTTCTTCAAATCCAGGGCGTACCGTCACTATCACTCTGGCCATACCACTTTGCATAAAGGACCTGAATAAAGGATCAGTATCTTCAGACTGATAAAGACCCAGCCAATTCTGCTTATTGCCCCAGTAATAAGGATATAAATTATAAGAAAGGTTTTCCCATTCAAAAGCCTGTTCCATAAACTTTACAAATGCTGTATACTTATCCAGATTGCTACTTAAAACTGTTTCATAATTACTGAAAGAAGAACCACTGGTCAACCCTTCCAAACCATATCCGTGTGTGGATCCAACTGCTCTGTCTGACATGTAAGAAATACAGTTTTTACGCAAAATTGTATTTTCAATCTGACGGTAGAACATTGGGTTTGAGCCTTTGATTTCTACGGCTTTGTTCTTTTCTTCTGTAAGCTTATTATTGTATTCTACCAGTGCTTCTTCGTAAGCATCCATGATTGCTTTAAATACTTTCTGATACCATGCGTCTTTAGCTTCCTGCGTTAGTTGAAGATCTACAACACAGTTGGCGGTTCCCGAAAATATCTCATAAAAAGTAGCAGAAATAGGAACTGATTTAGAATATGGCTTATCAAAGCTTTTTCTAGGATAAAATTTTAACTGAGACCAAAAACCATGATGGAAAAAATCCTGATCTCCTATCATAATGCACATTGCAGATTCACTACTGTCTCCTGCCGCACTATATCCGGCTCTGCAACCTACAGCTACATAATTGTCAGGAATCTGAATTTCATCTTTAACAGCTACATTCTGGATTGCACTATGCTCATCCGCAAACTGTCCGCTTAATGCTTTTCCTATGCTGTAAGTTTCTGCCGGCTTTTCAGGCACTTCCACATTATATCTTGAGACCCAATATTTCAGAACAGATTCTGTCGCAAGATCACTATAGTTTTTTAGCTGTATCACTGATGAGGTTCTTGGATCTTCCGGCTTAACCAAATTAATCTGTTCAGGGTTTTTCTGGGAAGTCATTCCTAATAAATGAAGTTTAGCCGGCTCAGGAACCATGAATTCAAACATCATACGTTTGCCATAGTTATAAATCTGGTTTTTCATCAGCTTATCTACCCATCGGTAAACACCTACTACATTTTTATCACCTTTTCTATTATCAAATCCATGAGAATTGTTTTCCTCGAACTCATCAATAATTTTTTCGACTCTTTCTTCATGAACTTTTGTTACGATTCTATCCATTGCTCTTGCTGTAATATCCTGAGCCTGTGTCACAGCCTGTCTCGTACTTTCATCTCTTGAACGGTGGTTTGCATAGTTTGCTCCAACATTCAATGAAAACAATCCACCAGGGCCCTTATAATTGGCATTAGCAAATCCTGCAAAGTCATTAGATTCCTGCAGCATTTTGGAAACTTCAGACTGCATTTCAAAACGGTTCGCTGTGGTAGTATCAGAAAGCTGTTCTCTTTCAGTATCTGAGGATGAAGTTGTTGTATTTTCACTTCTTCTCAGTTTTCTTGTAGACTTCTCACGGTATTCTCTTGCCATGATATTCTCAATATGAGCCACCTCACCCTCTACATAAGCATGGGTACTTTGCTCAACTTTTAAATAATCCGCAATTCCGATCTGTTTGAATCCGAACCCTGAAGGAATAAAATTCTGCTCTTCATCAATAACAACAGGAGGATTTTCAGTTTCTCCAGCCTCAAGTTCAAATCTGGATGAAATACAGTTTTTTACAGTAATTCCAGGTGTTTTAAATTTAGCGATCTGTCCATTTGAAAAATACAGTTCAATATAAAAGGATGCTCCTTCGAATGCTGAGAATTCAGCTCCCTGTCCTAAAAGATTATTTAAATAAATAGTATTTCCGTTTCTGGATTTTACAAAGCTACTTCCTGTTATAGGTGATACAACACTACTAACCAATTCATAGTAAACTCCAGAGATATCCCATGAGGAATCCGGAACGCTTAAAGACATATCAAGTCCATAAAATCTATATAGGTCTTTTGGGCACAGCTGATATGTAAATGGTACAGCCGCCGCTTTTGCCATGGGAACAATTACTCCTCCGATACTTGTATAGCCTTCAATGTTGGTTTCCGTATTTTCTGCAATAATTCTATTGGTTTTTTCGATTGATTCCTGAACCAGGGAGGTGATCTCCGAAAACGTATTTCTTCCTTCCAACAATTGATAAAGATCAGCAGGCCCTGCTGCTACACGTTCATTATTAGATGGGTCGTTTTGAAATTCATACCCTAAAATATCCATTAAGGTGTCCAGATTTTCAGGTTTTAATACTGTTGTCAGATATTCCGCTTCAATTTCAGGCCGAAATCCAACTTCAAATTTCGGTAACACAGGATCTGGTACTTTTGGAATCTGCTGACAAGGATCTTTCGGATCATAAGGCATACCAGGAGCTCTCGTTGGACAGAATTTTTCTCTGTTTTCAGCTACATCTTTATCATACTGCTCAATAATTGGTGCTATTCTTACCTGATGCTCTTCATACTTAATGTCGTATTCTTTCTGATATTCATTCCTGTATTGTTTCTCTAAAAGAGAGAGATTCTTTGTAAGATTTTCATATTTTTCAAGCTTTACTTTCCCCACAGAAACAAGCTGCTGCTTTATCATTTCTTCAGTAGGACGGGTTTCTTTAAATTCATTTACTTCAGCTTTAGCAAACATTTGAGATCCCGAAGCAGCTGTTTCGTCCAGCATTAATTCTTTAGGAAGTACAACTTTAGCATTTAATAAAAGTTTTAGTTCTTCTTCATTAGTCGCAGAATATACATGCTGTACCAAGAGTATTTGCATTACTATTTCTTTGATGTAAAAATCTTTTTGAACGGCTATCTGATAGATCAGATTATTCCAAAGATCTATAGAATCCGGTGTGGGAGTCAATGGGTCAAATTCTCCTCCATATATTCTAGTTTTTTCAGATTCAAATTCTTCATAAGTACAAGCCTCTCTATTTCTTATCAACCAGGCAGCAAATTGTGCGTCTTTAGAATAAGTTCTTTTAAAACTTTCAAGACTATAAGTACTATTAGGACCCGAAGAAATACATTTGGGATTATTTGCGAAAGAAGCTGCGCATTCAAGAAGCTTTCTATGTTTTGAACCAGAGGCAGCTACTACCGGTCTATAAAAAGTGTCATCCTCTTTTAATTGTTGGGGAGCCAGAATAAATCTTTTATCCTGCTCATTTTCATCAGACAGCTGTGGGCTTCTTAAGCTTACAAATCTGAAAAGTGTCTGTGTTGGTGTATTTTCTGCTGGTAATTCAGCAGCATTGTTTTCAATGTTGTTCATTTTTGTGATTTTGATGGTTCGTATGAATTAATGATAGTTCGTAAGTCATTTTCTTATGACTTCCCATTTTAGCTTTATTTTTT
Organism: Chryseobacterium sp. MIQD13; assembly: GCF_050496705.1. NCBI lineage: Bacteria > Pseudomonadati > Bacteroidota > Flavobacteriia > Flavobacteriales > Weeksellaceae > Chryseobacterium > Chryseobacterium sp. MIQD13. Next base: position 643,802 of record NZ_JBNWAF010000002.1, read on the forward strand.
AAGGTGGTGTCCGCTAAAGGATATCCACCCCGGTTTTTAATATCGATTTTCATCTGTGTTTGTTTTCTGAAGCAAATATCAGAGCCGGAAGCGACAGAACTTGACGTATTGAAAATGAATTTTAAAAAATCTTCTTTTAAACTAAATGTTTAGTTATTAGTTGACTTGCTAAAAATTTTGCCTTTTTTTTAATTTTAAAGAATATATTATGTCTACAAAGAAACCTGTCTCAGAAATGAGACAGGCTTTTATATTTATTTAACTTTGATTTATTATTTTAAGACCAAGGCCAATCAGTTCCTAAAATCTTTTTATCATTAAACATAACAAAGCCATCAATATAAATCGGCATATCTGTTAAATCACTGTTTAAAAGATAAATTGTTCCATCATTAATCAAGCAGGACCCTTTATCAAAAATATGATTGGATAAGGTTGCTTTTCCATTACCTTTAAAAGGTAACTTTATTGTACTATCCATTGTAATCGCCTGAATATCAGATCCGATTTCGGGAGTCACTTTTATCCTGAAGTATATCCTGTCATTGTTTCTGTAAAATGAGGTATTGAAGGTAGCCTGGTCAAAATTAAGACAGTTTTCATAAGTGAATGTAAAATTTCTTTCAGCATAATCCCCTGTTATCTCCAATCTTTCCACAGCGGGCCCTCCAAACCCTTTCTCCATAATTTTTTTATTGGTATTTTGAAATTGAACATTATCAATATTGCCAAAAACCATAACATCAAATTCACCATTATTATGATGGGATGTGGGGGAAATAACAGTAATGTTTTTCACAAAATTATAGCCATCCATAGTATGGGCCCAAATGGTCATTAATCCACCCACATTAGCATCTGCCATTGTATTAGGATTGGCTGTATAAGGGTTTAAGAAAGTAATATTTTGTGAAAAATCATCAATCAAAAATGCTGTTTTCATTTGGCTTTCGGCTCCACAGCTAATAAAAGACAAGTTCGTTGAATTAAAGGAAGTAGATCCTGTAATATGATATCCAATTGTTCCTCCGTCTACAGCGCAGTTAGAAAGTGTAGAATAAACTGTTCCATCCACTACTATAGGAGTATGTAAACAATATACCGAGGTAACATTAATGGAAGTATTTGCATTTCTTAGCCACAGCCCATAACCGTCATTACCAGCAATTTTGCAATCTGAAATACTTCCTGAAAAACAGCACGTTTCCATCGTATTGCCACCTATTTCCATACCTACCACCGGTAAGCTCTGAGCTGCATAGGCATCTATAGCCAGTCCTTCGATTTCAAAAATATGTCCTTTGGTAATTTTTAAAGCTGCTCCACCAGGATTTTGTTTGTTTTCCTGGTTATATGAAATGAACAAATCAGCGATAGACAAACCGGTAAATGTTTCGATCACTAAACCGTCATTATCAGATTCATCAAAATCCAGGACACAGGATGCATTCACTTTATCTCCTTTGAAAAATAAATACTGTTTTGAAGAGCCGGTAAGTGAGAAATTAGCAACGTTTGAAAATTTCAGCTGGTCAGAAAATTTATACTGCCCTTCTGGAAAATATAAAGTACAGTTACCCTTCCGTTTCTCAACAAATACTTTCAATTTATTGACAAGCGGAATATTGTCTGCTGCTCCGGCATTATTTAATCCAAACCATAATACATTAATTTTTTCATCATAAATTCTTTTATAAAAAGAACTATCCTTTTTCCTGTACACAACGCCGTCTGTCTTTGTATCATCTATTACCGATCCGTCATGCCATGTCGTTGTCAGTTTATAGTTCACATTTTCATTTGTAAAACTATCTACAAGCTGCACCAAATCATCATTGGGATATGAATTGCCTGATGTAAAAAAATCTTCTGTGTAAATCATAATATAATGTTTTATTGATTGTTGCAAATGTAAATTGCCATCACGCCAAAACTCGTCGCAACAAAAAGCAATTGATTTTATGTCAGCTTTTTGTCTGGTAGATCTGTAATTATCAGCACTTCCGTTCCTAAATCTGTAAGAACATGATCAATAAATTCATATCTCCTTGAAATTCAAAACAAATTATCGTAAATTTATTACTTGTAAAAACAGTGTTTTCCCCCTTTTTTAGAGTTAAGCAGTTACCTAATTTTGTTTTATAAAATTAAAAACCATAAAAAATGAAAACTCCTTTTTTATTAAATGCGATAAGTCCGCTTTTTGCCGTACTTATTTTAAGTTTTTGCATGTTAAGCTGCACACGCTGCTCCGAACCGCCTAAGGAACCTGTAAGTGACAGTTATAAAAAGAAACTCATCAGCTACAGTGAAGGCAGGATACTGTATAATGAATATTCCAGAACAAACAATGCAATTCTTACCAAATACAGAAACGGAGAGCCGGATTCACGCTGGTACTGGTTTTCTTTAGAAGATATGGAAGGATACATTAACTACGTAAAGGAAACAGCCAGAAAACAGCACCTGAAAAATCCGGGAATCAGGATTTATATGGGAAAATACCCGATGAATCATCCTAAAAACAAAATGGCAAAGCCTGAATATGCAGGCTATCAAACCATATTCCTGGTACCAACTGCCCAGAATCTGAAAGAAGACAGCACCAATGTAAGGTCCAGAACAGTCACATCCTCCTCAGACGAAAATAAAAATGTAACGGATATGGCAGTTCTGAATATGACCAACTTGGCACCCCCACCTAAAGTGTCCACAGCTGATATGCCGTAAAAAATAAAGCCATGAACTGGAACATAGAAATAGGGAAACAGATATCTATAGTGATATCCTTTTTGGTGATGGCTCTAATGATCATCAAATACAGGAAAATAGGGAAAGAGAATCTGTTTTTTATTGCAGGATATATATTACTTTCTCTTATCGATATTTTTTGCTATTTCTATTTCAGGTCTACCAACCGGTCTACCGAAACATTTTATGTGATTGGCTTCTTAATGATTGTATTTTTTATGTATCTGCTATACTATTTTCAGTTACTCTATTGGCCTGTTCTTAAAAAAATACAGTCCGTGCTGTTGATTCTTTTTGTTGTCAATATTACTGTGATGTTTTGTATAGAAGATGATCTCCTGCATCATTTTTCCTTTAATATGCTATATGTAGATATCCTTCTGTTACTGTTTTCCATTATTTTATTTTTATACCAGACCTTTAATTCGGATAAAATACTGGAACTCAACAATTATCTGCCTTTTTGGATCTCAGTTTCTTTATTGATTCTTTTTATTGGAAGTATTCCTATCCTTTACTTCAGGACTTCAGTTTCACAGCATATTTATTTTTTCATTTTATTTATGCTGAATCTTATCAGTAATGGAATACTTATTTGGGGATTGCTCGGAACGAAAAATGATAAACTTAGATAAGTATGGAAGAAAATAATTTGGTTATTACCTTTACCATTACCTTACTCATTGTTGTTTTGATGATGATCTTCATCTATGTGGTCTTTATTAAAAAGAAAACCTCTCTTCTGATTGAACAAAAAGAAAAAGACATGCGGTTTGAAAAAGAACTGGCCACTTCACAGGTCGAGATCAAGGAGCAAACACTGAATTATATTGGTCAGGAATTGCATGATGATGTAGGCCAGAAGCTCTCTGTGGTCCGTTTGAGACAAAACCAACTTATTTCTAAACTGAAAAACACGGAGAAAGAAGAGCTTAACGAGCTGAGTGAATTGTTGGGAGAATGTATCCAGGATATCAGAAATTTATCTAAAACATTGATTACTGAGCAAATTATTCATTTCGGGCTGACGGAATCCATAGAAAGAGAGGTAAAAAGAATACAGAAATTAAAGCTATTAAAGATAGAATTCATTACCCAGAAACAGGATATTGATATTTCGCCTAAACATGGCCTGATCCTTTTCCGGATTATTCAGGAAAGTATCAATAATATCTTAAAGCATTCCAGGGCCAAAAATGTATCCATACGGCTGGAGGACGATCAGGAAACTCTGTGTATTCATATTTCTGATAATGGAAAAGGGTTTAATACAGCCAAAATACAGGACGGTTCCGGATTGAAGAATATGGAACTGAGGGCAAAACTGATCCATGCAGAATTCTCTATCCAGTCAGAGCTTGAAAAAGGAACACAAACTTCAATAACCTATTACAAACACATAACATGAAAACAATTCCCATAGCTATCGTTGATGATCATACCCTGATGTCTAAAGCACTGGAAAACATGATCATGGAAAACCCTCAGTACAGTGTCATTATGAATTATCCCAACGGAGAGGATTTTATAGCCGCAATAGAAAAAGCATCAGAATTACCCGCTGTAGTACTGATGGATATCAATATGCCTTATAAAAATGGTATAGAAACCACAGAATGGCTCACTGACCATCATCCTGATATAAAAGTAATTGCGCTGACTATGGAAGATGATGAAAAAGTACTCATCCAAATGCTGAAAGCCGGAGCAAAAGGTTATCTTCTTAAAGATATGCAGCCTTCTATCCTATTCCAGGCGATTGACACTGTATTTGATAAAGGCAGCTTTTATACAGATTTTGTTGCTCAGAAGTTATTAAAGGTAAAATCAGAAGATATCAAAAATGCTTCCCTGCTTTCTGAATTGAAGGACAGGGAAAAAGAATTTATAAAATGGGCATGCAGTGAACTTACCTACAAAGAGATAGCTGATAAAATGTTCCTCAGTCCAAAGACCATTGACGGCTACAGAGATTCCGTTTTTACGAAGCTGGAAATAAAAAACAGAGTCGGTCTTGTTCTTTTTGCTTTAAAACACGATTTATGCTGACCCTTTACATTATGCACAAAACACTGTAAATCAACATTTTAATAGCCTCGTCATCAATCGGGCAGATTTTTCAAATCTGCCCGATTGTTTTTTATCTATTCGTTATGCTTCATCAGTGGCTCAGCTACATTCTTTGCTCTCATCAAAGCCAAACACTCCCCAAATAAAACTTTGCGTAAAAAAATAATCATCCCAATTTTTCCTCCATGAAAAAAGGTGTTTTTCCTACCACAGAATTAGGCCTTTCCCTCTGGTTTTGTCTTATTGAATGTTGGAATTTTGTCTTGTAAAACTAACCCATGAAGGCCGAACCCGAAAAGCCAAAACAGAGTAGGGAAATTTAAAACTAATAAAAATGAAAAAAGCATTAGTAGTAGGAATCAATGACTACGCACCTATAGGATCAGGAGGACCGGACTTAAACGGCTGTGTAAATGATGCCAGAGATATGGCCAATACTTTGGTAATCTGTGGTTTTAGCCCTGCAAAGATTAAAATTCTGACCAATCAGAATGCCACGAGAGCCAATATATTAAATTACCTGAAATCTTTGGTCAACAGCAGTGTAAAAGGAGATTCTCTTGTCTTCTATTATTCCGGACATGGTACCAGAGTGGCCAATATCGGAACAGATCTGGAAATAGACGGTCTGGACGAAGCTATCTGCCCACATGATTATGCTGGCGCCGGAGTGATCCGTGATGATGATTTCAAAGTTGTGCTCAGTAAGCTGAAACCGGGCGTTAACCTGGAGGTTATCTTTGATTGCTGCCATTCCGGAACGGGAACCAGAAAAATGGATCTGGGACTGGATTTAGAACTCTCGTACGAAGCTCCCCGCTTCATTCCGCCTATGCTTGAGGATGAATTTTATATGACCTATGCCAGCGAAATGCAGTCATCCAAAAGCTCTAAAAAAACAACTTCCATGACCAAAGCGTTAGTACCCGTTGCTGGTATGAATCATACATTATGGGCAGCATCCAAAGACAATCAGGTATCAATGGAAGGTAATATGAGCGGCCAGATAAGAGGCTATTTCACTTATCATTTCTGTAAAATATTAAGGGCTACCAATGGTAATATCATCAGAAAAACGCTTGATAAACAGATTGCTATAGCATTAGCAGCTATGGGAGCAGCACAAATTAACCAGACAGAAAGTATCACATCAGAATTTTCTCAAAAAATATTCTCATAAAAACCACTGGCGGAATCCGAAAAGCCATCCAAAGAGTAGGAAAAACTGACAAAAACTAAATAACCATGTCAAAAACTGAAAATAATCAACCAATGACGGTGGACGAAGTATCAAGACTTAAAACCGTTAAAGCAAAATCAACTGAAAAACCGGCAAATGCCGAAAAACTAACTAACCAGGGACCAGCCATGGAAACCATTAACGGACGGTCTTTTCCTAAAGGAATGAAATCAATAGGAATGCCTGCCAGTGAAAAGGCAGCAGAGGGAAAAGTTCTTGAAACGGATCACTTTTATCCTACCTATTCAGACTTCGAGTACCAGCCTAAACTGGAAGCAAAAAAAGACCGTAAACCCAAATTTATCGACAGAGAATCTTTTTTAACCGCAGAAGGGGTAAAAACTATATTCGGTCCCGATCAGAGAAAAGTATATAACTCTACTGCCTATCCGTGGCGATGCGTAGGAAGAGTGGAAAGCGCACTGGGTTCAGGAAGCGGAGTAATGATCGGTCCGAGACATCTCCTTACCTGTGCTCATATTGTAGACTGGCAGCCTAATAACACCACAGGCTGGTTAAAATTCACTCCTATGTATTATAATGGAAGTGCCCCTTATGGAAGTGCCTGGGGAACATTAACTTATTATAAATACAAAGTAGCGGGACCTACTATCGATTCTACTGAAATTCAATATGATTATGTGGTCATTGTCCTTGACAGACCTATTGGAAACAGTACAGGATGGCTGGGTTCAAAATCGTACTCTGATTCGTGGGATGGCGGAGCTTACTGGACCCATGCTGGTTATCCGGCAGATTTAACAGGAACTCAAAGACCTACTTATCAGACAGGAATTGCCTTAGACGGAGATTTCTGGAGTGCTGATGATAATGAAAGTATGACTCACAAAGCAGATATCTGGCCCGGACAAAGTGGCGGCCCGTTCTGGGGATACTGGGATGGTGCTCCTTACGCAGTTGCCACACAAAGTGCCCATAATCCGAGCGATAATTTTGCAAGTGGCGGTTCTGACCTTGTCAATCTTGTGATAAGAGCCAGAAACGAGCATCCTTAACCAATTTTTTATCCTAAGTAAAGAGCCGGGCACTAGTGCCCGGCTCTTTTTTAGATTTCATAAACTGCAAAAAATGTATAAATTAATTTTAACCGTTCATTAATTTATGCCTGGTTTTAAATTTCCAGTTACCATTTACCTTTTCAAAGAAATAAATTTCTACTGTGGTTCCTTTTGAATTAGCTGGTCTTTTTTCGACAGTAAAAAAACATTGATCTCCTTTTCTGTTGATATAAAAATTTGAGAAACCTATTTCAATTGTTTTTCTGTCATAAAATCCCTTTTTAGGTTTTATCAATTCCAGATTATATCTATCAATTTTATGAGCCGAAAGATCTTTGATTTTAAATTCTGTAAAATTCTTCCGGTCAAGGTTAGTACCATCTTTTTTAACTTCATTAAAACAAAGATTACATTCCTCAAGAACAAACTGATCATAAGTGACAGAGTCTTCAACCTCTATAATATCAATTCTTTTTTCTTTATTTGATAAAATTTTATCTGAAAAAGCATAATATTTATCTATAGAGTCTAAAATAACCGGCAGATTCTGATTTATGATATTGCTCCCAATGGTTTCCGACATTTTTTTCTCTGTATGACAGGAACTCAATAACACAACCAGAATAATAAGATAAGCTTTTGATTTAAGATATTTTATCATTGTAATACATATTATTTTAAAACTTCCAATTATATTGGTAAGACCTATTAATTGTTTCTTGATTAACTCCCGATATTTCTCCAAAAGTCCTTTTTTCCCAGTAATCTCCATAATCAGTTAATCTCCATTTATTAGTCGGGGCATCACTTGGCAATCCTCCTGAATGGCCTGGCTTATTACCCCACTCAACTCTCCCCCAGTGAACAAACTCATGCAATACTGTGATTGCCAATAAGAATGAAGTACCTTGTATAAATTCCGGAGTTTGCAATCCTTCAAATACTTTTACCAAATCTGCATTTATGTAGCTTTTCGGATGTAAGGATCTTCCAAAATCTTTCATTTGGCCCAGTTTGATTATTTGTCCCTCAGGGCTTTTAATATCCATCATTGTAAGAATCTCAACCTTGCTCAACCCTGAGTCTTCAGACAAAGTAGATAAAACTTTAGGATTAGCTTCTAAAAAGCTTTTTAATTGAGACAGCACTTTATAAAAGCGTGGATATTGTTCTTTTATTGTCTGCAACATAGCTTGTCGGGTTTCTCTCTGATTTAAATAATCAGTCGTCATATGTGCAACATGGTTCAATCCTGATGTAATGATTCCCTGTCTGAATCCCTGCCAAAAGTTACCTCCTGCAATAGTAGAAGATATTCCTCCGGAAATACCTCCCGCAGCAACCATTACCGCTTTCATTAAATCGCTTCTTCCAAAACTGTTCATAGAGATATAATTACGGTTGGCATCCTGCATAGCTCCGTTTCCGGTAAAATTAGTTCCCAATGCCTGTATACCGCTGGAAATAAGAGATGAAACTGCGCCTGATAAAAATCCTGATCCAAAGTTTCCACTTTCAAGCGTAGACATTATACCTCCGCTCATGGCATGCATCCCCGCCTGTAAGGCTGCTTTTCCTATGAAGCCTACGGCTGCACTGGTGGCCACCGAACCTATTCCAAAACTCACAGCTCCCATTACGGCACTCGTTACAGCTGCTTTACCTAAGCCATACCATACCGGCAATCCGTTTATAGCATTGATGATAATTTTAGTAGTAATGCCTATGGCAGCGGCTATGGCTATAGCAAGACCAAATCCAATAGTTATCGGTTCATTCCCATCTATATCTATATAAAGGAGAGGATTATTAAGTACATATGAAAAACGGTCATAAGACTGTGTATTGAACGGATCTGCCACTACATTATCAGGGCTCAGGAATTTTCTGAGAACCGGATCATATAAACGGGCATTCATATTAATAAGCCCGGCTTTCCAAAGGTGTTCGTGTCCGGTATATCCTCTGTCTAGGAATATATTTCCGGATGCCAGTTGCTGAGCATCTGTAACTACCTGTCCGCTTTCGTTCACTAAACTTTTCAGGTTACCCCATGCATCAAAGAAACGTTTTTCTACAACGGAACCATCTGCTTTGGTAATAGCCAGGATACTTCCCTGATTATCACGGTGCAGGTAATAATTATTGGATTCATGCAGTGACGATGCTACTTTTATATAATCCTTTTTTATGTAGTTTGCCGTATAAGGACTACCATTTAAATAAGTAACGATCTCTATTGTACCGCCACCTTTACCCATACGTTTGGTAATTTCTACAGCAAAATCTGAGGAATAGTATTTACGTTTTCCCGAAACTGCAGAAGTCATGGAATATCTTGTCTTCAGGATATTATATTCAAAAGTAAGATCTTCTTTTCCGGCAAGCTTTATCGTTAAAGGAGATTTAAAGGCGTTGTAAGTTATTGCTGCAAAACCTCTGTTTGTACTTACATTCTGCCCATTGGCATTGAAGTCAATTCCTTTAAGTTTATAATCGGTTTCATTATAATTATATTTACCCAATTCCGTATTGGAGGTGATTCTACCTCTTTTGTCATAAGTATACTGATTGGTCACCACTCCATTAACCGCTTCTGAAAGAAGTCTGTTAAGCTTATCATAGGTAAAATCTTCCTTCTTATTAAAAGTGTTATTTCTTCTCCAGTTTAATACTCCTTTGTTTACATCATAGTTGTAGTCTATGTCCAAGGCAACTGTTCCGTTACTTGTATTTTGGTGTTTAAGATTCTGAAGAGAAAGATCGCTCTGGTTGTACTGGCTGGTGATTGTGTATCCATTCCCGTATTCCATCTGGGTATTCTGACCTCTCGCATTAATATCTGAAAGATGCCATACCATACTTCCGGTATCATTGTTATTCTGCTGAACGAGGATGCCATTGCTATCGTATACATTTTTTATAGAAGAGTCCGAGGTATAACCTAAAACTACTGTGGACATGGTAACAATATCTGCCCTTCCATAACTGTCAAATGTAGTAGAAGATGTGTAGGTAAAGTCAGGAGTTTCTTCCTTTTTCCCTTTTATACGGTAATACTGATCATAATAGGTTGTATAAGTGAATGTATTACCATTACTTATTCCCGTTATTGTTTCCGGAAGCTTCGTTTGCCCGTTATACGTATATGATGTTTCAATATTGGTATTCTCAGCAGGTGTATTTCCGTATGTCTTCTCAGTAAGAGGTCTTCCCAGAGCGTCATAAGTATAGAGTATATAACCTTTCGGGTTCGTTTCTTTGGTAATTCTGCTTAAATTATCGTATTCATAGGTAAATACTCCGGCAGAAGGATCAGTCATTTTTGTTTTATTGCCCCATCCGTCTATTTCGAAAGACGTTTTTATTCCTTCATAGTTCGATTCTTTAAGGATACCGTTAGGATAATATGAATATGTAATTACACCTCCATGATCCTGCTGTTTTATGGTGTGTCCCATAGCATCCAGGGTTTTAGAAGTTTTTTTGTAACCGTCCTCAACAGTTACTTTCATTCCTTCATAGCAGGTAGTGATTACTTTTCCGGTGAATGCAATGTTTTTTACCGGGCGGTTCATCTCATCATATTCTATGGTATTCCATTTTGGAGTTTCGCCATCAAAAAGAGGTTCGGAGGATTTTATTTTCTTTCCAAAGATGTCATAGCCTGTTTTAGTTACAATCCATTTTCCATTGACAGACTGTGTTTTCATTTGTATTTCTCTATCGAATTTATCAAATGTTGCAATGGTTTCTGCAGATCCTTCTCTCTTTTTGTGAAGGTTATAGACTCCTCCGGTAGAAGGGTCGGCCACAGATTTTGAAATTGTAGTTTTTTTGCCCAGAAAATCTGTTATTTCAATTATATTTCCCCACTCATCGTAGTTATATGCAGTATTTAGTCCTAGTGATGATATCTCTGATGTTGTGCGTCCTAAACCATTAACCACAGCTGTGGAAATTAATCCATCCGGTGTCGTTGTTTTATTTACATAACGGTTTGTGGAATCATATTCATAAGCAATTGTCTGAGGAGTTATTCCCTGCGTGGATGAGGTTTCGGTTTTTACGTTACCAAAATTATCATAAGTATAAGATACCGTAATAGGTAGTGATCCTGCCTGATTGCCAAATTTTCTGGTTTCAGAAGCATTTCCATTCGGGTAATAATCTGACTCGTTTTTTTCAGTGAAAGACAAGCCGCCTTTGTAGGCAATATTTTCTACAGAAGCTATTTTACCATAGAAATAGTGATCACCATTAAAAAATTCAGGTTTATATATGTAATTTGATACAGACGATCCTATTCCGTTATAGTCTGTGGAGGCTTTTTTCAGTTTCAGATCATCAGCTTCATCGTAGTCGTACTTTTTTGTAATCGTTATTTTTCTCAGATTGTCTTTATTGACTTCATCCGTGGTTAAAATAAGATACTGATGGTTTCCTCTGTCAAACTTTGCATTCGTAGCATGATTATCTGTAATATATTTATTAATTCCGCCGTAAGTTGTTCTCAGAACAGCGTTATCAATTGATGCATCTCTGGTTGTGATAGTCCAGAAAACAGCTTTTGTAGGATTCTTATTGATGTATTTACCGTTTTTCAGTTCAGATTCATAAGCATCACTGGCAAAAGTCTTCTGGAATCCTAAGAATCCTTTACCCCATAAATGCTGAACGGCATTTTCATATCTGTATTCCTTTGTTAATGCCTTTCCATCAAACAGCGTGTGTATTTTATTGACAAGATAGCTCGTTCCGTTATTTTTATGTACATAATAAGGGTATTTATATTCCCATATGCTTACATTTTGAGTATAGCATCTTTCCAGATTATTATTGACGTCAGCCATCATCGGCTTATAATCAACCTGCTGATCAACATCCGAACCATTGGATACCTTTTTAATAAGCTGTTCCGTAAACCTGTCATTATTAATGGTAAATGAAATGTCTCTTTTTGTGTAAGGATCTGAGATAACCAGCTTGGATTTATAGGTATTGAGATAATTGAAATTAGTATACTGCAAAGGAACAGAAAACGGAGAAATCATATCCGTATTAAGCGGTAATACTGTATTCAATGTTGTGAAATCCGTATTGGCAGTAACACCCGCAACGTTTTCATGAAAGTATATTTTATTGGTATAAAGAGCATCTTTCATAAACCACGGTGCATTTCCGGATGTTGGATCAAAATATCGCACATCCAGATTCTGAACCTCCGCCAGGCTAAGCTTTTGCGTATCACTGTATTTTACCTTTCCGAATTTACTGAATGAGATAAGGTCTGTTTTACCGTCATTATTAAAATCAGTAGGAATAATAGTAGTCGCTCCATATTCTGTATAATCATATTCCACATCCGGCCCGGACCAAAGCTGTTTCCAGAATGAACCTCCTGCCCTGAAATAGCTTCTCTGGGAAGGAACAATATAGGAAAGTTTTTGTGCCGTATAGTCTTTTGATGTTGCAATAAAGCTGGTTCCGGTACTTATATACTGCCACCACATCTGCGACTCGGTTTCCATTCTTTTTGCTACATCACCTGCAGAATTATCCTTATCAATATAATAGATCTTCTTAGGCGTCATGAAATCCGTCAGTCCATCCCCGTTGAAATCTCCGAATATAAGCGGCGTAAAGCGTTTTGTATAAATATTATTGACAAAATCCGGCAAAGTAATTTTTTGAAGATTGGCCATAGGAACCAGCTTCTTTTCCAGATAATCTACTTTATATACCGAATATTTATCCGCATCTATAAATAGGAGTTCAGGGATCCCATCGCCATCCATCTCAATCTGATAAACCTGATCAAAAGAAAAATACATAGCATCAGGAAGTTCCAATACCTCAGTTGTTGTACCGGCTCCAAGTTCTTTTCCGACTTCCGTTAATCTTACTTCAGCAGGATTATAAGTACCCCGGGGAACAAAATGAATTAGATCAAGCAGCCCATCATTATTGAAATCTCCAGACACATAATTGTCACTGCTCTTTGAAAGATCAAGCGTCATTTCGCCTGTAATGATATTCCAGTTCCATGTTCCGTTAGCCTGAAAACCTGTACTCATGGTTCTGGTATTCATCGTCAGCAGGTCAACGACTTTCAGAGTGGCAAAAAGGCCTGTGTTTGCTATGATCAGCTGATCTCTTTCACTTATTTTATTATCGGAGGTAAGTGTTTTTCCAACAATTAATTTTGAACCGGGTTCAACCGGGATCTGTACTTTTCCGTAAGATGAATTGATCAGAGAAAAACTTCCGTCAACCCCTTTTGCAATATAGCAGGTAGATAATTCACCATTCCCGTAGAAATCTCCCGCCACAATATCACCAAGTTCTTTTGTTTCCTGCGGAAACCCTGCGATACTTTTTGAGGCTTTTTCAACAGTACCTGTCGTAACTCCCAGATTATAATCAAAATCCAGGGGCTTCAGCTTCAATCCTGCTTTGTTTTCAACATCTATACGGCGTATTCTTTCATTCGTATTACTGTTGATAAAATCATGGGTTAAAGTATATTTTCTGAAGATTCCGTCAGCTGTGGAACTGCTGTAAATATTTGACAGGATGTATTTATTGATGAATTTTACACCATTACGGTATGCCTCTGTCTGTGCCTTGCGCAGTTTATATTCAAAATTGATACTGAAGGGATCAGCACTGCCCGTACTGCCATAGGATATCTTGGTTATTTTGGCAACGTAATTTTCTACCTGATAGGTATAATTTATAGTATTATTAAAAGCATCCTGGAATACTGAAATATAAAATTGTCCCGGTGTAAGCTCCTTATACTTTGCTATTTTACCATCTGTATATTGGATAATAAACTGAAATTCCCCGGAAGAAGGTTTTGTGATCTTGATTTTGGAATATTTCTCTGTAACAAAAGTACTGGCATCTATCTTAATCAGCCGCTGCCCATCCAGATAATACGGATCTGTATTATCATACTGCGGACCTTTTGTAATCCCTTCAATTTCTTTGTTTTTTCCTCCTATTGAAATGGAAGAAAGCCCCACGATATTCCATCCCCAGCCTGCCATTCCGTTTCCGCTCTGGCTGTTGTATGCAAGTGCTATATTAGGCTGAAAATCGTTAACTCCCTTATGTATTTCTATAGGCAGCGTATAGGTTAATGCCCCCGATTCTGCTACGGACATTTCAGCACTGATGGTGGGTATCAGAGGATCATTCACCGTTTTCTGTAATGGTGTTCCGTTACTTTCAGAATAACCGGAAGTATTATATTCTAAAGGGATCTGCTGTGTTTCCTGAGATTTCAGCCCCGAAATAAATAATAAAAAAAATATGATGTAGGATAAATTGTGTTTTTTCATTTTACCACTTTAAAATGTTCTTAGATATTACCTGTCCGGTACTTAATGTAAAATTGGCAACGAATGATCCCGGAAGCTGGTTCTGAAGATTAAAGCTCGTTGTATTTACCCCAGCTCCTGGGGAAAACCCGTATACTGTAGTTGCTGAAGAATTAAATATCTGAATATTGTTAATCTTATCAAGCGCAGGTCCGGACCATGTAATATTTACATTATAGGAATCTGAGGCTTTTGTAGGATTGGGAGAGATGATAATGCTGTTTTTAATTGCTTCAAGCTCATCAGCACTATATCCTGAGGACATCTTGGATAGAGGTGCCGATTTACCACTACAGTCTGCCGAAAAGACCATATTTCCAGCCTCATCATAGGAAAAACAGTTATGGCCGGCATCTGTATCCGATGTATCAGCCGGTTGCGATACCGTCTCAATATTAATCGGGCATGTCTTATCCACCAGGTCCGTTACGTTGTCTGTCCAGTCCAGGTAAGCATAATTATCCTGAAAATCATTCATTACTAAAGATTCATAGCTTTGGATAGCCGGTTTATAAGTAGCATCTAACGGGTTTGGAGTGGCTTTGTAGTTATTATAGGTATCCCCGTCATTATTCTGGGTATTGTTGAAATTGGGATCCGGATTATATTGTATTGAATTTACCGCATAGAATTCATTTGGATGCATCCATACATTCGATACAAAATTGGTAGGCGGCTCTGCTCTGTATTCCCATCTTACCTCACTTTTATTAACGGCGGAAAATCCGTTAAAAGAATACATCAGTTTCACATTCTCATGCTTATTTCTCAGAATGATCTGGTCCTGTAAAATAATCTGGCTTTCTTTCCCTGCAGTAGTCGGAAAAAGAGCTGGGAACTCTGTTAAATATGGGGGCTGTGTATGAATTGTACTGTAAGCGATCACCATAAATTGCCCTGATTTGATTAGCTTATCATGAGGCAGTCTGAATGTCCCTATATAGTCTTGTATATACCAGTTATTAAGATAAATATCTTTATCACTGTAGTTGTAAATCTCAATAAATTCTCCTCTGTGATGCTTGTAAGCCTCCAGGAATTCCCCTGTTGCAACTCCATTTTCCTTTTTGCTGAACCATAATTTCTCATTAAAAGGCGTATTGAAATACACTTCTGTAATCATAAGCTGAGAAGAAACAATGTTGAAAAGAAAAAGAAAAAATGAAATCAAAAAGTATTTTAACTTCATATTTTTTGTAATAGCTTGTTTAAATTTTGGATATGGATAGGTTTGGACATTGATCTTTTAAGATTCATATGTGCCAATGATTTAATTATTGGATCTGTGTCCTGTACAAAAGAATCCGGATGTATAGCTATATCAACTATTTTTTTAGCTCCGCCGGCATTATTTGTCTTTTTGTAGTAAACAGCTGTCAGTACATTTATTCTGTCAATATAATGCGGATTTACAATCCCGAACATATTCTGGCACTGTTCCAGTATTCTATTCTTTGCATTTTCATTACGTCCGGCCAGAAGATCCATTTTAATTTTTCTTGTAGTAACCTCGAAAATCATCTGTGGGGTAAATGCATTGGCCTCAAGAAACAGTATAGTCTGAGAAGCATCAGCAGGCACTGAAGTGCTTGTCTGTTCTGCTTTTCTTATGTATGCATCCAGCAATGCCAAAGCAGACCAGAAAGATTTTTTGCTTGCATGATTTTGAGTCTCGACAGAAATCAGTACGCTATGGTTTTTCTGAAGTTTTGCAAGATCTCTGATATATTTTAAAAACAGAGGATCTGCCTTATCAAAGTTGTTATAATATGAAAGGGCTCTGTTTAAAGCTGCTGTATTATTTTTATCCTTCCGGTATCTTTTAACTATAAGATGGTTGATTTCCCTTATATGCTGTTTCCTGTCATTAGATTTTGGTTTGGCCTCCAATGATGCCAATTTTGTTTCCAGCTGGGCGGTAGTAATAGTATCAAACCTTTTTTTATAGTTTTTTAAGGATGTTTTTCTGTATTTTTTCAGCGCTGAATTTTTGTTAGCTTTCTGGGAATCTGCATTATAGTCCAATAATCTGCAGATCTTTGAATACTGCTTGTTCAGGCTTTTATTCCCAGGCTGATTCTGAGCAAGGTTTTCATATTTCTGTTTTACATCAGCTAAAAGCCGTCCGTTAAAATTTATGGTATTTTTTATCCTTTTATTACCCAAAGCAGCATTAAGGTACTCTTTGTACAGACGTTGCTTCAGTTCAGCGCTATCCGGATTCAAAGCCAGGGCAGCCTTAAACATAAGAATCACTTCCCATTCCTTTTTTTTCTGAGACAGTATAGCTTTCCTCATCCCGTCGTAACCCCGAATGTCGTTGGGATATTGAAGAATGATCTGTTGATAGATCTGTTTTGCCTCATTATTTTTCCCTTTGCTTCTCAGATCCTTCGCATTTTTTAAAAGTGTATTAACATCAGCCGATACTGGTATACTTTTATCCTTTGAAAATAAATACGTAGGAAACAACAACGAAACTGCCCCTAAAGAACTTAGGGCAAGAAACTTCTTTCTGGTTATCATTTAGTTTTTAGTTTTTAAAAAAAAGGGAAGACAGGGTCTCAGGCCTGTATTTTTGTACCACGAAGGTTATAAATTCATTGTTTGACTTCCCCTTACTTTGCAAAAGTAATAGTTTTTCTTATTTAACCAAATAATTTCTGTATTTTTTTTCACAACGCAGTGTATATTAAACCACTTCATTGACTAACAAAGAATTATATTAACATCTTGCTTAACATTAAAATCCCTAAAAAGTGAGTATACATCACTACTACATAATCTTTCCCTCCAAAATACTACCAGTATTTTCAATATTTTAATACATTTGTTTTAAAACATATTCCGAATGAATTTAGAACAGATCAATTTACATCTGGAGGCTTACAAAGAACATGACCAGATTCTGGATGCCGCCAGATTTTTAATCCATTCTTTCGACCTGGAACATGAAAACTTTGCAGGTTTCGGGTTTCGGGAAGAGTTGTCTCCCACCTCTATGCTTTTGACAGCAGAAGGAATATTAGGTGGACCTCAGACCGTAATGATTCCAAAAAACTTATTCGATTTTGATCTAGGTCTTGTCCTGAATATGGTTGCCCATGAAATGCTCCATGTACGGCAGAAAGCTCCCGGACAGGTCATTGAAGATAAAAACGAGCGTGAATTTCAAGCTTATTATGAGATGCTTTTCCACAAGGTCTTTCCACAGATCCCGGAACTCACGGATCATTATAAGAAATTCTTTGGAGGTCAGGCTCTGGAATATTACAGAAGAATGGGCGAAGGATCCGAGCTTCAGAAAAAGTATGAAACAGGAAAAGCAGAAGTAGAACACTTAATCAATTCATTATCATGAACATAAAACCGGAAATATCCTGGACGGATTTTGAAAAAATAGACATACGATGTGGAACGATAATCTCAGTTGATGATTTTGAAAAAGCAAGAAATCCTTCTTATCAGCTTGAAATAGATTTCGGGGACCTTGGCATTAAAAAATCTTCTGCACAGATCACTTCTCTTTATCAAAAAGAAGAGCTTATAGGAAAGCAGGTAATGGCTGTTGTGAATTTCCCAAGAAAGCAAATCGCCAATTTCTTCAGCGAATGCCTTGTGATGGGGGTTTATGGTGAAGATAAAAAAGACGTCACTCTTTTGACCCCTTCACTTCCCGTAAAAAACGGAATGCCAATAGGATAAAACACAAACACATATGATACAGCACATTCCATTAGAAAAGATCTTATTCCTTGATATTGAGACTGTTCCCGGGGCAGAATCCTGGGACGCTTTACCGGAAACTGAGCAGATACTCTGGGAAAAGAAAACAAAATTTCAGAGAAAAGAAGATGTTACTGCAGCAGAATTCTACGACCGTGCCGGCATTATGGCCGAGTTTGGAAAAATTATCTGTATTACCATCGGAATGGTCGAAAAGAATGATACTTTAAAGATTAAAAGTTTTTCCGGCCACGATGAGAAAAAAATGCTTCAGGAATTCGGGGAGATCTTTAACAGTCCCAGACTGAATAATGTAATCCTTTGCGCTCACAATGGAAAGGAATTTGATTTTCCCTGGATTGCCAGAAGGTACCTCATCAATGGAATGCAGCCTCCAGTTCCTTTTCAGATGTTTGGAAAAAAGCCATGGGAAATTCCCCATATTGATACCATGGAGCTTTGGAAATTCGGAGATTATAAAAGTTTTGTTTCTTTGGAATTACTGGCTCATGTCTTCGGAATTCCTACTCCCAAAGATGATATAGACGGCTCAATGGTTTCATCAATCTACTACATAGAAAAAGACTTGCAGCGAATTGTTGACTATTGTGAAAAAGATGTCTTAACTTTGGCAAATGTTTTCCGGCGTATGCGTCAGGAAGATTTGTTGAAAAGGAATATCAATCTAGATTAAAAAATGAAATTTACAGACGATCAAATTGCTGACATTGGTGAGGAAATCATCAAGGTTCTAAAATCCGTATACGACCCGGAAATCCCGGTAGATATTTACGAATTAGGCCTCATATATGATGTACAGATCTCCGAAGATGGCGATGTAAAAATTATTATGACCCTTACTACCCCGAATTGCCCGGTTGCAGAAACCCTGCCGCAGGAAGTAAAAGACAAAGTGGGCGATGTAGAAGGAGTGAAAAGCGTAGACTTAGAGCTTACTTTCGAGCCAAGCTGGAATAAAGATATGATGAGTGAAGAAGCTAAGTTTGAATTGGGAATGCTTTAAAATTTCCAATAAAATAAATCAGGCTGTCAATTTTGGCAGCCTTTATTTTTTTTTATTAAATCACTAATATTCAACAAAATAACCTATTAAAATATTCATCAAATTTCTCTAGCAATCTCTTTTCCTTCTCTTCTGCTCCATTCACTCCATGAGCCAACATACAGATCCGGGATTGGGAAACCTGCATAATCTAATGCTAAAATAGTATGGCAAGCCGTAACACCAGATCCGCAATGGATAATCAGATGCTGAGGTTGATCTTTTAAAAGCTCCGTGTATTTTTCTTTTAAAATTTCAGGTTTCAGGAAATTTCCGTTCTCGTCAAGATTTTCTGAAAAAGGAATATTGATCGCCCCGGGAATGTGTCCGGCCACCAGATCAATTGGTTCAGACTCCCCTCTATAGCGGTAAGCATCTCTTACGTCAACAACTGTTGAACAATGGCTTATCAATTCATTTTCAACACCTTCCAGATTCTTAACCGGAAGAAGCCAACCTTCTTTTTTGATAACTGAAGTTTCTCCAAAGGTTTCTTCACCCGATGAAAATTCTATGTTTTCTTTTTCAGCAGCTTGAATTCCACCATTCAAAACCTGTACATTTTGCAGTCCGAAAGATTTTAGCATCCACCATGTTCTTGCTGCTGCATTCGCTCCATTCTTGTCATCATAAACAACAACATGTGACTCTTCAGAAATGCCAAATCTGGAAAGTGTTTCTGCAAATTGTTTAATATCAGGAAGCGGGTGTCTTCCTCCGAAAGCAGCATTTTCTCCAATCTCAGCCAGATCTTTATCCAGATCTATAAAACGGGCTCCTTTGATATGCTTCTCAAGATAGTTTTGGTATATATCTTTTCCTGCTCTGGCATCAAGGATGATAAGGTTGGGATTTTGAAAAACTTCTTTTAATTCAGATGGGGATATGATTGGTGACATTTTGTTGGTTTTGGGGTTATTTTTTTGATAATTTTTGGCTAAGTTTTCAATATAGGAAAGCGGACTAAAGCCCGCTCCTGTTTTTTTATTTTGTTCTCACAGATCTCACCGACTGCACAGATTATATTAAAAAAACATCTAGTAATCTGTAAAGTCTGTGGTCCTTAAATTATTAAAAATGAAAGATATCTTTTGCTTTGTTGTAAGAACTTTCAAAATTCAGCAGATTCAGCTTATGCTCTACTTTCTCTACGCTCATAAAATTAATTACCTGTTCTGTAGGCATATTTCCTACCAGATCATCTTTTGCCATAGGGCATCCGCCGATTCCTTTAATGGCACTGTCGAATCTTCTGCAGCCTTTATCGTAAGCTGCTTTCAGTTTTGAATATGAATCTTCGTAACGGTTGTGAAAATGTCCTCCGAAATTGATTTCAGGGTATTTGGAAGGAATTTTTTCGAATAAAAGAGCAATAGTTTCAGGAGTGGCAACACCTGTAGTATCAGAAAGCAGGACATCTTTAATCCCTATTTCTGAAAATCTTTTCGCCCAGAAATCTACATCTTCCCATTTCCACATTTCTCCATATGGATTTCCGAAAGCCATAGAAAAATAGATATTCAGCTGTTTTCCTTCACTTTTAACCAGCTCAAGCATTCTTATGATCTCTTCAAAAGCTTCTTCCTGATTTTTATTGGTATTCCTGTGCTGAAATGTTTCCGAAATAGAGAACGGGAAACCTAAAATATCTACAGACTGATGTTTTAATGCTTTTTCGGCTCCTCTGTAATTTCCAATGATTGCAGAGACTTTCGTCCCGGATAAAGATTTATCAATATTTTCAGCCACTTCATCGGAATCAGCCATCTGCGGAATTGCTTTCGGGGAAACAAAACTCAGACAGTCCAATACATCAAACCCAACCTCCATCAGGGAGTTGATATAATCTATTTTCTTGCTCGTAGGGATAAATTCTCCCCAACCCTGCATGGCATCTCTAGGACATTCTGTTAGAAACATTTTTACTTTTTGATTTTCTCAAATATAACAAAACTATACAATTCTGTATCGACTTTACACAAAGCTAACATTATTTTGATTTTCAATAATTTATATCTGATATAAAATTTCAATAACTGATATACTGTCCCGAATAAACCTTTCAAAAAACACAATATGACGTTTTTGACAGAAATATTATCTAAAAAGAGACTTATACCAATGATTTTACAATGGTAATGAGACTCATGATAATAACCACGGCACCTACTATGGCAAACATTTTTTTAGCCGGAAGCCGTGAAGCAAACATCGCTGAAAAAGGTGCAGTAAAAACACCTCCCAAAAGAAGCCCAAGTACAATATTCCAGTGATGGATACCTATCGTAAAAATAAAAGTTAAAGCACTAACAATAGTCAGTAAAAACTTGGCTAATGTAGAACTACCTACAACGTACCGCGGCGTTCTGCCTTCTTTGATTAATGTTCCGGTAACCAAAGGTCCCCATCCTCCCCCTGCAAAAGAGTCGATAAATCCTCCTGCCAATCCGAGAACCCTGAGATTTGTTTTCCTTTTATGTCTTCTTTTTTCAATATTTTTTTCTTTTCCTTTAAATGCATTTCTAAGGATATTGATTCCCAGATACAGTGTATAGCAGGCAATAACAGGCTTCACAATATGAGCATAATATTCGCCAAAATGAGATAGTGCAAATGCCCCGATAAAAGCACCAACTGCTGCAACGGGAAATAAGACCAAGACCATTTTTTTATTGACATTTCCCAATTTATAATGACTGATGCTTCCGGCTGCTGAGGTAAATGACTCTGCAGAATGGATGCTTGCACTTACAACCGGCGGCGGAACATTTAACAATAGAAGAATTGTTGTACAGATTACACCATATCCCATTCCCATTGATCCTGCCACAATCTCAGCCAGAAAACCAGCCAGCAGCATCCAGTAAAAAATATGGCCATCCTTATTGAGAAAACTCTGAATATCTCCAGACAGATTGAACTGATAAATAATTAATGCCAATACTCCAACAAGAGTCAAAACACCTATAATTCCAAGGTAAATATTGGCTCTTCGCTGTACTGTTTTAGTGATATTAATTAATTTTTCCATTTCCAGCTTATTTTCAGCTGGCTGGTCCTTTTTTCCATCCAGATACTCCGTTGTGAGCCTGTTCAGCTCTTTTACTTTATAGGTAAAATCACCTTTCAGCTGGTTACGGATGCTTTGCATATTGTCTAAAAGCCCGTCCATTTCTTCGTCAGGAATAGTTTCCGTTAAAATTTCACGCAGTCTTTTGGCTACCGTCGGGGATTTTCCGTTGGTAGAAACAGCTATTTTAAGGTTCCCTTTTTTTACAACTGAACCCAGATAAAAATCACACAGATTAGGTTTATCGGCAATGTTTACCAATGTATTATTCTGATGGGCTCTGTCGCGAATCTGTTCTGCTACGAAAATATCATTAACTGCTACAATAGCAAGATCGGCACTGTTAAAATCATTATCTGTGTAAGACCTTTCATGCAGGGTAAGGTTGGGATAATCCTGCTTTAATATCCTGATCTGATCACTGATCTCCTTTGCTACCAGCTTAATACGTGCTTTAGGAGAATTGGCCAGAACCGATTCCAGTTTTTCCAAAGCAATATTTCCGCCACCAATGATAAGCAGTGATAATTCCTCAAGCTTTAAGAATATGGGGTACAAGTAGTTACTCATTTTATTAAAGTTTTAAATCATAAGTAAATGCCAAATAATACAGGCCTCCTATTTCAGGTCCGGCAGCATATTGAAGATACCGGCGGTTAAGAAGATTCGTTGCTCCAACTTTGACACTTGCCTTTATTTCCGGAAGCCTCCACGTTGCCTGTGCATCAATAGTGTAATAAGCAGGAATATTTCCGGAAGCTAGCGGGCTTTCCCACAGGAAACTGTCCTGCCATCTTGCTGTTACCGTAAACCCTATATTCTTAATAATTTCTCTGTTTCCGACACTTATATTGATCGCCCACTTTGGTATATTGAAAGCTGTAATAAAGAGATCTGAAGTATTCGTTGTCAGAAGATCGTTATACGATACATTAGCATTGATATTATAGTTTTTAACCAGGTTATAGCGAATTCCCAGAGAGGTTCCAAAGCTCTTATATTTGCTGTTGCTATTTGTATAAACTCTGTATCTGTCCTGTTTGCTTCTGTCGAGCATAGCCAAAACAGAATTGTCACTTCCTATACTTTCATTTTTAGGTACAGCAACTTCTACCTGTCCCAGAAATCCTTCATAAACATTATAGTAAAAGTCCCAGTCGATGACCAGTTTGCTGTTCAATAAGGCTGATTTATATCCTATTTCAAAAGAATTTACCTTTTCAGGCTGTAACTTCGGGAGATTGGCAGCAGTTAAAAGGTTTCTGTTCTTCAGTGCTGCCTGATTCTGGTTCAGCCCTCCGTCCACATCTTTATTGACTGCTCCGATAAACTGATCGATAGAAGCCAGTGTATAAGAATTTTCAAGATACCCCAGTCCTTCATTGGCCTGTGGAAGCCCTCCCACTCTCCTCACATTTCCGTTATTGACGAATGACAATGCTTCAAACAAGGAAGGAAAGCGATACCCGTTTTGAAAAGAAACTCTAAAATTATGTTGATTGACAGGAGAGTAAACAAGACTTATTCTCGGATTGAACTTTGTTTCAAATTCTGGATTTCTGTCGACACGTAATGCCAGATTTACTTTCAGTTTATCATTGAAAAAAAGCTTGGTAATCTGGGCAAATGCTCCATATTTCTGGTAAATCACATTTTTACCGAAAGTTCCGTCAGACAGAGGAATATTTCTTTCACTGACTGGTCTTTCAAAATCAACAAAGTTGTTTCCGTCCGGAGTAATGCTGTAAAGACGATAGTCTGCTCCGGCCAGAAGGCTGAATACTTTTATAAACCGGCTGAAATCATAGGTGATTTCTCCCTGATAAAAGCGGGATTTCTGCTCAAGCTTTGCTCCTCCGGTAGCAGGTGCTCCGGCAATTCCGGAATTGGCAGAATCCCAGTTATTAATTCCTATGATTGTATTTTTTAACTGTTCAAAGGCAGCAGTTCCGGGAATTACTCTGTTTTTATCCGCTTCCTGTCTGGCAAAAATAAAAGCATCATTCAGATTTACTCCTGAATTAAGCCTGTCCTGCAAAACGGTCTGAAAAATATTTTTCCAGTTATTGTTCGAGAGGTTGGTAAGATCAAGGTTATCTGCCAAGGGCTTCAGGTTATAAGAATCTCCGGTGTTCTCAATCGACATATAGGCTCTGAATGTCAAATCTTTACCTGTAAGTTCCACTTTATGATTCTGAACTGTGGCGTTTTGCAGACGGATCTTGTTCCCTCTTTGGAAAGTACCGTCCAGCAAACCGTAACGGTAAACGTAAGATGTTCTCCACTGATCTCCGAAACGGTAATACAATCCGGCATCAAATTTCACATTTTTCACTTCCGGGCTTACCAGATCTTTTTCATAATAACCTGTCCTCGAAACATTAAACGTGGTCGGTTTTCCATTATAATTGACTTTCACTGTGGTCCGATTATTCCTTTCGTCCCCATACTTATTCCAGAGGTCTTCGGCGGGATTGTTGGTCAGGGAAAAGTTTGGGTTCGCGGTAATTAATGAGTTGGGATTCTGGTCTGTCCGGTTATCAGAAATCCAGTCGATACCGCTGAAATAAGAGGCATTGATCTTTACTGCAAAGTTTTTATTCAGAACTTTTGCAATTCTAAATGCGCTTTCCCCCAAAGCAGCCGTTTTGTGACTGATATTATCTACATGATTGACTCCTCCTCTGAAATAGAGACTTACTCCTTCTGAAGTAAACGGATCTTTTGTCTGAAGACTGGCGAGCCCGTTAACCGCATTCATTCCATACAAAGCAGATGCGGCTCCGGGAGTAATTTCCATGGACTGAATATCAAGCTCTGTGGGGCCTATTGCATTTCCCAGCGGCACTCCGAGTGTGGCAGACTGCACATCAACTCCGTCTACCAGCTGCATAAAACGGAAGTTATTCGGAGAATTGAATCCCCTTGAATTGGGAACTTTCAAAGTAAGACTAGAGGTTAATAATTGTAGCCCTTTTACATTTTCCAGCGTTTCATAAAATGAGGCGGCGGGGCTTTCCCGAATGGCTTTTATATCAATCTTTTCAATCGCAATCGGTGATTTCAGGATTTTCTCAGGAACACGGGAAGCTGAAATAACGACTTCGTTAATAATGGTGTTCTGGGGGTTTAATTCTATGGCAATTTTATTGGAAAGAGAAAGTATTTCGGCTGTTTGTCCTGCGAATCCTTCTTTAGTGATTACAATCCTGAATGGTATTTTCACTCTTGTTCTCAGTTTAAAATTTCCCTCCTGATCAGTAATTGCTGTATCCTGTGTTTTCTCAGCCTGTATCTGTACTCCGGCTATTCCTTTCCGGGTTTCTGTATGCTGAATGGTTCCGCTTACTTCAATTAGCTGCTGGGCGTGAAAAAGGCTCGTTAAGAAAAGTGCGGATAAGAATATAGAATATCTAAAATATTTGTGGTGTATGGATTTCACTTGTATAAAAATTTAGGGTTGAAAAATGATTTATGCGTTGTCAATGAATGAACAGCACATACACATTCGTCTTCCTAAAAGATCATGGTAATGTCTCCTGACTTTTTTCTGCCTGTAAAGAAAGTTGATCATATTTTTTATTTTATGGTTTGTAAATAACGGTAAGAGAAGTCACCAAACGTTTCTTCCGGATTTCTCTGTTCCGAATAGATCCCGAAAAGCTCATCAAGGGTTTCTATAATCTCTTCTTCCCCGATGTTTTCTTTGAATTTTGTATTCAGGCGCATTCCCAATCTGTCGCCCCCGATATGAAGATTATATTTGCCATAAGCTGTACCGACAAATCCAATTTCTGCATTAGGAGATCTTCCGCAGCCATTGGGACAGCCTGTCATTCTTATGGTAATATCCTCATTCTGAAGACCGTATTTCTCAAGAACAGGTTCTATTTTTGTAACGAGAGACGGCAGATAACGCTGAGCTTCTGCCAAAGCTAATGAACAGGTATTCAGAGCTACACAGGCTACAGAGTTTTTACGTATTGCACTGGATTCATCGGTATATGTGGAAATTCCTGATTCTTTAAGCAGGGCTTCAATTTCAGGTTTATCTTTTTCCAGAATATCAGACAGGATAAGGTTTTGATTACAGGTAAAACGGAAATTGACTTTCCCGGTCCGGGCAATCTTTAAAAGACCTGATTTTAAAGGATATACTTCTGTATCAAGAACTCTTCCATGTTCTACAAATAAGGTATAAAACCACTTTCCTTCATGATTCTGTACCCATCCGTAACGGTCTTTTCTCTGCTCAAATTTAAATTCTCTGGCAGGCTCAAAATTGAAACCGCATCTTTTTTCTACCTCAGCTCTATAGCCCTCAATACCCAGTTTGTCTATCGTATATTTTAACCTTGACAGTTTCCTTTCACTTCTGTTTCCGAAATCGCGTTGCACGGTAATAATTTCATACACCGCTTTCAATGCTTTCTCTTCTGTATCTACAAAGCCTAAAAGAGATGCCAGACGGGCATAAGTTGCTTCATTTCCATGGGTGGCGCCTAAACCTCCTCCTGCAGCAATATTGTAGCCGATAATTTTATTATTTTCAATGATCGCAATCAAGGCTATATCATTGATAAAGACGTCTACATCATTATTTGGAGGAACTGCAATTCCGATTTTCAGTTTTCTAGGAAGATACCTGTCCTGATACAAAGGATCTTCCTCTGCTTTTCTGTCGATTACCTTTTCATCATCAATCCATAAATCATAATAGGACTGTGTTTTCGGCAGACACATTTCACTTATTTTTCCTGCCAATTCATAGGCTTCCTGATGCAAAGGTGACTCGGAAGGGTTTGAAGTACAGGTCACATTCCGGTTTACATCGCCACAGGCTGCAATAGAATCCAGATGCTGCAGATTGAAACTCTGGATAGTGGGTTTCACATGAGATTTTAAGATCCCATGTAGCTGAATGGTCTGGCGTGTGGTTATTTTAATGACTCCTGTAGAGTGTTTTCCTGCAATTTCATTAAGTCCAACCCATTGTTCAGGAGTTAAAAAACCTCCCGGAAGCCTGAGACGGATCATATAAGAGTACAGCCATTCCAGTTTTTTTCTTATTCTGTCCTCACGTCTGTCCCTGTCGTCCTGCTGGTACATTCCATGAAATTTAATGAGGGTTTGGTCATCTTCTCTGATCGCTCCGGTAAAATCATCCAGAAGGCTTTCCTTTAAAGTCCCTCTGAGTCCGTTACTGCCGGTTTTGATCCTTTCAACAGGTGAAAGGTTATTCTTATCTGTCATATTTTATCCATTTATGATTTAATACACGTCTTTTACATATCTGCCGCTGAGTTCTAAGTCTTCAAGATAAGCCTGAGCTTCTTCCGGGCTGTGCTTTCCCTTATCCTGAATGATATTCAGAATTGTTTTTTCAACATCTTTACTCATGGGATCTTTTGTTCCGCATACGTAAAGCGATGCTCCGCCTTCCAGCCAATGGTATACTTCCTGCGCTTTCTGCTCCAGCCTGTGCTGAACATATATTTTTTCAGGGGTGTCTCTGGAAAAAGCAAGATCGAGATGGGTTATGGTTCCGGTTTTAAGGAAGTCCTGAAGCTCTGCCTGATAAAGGAAATCCGAAACAAAGTTCCTGTCCCCGAAAAAGAGCCAGTTTCTACCTTCTGCCCCAACAGCATCTCTTTCGTACAGAAAAGACCTGAAAGGAGCAATACCAGTTCCCGGCCCGATCATGATGATATCTTTATTCTGCTCCGGAAGCCTGAAATGTTTGGCTTCCTGGATATAAAATTCAAGGTTTTCTCCTTCCTTAAATTCGGCGAGGAAACTGCTGCATAATCCATTTTGCTTTTTATCATTGATGAAAAACTCGGATTTCGCGACGGTAATATGAATTTCAGTATCTCCGTGAGCTTCAAGCGATGAAGAAATGGAATATAGACGGGGTGACTGACCTGTCAGAATTGTAAGAACCTGCTCAAACTCTTCTGCATTTTTCACCGGATAAATACGCAGCAGATCAAGAAGACTTAATCTTACTTCGGGGATATGATGCCCGGTGATCTGTGCATACTGAGCCACTGTATTTTTAAGCAGATAGCTGATGTTAAGATGTTTATATAAAAGTTCTTCTGCCCCGGCAGTAATTTTTGTAGTCGTTATCTGTTTGTGAGGATCAGTTCCGGTAAGGCTGATAATCTCATCCACTTCATGTTTGGGATTGAAAGCAATAACGCCCAATGCATCCCCAGAACTGTAAATTAAAGGTTCTTCCGTTTCAATTTCAATATGATAAGTTTCTTTGTCAGATTCAATATCATTCAGATTGATAATTGCTGAAATTTTTCCCTGGTATTTTTTTCTTCCTGTTGAAACTTTCGGTGCTGTACTATTTTTCTGACTGCTTTCAGCTGTTTTATGAACCACATTCTGAATATGTTCTGCCCAGCTGTGTGAGTCCTGCTCATAATCTACATCACATTTTTTTAAAGGAATAATTCGTTGGCCACCCAGTACTTCGAGACGGGAATCTACATCTTCCCCTGTTTTGCAGAATAATGGATAACTGGTATCACCTAGTGCAAGAACCCCAAACTTCAGATTATTGAGATCGGGATCATTTTCATGAAGATAATCGTAAAATTTCCTGGCAAGAACTGGAGGTTCTCCTTCTCCCTGCGTGCTGATGATTACAAAGAAATATTCTTCTTTAGTAAGATCTTTAGGTTTATATTGGGAAAGGTCTGCCAGTTTTACCTGAATCCCTTTTTTCTTTATGATTCCGGCAAGCTCTACTGCCAGTTTTTTACTGTTTCCGGTTTCAGTACCGTAAGCAAGAGTCAGTTTTTTTGCAGAAAGAGTCTCAGTATTAATGGCAAGAGGAACAGCTTCTTTTGCTGCAACGGCTGATCCTGCAAGACCTGCAAGAAAACCACTGGCCCAGACTGCTTCGTCTCTTGAGAAGCTGCCGGATATTTCTTTGAGGGCATTTAATTTGGTTTCAGACAGCATATTCGAGTATATTTTGATTGTTTGACACTAAGGTTCCGTTAGTTACAGATTTAAAGTAAACTCCGTCCTGTAGAGAGGTTTCACGCCAGGAAAATTCTTCATGCAGATTCACTACTTTGCCAATAACCACCAACGATGGGGATACGAAGTCTTTATTTCCAAAGTTTTTATGAAAGTCTTCCAGAGAAGAGGTATGTACTTTTTGATAAGGAGTAGTAGCCTGTTCTATGACAGCAATCTTTTTGTTATCCGTCTTTCCGAATGCCAAAAACTGATCAACCAATCCGTTCAGGTTGCCCTTGGACATATAAAAAACTAAGGTATCATCAGACGTTCCCAGCTCTTTCCAGTATTCATTGCTTAGGATTTCTGTTTTATAATAGGTAAGAAAACGTACGGATGTAGCATAACCTCTTGCTGTCAAGGGTATTCCGGCATATGCAGCCGCTCCTGAAGCTGCTGTAATTCCCGGTACAATTTCAAATGGAATATGATGCTGTTTAAGTGCTTTCAGCTCGTCCAGAACATTGGAAAAAAAGGATATATCCCCACCTTTAAGCCTTACCACCGTTTTACCCTGAGAAGCATAGTCTATAATTAATGTATTGATCCGGGATTGTGGTGTAGAAGCATTTTTACTGCATTCTTTTCCTACATAAATAATCTCAGTATTTTTATTGGCGTAGCGGTTTATTATTTCAGGACTTACCAAGCGGTCGCACAGGATAACATCGGCTGCAGCAATGGCTTTTACAGCTTTCACAGTGATCAGATCAGGGTCGCCGGGTCCTGCGCCAACAAGAAAAACCTGTGGCGAATTGCTATTTTGTTTCATTTTTAATCTTTTTATTAGAGGTGTCTAGAAAAGTCCTTCAATGGACAGATATCTTTCACCGGTATCATAGTTTACCGTTAAAATGGTAGAGCCTGCAGGAATTTCAGATCGTTTTTTTGCTACTGCAGCTAAAGCAGCTCCTGTAGAAATTCCTACAAAAAGACCTTCTTTTTTAGCGGCATTTTTTGTGTATTCAAAAGCTTCGTCTTTATTAATCTGAACAATTTCATCCAAAACAGCAGTGTCCAGAATGGAAGGGACAAATCCTGCCCCCAATCCCTGTAATGGATGTGGAGCTGGGGAACCTCCACTGAGTACGGGAGATAATTCAGGCTCAACGGCAATTACTTTGATATTGGGAAGTTTCTGCTTAAGAACCTGGGAAATTCCTGTGATATGGCCTCCGGTTCCTACTCCTGTGATCAGATAATCAATTCCTTCCGGAAAGTCTTTCAGGATTTCCTGTGCTGTGGTTTCAATGTGAATTTTTACATTGGCCGGATTATCAAACTGTCTCGGTATCCATGAATTGGGAGTTTCTTTTGCAAGCTCTTCGGCTTTTTCAATGGCTCCTTTCATACCTTTTTCTCTGGGAGTCAGAACGAATTCTGCTCCGTATGATTCCATAATTTTACGGCGTTCCAGACTCATACTTTCCGGCATCACGAGAATCAGCTTATAGTTTTTTACGGCGGCTACCAAAGCAAGTCCAATTCCTGTATTTCCGCTTGTGGGTTCTATAATAACGCTGTCTTTATTTAAAAGACCTTTAGCTTCTGCATCTTCAATCATGGATAAAGCAATTCTGTCTTTGATGCTTCCTCCGGGATTGGCTTTCTCAAGTTTGATCCAGACGTTGTGATCTGTACCGAAAAGTTGATTAATTTTTACGACCGGAGTATTTCCGATAGTTTCTAATGTGTTCTGGAACTTCATACCGATTCAATTTTATGTTGTTTTTTATTTTTATATCACAAATGTTAAAGATTCAGGAAGGGGTCCGTTGTCTTTTATTTTTATTTCACTTTTGTTGTAAACCAGAGAATTGGAAGGTACGTTCTGTGTGATCCACACATTTCCTCCAATAATACTGTCTCTTCCGATGGTTGTTTCTCCTCCCAAAATGGTAGCCCCTGAGTAAATAATCACATGATCTTCAATATTGGGATGCCTTTTCTCATTGGCTTTATCTTTTGAAACATTCAAGGCTCCCAGTGTTACTCCCTGATATAGTTTCACATGATTCCCGATAACTGTTGTCTCTCCGATCACGATTCCTGTTCCGTGGTCAATAAAGAAATGCTCTCCAATAACTGCTCCCGGATGAATGTCTATTCCTGTCCTGCTGTGCGCATATTCTGAGATGACACGCGGCAGTGTTTTTATTTTCTGAATCCAAAGCTGATGGGAAATCCTGTAGACATAGGTTGCAAAAAAGCCGGGATATGAGAGAAGTATCTCTTCCAAAGATTCTGTTGCAGGATCAAATTCCAGAATAGATTCAGCGTCCAGAATCAACTTATTATAAATATCCGGCAGTGCAAGAAAGAAATCATCAGCCTGCTTTTTAGCAAAAACCTCATCCTGTGTAGTACTTTTAATCAGATCCAAAAGAAGCTCATCCAATGCTTTAAAATCATCTTGAAGTTGATTCGCTGTATTTACAGGCTGTGAAAGAAACAGGATATTATATAGCTTTCTGACAAAGGCTTTCATCTTGGTTTTATCAAAGAAGCCACCAGGATTGTGGTGCTTTTTTACAAGGATCTTATTAATAAAAAGCTCAGATACTTTCATTTCTACTGAATTATACAAGCTGCCACGGTAGCATTGGACGTTTCATCGACCAAAATAGCCGATCCCGTTTTTTTATTGCTTACAAAATCATCAAAAACTAAAGGCTGTGCCGTACGGATCGTTACTTTGGCAATTTCATTGAGTTTTATCCCTTCATCTGCAACTTCCTGTTCCAATGTATTGACATTGATCTTGTAATCTACCTGTTTTACGACTGCTTTCAACTGCCTACTATGGTGTTGCAGCACATATTTATTGCCCGGCTGAAGACCTTTATGATCGAGCCAGCATAAGAGTACTTCTATTTCTTTTTCAACATTCGGAAGCTCTTCTGCTGAGGTAAAGAAATCTCCCCTGCTGATATCTATATCATCTTTAACCTGAATGACAACAGGCTGTCCTTCAAAAGCTTCCTGAACTTCAGCGCCATTAACTTCTATTGATGTAATTTCTGTGATGATACCGGCCGGAAGTATCGCTATTTTATTGCCTTTCTGAAAGTTTCCGCTTACGATTTGTCCTGCATAACCACGGTAATCATGTAATTCTTCGGTTTGCGGGCGAATGACGTACTGTACCTGAAAGCGGCCGCCACTATTCTGCTCCTGACCAAGCTGTACTTCTTCCAGATATTCAAGAAGGGAGCTTCCTTTATACCAATCTGTAACAGACGATAAGGAAACGATATTATCTCCTTTCAGAGCAGAAATCGGGAAGTAAGTGACATCATTTAAACCAAGACCTTCGGCAATTTTAGAATAATCTGCTTTTATAGTTTCAAAAACATCCTCCGAATAATCTACCATGTCCATTTTGTTGATTGCAACGGCTACTTTTTTCAACTTCAGTAATGAGGCGATAATGGAATGTCTTCTGGTTTGCTCAATGACTCCTTTACGAGCATCAATAAGAATGATCATCAGGTCTGAGTTTGAGGCTCCTGTAATCATATTCCGGGTGTACTGAACGTGCCCCGGAGCATCTGCAATGATGAATTTTCTTTTTGCAGTAGAAAAGTACCGGTAAGCAACGTCAATGGTAATTCCCTGTTCTCTTTCAGCACGGAGTCCGTCTGTTAATAGAGCCAGATCCACACCATCCTCATTTTTGTTTTTGGAATGTTTTTCAAGTACCTCCAGCTGATCCTGCAAAATACTCTTGCTATCGTAAAGCAGTCTTCCAATGAGGGTGCTTTTACCGTCATCTACGCTTCCTGCTGTTATTAATCTTAATATGTCCATGTTTTTTTAGTGATAAATGATAAGTTATGAATGATAAATGGTGAGCATCAGCTGTTTTTTACATTTATTGCTTACTACTCATTGCTCATTATCTATTAAAAATAGCCTCCTTTTTTCCGGTCTTCCATTGCCGCTTCAGTAACGCGATCATCAATTCTGGTTTCTCCTCTTTCTGATATTCTGGTGGCTACGATTTCTTCGATTACCCGGTCAATAGTAGCTGCTTCAGATTCTACGGCGGCAGTGCAGGTCATATCTCCAACTGTACGGTAACGAATCCGTTTTGTTGTTATGGTGTCACTTTCTTCTAGTACGGCAAATTCAGAATTGGCAATCCACTGTCCGTTAAGTTCTACCACTTCTCTTTCATGCGAAAAATAAATGGATGGCAGGTCTATATTTTCTCTTCGGATATAGTTCCAGACATCAAGCTCGGTCCAGTTACTTATCGGGAAAACCCTTACGTTTTCGCCTTTGTGGATTTTTCCATTGAAAATGTTCCAAAGCTCGGGACGCTGAAGTTTAGGATCCCATTGCCCGAATTCATCTCTTACAGAAAATATTCTTTCTTTTGCGCGGGCCTTTTCTTCATCTCTCCTTGCTCCTCCAATGCAAGCATCAAACTCAAATTCTTCTATTACATCAAGTAAAGTAAAGGTTTGCAGCCAGTTACGGCTTGGAAATTTTCCTTTAGGTTCCGTAAGCTTTCTTTTTTGAATGGTGTCTTCCACTTTCCGTACAACCAGATTTACATTCAGTTCTGATGCAAGCTGATCTCTGAAGTTTAAAACTTCCGGAAAGTTATGCCCCGTGTCCACATGAACAAATGTGAAAGGAATTTTTCCATGAGGAAATGCTTTTGCAGCCAGGTGAGCGAGTACAATGCTGTCTTTCCCTCCGCTGAACAGTAAAGCCGGACGCTCAAACTGTCCCGCAACCTCCCTAAGAATGTAAATGGATTCGGATTCTAACTGATCTAAATAGTTTAACTTATATAATGACATAGTATTTTTTTTATTGATGAACATGTAAGCCGCATTCTTTTTTATCTGCATCTTCCCACCACCAGCGGCCGGCTCTGAAATCTTCCCCTTCTTTAATGGCTCTTGTGCAAGGTTCGCATCCGATGCTTACAAATCCTTTTTTGTGAAGGTAATTGTAGGGCAGCTGATGGGTTTGAACATAATCTGCAACCTGTTGGGTAGTCCAATGAAGAATGGGGTGAAATTTAATGATCTGATGATCCGGGTCCCATTCCAGCTGTGGCATCTGCCCTCTGCCTGCAGAGTGTTCTGAACGTAATCCTGTTATCCAGACTTTATATCCATGAAGTGCTTTTTTCAAAGGCTGCACTTTCCTGATATTGCAGCAAGCTTTTCTTTTTTCTACAGACTGGTAAAAGGAATCCGGTCCGTTTTCCGAAACAAACTCCTGCAAGGCTTCGGGGTCCGGATAATATGCCTTGATATTCTTTTTGAAAAAAGCTCTGGATGAGGTCCAGGTTTCATAGGTCTGTTCAAAAAGCCTTCCTGTATCAAGGGTGAAAATATCAATGTCAAGGTTTTTTACCAGATGATTCACCACCTGATCTTCATAGCTGAAGCTGGTGGAAAATATAACTTCTCCCGGAAATTTTTCTGCCAGAATCTGTAAAAAATCTGCATTTAAAGCACCTTCAGAGCTGCTTTCAAGTAATTTATTGAATTCTATTTTCAGCGTATTTTCCATTTTGAATTGAAATTAACTGCTGCAAATATATATAAATTCTATTAATTCTACCAAATTAGTAGAATTTAAGAATAAAAAATTTTTTATCCTTTTTTAATGAAGGATGTAAGTGTAGCTTCCATCATACTTTTCCGGGTTTTTTCTCTTACAATAATCAGTTCATTTCTGAGATAACATGTAGCTTCGTCGACACAATCATCACAAGCTTCATAAAAATTCAAAGAAACACAGGGCGTCAAAGCAATCGGACCTTCGAAAAGACGGTAAATATCAGCTAAGGAAACCTCATCCGGTGATTTAAGGAGATAATAGCCGCCGGCAGTCCCCTGCTTACTGTTCACAAGTCTAGCTCTTTTAAGTTCGAGAAGAATCTGTTCCAGAAATTTTTTGGGAATGTTCTCATCATTTGCAATAACGGAAGTTGGCAGAAATCCCTGGTTGTAGTTTCTCGCCAATCTGACCATTGCTTTCAAAGCATATTTGCAACGTTTGGACATCATAATTGATGCAAGTTATAACATTTTATTTGATTAGCGAAATCGAGATCTCCGATTATATAAGTGAATCTAATTTACTCCTCTCAAAGTTTAAATTTGAAAAATTTACATTGTATATTTGTTGAAATTTAAAATTAATGAGCGCAATAGAATTCAACCAGATGTGGAAAGAGAAATTACTGAACCGTTTTCTCGCTTATGTAAAAATATATTCAACCAGTGATGCAGAAAGTGAAACCACACCTTCTACTCCAAGACAATGGGATATCGCCAAGTATATTACAGAAGAACTGAAGACAATAGGCCTGGAGAATGTTTCTATTGATGATAATGGTTATATTATGGGTTATGTTCCTTCGAATTTAGAGAATGATGACAGACCCACCATTGGTTTTATCTCTCATTATGATACTTCACCTGATTTCAGTGGCGAAAATGTGAAACCGCAGGTTTGGGAAAACTATGACGGAAGTGATCTTCTTCTGAACCAGACAACAGGGTTCACCTTATCTTCTTCAAAATTTGAAAGCTTAAAAAAATATATCGGACAAACACTGATCACAACTGACGGAAATACGCTTCTTGGAGCTGATGATAAAGCAGGATGTGCAGAGATTGTAACGGCAGCAGAATATCTTATCGCCCACCCGGAAATTAAGCACGGAAGAATTGCAGTAGGTTTTACACCAGATGAGGAGATCGGAAGAGGAGCTCATAAATTTGATGTGGCTAAATTCGGTGCAGAATGGGCCTATACAATGGACGGCAGTGAAGTGGGAGAACTGGAATATGAAAACTTTAATGCAGCAGGAGCTGTCGTAAAAATTCATGGACTGAGCGTTCACCCGGGCTATGCTTATGGAAAGATGATCAATGCAAGCCTTTTAGCGGCTGAATTTATCCAGTTGCTTCCTGCAAACGAAACTCCGGCTACGACTAAAGGTTTTGACGGATTTTATCACTTAATGGATGTTACAGCTGATATTTCTGAGGCAAAACTTCAATATATCATCCGTGATCATGATGAGGAAAAATATGAAGCCAGAAAAAAATTCATGGAAGAAAAAGTAGCTGAATTCAACCAAAAACATGGTGAAGGAACGGCTGAGATTGAAATTAAAGAGCAGTACCGTAACATGAAACAGCAGTTTGAAGGAAAAATGCACATCATAGATCTTGCTGCAAAAGCGATGAAAGAAGCTGATATTGAACCTAAGATCAAAGCAATCAGAGGAGGAACGGACGGTGCACAGCTATCCTATATGGGACTGCCTTGCCCTAATATTTTTGCAGGAGGAATGAACTTCCACGGACCTTATGAATATGTTGCTCTGGAAAGTATGGAAAAAGCTACTGAAGTGATCATTAATATCGTAAAAGCCTAACATTGATGAAAAGACTTTCAGCATTAGTATTTATTTTGCTTTTTGCCTTCAGCAATGCCCAGGTATCTGAATTTCAAAAAGCAGACTCGAAGTATGAAAGAAAAATAAAATCTTTATACAGGAAATATCCGAAGCCTAATGATGAAAGAACTAAGCAGGAATGGCTTCTTACTGAAGAGAAAATATCAGCCTATCAAAATGCATTAGAAAAGATCTCTGAAGAAGAAAAGAAAATGATAACTGATGTACCTTCTGCTACGACACCGAAGATTACTAAAGAAGCTGAATATGCAACGGGAAAAGCTTCATTCCAAAAGCTTTTAAATGATGCTGTTGATCTTTCTTTTTTGAACTTCGCTGTCAATCCTTATAAAATTACATTAAGTTTTACTCTGGATTCAAAAGGAAATGCATATAATGTGAAGGTAAAAGGTAACAATGAGGCTGTTAATACATTTATAGAAGCTGCTTTTTACAGAATTAAGGATAAAGGTAAATGGAAGCCTGCGGAATCGAACGGGAAACCGGTTCTTTCTGTAGTCAGTCTTCCGTTACAGATGAATTTCAGTAAATAAATAATTAAACCGTTGTGAGAACAGCGGTTTATTTTTTGTGCAGAAATTTTTAACGCAAAGTTTAAGTTGGATATCTTTGATTTTAAGGATGCAAAGAGATAATCAATCTTCGATTGATCTGACTAAGCGGATGTGTTATTTTTTTCATTTTTTCATACTCAAAATTATTCAACATATTTCTCTTGCTGTTGAAATGAATCTGTTTTTTTATTATATTTACTTAAATATCAAACTATTAACATTTAACAATCAATTTAGTATGGGAAAAATGAAAAAACTTTTGAGAAAAGATCTGTCAACGATTCTTGGCAGCGGACCGGGTGGCTGCCACATGAATGGTGATTCTGCATATTGCTGGACAGACTGCGAATGTACATTCGGAAAGGCTTGTGAAATGGCTGATGACGGAAATCCGGGAACATGTATTGCCGTCGGTGGAGGTCCTGGAACCGGAGGTCCTATTGGATGCATCCCTCCATCTATTTGTGAGGAAGAACCTTTTTAATATTTATCGGAAGTTAGACCTTCCGATTTTTTATTCCTAATTTTTGAAATAGCTTATCAAAAATAAAATGAGTAAGTTTTTCTTTGCAAAAGAAATAAAGGCTATTGGGAAAGTTTTTCTTTTCTCTTTAAAGTACTCTCAACAATAACAAATGTATTTAAAACTGAAGGTCTATACTCTACCATTATATTATACTTATTTACCATATCCTCTCTAGAAATACCTTCTTTATTAAAAAACTTCATACTGTATTCTTTACCTTTAAACTTAAAAAATATTAAATTCGATCGCCCACCCATATATGATTCAATATTGGCTTCCATATAGGCTGATTTGTTACTTTTCGAATTTTCTACTATATAGATACTGAAAAAGTACATTAAAACAAAAAACACACAACTTCCTCTTACTACATTATCAATAACATCTCCTTTTCTCTTTAAAAAAACAAAATCAACTAAAAAATAAATTGCAACTACAGCACAATAAATAAGCATTTTAGCAAGAATTGTGAAATTCATTATTTCACTATCCTTATTATAAAAAATGATAATTAAAGCCAGCAACACCAAAATTTCTATTTTAATATTACCTTCATTATTTTGTTTTCGTTTGTTTCTATTCATTAATGTTTAAATATAATATTCCTATCTCATAAAGCATTATTCTCGTTCTTTAAAGCTCTAATTCATTATAGTTCTCAACAAAAATATTGCAATTTGATTAAAATAAGATCTAAAAAACAGGTCATATTTTGTAAACATCGGCTATAAATTAAAACTATACGGGAATCTTTTTATTTTTAAATGAACGGTATGCAAACCAGACCGCAAATAATGCAATACCTGCACGCATAGAAACCATCGGTATTATAGAATCTGCTTCTAAGAATCCCGCCAGACCTGAAAGTAAAAACGTTACCATCAGCTGCATAAATCCCATCACTGCAGCTGCTGTTCCACGTCCTTCTTTAAAAGGAGACAATGCATGGGCAGAAGTAATTGGAAACAAGATTCCTATTGCCAGCAATGACAAATACAGCATTATAATTTCCAGAGCAACGGAAAAATCTGAAGCAGCTATCAGAATATGAAGACTACATACGGTTAACAACAAAACAGTAGCTGCCAATAAAAGTTTAGTGTCACTTATCCTCTTTATTAATTTAGGAGTAAGATATGCCGCTGTTATTAGTGCTAATGAATTAAATCCAAATATCAGGCTGAAAACTCCGCTTGAGAATCCATGAAGCTTCATAAATAAAAATGGTGCATTAGAAATATAAATGATCAGGGAGGCAAAGGCAATGCTCCCTATCATGGTACTGTTGATGAATTCTTTGTTGGAAAGAATTGTTTTCAGATGGTCTTTTAATCCTTTTTCATCTTCTTTGTGATCAGGAAGTATAAGTTTTGAATGAGTTTCGGGAACGTATTTGTATACCATGAACAAAGTAATAATCCCCAGAATGGTCAAGAAAGCAAATGAACTGTTCCAGCCCCAGAATTTAAGAAATACACTTCCCAGCAGCGGAGCAACAATTGGAGCAATCCCGCTTATCTGTGACTGTTGTGAGAAAATGGCTACAGATTTCTGTCTGTCATAAAGGTCAATCACTATAGCACGCCCGATGACAATACCAGCACTTCCTCCAAATGCCTGAAGAAAACGCATTGCCCACAATACATAAATATTTTCTGTGAAAAATATCGCGGTGGCACCTATAATAAAAAGCAAAAGCCCGCAATATAACATTGGTTTTCGCCCTGTTCTGTCCGATAACGGGCCCCAAAGCAGCTGCCCGAATGCAAATCCGGCAAAAAATACTGAAATTGAGATCTGGATATGCCCGATATCAGTCCGGAAAATCTGAGCCATACTTGGAAAAGCAGGCAGATAAAGGTCTATACTTAGTGATTCAAGGGTGTTGAGCAGCGCCAGAATAAACACTACAATGCTTAAATTTTTCATAAAACAGGTAAATCATTAAACAATCTGAAGGATCGTTTTTCTGTCTGCAAAATTCTTCTAAAAAATATTACTTTTCAATATAGGAACTGAAGGAAGACTAGCACAAACTGAGGATTGTATTTGACGTTTTTTAAAGTATTCTCTGTTTTAAAACTTATTTAAAAGAACTTTCTGAGGACTAGGCTTTTCCAACTTTAAAATTATCAGGATTCCGGCCAGAATGTTTTTTGAAAAACCTGGAGAAATAGGAGGCATCACTGAAACCTAGCTTAAAAGCAATTTCTTTAACCGTTAAAGCACCAAAGCTAAGTTCTCTTTTTGCTTCAAGCAAAAGCCTCTGGGCAATCATTTTTTTTACTGTAGTTCCTCTTGATAAACGGACAATATCGTTAAGATGATGGGTGCTTATTTTTAACTGATCTGCATAAAAATTTGTTTCTCTTTGGATAATATAATGTTCTTCTATCAGACCTATTAACTTCTGGATGCGCTGTCTGTCATTAATTGAGGTATTTTGCAGGTTAATCTGCTCCTTGATTATAATGCAGAACGCCTGCAAATATGCTTTTAATAAATCAATTCTTGATGCGCCATTATACTCCTCTTCCATAAGCGATATTAATGTACTACAAGCCTTCCTGCCTTGGACATCCAATAAAAAAGGACATGTTCCTCCTGTTAAAATCATTTCAATATCACAGACTTCTTTAAATATTTCCCTGCTCACAGCAAGCACATAGCCTTTTTCACCCTTCAGTTTCATATTGAAGACCTGTCCCGGCGCAATGATGCAGATCTGATTATTCTTGAGATAATGACTTTCAAAATCCAGTTCTAAATAACTGTCTTCTTTTACATGACTGAACCAGATAATCTCAAAGAAATTATGACGATGGACATCATTAAAATTTTCAGGATGTCCTGTTTCAAGAGTTGTGAGCTGAAACTGCTCGGAGGTGAGGTGGTGGGTGGGGATGTTTTTTTCTGGTGGAGGCATTAATTTGATATTATAAATATACTTTTGTCTTTCGGTAACAGTTAGTTGTAAATCTTGAATAGTTTTCTATTTTATAAATGTAAAGAAAATCTATCTTAATAAAAGAACCGCCACAATATTGTGACGGTTCTTTTATTAAGCCATATATATTCTCTAAAAGCAATATTAATAAATGAATTCAATTTTATTATCAGCCTTTTTATAAACTCCATAAATAGATTTATCCGCTTCTTGTATTTTATCTAATGTATTATTAAGATTAAATCTATATATAAACATAGGGTCTCCGGCGCTATAGTATAAATAATTATCTAAAAGGAACATTTGATCTCCGCCGGGACTATTGGTATTATCAAAACTATAGATAACTTTATTACTCTTTAATGTGATCTTCCATTCATTCAAAACCAAAACCACAGCAATTGCAATGGTTTTGGTTTTGATTTCTTATTATCAAGAGGCTGTAAAACCTTATGTTATAAAATTTAACACTATAACTTTTGTAATTTATTTTCTTTAATATATTCAAAAAAGGCTGGCTCACCGATCGATATGGAGTATTCGAATTTTTCATTCTTTAAATTCTTCCAAGATACCGTTGTATCAATCTGAATAGTATCTCCTACATTCATATCTCTAAGGTTGTTATCATATATTTCGGCTTCTTTTCCTTTTATTTTACAATAATAGTTTTCCTGATATTTTGAAGGATCGTAAGAGGTTATATTTGTTTCTAGTATATTAATTCTTACAACTCCTCTTCCATGATAGCCATTACCTATATCTTTATTTACGTAAAATATAACACCTTTCATTTTTAGATTGCTCAAATCATCAAAATCATGCCAGCCAATAATCTTTTTATTTGATTTCTGATAATTACAACCTAGTATTGATAAAAAGGAAAATATTATTAATTTGTTCATTATTAATTATTTAGCACGCTTTTTATTAATATAATTAATCATATATTGAGTCGTAGCTTGAGAAATTGGTGTCATACATAATAAATTTAGATTCACCCGATTTGTAGATCATACATTTCCTTCAAATGCATCGCAACAAATAGATATATGTCCCATTTTATTTTAATTTTTTGATTAATTTTTGAGAGGTAAAAATACTACTTACCGAAACATTCGGAACTTCTAAATTACTAACTCCTATTCCAAATCCTTTATATAATCCAACACCAATTCGGATGATTTTTAATTTTAAGAATCTCTTCAATAATCATAAATCTTATTTTTTCAAATTAACTGTTCTTTGAGGAGATGCTCTATCATTTGTTAAATAATAAGTAGCTGTTCATCCATTCTAGATCTTATACTTGCTTTAAATTTGCCTATGATTTCTCCAATAAAGCTTTATTTGATATTTTGTAATTTTATCCATTTTGCTGATTGCCTAAAAAAGCATCCCAGCCTTGTGCCGTAAGGGGAACCAACTGATTAGACCCTCTTGCTACCATATAATTTCCTTCTTCATTTTCTACAGCATGACCAATAATCGTAAAATCAGGATGGTTTTTGATCTTATCAAAATCATTAGGCGAAATAGTGAACAGAAGTTCATAATCTTCACCTCCGCTTAAAGCTGTCATTACCGGATTAAGATTCATTTCATCAGCTGTGGAAATCGTAAGGCTGTCCATCGGGATTTTTTCTTCATATAACCTGAATCCTGTTTTCGACTGGTCAGAAAGATGAAGGATTTCGGAAGCCAGACCATCAGAAATGTCAATCATTGAAGTAGGTTTGATATCCAGCTCTTCCAAGATAGCTTTTACATCCGTTCTTGCTTCGGGCTTAAGCTGTCTTTCCAGAATATAATCGTAGCCTTCCATTTCCGGCTGCATATTAGGATTCGCCAGGAAAACAGAATGTTCTCTTTCAAGAATCTGAAGCCCCATATAAGCACCTCCAAGATCTCCGCTTACTACCAGAAGATCGTTGGGTTTTGCACCGCTTCTTTTTACAATATTTTCATCGTTTTCAATTCCCACGGCAGTAATACTCATAACCAGTCCGGCATTAGAGCTTGTAGTATCCCCACCAATCAGGTCCACTTTATATCTTGTACATGCAGACTGGATTCCGGAATAGATCTCTTCCAAAGCTTCTACCGGGAAACGGTTGGAAACAGCCAGAGAAACGAGAATCTGTGTAGGAACGGCATTCATTGCAGCAATATCGCTGAGGTTCACGACAACAGCTTTGTATCCTAAATGCTTTAATGGAACATAGCCCAGATTGAAATGAACTCCCTCCGCCAGAACATCTGTGGTTAAAACCACTTTTTTATTTCCGGGGTTAATAACTGCAGCATCATCTCCCACTCCAAGTTCCGAAGATTCGTTGGATAGAGGAAAATGTTCCGTTAGGTGCTTTATAAGCCCGAATTCGCCTAATTTGGAGATTGGGGTCAGTTCCTGTGATTTATCTTCAAACATATTTTTTTGTATTAATGTTCAATGTAAAATGTATTCATGATTTAAAAATCATTTTAAAAACATTAAACCTTGAACTATTTTGTAAATTCTGCCGGATCAATATTATCCGGACGGAAAGGAAGCTTTTTGAAGTCTTCCCTGCTCATCATTACCGTTTCAGGACTTTTATATTTGTTCATAGCTTCTACTACATCATCCGGCGGTGTCGTCATTTTTCTCAGCATCATATCAATCCATACTCCTGTGGCTTCTGCAGTAGCACAATGTACTCCATCCGGTGTATAAA
This sequence comes from Chryseobacterium sp. MIQD13, assembly GCF_050496705.1. Taxonomy (NCBI): domain Bacteria; kingdom Pseudomonadati; phylum Bacteroidota; class Flavobacteriia; order Flavobacteriales; family Weeksellaceae; genus Chryseobacterium; species Chryseobacterium sp. MIQD13. The sequence continues at coordinate 687,379 of NZ_JBNWAF010000002.1, forward strand.
ACTTATGTACAAATCTGTAGATAGAAGAATCTTCCGAACATCCATCAATCTCCAGACTTACAATAACTGTCTGGTCTGCATAGATCTCTTTGAAGAAAGAATATCTTTCGTGCATAATTACAGGTCCTATTCCCCATCTGCTTAGCTGGGTAACCCCCATTTTTTCTTTGGTCATGAAAGCCATTCTGGATTGGGCACAGTATTGTACATATGATGAATTGGCTAAGTGCTTATTGGCATCAAGATCACTCCAGCGTACTTCGAATTTATGGTAAAAAATCATGTAAAAGTCGTTTTTAGTATGATTAAATTATATTCTTCAAAATTACTCAAATAAGATGGTTTATAAAAATTGTACTTTTGAAAAAATAATCTTCAGCATAGGATTACCCATACATGAAACAGATCATCATTATCGGAGGCGGTGCGGCAGGCTTTTTCTGTGCATCAAACCTTGACGAAAAAAAATATAAAATTACCATCCTGGAACAGAACTCGGATGTCCTTCAGAAGGTAAAAATTTCCGGAGGCGGGCGCTGTAATGTGACCCATGCCTGTTTTGACCCGAGAGAGCTGGTGCAATTCTATCCGAGAGGCAATAAGGAATTATTAAGTGTTTTTACCAAATTTCAGCCGGGAGATACAATGGAATGGTTTGACCAGCGCAATGTCCCTTTAAAAATCGAGAACGATAACCGTGTTTTTCCTGAAAGCAATTCTTCGCAGACCATTATCAATACTTTGCTGAATGAAGTTCAGAATAAAAAAGCAGAGGTCAAAACAAAATGTTCCGTTAAGGAAATTGAAAAACAGGATGAAAAATATCTGGTAAAAACAAGTTTAGGTGATTTTCAGGCAGATTACATTGTCTACACGACCGGAAGTTCTCCAAAGTCATTGAAAATCATTGAAAACCTTGGGCACAAAATTGTAGATCTTGTCCCATCCCTTTTTACATTCAATATTAAAGACGAATTACTGAAAGATCTTGCAGGAACCAGCTTTGAAAATGCAGAAATTTCAATCCCTGCTTTGAAAACTGAGGAAAGCGGGCCTTTACTGATTACACATTGGGGGCTTTCAGGGCCTGCGGTTCTGAAAATTTCAGCCTGGGAGGCGATAAGTCTGGCCAAATCAAAGTATAATTTTGAAATCGAAGTAAATTTTATTTCAAAAACGATGGATGAAGCTGAGGAAATTTTCCAGAACTTTAAACTGTCTAATCCGAAAAAGACAATCGGGCAGTCTAAAATCTTTGAAATTACGAACAGATTCTGGCAGAAAATACTGGAAGTTTCACAAATTGATCTTAATAAACAAACCTCCAATATTTCAGGTAAAGAAATGCAGAAAATCCTTGAAAATCTTTGCAGAAAAAAGCTGAAGGTAACAGGAAAATCTACTTTCAAGGACGAATTCGTAACCGCTGGAGGCGTTGATTTAAAGGAAATTAACTTCAAAAATATGTCATCAAAACTTCTTCCTAATTTTCACATTGCCGGAGAAGTACTGAACATTGATGCAGTAACGGGAGGATTTAATTTTCAGGCATGTTGGAGTGAAGGATGGCTTATTGCTCAGGATCTCAACGGATTGTAAAAAAGTATTATTTTTACTGTAAACTATAAACATGAAAAAAATCTTAATATTCGTTTTACTCTTAGGAGTACAATTTGCTTTTTGTCAGGCACAGGAAACCCAAGCACAACCTGCAGAAAATCATTCAACAGATCAATATAATCCTGCAGACGATAAATCTGCACCATATCCAGGAGGGATGATGAAATTTCGAAAAGATCTCGCTGACAAAATAGATTTAAACCGGATAAAAGATATAAATTTGAAAAAAGGAATTCTCTCTTCGAAAGCAAAAATTATGGTTAATACCAAAGGCAGGATAGAAAATGTTTTGGTAACCGGAAATGATCCCGATTTCAATAAAGAAGTAGAAAGAGCGATAAAATCTTTAAAAACCAGATGGAAACCGAGAGAACGTAACGGAATACCTGTTCGCAGTTATTTTGACTTTCCTGTTACTCTAAGCTTTGATTAGCCAATAATGATTTCTGCCAAAAGAAATATTTCTCTTTTCTTTAAAATCCTTCTCATCATAGGGTTTGCATATTTCTTTTGGCTGATGCTTAAGATTACGCTAGAGTATATTCCTTTTAATCCTGAAGTCAGTTTTTTGATGATTAAACAGACGGAAGTTGTAAAAAGGCCGGAGTATCTCACATTTTTCTATACTCATGTTTATACAAGTATCTTTGTCCTTCTTTCAGGGTTCCTGGCTATTCTCCGAAAAGATTTCGGCTTGAAAAATTTCCACAGAAATACAGGTAAGGTTTATATTTTTTTAATCCTGATTCTGGCCGCACCATCGGGCATCTATATGGGATTTTTTGCCAATGGAGGCTTTTTCTCCAAAATTTCGTTTGTTATTTTAGGCTTGCTTTGGTGGTTCAGTACTTATAAAGCCTATCAGTCTGCCAGACAAAAAAGATTTAAAGAACACAAGCAGTGGATGTGGCGGAGTTTTGCCTTTACATTATCTGCCCTCACTTTAAGAATCTGGAAAGTAATTATTGTATATTTATTCCATCCAAATCCTATGGATGTTTATCAGATCATTGCATGGCTTGGCTGGATTCCCAATATCCTTTTGATTGAATATTTAATTACAAAAAAACATCTATGAAAATTCTAAATTACACTTTTGTTTCTTTACTGGCAGTTTCCCTGATAAGCTGCAAAAAAGACGGGAAAATAAGCGGCACAGGAAAGGATTCTGTGATTGCAAAAAAAGATTCTGCTGTAGTTCCTGAAATTTATAAGGAATATTACGGAATTTATATGGGAAATTTTGCAGGAAAAGAAATGATTACATCCGAAGATGGTGAAGAATACGAGGACTTCGTCAATAAAAGACTTTCCCTGAAGATCAACAGAATTACAAAGGACAGTGTGTACGGACAAAGCATTGTCAATGGAAATCAGCGCCCTTTCAGAGGTATTTTTAATGAAAGTACAAAGTCTTTTGTGCTGGATGAACCCGGAAATGATAAAACAGATGGCAGATTTGAAATAAAAATAAGCGGCGACAGCATTACCGGAAAATGGAATGCTTTTAATAAAACTGCAGTAAAATCTCCTTTGAAAACAATCAAACTGTCTAAGAAAGAATTCGTTTACAATCCAAACTTTATGCTGGATAAAGATTCTGATCTGGTCGACTGGTCCAATCCAAAAGATTTTGTTGAAAAATACACAGATGAAGAAACCGGAAAAACCGAAAGCTATACCACGTCCAAGAACAGAGTCGCTTCTGAAGCCATTTTTAATTTAAATGCTTCTAAGCAGAAATTAACTGAAAAGGACCTGAAAAATTTGCGGAAATTAGATCTTGAGATCATTAAAAATTCTGTTTTCGCAAGACACGGCTATTCTTTCAAAAAGGAAACTTACAGATATTTCTTTGAGCAGACTGACTGGTATATTCCTGTTTCCAATAATGTAGATAAAGATCTTTCGCCTATGGAAAAGGAAAATGTGGCCTTACTTAACCGTTTTATCAAATATGCAGAGGATAAGTATGACAGTTTCGGAAGATAATTTTTGAACTATGAAAAAATATCTGTTTTTTATTCTGCTCTTCTGTTTCATTTCTGCTAGTGCCCAGAAAGATTCTACTGCAGCTCAGAGAGCAAAACCTATCGTATCTGCGGAATCCGCCCCATTCAAAGCAGCTGAATTTCCCGGCGGCCACAGGGCCTTTGTAACGGAAATTCTTAAGAACTTCCGTACTTCTCCTTTGGTAAAGGCAGAAATCATGAGCGCAAGAGCTGTTGCCAATTTTATTGTAGATGCAGAAGGCAATATGACTAATATCAGAATAGAATCCTATGAGCATACCATGGTGAGAGATGAATTCCTGAGGGCTCTTAAAATGGTTAAAACAAAATGGATTCCTGCTGAACAGGATGGCAAAAAAGTAAGAAGCGTGATGAGACAGCCTTTGGTTTTTAATCTGCAATAGTCTGCTGTGCCCTTGCATTATTAAGTTTAACCCAAATGAAAAGCAACAGGCAGCCCGCCGCATAGCACAGGATATCTATCCACGAGAATGAGTTTCCGATTACAATATATATCAGGCTTCCAGGACGGAAGCCTAGTTTTTCTGCCACAGTAAAGTATTGTGCGAATTCTACTATGCAGGAGAAAACCAGAATACCAAGAATCAGTTTTTCATCGTTCATTTTGACAAAACTCTTAATAAAGGTAAACAGAAGCATGACAACAATGACATCGCCAAGGTAGGCCCTTACAAAGAAAATATCTGCAAGTTTTGTAGCAATCAGGACCTCTACCAGGAAAATGAAGATGGTAATGAGAAAATATGTAAGACTGAATTTAAATTTCATGCTGTGCTTTTGATTTTGGCTAAAGCATTTTAGACTAGTTATTATTTAAGCGGGAATAAACCTGCTTCTATTGACGCAATATATTCTGGTCATAAAAAATCGGCGTTCCAGGAACACCGATTTTATTTAAAACGTAAAGCAAATATATTATTTCTTTGCCTTAATGGTACATCCTATTGCTACGGTTTTTGTCATATTGACTGGTTCTCCTTTGATCAGAGCGTTTACAGCGTTCTGAACATAGTATTCAGAAACATCCTTGGGATTTTCGTAGTTATTGTCGATAGCACCGATATACTTTACGATATTTTTCCCGTTTTCTTTCTGCAGTATAAAAACGTGGGGAGTTTTGGTTGCTCCGTAAAGAGGATAGATTTTTTGTCCTTCGTCTACAAGATAAGGAAAAGTAAAGCCTTTTTCTTTGGCCCTTTCGATCATTTGTTTGTAGCCGTCTTCCGGCTGTACATTCGGATCATTGGGGTTAATAGCAATAACAGGATAACCCTGATCTTTAAACATCTTATCAAGCTCTACGATTCTGTCTTCATATTTTTTCGCATAGGGGCAATGGTTGCAGGTGAAAACAACTATAAATCCTTTTGCCGCTTTAAAATCGCTCAATGAGACCATTTTCCCGTCAATATTCTTCAGTTTAAAATCAGCTGCTTCATCTCCTACTTCATAGCCTTTTACAGAAGAGGCTGCATTTATTTTTTGAGGTTCCCCAATCTTATGAGCCTTTGTTGTAAAGCTCAAAAGTCCAAGCCCTGCAATGAATGCTGTCATTAAAATTTTCAGATTTTTCATATGATATTCTTTATTTTAAATGTTCGCTGATGGTTTTTTCCAGATCTTCTTTGCTCATTTCACCATCGTTAAAATGTACTTTTTTGCCATCCTTATAAAAAAGGGTTACCGGAATATTTCCATCCCATTCTTTTTCAAATCTCGGAATCCAGGTATTCATCCTTTTAATATCATCCAGCAAAATAACCTCAGCAGTAAGGTTTTTATTTTTAATAAATCTTACCACTCTGTCTTTATCCACAAGCCTGTCCAACGAAACCAAAATCATTTTAAAGTTTGGATTCTCCTTAAATTTATTATTGATCTCCATAAAATGTGGCAGTTCTTTTACACAGGGAGCACAGGTAGTTGCCCAGAAGTTGACAACCAGCAGTTTATCATTTTCTTTCTGTATCCTCTCTTCCACATCTTCATATTTCATAGTAAGGACTTCCGTCTGCTGGGCATTAAAGGAAATAAAGGATAGAAAAAAGACAAGTATACTTAATAAATTCTTCATGCTTAAAATTAATAAATGCTTTCCTTTTCTTTAATAATCAATATGTTAAACTTTGTTAAGAGCTTTAATTTTGTTTAATATTTTTTCACAGTCAATTGAATTAAAATGTAAATTAGCATACAACCAAATTAAAATTATTATGAAAAAGTCAAATCTTCAAAAGAAAAAACTTTCAAAAAAAGAATTGAAAGAGATTAAAGGAGCAAGACCCATTTGTCCAAGAGTAATAAGCTGCATTGATCCTGATACAGGAGTAGAATTATATGGTGTTACCGGTATCCAGGACGGATATTGCTGTTAGAATTTAGTTAATGAACATTAAACCAAAATAGTATGAAAAATTCAAACATCCAAAGCAGAAAACTTACTAAAAAAGAACTGAAAGAAATCAACGGAGGCGGGACATGTGCTGAAGGTCAATGTAAGCTTAGAGGCGTAAGCAGCCACTTCATGATTATCGGACCGAGAGGTAGTGATGGGTATTGCTGTTAGTTTTACAATATAATATAAATATGAAATGACCGAAACTTATCCGGTCATTTTTTTATAGTAAAGTATTGTTTATCAACGTTAAATATTAACTTATTATATCCCTAAACTATCCTCCGATCATTTTTTTGATTGAATTCAATTTCATTAATGCTTCAATAGGTGTCAAAGTATTAATGTCTATTTTCGTAAGTTCTTCCCGGATATTTTCCAAAACAGGATCGTCCAGCTGGAAAAAAGAAAGCTGCATATTTTCTTCCGTTACCCTTTTAATGCTTTCTGAAGTATTTGTGGTCTGTGTACGGCTTGCTTCAAGAGTTTTGAGAATTTCATTCGCTCTGTTGACCACCTTTGAAGGCATTCCTGCCAGTTTAGCCACATGAATTCCGAAACTGTGTTCACTACCTCCCGGAACCAGCTTTCTAAGGAAAATGATATTCCCTTTATTCTCCTGGATGGAAACATGAAAGTTTTTTACCCTTTCAAAATTTACAGTCATTTCATTCAGCTCATGATAATGAGTGGCAAACAAAGTTTTTGCCTGTGTAGGATGCTGGTGAAGATATTCTGCAATAGCCCATGCAATGGAAACCCCGTCATAGGTAGAGGTTCCGCGGCCTATTTCATCAAGCAGGATAAGGCTCCTTTCTGAAATATTGTTCAGGATATTAGCTGCCTCATTCATTTCCACCATGAAAGTAGATTCACCGGCAGAAATATTATCGGTAGCTCCTACCCTTGTAAAAATTTTATCTAAAACTCCGATTTCAGCATGTTTTGCGGGAACAAAACTACCAATCTGAGCCAAAAGGCATACAATAGCCGTCTGGCGCAGAATTGCGGATTTACCGGCCATGTTCGGTCCTGTCACCATAATGATCTGCTGGGAATCTTTATCTAAAAATATATCGTTCGGAATATATTTTTCTCCTAAAGGAAGTGCATTTTCAATAATCGGATGCCTTGCTTCTTTAAGATCAATTGCATATCCCTGATTAAGCACAGGTTTTGTATAGCTTTCAGAAACCGCAAGTTCAGAAAGTCCGGCTGCTACATCAAGCTGTGCTATAATATTGGAATTTCCCTGAATCTGATCCATATAAACCATCGTTTCAGAGCATACATTTCTATACAGCTCATTTTCCAGAATGCTTATCTTTTCTTCGGCACCCAGAATCTGGCTTTCATATTCTTTGAGTTCTTCGGTAATATAACGTTCTGCATTGACAAGGGTCTGCTTTCTTAACCAGTCACCCGGGACTTTATCTTTATGGGCATTCCTTACCTCAATATAATATCCGAAAACATTGTTAAAATCAATTTTAAGGCTTGAAATCCCCGTTCTTTCTATTTCTCTCTGGCACATTTCATCTAGGAATCCGCGGCCTTTGCTCTGAAGGTTTCTTAGCCTGTCAAGCTCTTCCGAAATATTTTCTTTGATGATATTTCCTTTGGAAATGTTTACAGGAAGCTCTTCATTAAGGTGATTCTGTAAAAATTTAATCAGCTCCTCCATATCAAACAGCGAATCAAGCCATGCCAGAACATCAGCGTGCGGATGAAGTAACGCCTTGATCTGGTGAATATTGATCAAACTCTGACGCAAATAACCCAGTTCTTTTGGAGATATTTTTTCTGCAGCCAGCTTTCCCATCAGACGGTCCAGATCTGAGATAGATTTCAGAAGCTGGCAGATTTCGTATTTCAACTGGTCATTTTCATTCAGAAAATCGATCAGGGAGAGCCTTCTCATAATCTCATCTACTGATTTCAAAGGAAGAATAATCCTTCTTCTCAATAGCCTCCCACCCATCGGAGTCGATGTTTTATCAATAATATCCAGCAGCGATTTTCCCTGCGGATTACTCGGATAAACAATTTCAAGATTTCTTAAGGTAAAGTTGTCCATCATCAGGTAATCTTCCTGAGGAATCACCTGAAGTTTCGTGATATGGGCAAGCAGATTATGATGGGTATCCTCCACCAGATAAGCGAAAATAGCTCCGGCAGCCGTAATGGCGAGCGGAAGGTTTTCAACTCCGAAACCCTTTAAAGAGTTTGTTTTAAAATGGGAAGTCAGTTTTTCGTAGGCAAAATTATACTGAAAAGCCCAGTCTTCAAGTTTAAAGGCACTTTTATTTTTAAGCTGTTCCGGCAGCTGAACACTTCTCTGAAAAACAATTTCACTCGGATCAAAAGTATTGATGATGTGCAGCAGTTTTTCCAGATTTCCTTCGCTTACCAGAAATTCACCGGTAGAAACATCTACCATAGCAATTCCGTACTTTTCTTTTTCTTTATGTAGGGAAAGAAGGAAGTTGTTCTTTTTTGAATTTAATACCTGGTCATTAAAGGTAACTCCGGGTGTCACAAGCTCTGTAACGCCTCTCTTTACAATTCCTTTCACCATTTTAGGATCTTCCAGCTGATCGCAGATAGCAACCCTCATACCGGCCCTTACCAGCTTGGGAAGATAGGAATCTACTGAGTGATGTGGAAATCCTGCAAGCTCTATATGGCCTTCGCCATTGGCTCTTTTGGTAAGAACAATGCCCAGAATCTGAGATGTTCTCACAGCATCCTGTCCGAATGTTTCATAAAAGTCCCCCACTCTGAAAAGCAGCAAAGCATCAGGGTATTTTGCCTTGATGGTATTGTATTGCGTCATTAACGGGGTTTCTTTCTTCGCTGCTTTTGCCATAATAAAAAATGAGCCCCAAATTTAAAAAATAAATTTGGGGTTATAGGGGTGCTGAAAAATATAAAATTTATTTCTTTATAAACTTCAAGGTCTCTTTCCTATCCTTGCTTTGAATTTTGATAATATAATTTCCGGAAGGCAGTAAAGAAAAATCTAATTCTGTATTTCTTTGAGTAATGATCATTTCTGATATTTTCCTTCCATCTGCACTGTAAATGGCTGCAGAGGGTTTATCTTTTACCTGGCTCATCATTAATTGTGCTTTATCGGAAACAGGATTAGGTACCAGCTCAATTTTTGCAGACAGCTTTTCTGTTTCAACTGATGAAAGTGTAGTGGTATTATATAAAATTTTAGCTATACGTCTTGATGTTACCCCTAGTAAATAATTATCATGAATATACCAGTTGGGGTTTCTTATGTCAATAGCAGATGATACATCAAACACACCATAAGCCGTAGAATAAGGATTAATAACCATTCCTCCAAAACCAATATCTCGATCTCCATTGGGGTTTAAGCAAAGCAATACCCTACGATCTGAACTCTGTGAAATATCTACAGTTGTTGATATTAAGATTTGATTATTGGGCAGAATATATGTCCTTTTATCAGGCCAAAATTGTACTCCCGGTGGTGAAATCATAGAAAAAGAGGGATCTACCTGCATATCAGGCAAATATCTTTTAACTACTAAAGGACGGTTGTTTGATCCTATCAGATGCATACCAACATAAAGCGGTTTTCCATATTGTACAGCATCAGCCAGGTTATAAGCTCCAGATTCACCATTATTCCCATAATTGAAATTCTTCACTCCCGTATGTAAATCATATTCAGAAACATATTCACCATTAATATTGAGATATATCTTATTATTATAAAAATATAGCCCCTTTATATCAGGTTTATTGGTTGATGAAACGATAAAACCCGGAATAACATCCAAGCGTCCTTGATTGAGATAAGTGGGATCCACATTAAGATTTTGATCTAAACAAACAATCTCAGCTTTATAATTGTTAAAAATATCTTTATAACTGTTGGTAATGAAAGAGTGATTGTCGTATTCGTATACACTTATAGTTCTATAATAGTATTGTGCTCCTTCGAATATCTGTTTAATTCCATTATAACCAAAGCTTGTATCCTGGGTTCCGTCAGAATTCAGTCTTAAAGCCGTCCCATCTCGCATAAACAATACAATTTTGCCTCCTGTTAATACTTTTAAGCCCATAATAGTGGCACTTGAAAAAGGACTGAAATTAGTAAAGCCCCCATTTCCAAATGTAGGGTCTAATTCTCCAGCTGAATTATATTTTGCAACACATAATAATGTTTGATCAGGAGAAGTACGGTGAATGGTCCATCCTACATATATATTATCTAATGAGTCTGTAGATGATACGGCTATGGTAACATAAGGAAAACCCGGAATCGTTGGTAAATCTTTATACCATGCTATAGTCTGTGCCTTTAAAAAGAATCCGGATAATAAAAAAAGAATTAAAAAAAGATAATTTTTTTTCATTGTATTTTTTGTAAAAATACAAATTTTCGGATAATTTTTACACGCTCTTCACTTAATTAAATTTTGTTCTTTAAATATTTCTCCAAGGTTTGTGTGCTTTTGCGACAAGCCCATTTCTGTTTGTATCTCACCCACTTAGCCTTAAAAAGCTTACGAAACAGCTTATCTGTATATCTCATGATAAAAACATGATACATCATATTGGCAAAAACATTGGGTTTATTAGGAAGTGCTCTGAGAGACATAGAAAATCCTGGTTCCAGATACCTGTTGAAATGCCAGAATGCTCCGGGAATGAAAAGAGCATCACCATGTTCCATAAAAATTTCATAGCCTTTGGCATACTGTAAGGCCGGAAACCTCTCATAATCAGGATTTTCGTAATCTATATCATATACGGTATGTACAGAAAGCGGAACTTTATATAAAAAATCTGACTGCTTCTGATCGAATAATAATATTCTTTTTTTGCCTTCAAAATGGATATGGAGAAAATCCCCAAGGTCTACATCGTAATGCATCAGAACATGAGCTTCACTCCCTCCAAAGAAAAGGGTCGGAAGCCGTTTAAAAAACCTTATTCCCAGATCAGGATACGTAAAGTTTTTCAGCAATTCAGGCAGCCTGTCGGTAATGATATAGAAGAAAATCCGCAAATCAGAAGGTTTACTTTTTATGGTATCAATATAATCCTTCATTTTCATATTCGTTACAGGTGCATCCGTGCTTTTGGAAGCGTCAGCCGGTTTATTATCGTAAAGCGGTACATTCTGATCACCTGCTTTTTCCCGAATATAAGCCAGGTTCCACTTATCAAAAGCGTCCCATCTGCTGGCAAAATTTTTGATCAGAAGCGGCTTGTGTTTTTTGAAATAATTCTTCTGAAAATCTTCTTTACTGATATCGCTGACTACATCTACGTTTTCGAGGATCATCTTGTTTTGTTGTTTTAATGCGAAATAAAAATAGTGTTTTTTTAAAATATCTAAAAATCTATAGAAGAAAAACAAAATTTATATCTCAATCAATAATATCGCTTATCCATTTCTCTTTTCTGAAATGACCTTTTCTGCAGCAGCTCATCCTTTTTCTTACAAAGAAATTCCATGTGTCCCAATGAAATTTATGATTTCCTGCAAAAAACAGATAAAACGAAAAAAATTATCTTTGTAAGACCAAGTATATTTATGAGAGTCTACAACACCAAGCATTTCCTGAAAATCCTTTTCAGCATGCACAAAAGCGATACTATGAAGATCCTTTTTCCGACGATGATCCTTGTGGGACTTTATTCGTGGGGAATTCAGTATCTGGAAGTGGAATACCTTCATCTTACGGCAAAATCAGGTGTAAGTAATGTTGGGATGATCCATTCTCTGCTTGGTTTCGTACTTTCTCTTCTTCTTGTTTTCAGGACCAATACAGCATATGACAGGTGGTGGGAAGGCAGAAAACTTTGGGGAAAACTGGTAAATGACACCCGGAATTTTGCAGTAAAAATCAATGCTATTTTGGGAGATAACCGCCAGGATGCAGAGCAAATTTCAAGATATTTAAAATACTTTCCTCATTTTCTGGCTAAACATCTCTCGCGGGAATCTACCCGGCTAGCTCTTGATGAAGATTATTCGGAAATTGAAAAGTCACTGAAACATCATGGACCAAGTGAAATCGTAATTCTTTTAACCCATAAGCTGAATCAGCTGAAAAAAGAAGGAAAGATCTCAGATATTGAAATGGTATATCTTGACACCCAGCTTTCCGGGTTTCTGGATGTCTGTGGAGGCTGCGAGAGAATTAAAAATACCCCTATTCCCTACTCTTATTCTTCATTTGTAAAGAAATTCATCATCTTATACGTATTGGCATTACCCGTTGCTTACGTTATCACGATCGGACTTCTGATGATTCCTCTCACAGTATTTGTTTACTATGTACTGATGAGTCTGGAACTGATTGCTGAAGAAATTGAAGATCCTTTCAATAATGATGAAAATGATATTCCTATGGAGGCTTTAGCACAAAATATTGAAAAGAGTGTTCATCAGATTATGGGACTGAAAAAGTAAAAATCAACCCTAAAGGTTGATTTCTTTGAGCTCACCGTCTTCTTTTATTTCTACGAATTTACTTTCGCGATTGGCTGCGGAATAACCATAGAAAAAAGTCTGGTATATCGGGGTGGAATACAAATAACCGCCATAAGCATTATATGCATCCGATGTCCCTGTCTGCTGCTGATAACTTGCCGTTGCAGTAAAATTAACAATGGTTTCCAGATAGTATTTTCCCGGTTTTAATTTTTCAAACTTAAATCTTCCGTAATCATCTGTTAATGCCTCTAATCTGTATTTAAAAGCATCTTCGGACATATATACCGTTGTTTTCTTATTCTCGTACTTTCTTCTCATACTGTAAAACTCATCAAAATATGGTGTTACAGGAAAAAGCATCACAACAGTTCCTTTGGGAGCATAATGTTTTGCCCCAAGCAGAGGTTTGATTCCCCAATTGTTTTTCTGCTTTGTAGAAGCCACTCCTTCTATCGTAGAATTTCCAAAACTAAGCATATCCTTGGCCAGTTTTTTATCAAAGAAAGCCTGCGGATAATAGGTATTCTGTGCCTGTGAAAATATAAAAGCGAATACCAACAACAGTAAAGCGGATATTTTTTTCATGTTAATAATTTAAATCAAATATAAGTATTTTGCTATTTTTGAAATAAAAATATCTATGAAATACTTTTTTCTGCTATTAATGACTTCATCATGGGTTATGGCACAGAAACCATGCGGATTCAAAGACGGGTTGCAGGAAGGCTCCTGTAAAGATTTCTACGAAAATGGACAGGTAAAGCAGGTTGTGGAGTGGAAAAAAGGCAAAATAGAAGGCGAGGCTGTTTATTATTACGATAACGGAAAAATACAGGCTAAAGGAGAAAACAAAAAGGGTTATAAGTCAAAAGAATGGTCTTATTATGATAAAAACGGTGTTCTGACCTCCAGGGAAGTTTTCAGAAATGGCGAAAAAAATGTCTATGATGATAGTTCAACCGCTACTTTCTACTCTCCGGGCGGAAAAATAACCGAGATTTCCAATTACAGATTAGGAAAGCTGAATGGTGAAAGCAAGCTGTTCCATGATGACGGGAAATCTGTGAAGCAAATAGGCCAATACGAAAACGGAATAGCCGTCGGAAAATGGAAAACCCTTTATCCGTCAGGAAAAGTACAGCGGGAAACGGAATTTGCCAACGATAAATGGAACGGGACCCGTGTTCATTACCGTGAAGACGGCAGTGTTGAAAAGACAGAAATATACAAGGACGGAAAATTAATCTCAACAAAATAAAAAAATTGGTACAAAAACTAAAACTGGAAGAGCTTAACAGAATAGATGTGGAAACATTTAAAAAGGTTGAGAAAATTCCATTGGTCATTATTTTAGACAATTTAAGGAGCATGCACAATGTAGGGGCATCTTTCAGAACGGCTGACGCTTTTCTGATTGAAAAAATAATTCTTTGCGGGATTACACCACAGCCACCTCACCGTGAAATCCATAAAGCAGCCCTCGGAGCCACAGAAAGTGTGGACTGGGGCCATGAAAGCGATATCAATACAGCAATTAATGATTATAAAAGCCGTGGTTACGAAATCATAGGGATCGAACAGACCACGAACAGTGTTATGATCACAGATTTCAGTATTGACAGGTCGAAAAAATATGCTCTGATCTTAGGAAATGAAGTGGAAGGAATAAGTGACGAAGCTTTGCCGAATATTGACGCGTTTCTTGAGATTCCTCAGCTTGGAACAAAGCATTCCCTGAATGTGAGTGTATGCGGCGGAATTGTGATGTGGGAATTTGCAAAAGCCCTAAAATAAAAAAACTGCATATGTCCTTAGTAGACAGTGCAGTTTGAAATAAATCTAATAAAAAGTAAAAATGAAAGGCGACAAAGATACCTTTTTTTTCTTTACAAACAAATTTTAACATCATTTTTTTTATTTTTCCTGAAAAAAAGTGATGTTTTGAGAAAAAGTTTCATTTAATTTTTTATAAATTAGCACAATGTTTATCAAGGATTATATCTCAAAAGACTTTCCATGTTTTAGCCTGACTGATTCAATAGAATCAGCAAGGAATATGTTAGAGGATTTTGGCTATTCCCATGTTTTCATAAAAAAATCCCATCACTTTTATGGTGCTATTGCAGAGGATTTCCTTTATGAAGGCGACGGGCCGTTAAAGGATCTTGAACATCAGATCGAGCGTTTTGCCATCCTGGAAGACAACAATATCATGGACAGCATCCGTCTTTTTTATACTTTCAATGCCAATGTGATTCCGGTGATCAATAAAAATGAAAAATACCTCGGGTACATTACCTGTGAGGATATTTTCCAGAATCTTTCCCGCTATCCGCTGTTTTCAGAGACCGGAGCTATCCTTACGATAGAAACACCGGCCAGAAAGTACTCGATGACGGAGATTGCCAATATTGTGGAAAGCAACAACTCCAAGTTCTACGGAGGGTTTATCACTTTAATGTCTGATGAAGTAATCCAGGTAACCATTAAGATCAGCAATGAAAACCTGTCTTCGATAGATGCCACTTTTGACCGCTACGATTATAGAATTGTTGAAAAATACTATTCTGATGAGAAATCAGATCTGTTTAAGGACAGATTCGGGTTTTTCCAAAAATTCATAGAAATATAACATGAAGGCAGCCGTATATTCTCAGAAAAAAGACCTCGATACTTTTTTATATTTAAGCAAGTTTATTTCAGAACTTGAAACCAGAGGCGTAAAATCTGTTCTGTATGATGAAATGGCTGAAGCGCTTCAGTTCTCAAAAATATTTGAAACATTCAACAACAAACAGGATCTTCTGGATAAAGAAGTAGACCTTTTCTTTACATTCGGTGGCGACGGGACGATTGTGAATTCATTGACCTTTATTGAAGACCTTGAAATCCCTATCGTTGGGGTGAATACCGGAAGATTAGGATTTCTGGCCAGTTTTACGAAAGAAGAAGCTTTTAAAGAGCTTGATGCCATCTTAAAAGGAGATGTAAAAACCAGCCGCCGCGCAGTTATTGAAGTTGTTTCTCCAAAATCCGGGGATTTTTTCCCTTATGCACTGAACGATGTTACCGTGTCAAGAAAGGAAACAACCTCTATGATTACGGTGGATTCATATATCAATGACGAATTTTTGAATGTATTCTGGGGTGACGGAGTTATTGTTTCCACACCTACGGGATCCACAGCCTATTCTTTAAGCTGCGGAGGACCAATTATTTCTCCGAACAACGAAAATTTTGTCATTACACCTATTGCCCCCCACAACCTGAATGTACGGCCTTTGGTTGTAAATGACAGGGTAGAAATAAAATTTAAAGTGGAAAGCAGGGTACCACAGTATTCTCTTTCTCTGGACTCAAGATTGGTTCATATAGAAACCGACAAAGAAATTATCATCAAAAAGGCAGATTTTCAAATTCTTCTGGTACAGCCAAACCATTTAAGTTTCTACGAAACGATCCGTCAGAAGCTGCTTTGGGGCAGGGACAAAAGAAATTAGTAATTCCTCAAAAATGATTACCTTTACAGGAATTTTAAAAACGCCTAATAATTTAAAATAAAAAGTAAACATGAGCAGAATTTTTCCGGCAGGAGTTGCCACAGGTCAATTAGTTACTGATATTTTTCAGTATGCCAAAGAAAACAAATTTGCACTGCCTGCAGTAAACGTAATTGGTTCAAGCAACGTAAATGCTGTAATGGAAACTGCAGCGAAGCTGAACTCTCCTGTAATTATCCAGTTTTCAAATGGCGGAGCTGCATTCAACGCAGGAAAAGGATTAAACAATGATGGTCAGAGAGCAGCGATTTTAGGATCTATTGCCGGAGCCAAACATATTCATACTCTTGCAGAAGCTTACGGAGCTACTGTAATTTTACATACAGACCACTGTGCAAAGAAATTATTGCCTTGGATCGACGGATTATTAGATGCAAGTGAAGAGCATTATAAGCAGACAGGAAAGTCTCTTTATTCTTCTCATATGCTGGATCTTTCCGAAGAGCCTTTAGAAGAAAACCTTGAGATTTCTGCTAAATATTTCGAAAGAATGGCTAAAATGCAGATGACTCTTGAAGTGGAGATCGGGGTTACAGGTGGTGAAGAAGATGGTGTAGACAATTCTGATGTAGACAACTCTAAATTATACACTCAGCCTGAAGATATCGCTTATACTTACGAAAAACTGAAAGCTATTTCCGATAACTTTACTATTGCTGCTGCATTTGGAAACGTACACGGAGTTTACAAGCCAGGAAATGTAGTTCTTACTCCAAAAATCCTTGACAACTCTCAGAAATATGTTCAGGAGAAATTCGGAACAGCTGCAAAGCCTGTTAATTTTGTATTCCACGGAGGTTCAGGATCTACTTTAGAGGAGATCAGAGAAGCCATCGACTACGGAGTTATCAAAATGAATATCGACACTGACCTTCAGTTCGCTTATACGGAAGGAGTTAGAGACTACATGGTTAACAATATTGATTATTTAAGAGCTCAAATCGGAAACCCTGAAGGAGAAGAGAAACCTAACAAGAAATTCTACGATCCAAGAGTTTGGGTAAGAAAAGGTGAAGAAACTTTCTCTACAAGACTGGTTAAAGCGTTTGAAGACTTAAATAACGTAAATACTTTAAAATAAGAACTTGTACATTTGTATTAATGTAAAAAGCTTTCGTAAAGGAGGCAGTTTACATTAATACATTTTACATTTATACCCTAATACAATCAAAATGGCATTCGACTGGTTTAAAAGAAAAGCAAAAAACATTACCACCTCTACTGATGAAAAAAAGGATGTTCCCAAAGGCCTGTGGCATCAGACACCATCTGGAAAAGTAGTGGAACATGATGAACTCAGAAGAAACAATTACGTTTCTCCTGAAGACGGATTTCATGTAAGAATAGGAAGTGCGGAATTTTTTGACATCCTTTTTGACGAAGGTAAGTTCACTGAACTGGATGCCAATGTTGAAAGTATTGATATCCTGAATTTCAAGGATACAAAACCTTATAAAGACCGTTTAAAAGAAGTAAAAGCTAAAACAAAACTTACAGACTCTATCAGAAACGCTGTTGGAACCGTAAAAGGAACTGAAATGGTGGTTTCCTGTATGGATTTCGCTTTTATCGGCGGATCTTTAGGCTCTGTAATGGGAGAAAAAATCAGAAGAGCTGTAGATTACTGTATCGCCAACAAACTTCCGTACATGATCATCTGTCAGTCCGGAGGAGCAAGAATGCAGGAAGCTACCTATTCACTGATGCAGCTTGCCAAAGTACAGGCTAAGCTTGCCCAGCTTTCAGAAGCAGGACTTTTATACATCGCTTATCTTTGTGACCCTACTTTTGGAGGAATTACAGCTTCTTTTGCTATGACAGCAGATATTATCATGGCTGAACCGGGAGCACTGATCGGTTTTGCAGGCCCGAGAGTAATCCGTGAAACCATCGGAAGAGATCTTCCGGAAGGGTTCCAGACCTCTGAATTCTTACAGGAAAAAGGATTTGTAGATTTCATCGTAAAAAGAACTGAAATTAAAGATACAGTAGCTAAAACAGTAAATTTATTGGCTGTAAACGCTTAGGATCTGTAACAAACACCATACAATCTCTCTCTAATTAGGGAGAGATTTTTATTTATGAGGACTTTTAAGATATTTTTTAATACTATCCGGAGTATGAGCCTGAAAAAGATCATCCGTCTTTTGTCGCTCCTTCTTCCCCATCCTCTTTTTGCATTATTAAGCTTTCATGCAACGGTACAGACATTTGCCATTGCTCAGAAAAAATTCCCGGAAACGGCCTCTAACAATGGTATCGGAAATGCCTTCAGGCATGCTTTGTGGTGCTGTTTCATCATGATGTACTGCTGCAAAGTGTCTTCACCTCAAAAAGCATTAAGCTTTTGTAAAAGGTTAACGGATATGCATGAAGAACTTTTCCCCAATGAGCCTTTGGAAACCAAAATGGATCTTCACAATAATAAAATCGGGATGGATTATTTCATGGAACTGCTTCCGGGAATCCACCGCCAGTTTTTTGAGAAAAGTTTTTTTATTGATAGTCTAATCAAAAAAATGGATGATGCAAAGGTTTTGAAAAGTCTGGATGATAATTTTGAAGGATATCTCGTTTATCTGGATGAAGAAAGATTTCCTCTTAAAAAACATTAAGAGCACTAAGTTTTTAATTTTGGTTAAAAAATCATTCTGATTTGATAAGAGTAGTCTTAAATGAGATTCATTCTTAATATTCTTATCTGCTTATTTCTCCTTAATGGTCCAAAAAAATAAAAAATTAGTCAGTTTTATATATAATTTATTATCTTTTCTAAAATTTTAATTCAATCGAATGGTCCTCAGCAGAATTTGGTCGGCTTTCATTATCATTGCCATTGCCATAGCCAGTATTAAATACATTTCATCAGACCACTATAAAACCATCTTTAATGATATGGTGGTAGGAAAAGGAGGTGATACGGTTCAGATCGCTTCACAGCCGATGAACACTCTCACTCCGATTGTCAGAGACAGTCTGATGAAAAAAAATGATTTTGCAGACAGCAGGATTCATTATAAAACAGATTCTTTAAAGCAAAATGTAAAGGTCTACAGAGTTCAGGAAGCAGACGGTGTAATCGGAACTTCCGAAACAGCAGTAAAGATTTGTATAGGCTTAATCGGCATTATGACCCTGTTTATGGGATTCATGAGTATTGCGGAGAAAGCTGGCGGAATCAATCTTTTAAGCCGCTTTATACAGCCTTTCTTCTCAAAACTATTTCCTGAAATTCCCAAAAACCATCCGGCTTTCGGACATATGCTGATGAATTTCAGTGCGAATCTTCTGGGGCTGGACAATGCCGCCACTCCGTTTGGATTGAAAGCAATGGAAAGTCTTCAGACGTTAAATCCCAATAAGGATACCGCAAGTAATTCACAAATCATGTTTCTCTGCCTTCATGCAGGCGGAATGACTCTTATACCGGTTTCTATCATTGCCATCAGGGCTTCAATGGGATCGAAAACCCCAACTGATATTTTTCTTCCGTGTATGATTGCCACATTTGCCGCAACACTGGCTGCAATGATCATCGTATCTCTTTATCAGAAGATCAATCTTCTTCGTCCGGTAGTGATTGCTTATGTAGGAGGAATTTCGGCTGTTATTGCTCTTCTGGTTGTTTATCTGGTTCAGTTAAGTAAAGATGAATTGGATACCTTCAGTAAAGTATTAAGTAACGGATTGATTCTCTTTATTTTCCTGGCAATTGTTCTTGGTGCCGTTTATAAAAAGATCAATGTTTTTGATGCTTTTATTGAAGGGGCAAAAGAAGGTTTCACAACCTGCGTTAAGATTATTCCTTATCTGGTTGGAATGTTAATAGCAATCTCCCTTTTAAGAACTTCGGGAGTTTTTGATGTTGTAATAGATGGAATGAAATGGGTTGCCAATACAGTTGGATTCGATCCAAGATTCGTGGATGGACTTCCGACTGCATTGATTAAACCTCTATCCGGATCCGGAGCAAGAGGAATGATGGTAGATACGATGACGACATTCGGAGCAGACAGTTTCCAGGGTAAACTTGCAGCCGTTCTTCAGGGAAGCTCAGATACGACATTCTATGTGATTGCAGTTTATTTTGGGGCCGTAGCCGTAAAGAATACGAGATACACGGTAATTGCTATGCTTCTGGCGGATTTAGTGGGAGTTATTGTTTCAATTGGATTAGCTTATCTTTTCTTCGCTTAATTTGTTGACAGTTGCTGGTTTTTTAGTTGCTGATATCAGTTTTAATGGGTTACTTTAAAAATAATGGATTATGAGCTATCAGAAACTTGACATCTATACTATAGCATTTGAGCTGTTTATTGAAACTCACCAACTCTCATTAAAACTCCCAAAATATGAGCTATATGAATTAGAAGCCAACTGAGAAGATCTGCCGATTCTGTGGCAACCAATATTGCTGAGGGTTATGGCAGGAAGAATTACAAAGGAGATTTCCTCAGATTTCTGATTTATTCTCAGGCAAGCTGTGATGAAACTGTGAGCCACTTATCCAAAATAATAAGACTTTATCCTGATATAAGTCCAGATTTAAAAGAAAAAATAGAACAATACCAACTTTTAGGAGGAAAAATAAATAATTTTATAAAATATGTCCAATTAAGCTGGCGTACATAATTATTTAACTAGTAACTAACTACAGAATAATCAATAACTAGCAACCAGCAATAAATAATTTAGCAATGATCACAGATAAAGAATTCACATTAAGACTAATACGCCAGTTAACTCAAGCATTGGAAAAACTGATTTTAGACAAACCTGAAGAAAGTTTAATGCAGAAAGAACTGGATTTTGACTCTTTAATGAAAGACATTTTCAAGATAGATTTTACAGCAATTTCTTCAAAAACGAAAGAAGAGATCATTGCCATTGTCAACGAAAGACAGGAAAGAGATCACAAGGATTATTATGAAATGCTGGGGAATCTTTTCTATTTTAAAGGCAAACAGGAAAGTAATAAAGACTTTTTAGATAAATCAAAAACATTCTATGAGCTCTATCTACAGACCAGCGGAATTTTTGCACTTCCTGTTATCAACAGAATCAACGAAATAAAAAAAGCACTTGAATAAAGTGCTTTTGTATTTTTAGAATGTTATTTTATATGTTCCTGTGGAAGATGTGCTTGCTTTCTCAGCCTTGACATACTTTTTGACCCAGGCGACTGATGTAGAAGCTACACAGGGATCTGAAACCCCTCCTGACCTTCTTGCAGAAACTACATTACCGGCCTTATCTACTGTGTAGGCAATAGTAATAGATCCGCCTGCTGTACAGCTGTGAGATGGCTGTGATCCTCCTCTTCCCATTGTTCCGGGAATATATCCTACCAGCTTTCTGTCAATCCCCACTTTGCTGTCGCCGTTTCCATCTCCGCCTAAAGGATCTCCTGCATTTCCGATTCCCTCTCCTGTACCTTGACTTCCTGCTTTTGTTCCTCTACCTCTGATCAGGTTTCCAATGGCTGCATTTCCTTTTCCGTCTCCGTTTCCTGTTTTAGCATTAGCAGTTGTTGCTCCAGCTTTTTTGGTACTCTTTGAAGCACTTGAACTTGTTGACGTTTTTTTATCCGTCTTTTTTGATTCTTCTTTTTTCGGAACGCTTATTTTTGAATTGTTTCCTGTAATTACTTTTTCCTTTACCTCCGTTTTTTTCGGTTCGGGTGCCGGTTCAGGCTTTATTACTGTCTTTGTTTCCGGAACTGGTGTTTCAGCGGGCTCAGGAGTTACTTCTTCTGTTGCAGCAGCTAAACTACCCGGCTGGTCAGCAGGTTCTTCAATTCCTTTTCCATTCCGGTTGTCGCCGAAATTCACAAGCATTGTTGTTATCACTTCATCCTTCTGCTTATCCAGCTCCGGTTTCAGTTTGTATAGAAAAACAAAAAGTAAAATTGCAGACCAGATAAGAATAGAAAGTATGGCACTTTTTATCCTGTCTTTATTCTGCTCATTTTTGTTTACAGTGTAGCTTTTCATTTTTTAAATGATTCTTTCCGGCATTCCGGATACATTATTTATCTTTTACCGTTGCAATAGCAATATTAAACTTATTCTTTTCAGCAATTTCCATTACAAAAACAACATCTTTATGCATAGTATTTTCATCTGCACGGATGGTAAAGGACTTATTAGTCTGATTAGTTAGTTTACTGACAATCAACTGCTCTAACTGATCTTTCGTTACAGGATTGTCATCTACAAAATAAGATCCGTCCGGTTTGATACTTACCGTTAAAGGATTGGGAATATTATCTTCTACCGCTCCTGCTTTTGGCAACTTTACATCAATTGCACTCTGATTGGCTGCTGATGAAGTTATCATAAAGAATATCAGCATCAGCAAGATAACATCTGTCATTGCCGCTAAACTGAATTCAGGATTCGCTTTATTTCTTCTCTGAATTTTCATAAGAAAGATTTATAAAGGTTTGTTGATAAGGTCTAAAAATTCTCCTGACATATTCTGTGCCTTCAGGACAAACTTATCAATTCTGGTTAAAAGGATATTATAGAAAAAGTTAGCAGGAATTGCTACAGCCAGACCTACCGCCGTCTGTCCCAATGCTGTATAAATACCTTCAGAAAGTGTTTTAGGCGAGAAAGATCCTGTTGCATGGGAAAGATTGAAGAAGGCGATGATCATCCCGATAACCGTTCCTAAAAGTCCCAGCATTGGCGCAATACTCGGTACAACAGCTAAAAGGTTAAGGTTCTTTTCCATATTCGCTACTTCTACCTGCGCCTGAGATTCCATAGCACTTACAATATCCGAAACAGGGCGTCCCAGTCTTGAAATTCCTTTTTCCAGAATTCTTCCTTCCGGAGAGTTTTGTCTTTTGCAGTAATCTGCTGCAGATTCTATCTTTCCTTCTTTGATAAAATCTTCAATATTCTCCATGAAATTGGCATCTGTCTTTGAAGTCAGCCTTTTAATAAAGAAAAAACGTTCAAAGAACAGATATAATGAAAAAACACCCAAAGCCAAAACGGTAACCATCACTATTTTAGCGAAAGCCCCTCCGTGGAACATGATCTTCCAAAATGAAAATTCTAATTCGTCTGTTGCCACTGCAGGTGCAGTAATTTGTGCAAATAAAATCTGAGTAAGTTCCGTTAACAGCATTAATGTGAATTTTTATAAAAATTTAACGACAAATGTAGTGGAATATTATGAATTGATCTCTTAAAAATTGCTTAAAAACAACTTAAAGTTTGTTATGATTCAGAAACAGCAAATATCTTTCCAAAAGAGATTTTGAAAAGATATTTACTATAAAAATATGATGAGAAAACGGTTAGTCTTCGTCTATATCAATATCGTCCTGCTTAAATTCGCATTTTAAACGGAATGGGATCGGAGTATCTGATCCTGTATAGAAATCGTCGATGGTACCTTTCCAGATCACCTGAAGTTCACCTTCTTCATTTTTCTCAAACAAGAGCTCATTATCATAGATAAAGGCTTCTTCATCATCGAATAAATCCACTTCCGTGTAGGTTTCTTCATCAGAATCATTAATTCTGATTGCTTTTCCCTCAATCTCCGTCGATTCGATAGGAAAATCAAAGATTTCAAGTGAAAGCTGCGGAAAGTTGTACTGTAATGAATCATCATCTACATGATCCAAACTGTCATCCGTTATAATTTCAACCTCTAAAAAATGTTGCTGGTTGCTGTAGACTGCTTTACAATAAGTGTTTCTAATATTGTATTTTAGAGTCTCCTCCGGATGGTAAATTTTTAAAATCCCTTTCATTATTTCTTAAAAAAGAGCTGTAATAATATGATTGTTAAATGTTTTCAACAAAGATAAAAAATTGATTCAAAGTTGAAAATATTTTGAAAATTATTTTTTTAAATCATTATGATTGATTATTCTGTATATGCCAATAATACTTACTTTTGCTACATAAAGATTTTGAAAATGAAAAACATTTTATCAAAAGGTATTTTAGGACTGGGACTGGTAATCAGTCTTGCATCCTGCAAAAAAAATGATTCTCCGCTCACGAAGGTAACCCCTACGAATATGGATTCTATTGCATCCAATTATTATGAGCAGTATCTTAAATTATACCCTTTAGATGCTACTTCTCAGGGAGATACAAGATATAATGACCAGCTTCCTATCAATATTGACAGGGACTTTATTTCGGGAGAAGTTGCTTTTTACAATTCTGTTCAGAAACAGCTGGAAAGTGTTGATTATAAAGGTCTTTCTGACGAAGAAAAGGTGGTTTATGATGTTTTGGATTATACTTTAAAAGATAAAATTGAAGCATATGCCTATCACCCCGAATATATCCCATTTACCCAGTTTGGAGGTCTTCCGCTGAGTTTTCCACTATATGGAAGCGGTGAGGGAAGCCAGCCTTTCAAAACTGAAAAGGACTACAGCGACTGGCTGAAAAGAATGGAAAAGTTCCCGGACTGGATGAATGCCGCGACAGACAATTTCCGTGAGGGAATCAACAATAAATTTGTACTTCCTAAAAAACTGGTTATGAAAATGATCCCTCAGATGAGAGCTGAAGAGATCACCACAACCGACATGGAAAAAAATATTTTCTACGGACCTGTTAAAAAATTCCCGAAAGACTTTACAAAAGCTCAAAAAGATAAATTTTCTGCTCTTTATGCAGAAGCAATTACCAAAAAGATTATTCCTGCTTATACTAAAATGGGAACATTTTTAGAGAAAGAATATCTTCCGAAAGCCAGAGATACGGATGGGTACAACAGCCTTCCGAACGGAAATGAGATTTACAAGTATTATGCTAAAAGCTGGACAACAACAAAGAAAACACCTGAAGAGATCAATAAAATCGGATTGCAGCAGGTAGCCATGCTTCGTGCAGAAATGGAAAAAGTAAAGCAGCAGGTAGGTTTCACAGGAACATTGGAGGAGTTTATCAACTTCGTGAAAACTGATCCTAAAGCAATGCCGTACAAAACATCCAAAGAGGTCCTGAATGGATTCAATGGTATTTTGGCAAAGATTACTCCCAAATTAAAGACCATGTTCAATGTAACTCCGAAAACGAAGTTTGAGATCAGGCAAACGGAAAAATTCAGAGAGGCAAGTGCCAGTGCAGAATATATTCAGGGAACTCCGGATGGAAAAAGGCCGGGGATATTTTACATCCCTCTTCCCGATCCTTCCAAATTCAATGTAACTTCAGGAATGGAATCACTTTTCCTTCATGAAGCTATTCCGGGACATCATTATCAGGTTTCTCTTCAGCAGGAAAACACCAAGCTTCCTAAATTTATGAGATTCGGATGGTTCGGCGCTTATGGTGAAGGATGGGCACATTATTGTGAGACATTAGGTCCCGAATTCGGATTGTATACAGATCCTTACCAAAAGATGGGCTATCTGAGTGATCAGATGCTGAGAGCCGTAAGACTGGTAGTTGATACGGGAATTCATACCGGAACGATGAGCAGAGAAGAAGCCATCAAATATTTCCTGAACAATATATCTTATGACGAAGCGGGCGCTACTGCAGAAGTGGAAAGATATATGGCGATGCCGGGACAGGCTTTGGGCTATAAGATTGGCTCTCTCCGTATCCGTGAGCTCAGAGAAAAATATCAGAAGGAACTTGGCAACAAATTTAATCTGGCAAGCTTCCATGATGAAGTTTTAAGCCAGGGATGTCTTCCTCTTGACGTTCTGAACAGAAAAATGGAGCTTTGGGCGAAGAAGCAAAAATAGATTACAAAAACAGATAATATTAAAGATGGGATGATTAATTTTATTCCGTCTTTTTTATTTTTGAGAAAAATTTTATGAAAAGCCGATTCAATAAATATAAATTTTAACCAAGTTCAATTGATATGATTATAGAAAGCCTTAAGTCTCTATACAACAGAGATTTAAATAAATTAAAACAAGAAATAGAGTCCTATCAGAATGAAAAAGCACTCTGGAAAACTGATAAAAGCATCTCCAATTCTGCAGGAAACCTCTGTCTGCACCTGATCGGAAACCTCAACCATTTTATTGGCAAAGAGCTTGGAAATACCGGCTATATCAGAAACAGGGAATTAGAAAGATGTTCCTCAGGCAGAGCTTATTGAAAAAGTGTCAGCAACCGCAGCCATGGTTGATCATACCCTAAATCAATTGGCTCTGGAAGATTTAGAGAAAGAATACCCTCTTGTGGTTTTTGAAGATAAAATGACAACAGGATATTTTCTTATTCATCTGATTACCCATCTTGATTATCATCTGGGACAGATTAATTATCACAGAAGGCTGTTAGATTTTTAATGCTTTAACTACCCCGCCTTTTTGCTATGCAAATCCACCCCTTCAAGAGAGGGGAATTAATGGTGCAATTGAGTTTTTATTTTTCAAACAACATTTTTGTAATGAAATCTTTCTCTCCTTTTCCTCTGGCCGGAGAATATTCCCTGCCGTAATAAATGATCTGAAGGTGAAGTTTATTCCATACCTCTTCTTTCCAAAGGCTCTTAGCATCTTTTTCTGTTTCTACCACATTTTTTCCTGAAGTAAGCTTCCACTGCGTCATCAGTCTGTGAATGTGCGTATCAACAGGAAAAGCGGGAAAACCGAAGCCCTGACTCATCACTACGGAAGCGGTTTTATGTCCTACTCCCGGAAGCGCTTCCAGTTCTTCATAAGTCTGGGGAACGATACCGTTATGTCTTTCCAGTAAAAGTTCAGCCATTCTTTTAAGGTTTTTTGCTTTTGTATTGGATAATCCGATTTCTTTGATCAGTTCTTTGATTTCATATTCCTCCAGTCTGGCCATTCTCTGCGGAGTACCCGCCACTGCAAAAAGATCAGGGGTTACCTGGTTCACCTTTTTATCCGTTGTCTGTGCAGAAAGTGCTACAGCAACCATCAGGGTATAAGGATCTGTATGATCTAAAGGAATAGGTGTTGCAGGATATAATTTTTCCAATTCTGTCTGAACGAGTTCCGCCCTTTGCTTTTTTGTCATGTAACCATTAAATTTGAACAAAATTAATTCATTATGCTGAAAGTTGGAGATAAATTACCCGAATTTGAAGGAACAAATCAGGATGGGAAACCAATAACCTCATCAAAACTGACCGGAAAGAAATTAGTCGTTTTCTTTTATCCTCAAGCCAATACTCCCACATGTACGGTGGAAGCGTGTAACCTGAGCGATAATTATTCAAAGCTTAAAAAAGCGGGATTCCAACTTCTGGGAGTGAGTGGAGACACTATTAAAAAGCAGAAAAACTTCCACAGCAAATTTGCTTTTCCCTATGATCTTATTGCTGACGAGAACCATGATGTGATTGAAAAGTTTGGAGTTTGGCAGGAAAAGAAAACATTCGGGAAAACCTATATGGGAATTGTAAGAACAACTTTTATTTTTGATGAAAACGGAATCTGTATCAGAGTAATAGAGAAAGTAACTTCAAAAACTGCAGCGGAGCAGATCCTCGAAGGATAATTTAAAGCTTAACGGCTAAAAATCAAACCATTAAATCCTCTTTTAACAGGCTTAATGGTTTGATTTTTTATTTTAATTAAATAATGTAAAAATTCAGAATTATTCTGTTTCAAAATACATCAGCTCTTCATCATCATTAGGAAGCGTAACGTAATTTTTGAATTCTAGCCCTAACCTCTCAATCAGCTTCTGGGAAGAGAAATTATCTTTAGAAGTAATGGCAGATAACTTCTTTAAACCGAACTCATCCATACCGATAGATTTTACCTTCTCTGCTGCTTCATAAGCATATCCTTTGCCTTCAAATTCTTCCAACAGGGAAAACCCTATATCCACAACATCCAGGCCTTCTCTTTCAAAAATGCCTACTCCGCCTATTTTCTCTTTTTTATCTTTGGTTACAATCAGATAATTTCCGAAACCTAATTTTTCAAACTGCGGAAGAAACCTGTTCTTGATATAATCTTCTGCATCATCAACAGTTTTAATGTGGCGGTCTCCAATGTATTTAATAAACTTAGGTCTGTTGTAAAGTTCAAAAATAAAGTCCCTGTCATCCACAGACATAGGCCGGATGATCAGTCTTTCCGTTTCATAAACATTATTTTCGTTTGGTTGATTTTTTAGGCTCATCTTTTGGTTCTTCTTTTTTCTGGATTTTTAAAAGCCTTGGGTTATTGGCACATTTCTTATTGTAAAGCTCAATATAGGTTCCGTTATCTTTTACCTTGGAAACAGCTCCGGAAGCTTTGCTTACAGTAACTGTGTAGTGGGTTTTCTGGTAAGGGCATTCCTGTGAGGTAAGTTTACCTATATCCAGATAATAATTGGCTGTATCTTCATAATAGTTACCTGCAACATCTTTAAACTCTTCATCTACCATATATCCTTCGGTCGTCAGGACAATAGCAGCCTCTTCAGCATTGTCGATTTTCCCGACGAATTTTTTCAGTCCTTCAAGATCCGTAACATAATTTACTTTTCCACCTGCAGCATAGGCGATATAATAAAAGCTGTCTTCCTCAGGGAATAAATCAAATCCGGAGGATTGCGGGATATAATCCGTTTTTCCATCAGCAATCTTAATCTCCTGATTTTTTCCGTAGCTGTTATACACCAGTACCCAGGAATCTACCTTATCATCGGGGATAATTTTCTGTAAAATATTCGGGATACCGGAAAAGTTTTTCTTGCTCTGGGAATATCCTAAGACTCCCAAAAGCAAAAATACAAGGGCTGTTGCTCGTGTTGCAGTTTTTGTCATAATTCAAAAAAATCAGTAGAAATATACCAATATTACATGAATTTATCTCCTTTTTTTAAACTTTTCAGATCAAGAACATAGTCTTTGATCAGCTGATCATTGTTTCTTGGGCAAATCAGAAGTGCTTTATCCGTATCTACAACAATAAAATTTTCAAGACCGTCAATAATCACAGCTTTGTTGTTATTTTTAAGTCGGATAATATTTCCTTTGGAATTGTAGTTCAGAAAATGTTTCAGTTTTACAGCATTTTCATTCTCATCTTTCTCTGTATTCTCATATACCGAAGTCCATGTTCCTAAATCACTCCATCCAAGATCCGAAGGAATCACATAAACATTCTTTGCTTTTTCCAGGATTCCATTATCGATAGAAATTTTCTGAACTTTTGGATAAATGGTTTCAATGCAGCTGTTTTCTTTCGCGGAATTATATTCACATGCCATAAAATGCTGCATCATTTCAGGCAGATACATTTCAAATGCATGATGAATACTTTTCACATTCCAGATAAAAATTCCGGCATTCCACAGAAAATCCCCGCTTTCTAAAAAGCTTTGGGCAATTTCTAAAATAGGTTTTTCCGTAAAGGTTTTTACTTTAAAATAATCTGAACCTTTCTTTTCAACAAACTGAATGTATCCATAACCCGTATCAGGTCTTGTAGGTGTTATTCCAAGAGTTACCAGATATTCATGTTTTGCTGCCAAATCAAAGGCAAGCTCTACTTTTTCCAGAAATATTTCTTCTTTTAAAATCAGGTGATCTGCCGGAAGAACAATCATTGTAGCATCCGGATTAATTTCAGCAATCTTATTGGCCATGTACAGGTTGCAGGCCGCTGTGTTTTTCATCAGAGGTTCTCCCACAATATTCTCTTCAGGAACTTCCGGAAGCTGCTGATGGGAAAGCGCAACGTATTCTTTATTCGTAATCACGAATATCTGTTCTTTAGGAATGATACGGCTGATTCTGTCATAAGTCTGCTGAATCATGGTGCGTCCTGTTCCTAAAATATCCTGAAACTGTTTTGGAAATTTCTGTGTACTCATAGGCCAGAACCGGCTTCCGATTCCTCCCGCCATGATGACACAGTATCTATCTGATTTTAACATTCTTGCCTACATTTTTCAACCCTAGCCAGAGGCTTGAAAGAATACTTCCTTCCTGTAGCCAGATTCTTACAAAGATAGTTTTTTTTAATCAGACCTTCTAATAAATACTTTTCGTTCCGGTATATAAAAAATTCTCCTTTCTGAAGCTCTTCAATGAAATGCAGTCTATCATCTTGTTTCTCTGTGTGAAAATATCTTACAAGGTCCGGGCTGGCCATAAAATTGGCTTTTGGAGATTTTGAAAATCTAATGATGATAGGCCTTAGGTCCTCGTCATATACCTCAAGACTTTCAAGAAGCATATTTCTGAATGTTTCTTTCCATTCGCTGCCATGTGGTGAGATTCTTCGTCCGTATTTTTCAAAAGCAATAAGATGAGCCAGCTCATGGGTAAGTACAAAGAAAAAAAGTGGTGGGGTCAATGTTGAATTGACCGTTATTTCATGGGAATTATCCGGAAGTTTTCTGTAATCTCCCAGCTTAGAATTTCTTCCGCGGGTAACTTTTATATGAATAAAATGATCCGCAAACCAAATCCTTAGGTATTTATGAGTATTTTGAGGTAAGTATTTTTCTAATGACTGAATAGACATTTTACAAAGTTAATGGAATTCCTGAATAGAAATTCAGCAGTTTAAGGCTGAAAAGATAGTTGTATTTTGCCTGTGCAACTGATCCCTGTGCATTTGCATAATTATTTCTGGCCACATTCACATCATAAATTGTAGATCTTCCTGCTGCATAGCTCTTGTCTGCAAATTCCAAAGCCAGTTTGGTACTTTTTTCAGTTTCCACAGCGGAAAGGAATGTTTCATAATTGGCATCTGCATCAAACTGGGCTTTCTGTACATTCTGTCTTACCGCATTTTTCTGCTGTTCCAATGTATTTTTAGCAACACTTTGATTAATTTTAGACTGCTCTACCTGTAATCTTGTAATCCCTTTATTGAAAATAGGTACATTCAGGGAAAGTCCTACATTCTGACCGAAATTATCCTTATACTGCTGGAAAAAACTTGGCTGGCTGGAATTAACTCCATTATTATTCAGAAGATTGTTATAGAAAGAAGAAAGTCCTGCATTCGCTGTTAGTGTTGGCCAGAATCCGGTCTTGGTAACTTCCGTCTGAGCTTCTGCAGAACGGATTCTGCTTTCTGCCGCCTTTATCTGTGGCTGGTTTTCATAAGCAGTGGTAAGAACGTCATCTACAGATTTTAACTGGGAAGGCAATGTATCAGATACATTCACATCTTCAACATCAAAACCTTTATAATCAGGAAGCTGTAAAAGCTGAACAATGGCAAACAAAGCTCTTCCCACATTTATTTCTGCGGTTTTCAGATTTTGTTTTTCTCTTGCAAGCGCCGCCTCAGATTCAGCAAGAACAGTCTGTGCTGTAGTTCCCACCTGGGTTGTTATTTTTGCCCTGTCATATTGCTTTTGTGCATTTTCCACAGCACTCTGGGAGATCTTAACAATTTCTTTATTCAGGAGAACTGTAAGATATTGCTGTGCAATCTGCAGGGAAATATCATTCTTAATAGTTTCTATATCGTATTGGCTGGCTTCAACATCAAACTGGATCTTTCTGATGTTTTTTTCCAGTCTCCCATTGTTGTAAACCAGGACATCCGCTCCAATACCCGCATTATTACTGAACCTGTCATTTCTGATACTTCCCGTACCCAGAGAAGCCTGTCCGAAACTTACATTATTTCCCATATTGGCAGATACGGATGGCAGGTATTCTTTTTTAGCCATTTTAAGGTTGGAATCCTGGATCTGTTTAGAATATTGATTTTGGATAACCTGAAGATTATGCTCTACAGCATAGTCTACACATTCTCTTAAGGACCATTTCTTCTGAGCGCTTAGTCCCAGGCAACTTAATCCAAAAACGATAATCCAAACTTTTTTCATATTAATAATTTACAATATTAGACGAGCCAAATATAAAAAAGTTACAGTTTAAAAAAATTATTGTTTCATTTTAATAAAACTTTTGAGAATTTTGTAACATGACAACCGAACAATATCAGGAATCTGTAGACTGGCTTTTCGTACAGGCTCCTAATTATCAGATCGACGGCCTTAAAGCCTATAAACCGGGATTAGGCAATATTACAAAGCTTTGTGCCTTCTTTGCGAATCCACAGGAAAAGATACAATGCATCCACATCGGAGGCACAAATGGTAAAGGTTCTTCAAGCAATATGCTGGCTTCGGTTCTGCAGGAGGCGGGATATAAGGTTGGACTGTATAATTCCCCGCATCTTATTGATTTCACGGAGCGTATTAAAGTAAACGGTAAAAACTGTGACAAAGAATTTGTCTATAATTTTATTCAGAAGCTAAAAACCCTGCCTGAGGACATTCTCCCTTCTTTTTTTGAATTTACAACCATCATGGCTTTTGAATATTTTTACCAGCAGAAAGTAGATTTTGCCATTATTGAAGTGGGGCTTGGCGGAAGGCTGGATTCAACGAATATCATTAAACCTCTGGTTGCCGCCATTACCAATGTACAGCTGGATCATCAGAATATTTTAGGAAATACGATTGAACTGATTGCTGCCGAAAAGGCTGGTATCATTAAAAAAGGTATTCCAATCATTTCAGGAGACGAAAATGAAGCTGTAAAAGATATCATCAGACAAAAAGCCGAAAATGAAAATGCTCTGTTTATTGATGCCACCACAATTAAATCTGACCTTATTTCAGATCTCAAAGGAAATTATCAAAAGAAAAATATCCGTGTTGTTCTGGCATTGATTGACGAATTAAAAAAACTAAATACTGATATTTCTGAGGAAAATATTCAAAACGGATTGCTTCACGTACATCAAAATACGGGCTTTATCGGACGCTGGTTTGAATTTTCAAAAGACCCTCTTACAATCTGTGACACCGGGCACAACCAGGCAGGGCTGGAATATGTATTTTCCCAGCTGAATTCTATCAGCAAACACAAACATGTCATTTTGGGGTTTGTGAATGATAAAAAAATAGATGAAGTAATGACACTTCTTCCTGAAAATTCAGAGTATTATTTTGCCAAACCAGCCATCAACAGGGGAAGACATCCTGAAGACTATGAAAATCTTTTACAGAAAGCACAAATTTCCTATAAAATTTTCAATTCTGTACAGGAAGCGTATCTTTCTGCAAAAGAGCGATGTACAAAGGAAGAAATGATTTTTATCGGCGGAAGTAATTTTGTTGTGGGAGAATTTTTAGAAAAAAATTTGGAGATTTCCGAATAAGTCGTATATTTGCACCACTCTAAACGAGGATACAAGTATAGAGGGTTCTTAGCTCAGTTGGTTCAGAGCATCTGGTTTACACCCAGAGGGTCGGGGGTTCGAATCCCTCAGGACCCACAGAAAAGGAAACGAAACCTTTCAAAAAAATTCGGGTTCTTAGCTCAGTTGGTTCAGAGCATCTGGTTTACACCCAGAGGGTCGGGGGTTCGAATCCCTCAGGACCCACAAAAAATCTCTCAGATTTCTGAGAGATTTTTTTTATTTGATGTAAAAGAAATATTACTTCATCTTTTTTATCAGAAGCCCCAGTTTATATAAATCAAGATATCTTAGATTCACTCTCCCCTTTGATAATTTCTTCTTTAATACTTTCAAAGTGAAATCACCCAGAATAAGCTCAAATAAAGGCTTAAAAGGAAGCCCGCTGTACAGCTTTACCAATTTTACTTCTGATAATTTTTCAGCGAGATTTTTATCCTTCAGCATGGTCGCCAGACTTTCCACAGACTCCCCTACTTTATCAAGATAAACGGCGTTACTTTCCAGGTCATTGTTAACAATAGAATTGCTGATATGATCAATTTTTATTTGTGCTGATTTCATATCCATCGCAAAAAGAAGGTCTTCATACCCATATTTTTGAAATGCCGGGTTGAAGTCCACTTTTTCAAAAACATTTTTTTTAATGACAAAATTATTGGTCTGAAAACTTAAGTAAGGTTTATTCAAACGGAACTCAAGCGGAAGGTTTTCCCGCTCAACAGAAAACTTCCATCTTAAATAATGGTCATCGTCCGGTGCAGACACTGAAACAGTTCTTCCTCCATAAATAACATCAGTATCCGGATGTTTCTGAATGAAATCCGTATAATTTTTTAAGAAATCGGCTTCAGTAATTTTCCCGTCACAATCCAGAAAAAGCAGGTATTTTCCGGATGCATAATTTTGAAAGAGGTTCCTGATTCGGGACCTTCCGATATTTTTTTCAAGGCAAATGAAGTTTTCAACCTCCGTTTGAAGGATTTGATGAATATTTTTAAAGCCTTCATCCGAAGCGTCATCAATCAGAATGATCTCGGCATCTACTCCGTTAACGCTGATCTCCCTTTTTAAATCGAAAACAAGTCCGCGGACATCAAAGTTATAGACCGGAATACATACAGACAGCAACATTATGACTGAATTTTTTCAACAATCTTCTGAACATTCAGCTCTTCCAGACAAGCCCAATCACCGCGGTAACACTCTTTATCTCCAAAAACAGAGCAGGGCCTGCAGGTAAGATCCTTCACCTGAACCACATCATTTTCACTCTGCCCGAAGCCCAAAAATCCGGCATAAGGATGAGTTGCTCCCCAAACGGAAATGCATCTTGTTCCCATAAGGCTCGCAAGGTGCATATTGGCGGAATCCATAGAGATCATAAGTTCCAGTTCCGAGATTTTCTGAAGTTCTTGTGAAAGATTTAATTTTCCGGAAAGGCTTTTCGTATTTGGAATTTCACTTTCCCATTTTTCAAGGGTTTCTGTTTCTTTTTTCCCGCCTCCAAAAAAATATATAGTATGTTTCTGGGCCAGAATTTTAGCCAGCTCATAAGACTTTTCCAAAGGAAGCATCTTTCCTTTATGCTGTGCAAAAGGAGCAAGTCCGATCCCTGATTTTTGTCCGGGCATCGGTCGAAGTTTATGAGAAAGCTCTACTTTAAAGCCCATAACACGGAAAACATCTGCATAACGTTCAACGGTCTTTTTCAACTGAACTTTATTCAGATTCCACACATCAGTAAGTTCCTCCTTTTCCTCTTTTCCTTTGTTTATTTTAAAAACCTTAAATCCTTTTCTTCTGAAAATTCTATCAAGAATTTTGGTTCTTATCACATCATGAAGATTAGCTATAAAATCAGGATTAAATTCTTTGGCCAGTTCATTAGCCAGCCTCCTGAGTCCAAAGACACCTTTATACTCATCAAGGTTAACACCTTTAAATATAACATTCGGAATATCAGCAAATAAGCTTTCAAAATTTTTTCTGGAAACCATAATAATTTCCACATCAGGATTCTGCTCCAGAAATTCTCTGAAGACAGGCGCTGTCATGGCAACATCACCGAAAGCAGAAAAACGATATGCTAGAATTCTGGTCACGGCTACGATTTTAGCTGGTAGGCAACTGCGTAAAATTTAATCTGCTTTGTCATCGCCATTAATCCGTTTGCTCTGGAAGGCGAAAGGAATTCCTGCAGTCCGATCTCTGAAATGAATTCAAAATCAGAATCTAAAATTTCCTGGGTAGAATGCCCGCTGTAAATGCTTACCAAAAGAGAAACAATACCTTTCGGAAGAATTCCGTCCGAGTCAGCATCAAAAAAAAGCTTACCATCTTTGAATTCAGCATCGATCCACACCTTGCTCTGGCAGCCTTTGATTAAATTATCATCCGTTTTACGGTTTTCAGGAAGTCCTTTCAGCTCCTTCCCAAGGTCAATAATGTATTCATATTTCTGCTCCCAGTCATCAAGAAATGCAAACTCGTCAATTATTTCTTGCTGTTTTTCTTTAATGGTCATTTTTTTAACAAATTTTTAATGCAAAGATAACCATTTTTATAAAGATTATTTATTTTGATGCATTTTCAAAAACTTTCAGCAGTTTTATTTCTTCATTTTCCCAGCAGAAGGCTGCAGAAGCTTTTTCAAGTTCACCCTGATAACTTTTTCTTCCTTTATTTAAGATTTTATTTACAGCAGCAGCGATATTTTCAGGCTGATGGTCTTGAATGATCTCTCCTATATCGAACTGATTTTTGATATTCTGCATTTCAGGAAGATTAGACAGCAATAATGGAACACGTGCCTGAATACAGTCTAAAACCTTATTCGGAAGAGAATAAAAATAGCTCTCTCCCCCATTTTCTTCAATGCTCATCCCCACGTCAGCCGTTACTGTTATTTTTCTTAAATCATCGGGTTTTAATTTCCCCAAAAACTGAACCTTATGCTCAAGCTTTTCTTTAATAACCAGTTCTTCATATTCCCTTTTTCTTGGACCATCTCCGGCTATTTTAAAAATTACCCCTTCAAGATTGTGCATGGCAAGAATTGCTTTGTCAATCCCGCGAAATGGGTTGAGCGCTCCCTGATATAAAAGTATTTTAGGATTATTTTCAGGAATTTCTATTGTGAAATCCTGTTTTTTGGGCGCATTTTGAACCACGACAGGATCAATTCCGTATTTTTTCCGGAACCATTTTGCATAGCTTCCACTTGCCGTAATCATAAATTTGAGCTTGGGAATGACCTGCTTTTCTAAATATCTCCAGATTTTTTGTGACATTTTGCCCTGAATGGCAGGCATTTCTGAAAAAATTTCATGACTGTCAAAAACCAACGGGATATTCAATTTTTTAGCAATAAGATAATTGGCCAGTAAAGCATCAACATCATTAGCGTGAAGGATAGTATTATGATCCGCTTTTTTCTTTAACTGGTGGTACAGTTTCCAGTTAAATTCAAAGTAAGCCGTTTTTAAACTTCCGGATGATAACTGTATCCTGGAAAACGGATAAGGCCGTTCCATAGGGTCTGCTCCTTTCCAGTCATTCCCGATCAATTCTACTTCGTAGCCTGCCTCGTACAGAGTTCTGCAAACCTTTTCTATCCGCTGATCCGTATACAGATTACTGAAGGCAGAAGTAATTATCTTTTTTTTCATTACTTTTTGTTTCCAGCCAGTAAATGATAAACCTGGATAAAGCAAATAAGGCCGTTTGGAATAATAACCGGCCAGAGCATTCCGTTGAAAATGCCATAAATGACAAAACAGATACAGCCTATCATATTGACTATCCTAATTTTTCTTACATCTTTTAATATGAAGCTCAGTACGATGAAAATAGATGCAGAATAACCAATATAAGTAGTAATTTCGGGATTCATGGGGAAATTTTAAAGGATCACAAACTTAATCATTTTCAATAAGATAATAAAATTTTTTCTGCCATAAAGTCATTAATTGATTTTTGGTAAAATATTTGTAATTTAGATAATGAATAAATGGCAATGCTGCCGTTATTCTAATGAGATATATTATGGATTATAAGTTTTCACAAGGTTTGAGCCAGGTGTTCAAACAAAGCAAGAGCGAAGCGAAGAGGCTCAAAAGTGAATTTCTTAATACAGAACATCTACTTTTAGGTATTATAAAAACAGAAAACTCTGCAAAAGAAATCCTTCAAAACCTTAATGCGGATTTAACACAAATCAGAAGAAAAATTGAAACTCTAAATACAGCAAGTCTTAATCCTATTTCTGAGGAGGTTACTAATATTTCTTTCACCAAGATGGCAGATCATGCGATCAAACGTGCTGAACTGGAATGCAGACAATACAAAAGCAATGAGATTAATACCGTTCATCTGCTTTTAGGCATTCTTTACAAATATGAGGACCCTACTTCAAATATTCTGGGAGCTTACGACATCGATTATGAAGGAGTTTCAAGAGAGTACCAGACTATGCTTAAAAATTCCGGGCAGTCACCACAAATGAGTGCTTATGATGATGACGATGAAAGAGAGGAATTTGAGCAAATGAGAAAGCCTACAGGAAATTTAGGTTCTGCAAAAAGTAAAACACCTACATTGGATAACTTTGGTAGAGACCTTACTTCTTTGGCCAGAGACGGAAAACTGGACCCTGTAATTGGCCGTGAAAAAGAAATTGAGAGAGTTTCTCAGATTTTATCACGAAGAAAGAAAAACAACCCGCTTCTTATCGGTGAACCCGGAGTTGGTAAATCTGCAATTGCAGAAGGACTGGCTTTAAGAATTCAGCAGAAGAAAGTATCAAGGGTTCTTTACGGAAAACGTGTAATTACTTTAGATCTGGCCAGTTTAGTAGCCGGAACAAAATACCGTGGCCAGTTTGAAGAAAGAATGAAGGCAATCATGACGGAACTGGAAAAAAACAGAGACGTTATCTTATTCATTGATGAGCTTCACACCATTGTAGGCGCAGGAAGCTCTACAGGAAGTTTAGATGCTTCCAATATGTTCAAACCTGCTTTGGCAAGAGGTGAAATTCAATGCATCGGGGCTACGACTCTGGATGAGTACCGTCAGTATATTGAAAAAGACGGAGCTCTGGAAAGAAGATTCCAGAAAGTAATGGTGGAACCAACTTCTATTGATGAAACCATTCAGATCCTGAATCAGATTAAAGATAAATATGAAGAGCATCATAATGTAGTGTATACTCCGGAAGCAATTCTGGCTTGTGTCAACCTGACATCAAGATACATTACAGACCGTTTCTTACCGGACAAGGCTATTGATGCCATGGATGAAGCCGGTTCACGTGTTTACATCAAAAACATGAAAGTTCCGACTGAAATCATTGATTTTGAGAAAAAGATCGAGGATATCAAAGAAATGAAGCAGAAAGCTGTAAAAGCTCAGGATTACCTTGAAGCCAGAAAGCTTAAAGATGAAGAGGAACGTCTTCAGATGGAGCTGAATGCCGCCCAGGAAAAGTGGGACAAAGATGTAAAAGAGAAAAAAGAAACCGTAACAGAGGAAAATGTAGCAGAAGTGGTTTCTATGATGAGTGGTGTTCCGGTAACGAAAGTTGGCAAAAATGAGCTTGATAAATTAGCTCAGATGGATGAAAAGCTGAACGGAAAAGTAATCGGCCAGGAAGACGCTGTGAAGAAAGTTGTGAAAGCAATCCAGAGAAACAGAGCAGGTCTTAAAGATCCTAACCGTCCTATCGGTACATTTATCTTCCTTGGAACAACCGGAGTTGGTAAAACCGAGCTTGCGAAAGTAATGGCAAGAGAGCTTTTCGAATCTGATGAATCCCTGATCCGAATTGACATGAGTGAATACATGGAAAAATTCGCTGTTTCAAGATTAGTTGGAGCGCCTCCGGGATATGTTGGATATGAAGAAGGCGGACAATTAACTGAAGCGGTAAGAAGAAAACCTTATGCTGTGGTTCTTCTGGATGAGATTGAAAAAGCTCACCCTGATGTATTTAATATTCTTCTACAGATTTTGGATGAAGGACACGTTACAGACAGTTTGGGAAGAAAAATCGACTTTAGAAATACGATCATTATCCTGACTTCAAATATCGGAACAAGAGATCTTAAAGATTTCGGAGACGGTGTAGGATTCGGAACTTCAGCTAAAAAGACAAGCTCTGACACAAGAGCAAGAAGCACAATTGAAAATGCCCTTAAAAAAGCATTTGCTCCTGAATTCCTAAACAGAATTGATGACATTGTGATCTTCAACTCCCTTGTACAGGATGATATCAAGAAAATCATTGACATTGAGCTAGGTAAACTTTACGGCAGACTTGAAAAACTAGGCTATAAAGTAGAACTAACCGATGAGGCAAAAGACTTTATTTCTGAAAAAGGATGGGATAAGGATTTTGGAGCAAGACCGCTAAAACGAGCTATTCAGAAATACATTGAAGATTTGTTGGCAGAAATGCTGGTAAACAAGCAATTATCTGAAGGTGAAACAGTGATCTTAGATCTTAATGATACCAAAGATGCATTGATTGGAAAAGCTCCGAAAACAAAGAAAACAACGGAAAAATCTTCCCAATCGTAAATAAAAAATAGAATTATAATAAAAAGCACCGGAAAATTCCGGTGCTTTTTGTTTTAGATATGTTTTGTCTAAAGCCTGCTTTTATTGATAATGATCTGTGCTTATTCTGACCACAGATTTACACAGATGATTATATATAAATAAGAGCAGCATACCCTGTAAACAAATTATTTTTCAATAATATTGAGGTATGATATTCTCAAAATAAAACGCAAACATCTGTGCAAATTTGTGAAATCTGTGGTTAAAAAATTATATGCAAAAATCAACCTTCGGGATAAGTGAAATCCTTAAAGCAAAAGTTTAAAGTCCTACCACAAATCCTATACTTGGAACCAATCCACTTGAGAATATACTGGAATTCTCTTTCCAAAGCACATTATACATCACCCCGATCTGCATAAAAGAATTCCCTCCTATCCTCTGCATATAGCCTCCGCCAAGATATAAAGCCGTCTCCTCATCATTTACCTTATAATCATAATATTTATCTTTATAATTGATGAAATAATGCTGAAGATTGGCTCCTACATAAAAAGATCTCGCAATATAATAATTGGCAAAAGGCCCTACCCCGAACATGGTGGATTTATAATAATTGGAGGTCTGCCAGGAAACACTTCCCACAACTCCGGCTTCGAGATCATCCGTTAATCTGTATCCAACTCTGGGAGAAGCCTGAAGATAGAATGCACTGTTGCTTCCGAACCCTAAACCTATTCCGCCCCCGAAAGTCCATCTGTTGTTATCCTGCCCCTGTGTACCTACCGAAACCTGGGAAAATACTGATCCTGAAAGCATCAGCATCAGAGGAATAATAAATTTTTTCATATTAATATCGTTTTTATCAATGCTTAAAATTATGGTTTTTTTACGAATTTATTTAGTTGTATTTTTGCCACGTCAAACTAAGAACTCCCGTTAAGAGTTTCGTAAAATTGAAATAAAATGAAAGTAGTAGTAGGATTATCCGGAGGGGTAGACTCTAGCGTTACAGCATATCTTCTGCAGCAGCAGGGACACGATGTGGTAGCTCTGTTTATGAGAAACTGGAATGATGCTTCCGTGACTTTGGAAGATGAATGTCCGTGGATAGAGGACAGTAATGATGCCCTGATGGTTGCCCAGAAACTGGGAATTCCGTTTCAGGTAATTGATATGAGTGAGCTTTACAAGGAGCGCATCGTTGATTACATGTTCGATGAATACCAGAAAGGAAGAACCCCGAACCCTGATGTTTTATGCAACAGAGAAGTTAAATTTGATGTTTTTATGAAAACAGCAATGTCTTTAGGCGCTGATAAGGTGGCTACCGGACATTATGCACAGGTCAGCTCTACTATTGATGAAAACGGAAAGGAAATTTTCCATCTTTTGGCAGGAAAAGACAACAATAAAGACCAGTCTTATTTCCTGTGTCAGCTAAGCCAGGATCAACTGTCGAAAGCTTTATTCCCTATTGGAGAGCTTACAAAACCCCAGGTAAGAGAAATTGCCAAGGAAATCGGTCTTGTAACTGCAGATAAAAAAGATTCGCAGGGATTGTGTTTTATCGGTAAAGTAAGTCTTCCTCAGTTTTTGCAGCAACAACTGGTTCCTAAAGAAGGGGAAATTGTAGAGATTTTCAAGGATTCACCTATATTTTCAGCAGAAAAGCCGGAATTTTTATCAAAAGAAGAAGAACTGGAATTTTTATCCCAGAAGATCAATTATAAAAAAACGGACGGAAAAGTGATCGGAAAGCATCAGGGAGCCCAATTTTTCACGATCGGGCAAAGCAAGGGCCTTGGTATCGGCGGACATAAAGAAAGCTGTTTTGTGATCTCCAGGGATATGGAAAACAACATTCTTTTCGTTGGTGAAAGTCACAGCTTTCCGGGGCTTCACAAGAAAGCCTTAAAAATTGATAATTCTGAAGTACATTGGGTTCGTGAAGATATGAAACTGGAAAATGGTGGTTCAATGGAGGTAATGGCGAGATTCAGATACAGACAGCCTTTACAGAAAGCTACTCTTTATCAGTTCGGGAATGCAGCCTATATTGAATTTGAAGAAGCTCAGTCTGCCATTGCTGAAGGACAGTTTGCATCATGGTATATTGGCGAAGAGCTGATCGGAAGCGGAGTAATTGCATAAAGAAAAATTTTTTGAAATTTTCTGTAACGTATTTTAGATTGTCAGACTTACTTAGTAAATAACAATAAAAATATCACTATGAAAACTTCTTTAAAAAACCTGTATGCTTTCGCAAATCAAATTTTAATTGCTGTTGTTTCTGCTATTTTTGGCTTTAATCTTTATCAGGTAATTGTACATCCGGAAAATTCCAATATTGCCGTTACCCTTATTCTTGCAGTTGTAACTGGTGTAATGGTCCGCAAATATGGTTACAAAGCTGGAAAATAATTAAATCAAAATTAATATTTATAAAATCCCGAAGCATTTTGTTTCGGGTTTCTTGTTGTTAAATGAATTATCTTATTTCTTAATCTTATGGTTTAACTGAATTGACCTAACAGCCATAATCGCAATAATCTCTGCCACAAGAATACTGAACAATATTCCTACAGGTCTATCCAGAATTAAACCTCTGATTAGTTTTATAATTCCCAAAGCGAAAATAAGGGACATGAAGTAAAAGGAAGTTCTTGAAACATTTTCACCCAGGTATTTTAAAAAGAAAACGGATAGATAAAATCCTATGGTCAGAATCAGGTAAAATTTTAAAAATCCCGGCCCCGTTAAAGCAATCGGATTGAATGTCCGGCAGCATATTGCAAGCCAGATAAAACTTAGTGCTGCCGGTATTGAGTGTGTGATGATCTTTGTCATGACTTTTCATTTTTATTTAACCCCCACATCCTCCGCCACAGCCACCACAACCGCCACCGC
Source organism: Chryseobacterium sp. MIQD13 (assembly GCF_050496705.1). Taxonomy (NCBI): domain Bacteria; kingdom Pseudomonadati; phylum Bacteroidota; class Flavobacteriia; order Flavobacteriales; family Weeksellaceae; genus Chryseobacterium; species Chryseobacterium sp. MIQD13. The sequence goes on from NZ_JBNWAF010000002.1 coordinate 730,112, forward strand.
AACTGCTCCCACAACTACTTCCGCAGCTTGAACCACCTCCTCCCGAAGTGTCACTTCCTCCGTCTTTGGTTTTAGACTTAAGCCCCTCATTGTCAATACTGTTGCCTGTCCCTGAAGACCACATCAACACCACAAAGAAAAAAATAAGCAGAACCGCTGCCAGAAAAATGACATTTCCAATAATATCTCCAAAATCCGAGCAGGAACTCAGCATTAAAATAAAAGACACAAAAGACAATATTTTAACCGTTTTTGACCAGAAATTCATCCGTTTTGTATCTGTTTTTTCGTTTTGGTTATTCCAGATTTCCGGAGGAGGTTCCTGGTGAAAAACTTCTTTATAATTCTTTAATGTATCCGAAAACCAGTTCTGATGTTTTGTTTTTTCTGAAATTCCGCCACTGGAAGGATGATGATGGAGGTTTCTTCTTAAAATATCAGGGCAGAACTCTTCCCAGTAATTCTGGGTATAAATAAGATGCATATGCCATACTTTGTCTACGGTTTCACTTGGTGAGGCTCCGTTTGGCACGATACAGCAGAGATAAACGAATTTTTTATACTCTTCTATCGCTTTTTCCGTAAAATCTGACGTCCAGTTTTCTTCTTTAGCCAGTTTTTTGGAAAACGGAAATACCGCATGCTTCCTGTCTATGGAAAAATCACAGATTCTTTGCCATAGCTCTTGATCTTTTATTAATGTGCTGGTGTTCATTTTTTGATTTGTTTAATGATTAGTTTAGTTTTCAGGTTTTTATATCATTATTATTCTGTTTAAATAACAGATAGTTTCCGTTCTTTGCAATAAGCATCGGAATACCGAAGATAATCAGGGGAATAGCGAGGAATAAGAAGAATACGTGACCAAAAAGGCTGTATAATCCCCCTATTGCAAATATTCCGATACTGAAAACAGACAGCAGGTTCAGGCTGCTTTCATTCTGTATGACATCAAACTTCAATACCTGATCTTTTTGAACGTTTATCTTTAAAGGTTTGCTTCCTGCCGTATCCATCGATACTTTTGCCTTAATTTCATGGATCCCTTCTTTAATTTCAATGGACCGGGTATCACCGTTAAAAAGTTCCGCTCTCTTTACTCCGTTTATTTTAATGATGTAAGCTCTGCTGTTATCCCGTGGATGGCCCACAGGTCTGTAAAATTGAATAGTTGCCATTTTTTAATGTTTAAGATTATTTTCTGTGGTTAAATTATTTTGTTAAAGAATTTTTTTTCATTCTCTGATTAACTTCCTGGAAAGAATGAATTCTAAAAGGTTCATTTGTCCCGGTGATCTGCAGCTCAAGCATTTCAAAAAAGGCTCTTCCAAAGTGAGGTTCCTCGAAAACATACAGACCGAAGAAGGTTCCTTTTTCAAGAAATACTGCTACCCTGTAATCCAATCCGTCTTCTTCTATAAACTGAGCTTTATGAACCCATATGGAAGTGATTTCCTTAAAAAATATTTCGGTGGTTTTGTTTTTACGTGCCTCTGTAATTTTCTTCTGTTCGAGATCAAACGTAACGGTAACCTGAAGTTTATAGTCCCCGAAAAGGAAGCCTAATCCTAAGAAGCCGGGTTCTTTCATGTATTTTTCAATTACAATTTTGTTTGGATTGTCTGTTTTTAATATTTGTTTGTACATGGTTTTGATTTTATAAAGTTTTATGGAAAGAGTTAATGATTAGTCTTGAGAAGTGTCATCAAAATTTCTCTTTTCAGGCCTTTTAACCGGTTTTTTTGCGTCTATTTGCTCTAAAAGCTTCAATCCGAGCAGCCCGCTGATTCCCCCGTTAGCAGAATCACTGCTTCCTCCTATAAGTACATCCGGCATTATTTTAACATTCTGGCTGGCAATGGATTCCATTACTTTCAGCTGGGTAAAGTTATCTTCTCCCATTGCTTCCACCGACAGTTTATAAGCTTCAGCATTGGATCTACCGATAGCAAGGATTTTTTCTGCCTCGGCATTACCCATTAAGGAGATCTGTTCAGCATTGGCTTTGGCAAGTAATCTTGTTTTTTCTGCTTCTCCGTTTGCTTTTTTCACTGCAGCTGCTGCAACACGTTCCGCAATCAGTACTCCCTGATCGGCCGTTACTATTTCTTTTTGAATATCTGCAACTGCAGTTTCTTTTTCAAGGCTTTGGCGGGTTTCCTGTGCCAGTTTCTGCACTTCAAAGGTTGTCTTTTGTTCTTCCGCTATCTTTCTGTCTGTCAGGGTTTTCATTAGGGTTTCAGGAGGCACAATATCCCCGATCAGCGTATCTACTGCGGAAACATTATACTGTTCCAGTACATTGCTGATGTGTTCTCTTGCCGACTGCTGACGTTCTTTACGGGTTCCGAGGAAAGCAATTACGTCACTGTCCTGCGCTGAGTTTCTGAAGTAATTTCCAATGGTCGGCTCTAAAACCTGACCTACTAGGTTCATCATATTCCCGAAACGGGCGATTACTTTTGGGGCTTCATTGGAAGGGATGTGAATGATCTGGGAAACATCCAGATTGAAAGGGAAGCCGTCTTTACTTCGTACTGTGATTGTGGAAAGATTTTTATCAAGCTGATGGGCTTCACTTCTTGCAGAGGCCCAGTTTAAGACAAGGTTTGTGGTAGGAACCAGCTCTGTCTTCATAATGTACGGATTGATAGGATATTTACCCGGTCCCAATGCTTCTGCCCAGACTCCCTTACATCCTTTTTCCACAATATTTCCGTGTTTAAATTCTATCCCGCTTAAATCTTTTCCTTCATTTCCTACGTAGCTGATCACTACGCCTACAGAGCCTATCGGAATTTCTGTCATCTTCACCATTTCCAGGATAACAAACCAGGGGTTTAAAAAATAAGAGCCGGCTAAAATCACCTGCTCCTGTAAACCTTTATACCCGCCATTATTCAGGAAAGAATCGACATCCTGAAATTTATTATGCTCTTCTACTATTTTCCCGGCGATTTGTCCTTCTTCCAGGGGTTTCCCTTCCAAAGTAGTGATGATTCCTACCGCATTATCCGGAATTTGTGTCATATCCGTTAATGAAATTTCAAATAATAAGGTATTAATCCTGTATGATCCCGGTGCAATAACTCCCGTCTGCCTTCCTTTTCTGCCGCCATTTTTTAAAAATGCTTCTGCATCCTGAAAGGAATCGCATTCTACTTTTCGGGCTAAAATTCTTCCCGTTTCAAGTTCCTGACCGTCTTTTGCCAGTATCAGTCCTATTTTTCCGGTCGGGATAATTGTAAAAGGCTGAAAATGGATGGAATACTGCCATATCCATTTCCAGAAGTAGATTCCCGGAGCCAGAGTCTGGGCCTGAAATCCTGCCTCCCCATTTGTGGCTATGATTCTGCCTTCCGGTAATTCCTGTTTTCCAAGCAGCACAAATTTTTTAGTGACCAAGCCTATTTTATCTTCTGGGATAATAACAAGTCCGAAAAACACTCTTAAAATGAATTTATAGAATAAGAGACTTCCAATAATGATGGCTGCCGGTATTAACCAGGGCGACTGTAAAATGTTTTCTATTTCCATGATGTTTATTTTTGTTTATATTCAAATTTTCATGGATTTTAAAATATAAAAGTCTTACAGCAGTATTTTTTGGTTTTAAAAAAATCTTAAATTAGTCTTATGAAAAAAGAAGATATTCTGCATCTTGAGAAACTTATGAATTTCCTGAGTCTGCATTTCTTAAAGAAAAACCATTGGGAAGATGTCACAAAAACTGAATGGTCCTATATTGTGGCAGAAATTAACGACCTCATCATCAATGATAATGAGGAAAAAAACATAAAAAGGAAAGCTGATATCTTAGGCTCCAATTATCTTTATGAGCATTTGATAATCAACAAATTAAAGAAATATTACCAGAATGACAATTCAGTTTTGAGTAAACCGAATCTGGCAAAACTGAGTCTGATTGTCAAAGTTCTGGGATATTCAAATTACATTGATTTTATCAATTCCCATACAGGAGCATTCAACTTCAGTGATCTCAGAATTGATATGAATAACGGTAAGCAGAATGTTTCACTATTAGACCGTTTGGTAGGCTGCTGGTATTCTTATAACAGAAATTTACCGGATAACCCATCTGAAGTAAAAGATAACAGGATCTGGCGCTCCGCCATGGAAATTTATAAGTCTGAGACTTCGGGGGAGTATTATATTGAGAGAAGCGGCGGAGATCACCACAAGTATTTTGGAAAAGTGACTGCGTACTCAGATTATGTATTCATCATTATGAACAGCAATACGTTCATCCGGCAGAGGCATTTTATCTCAAGGATAAAAGATATCAAGGAAAAGCTTAAAAATCCAGAGTATAAGCTCCATGAGTTGCATTTTATAAGTACATGTATCAGTTTTAACCAAGAGCCGATAGCTCTGTTCGAAATATTTCAGAAGGCGGACAGGAAGTCTTTTATTTCAGACTCTATCAGCTTTCCGATAGATAGTGATGAGATCCCCAAATCTATTATAAAACAGCTTGAAGATACTGAGTCTAACAGGATAGATTACAGGTAATTTTGGGTTTTAGAGTTTTAGAGTAAGAGAGTTTGGGGGTGTAAGTCAAATTCATGCTATAAGTATAGACATCCAGAATAAATAGCCCATTATTAAAGTCTGATGTCTCCAATCTGACATCTTATTCTAGCCTACCAGCCATTCTTTAAAATCTTTCACTCTGTCCCGGCTGACTGTGATCTCTTCCTGGGGCTGAAATTCCATATCAACTTTGTAATAAGGTGATGTGTGGATGTTTTTTATATAATCCGAATTGATGATAAACTGTCTGTTCACCCTGAAAAATTTCTTTTCTTCCAAGATATCTTCCAGTTCGTCCAAAGTAAAATCTGAGGGATAAACCCGGTCTGCCGTCTGAAGATACACGATCTTGTTTTCACTGAAAAAACAGCTTATTTCATGGGTCTGAACGATTTTCAGATTATACCCAATTTTCACTAAAACCCTGGAAAGTGTAGATTTCTCCTTCCTGATCAACTGTTTGATATCTTCAGAACCGGTTGTATTACTGGCCGGGATAAAGGATTTGAATTTCTCGACTGCTCCGGAAAGGTCTTCTTCCAGAATAGGCTTCAAAAGATAATCGATGCTGTTCAGCTTGAATGCTTTTAAAGTATACTGATCAAAGGCTGTGGTATAGATGATAAATCCTTTGGTAGGCACTTTTTCAAAAATATCGAAAGACAGTCCGTCTCCCAGAACGATGTCGGAAAAGATCAGCTGCGGGTGCTCGTTTTCTGAAAACCAGGCTACCCCTTCTTCTACTGATTCTATTTTCGCAACAATCTCAATTTCAGGAAAATTACCCAGCATTCTTTCCAGTTTTCTTGAAGCAGGCTTTTCATCTTCGATAATGACAGTTTTGATCATTGAGTTATGGTTTTAGTTTTAAATAGCGGATAAAATTAGATAAAAAACAGACAGCTTAAAAATCTATGTTCTTTTTATCTTTCTTCATCTCTTTTTCAATGATATCATTTTCCCATTCTGTATCGAAAAGGAATAATTTTACTGCTTTTACAGTTAAAATAATTCCCCAAATCACCAGAATGACAGATCCGTCAAATAAAGAGAAGCCGATTCTTCCATTCTCAAAAATATCATCAAAAAATATAATTCCGGCCACGATTCCAAACCAAAGAAGGCTTTTATAGAATTTTTTCAGCTGGCTGACTCTTTCGTATGCACTGTTGTAATCCATGATTTTAAAGTTTTTAAGGTATTATAATGTTTTTGTATTTCTTTTTTCCTGATCCATCAGTTCTTTGATTTTTCTTTCTTCCCATTCTTTTCCTATCCCGAAAACGTTTACTGCATGGGCAACAATTCCTATTCCCCATCCCAGCATCGGCCAGTAAAACCATAAATGTTTTGGAGAAGTAAGAAGATTCAATGCTAAGAGGAATGGAATAACCAGGCAGTAAGAAGTAAGATTCCCATAGAATCCTTTTAATTCTTTAACTCTTTTTGCTGCTTTTTCGTAAGCTAATGTTTCTTTTGTATAACCTATTGTTTCCATAATTATAATTTTTAAAGATTGTTTGTCATTTTGTTGAGTCAAAGGTAATACAGAAAAAGACCTTGTTTCAATTTTATATGACCGAATGGTAGAATATGATTACTGAACAGTAAAAAGGTAAGCTTAATTATTATTTGGGTAAAATTACAAGGCTATAAGCTAACCGTATTCGAATGAATAACCTTTGAAAATATTGAATCAGTAGATAAAAGGGATCAGTTTTTTTGTCTTTTTCCTGTATTCTGTATATTCTTCCCCAAATTGCTCTACAAGAGCCTGTTCTTCAATTTTAATGCGGTAAATGAAAGCTAAGAACGGAGGCAGGAAAGCCAGAATCAGCGAAATCCAATTATTGAGATAAATCCCTAATCCTAAAGACGTTAAAAGAGAAAAAGCATAGGAAGGGTGCCTCATATATTTATAAAAACCCTCTTTCTTAATTTTGTGATCCTGCTTTATCGTGACATCTACCGTAAAGTATTTCCCTAAAGATCTGATGATAATGAATCTAAAAATAATTCCTATAATGATAAAAGCCTCACCTGTATATAAGATCCAGCTTCCTTTTGCAATGGGAAACTTCGTCATATAAGATGCCGTTACCGAAGCCGCTATGGAAAACGGAATGGCCATCCATAAAATATTCAGGGTAGAATGATCTTTATCTTTTTGGTCTTCTTTGCCGGATCTCAGCATGTTTTTATAAAGAATCTCTGTAAGAAACCAAACAAACATGGAAACTGAGAATATGATTTGCAACAGATGCATAGTTTTGGATTTAGGTTAAATATAAACTCGTTATTTTACAGCTGGATTCTGAATTCTATCATTTCTGAATCTTCAATTCTCCTTTTTATTCATCAGTTTCCTGATCTTTTTCTTCTCCCAATTTTTAACAAAGTCCAGATTGGGCAAAAAAACGACTATTGCATGGGCTATAAGTCCAATTCCCCAAAATGTAGCCGTAAAGAAGTTTTTGAACTGGAAATAGCTTTCTCCCGGTCTCAGGTGCTCACAGTTATAAATAACTATTACAGCATTAATAGCAATGTACAGGAATAAGTGTCTGTAAAGTCCGCTAAGCCTTTCAACCTGTCTTTTGGCCTGCTGATAGCGGATATCATTTTCGTCATAATTTTCCATGGTCTCTGTTTTTTTGTTTATCCATTATTTCCCGGATCTTCCTTTCTTTCCAGGATTCTCCTACACCAAAGACACGAAATGCATGGGAAACGAGGCCAATACCCCACCCTAACATTGGAAAATAAAACCAAAGGTCTCTGGGAGAAGTCATCAGGTTAATAATTACCAAAAACGGAATGACCGTACAATAGGAAATTAAATTGGCATAAAAGCCTTTTAATTCTTTCACGCGTTTTTTGGCTTTCTCATAAGATCCGTTCTCGTCATCATCTTTTACACTGGTATTGCTTGGTTTATCAGAAAGTATCGGAACTTTTACTTTAAAATAATCTTCTGATTTTTCAATGAAAACATTTTTCTTCGTAAGTAATGCATACCGCTGAACAATATTAGCCAGACCAATGCCTGCACTTTCTTTCATCTGTTCCCTTGCCTGAAGATTGTTTTCAATACACAGCGTATCGTTGTCTGAAAATATTTTGATAACCAAAGGTTTTGAAGAGGTCGCAAAATTATGTTTGATGCAGTTTTCGAGCAAAAGCTGCAGCGAAAGCGGTACAACATATCTTTTGTAATCTTCTTTTTTCACATCAAAAACAAAATCTACACTGTCTTCAAATCTGGTTTTTAAAAGTTCACAGTAGGTTTTTGCAAATTCAATCTCGTCTTCTACCGTTACAAGTTCTTTATCCTTCTGTTCAAGTACATATCGGTAAATCTTTGACATTGAAGCAGTAAACTTCTGTGCCTGATTCGGATTTTCATCGATAAGAGAGCTCAGAACATTCAGGGAATTGAAAAGAAAATGTGGATCCAGCTGGTTTTTAAGACTTTCAAACTGTGCATTGGCCGATTTTGCGATCAGCTTCTGTTCCACTACTTCTTTCCTCGATGTTTTTTTAAGCTCTTCCATAAAGCTCTTTGCATGAAGAAATGCAGAGATAAGAAGTGCAATATTGATCATAAACCAGTTGGTAACTCCATATTTCCCGGAGAAAAAAACGTCAGCTGTAGTTACCTTCTGAATCACAACATAGTTCATGTAATTACAGAAATACACCAGAATAAAGTTTCCGATAACGATGGAAATAATACTCAGAATGGCTCTTGTTCTTGTCGTTTCGGACCAGGGGAACTTTTTATTGAGAAAATCATTAATTAAGCCATTTCCGACTCCCAGCACAAAGGAATACATCATTGAAAGAAGCAGCGTCATTAAAAAATTCTTTAAGGTTTTCTCATTAAAAAACACAAAGAAGAATAGAGCTGTTCCCAATGATATCCAAAGTAATGAAATAAAATATTTACGTTTCATGGTCCGTTTTCTTGGCTCAAAATTAGTCTTTAATAAAGGTATCTAAAATTATTTTTTACTGAAGGGCAGATTTTCTTTCCCGAATGGAATAAAAAAACCTTCCGGCTAAGGAAGGTTTGATTTTCGTTATTATTTTGCCGGCATATTGATAAAATATTCAGCTTCCGCCCTGCCCCAGTTAGGATCTAAGGCTGTTTTTGGTTGGTAAGAATTGAATTTTACAATGGCATCTTTGAACATTTCCATTCCTTTAGTCTTACTTCCTCCGTATTGTTCAGGAGTAAAATAGGTATCTTCTGCTTTGATAAGAGCAATTCTTGGGTTTGAAGGATCAAGTTTTGCGGCAATCTCCAATTCTTCCATAGCTTTAGCGCCATCCGTCATGTAACGTTGAGCCGGATTCACCATCATTCTTAAGGAAGCAGCCATTTTTTTCAGCAAATGGATTTCTGCGTTGTCTGCTCCTGCAAGGTTTTGTGCCGAAGCCAGATATTGATCAGCCTGACCGGCCGTTTCATCCAATCCATCCATATTGCCGTTTCTCATCATCAGTCTTCCTTTTTGGATCTGGGAGAATGCTGCATAGTATGGAGGCAGCCATTTTGAGCTTTCCTTATTTCCGATTCTCTGAAAATCATTAGCTAAAGTCTGGAACTCTTCCGGGGTTTTGCATGTTTCTGTTTTTGCAATTTTTTCGGCCATTATTTTTTCGTAATCTGCCTGTGCAAAAGCTGTTAAACTCATAAAAGCTAAAGCGAAACTTAATAGGTATTTTTTCATTATATCAATTTTTTTAAGTTAGTTAATTGTATCTCCGAAGTTATGTATTTTGTAATCATTATGATATCCGTTGCTGTTATTTTATAAATTATTATTGATTGCATCCTGAGTTTTATCCACTCCAAAACTGATGAAAGCTCCTATAAATACAAAGGTATTGACTGGCGGAACGACCGATGAACTTCTTGATCCGTCAAGGGAAAAATTGTATCCGTAAACGTTTTTAGATCCTAAAACATTGGAAACGCTCAATACGAAGACTGTAAAAGCTTTAGCATCTTTTTTTCCAAGATTCGGAAGATAATTGAAGCTGATATTAAGGGCATTATAATCTTTCAGTTTTCCTTCATTTCTGATGTAATTTACCGAGTTGCTGTTTTCAGTTTTCGTTGCAATATCATAATAAGGACGGCCTTTGGAATAGGTATAGGATAAATTAACGCCCAGTTTCCATTCCGGGATAAATCTTTTGGCAACGGCAGAAAGCGTATGTGCAGAGGCGAAATTGGGTTTCAGACTTACCGGATAATTATTAAAATCTCTTTTTGAATCAAGAAAGGAATAACTGATCCAGTAATCTATGTTTTCAAAGGTTTTTTTGTCTCTCCAGAACAGTTCAAGTCCTTTTGCATAACCATAACCGTCATTGTTCAAAGCAGTCTGTACCTGCTGATTCTGCTCTTTATCCGGTGTGATATTAAATGTTTTGATCAACTGGTCATATTTCTTATAAAAAGCTTCAAAACGAAGACTTCTCCCGTCTGATGCTCTCTGAACCTGAAAAATATAATGCTGGGACTTCTGAAAATCAAGATCTGCTGGCCAGTTGATATATTTGCTTTCAGGATTCTGGTAAAACAGTCCGTAAGCAAAGGAAGTCGTCCAGTCTTTTGCCAGACGGTAAGCCAGTGCAAAACGCGGTGCAATATTGCTTTTTCCCAAATAAGAAGAGTTTTCTGCCCTTACTCCTATTTTGGCAGACAGTGCATTGCTGAATCCAAGGTCTGTTTCTGCAAAAACAGCAGATATGAGATCTTTATAGTTTTTCTGGACTTCTCCAAAGTTCAGATTTTCACTTGTATTATTCAATTCAAAACCGGCTCTCACCGCACTGATTTTATTGATCTTTCTTTCAAGAACGGCTTTAAAATTAATATAATTTCCATCGGTTAAAAGTTCAGTCTTACCTGACTCTGTATCATTGGTTTCCGTAGAAAAATTAAGATCAGACCTGTTGTAAGAATAAGAAGTCCCGGCATTCAAAAGATATTTCCCGAATTTCTGTTTAAAAGACAGATTGTGGTAAGTATTTTTCCCTTTAAGTCTTACCAGCGCAAAATCATATTCCGGCTCCAGGCTTTCTGTTTTCACACCCATTTTATTGGAATCATACATTCCGTAATATTTGAAAAATCCGCCTGATTTTGTTTTGATTCTAAAGTTGAAATCACCATTCAAACCCTGTGGAGCATCAATAAAATCTGTATTGAAATTAAAAACCTTCTGCATAACGCTCAAAAGAGAATAGCCCAGAGTCGCCCCGAAAGAATGGTTTTTATCTTCACTCAGTTTCTGAAATCCTGCACTTAAAAAGATCGGCGAAATTCCGAAATCGTAAGAACTCTGATCGGGAAGATCCACACTTTCCAGCATCAGTGCACCGGAAAGAGCCTGTCCGTATAATGCGGAATATCCGCCACTTGAAAAAATATTTCCTTTAAAAAGAGAGGTATTGAAGCGGTCTCTTCCTGCAATCCCCGGAACTGAATTGGAGAAGTAATTATTAATAAGACTTCCGTCCATAAAGATTTTGGATTCTGTTCCTGTTCCTCCTCGGATGAAAAGGCCTTCTGTTTCCCCTACTTTCTGAACACCCGGAAGGTAATTTAAAGCCGAAGAAATCTGGCCGTCTGCTCCTGCTGTAGTATAAATATCAATGGGAGTAAGCAATGCAGTGGCTCTCTTTTTATCACTTGCTTCTATAGAACCCGCAGAAACTACCACGGCATCAATTTCGCTGATCTGTTCTTTAAGTTCTGCATTGACTGAAATATCCTGATTTTCAATAACAACAGGTTTTTCCACCTGCTGGTATTTTGGATGGGTAAAAGATAAAATATGATTACCCTTTTCTGATGTTTCAAAGGAGAAATTTCCTTGTGCATCAGTAGTTGCACCATCATAAGTGTCTTTTAATGTGACATTTATTTCGTTAATGCCTTTGCCTTTAAAAGTGACCTTTCCTGAGATCCTGATCTGTGAATATCCTGCAATAAAGGACAGAAAAGCAATCAGCAGTAAAAGTTTATTTCCTTGTGTTTTCATGGAGTTAATTTTCGGGTCAAAAATAATAAGGAATATGCCTTTCTTTAAAATAAATTTTACTGAAAGGCATACTTTGGCTTCTGAATGGGAAATTAATGAATCGGGATACAGAAATCCACAGTCATTTTACCCTCCGGATGTTCTTTAAAATTGGAATGATAAATTTCAAATGGAAATGTTTTTCTCATGGAATAATGATGCTCATTCATCCAAAGAAACAGAGCTACCCAGCATTGCTCGAAATCCTGAAGGGTAACTTCTCCGCTTCCTACGATAAATTTTCCTGCATTGATGGTTTCTGAGAAGATCAGTCCTTCACTTCCCTCCAAACTTTTATCCAGAAGCATACATGCATGGATTCTTACTTTGTCAGGAGGAGTCACTTTAAAACTGTCATGATACACGGAGATCATTTTGACATTCTCGCGGGGAAACAGCTGTTTCTTTTTTGCCCAGTCTATGAGTACATCATAGGAAGGCTCCACATTGGCAATTCCCAGGCTCATTACTGCGGCCAGATTCATTTCCGGCAGTTCTTTTACTTCAATTTTTAAATTCATTTTTGTCCAGTTTAACAGGTTTTCTACATTGCAAATGTATTGGCTGAAAACTGTATCTATTTGTCCGTTCTTGTTGTGTATCTGTAAAATCTTGTGAAAAATTTCCGGAGCAGAATTTCGGAAGACAGACGGGGCAATTCCATAATATTTTTTAAAAGTCTTGCTGAACACGGAATGATTGGAAAATCCAAGATCAAGAAAGATCTCTTTTATCTCTATTTCCTTTTTTACAGCCAGATAAAAGGCGCTTTTTTCTATTTTCTTTCTGATGATATAGTTCTGGAGGGTTTCGCCAGTAATAAACCTGAAAATCCTGTGAAAATGGAAGGGGGAATACATGGCTATTTCAGCAATTTTTTCGAGGGAAAGATTGGCATCGAGATTATTATCGATGTATTGTATTGCTTTAATGATTCTTTTTTTGTGTTCTTCCATTTTAAAAAATACTGATCAGTAAAGGTATCAAGATACATCCTGTTTCACTTGTCATATGTTGCTGTTTTTGAAAAAAGGATTGAAATCATAAAGTGCTTTGAAAAATCTTTTATAAATTTAACGTTAAAATCACTTTAAATCATTTAAAAATGAAAGGACAAACATTAGCATTACTGGCTGGGTGTGCATTTTTAGCGGCTTCATGCTGCACAACAAAAACGTACACAGTTAATGCCAAGAGCGGAACACAGACGGGCGGAACGGCAAAGTTTACCCAGAAAGGAGAAGAAGTGACCATGAAACTTGAAGTAACGAATCTTACTCCGGGTATTCATGCGGTACACATTCATGAAAAAGGTGACTGTTCTGCAGCGGATGGAACTTCTACAGGCGGACACTGGAATCCGTCCAAGAATGATCATGGAAAATGGGGTGCTGAACATTTCCATATGGGAGATATCGGTAATTTAACGGCTGATCAGAGCGGAAAAGCTGTCCTTACTTTCAAAACCAATAAATGGTGTCTTGGCTGTACAGATGAGTCTAAGAATATCATCGGAAAAGGCTTGATCGTACATGCTTCTGCGGATGATTTCCATACGCAGCCTACCGGAAATGCAGGAGGAAGAGTTGGGTGTGTAGAAATTAAATAATTCTTTTTTGCAATAAAAAAACCGCTGAACATTTCAGCGGTTTTTTTGTTTTTATGATTTTGCTCCCATATCGGAAACGATGTTCATTGCTTCCTGCAGGTATGGATCTTTTTTAAGGTTTTTGATCCACATTTCAGATTTTTTCTTGAAAGCTTCGTCTTTTTTCTCTCTTTCCACTTCGCTTGGATACATCATGAATTTCAGACCGTTCTCAAACTTGGTTAAAGCTTTGAATTTCTCGATCTGAGCTTTTCTCTGCTTCATCAATTCATTAAACTTATCGATGTTAAGCGTAATGTTTTCTTCTTTATCCAGTTTTTCTCTCCATTGGGCAGATTCAAGCAATAACTGGTAGTTGCTGTTCTTAGCCATTCTGTCTGCACTTGCTTTTTCAAGAGCCTGGATATTGAAGTAGTTCAGTTTCTGGAAATTAGTACTTGGAATTTTATCCCAGGCTAAAGCATAATCATCATAGCGCTCTCCTACTTCTGCATAGGTAAAGAAGTCTTTCATCTGGATATCGGAAACAATTCCTTTTCTCTGTGTAGATTCTCCTGTAATTCTGTAGAATTTCTGAATCGTCAGCTTTAATGATCCGAAATCGTCTTCTGTATTTAAGAATCTGTTCAGATCTACAAAAGTCTGCACTGTTCCTTTTCCGAAAGACTGCGGAGAACCGATGATCATTGCTCTTCCGTAATCCTGCATTACTCCTGCAAGGATCTCGGAAGCCGAAGCCGAAAGCTCATTCTGCATAATCACTAAAGGTCCTGTCCAAATCGGAGTTTCATTTTTATTCTTTAAAGTCTGGATCTTTCCGTTTCCGTCTTTTACCTGTACATAAGGTCCTGCATCCATGAAAAGTCCCATGATATCCCCAACTTCCGTCAGCGATCCTCCTCCGTTATTTCTAAGGTCAAGGACAATTCCTTCAATGTTCTGCTGCTTAAGTTTAATGATCTCGTTTTTGATATCATCAGAAGCGTTTCTTCCTTTAGCATCCTCAAAATCAGCATTAAAGCTTGGAAGATTGATAAATCCGTATTTCTTTCCGTTTGGAGAATTTACTACGATACTTCTTGCGAATGTGTCTTCAATAGCTACTTCTTCACGGATCATGGTTACATCTTTAATGGTTCCGTCTTTTTTCTGAACTGTAAGCGTCACAGGCGTTCCTTTTTCACCTCTGATCAACCTTACAGCTTCATCAGAAAGCATTCCCACAACATTTACGGCATCATCTTTCGGTTTCGATTTAACTTTTAAGATCTTATCACCTTCTGAAAGCTGTTTAGATTTCCATGCCGGCGCACCGATTGTTAATGCTCCTAAGAAAAGATTTCCTTTTTTCTCCTGAATAAGAGCTCCGATACCAATCACTTTTCCAGTGAATTGAGTATCAAAGTCTTCTTTATCTTTTGGAGAGTAGTAATTGGTGTGTGGATCGAATACTTCAGTATACGCATTCATATACACGGTAAACCAATCCATTTTCTTTCTTTTTTTGAATCTTGTGAAGGTATCTTTTACAAGATCTTTCACTTCATCAGTTGCTTTTTTGATCTTCTGATCCTGGCTAAGCGGCTGATATTTGATTGTATCTTTCAACTTATATTTCTGAACGGAGTCTTTCTTTTCTTTCTGGGCTTCTTCTTTGCTGTTCATAGATTCAACCTCCTGAAGAATATTGTATTTTATATACTTTCTCCATTCGTTATACTGCTCCTGCTTGTTCACAGGTACTTTTTTAAGTTTAGGCTCAAGAGTCAAAGACTCGTCTTCCTGCAGGTTAATTGGTTTGCTGAAGATGTCCTGAGTAATCTTGTCTATCTCGTCCACTCTCTGGTACAGTCTGTCTATCGTAAGTTTATAGAAGGTAAGATCACCCTGGCTGATATAATCATCAAGCTTTGTTTCATGCTTGCTGAATTCATCCATATCAGACTGCAGGAAATATCTTTTTGCGGGATCTACCAGTTCGAAATAATGTTTATAAACGTCCTTGGAATAGGCATCATTGATGGGTTTCGGGCTGTAATGTAAATAAGAAAGTGTATTCTTTACGCTCACCATAATCGTCTGCATCTTTTCATCATCGTTCTTCGGCGAGTTGAAACAAAACATTAGACTTGTTAATGGAATAAGAAGTAAAAATTTATTCAGTTTGAAATTTTTCCACATAAACGGGTCATGTATTTTTATTAATTTTTTATAAAAAAGTATCTCAATTAGTAGCAGTAATTAACTGAGTGTTACAAACTATCAAATTTAATACCTTATTTACAATTACAGGACACTTTTACAAGAAATTTAACGAAATGTATTATAGTTAAAGCCGATTTTATTATCTATGTCGTATTTAATGGATATTTATCATAAGTTCTTCCTGTGAAATCCGGGAATATCTGAATAAATACTGCCACAGAATTGCATTCTATGGCAGCTGTGGAGTTTATTTAGTTTATATTATTTTCTTGTTTTTTTATTCCTGTCCTGTACCTGTTTCATTTGAGATTTCAGCATTTCAATCGTTTTATTCTGTTCATTGATCATTTTTAACAAATTATCTTCCTGCAATACAGGAGATGAAGAAGTTTTTGCGAATGAGGACGGATTATAGGCATCCACCGCACAATCGCCGTCAGCTGCCGTTCCAAGTATTCCCAAATTATTAACTGTAAGCTTATAACAGCTTCCATTGGGTGCTTTTAATATAATGAGGTCGGCAACATCCCGCCATGTAAGAACATTTGATTGTCCGCCATTACCGGCATCGCTTGGTGCACCATGTGTAGTTAGTATCTGCCCTCTTTTCCCATAATTTCTCGGCAGAAAATACTCTCCGGTTATTGTTCCATTATTTGAGTAACTGAAAAAAGGGCCAAGAGTTCCGGTATTCAGTATACTGAACCTTGTAACAGTTGAAGTTGTAGGGTTCTGAACAATTGTTCCAACCCCATTACTGTTTATTCCAATACTTGAATTAATGTTTCCGGTGTTTGCTCCTATGTTAATAGCTCCTGAAGATGACATTCCTATACTAGAAACGTTGCTTCCCTCTCCTATTGAATTCATATACGAATTTTTATTAGCCAACTCATAATGCCCGTCACCACTGTTTGTATCAGAAATAATAGATAGATTAAAACCAGGCAGCATCGTACTATTATTGGTTTCCATTAAATAGTTCACATTTGTGGAAGAGTCTGTTTTCTGGGTACGGAAATCCCCGTTTACGTCTAAAGTTTTTTGAGGCATGTCCGTATTGATCCCAACATTTCCGGTTTGCGCCATGAGCATTGAACCCATTATAGACGTAATAATCAAAATAGTTTTTTTCATTT
The DNA here is from genome assembly GCF_050496705.1 of Chryseobacterium sp. MIQD13. Lineage (NCBI taxonomy): Bacteria > Pseudomonadati > Bacteroidota > Flavobacteriia > Flavobacteriales > Weeksellaceae > Chryseobacterium > Chryseobacterium sp. MIQD13. The sequence continues at coordinate 746,719 of NZ_JBNWAF010000002.1, forward strand.
TAAAATTTAAGTTGTGTTTTTAGAATATTTAGCATTTTTTAAATCCCTACTTGAGTCTGATAAAAAAATATGAGATACTATATGTAGACTTTTTCAATGTCAGTTCTCCTTATTTATTTTGTAAGACAAGAATGATTACAAAATTTCAAATAAAACTTTTTAATAACAAGATTACAGTTTGCTTTATCATGAAAAAAACAAGCGTTACATAATAACAAAACATGCTAATTATCAATAATTTAAATTGAAAATAAATTATTCTCCGGGGTTAACAAATCTTTAAATTTTATATGCAGTTTCAATCCATTAAGGCTTGTATTTTTCATCAATATACAAGACTAATAATTGCAATTATATTTGTTTACCTTATACGTTTGTACGAAAAAAATTTTCTAAAATCAGAATAAAATCTCTGTTCCTGTATTGTATAATTATTTCCTGAAATATATCTAACATGATTACCCATATCTATTTTCTAAAACCAAAAAGTCTCCATTTATTAAGTAAGCAATTAAAATTCATCTTCCTGATCATACTGGTGTTGTTTTTCAATATTAACGGAATAAAGGGCCAATCCCTCTTTCAAAAATATTTTGATGAATGTAAGGTTAAAGGAAGCACTACTATTTATGATTATCAGCACAAAAAATGGCTGTATACAGACAGTCTGGACGCTTATACAGAAACGCTTCCCGCTTCCACTTTCAAAATACCTAATTCATTAATTGCATTGGAAACCAAAGCTGTCTTAGATGAAAATGAGGTATTGAAATGGGACGGTACTGAAAAAAAATTTTTTGGAGGCAGAATGGATGCATGGAATAAAAATACTGATATGAAGAATGCCTATAAAAATTCAACGATATGGTTCTATGTAAAGATGGCTGAAAGAATAGGAAAGGAAAAGTATAAAAAGTTTCTTAAGGAAATCCACTATGGAAACCAGAATATCACCAGCACAGGTACAGACTTCTGGAATTATGGTGAATTCGGTATCACTCCGGTGAATCAAATCACATTCCTGGTTGACCTGTACGAAAACAGGCTGCCTTTCTCCGAAAAGAATATGGATACCGTAAAGGAAATGATGATATCCAAAAAAGAAAACGGAATGGTATTTCATGACAAAACAGGATGGACCAGAAAAAATGGAAAAGATATAGGCTGGTGGGTAGGATATACAGAAACTGCCGGTAATGTCTATTTCTTTGCAACCCGCCTTACAGAAAGTGTATATCCTGAAAATTCCCAGTTCGCAAAATGCCGTAAATCTATAACAGAATCCGTATTATCTGATTTTATTAATGAATAATAAATAACACAGTAAAAAAATGATAAATTTGAGTTTAGATCTCATGTAAAAAGTCATGCGAAAAATTTGTCTTTTATTTATCATCCTATTCAATATTCCTCTTTTTTCTCAATATTCCAATGAGGAACTGAATAAAATATTCGGGCATATAAATGCAGTCGGACAAAAAGATCCTGATTCAGCCATTATCATTGCAAAGTCCTATATTCCAAAGCTACACGAAAAAAGCCATATTGCTGAATTACATGGTTTGATTAGTCAGTCCTATTCTGCCATGGGGAAAAGAGAACAGGCTCTGCAATATGCATTAAAAGCAAATCAGATAGCAGTCACAACAGAAAATTATAAAGGTATTTCCCAGTCTTACGGAACAGTGGCTGTCCAGTACAGAAATTTAAAACTGTATGAAAAAGCAAAAAAAGCGCTCAGAAACGGAATCCTTAATCTGGAAAAAATAAATACCGGAGAAAAGCTCTGGCTAAAGACTGGTTTCCTGCTAGAATATGCTACCGATTTATATGAAGAGGGAAAATATGATTCTGCAATTATCTATAATAATAAGGCTCTTAATGTATTATCTCAGGCAAAATCCAATCAGACAATGATTCAATCCTATTATGCATATGCCAATGCATCAATGGCAATGAATTATTTTAAAAAAAACAAAATGGATTCTGCGGAATATTATTATAACAAATCTCTCAAACTATCCAATGGAACTTTTGACGGGCCTTATAGAAAGATCAACACATACATTAACCTGTCATTAATCTATAATTACAGAAAAGAATATCAGAGGGCAATAGACACCCTTAAAACAATTGAAGGAAAGATCAGTGAAGATCATTACCCGATTAAAGCCGGCCTGTATAGTTATCTGGCTCAAAACTATAAGTCTGTCAATGATTTAGCTAATTATCAAAAGTATAATGAGTTATTTCTTAAAGTAAATGAGAAGCTCAATACTGAAGAACAAAAAGCTATTGCTGATGTCGTTAAAACAATGGATGATGATCTGAAAAAAGAAACCAAAAAGAAGGAGCTCAACAGAAACATTATCATTTTTTCTTTATTATCTGCTGCTTTGATAATACTATTCCTGATTCTATATCACAGAAAAAAACGAAAAAAGGAAAGCGATATTTATAAGGAGATAATTTCCAAAATGAAAAAGAAAGCAGAAGAAAATAGGGATTTGATGGAAACTGCTGCAGATAATGCATCAGCCAAAACGATCTCAAACCCGAAGAAAACCATTCCCGCTGATCTTGAAAAAAAACTGTTAAGTAAACTGGACAAGTTTGAAAAAAATACAAAATTTATCAATCCGAAATTAACTCTAGCATCAATGGCTGCAGATTTTGAGACCAATACCCATTATGTTTCAGAGATCATCAATATGCATAAACAAAAAAATTTCAACACCTACATTAACGAGCTGAGAATTGATTACATCTGTTCCAGAATTATTCGCGATTCAAAATACCGGAACTATAAAATCAGTTATCTGGCCGAAGAAAGCGGATTCTCTTCCCACAGTATTTTTACCAAAACTTTTAAAAGTATTACCGGAATATCTCCATCCACATTTATAGAACAGGCGAAAAAAAATAATCCGGATATTTCCAATTAAAGGTCTTATTCATCAGAATTTAACATTTTCAAGGGTATAACCTTCCTAATGTACTTTTTCATCTTCAAAAACTTTTAACTACATTTGATAGGTGAAATCTGCGCTAATTATTGCATGATTCACCTTATTATTAAAATTGATTTTTTTATGGAAAGACCACTTATTCTGGTAACTAATGACGATGGAATCACCGCACCCGGTATCAGAAACCTTATACAATTTATGAACGAAATCGGAGATGTTATTGTTGTTGCTCCGAACTCTCCCCAAAGTGGAAAAGGCCACGCTATTACAATCAACTCTACCTTAAGCTACGAAGAAGTAAACCTGGAAGGACCACAAACGGATTTTTCATGCAGCGGAACGCCTGTTGACTGTGTAAAAATGGCCCTTGACAAGATCCTGACAAGAAGACCGGATATTGTCGTTTCGGGAATCAATCATGGTGCTAATTCTTCAATTAATGTGATCTATTCAGGAACGATGTCTGCTGCTGTAGAAGCGGGTGTGGAAGGAATTCCGGCTATAGGTTTCTCATTACTGGATTTCAGCTGGGAAGCAGATTTTACCCAGGCAAAAGAACATATCCAGAATATTGTAAGAAGAACCCTTGAAAATCCAATGCCGAAAGGAATTGTACTGAACGTTAATATTCCTAAACTGACAGCAGGAGAAATAAAAGGTATAAAAGTATGTAAGCAGGCCAATGCAAAATGGGAAGAGAGCTTTGACGAAAGAGTGAATCCTCACGGAAAAAAATATTACTGGTTAACCGGATATTTCAACAATATGGATGATTCTGAAGATGCTGATGAAACTGCACTGGCTAACGGATACATTTCAATTGTTCCTGTAAAGTTCGATCTTACAGCGTATGAATATATGAAAACTCTTGAAGAAGTAATGAATTTTAACTGATGTACGAAAAGTTAGACAATCCTGTTTATCATTCACTTAATGAATACCATAAAAAGTTTTGCTTAAACTTCGGGGATACAAAATTCTATAATCCCGAAATAGCCTCTTTTGGTGGTTCATTGGAAGTATCAAAAGAGAAAGATATCATTGAATATTCAAAAATTTGCAATGATTTTCTGATTTTCGGAGCAAAGCCAGACCTGGTAAATTTTAAAACAGAACCTTCACTGCTTATATGTGACCAGTATATTCTCGAAAATCCTGTTCAGATGGATATTACAGAGGAAATTATTGAACTGAAAGAAGAAAACCAGGAAGAACTTCTTGCATTTGTCATGAAATTCTATCCTTATTATTTTAAAGTAAGAACGCCTGAGCTAGGCCGTTATTTTGGAATTTTTAAGGAAGGAAAATTAATCGCTGTTACAGGCGAAAGAATGCAGATGAATGATATGACGGAGGTAAGTGCTGTGATCACAGATACGGATCATCTCGGAAAGGGTCTGGCCAAGCAGCTGGTAACCTTTGTTTCCGGAAAGATTTTTGAAGACGGAAAAACTCCTTTTTTACATGTTGCGGAAAGCAATACAGGAGCCAAAAAGCTATATGAAAAGCTAGGCTTTATGCATAGAGGAACAATAAACTTATGGGGCGTGAAAAGATAATTTTCCGCCCTTTTTGATAATTTTCTATAATCGCAGATTTCCCGGATTTGCACAGATATTTTTGCTGTCTTTTATTTACCTTATGTGAATTCGGGAACTTCCTCTTCCAATATGCATTATTCCAGTCTAATTATTCCTCAGTTAAAAAACTTATAAAACCCCTCCTTTTCAATTTTTCCTTAAAACTTTTCCCTACATTTATTCTTATTAATTTTTTACAAATTATGAGAATAGAATACGATATAAAGCTTGGATTTAAGGATGTAATGTTCCGTCCCAAACGTTCTACATTAAAGTCCCGTTCAGAAGTAGATCTTGAAAGAGAATTTACATTCAGGCATACTAAAAAGAAATGGAGAGGTGTTCCCCTGATTGCTGCCAATATGGACACCGTGGGAACTTTTGAAATGGCGGTAGAATTGGCTAAAGACAAAATTATTACAGCTGTTCACAAGCATTATACTCCTGAGGAATGGAGCCGGTTTCTGGACAGCCAGCCTGAAAGCATCCATCAGTATATTGCCTTAAGTACAGGAACAGGCAAAGCTGATGAGGAAAAACTTAAACTGATCCTCGAAAAGCACCCAAAAATTGAGTTTCTCTGCATAGATGTAGCTAATGGTTATTCAGAGCATTTCGTTGGATTTGTGAAGAAGGCAAGAGCTAATTTTCCGGATAAAATAATTATGGCTGGAAATGTAGTAACAGGAGAAATGGTGGAAGAGCTTTTGCTGGTAGGGGCAGATATTATCAAAGTAGGCATCGGGCCCGGCTCTGTTTGTACAACAAGAGTGAAAACAGGCGTTGGCTATCCTCAGCTTTCGGCTATTATTGAATGTTCTGATGCTGCACACGGCTTAGGAGGCCATATTATCGCTGATGGGGGCTGTAAAGTTCCGGGAGACGTGGCTAAAGCATTCGGAGGGGGTGCAGATTTCGTGATGCTGGGAGGAATGTTTGCAGGACATGACGAAAGTGGTGGCGAAATCATTGAGGAAAACGGTAAAAAATTCCGTCTTTTCTATGGGATGAGTTCCAAAACAGCAATGGATAAGCATTCCGGAGGTGTTGCAGAATACCGTGCTTCTGAAGGGAAAACGGTGAAAGCTACTTATAAAGGACCTGTTTCTGAGACCGTGAAAGATATTTTGGGTGGTGTACGCTCTACATGCACTTATGTAGGTGCTTCCAAACTTAAAGAACTGTCTAAAAGGACTACTTTTATCAGAGTTCAGGAGCAGGAAAACCAGATTTTTAAGGATTAGAAGAAATTAATTCTCTCACTGATTTTGAGATTAAACAGATTTATCTGTTTGTATAAATAAAAACGGGCTGTACAAATGATGTACAGCCCGTTTTTACTTTATTTATTAAGTCAGCATTCCGCCGTCTACGTTCAGGGTTTGTCCTGTGATGTAAGATGACATTTCGCTTCCTAAGAATACACAGGCATTGGCAACATCACTCGTTTGTCCTGCTCTCTTCATCGGAATTCTTTCTCTCCATGCCTGAAGGGTTTTTTCATCCAGATCCGCCGTCATTTCAGTTTCAGTGAATCCGGGTGCAACTGCGTTACATCTTATATTTCTTGATCCCAATTCCAACGCTATCGATTTTGTGAACCCGATTACTCCGGCCTTAGAAGCTGCATAGTTGGATTGTCCTGCATTTCCGCTGATCCCAACTACAGAAGTCATATTGATAATAGATCCTGATTTAGCCTTCATCATTGGCTTGATTACCGCCTTTGTAAGGTTAAATACCGAATCCAAATTGATTCTCATTACCTGATCCCAGTCTTCCTTAGACATTCTCAACAGCAGGTTATCTCTTGTAATTCCTGCATTGTTGATCAGAATATCAATTTTTCCGAACTCTTCCATTACATCATCGATTAATTTTTGAGCTGCATCATAATCTGATGCGTCAGACTGATATCCTTTGATCTGGGTTACAGAACTTAAAGCTGCTTCCAATTCCTTAGCTTTTTCTACAGAGCCGGCATAGGTAAATGCTACTTTTGCACCCTGTTCAGCGTACATTTCAGCTATTTTCTTTCCGATTCCTCTTGTAGCTCCGGTAATTAGTGCTACTTTTCCTTCTAATAGTTTCATCATATCTCTTGATAATTATATTCTTGTAAATATTTCCGTCTTTGAAAAAACAGCAATTTAGCATATTTAATTTTATACGGATTATTCAGTGCGCAAAGATATTATAAATTGTTATTCAATGCATTCCAAATCATCAAATTAGTGAAAATTTTTCGCTGTTTTTTATCATATCCTAAAGACGGCTGCCACTATTTTTAAATCTTGTAAAATAAAGTATTTCCGTTTTTTTGTCTTTATCCAGCTTCAAAACTTCTTTCTGCCAATAATATTTATCATAAATAATATCTTTCAAAGGCTCGTTCTGAAAATTCACAACCCCATATTTATCCTGTTTTTTAACGACAATTTCATTTTCAGAGTTTTCAAAGGCAATGATATCATCATAGATAAAAGGAACAATTTCTTTTCCCTTTTCATCAATTATTCCATATAAATTGTCACTGTTTCTGCAGACTGCAGGCTTTGAATACAGATTAAAAATATTGAAAAAATTCACCTCCTGTTCTTTAATGGAAATAATGCCTTTCAAAACAGATGCAGAGCCGTCTAAAACAGAAAATTGATAATAGTTTTCCCCTTTTTTAATGATCAGCTGGTCAGGATAGAAAGCTATGACCCGTGTGTTTTCTTCCAGAATATTCTTCAGGTCTTTATCCAGAAACTTTTCTTCCTGTCCTTTTTTAAGGTAAATAAAGTCTTTCCCTGAAATGCTGAAACTCTGTATAAAATCATATTCCTGAGGAACAATAACTTCTCCCTTAAGATTTACAACACCCGTTTTATTTAATTTATCATTATAAACACTGAAAAGATCATTAGATAACGGAGTTAAATATTTGAAATTATTCGGATAAAGCTTCTTATCCTTTTTATTAAAGACTGTTGCCTTCCCTTTTTTTCTCAGATAGATATATTCTTTCGTTCCAAAATATTCCGGAGAAGCATCATCAAAAATCTCATCAGCAAGGATATTCTCTTCTGCATCAACAAGACCGTATTTTCCTGTTGTTTTATTTTTGGTAATCAGATAAGGATAAGAATCAGAGTTGTAGATCTGCTTTGAAAATTTGTGCAGAGTCTGTCCGTCTTTCCCAATAATCTCACTTTGATTTTCTTCATTAATAATCAAAGATTTACCGTTTTCGAAGTGATAACCTTCTTTAAATTCCCTGTTGCTGATCTGCTTTCCATTCAGGTTATATAAAACCCATTTTTTATCTTTCAGCACAAAGAAACGGTCTTCTCCCGCGAACTGAATTCTGTCAGAATAAGGGATGATCTCTTTGCCGCTATAATCATAAACCGCTTCTTTCCCTTCTTTAGATGAAATAATCCATATTCTGCTCAGCCATGGAGTATTGAAGCTCTGATCCTCTAAAGGAAGTAATGAATTCCCTTTCTCGTCAATGATCGTAGATCTGGGCCTGGAACTGGAATCTCTGGAGGTTAAAACAAACCTGTTTTTAAAGATGTGAGAAATACTGTGCGGAGATTCGAACGTAATATTTCCCAGCGAATCTACAATACTTTCTTTTTTATTTTTTGAGTCGTAAACAGTTCCGTATCCTTCAGAATAGGAATATACTTCTTTACCTGTCTTTTTTGAAAGGAGGATTTTGGTATACTGATTGGTCTGGGCCATACACACCGATGAACACAGTGCGAAAACTAGATATTTCAATGAATTTAAATAGAATTATTTACAATAAGAACAATCTCTCCTTTTAAAGTTTTGCTTTTGGAAAATTCAATTAATTCATTGATAGTCCCGCGTTTGGTTTCTTCAAATTTTTTGGAAATTTCCCTGCTCAGGCTTGCTTTTGTTTCTTCACCAAAGAATTCTTTGATCTGTTCCAAAGTTGTATTGATCTTATGAGGACTTTCATATAAAACAATGGTTTTTTTCTCTTCCGCAAGCTGTTTAAGTTTAGTCTGTCTTCCTTTTTTCTGAGGAAGAAATCCTGCAAACAAAAATTCATTATTCGGAAGTCCGGATACTACAAGAGCCGGAATTAAGGCTGTTGCCCCCGGAAGACAGATCATTTCGATATTATTATCTGATCCTGCTTTTGCCAGCAGATAACCCGGATCTGAAATTCCCGGAGTTCCTGCGTCAGTTATAATGGCAATATTTTGTCCGCTTTTAAGGTCGGCAATTACCTTTTCGGTGGCCTGATGTTCGTTATGAAGATGATAAGATTTTAAAGGTTTGGAGATCTCGAAATGCTTCAAAAGTATTCCTGATGTCCTTGTATCTTCACATAAAATATAGTCAACATCCTTGAGGACTTTTACAGCCCTGAAGGTCATATCTTCTAAGTTCCCGACCGGTGTGGGAACAAAATATAAGATTCCGCTCAAAATTATAAGAATTTATTTTCTACCAATATCCAGAGTCTCTGGGCATATTCATCTACTTTACTCCACTTCCTTTCATAATAAAGATCGCTGAGATATTCTTTTGCTTCTTCCAGATTTCTGAAGCTGTTTAATTGGGCTACCGTTTCGTTCAGATCCGACTGGCTTCCTCCGAAAAGCATTTTTGAAAAAGCAATTCTGTCATTCAGATCCAGCCTGAACTCAGGTTTTACCTTATCTGCTTCCATAAAATTAGTCGGAATATTAGTTTTCAGAATGCTTCCCTGGTCTTCTTTTGTTTCAGAAACAGGTTTTTCCTTCGGAATTTCTCTTTCAAGAGGATCATCATCAAAAAGGGTCTGTACAGCTTTTAATCCTTTGATACTGGCCAGTTTTATTTTTTTCTCATGCTGATAGGCATCCAAATCTTCGAAACTTTCATCAGAAGCCGGTTTTATTTTTTCTGTATCCGGAAGAGGCTTGTCTATTTCAACAATTTTTCTTCTGTCATATACTTCTGCAAGGATAGTTTCTGTTTTTTCTTCTGAAGGAGAATCATTTTTTATTTCGCTAAGAATGCTTTCTACATTAGAAGTCTCTGTAAGCATTTCTCCCTGTTCAAGTGTTGCATTAGATACACTGAACTGTTCCTCGTTCTCCTCGATCAGTATTTCGTCTTCCAGCATTTCAGTATCAAAAATGCTTGGAATTCTTTCAGCCTGCTCACTATCTGTGTGATCTGATGCTTCTTTTTCAAAATCAGTTAAAGCATTTGTTTCATGTGAAACATTTTCTTCATCTTCGTCAATTTCATTGAGTTGATTATTAAAAACCACCTCTTCTTCTGTCGTTTCATTGATAAATAAATCTTCATTTAGATCTTCATCATTATCCGGTTCTGCACCGGCAAGAATTCTTTCTTCATCAACAAAACTAAAGACTTTTTCACCAGGATTGAAAGATTCGTTTTCATCAATTTCGTTCAGCTGATTATTGAAAACAGCTTCCTCTTCAGTAATTTCATTGTAAGAAGTCTTTTCCTGAACAGCTTCAACCGATTCCTCACCATAGTTTTCTTCTGCAAAGCTTACGATATTCTCGTGAAACTCATTTTCTACGATCTCATCCAGTTGATGATTAAATTTTTCCTCCTCATCTCCTGATTCAACTGTATAATTTTCACCCTCATTTTCATCAATCTCATTGAACTCATTATTGAAAATCGCTTCTTCTTCCGTTACTTCATGATGAGCTTCATGCGCATCATCCAGATTCAACGAAACATATTGATTATCTGAATTTTGCTGTGAATTATCTGTAATAAAATACTCAATATTTTTTTCAAGAAGCCTTAAAAAAGAGATCCTGTTCGCAAGCTCATCCACAAGATCCTGCTTGGAAAGTAATTCGTCTACATTGTTTATTTTCTCCAGAATATCGATGATATTCTTGGATTCAAAAAAAATTTTTTCCTTTAAATCTTGGATGTTCTGCATAATAAGAATCTTATTAAAATTGCTTACTTTTGATCTTAAAAATATACGGCTAATTTAACAAATGTTTTTAGAAAATACAATTAATCATTCCAAACAAAGTGGTTGGATGGAAGTTATTTGTGGCTCTATGTTTTCGGGAAAAACCGAGGAACTGATCCGAAGATTGCGAAGAGCAGAAATGGCGGGCCAGAATGTGGAAATTTTTAAACCGAGACTGGATACACGATATTCTGATGAGGACGTTGTTTCTCATAACCAGAATAAAATCCGCAGTACAGCAGTAGATAATCCCAATGAAATTCTTCTGCTGGCTTCTAACTGTGATGTGGTGGGAATAGATGAAGCACAGTTTTTTGATGAAAGCATTGTTGATATTGCCAACCAGCTTGCGAACAGCGGCATAAGAGTGGTTGTGGCAGGACTTGACATGGATTTCCTCGGACGTCCTTTCGGGCCTATGCCCAATTTAATGGCTACCGCAGAATATGTAACGAAAGTGCATGCTATTTGCAAGAGAACAGGTAATCTGGCCAACTATTCTATGAGAACTTCCCAGGGAAATGATCTGGTAGAACTTGGTGAAACCGAGAGTTACGAAGCAGTAAGCCGTCGTGTTTTTATCGATGAAGTACTTTTAAAGAAAAAAAAATAGTAAGGGCCGGTTTATAACGACCAAAAAGCAAAATAACAAGACTACAAGACTGGTTGTTTTACTCAAAAATAAAGCAGAAGGAGGTATCAATGAACTATACAGTACAACAAATTGCAGAGATCACCAGTGCACAGATCATTGGAGACAAAGATTTAGTGATCAGAAATATAGCGTTTGACAGCAGAATTATTTATTCAACAAAAAATACGGCATTCATAGCGATCAATACGCATAAGAATTCCGGTGAAAAATTTATTGAATCTGCTGTAGATCGTGGGATCAGTGTGATTATTTCTGAACACCAGTATCCGCAGTTTGAAAATGTAACATGGATCATTGTAGAGAATTCAGTGGATTTTCTACAGAAATTAGCCAAATATCATTTCGAGAATTCTCATCTGAAATCTATCGGAATTACCGGAAGCAATGGAAAAACCATTTTGAAAGAATGGCTTTATCAGTGCCTGTGGAATGAATTCCCAACAGTAAAAAGTCCGAAAAGTTTCAACTCCCAGATCGGTCTTCCTCTTTCCCTCCTTCAAATCAATAATTCATATGAGCTTGGGATTTTTGAAGTAGGAATTTCAAAGCCATACGAGATGGAAAAACTGGAAAATATTTTCCATCCCCAGATTGGATTGCTTACCCATATCGGTACTGCCCATGCCGCCAACTTTGAATCTGAAGATGAACTGATTGATGAAAAAATAAAGCTTTTTAAGGATTCTGAAGTTATTATTTACAATGCCGACAACATATTGGTTGATAATAAGATAAAAGAATTATATTCAGGTAAAAAATTAATTTCTTACGGGCTTGGTCAGAATAACCATGTTTTCATTAAAGAAAGTATTTCCAAGGATGAAAAAATCACTGTTGTTTATTTTGATGAAGAGATCTCCTTCCCTGTTCACCAGAGAGATGAAGCTACCTTAACAAATGCATTGGCTTTAATTACAGTTTTAAAAGAACTGAATATCGATAATCAAAAGATCATTGAAAAGATCAATTCTTTAAAAGCTGTCGAAATGCGTCTGGAAGCCATTGAAGGAATCAAGAATAATATTGTTATCAATGATTCTTTTAACCTGGATCTGGATTCTTTGAAAACCGCTCTCCAGTTTCTGAACGAATATAAAAAGCCTAAAAAATCTTTGGTTTTAACGGATATTGTAGGTGTTAATTCAAATTCAAAAGAACTTTATGAAGAAGTTTCCGAGCTGGTAAATGATCAGAATTTCGATTCTGTGTTCCTTATCGGTGATGAAATTTCAAATTTCAGTGAATTATTTAAATCCAAAACCTCTACTTTCGTTAGTACTCAGGAATTAATTGAAAGTAAGCGACTTACTGAAATTGAGAATCAGATCATCCTGCTCAAAGGAGCTAGAAAATTTGAGATAGAGAAACTTAAAGATATCCTTGAACTCAGAAAACATGATACCGTTCTGGAGATCAATCTGAATGCTATCCTTCATAACATCAACTATCACAAATCCCTTTTGAAACCGGGAACAAAAATGATGGCCATGGTAAAAGCCAATGCTTATGGATTGGGCAGCTATGAAATTTCTGAATTCCTGCAGCATCATCATATTGATTATCTTGGTGTTGCCTATGCTGATGAAGGTGTAGAATTGCGTAAAAAGGGAATTACGACTCCTATTGTAGTCATGAATCCGGAACAGCATAGCTATGAAGCAATTATTGAATACAATTTAGAGCCTGAAATTTACAGCTTCAGGGTTTTGGAATTATTCTATGAAGCGGTTCAGAAATCCGGTTACGATAAAAAATATCCTATTCACATCAAACTGGAGACTGGAATGCACCGTCTTGGTTTTAAAGATTTTGAGCTGGATCAGCTAAGCGAAACTTTAAACCATAAAAATGTGAAGGTTCAGAGCTTATTCAGTCATTTATCCTCTTCAGACATGCCGGAAGAAAAGGAATTTACCTATAAACAGCTGGAAGTTTTTGAAAAGAACTCCGCTTACCTGATTGAAAAACTGGGCTACACTCCTATCCGCCATATTCTGAATTCTTCCGGGATAACAAGTTTCACGGAACATCAGTATGACATGGTAAGAATTGGAATCGGAATGATTGGTGAATCACCATGTAGTGAAATACAAAAACAGCTTCAGTCTGTCGTAAGTTTTAAAACCGTAATTTCACAGATTTCAACAGTAGACACCGGAGAATCTGTCGGTTACAGCAGAAAATACAAACCTGATCATGCGGCAAAAATTGCCACAATTCCTGTAGGATATGCAGACGGGATCCCAAGATTGATTGGGAATCAGGTTGGAAATGTAGGAGTTAACAAAATTCTGGCTCCGATTGTAGGAAATATCTGCATGGATATGATGATGATTAATGTAGATCAGATCCCCAATGTAAAAGAAGGTGATACAGTCACCGTTTTTAATGCAAAACCAAGTTTAAAAGAATTCGCAGGCTACTGCAAAACGATAACATATGAAGTACTAACCTCCATTTCCCCGCGGGTGAAACGGATTTATATAAAAGACTAGTTATGAGAAAACTCCTGATCCTTCTCTTCGTATTCCAACTCCTGATGATCCATTCTCAAGTGAAAAAGGATCTGGTCATACCCAAAAACCCAAAAATCGGTCTTTCACTTGCCGGTGGTGGTGCCAAAGGTTTTTCACATGTCGGAGTACTGAAAGTATTGGATTCATTGGGAGTAAAAGTTGATTATATTTCCGGAACCAGCATGGGAGCTATTGTCGGAGGTTTATATGCTTCTGGATATTCCGGTAAAGAAATAGAAAAAATTGTAATGGATACGGATTTCTATTCTTTAATCATGGATCCGAAATCCAGACAGGAATCTTCCTTCTTCAATAAATCTGTAGATAAATATCTTTTATCTATTCCTCTGAAAAATGGGAAAATATCTCTCCCCTCTTCCATAAGTTCAGGACAGAGAAATGTATATCTTCTGAAAGAACTTTTTAAAAATGTTTCCAACATTGACGATTTTTCCAAACTTCCGATTCCTTTTATGTGCGTTGCCACCAATCTGGAAAGCGGCAATATGCAGATCTTTGAAAAAGGAGATCTTGTACAGTCTATCATGGCCAGCTCGGCTTTTCCTTCTTTAATGGATCCTGTAAAAATTGGCGACAGTATTTACATAGACGGAGCTATGACGGTAAACTATCCTTCAAAGCCATTAAAGGACAAAGGAATCGATATCGTAATCGGTGTGGACCTTAACCAGGATTTATCGAAAAGAGAGGATTTAAGCAATATTATATCGATTCTTAACCAGGTTATTGACTTCGGAATTAAAAGAGATACCAGAAAACAGTATAAATATACTGATATCAATATCAAACCGAACCTAAAAGGAATGACTGCCACAAGCTACGATGAGAAGAAAAAAATCCTTGACAGCGGGTATGCAGAAGGTATGAAATACACTTCAGTACTGGATCAGCTTCCAAAACGGCAGTTTGACCGCCTTAGGGAGCGTGTAAATCCAATATATTCCAATGTGTATAAGATTGACAGCATTTCATTGGACGGAGGCAAAATTTATGGCAAAAACTACGTTCTGGGAAAAATGGGACTCCGTCTTCCTTCTATGCAGACTTATGGTTCCATTAATAAAAAAATTGATAAGCTGGTTGCAACCAATAACTACAGATTCATCAATTATGACATTATTCCTGAGAATGACGCCAATTATCTTAAACTTTACGTTACGGAAGATGAAGCCCGCCACTTTTTAAAAGTCGGACTGCATTATGATGAAGTTTTTAAAACAGGACTTCTCCTTAATTATTCAGGAAAACGTCTCTTATTTAAAAATTCAAATCTTTCCCTTGATGTAGTGGTTGGTGATAAACCAAGATACTATCTGAATTATTTTATTGACAACGGCTATATTCCCGGATTTGGAATTTATTCATCAGGAATGAGCTTTGATCTGAAAAATGTAGACAATAATGTAGTAGATAAATGGGAATGGTTCAGAAATGAAGCTTTTATACAATCGGTATGGAAAGATAAATTCGCTATTGGTGGCGGAATAAGCCATGATTATTTCGGAGCAGAAATAAATGGTGAACACGAAAGATATATGAGGTTCCTGAACCCTTATATATTCCTGAAAAGTGATACCCAAAACGACAAAGATTTCCCTTCCAGAGGTATTTATATCAATGCAGAAGGTAAAGTAGTCGATCTTTTGAAGTCCGAAGTTGAAAAAAGAATTATACAGGTAAAAGCAGACATCAGGATCAACGTTCCAATTTCAAAGCAGTTCTCCTACCGTCTTAATCTTTATGGAGGTATTACAATTGGTGATGATCTACCGGAATTTTACCAATACAGACTGGGTGGAATTTTTGAACAGAATATGATTAATTTCAAAAGTTTTGGAGGATTCTATTTTGCACAGCTTAATACTAATAATGTGATTCTTATTTCCAATGACCTTCAGTTTAAATTCAACAAAAACTATTTCTTAAGCGGGAACTTCAGTTTTGCCAATCTTTCGGATGATATTAATTTTGAAGATGCTGTTAAAGTAAATTTTAGTTCAGTAGGACTTACAGCAGGCTATAAATCTCCGTTCGGGCAGATTAAAATCAACTTTAGCCATTCACTTAAAAACAATCAAAAAGGCATATTCAGTGTTATTTTAGGGCACTGGTTTTAATACAATGATACAATTCTTTTACGAAAACTTACAGGAATCTGTAAACACAGATTATCAAAAATGGCTGGAAGAGATCATTCTTTCAGAAGGAAAAAAACTAGGAGAAATCAATTATATTTTCTGTGATGACAAATATTTGCTGAAGATCAATCAGGATTATCTGCAGCATGATTATTATACAGATATCATCACTTTCGATTATGTAAAAGGGAAAACAATAAGCGGAGAGATTTTCGTATCTTTGCAGCGAATTTCGGACAACGCTTCTACCCTATCCAGAGATTATGAAGAAGAATTAAAAAGAGTTCTTGCCCATGGTATTCTTCACCTTGCAGGATATAAGGATAAGACGGAAGAAGAAGAGAAAGGAATGAGGAGAATGGAAGATTTATATTTAGCTAAGTTTAAGGAGTCAAATCCTTAATAAATTGAAGAATCACTTAAAGAGCAATCCGTAAAGTATTAGTTTATAGCTACAATAAAGGCTCATTTAGAGTACATTCTCTGAAAATGTTTCACGTGAAACATTCATAGAAAAGATTAAAATTAAAGGCTTTAAATAAGCAATATAAAATGATTTCAGAAATATATGACGTAATCGTAGTAGGTGCCGGACATGCAGGTTGTGAAGCTGCAGCTGCAGCCGCGAACTTAGGTTCAAAGACCCTGCTTGTTACAATGAATATGCAGACCATCGGACAGATGAGCTGCAACCCGGCAATGGGAGGAATCGCAAAAGGACAGATCGTAAGAGAGATTGATGCTATGGGAGGATACTCCGGAATCGTAGCAGATAAATCCGCTATCCAGTTCAAAATGCTGAACCTTTCAAAAGGCCCAGCAATGTGGTCTCCAAGAACTCAAAATGACAGAATGCTTTTTGCGGAAGAATGGAGATTAGCATTAGAAAATACACCCAATCTTGATTTCTTTCAGGATATGGTGAAACAGCTTATTATAGAAAATAATAAAGTAGCGGGAGTTGTTACTTCTTTAGGAATTGAGATAAAAGCAAAATCGGTTGTTCTCACCAACGGAACATTTCTTAATGGATTAATTCATGTTGGAGATAAGCAATTAGGCGGCGGAAGAATGGGAGAACCCAGAGCATTCGGAATTACAGAACAACTTGTAAGTTTAGGTTTCGAAGCAGGAAGAATGAAAACAGGAACTCCTCCCCGGGTAGACGGCAGAAGTCTTGATTATTCTAAAATGGAAGAACAGAAAGGGGATGAAAATCCTCAAAAGTTCAGCTATATGGATACTCCAAAATTGGTAAAACAGTTAAGCTGTCATATCGTTTACACTAATGAAACGGTGCACGATATTTTACGTGAAGGTTTCGACAGAAGTCCAATGTTTAACGGTACAATCCAAAGTTTAGGTCCAAGATACTGTCCAAGTATAGAAGATAAAATCAATCGTTTTGCAGAAAGAACCAGACACCAGCTTTTCGTAGAACCGGAAGGTTGGAAAACTGTTGAAATCTATGTAAACGGATTCAGTTCTTCTCTTCCTGAGGACGTACAAATCAAAGCAATGAAGCATATTCCAGGTTTCGAGAACGTAAAAGTTTTCCGCCCGGGCTATGCTATTGAGTATGATTACTTCCCTCCTACCCAACTAAAGCATACTTTAGAAACCAAACTGATCGATAATTTATATTTTGCAGGTCAGATCAATGGTACTACAGGATATGAGGAAGCGGCAGGACAAGGTTTAATAGCAGGTATAAATGCCCATAATAAGGTACATGATAAAGGAGATTTTATTCTTAACAGGGATGAAGCTTATATTGGTGTACTGATTGATGATTTAATCACAAAAGGTACTGAGGAACCTTACAGAATGTTCACTTCACGTGCAGAATACAGGCTTTTATTAAGACAGGATAATGCAGATATCAGGCTTACTGAAAAAGCTTATGATTTAGGCCTTGCAAAAGAAGACAGATTAAGAAAAGTAGAAACCAAAGTAGCTAAAAGTCAGGAACTTGAAGAGTTTTTACGAGAAACCTCTTTAAAACCGGGTATCATTAATCCTATCCTGGAAAAATCAGAAAGTAATCCTGTAGATCAGGCTTATAAAGCTGCACAATTTCTGACCAGGCCTAATATTACTTTAGAAAAGCTTGATGAAATTGACACCATTAAAGAATTTTCATCCAAGTATGATGATGAAATAAGAGAACAGGCAGAAATCAATATTAAATACAAAGGTTATATAGAAAAAGAAAAGGAAAATGTAGCCAAACTTAACCGTTTGGAAAATATCAAAATTCCTGATGACTTTGATTACAAAAGCCTTTCAAGCCTTTCTTCTGAAGCAAAACAAAAAATGTCCAACGTAAGACCTAAAACTATTGCGCAGGCAGGTAGAATCAGTGGTGTTTCTCCGGCTGATATAAATGTTTTACTGGTCTATTTAGGACGTTAAAGCAAATATGTTTCACGTGAAACATTTATAAATTAAAAGCAAAAATTAAGGTATTTATTTACGTTATAATTTACCTGTAAATACCTTAATTTTAAAATATCAATATCTAAGTTCAATGAGAATAAAGGATCATTTTCTTTCACAGGAAATATTTGAAATAAAAGAAACGGAAACAAAAGGAGTTTTTAAGACCTCCCCTATTCCATCCAATATTTCCAAATATTATGAAAGCGAAGATTATATTTCCCACCATCAGGATTCAGGAAGTCTGAAAGAAAAACTATACAAATTTTTACAGTCCTTTAATCTGAAATACAAGAAAAATATTCTTGCAGATAGAATAAAAAAAGGATCAAAAGTTCTTGACTATGGATGTGGTGCAGGTGAATTTGTAAAATATATAGAAGAGGATTTTGAAACTTTCGGGTTTGAACCAGATGCAGATGCTAGAAAAGCTGCACTAAATAAAATATCAAAAGCATCAATTATTGACAACCTCCAAAGTATTCCGGATCATAGCCTGGATGCTGTCACTTTATGGCATGTATTTGAGCATGTGGAAAATCAGGATGAGATGCTTGAAATTTTCCACAGGAAATTAAAAGATAAGGGGCTTCTCATTATTGCTGTTCCCAACCCTACATCTTATGATGCAAAACATTACAAAGAATATTGGGCAGCTTATGATGTACCGCGACATATTTATCATTTCTCTAAAAATGGTATGGAAAATTTAATTTCAAAAAAACCAAATTGGAAAATGAGAAAAATCAAACCTTTGGTCTTAGATTCATTCTACATCTCTATGTTAAGCGAAAAATATAAGAAATCACCTCTTTTTTGGCTAAAAGCGGTAGTCTACGGAACGATTTCTAACGTAAAGGCACTTTTTTCAAACGAATTTTCAAGTTTGATATACATTATCGAAAAAAGATAGAAAATCGATTTTTAAGCTATTTCTGAAGGTCAATTTTCAGCATTTCTGACAGAAAAAACAAAAACCCGGAGATTACTTCGGGTTTCTTTTTTTAATTTTTATAAAATTCTAAATTTAAATTCATAAATAAAATCTCCCCTACTCTATCCAAATAAAATAGAAAGCCAAAATTAGCATCACACTAAATTCTGAATAATAATATTCGGGCCTAAAATCAAAAGGTAATAAAATTTGAAATTTTGGAAAACCAGAATTAAAAAATTTAAAGGATAAAATATTTAGAAATTCTATTTTTCTAATTGTAGAGACATTTCAAAAATTGTCATACAAAAAATAAAAAGACTGATATAAAAAAAATTTAATACAAAATTAGAGATATCCACAACTTTCTCACAAAAAGCAAAATTCCCCACTTATTTTCATCAATTATAATTTCATTCAATAAAACTGAAAATTTCCAAAACTATTCTCTTAAAAAAAAATATGTTTCTATACGAAATAAAAAAGACCGCCAAATGATGACGGTCTCCTTATATAAAAAATAAAATATTATTTGTTGATCGCAGCAACTCCCGGAAGTTCCAAACCTTCCAGACTTTCAAGCATTGCTCCTCCACCTGTAGAAACATAGCTTACTTTTTCACCGTAACCGAACTGCTTCACAAAGGCAACACTGTCACCTCCACCAACAAGAGAAAATGCACCAAGCTTTGTAGCTTCTGCAATACTGTCTCCAAGAGCCACTGTTCCTCCTGCAAAGTTTGACATTTCAAAAACTCCGATCGGTCCGTTCCAAAGAATCGTTCTGGAATTTAATAAAACATCGTTGAACTGATCTCTTGATTTGTGACCCGCATCAAGTCCCATCCATCCTTCAGGAATTGCATAAATATTTGCTTCTTTTCTTTCAGCATCGTTATTGAATGCTTCAGCAATAATAGTATCTGAAGGAAGATATACTTTTACTTTATGTTCCTTCGCTTTTCCAAGAATCTCAAGAGCTAACGGAAGCTTATCTTCTTCCACTAAAGAATTTCCTATCTTTCCGCCCAAAGCTTTGATAAATGTAAATGCCATTCCTCCTCCGATAATCAGATTATCTATTGCAGGAAGTATATTTTCTATAATGGTAATTTTAGTTGAAACCTTAGAACCACCTAATATGGCAGTTACAGGCTTTTCTCCTTTTTTCAGAACCTTTTCAATAGCTTCAAGTTCTTTAGCCATCAGTAAACCGAAAAATTTAGTTGACTCAAAATACTGAGCAATTACTGCTGTGGAAGCATGAGCTCTGTGAGCTGTTCCGAAAGCATCATTTACATAAGCATCTCCAAGTTTGGAAAGCTGCTCTGCAAATCCATTATCGCCTTTCTCTTCTTCATTATGGAAACGAAGATTCTCCAATAACAAGATTTCACCAGGTTTAAGTTCAGAAGCCGCCTTTTCAGCCTTTTCTCCGATACACTCATCCACAAACTTCACTTCCTGTCCAAGAACCCCGGAAACTTCATCTACGATATGTTTAAGAGAGAATTCATCCTTCACTTCACCTTTTGGTCTTCCAAGATGCGTCATTAAGATCACAGAACCTCCGTCATTAAGGATTTTTTCAACTGTAGGTTTCACAGCGGTAATTCTTGTATTATCTGTCACTTTAAGCTGATCGTCCTGCGGAACATTAAAGTCCACTCTTACCAGAGCCTTCTTGTCTTTAAAATTGAAATCATTGATTGTTTTCATAAGTATCTTTGAATTTTCGTTTCACAAATGTAAGCTTTTAAACATTTTCAAAGGAACCATTAAAACAAAAGTTTTGGAAAACTTTCCCCCAACCCAATCACCTATTAATCAACAATTTTTTTTCTCTTAAAAAAAAGAATAATGTAGTTGTTGTTGAGTATTGTTAGTTTCGGGGATAAGTTTTACCTAAATAATTGGTAACAAATAATTTTAATTCAATTCATATTTAATTCACATTGTAATATCTTGTAAATCCGTCTATTCACAGACTTATTCACAGATGTTAGTAATTATTCCACAAATCCGTTATTAGTTATTTTATTATGGAGAAACTTCGGAATAAGTGAAGAAAACATTTTGAAAATTGTGGTTAAAATTTTCAAACACATTTCCCATTACGAAATAAATTCATCTTTAAAAACAGAAAGTTGAAAAAAGTTTTCAACAGTTACTCACATTGCTTTTCACAATTTACTCCCGAAGAATTCACAGACTTTGTTATTATTCTTACCTTTGTCATGAAATAAAATCTAAAAAGACCTAATAAGAGTATTATGAAAAGAAAAATAGCTATTGCTGCAGACCATGCAGGCTATGAATACAAGGAGATTGTTAAGAACTATCTTTCAGAAAAGTTTGATGTTCAGGATTTTGGCACGTTTTCCACAGACAGTGTGGATTATCCGGACTTTGTTCACCCTGCTGCAACATCTGTTGAAAATGGTGAGAATGAATTGGGAATTTTGATCTGCGGAAGCGGAAACGGAGTTCAGATTACAGCAAACAAACATCAGAAGATCAGATGTGCTCTTTGCTGGATGCCGGAGATCGCAGTACTTGCGAGACAGCATAATGATGCGAATATGATCTCAATGCCGGCAAGATTTATCTCTAAGGAAGTGGCTATAGAAATTGCAGAAAAGTTTCTTTCCACAGACTTTGAAGGTGGAAGACACCAGAACAGAGTAAACAAAATTGCTGTTTGCTAAACATATAAAGGCCTGTAAATCATATTACAGGCCTTATTTATTTTTTATTTTGTAACTTTGCAAAAGCTAATAGAAACTACCAGTCTATTATTTCCATACAGAACCTGGAATATTGAAAAAATATTTAATCAAAGGTTTTTCTCCCTCTTCTCCATATTTGTAGTAATTTTATACAAACTAAAGTTTCCATTGTAAATAAATTGGAAGGAAAATTGATGCTGTTGAATAACCAGAGAATATAAAAACTGAATGAAGATAAAAGTATCTGCAGTGCTATTTTTTGTAATAAGTTGTTTCCATGCCCAGGAAATGATTAATAAGGATGACTGTTCTGAGAATATCAGACTTCAAAAAAAAGGTGTTGAAGACTTTGTTTTGCAACAACGAAAAATTAATTACCAGGCATTGCAGAAACATTTATTGGAGGTTTTTAAAAAGACAAATTTTGATGCAGAAATACTATTATTTTTAAATACTGATGTGTCGGAAGGAGAAGGTCCTTCAAAATGTCCGACCTTAGATTTTCCTGAATATAAGGAATATTCTACAGGCAATTTAGTATGGAATGAAAGTATGCTGAGTATTTTATCCAAAACAATAAACAATACTATTTTTCCAGTGTCATATAATTCCTGGTGGTGGGGAAACGGAGGATTTTATACAGAAAATAGTAGAGAGTTTAGATTTTTAGGAAAATCCCAGATAAATTATATCAATAAGTTACCATTATTTTCTGATAAAAAATATGGCAGGATCAGATATATTAAAGTTAAAAATAAGAAATTAGAAAACCTGCCTAAAGACTTTAATCAGATTATCCTTCGTGAGGAAGGAAAAAATGTAAATGGATCATATGAACCAGAAATTATATTAACAATTAGTACAAAAACAGAAGCTCATACTTATAATTTTAAGTATGATTTTGATAAAAATGATTGGCTTTTAATTTCAAATTATAAGTCGATTAATAACAATTTAAAAAATTAGAAAATGCCAAGAAAAGGTAAATATATAAGTCATAAAAACGAGCAGAAACTCATAGAGATCGGAAGACAGATCCTGCGTTTCATGAATGCTAATTCGTCAAAAATCTATAATTATAAACAGATTGCAGACGGAATAGATTATAAAAATCCCCGCCAGAGAGAACTGGTAATTCAAGCCCTTCATAAGCTTCAGGGATCTGAAAAGATCAAGGAAGTAGAAAAAGGAAAATATATCGTCAATCTGAAAATTGCGGGAACTTTAACAGGAGTCATTGATTTTAATCAATCCGGTAATGCTTACGTAAATGTGGAAGGAATGGAAGATGATATTTTTATCCATTCCAAAAATGTAAAAGATGCCTTGCAGGGTGATAAAGTATTGATCATTACTTATCACTTCAAAGGAAAGAAGCTTGAAGGCTCAGTACTGGAAGTTCTGGAGAGAACCAGAACGGAGTTTGTAGGAACATTCCAGCTGGTGACCCATAAAGATTTCGGATTTGTGGTTTGTGATAAAAAAACGATCAATACGGATATTTTTATTCCGAAAGCAAAATTTGGAGGCGCTGAAAACGGGGATAAAGTTATTGTAAAAATGACAGAATGGAGGCCGGGTGATAAAAACCCTGAAGGAGAAATCATCCAGATACTTGGTGCTCCGGGAGAGCATGAAACAGAGATCCATTCCATTCTTGCGGAATATGGACTTCCTTATGAATTTCCACAGGAAGTTGAACTTGATGCAGATAAAATTGACAGAAGAATCACCGATGAAGAGGCTGCAAAGCGTTGGGATATGCGTGATATCTGTACTTTCACCATCGACCCGAAAGATGCAAAAGATTTTGATGATGCACTTTCAATCAGAAAACTGGAAAACGGAAACTGGGAAATCGGGGTACACATTGCAGATGTTTCCCATTACGTGGTTCCGGGAACAATCCTTGATGATGAAGCTTACAAAAGAGCTACTTCCGTGTACCTTGTAGACCGCGTGGTTCCTATGCTTCCGGAAGTATTGAGTAATGATGTATGTTCACTTCGTCCAAATGAGGATAAATATACATTCTCCGCAGTTTTCCAGCTGAATGATAAAGCAGAGATCCAGAAACAGTGGTTCGGAAGAACGGTGATTCATTCAGACAGAAGGTTTACCTACGAAGAAGCTCAGGAACGTATAGAAACGGGTCAGGGCGACCTTGCAGAAGAAATCAATACATTGGATAAACTGGCTAAGATCATGCGTGATGACCGTGTCAGAAATGGGGCAATTACGTTTGACAGAAGTGAAGTGAGGTTCAATCTGGATGAGAATAACCAACCGATAGGAGTTTATTTTAAAATAAGTAAGGATTCCAATCACCTGATAGAAGAATTCATGCTTTTAGCTAATAAAAAAGTATCCGAATTTGTTTCCCTGACAGGTAAAGGAGGAGTTACAAACAATACCTTTATTTACAGGGTTCACGATGATCCGGATCCGGCAAAACTGGAAGCCCTGAGAGATTTTGTATCCACTTTCGGATATAAAATGAACCTTGACAACACCAAAAAAGTTGCAGAATCTCTTAATAACCTTCTTCATGACGTCAAAGGAAAAGGAGAAGAAAACATGATCGAAACACTGGCCATGAGAAGTATGAGCAAAGCAGTATATTCCACAGAACCTATCGGCCATTACGGTTTAGGTTTTGAATACTACAGCCACTTCACCTCTCCTATCCGTCGTTATCCGGATCTTCTTGCCCACCGTCTTTTACAGCATTACCTGGATGGAGGTAAATCTCCAAGCAAAGCAGAGCTTGAGGACAAAGCAAAACATTGCAGTTCTATGGAAAGACTGGCTGCGGATGCAGAAAGAGACTCCATTAAATTCATGCAGGTTAAGTTTATGGAAAAACATCTGGGAGAGATATTCAAAGGAGTTATTTCAGGTGTTGCGGAATTCGGTTTCTGGGTTGAAATCCCTGAAAACGGTGCAGAAGGATTGATCAAATTAAGAGATCTTGTAGACGACTCTTACTCATACGATGCCAAGACCCATGCTGTTTACGGTAACATAACCGGTAAAAAATACCAGCTGGGCGATGAAGTGATGATTAAAGTGGTAAAAGCAAACCTTATTCAGAAACAGTTGGATTTTAAGATTGTTGATTAATTTCATACAGAGCTTATGAATAAATTACTTGAAACAGATAAGGAAGAATTTTCAGAAATTTTAGAGAAAACATTTTCAGAAATTGTTCATTTTTTCAATTCTCTGGATGAAATATCTACCCAGCCAAAAGCAAAACTGGAGCATCAGAATCTTTCTTACGAAGGATTGGGATCAAAAAAAGTTTTAGAATATTTCCAGCAAGCAGTAAAACCCATTATTTCTGGTTCCAGCGGACCCAAATATTGGGGATTTGTAACCGGTGGAGCAACACCTGCGGCATTAGTTGGAGATTTTTTGGCCACTATTTATGACCAAAATACACAAAGAATTGAGCAGGGAGGAGATATTTCTGCCCTTCTGGAAGTTGAAACTGTTAAGATGCTGCTGGATTTCTTTGGCCTTCCGGATTCTTTCAGAGGAGGATTTGTAACAGGCGCTACTATGTCAAACTTTACATGTCTTGCTACAGCCAGGCAATGGGTAGGACATCAGATAAATAAAAACTACGCATTGGAAGGTGTTTCTTCCAATGATTTTGTAATTCTTTCCGCAGAACCCCATTCTTCAGTTGTAAAATGCCTGAGCATGTTAGGTATCGGAAGTAATACTATTATTCCTGTTAAGAAAATAAATGAATCAAGAGAGGCAATTGATATTGAAGATTTAGAACAAAAACTGGAAATATATAAGGACAGACAAATTATTATTTCAACCAGCGGAGGAACAGTAAATACGGTTGATTTTGATGATATGAAATCCATCAGTTTATTAAAAGAAAAATATAATTTCTGGTGGCATATAGATGCTGCTTTCGGTGGATTTGCCAATATCCTGGATGAATACAAGCATTTGCTGGCTGGCTGGGAACATGCAGACAGTATTGCAGTAGACTGCCATAAATGGATGAATGTGCCTTATGAAAATGCAGTTTATTTCATCAGAAAAGAACATAGCGGTTTGCAGATGCAGGTTTTTCAAAACTCTAATGCGGCCTATCTGGGAAACCCTGAAGATAATTTTTCCTATGGTAATTTTACTCCGGAAAACTCCAGAAGATTCAGGGCTTTACCTGTATGGTTTACCTTAAAAGCTTACGGAAAAGAAGGCTATCAGAATATAGTGAGAAGTAATATACAGAATGCCCAAGAATTTTCTGCATTTGTGGATAATCATCCTGCATTACAATTATTGGCAGAAACAAGATTAAACTGTGTATGTTTTTCATTGAAGGAAAACCCTGAAAAAAGTGCAGAATTATTAGATATCATTAATGGAAATGAGAAGATTTTCATGACTCCTACCAGGCTTAATAACAAAGCGGGAATAAGGGCTGCATTTGTAAATTGGAGAACAAGCGGTAAGGATTTGGAGATTGCTTTTAAAGAAATACAATTTGCACTTGATAAAATGGGTATTTAATACTATTATTCTTAAATTTAGAGCATGTTTGAACTTGTACTTTCTGCCATTGTCTTAGGATTTATGCTGAGCCTGGTTTTCATAGGACCTATTTTTTTCCTTTTAATTGAAACCAGCTTCACCAGAGGCCCTAGACATGCTCTGGCGCTTGATCTAGGAGTTATTACGGCAGATTTATTATGCATTGTTGCAGCTTATTATGCAAGTGCGGATATTGTCACTTTAATAGATAAACATCCCGGATTTTACAGGATTACCTCTATTCTTATTTTCGTATACGGGATTGTCATGATGGTCACCAAGACCAAAATGCACATGCCCGGCGAAGAAAGGATCATTGGTCAGAACTATTTTAAAACCTTTTTCAATGGTTTTTTCTTCAACCTTTTAAACGTTGGTGTTATTCTTTTCTGGCTCGTTACAGTGATTTCTGTAAGAAACCAATATCCGGATACCAGCAGTTTTATTCTCTATGTAAGCATTGTCATTGGCACCTATCTGTGTATTGACCTTGCCAAAATATTCTTAGCAAAACAATTTCACGATAAACTTACCCAGAAGCTTGCCAACCAGATCAGAAGAATCGTTGGCGGGATTCTTATTGTTTTCAGTTTCTTTATCTTTCTGCAGAGCTTTAAGAAATTCAATCAGTTCGACAGGCGTTTAGAAGAAGCTGAGAAAAAAGAAATAAAGTATCAAAAAACACAATGAATAAAATAATATTTCCAAAACCCCTGAAAAAAGGGGCTAAAATAGCTGTTATTTCCCCTGCCGGAGCTGTAGATGCTGCCCAGCTTGAAAAAGGTATAGAAATGATAAAAAAAAGAGGTTTTGAACCTGTTTTAGGGGAACATCTCTATACAAAATTTTCAAACGGATATAATTACGCAGGAACAGAGAAAGAGAGAATAAAAGATATTAACTGGGCTTTAAATGATAATGATATTTCTGCAATTTGGGCTTCCCGTGGCGGATATGGATGTCAGCATCTGGTTCAGCATTTAAAGCTTAAAAATTTTATAGAAAATCCAAAATGGTATATCGGTTATTCCGACAATACTGTGATTCAAAGCTATCTGTTAAAAAAGGGTTTTGCATCCGTCCACGGGCAGACTATGAAAACATCCAGCTTTGGAGTGACAGATGAAAGCTATGATCTGATTTTTGATATTTTAAAAGGGAAAAATCCTAAATATGCTTTAAAATCTCATCAATTTAATAAAGCAGGAACTATTGAAGGAGAATTGGTTGGAGGTAATTTAGCCCTGATCTATGCTCTTCTGGGGACCAGATATTCTTTTGATTTTAAAGATAAAATTTTATTCATCGAAGATATCGGGGAGAATTTTTATGCTCTGGACAGAATGATCATGAGTCTGGAATTAGCCGGGGTTTTCAATGAAATTAAAGGCCTGATCGTTGGCGGAATGACCAATATGGGAGATGAAAAAGAAAATAAAAGCTATGAAGAAAGCTTTGATGAATTTGCTTATAAACTGATTTCAGAAAGGATTTTAAAATATAAATTCCCGGTTGTTTTCGGATTTCCAAACGGTCATATTAAAGATAACCGACCTTTGATTATTGGGGGAACCGTAAAAATGAAAGTTGATACTAAAGTGAAGATAGACTTTTAAAAAGAGGATTATTTCGGATGAAACTTACTGAGAACTTTGAGCCTGTAAAGGTTACTCCGGGTCTTGTAAAAAGTATCCTTTATATCATATTTTTGATTAGTGTAGCAGTATATTTTCTTTTTTTTGACAGAAACCTGAAGTTTGAATATAAGGAAATATGCCCCTGTAATGCAGACTATACCCTATCTCAATATGATGAAAGAGGAAAGATTTGGGAAGGGAGAAAATATGCGGATGATCCTGATTTTAAAACATTTAAACTTAAAAACAGACTTGGGTATACGGTTGATAAACTTGAAAAAATAGATTTTTATCAATTGAATGATACCCTTTTCAAGCCTTCTAAGAAAAATGATTTTGATCTTTTACCAAAACGCTTTTTCTGGGATTGTAAAAAGAAGGAAGTATGGATATCAGCAAAGTACAAATTATCCTTTAAATAATGGCAGATCATAACGATTTTGGAAAGAAAGCAGAAGACCTTGCAGCAGAATATCTGCATAAAAGCGGGTATAAAATTGTTACCAGAAATTTCCGGTTTCAGAAAGCTGAAATAGATATTATTGCTGAAAAAGATAATCTGATTGTTGTAGTGGAAGTAAAAGCCCGTTCCACAGATGCTTTTATGCTGCCTCAGGAAGCAGTTACCAAATCTAAGATTAAGTCTATTGTTGCTGCAGCCAACCATTACCTTGAAGAATTTAATAAAAATAGTGAAGTAAGATTTGACATTATTTCCGTTCTTCCTGATGAAAAAAAGAATTTGAATATAGAACATATAACCGATGCTTTCGAAGCATTTGATGCCAATTGAATATCAATAAATCAACTGTTAATCAAAATTTATTATGCCATTTGTAAGAATTAGTTTGCCAAAAATGCTGAGTATGGAAGAGAAAAATCAAGTTTCTGTTTCTATTCATCAGTCTTTAATTAAAGAATTTAATATTCCCGTTGATGATTATTTTCATGTTATTGAAGAATTAGATTCACATCAGATTAAATTTCCTCAGAATTATCTAGGAGTTTCACATACAGAGAAAATTGTTTATATACAAATTACTGCAGGAAAAGGACGGGATCTGGAAAAGAAAAGAAGATTATATGCTTCTATTGCAGAAGAAATATCAAAGTCCACTTCAGTCACAAAAAACAATATCATCATTGTATTGCTTGAAAACAATGGCCAGGAAGACTGGTCGTTCGGAAATGGAGAAATACAGGAATCTAAACATTTGTTACCAACTGATAAAGTGTAGCACTCTGAAAAATGTATCAGTATATCAATTGTTACACGGTTATATTTTTAGATTGTTACATTAAAAATTTACAATTTTATGAAAACAATACTCATCACCGGAGCCACTTCCGGAATAGGAAAATCCACTGCGGAGCTTCTTGCTAAACAAGGAAACAGAATTATTATCTGTGGAAGAAGAAATGACGTTTTAGAATCATTTAAAGCTGAGCTTTCTCAATATACCGAAATATTTAGTTTAAATTTTGATGTACGAAGCCTTGGAGAAGTTGAAAAAGCCATAAATTCTTTACCTGAAGAATGGAAAAATATAGATGTTCTGATCAATAATGCAGGAAATGCACATGGTTTGGACCCTCTTTCTGCCGGAAAGACAGATGATTGGGATTCTATGATTGACGGAAATGTAAAAGGACTTTTATATGTATCCAAAATGATCATTCCTTCTATGAAAGACCGTAATTCAGGGCATATTGTAAACATTAGTTCTGTTGCGGCAAGGCAGACTTATGCCAACGGGACTGTTTACTGTGCAACTAAAAAAGCAGTTGATGTTATTTCAGACGGAATGCGTTTAGAACTTACAGAATTCGGAATCAAAGTAACAAATATTCAGCCGGGAGCGGTGGAAACAGATTTCTCTCTGGTAAGATTCAAAGGAGACAGTGAAAGAGCGGCTACCGTATATGCAGGCTACGAAGCTTTAAAAGCTGAAGACATTGCTGATGCTATCGCCTACTGTGTTAATGCGCCGAAGCATGTAATGGTTTCGGACATGACTATTTATCCGAGTGCACAGAGTGAGCCGAGAACAATTTACAGGAAATAAGGTGAAAAGAATATCACTTTTTATACTGCTCTTTTCATTTGCTTTTTGGAATTGCCAGAAAGTGGATATTCTCCAAAAAGATGGAAAGCTATCTGAGAATATCGGATTACTGGATAAATACTTACAGAATAATGATGAAAGGATAGTTGATATTTTGCGTCCGGATGTATCTTTTGGCCATTCCAACGGCTGGGTACAGAATTTTGAAGATTTCAAAAAAGATTTTTCATCAAAAAAAGTAATTTATAAGAATATTCAGCAGACCGAACTTTCCGAGATCAAGAGATATAAAAATACAGCAAACATCAGAAGAAAAGTAAATGTTTCGGGAACTTATAAAAACCAGGATTTTGAAATGAAGCTGGCTTTGCTGGAGATCTGGATAAAAAAGAATGCCGTATGGAAACTCTGGAGTCGGCAGAGTATCGAAATAAAGCCATAAATTTGCAGAATATTTGAAAGCAATATTGCCATTGCGATTTTGCCGTTAGCTTAAAATAAAATGAAAATTCTATATCTTGAAACCTCTTCCAGAAACTGTTCCGTAGCTATTTCAGATGATGAAAAGCTCTTATGCCTGTGCGAAGAAGTTTCTGAAAACTATAAACAGTCAGAAAGCCTCCATACCTATGTAGAATGGGCATTGGAAGGAGCAGGTCTTACAATGAAGGATATTGAGGCCGTTTCATTGGGTAAAGGGCCTGGTTCATATACCGGATTGAGAATCGGGGCTGCCTCAGCAAAAGGTTTCTGCTATGGGCTGAAAGTTCCGTTAATTGCAGTGAATTCTTTGGAAAGCATGATAGAGCCTTTTTTAGGCCAAAACTATGATTATATAGTGCCATTGATCGATGCGAGGAGAATGGAGGTTTATACAGCCGTTTATGACGGTAATACAGGAAAAGAACTTTCCCCAACCGAAGCCAAAATTTTAGATGAGACTTCTTTTGAAGAATTTAAAGATAAAAAAGTGGTTTTTGTAGGAGATGGCGCCAAAAAGGCAAAAGATATCCTGAATCTTCCGGATGCGGACTTTAAGGATGACATCTACCCTTCTGCACAATATCTGATTAAAAAGACGATGGAAAAGATCAGCCAGAAAGAGTTTGAAGATATTGCCTATTTTGAACCTTTTTATCTCAAAGATTTCCACGGAGTAAAGAAAAAGAAAAGCGAAGAATAATCTTCGCTTTTTTATTTATTTAGGCATTTCCGGAATTGCATCAGGATCTTTTTCCTTATTCTTATCCTTCTTCGATTTCTGTTTAGGTTTAGGATCCGCATTTTGTATAAACTGCTCAAGCTGGCTGTTTTTATTATTTCCGACAGGATTTGCAGGAATGCTGGTATCCATGTTCTGAACAGGCTGTGATGGAGCTCCTGTCGGTTGCTGAGGAAGAGAATTTCCTTTATTGTCAGTTGCCTGGAAGGAAAGTTCACTTTTCAGATAATTCAGCATTTCTTTTGCTTTTATACCTTCCGGAGTTTTAGAATAATTCAGGGCAATTTGCTCAAGCTGTAGGATCATTACCTCTTTTCCGCTTGTTTTTCCTGTATTGAAGGCATTTAGCAATTGAAATTTCGGAATAAGGGCATCCTTGGGATATTTTTGTATGGTCTGATCTATGACATCCTTGCTTTCTCCAAACTTTTCAGATTCATAAAGAGCATATGCCTTTTTATATTCATTTTCAACATCTACCGATGACTTTACGAATGAGGCATTCTTAGGATTTCGGGCAAATTCTGCGTAAGAAGTATAAGGATAATCAGTCAAAAGGATCTGTTTTGCTCTTTCGGCAGCCTGAGGATTCTTTTGGTAATTCATCGCAAATATTTCATAAAGCGCCTGAAGCATTACTTTTTCCTCAGGTTTTACATCTACAAGATCGTACAATGTCTTTGTTGCCAAAGGTGTATTCGTAAAATAATTCTGGTACATTACTCCCAAACCTAAAGAAGCAGTATCCCTGTCTTTCTTTAATTGGCCAAGCCTTTCCTGATCTGTGGGAATCTGTTCAATATAATAGGTTGGTTCAAAACGTCTCGGATTAGGTGCTGAAGTAACACCAAGGGCTTCATTTTTCATATCCTCGATCGTTGCCATTTTTTTGGAATAACGCCAGTTATCAGCCAATGCTCTGTCTCCCCAGATCTGCTTAAACGTAGAAGATCCTTTGCTTACTGTTCCTGTATTGCTGAAATAGAAACCTTTCGTGGTAACCCCAAAATCTTCAAACGAGTTGGTATTATTGGCAAATATTGAATTTGCGTTGTAATCTCCGGTATCAAAACCTTTGCTTCTTTCGGCACGTCTTCTCTCCTGCTCCTCTTTTTCCTCCTTAACTTTCAGTTTGGCAATATATTTTGAGAAAAAATCTGTTCTCTGGGCATCGCTCATCTTCGCTAAAGAAAGAATACTGTCATTCTTTTTGATCAGATAATAGTTTCTGGAGATCTTCTTAATATATTCAGACTGATCTTTCAAAAGAACCTTGGAAGGTTCATAGGTCATTACTGTAAGAGCAGAATCATAGTAAGCTCCTGCACCGATATAATCATTTTTCTCAAGGTAGCTTTTCCCTATTTCGTAATAGGTAAGACCTCTTATCTGTGGGTCGGATACCTTTTCGAAGAGAGATTTTCTGAAGAAGTCCTGAGCTTCATCTTTTTTCCCTGCTTTATTGGCCATTAAGCCCAAAGCATAGTAGAATTCATTCTTTCTTGAACCGTAAGTTCCTTTCTTACTGATTCCTTCAAGATAATTTTTAGCACCGTTATAGTCCCCTTTTCCGTTGAAAGTTTTGGCAATTGCAATTTGGGATTTTACCTCAAATTCAAAATCATTGGCATATTTATAAGCTTGAGTGAAGCTTTCACGGGCTTTATCATTCTGGCCCAGATTTTCAGAAACCTGTCCTCTCAGATAAGCTATCCTGCTTTTCAGTTTTCTGTCAGAATTCAGTTCAAAAGCCCTGTCCAGTTCTGCTCCGGCTTCCTCCAGCTTTCCTGCATCAAGAAGAGCTTCAGAATGATAGATACTTAATAGTTTTGCATAATTTTTATTAATATCCTCCCCTTTCAGTTTGGCAAAAGTTTCAGTGGCTTTATGGTAATCTTTAATCTGTGCATACGCTGCGCCCTGATAAATTCTTGCTAAAGGAAGCCTTTTATCATCCTTCATGTGCGTGAAAACATAGTTCAGGGCATCAAGAGCCTGTACAGCTTTATTCTGATAAATTCTGGACTGTACAAGAATCATATAAGCATCAAAAATCTTCTTATTCTTCTCTTCCCCGCTTCTGATAACGGAATATTTGTTGATGGCCTTTTGAGCCTTTGCTTCTGCAATTTCCAAAGTGGATGCTCCTTTATTCTGAAGTTCATCAGGCATTCCCGGAGTTCCATTCCCTTGTGCATTGGACATTCCGGGTGGCATTCCCGGAGCCCCCCTTTCAGAAGAAGATCTGGTTACTTCCCCCATTTTCATGGAATTTTCAGCGAATGCGGCAGATTGTCCCAGATCACTTCCCAAAGGCTGATCTTCATACGTAAGAATAGGAATATAAGGAGCATAAAAATTATCCTTATGTCCCTTGTCTCTGCTCGTAAATTCACTGTTTAACGCATCTTTTGCATTAAAAAGGGTATTATAATATGTGTTAAATCCTTTCATGAACTTTGATCGCTGTTCCGGCTTTTTCGTCTTGGTAGCACAGGAAGCAACGATGCACATGATTAGAAGGAATAAAATATTCTTTTTCATTATTCAATATAACTCTCTTATCTGCTTTTTATTATAAGCAGTTGATGATTTTGTAAAAATAACAAAATTTTGTAATGAATAATATTTATATTTCATTCAGAATTTTATAAACGAGATGGGTAGGAAGTCCCATGATTGTATAAAAGCTTCCGTTCATTTTGCTGATCTTTGCCATACCCAGCCATTCCTGGATGCCATAGCTGCCCGCTTTGTCGAAAGGTTTATAATTCTGAATGTAATATGCTATTTCATCATCTGTAATTTCATCAAATTCTACATCCGCCACATCAGTTTCAGTCAATGTCTTATCTACGGATTTTATAGTAATTCCTGTATAAACCTGATGAGTTTTTCCTGAAAGTAAACGCAGCATCTGTTTTGCGTCATTCTCATCTTTCGGTTTTCCAAGAATCTGGTTGTCTATTGCAACTACAGTATCAGAAGTTAAAAGTACTTCATCCGCTACTAATTCTCTGAATGCATTTGCCTTTAATTCTGATAAATAGGCCGCAGCCTCTCCTGTTTTAATATCTTCTGGAAGAATTTCTTCACAGTCTATTTTTACAATCTCAAAATCGAAGCCCAGGCTCGAAAGGAGCTCTTTTCTTCGCGGTGACTGGGATGCTAAAAGTAATTTCATAAGATTTATACAGATTGGGTATTGTCATCATGCCAGTTCCCCTGAACCTTCATTACCTGCTCTATTACATCACGCACTGCGCCGCTTCCTCCTTTTTTCTCAGAAATATAATCGGATATTCCCTTTACTTCAGGGACAGCATTTTCGGGACATGCTGCAATGGCAGAATTTTCCATGATATGGATATCGGGAAGATCATCCCCCATGGTGAGGATTTCGTCATTTTTAAGATTGTATTTCTTTTTAAAATCTTCAAAATCAGCCATCTTATTATGTGATTTCGGATAGTAATCTTCTATTCCCAGATAATTGATCCTGTGTTTTACCATATCATCGTTTCCGCCGGTAATTACTCCTATCAAATAGTTGTTTTTTAGGGCTTTAACTACTGCGTACCCGTCTAGAACATTCATTACCCTGCACATATTTCCTCCCGGCATCAGGTAAACGCTTCCATCTGTAAAAACTCCGTCCACATCAAATACAAATGCCTTAATATCTTTTAATTTCTCTTTATAGCTCATACATTTTCTGAATAGAATGATTCATTGTTTTATAAATATCAAGACTTTCATCTTTCAATAACTGCTCATGTAATTCCAGTACCCTTACATCATTTCTTACAGCGGGACCTGTCTGTGCTGCTTTAGGCTCAATTTCATAGATTTTCTGAACGGTCTCATTAATAAGAGGCAGAAAATAATCAAACGGAATATCCTGTGAATCCGAAACTTCTTTTGCTCTTGCAAACAGATGATTCACAAAATTACAGGCAAAAACTGCGGTCAGATGAATGTACTTTCTTTTTTCATGGCTGCTTTCCATCACATTTTCTGAAATTTTGGAAGCAATTTCAAAAAGAGACTGTTTATCCTGCTCATTTTCAGTTTCAATAAAAAACGGGATCTTCTTATAATCCAGCTCCTTCGTTTTTGAAAATGTCTGTAAAGGATAAAAGCTTGATTTTCTGTACTCTCCTTTCAGAATTTCTTTGGGAAGAGAGCCCGAAGTGTGGGCTACCAGACAATCTTTTTTAGTGATAAGTTGAGAAACATTTTCAACAGAGCTATCACTGACACAGATCATATACAGATCTGCGTCTTCCAAATGTTCAGTAGAATAAGGGATATCCAGTTCTTCAGAAATCTTTTTCAGTTCTTCACCGTTTCTTCCAAAAATCTGCAGTAACGGAATATTGTTCAGACTGAAAGCTTTTGCCAGATGGGAAGCCACATTTCCGGAACCTATAATTACAATTTGCATCTAACAAAGATAAGGTTTTAAAGGAAGATGAAAGAAGAAGAGCAGAAGTAATTCATCAATCGTCATATTTCCTGTTGCCTAAAGCTCAGATGATAACGATCTCAGAATATTTTAAATATTTGGACTGAAAATTGAATAAGTAATTTAACTTTCGGTTATTTTTGTAATCCAAAACAGTGAAAGCATCTTATGAAGATTAAGGACGCGGAAATTATTTCGTTGATGCAGAATCCACGGACCCAGGAAAAAGGGGTACGTGCCTTGATGGATGCTTATCAGAGCAGATTGTATTGGCATATCAGAAGAATTATTGTAGATGGAGATCTTGCTCAGGATACGCTGCAGGAGACTTTTATTAAGGCCTATCAGAATTTTCACCAGTTCAAAAATGACAGCCAGCTGTATACCTGGCTTTACAGGATTGCTACTAACGAAGCTCTACAGCAGGTAAATAGGATGAAAAAGATGCAGAAAACGGATGAAGATCCTGAGTATTATATGCAGAACCTGGTGGCTGACAATGCAGAAGGAGATGCGGAAGAAATACAGCTGCTGCTCCAGAACGCTATACAAAGCCTGCCCGAAAAGCAGAAACTGGTATTTATGATGCGGTATTATGATGATCTGCCCTATGAAGAGATATCAAAAATTGTGGATATGTCGGTAGGGACTCTGAAAACCAATTATCATTATGCCAAACAGAAAATAGAAGAGTATATTAAAGAAAATTACGAAAGATAATTTTTGATCCAAACCAAGATGAAAGAGTTCGACATAGAAAAACTAGAACGTAAGAACATTTACAAAGTCCCGGATAATTTATTTGAAAATATCCAGAATAATGTAATGAACGAAGTGAAAGCAGATAAAAAAGCACCCATTTTCAAACTGAATTGGATGTATGCCGCTGCGGCATCACTGGCTTTGATATTTGGAGCAACCTATGTTTTTAATTCTGATCAAGATCCGGCTAAAAATGTGTTGAATTCAAAGACATTAGCCGACAATAACCAGAAACCCAAAACAGAGAGCGAACGCGCTTATGAAACGCTGGAAGCAGATTTAACTTCTGTTGAAAATAATAATCAAACAGTTGTAAATCAGCAAAATAGAACTATTGCAAGCAAGCCTGAAACTGGAGCTGACAATAAAACGATTTCACAGCCTGTAAAAGCTGTAACTAAACAAGAGGAAACTAAAATGAATGAATACCTGGATTCGTTTTCTAATTCTGAAATATCAGAACTGGCAAGCAACTCAACTCAGGACGTTTATTTAGATTTATATAATTAAAAGAAAGATGAAAAAGATATTATTTACACTTTTTATTATTTATGGTTTTGGTCTGAATGCACAGAATGCCCAGACTACAGATTATGACTGGAAAAAAATGGACCCTAAACAAAGAAAAGAGGTAATAAACAATCTTTCTCCGGAAGAGAGAAAAGAGCTTCTTAAAAAGTTCAGGAATAATATGGTGCTGGAAAATCTTGAAATTGATGCCAGTGATAAGACAGAATTTACTCAGCTTTATAATGAGTATTTAGATAATCAGAAACAGATAAAAGGCCAGTTTGATCCTAATTTCAATCCGGAAACATTATCTGACGATGAAGCCAAAGCAAAACTTCAGCAGAGTTTCGAAGTGGGACAGAAGCTGCTGGATAACAGAAAGAAATATGCTGACAAGATGCAGCAGGTAATTCCTTGCCAAAAAGTATTGAAGCTATTCCAGTCCGAAGGTATGATGAGAGACAAAATGAATGAAAGAAAACCTCACACTGGACGTAATAATAATATGAATAATATGGCAAGACCCAAACAGAACCCATAATAGTTTATTTTTTTAATGTTGGACGGCTCTTACAAATTTTTTTGTGAGAGCCGTTTAATTTTGGAAGGAATTCTTAATTATGAAAGGAATTCAAGTATAAAAAATACTATTTGTTTTAAGTCTTTGAAAAATAAATTTTACGCGATAAATTAAAAAGAAATAATCTCTCGCTTTTTTTTATCTTTGCAAATTACAACGTTCTTAAATGAAAAACATACGAAATTTTTGCATAATCGCTCATATTGACCACGGTAAAAGTACTTTGGCGGACCGTCTTTTGGAGTATACCAATACAGTTACTCAAAGAGAGCTGCAGTCTCAGACTTTGGATGATATGGATCTGGAGAAAGAACGTGGGATTACCATAAAATCTCACGCCATCCAGATGGATTATGAGTATAAAGGAGAAAAATATATCTTAAATCTTATTGATACCCCGGGACACGTAGACTTTTCTTATGAAGTTTCCCGTTCAATTGCTGCCTGTGAAGGAGCGCTTCTTATTGTAGATGCGGCACAGAGTATTCAGGCACAGACTATCAGTAATCTTTATCTTGCATTGGAAAATGATTTAACGATCATTCCGATTCTTAATAAAATTGACCTTCCGTCTGCAAATCCTGAAGAAGTTACCGACGAGATTATGAATCTTATCGGTTGCGACTATGAAGATGTTTTAAGAGTTTCAGGAAAAACCGGAGAAGGAGTACACGATTTGCTTGAAAAGATCGTAGAAAGAATTCCTGCCCCTGTAGGAGATCCGGATGCACCACTTCAGGCACTGGTTTTTGACTCAGTGTATAACCCGTTCAGAGGAATTGAGGCTTACTTTAAAGTTGTAAACGGGAGCATTACCAAAAATGAAAAGATTAAATTTTTTGCTACCGGAAAAGAATATGGAGCTGATGAAGTAGGAACTCTGAAATTAAAGCAGGTTCCGAAAAAAACAATCGGCTGCGGAGATGTAGGATATCTGGTTTCTGGAATTAAGGATGCAAGAGAAGTAAAAGTAGGAGATACCATTACCTCTTTTGAAAAACCGGCATCAGGACCTATCGAAGGTTTTGAAGAAGTAAAACCAATGGTTTTTGCAGGTATTTATCCAATTGATTCTGAGGATTTTGAAGAACTTAGATTCTCTCTTGAAAAATTAAGGCTGAATGATGCTTCTCTGGTTTTTGAACCGGAAAGTTCTGCCGCTTTAGGATTTGGTTTCCGTTGCGGATTCCTGGGAATGCTTCACATGGAAATTGTTCAGGAACGTCTTGACAGAGAGTTCAATATGAACGTGATTACTACGGTACCCAACGTATCTTATTTCGGATATTCTAAAAAGGATCCTGAAACTCCGATCCTGATCAACAATCCTTCAGAAATGATGGATCCTTCGATTATGGACAGAGTAGAGGAACCGTTCATCAAAGCTTCCATTATTACGAAATCCGATTTTGTTGGAGCTGTAATGACATTATGTATTGAAAAAAGAGGTGAGATCGTTAATCAGAGCTATTTAACTTCAGAAAGAGTAGAATTGGTATTCAATATGCCATTGGCAGAAGTTGTATTTGATTTCTATGACAGGTTAAAATCCATTTCTAAAGGATACGCCTCATTTGACTATCACCCGATCGGATTCAGAGCTTCCAAGCTTGTTAAAATGGATATCCTGATCAATGGCGATATGGTAGATGCACTTTCATCACTGATCCACGACAGTAACGCGTATCATATCGGTAAAAAGATGTGTGAAAAACTTCGTGAATTGATCCCGAGACAACAGTTTGATATTGCAGTTCAGGCCGCTTTAGGTACGAAAGTTATTGCAAGAGAAACCATTAAAGCTTTAAGAAAAGACGTTACCGCAAAATGTTACGGAGGAGATATTTCCAGAAAGCGTAAACTTCTTGAAAAGCAGAAAGAAGGTAAAAAGAAAATGAAGCAGATCGGAAGGGTAGAAGTCCCTCAGTCAGCATTCATGGCTGTATTAAAACTAAACGATTAATATAAAAAAGACCGGTAATTTTACCGGTCTTTTATTTTCAGAAATTTCGTTGTTTCTCAGTCAGATTGGCCTGTATCACCAGAGCTCCAAGACCGAGAATAACCTCGGCAATTCCCAGTGTTCTTACAAGATTGATCCCGCATACGAGACATTCAGGTTCCGGGAAAGGCTTTTTCCCCACAACGATGATCAAAACTCCTCCTATGATAATAATGACCACGATAAAGGCTCTTAATAATGTTTTCATGATGGTATAAATTTTTATTTTCTTATACCAAAGTTGAGCATATCTGTCAGTAAATTCATAAGGAAAATCACCGTTTTGCAGAAGTGGTTTCTCCGGTTTTTATTTCTTTTTTGTAAATTTTATTTCCATGGTTTTATACTCTTTTCCTGTTTTAGAATCAGGCCCGTACATTTCCATCACGTGATTGTTTGCATCGGTAAAAGTATAAACCTCCCTGAAATCGCAATCTTTTCCGGGTCTTGCCGGGTCCGTCATTTTACCTTTGAATTCAATAGATTTTTTAGAAGGATTCCAGTCGCCTTCCGCATGCATAATTCCGGTTCCCATATTATCAATCCAGGTGCTTACAAACTTTTTCTTAGAATTGTCATAGCCCATGATACTCATCCCTTCAAAAGGCATTCCCATAAAATTTCCTTTATATGTGCTGTGCTGATACCTTCCGTCAAAAATCATTTTATTGGTACATTCAGATTGGCTGGTGACAGGCTTTCCATTATTTTCCATCCATGTGGTTGTAGCTCCGGTCCAGTTTCCGTCGTATAATGCCAGTGTTTTATGCATTTCACCGGGGGTGGCATATTCCATCCAGGCTTTCATTGCAGCAGCAGAATCTACAGGTTTCCATACTGCTGAATCTGTTTTTGCCGAATCTTTTTCTGCGGCAGGCTTTCCTTTTTCACACGCGGTCAATAGAAAAGCAATTGCAAATAATGATAATAGATTTTTCATAATTAGTTAATTTTAAGTGGTTTATTATCAAATAAAGTTAGTTAATTTTATTGTGTTGTCAATTACTTTTCAATGTCATTTATAAATCTTACCTTTGTGTATTCATAACGCAAATCAAAATTATGAAGTCTCCAAAAAAAATTCAGGATATTAAAGTGGCTGTCGATGCCGTTATTTTCGGTTACTTTGATAAACAGGATCTTCAGCTTCTCTTGATCAAAAGAAAGATTGATCCTTTCAAAGGAGGTTGGGCACTTCCCGGAGGTCTTGTTCTGGATGATGAAAACCTGGATGATGCTGTGAAGAGAGAACTTCATGAAGAAGCAGGCATAAAGCCCGATTTTTTGGAACAGCTCTATACTTTTGGCAACATAGGCCGTGATCCCAGGAATAGGGTAGTTTCTGTGGCTTATTTGGGCCTTGTAAACCCTTCTTATCATGAACTGTTTGCAGACTCTGATGCGGAAGATGCACAATGGTTCAGTGTGAATAAACTTCCGTCACTCGCTTTTGACCATAAATCTATTATTGATATTGCTTTAAACAGACTTCGTACTAAGATTCAGTATCAGCCTATCGGTTTTAACCTTCTCAATGAAGAATTTCCATTCTCAGACCTTGAAAACCTTTATAAAACCATTGTCGGCCGTGAAATAGACCGCAGGAACTTCCGTAAAAAGATAATGAGCTATGGTCTCCTTAATGAAACCAATAATGTTAAAAAAGAAGGCAGTGGCAGACCCGGAAAACTCTTTACTTTCAACAAAGAAAAATATGAAGAGCTTGAAAAAGAAGGATTCTATTTCGAGATCAAATAACTTCAGTTCTATTTTATTCTGGTCAGAATTTAGAAATAAATGTTTTTTTCTCAAATTTTTTAGTCGAAACTAATACTTTAGTTTTGCTTCTCAATTATATCATTTGTGAATATATTGTTATCATTCGTGTTTTGAAAGTAAATTTTATATTCTGTAAATCAGTGTATTAAATGTTTAGTGTAAAAATAACACAAATAAAATTTGTTCAGAAAGTCATATTGCTTTACATTTGTGTAATAATAACGCAATCATGAAATACACATTACAAAATACTATTGAAAGATTTCAGAAAAAAGAAACCCCTGAATTTCTATTCTTCTGGGGGCACACTATAAAAGATGAGATCACCAAATCCTGCTTCAGTCAGTGGTTTCCTGTTCAGTTTGAAGAAAATGGAACCATCTATAAAACAGCTGAACATTATATGATGGCTGGAAAAGCAAGATTATTTAATGATCAGGAAATCTTGGAACAGGTGTTAAGATCTGAAACTCCCAATAATGCTAAAAGCTTAGGCAGAAAAGTGAAAAACTTTGATCCAAAAGTTTGGGATGAGCATAAGTACGGAATAGTAAAAAAAGCTAACCAACTGAAATTTTCCCAAAACCTGAAGTTTAAAGATTTTCTGTTATCTACCAATGACAAAATCCTGATTGAGGCCAGTCCTTATGATAAGATTTGGGGAATAGGCATGCTGGAAAGTGATCCTAAAGCCAAAGATCCACTATTGTGGGAGGGTGAAAACCTGCTGGGTTTTGCTTTAATGGAAGTAAGAGATGAACTGAGAGAATAAAATCACTAAACACAAAAATTAATTATGGAAAAGATAGAACTTCACCCTCAGATATTTCTGATCGAGGATTTCCTGACTTCTGCTGCCTGTGATGAATATATTGCCATGGCAGAAGGAAAAGTATTTGAAGAAGCGAAGATCAGTATGAACGGAAGGCAGATGATGAGTAAAGGGATCAGGAATAATGACAGATTAATGATATTTGATAATGTCCTGGCTCAAGATCTTTTCAGAAAAGCAGCAGAATTTTTTCCTCATGAACATGAAAATTACAAGCTTCAGGACTTTAATGAAATGTTCAGGATTTATAAATATTCTCCCGGACAGAGATTCAAAATGCACAGAGACGGAAGTTATATCCGGAATGAAAAAGAAAAAAGCTTCTATACTTTCCTGATCTACCTGAACGATGATTTTGAAGGTGGAGAAACAGAATTTGAAAACCTGTTCACAGTAGCTCCGAAAAAAGGATCTGCACTGGTTTTCTATCATCCGTTAAGACACGAAGGAAAAACCCTTATAAGCGGGATGAAGTATGTTCTGAGAACCGATGTAATGTATTCCAATAAGTAATAATCTTTCCGGGATGCAGCATTACTATGTAATTTTTAATTAGCGTAAAAATAACACAAAATAAAATTAGAAAAAGATGGAAAATGAAGTAAAACCAAGATTCATCGAATCATTACAAAGAAATAATGATCAGATCAGAGAAGACCGTGCACAGACCATCGGAGCAGATTCCGAATTGATCTACAGACGCAGGGTTGAAGATATTGAACTGAAAATAAAAAGGCTGGAACGTGAACAGGAAGGCCTTATTGACATCAGTCCTTTAGACAGAAACAGTCTTACGTTTGCGGATTTTCAGCCGGAAACATTCGTTCAGAAAGACATAGAATTATCATTAACAGTCAGAAATTTGAATATTCAGCTGGAAGTTGCTGTAAAAAGATTTGAATATTTATTTGGTAAAACATTTTAATTATGGGAAGTACAAGATACGATATGGACGCTC
The DNA here is from genome assembly GCF_050496705.1 of Chryseobacterium sp. MIQD13. Lineage (NCBI taxonomy): Bacteria > Pseudomonadati > Bacteroidota > Flavobacteriia > Flavobacteriales > Weeksellaceae > Chryseobacterium > Chryseobacterium sp. MIQD13. The sequence continues at coordinate 790,065 of NZ_JBNWAF010000002.1, forward strand.
GTTTTGACAGAGCAAGAAAAGCTGGTTACGGATATAAGTCCGCAGGTGAAATTTTCACTCAGAATGCAAAAAGAATGGCACACGAATCTATGAATCCCAAAGGTGTTTCTTTCAGGGAATCCAGAGATTCCGAAGTACACCCGAATTCTGTTCCCATAATTCTGGGTCTGGACGTTACTGGCAGTATGGGACATATTCCTCACGAGCTTATAAAAGAAGGATTACCTAAACTGATGGGTGGAATTATCCAGGGCGGTGTCCCTGATCCAGCCCTTTTATTTCTGGGAATTGGGGACCATGAATGCGATGGCTATCCTTTACAGGTAGGACAGTTCGAATCAGGAGACGAAGAGCTGGATATGTGGCTTACCCGAACCTATATTGAATCCGGAGGAGGTGGAAATGCAGGCGAAAGCTATCTTCTGGCATGGTATTTTGCAGCTTTTCATACCAGAACGGATGCTTTTGAGAAAAGAAATCAGAAAGGAATTCTGTTTACGGTAGGTGACGAGCCTTGCCTCAAAACACTTCCGGCATCAGCTATCAGGGAAATTATGGGAGCCGGTCAGCATACCTATACTCATTTTGAGCTGCTGGAGGAAGTGAAAAAGCGATACGAAGTATATCATATCAATGTTTTGCATTCAGATCAGGCAATGAGAGCGGATAGGGGATGGAAAGAATTACTGGGGCAGAAATGTTTATCTATAGCCGATCATAGGGAAATTCCAAATATAATTAAAGGAATTATCTGCGATACATTTAAAAACAGAACTTTCAGATCTGCAGATAAAAACGGATTTGACGATATTCAAATGTTTTAAGCCATGAAAAAAGCACAAATAGTAATAGGCCTGGGTTTTGGTGATGAAGGAAAGGGAATCACTACGGATTTTCTTGCACAGCAGAACCCGGAGTCTGTTGTCATCAGGTTTTCCGGAGGCCAGCAGGCTGCACATACGGTGATGATTGGTGATAAAAAGCATATTCATTCCAGCTTTGCGAGCGGTGCGCTTCGTGGTCTGCCATCCTATTTTACGGAACACTGTACCATTCATCCTGTTTTTTTATTGAATGAGCAAAAAGAACTACAGGTGAAGAACGGAAATATTGAACTGCATATCCATCCATTGGCAAAAGTCACTACACCATTTGATGTATGGCAAAACAGGACCAATACGAAAAACCTGGAACATGGAACTTGTGGAAAAGGAATTGGTGCGACCATGAAACGACACGAAAGTCCCTATAAACTATTTGCTGCTGATTTGATTGCTCCGAGGGGAATGCTGATTGAAAAATTAAAAGGAATTGCCTATTACTATGGTTTTTTAAATGAGGATCAGATGAAAGAAGTATTAGATGATTTTTTAAACGCAGTAGACCAGATAGATTGGAAAATTGAGGATTATACCTATTTGAAATCATTTGAGAATCTCATTTTTGAAGGTAGTCAGGGAGTCCTTTTGGATATGGATCATGGTGTATTTCCAAATGTGACCTATGCAAATACCACTTCAAAAAATGCCTATGAGATCTGTAAGCTGCTGGAAATAGAAAATATTGAAATGTATTATGTGACCAGAATTTATTCCACACGTCACGGAAACGGCTGGATGAGCAATGAAAAGGAATTGATTCTGAAAAATAATGAAGAGGAAACCTGTGTTTTTAATGATTATCAGAAGGAACTTCGTTTTGGAGATTTGGATTATGATGTATTGAATTATGCACTTATTGTGGATGGATCTTATGTCGCGGTCACCGAAAAAAATCTTGTTATAACATGTCTGGACCAGTTAGATAAACAATTTAAAGCAGAGAATTTAAAAATAAAATTTGATAAAGTTTATGGGTCATATTCTCCATATTCAAAAGACTTTAAACAAATTTTTTAAACCAAATAATGGCTTTATATTTAGTGACAAAACCGAGCCAAAATAAATTAAAATGATGAAAACAAAAATATTATACAGACCGGTAGGAGAAAAAGAAATGATTCTGATCTTAGAAAGTGGGTACAAAAAATTTCCGCCAAGACTGGAATGGCAGCCTATCTTTTATCCTGTTCTTGATGAAAGCTATGCTTCAGAAATTGCTGAAAAATGGAATACGCGAGATGAGGCTGGAAACTATCTCGGTTTTGTCACGCGGTTTGAAGTACAGGAAGATACTGTTAATCAATATCAGGTTCAGAATGTTGGAGCAAGAAATCATAATGAGTTGTGGGTTCCATCGGAAAAACTGGAGAATTTTAACGATGCTATTGTAGGGAATATTGAGGTAATTTCTGTTTTTGTAGGAAATGATTTTAAGACGTCTAAAAATATCGGAATTACTAACCTTATTGCAAAATTGCAGAACTGATGAAAAAGATACAATACCTGAAAGGAGATGCTACCAATCCACAGACACAAGGAAATATCAATATTATTTCAAAGAATATTGATAAATTTTGAACAAAATAATTATATAAAATTATGAAAGTTTATAAATATAGATCAATAGAAAAAGATGTTTTTGATAGAGATTTCAAAACGATTGAGGATAACTCTTTTTATTCATCAAATTATAGTATGTTAAACGATCCTTTTGATATTTATTTTGATGAAGAAATATCCCAGTTAATAAATATTTTAAAAATTTTATTTCCTATTAAAGAGCTAGATAATTTTGAAAATCAATTTAGAGAAGTTTTAAAGTTCAAAGAAAAAATTGGTGTTTACTGTTTGAGTAGAGATTTTTTAAATGAACAGCTATGGGCTTATTATGCTAGCTCTTATTCTGGATACTGTATAGAATATGATTTAGATAAGCTAATGGATAGAGGACAAAATTTTGATTTTCAATATCAATTTGAAATTGATTATAAAGAAAGTATTCCAACATTGGATATTAATGATATTATCAACATAAAAAATAATTTTATTCAAAAAATGTTTGCCACTAAAAAATCTGCTTGGCAACATGAAAAAGAAATACGTTTAATTTTTGATAAGTATGGAATGAAAAAGTTCCATCCATCAGCAATTACAGGATTATATTTCGGAATTAAAACTCCAGATTTAATAAAACAATCTTTTTACAAACTTTTTGAAAATAGAGATGTTAAATTTTATGAAGTATTTCCATCAAATTTTGAATTAGATTTTAAGTTAATTAATGAAACGAAACGAAAATTAAAATTTGATATAAATAAGTTCGATTTTGAGATATTAAGATATAAGTTGAATTTATCTCATGAATCTTATTATATTTTTTATAAAAGTTCAAAAAATGAGTCAAATATTAAAGAATTTATTTTAGCGTTTAGGGAAAAATTTTGTATAAAAGAAAACACGTTATATGTTTTTGATAATAAAGAAGTAGAAGGATTAATTGATATTAATTCTAAAAATGATGAAGAATATATTAAATATGCTAATTCAATAATTACAGTTAGTGATAATTGGGAAGAAGCGGGAATTAATAATCCATATAAAGACTTTTACTACAAAGAAATTATAAATAAAAGATGAAAAAACTAACCATATTAAGCGGCGCCGGAATCAGTGCCGAAAGCGGAATAAAAACATTCAGAGACGGCGATGGTCTCTGGGAGAATCATAATATAACAGACGTTGCAAGTCCGGAAGGATGGCGAAAAGACAGAGCTCTGGTTCTGGAATTTTACAATCAGAGAAGAAGACAGCTTCATGAAGTACAACCTAATGAAGCCCACCAATTGCTCGCAGAATTGGAAAAGCATTTTGACGTTCAGATTATTACCCAAAATATAGATGATCTGCATGAAAGAGCAGGATCAACTAACATTCTTCATATTCATGGAGAGCTTTTCAAAGCGTGCTCGTGTAATAACAAAAGCCTGATCTATGAGCAGAAAGGAGATATCAATATTGGTGATAAAGCAGAAGATGGAGCCCAGTTAAGACCTTTTATCGTGTGGTTTGGAGAAGATGTTCCTTTGTACCAGACGGCTAAAGAAAAAGTAAAAGAAGCAGATATCCTGATTGTTATCGGTACTTCTCTGCAGGTATATCCGGCAGCAGGATTGATCCATGAGATCAAAGACGATTGTCTGCTGGTTGTGATCAACCCTAATGAAACAGGTTTCGGATACGGAAAAAGAGCAGTAGTTATGAAAGAATCTGCTACCAGAGGAATGAAATTGCTGTATGATAAACTGGTAAATCTTGCCTGATGGAAAATATTGTAAAAGCTGGAATTTTTGGAGTGTGCATTGGAGACGCGCTGGGAGTTCCGGTAGAATTTAAAAGTAGAGAAACCTTAAAAAGCTTTCCTGTTATAAACATGCAGGAGTTTGGATCCTGGAACCAGCCGAAAGGAACCTGGAGCGATGATAGTTCATTAACGCTTTGTTTAGCAGAAGAACTAACGAAAGGCTATAATCTGGAAAAGATAGGAGAAAGTTTTGTAAAATGGGTAAAATATGGACACTGGACTGCTCATGGAAGACTTTTTGATATTGGCGGAACAACACGTCATTCCATTGCAAGATTAATTAAAGGTGAAAGTGCGAAATTTTCAGGAAATATTTTTGAAGAAGATAATGGGAACGGTTCTTTAATGAGAATTCTCCCTTTGGCATTTTATCTTAAAGATGAAGAAAATATTGAAAAATTATATCAAACAGTAAAAGAAGTTTCAGCAATTACTCATGGGCACTTCCGTTCAGTTTTTGCTTGCTTTATCTATGTAATTTTTGTGATTGAATTAATCAAAGGAAGAGATAGAAAAGAAGCTTACATATATATGCAGGATACAGTTTTGGAATATTCAGTATTCCAAGGATTTAACCCCAGGGAAGTTGAGCTTTTCCATAGAGTTTTGAAAAATGATATTTCAGCTTATTCTGAAGATGAAATCAGAGGGAGTGGCTATGTTCTCCACAGCCTGGAAGCTTCCCTTTGGTGTTTCCTGAATTCTGAAACCTATGCTGAAGCAGTATTAAAAGCAGTCAACCTGGGCGAAGATACAGATACAACCGGAGCTGTCACAGGAGGAATTGCAGGAATCTATTACGGGTTTGAAAATATTCCTGGAGAATGGGTGAATGAGCTGGTAAGAAAAGATGATATTGAAGTTTTGTGTGAAAAGCTTCAGAAAAAATTAATACAATAAGAACATAATTATGAATGAAATAGAAAACAAAAGAATAAGCAAATTTCTGAGCCTTATTCTGAGGCATCAGCCTGAAACTATTCAACTAAAGCTGGATGAAAACGGTTGGGCAGATGTCAATGAACTGATAAAAAAATCTGCAAAAGGAAGAGTGCATTTCACTTTCGAAGATCTGGAAGAAGTTGTAGAGACTAACAATAAAAAACGTTTCGCGTTTAATGAAGATAAAAGCATGATCAGAGCCAGTCAGGGACACTCCATTGATATAGATCTCGCCTTGAAATCTGTACAGCCACCTGATTTCCTATACCATGGAACAGCAGACGCAAACATTTCTTCTATCTTAGAAAAAGGGATTGAAAAAAGGACCCGCCAGCATGTACATTTAAGTGCAGACAAAGAAACAGCTGCAAAAGTTGGAATGCGTCACGGAAAACCTGTTATTCTGACCATCAGAACTAAGGAAATGCATAAAGATGGAATACCTTTTTATCTTTCAGCAAACAACGTCTGGCTGACGGATTTTGTAGATTCAAAATATATTTCAAAGTAAAAAATGGGCAGAACATTAGTAATTGGGGATATTCATGGAGGTTTTAAAGCCTTAAAACAAATTTATGAAAGAGCAGAAATAACAGAAAATGATACACTTATATTCCTCGGAGACTACGTTGACGGGTGGAGCGAATCTTCTCAGGTTATTGAGTTTCTAATGGAACTTTCCGGAAAACAGGAATGTATTTTCATAAAAGGAAACCATGATGCATGGTGTGAAGACTGGCTGTCATTTGGAAAAGGGCCGGATGTCTGGCTTTTTAATGGCGGAAAGAGTACTGTTGAGAGCTATAATAGCTATTCGCCTGAAGATATGGATCTTCATCTTGAGTTTTTTCAGAGAATGAAACATTATCATGTAGATGAGGCGAACAGGTTGTTTATTCATGCAGGTTATTCCTCCATGCACGGTCCCGGAAAAGAAGTCTATTCCAGCAATTACCGCTGGGACAGAACTTTGTGGGAAACCGCTGTTGCAATGGACAAAAAATTAGCTAAAAACTCAGAGCTCTATCCAAAAAGGCTCCTTTTATATAATGAGATATTTATAGGACATACACCTACATTGGATATAGGAATAAAACATCCGGCCAATAAGGCGAATATCTGGAATATGGATACCGGGGCAGCTTTTACAGGCTCTTTGTCAATCATGGATATTGATACCAAAGAATTCTGGCAGAGCGATCCGCTTCCGGCTTTATATTCCAATGAAAAAGGAAGAAATGCATAGTAATAAAGAACCATCCTTAACCTTATAGACTTAAAAATCTATAAGGTTTTAATTTAATAATAACCTTTATACTTCACAGATCAAGCAAGCTACTCTAATTATTATTTAACATTTGAATTATAATGAAAATCTCAGATTTTCTTGCGTCTTAAAAATGCAAAGCCTTTAAAAATCTTTGCGCCCTTGCGTTATCCAACTCCTATTAAATACTCCAATTATTTTACTGTTTCCCCTTTCCCACCCAAATCATATTAAGTAATTTTGAAGTTCAAAAACTGCTTCAATGAAACTGAAATACCTCTTAATTTTCTTAAGTTCGTCCTTATTTTTTGCCCAGAATTCTTTTCTTACACCCTTTGAAAAAGGAAACGGGAACCAGACGGTTACCTATGATGAAATGAATACCTATTACCAGGATCTCGCTAAAAATTTCAATACCATTCAATACCTTAAAAAAGGAGAGGATGATAATGGGAAACCTATTTATGTGGTCATCTACAATCCTTTCCCTGAAAAGGATTTGGAAAAACTGGGAAAAGAGAAAGCTGTTCTCTTTGTCAACAACGGTATCCACCCGGGTGAGCCGGACGGAATAGATGCCACCATGATGCTCATGCGTGATCTGGCCACAAAGAAGTTAAAAACACCCCAAAACTTTATCATTGCTGCAATTTCTGCTTACAATATCAGCGGAATGCTGAACAGAGGTTCCCATTCCAGAGCCAATCAGAACGGTCCTGAACAGTACGGTTTCAGAGGAAACGCAAGAAATTATGACCTGAACAGGGATTTCATTAAAGCAGATTCAAAAAATGCCAGAAGCTTTCAGGAAATCTACCAATGGTTGCAGCCTGATGTTTTTATTGACAATCATGTGAGCAACGGGGCTGATTATCAGTATACTTTTACCTACATTTCAACCTTTAAAGAACGCCTCGGAAATACACTTGGAAATTATTTTTATAATGATTATCAGGCCAGAAATCTTGAGGATATGAAAAAGCTGGGTTATGAAAGTACCCCCTATGTAAATATTCACGGGGATGTGCCGGATGAAGGGTTTGCTGCCTTTGAAGACTCTCCCAGATATTCTACAGGTTACACCTCATTATTTAATTCGTTGGGAACTGTTCCGGAAACCCATATGTTAAAGCCTTATGACAAAAGAGTAGATGCCACTTACAAATACATGCTGGTGAATCTTCAGAATTTGGATAAAGATTATAAAAAGATAAAACAGCTCCGCCTTGAAAATTTAAAACAGTACAAAGCCGGAATGCAGTATGGAATCCGCTGGAAGATTGATTCTACCAAATTTTCCACAATGGATTTCAAAGGTTATGAAGGGAAATACAAACCGAGTGATATTTCCGGGAAACCAAGGCTGTATTATGACAGGAACAAACCTTTTACAAAGAAAATAAAGCTCTTTACCACAGCTGTTCCTACGGGATATATTAAAATTCCGAAATATTATGTCGTTCCACAGTCCCAGTACCGTGTGATTGATGAGTTGAAAAGAAGCAGAATTCAAATGAAAATGCTTCAGAAAGATAGTGTTGCAGCCGTTGAATCTTATAAAATCAAAGACTTTAAAACGGTGAAAAACCCCTATGAAGGACATTATCTTCATTTTGATACAAGTGTGGAAGCAACAACAAAGAACCTTACTTTTTCAGCCGGAGATTATTTAATTCCGACAGATCAGCCTGGAGTAAAATATATTATAGAAACGCTTGAACCTGAGGCTTTAGACTCATTTTTTAACTGGAATTTCTTTGACGGAATTCTTGCCCAGAAAGAATATTATTCTGCTTATATTTTTGAAGACACTGCTTCAGAGCTATTAAAGACAGATAAAAAGCTGAAAGAAGCCTTTGAAACGAAAAAAGCATCGGATAAAAAATTTGCGGACGATGGTACCGCCCAGCTGGATTGGATTTATAGAAACTCTCCCTATTTCGAAGAAAAAACATTCAGGCAGTATCCGATTTATAGAATCTTATAAGTAGATTTAATCTGATTTAAAATATTGATAATCAGTATGTAATTTACAGTTTTTACACGGACGAAATTAGGGTGTTTTTCCTGATGACTTTTGATTGTAATCTGACGAAATTTGCTTTATAAAACCAATAAAAACTATAGTTATGGCAACTAAAAAGCATTTTTTCGTTTCACTGGAAGGGGTGGACCTTTCCGATGAGCAATTGAAAAACATTGACAAAGGAATTCAGAATGTAGTTCTTTCTGAACTTTCAAAGATTGACAATACCCAGGCTTTTGGAGCCCACAGAGATTTCAGGGGATTGGTGAGACCATTGAAAATAAAAGACTGGTTTCCTTGGGGAATCATTATTTTCAAACCGGGAATTGAAATTCAGAACCAGCTGAAAGAAATTCAGGCCCAAATAAAAAGCTATGGAGGCTAATTCCAATGCTTCAAAAAAGATGTGTCCCAGTTATGTAGGAAAAGTTGGGGCACAGCTTTTTGGAGTGGTAGGTAAAGACGGTAAAGTACAGTTCATCACGCCTCTTACCGTTACAGAAGACTTTCTTGAACAGAATAAAGACAAAAACAGTCTTGAACAAAGATTCCGCTTTACCGGAAAATGTGTAGAAAAAGGCTGTGCACAATGGAACGCTGAAGAATCCAAATGTTCCCTGTCCCAAAAAGTTCAGAATTTAGATACCCATAAAGAAACCGAATTGTTCTTTTGCCCGATCCGTTCACAGTGCAGATGGTTTTCACAGGATGGAAAAGAAGCCTGTTTTTCATGCAATGAGGTAACGAGAAATATGGAGGAACTTCTTGTAAATGCCCGACAATAAAAAAGACGCTTCATATTGAAACGTCTTTTTGTTTTATTTTGGTAAGCCTCTTTTTAAAGCAATTTCTGCTCTTTTAACGGCCACTTTTTCTTTCCAGTCCATGTATTTCTTTTTGAAATTGGACTTCATGATATCATCAAATTTTCGCTGTACGGTAAGGTTCCATAAAGAATGAGCCTTTACTGCCCAGGACTTATCCCAGGCTCTCAGAGAGATTGAGAAGCTTCCGTCCAGATATTTCATCCAGTGCCACCATCCGGTAGGCATGAAAAGCGTATCACCATGTTCCAGGAAGCACTCAATTCCTTCAACACCATCAAGAGCAGGATATTTTTCGAAATCAGGATTGTCAATATCATAGTCTTCTAGTGCATACGTTGCATAAGGAAGCTGATACAGTCTTTCTCTCCATTTGTATTCAAATAACTTCACATGCTTTCTGCCATTGAAATGAGTATGGAAAATATGAGCCATATCAATATCAAAGTGAAGAAAGGTAACAGAACCTTTTCCTCCGAAAAACATGGATGGATATTTATCTAAAAATCCGCCCATCAGTTCTTTTGGCGAAATATAATCTTCCAGTAGTTTTCCGGCATGTTTTATAGGGTCAAAAAAGAAAATTCTCAGATCGGTAGGCTCTCTTTGGATAAGATCTATATAATCTGCAAATTTCATTTTTGTAGTGGGCGTATTGATGGGAGCTGCAGGATCGGCTTTTTTAGAGTCATAAAGAGGAACTTCTACATCACCTACCACTTCCTTCATATAGTCCATTGTCCATTTCTGGTAAGCAGGCCAATTTCTTGCCATATTTTTGATGACAACGGGCCTTCTTGGCTTTAGATATTTTTCTGTAAACTCTTCCTGAGTAATATCATCTACAACATCTATAGGCTTTAAAATAATTCCCATTCTATAAATTTTATGTTACAAAATTATTAAATAAATATATATGAATCAGTGTTTAAGTTTATTTTAATCTATGATTCAAATCATTTTTAACTATTTAGACTAAATAAGTATTTTAAAAATTATTCTTTTCCGGAAACATCCACGATTTTCCTTATTATAAGACATTTTCTTTTCAAAAATATTACATTCTGATAAAAAAACGAATGTATCAAATTTAGTTTTTTCAATCAGATTTTAAAGAATTTACATACCAAACAGGGTATTGAAATGAAATTTGCATATCCTTTTTTAATATTTAAATCTTGAACTCCATCAGAAGACTGTGGAATATAAAAATATCACTAATTTTATAGTGTTAAAAATTTAACCTTTACGTATAAAATACATCTCTATAACAAAATAGTGTAACAAAAAACACAAGCTAGAAACTAATTAAGCAAATAATAAATTATGAAAGGAAAGATTTCTTTATTTCTGATGCTTTTTTTCACCGTGCTCACATTTGCACAGAAAACAGTGTCAGGAAAAATTACTGATGAAGACGGATCCGCTATTCCCAGTGCAAGCGTTACCATAGAAGAGCCAGGCAAAGATGCTATTCTGGCATATGGAATTACCAATTCCAAAGGAGAATATAAAGTAACATTTACCTCTTCGGAACCGAATGTAGACCTGAAGGTAAAAGCCTTCAACCAAAAACCACTGACCAAGCAGATAAGCAACAGCGATCAGACACTGACATTTAAAATGCAGTCTGAAGCGACAGAAATAAAAGAAGTCCAGTTAAAAACCAAAATGATCACGGCAAGAGGAGACACCATTGCCTATGACCTGAAAGCCTTTGACAGTAAAAGTGACAGAACCCTTGCTGATGTAATGAGAAAAATTCCGGGGATTGAAGTCAATAAAGACGGAAGTATTCTTTACCAGGGTAATGCCATCAATAAATTTTATGTTAACGGAAAAGACTTGATGGAAGGAGGTTATGGAACCATCAACAACTCACTTCCGAAAGATGCTGTTCAGAAAGTCGAGGTTCTTGAAAACCACCAGCCGGTAAAGATTCTTCAAGATAAAGTACCTTCCGACCAGGCAGCGATCAATATCAAACTGAAAAACTCAGTTACCATGACCGGAAGAGGAGAAGTGGGAACGGGTTTCGGTGAACCATGGCTATGGAATGTAAAACTTACGCCAATGTTTTTCGGACAGAAAAGCCAGTGGGTTGTTAATTACAAGACCAATAATATGGGTGAGCAGGTAGAAAATGAAGGAAATATCCTGGCATTCGGAAGCGGATGGGAAGGAAAAAGGATAAATGCAGCCCAAAATGATTGGCTGAATGTGGAAAATGCAAGCACTCCAAACCTTCCTGTAAAAAGATATCTGATGAACAGTGTACATTATCTGTCTGCGAACTACCTTACTAATATTGATAAAAAGAAGGAATGGGAACTTAAAGCCAATGCCAATTATACCAATAATGCTGTTGAAAGAGAAGATATTGTAGAAACAATATACAGCCCAAGAAATGATAAGCCCGGCTCTACAATAACAACAAGCACCAGAAATAATTTCTATACTGATAAAGTGAAAGGAGAACTGATCTTTACCAAAAATGCAAAGAAAGGATTCTTTAAAAATACAACAAGTTTCAGTCAGTTCTGGAATGCGGACAGAGCTGTTGCTACAAGAGTGGGAAGAATTGGAAACGAGGCTGTAGAATCTCCTACATCATCTTTCCAGAACTCATTAAGTACAATCATACCTTGGAAAGAAAAAATGGTTAATTTTAAATCATATATCAGTTATCAGGATGATAAGCAGACTCTTGAGGTTTCTCCCGCCAATTATCTGCAGATTTTATATAAAAACCCTGTAGTAGATTCCGCAACGGCAATCAATTTTGCTCCGGGAACATCTGTAATCCAGAATTTCAGGTTGAAGACTTTAGAAACATCTCATTCTGCCAACATCAGTTTTTCAAAGAAGGGATGGACCTTTACACCTCAGGTAGGACTTGATTTTTCATCAAAAAACCTCAATACGCGGTTTAACGGAACAGCAATTCCTAATCCGGATATTCCGAATGATGTAGCCCCGAGTTTTGACGGACCTGCCTATGAAAATGATCTGAGATTTACAGAGTTTAACCCTACGGCATCATTGGGAATAAATTATAAATCCGAAGCATGGAGCCTTTTTGCCAATGCTCCGGTAAATTTTAACAGTATTAAAGCTGAGGATGATCTGAGAAATGTTCATAAATCACTTAATAAAACTACATTCACTCCAAATCTATTCGTTCAGTATTCCTTTGCATCTTTCTGGAAAGCAAGTCTGAATGGAAATATCAGTAATAATTTTGGTGATGTTCAGTCTGCATATGCTGGTTATATGCTACAAAGCCCGGGTGGATTTAGCGTAATGGATCCGAATAACCCTATCCCTCAAACCAACTCAAAAAGTGCCGGTTCAAGAATTGAATACAGAAACCCACTGAATAATTTATTTTTTAATGTGAATTACTCTTTAAGCGACAGTAAGAAAAACCTTCTTGCATCTCCAATACTTGATATTAATACAGGATTTACATTAATCCAGTACAGAGAACAGGAAAACCACGCAAAAAGCAACAGATTAGGTATTGAAGTAGGTAAATATTTTCCAAAATTTAAAACAAATGCCTCTGTGAGCTACAGCAATACATTGTCTAAGTCGGATGCATTCCTGGATAATATTCAGTACTTAAGTAAAAATAATACCCAATCCTATGGGTTTAAATTAAATAACACTTATTTCAGCTGGATGAGTTTAGATTATACTCTTAATTTTTCCAGAAATAAGCAGGATAATGTTGGGTTGAACGATAGAGGAGGAAGATTGGGAATCAATAAAGGTTTTAACCATAATTTAGGAGCATTTTTCTATCCGATAGAAAACCATACTATAGGATTCAACTGGGATCAGGTTAATACAAGTGATGGACAAAATAAATACAACAATGCTTTCTATGATTTGTCCTATCAGTTTACATGGGCTAAAAAGAAAATTGATTTTGAATTGAAATGGATGAATATTGCCAACAGAAAAGTGTTTGAAACATACAATATCAATCAGGTGACAAATAGTGTTGCTTACACAAGAGTACAGCTTCGCCCAAGCCAGGTCATGTTCACAGTAAAATTCAATTTTAAATAAAAATAAAAGAAAACCAATCTCACCGAGATTGGTTTTTTGTTTGAGATATATTCTGCCTTTCTAAAAACTCTGATGATCAGCAGACGGGCCGTAGCTTCCGGGTAAAGGAATATTATTCATCCTGTAATAGACTCCCAGTTGTGCTCTGTGATGTGTGATCTGGTTCAAAGAATGACGGATAGAGCCATATTTACTCCATTTTGCCACTTCCTGGCCATTGTTTTTTAAAGCCCAGCTGTCATTGAGGTTTTCTTCATTTGCATTATTAAGGGCCTTTTGAGAAGATTCATAATTTTCGTCCAGCACTTTAAGAAGATCTTCTTTTGTAGAAAGATTCTTGGGTATGTAATCTCCTTTGGCAAAATCAAGATCTGAAGTTTTCAGCATCGTATCCGGCCATCCGAAAATTTCAGAAATATGAGTGGCAAGAGGCATCATTTTCATGCTTTTTTCGTGAGGAGCAAAGTCGTTTTTCCCTTCAGGATAAGCTTCAAAAAATTTCCTGGTCGTCTGGTACTCTGCTTCAAGTTCATCTTTAAATTGTGATAAAGTATCCATAATATTTTGTTTTTAAGTACTTAAAGGTATGGCTTTTAGGATGGAAAATGTTTTAAGGAAATCATAATTTATTCTACTCATTCTAAAGTAAACTGTAAAATGTTCAGTTTAAAAAGCATAGCAGTGTGATGAATGTGAAATGCGAGTATTGTTTTGATAATCAATTGAATATAAAATACTTAATGAAAATATTAAAAATAAACTGTAACATATTTCATGAATCGATAACTAATTATATAAACATTACTACAATGAAAAAGCTATTTTCTGTATTCTTTATCGCTCTTTTTGCCTTTGCATCAGCACAGGACTCCAAAGAATCAAAAGAAACAGCAAACCGGTTCTTTTATGAACTGACTTTCAAGCCGAAGAAAGATTCTACCAAGCAGGACAAGGTAGTTGCTATTTTAGATATTACAAGCAAGAAATCAATCTATCAGGATTATACAATTCCCGCTCAGGATTCCATTATCAAAATTGCTGTTGAAGAAATGGAAAAAACAAAAACCTGGAAAGATGTAACGAAACTTATTAAGATGCCTAAATTTTCGTATAAAATTGTTAAAACTTATCCGGAAATGAAAGAGCAGTATATAGACAGGGTAAGTATGAACTTATTTGGATATGATGATGATATCAAATTCAATTGGAATATTCTGCCGGAAAAAGAAAAAGTAGGAGAGTACAATACACAAAAAGCAACGACAGAGTTTGGGGGAAGAAAGTGGACCGCTTGGTTCAGTACCGATATTCCTTTTCAGGATGGACCATACAAATTTTATGGTCTTCCCGGTCTGATTGTTAAAATTGAAGACTCGGAAAAAAATTATTCTTGGAAGTTAAGTGGAAACAGAAAGATAGCAAACTATGAGGAACAGTCATATTCAGATAAGATTAATGCTAAATATGGAATACCTCAGACTGTAACGCCAACAACAAAAGAAAAATTTGAGAAAGCTTATGCAAGTTTTAAGCAGGATCCATTGGCGGAAACACGACAGAGAGTTACTCCGGAAATGATGAGTATGAAAATGCCGGGATCGGATATGACAATTGGCGAAATGATGAAAAAGCAGGAAAAAATAGCTAAAGATTTCTTTAATGCCAATGATAATCCTATAGAAGTTTCTTCTTCACAAAATCAGGAGAAAAAGAAAAAATAAGCATTCATATCAACTAAATTATATTTTTAAAATCAACCCGGATACAGCAATGTGTTTGGGTTGATTTCTTTCATACCTGCTGTTATTTAGATTAAATTTAAATAGCGTATATTTGCCCTTACAAAAAATCAGGCTTTGAAAGAGATGGATTTACATAAATTAAGCAGCTTCCCTAAAAACAAAATGGGGAAGATTTTGGGTTATGATAATGACCACCTGAGAATGCCCAACAAAATCATAGAAATGGGGCTTTTACCGGAAACCATTTTCAGGATATTGTACCAGGCTCCGTTCAATGGTCCCATGTATGTAGAATTTGGAGAAGAAAAAAGCCGTATCGCTCTTCGTGAAGAAGAAGGAGATTATATCATTGTTGAAGAATTGAATTAATGCAGGAAAATAAGAAAAAACAGGTCCTTTTGGTCGGGAACCCGAATGTAGGAAAGTCTACGGTTTTCAATGCACTGTGCAACAAGAAACAGAAGACCGGAAACTATGCAGGGGTTACTGTTGCCAGCCATTCCGGAAACTACACCTATAAAAATGAGGAAGTTGAGGTGGTAGATCTGCCGGGTTCGTACAGCGTCTACCCAAGTTCTGAAGATGAAGCTATTTTTTCCAAATTTCTTATTGATGAGCAGAAAAATTATGAAGGGGTAATTTATATTCTTGAAGCGCTAAGCCTAAAAAGAGGATTGCTTCTTTTCCAGCAGATACAGGATTTAGGTATTCCCATGATCTTAGTGGTCAATCAGATTGATCAGGCAAAAAGAAGAGGAATTACCATTGATATTCAGAAGTTTTCCGATGCTTTGGGGATTAAAATTATCCAGACCAACGCCAAAGAGCAGATTGGAATAGATGAGGTGAAGGAAGCCGTTCTGAACAACGGATTTAAAAAAGCAGACAAAATCTCTTTTGAAACACCGAACGAACACAAAGATTTTATTCAAAAAATAGCAGCTCATAAAGGTCTTGATAACGAATACAAAGCCTGGATGAGCCTTTCTTTAGGGTCCGATCCCGGAAGAATAGAATCAATAAAAGACCTGTTGAATGAACCGGATACTAAAAGCCTGGTTCCGAAAAGACTACAGGTTCAGGAAACCGTAAGAAGATATCAGAATGTAGATAAAATATTAGCAGATGTAATTTCTAAAAAAGCCCAGTTCAAAGAACTTCTGACAGAAAAACTGGATAAAGTGCTTGTTCACAAATTCTGGGGCTATGTAGTTTTTATGGTCATCCTGCTGATTATTTTCCAAAGTGTTTTCTTCCTTGCAGAATACCCGATGAACTGGATTGACGATTCATTCTCCTGGCTGGCTGCATTTACCGGAGAACATTTGCCGGAAGGTCCAATTAATTCACTGATTTCAAGTGGAATTATTCCGGGGATTGGAGGAATTGTGGTGTTTGCACCCCAAATCGGTATCCTATTGTATTTTCTGTACTTATTGGAAGACTCAGGATATATGGCGAGAGTTGTATTCCTGATGGACCGCTTATTGCGGCCTTTCGGACTGAACGGAAAAAGTATTGTGCCGCTTGTATCGGGAACTGCCTGTGCTATTCCTGCCGTAATCTCTACACGAAATATTGAAAACGTAAAAGAAAGACTGCTGACCATACTGGTTACGCCTTTCATGACCTGCTCAGCAAGACTTCCGGTCTACAGTATCATTATCGGGCTTATTATTTCAGACGGATCGTTCCTTGGAATTAAATATAAAGCGCTGGTTTTGATGGGAATGTATCTTTTAGGTTTCCTTGTAGCTTTGTTTTCAGCAGCTATTCTTAAGAGATTTATCAAAAATAAAGACAAAACTTACCTGGTAATGGACTTACCGACCTATAAAAAACCACTTTTCGGATACGATCTTAAAATGGTTCTGGGTAAAGTCTGGGATTTCGTAACCGGAGCGGGAAAGATCATTTTTATAGTAAGTATAATTGTATGGTTTTTAAGCTATTTTGGTCCTAAGCAGAATCCAGATCAGTTTGTGGCAACGAATGTAGAGCTGGACCATTCTTATCTGGCAAAAATGGGTAAAGGAATTGAACCCCTTATTGAACCTCTTGGTTATGATTGGAAAATGGGAGTGGGAATTCTGACAAGTTTTGTTGCAAGAGAAGTTTTCGTGGGAACCATGTCTACGCTCTACAGCCTTGAAGATGATGCCCCTGAAGTGAAAGTGATTGATAAGATGAGAAGAGATGTGAAACCAAACGGTGAAAAAGTTTTCAGCTTTGCAACTGGAATTTCCGTACTTTTATTCTATGCATTTGCAATGCAGTGTGTTTCCACCCTTGCAGTAGTCTACAGAGAAACCAAAAGCTGGAAATGGACCGGCTTTCAGGTAGCGATGATGACCGGTTTGGCATATTTTGTGTCGTTGATAGCCTATCAGATTTTAAAATAATGGATACCTCATTAATTTTTCAGTATGTAATTATTATACTGATCGTTGCATTTGCCTGTTACTCTTTATTTAAAGTACTCAGAAAAAGCTTTGCACCGAAAAAATTCAGCTCTAAAAGAACCAACTGCGACAAAGACTGCGGGTGTTCCTAATCATATTTTTAAGTTTATAATTGAAAAAATAGTAGTATTTTCATGTTTTGAAACTAAAATTATTTCAAATTGCATCTTAAATCATTAATTGCTGTATTATTTTTTCTTTTCACAGTGCTGGCAAAAGCACAGACAGATACAGCCAAAATCAAATCTTATGCAGATCAGGTCATGGTCCGGGTAAACCTTGACACCAATATCGAGAAATATGTTTTTACGGAAGGCCCTGAAGATAAGCCGATAGAAACTATTTTTACGATCAATAACAAAACAAGAGCCTCTTTTTCCATTGATTACAGAATTATAAGTGCAACTGTCTCATTTACCCCAAGTTTTCTGCCGGGTAATAATGATGATGAGCTTAAAGGCAGCAGTTCTTACGCAGACTTCAGATTCAGGTTTTTTCCGAAAAAATTCATTCAGACCGTTTATTACAAAAATGTAAAAGGGTTTTATATGGAAAATATGAGCGATTTCTTCCCCGAATGGAAAGAAGGAAGAGACCCGTATATCCAATTTCCTGATCTGAGAGTTCAAAGTTTTGGGGGATCTACAGCGTATGTTCTGAAGGATAATTTTTCCCTGAAAAGTATTTATACTCAAGGCGAATGGCAGAAAGAAAGCCGTGGAAGCTGGGTGCCCATTGTAGATTATGATCTTTCAATATTTAGAGATATTTTAGACGGAAGGAAAGGGAAGGAGACCCAATATAGTTTCGGAGCCAGCATGGGATATTTTTACAACTGGGTACCCGGTGCAAAAAAAAGAGTGAATATTGCTCCCAATATTTCGCTGGGATTAGGAGGAATGTTTTCCAGCAGCTGGGATATTCTTAGTGATGGTTCAAAAGCGAATAAAGTAAATACGCAATATCTCACCATCAGATTTGCTACAGGACTTCATATAGGTTATAATACAGACCGGTTCCTGTTCGGAGGAAAGTTCAATGTCAACGCATATGCTTACAATGAAAAAAGAGACCAGAGTGTACAAAACAATAATATATACGGCTTGCTTTATATAGGCTACCGTTTTCCACCACCGAAGGTTATTAAAAGGAATTATGATAAGGTTCAGAAAAAAATTCCCATCTTATAACTTATTAGGTCTTTTAAGTATCTTTGCCGTGAATACAACCAATTAAAAAAATAAGAAACAGAATGTCACTAATAAAATCTATTTCAGGGATCAGAGGAACGATCGGCGGAAAAGTAAATGATAACCTGACCCCTCTGGATGTGGTGAAATTTGCATCAGCATTCGGAACATGGCTTCAGAATACACAGAATAAAAAGAATTTAACCCTTGTCATAGGAAGAGATGCCCGTATTTCCGGGGAAATGGTTTCTTCACTGGTAACGGCAACCCTGCAGGGATTGGGAATTAATGTAGTGGATTTAGGACTTTCTACAACACCAACAGTGGAAATAATGGTTCCTGAGCTTAAAGCGGACGGAGGCATTATCCTTACCGCTTCCCATAACCCGAAACAGTGGAATGCTCTTAAGCTATTAAATGGCAAAGGAGAGTTTATCAGCGGCGAAAACGGAGCAGAAGTACTGGCATTAGCTGAAAGTGAAGATTTCAACTATGCTGAAGTAGATGATCTTGGAAAATATGAAACAAGAAATGATGCTTTTGATATTCATATCCAGCAGATCCTTGATCTGCCGATGGTAGATGTTGAAGCCATTAAAGCTAAAAAATTCAAAGTAGTACTGGACGCCGTTAATTCTACAGGAGGAATCGCAATCCCGATGCTTCTGGACAAACTTGGCTGTGAAACTGTTAAATTATATTGTGAGCCAAACGGACACTTTCCGCACAATCCTGAACCTTTAAAAGAACATTTGGGAGACATCTGCGAGCTTGTAAAAAAAGAAAATGCAGATTTAGGGATCGTTGTTGATCCAGATGTAGACAGACTTGCCCTGATTGACGAAAAAGGGGAAATGTTCGGAGAAGAATATACTCTGGTTGCCGTAGCAGATTATTTATTGAAACATAAAAAAGGAGCAGCTATTTCCAATCTTTCTTCCAGCCGTGCTTTAAGAGATGTTGCAAGAAGCCACGATTCAGAATATTTTGCAAGTGCTGTAGGAGAAGTGAATGTAGTAAACCTGATGAAAGAGAAGAATGCAGTAATCGGAGGCGAAGGAAACGGAGGGGTCATTTATCCAGATCTTCATTACGGAAGAGATTCTTTAGTTGGAGCCGCATTATTCTTAACTCATCTGGCTAAAGAAAACAAAACGGTGTCCGAATTAAGAGCCGGATATCCTGAATATTTCATGGGTAAGAAGAAAATAGAACTGACACCGGAGATTAATGTAGATGATATTTTAGCCAAAATGGAAAAAGAATATCAGAATGAAGAAGTTTCTACCGTAGATGGCGTTAAGATAGACTTTGAAAAGAACTGGGTTCACCTGAGAAAGTCCAATACGGAACCAATTATCAGGATCTATACTGAAGCTCACTCACAGGAAGAAGCCGATAAATTGGGAGACGATATCATTGCTAAAATTAAAAGCTTAATTTAAATAAAACAGGAACGGAACAGAAATGCTCCGTTCTTTTTTTGCAGAAAAACAGGTAAAAAAGTCACGTGAAAACTATTTAACCACAATTTGCGTTTTTTATCCACAATCCTTTTATCTGTTTTCTTTTTTTACTATCTTTAATATAGAAATTTATGAAAAATTAATTCAAAAAAAAGTTGCAACTTTGCATAAACATTTGAATTTCAGTTTCAGAAGTTATTATTAATTAAAAAGTTTGCCGGGGTTTGTAAGTATATTCAGACATCGGGCCGACGAAGACGACACTATTGGAAGAGTATTTTGGAAATGAACTTGTAAAAAAGTTCGAGGAAATGATGGAAAATAATGATGAATTCTACTTCGATACCGAAGAGTTGGAAGACATTATTGTTTATTATCTGGAGCTGGGAGATTTTAACTACGCAGACAATGCTGTTAACTATGGTCTTAAGCTTCATCCCAATTCATTGGATATCAAAATCAAAAGACTTGAGATTCTTTTGGAATGGGAAGACTATAATACCGCAAAGGAACTCATTGACGAACTGAAAGGTTCATCTATGGAAAACACAGACTTTATGGTCTGCTATGCGAAGTATTATTCGAACCTGGGAAACCCCAGAAAAGCCATTGACATCTGCAAAAAAGCCCTAGAACTGAAAGAAGAAGAAAACTTCCTTCACAACTTTATTGCGGACGAATATGTAAACCTGGGAGATCCCTTTAACGCTCTTAAACACTACAGAAAAGCATTGAAAGAAGATCCTACGGATGAGTACTCACTTGAGAACTGTATGATCTGTTTCAGTGACCTGAACAAGAGCGAGGAGGCTATTGCCTTTCTTAATGAATATTTAGATGAATTTGCCTATTCCGAGACCGCATGGTTCGAGTACGGACAGTTTTACTTCAACAGGAAGAATTATGAAGAAGCAATAAAAGGATATGATTATCTGTTGGCCATTAATTCAAGTTCTGTAGGAGTGTATGCTAATAAAGCAGCCTGCTATGAGGCCTTAGGACAATACCAGAAGGCAGTGGAAGTATATGAGGAAATGCTTGAGCTTGAGTATACCAAAGCATTTACATTTTATAAGATAGGATTGTGCTATAAGGCGCAGAAACAATCTATAATGGCCCTTAACGCATTCCAGAAATCATTGAGAGAAGATCCTCAGTTTTACCTGGCCATGATGGAGCAGTCTTATCTCTATGAAGAAATGGGAGGTATGAAAGAAGCGCTGCATTTTGCAAAAGAAGCAACCATGCTTAATGACAGTAATCTTGACTATCAGAAAAGGCTGGCGTTTCTGTTCATTGATTCCGGAAAATTTGAAGAAAGCCTTGCCTGTCTTAAAAAGCTGGTAGATGCAGAACCTTCAAGATTTTACAACTGGTATGCCTATTCAGAAGTATTGATGCTCCTCGGAGAATATGAAGAAGCGGTGACTATTCTGGATAAAGCCATAAAGGTGCATGACAGAGCAGAACTTTATTATCAGCTCAGCAACTGTTATTTCAACCTGAGAAACGCGGAAAAAGGAGCAGAATCCCTTCAGAAAGCTTTAAGCATTGATTCATCACTTGCTACGGATATGCAGAAAAAATATCCCTTCATTAAAGATGAAGTAAAGAAAGTCAAAGCCAAAGTGAAAAAGAAAAATTCTTAATGGTTTAAAGTAACAATCATAAATAAAAAATCCTGCAGTAATGCAGGATTTTTTTATTTTTAATTATTATACTCGTAGGTATAAATTTCAGGTTGAGATGGACTCGGGACTCCATTCAGATCTGTAGGCTGTCTGCTTTCATAGATAGGATAACCGCTTGAGCTGAAAGTTGTCGTAAATTTATAAGCCGAATAACCGCTTCCACTTCCGCCAGAATAGGTATATGTTGTATTTTCTTTATAAGAGCTTATATTATTTTTTAAGTTAGAAAACAAATACGATACTCCATCACTCATGTCACCATTATATATGATTTTATCAAATCCTTTTACATTTCTGAAAGGATAGTTTTTATCAGTATAATTATAAGAAGCAGTTTGATTATACGTGGTCGTAACACCATTGCTGGTACCAGAACCGGTTCCCGGAGCAGTTATCAAATTCCCGCCACTGTATGTATACACACTATTCATCGTATAATTAGTGTTGGCACTTATAACCTGTCTTTTTGCATTGATCTGGTTGGCATTTACATGGGTATAAGTATGGATCACGTTATATTCTACTACCCCTGAAGCTGAGTATTCCTTATTAATAGCTGAGGTCATCAGATTATTGGTATATGCATAATCAGTACTAGACTGAAGTACATTTGCCTCATAAAATTTAATACTGGAAATGTAATCACCATCATAAGTGAAAATAACCTTATTACCAGTGTTCGCGTTACTTGTAACATTTAAAATTTTAGTACCGTCATAATTGATTTTCATGCTTTCACCATCAACACTCATTTTTACAGGAAGGATAACATTTTGTGTGGATGGGTTACTGTTGTCTACAGTGTTATCGTCATCATCAGATCCGCATGATAGGGTAAGTAAGGCCATTGAGCCCAATAAAATAATTTTTTTCATGGTTTATAAATTTAAAGAGCCCAAAGATATATTATTTTTTTACATACCAAAATTTATTTTTTAGGTTTACTTCTTAAAAAAATCAGGCCGCCAATAATCACCCCAGCTCCCACAAACTGTAAGATGCTTAGTTTTTCACCATCCAAAAAGCCCCAGATAATAGCAACAATAGGCATCAGCAGGGTTACCGTTGAAGCAAATAATGGAGTGGATACCTTCAGCAGGCGGTAATTCAGCGTCATGGCCAATCCGGTCCCGAAGATGGATAAAAGGCTTACGAACATCAGCCCCATCATATTATTTTCGTTAAAGCTGAATGTTGAAAAGAATCCCGTGAAAGCCAAAGCAATAAGAGAAGGAAAAAATAAGACAAATGAAAAAACAAATGCCGATAGAATCGTAGAAGAAACCTCCATAAGCTTAGACTTCACCGTTGTTGTGCTCATCGCATAGCACAGTGTGGCCAGTAACAACAATAATATAGGAATCAGCTTAAACTTTCCGCCTTCTCCATCCCCTCCAAATGCAAGTAAACAGACTCCGGTAAAACTAATTAGTGTGCCTATTATCTGCTTGTTGGTGGTTTCAAACTTCCAGACCAAAGCTCCCACAATAATTACAAAAATGGGCATCATAGAATTGATAATTCCCGCAATACTGCTGCTCACTTCCGTTTCTGCAATAGGGAACAGGAACATAGGAATGAAGTTTCCTGTAAATGCTGCCAGAATAAGCCACTTCAGATGTTTTTTCGGGAATAGCTTATATTTTGAAATCGCAATCGGCATTAAAATAATTCCGGCGATCAGTACTCTCAGTGCACCAACCTGGTATGGGCTGAAATGTTCAAGAGATTTTTTGATTAAAATAAAAGATGATCCCCAGATAATGGTTAATACAATCAGAAGGATCCATTTTTCTTTATCTGCGTTCATTGTTTTTGTGTAAGATTTTTAAAAATTCTTTTTTAGGAATCATTTTTGCTCCCAGGCTTTCCAGATGCTCGGTATGAGATTGGCAGTCAATGAGATCCAGTGTTTCTTTATTGTTTTCAACAAAATGAATAAAGCCTGCTTTAGATGCATTGCTTACTTTAGCAAACATACTTTCCCCACAGAATACACTTCCAATCTGAAGTCCGTAAAAACCGCCAACCAGTTCTCCGTCCTGCCATACCTCAATACTTTTGGCAAGGCCATATTCATGAAGCTGAATGAAAGACTCCATCAACTCATAGGAAAGCCAGGTTCCGGTCTGTCCTTTTCTGCTTGTTTGCTGGCAGTTTAAGATAACTTCCCTGAAGTTTTTGTTCTCAGTAAATGAAAAAACACCTCTGTTCAGTATTTTCCACATCGATTTGGAAACTTTCAGTTCATCAGGAAACAAAACGAATCTTGGATCCGGACACCACCACAGTATTTCCTCTCCGGGATTGTACCACGGAAAAATTCCCAGCTGATAGGCAAACCAGATGCGTTCTATAGACAGATCGCCTCCAAAAGCAATCAACCCTTCATGACCTTCATAAAGTTCAGGATCAGGGAATGAAATCTCGTTTTCGTCTAGTCGGACCATTATTTTGGAAAAAAAATCCCACTTGAGAAAGCAGGATTTATATTTGATCTTATTCTTTTAATTAAAAAGGTAAATCATCATCATCGTCACCAGCGAAAGGATTTTCATTGGAAACCGGGGATGCAGATTGAGAAGGAGAAGCTTGTGTAGGCTCAGATGCGTTATCCATAACTTTTTCTATTCTCCATCCTGTAATAGAATTGAAATATTTAGTTTCACCCTGAGGAGAAACCCATTCTCTACCTCTGATGTTGATTCCCACTTTTACATTCTCGCCTTCTCTAAGGTTATCTAATAAACTAATCTTATCAGACAAAAATTCTATGTTTATCGGCTGTGGATACTGTTCCTGAGTCAAAATAACCATTTCTCTCTTTTGAAAGCCGCTTGCAAATGTCTGAGCATCAAAAAGTTTCTTTACCGTTCCTTGTAATTCCATATTGTAATTATTAACGTTGTAAAAGTAAGAAAATGAAATGTAATATCAGGGGGAGCGGAAAAAAAATGTGTGAATTTTAATTTTTTTTTCTGAAAAGTTTGGAGGGAAGGTAAAAAGCCCTATATTTGCACTCACAAAAACGAAGCAAGCTCTTTAAAATAAACAAACAAACCAGCGGATGTGGTGTAATTGGTAGCCACGCCAGACTTAGGATCTGGTGCCGTGAGGCGTGGGGGTTCGAGTCCCTTCATCCGCACTATGCGAAAATAGCTCAGCTGGTAGAGCACAACCTTGCCAAGGTTGGGGTCGCGGGTTCGAATCCCGTTTTTCGCTCCACACCTGCCCTGGTGGTGGAACTGGTAGACACGCAGGACTTAAAATCCTGTGCCTCTTTTGGCGTGCGGGTTCAAGTCCCGCCCGGGGTACTAGCTGATAAATCAGCGTTTTTAGCTCTCTTTTTTAAGAGAGCTTTTTTTATGCTCAAAAAATCACCAGAATATCTATTGAATATTACATTTTCTCCAAATTATGTATCCAAATTTGGAGAAAATGTAATGATTTAACCACCCTCAGAAAGTATGGTTTTTGTTTATTAATTATCATATATTTTCTTTCTAATCTAATAATCCAACATAACATCCTGAAGGTTTTAAGTAGAAATAGGATTGTTTCAATCATTTTGCTTAATATATCACATTCTTTTTTTGAAAATTGGCATATTTTAAGATCTATTCGGGTGGTTTATGCGCAATAGCATAAGGCCAATCAGGATTTCAAAATTTAAAAATACTCACTTTCTTAAATAAATTTTAATACGTCAAGTTCTGTCGCTTATCGTGTTGATATTTGCAATAAGAAAACACGGAAAATGAAACTCGATATCAAAGTTTAAGTGAATATTTTTTGTTGTGCACAAAAAAGATAGATCAGGGAAAACATTATTCTCATTAGTCTTAATCAAAAACTAATATCAAATCCTGCAACCCAAACTTTGCTTAGGTTTTCGAGTTGACTCTTTTATTAACCTTAAGATTTTTAAGCAATGAACTACAAAAATTATTATAACGATTTTGATGAAGAAAGCAAAAAAATACTAGAATCATCCTCCAGTCATTTAGTTTTAAAAAAACAATTTCTGAGCAAAACATTGCAGACAGATAAACCTTTGCAAAAAGACGACACAATAATGCTTAACTCGTTCTTGGTTTCAGACATCACTGGTTGGCAAACGGATGAATATATTAATCAGGAACTTCTGGTTTCAAAAATTAAATATGCAAACAGTGGGATGAGAGATTATATTTTGGAATACAATCCGAAAGATTACAAAGCCAATATCCAAAATAAAAGCCTCTCCCTTCCAGAAGGAAACTATATCAGATTGAAAGCCTATCTGAATTCAAAAACTGAAAATGTATCAGTGAAATGGGATAGGACACAAATAACACAGGAAATAGCTGTAAATGAAGAAAAAATCTATTACAGAGTTAGTTTTTTTTACGAGAAAATACCTGAAAAAAGCATTATTTTGGAAACCTATTCTTATCAGGAATTTAGAGACCTGAATATATTATTAGGCTATGGTGATATTGATAAATATAAGAATGATTACGAATACTTCTTGAAAAATTTTGCAGATGCCCTCAAAAAACATGAAAATCCCGAATCTCTTAAATTCATTTATGAAAATATTCCTGATACTATTTTACCAAGCCTTTTTGTGCATATTGACAATATAACGCTTTTCAATCATCTTGAGATACTTTCGAAAGCAGATGACTCGAATTTTTTAAGGGATAGTAGCTCTGTAGTGATCCAGATTTTCAAGGCAATTGGAGATCCTGTTCCTATTCTCAAGTACTTTCGGGAAAACCCGGATATGCTGAACAGGATCTATTACAACCTCGATGGAAGCTCTGAGTATGAAGGGAAGATGCAGAGCAACAGAATGATACTGGCAAATATTCTGGTAATATTCTCTCTGTTTGCCAATAATGACAAGCGTAAAAGAGAAGCCCAAACCTTTACTATTGGAAAAGGTTACAAAATCAACACCAATATTCTGGAAGCAGGAATTTTCCAGGGGAGTAATGATCAATACAGGGATACTTTTTTCTTACAGCAACAGAAAGAAGAACAACAAAGACTAAAGGTTGTCCCGAAAGAAGGCGATCCCAATGCAACAGAAACCATTACGGAAAATCTGGATGAGGGTGCACAATTTCATCCTATGGATATGGTATATCTTACAGATATTAGCACAGGAAAAGAAGAAACCTATTTGGTTCCTGCTATTTATCTGAAGGCATTGGCAGATGCACAAGAATGGGAGGTTGTCCACCAGAATATCCGTATTGCAGCCAATCTTGTTGCTGTTGTAATTGGTGTTGCTACATTGGCAACTACCGGAAATCCATATTTTATCTTATTGGCAGCCGCCGATATTTCTTTGGCGGGAGCCGACCTTACAGTACAGGCGTTTAAAGAAGAAATTGCAAAGCTAGGTAAAGATCCTAAAAACCCCAATTCAAAATCTGAAGGAGAAAAATTTTTGGAAGTTTGGGATGAGATTTATATTGCAGGAGGTTTTGCATTAGCCGGTTTAAACATTGTTGGCGGATTTTATATGGGAGCGGCAAAATTGCTTACAAAAATTGCAGACGGAAGTGTGAAGAATTATCTTAAGACTTTGGTATTAAAAGCTGTTTTGGAAACCAATATTTCTAATTTCCAGAAAAATACCATAAAAGTCTTAGAGCCACAGCAAGTTTTTCTTGGACCAGAATACAAAGCTCTTGGGGGGACACTGGCAGAAAACGGAGTAATTTTCTTATCCGGACAAAAGGAAGGAAAATTTGCAGAAACTTATGCTGCTGTTTATAAAGGCGAAGTGATAGAAGAATTTACGAAAGCAGAAATGCATAAGTTCTACAAAAAATGGAGTAAATTACAAGGGGAAGAATTAATAGAGGAATTAGAACATCTGGGCGGACATGTACCACCGGGTCATTCTATTGTGGCAACAAAAGTTGAAAAAGAGGTGGAAGCTTTTATAGAAGGTGCAACACAATTTTCAAAAATAATTACAAACCCTTTTGAGCATATAGGAGAAGCAATGCCTTATTTTAATCATAAAGTGGTAGGTGACGTAGTAGTTCAGGTGCATAGAACAAACTGTGGTAATACAGCAAAAGTTTTGGTTGACTTTTTGAAAACAGGGAAATTAAGATTAGCCGAACCATCGGGAATGCAAGGGACAGAATATGTAGCTGCAAAATTTGGAGGAGGTCATTTTCAACCTGCAACAATACCTAGAATGAAGCAATTAATGGAAGAAGGAGAAATCGTTGTTGTATATGGTATTAAAGAAAAAAATAACATAACAGGAAGTACTATAGGCCATTATTTTGTAGGAATGAAAAAAGGAGGGGAGCTTCATTTATTTGATGGACAAACAGGAGAATATGTTGTATTTGCTCAAACAAGTGCATACGGTAATTTTATCCAAAGAAAATATTTGGAATTTAAGTATTTAAAAGTAAGGTAATAACAATTAAAATTTATAATATGTTAACAGATAAAGAAATGCTACAAATAGCAGAACGTTATTTAAAAAAACTAGAAGAAGAGGGTGTTGAGGCAATGATATCTTCAAACGACACAATTAAAAAACCGTATGGTAATATTTACTTTTATAATTCTAAAAAATTTATTTTAACTGGCGACTTTAGATATGCAGTGGGCGGCAACGCACCCTTTTTAGTAGAAAAAGAAGCAGGTCGTGTAGTTACTTTTAGTACTTCAGGCACGCTGGATAGTGATATACAATCTTATGAAAATGGAACCATGACTCCTAGCTTAGACCTCTATTGGTACCCTGACGAAGATAGATTTGACTATAAGTAAGATCTTATTAGAAGAATAGTAAATAAAAGTATTGAACCAATGCTATATGATGATATTATTAAAAAACCATATGGGAATATTTATTCTTTTGATTCTAAAGAATATATTTTGACAGGAGATTTTAATAAATCATTAATGGGAGGGGGACCTTTTTTGGTAGAGAAAAAAACAGGGAGGGTAATTTCTTTCGGTACTGCAGGTATATTAGAAAATGAGATAAAAGCTTATGAAAATGGAACATTGGTTTCAGCTTTAGATACCTTTGGTATCCAGATGAAGACAGATTTGATTATAAATAAGATATCAAATTCAATATGTAATAAAATACAGTATTAATTTTACTACTGTATTTGCTATCTTTAATGACTTAAGATTAGAAAAGTTAAAATAAAGGTCTCGGAAATATTTAATATTCTTTTATTTTTAATAAAAACTATTGACTATAAACATATTATATAAACGGAGGTTCAGGAAAGTGCTTTTTTTCAGTATTTAAAGGGCTATTTATTAGTGACGTTTTATAAAGATTCAATTTTTAGTTCTTATTTTTAAGGTAAAAGTTATATATTTGTAGCTACAAAAGAAAAGCGGATGTGGTGTAATTGGTAGCCACGCCAGACTTAGGATCTGGTGCTGTGAGGCGTGGGGGTTCGAGTCCCTTCATCCGCACTATGCGAAAAACTCTCTATTGAATTTCAATGGAGAGTTTTGTTTTTTATGACTTTATACAATCCTGAGTAAATAGCCCTTGTCTATTGAAAAGTATTAAACAGTTGTTTAGAATGTCTGTTATGTTTTAATCTGTACCCAAAATAATATCAACTTCTGTATCTGTATCCTTATTTGAATACTCCATAATTTTGCTATACTAAAACAGAATATTATGGAAAATATCATTCTAAACCAGCAACAGCTTCAATATGCTGAAGTCTATATTTCAGATATGCCGTCTTTAAAAAATATTTTTCTACAGTCACAAAACCCTTCCAGGCTCAATCAGGATTTTGGTGTTCCCTTTCTTTTGGTTAAAAAAAAGAATGAGGTTTTAGGATTTGCAAGTCTTATTATGAATGGAAAAGCAGAGATCTCATTTAAGATATATGCAAAAAATGGTATTACAGATTCTGAGAAAAAGAATTTTAACCTTCATGCAGAAAGCTATTTTAAAAAGAATACGACTGCTAATTTTAGAAATCCGGAGCAGCTTAAAAGCAGTATTGACAGAATGGTAAATTGGCTGAATGTCGGATAAACCTAAAGGAATTTGTACATTTACTTAAAACCGGATCATTATGTCAAAAGACATTCTCTACCTTAAAATAGCAAAATCAGTCACTGAACAGATCAAAAGTGATACCCTGCAGTTTGGAGACAGGTTGCCCTCACTCAGAAGCGCCCAGAAGCTCTACAATGTCAGTCTGAATACTGTAAAGCAGGCCTATATGGAGTTGGAAAGCCGTTCCTTAGTGGAATCACGGCCGAAATACGGCTATTTTGTAAGTCAGACCTCTCAGCGAAAACTGGCATTGCCATCCGTGGGCCCCATGAAAGATACAGAACGGCGGAATTGTGCTGAAGACCTTATTGATAAAGTATTTGGTACGATAGACGGGGCAGATGTTACCCAGTTTGCTTTGGGGATTCCCGGAAGAAACCTTCTTCCCTTAGCTAAACTGAAGAAATGTATGATCAATGTGATCAAGAGGAAAAGTGACAGCGGTACAGATTATGAACCGGTACAGGGGAATGAATACCTGCGTCGGGAAGCAGCCAAATGGGCTCTCGTGCTGGAAGGAAAAATATCAGAAGACGATCTGGTCATTACTTCAGGTGCAATGAATGCGGTATATACCTGCCTGATGGCGGTGACGAAGCCCGGAGACTCAGTTGCTGTGGAAAGCCCGGTTTATTTTGGTGTGCTTCAGGCAATTCGTCAATTAGGTTTGAAAGTGGTGGAAATTCCAACCCACCCTATTTATGGAGTAGATTTGGATGCCTTAAAAAAAGTACTGCCCACACTTTCAGCATGCTGTTTTGTAACAAATTTTAATAATCCGCTTGGCTTCCAGATGCCTGATGAAAACAAAAAAGAGCTTGTAAGGCTGATTACGGAATATAATGTTCCGCTCATCGAAGATGATATTTATGGAAACCTGTATTTTGGGGCAGAAAGACCAAAACCGTGTAAATTTTATGATGAAGCAGGGCTTGTGATGTGGATAGGATCTGTTTCAAAAACATTGGCCCCAGGTTATCGTGTAGGATGGGTTGCTCCCGGGAGGTTTAAGGAAACGGTGATCCGGCAGAAACTGGTGCAGACCGTATGCAGTCCGTCTCTGTACCCGGAAGTGATAGCAGACTTCCTTGAGCATGGCCGTTATGACCACTATTTGAGGACATTCAGAAAAAAGCTGTATGCAAATTATCTCCAGATTCAGAAATCGGTGACGGAATACTTCCCGGATAATACCAAAATTTCCGAACCGAAAGGAGGGTTTATGCTTTGGCTGGAACTGGATAAAAAAATCTGCACTGAAGATCTGTATGATGAAGCCATGAGCCAG
The DNA here is from genome assembly GCF_050496705.1 of Chryseobacterium sp. MIQD13. Taxonomy (NCBI): domain Bacteria; kingdom Pseudomonadati; phylum Bacteroidota; class Flavobacteriia; order Flavobacteriales; family Weeksellaceae; genus Chryseobacterium; species Chryseobacterium sp. MIQD13. Next base: position 821,353 of record NZ_JBNWAF010000002.1, read on the forward strand.
AAAATAAGTTTTGCTCCCGGAAGGATGTTTTCTCAATATAACCAGTACCAGAACTGTATGCGACTTAATTATGGCCTGGAATGGACTGACAGGGTAGAAAGTGATCTTGAAAAGCTGGCAAAAATGGTAAAAAAAAGAATATAATTAAACACTATAGTAATGAACAATATGAATAATGAAGTAAAAATTATAGCTTATGATCCTCAATATAAAGAAGCTTTCAAAACATTAAACGAAGAATGGATTAAAACCTTTTTCACGATGGAAGCAGGGGATTATAAACTACTGGATAACCCTGAAGAATATATCATAAATAAAGGAGGTCATATCGTTTTTGCCATGTTAAATAATGAACCTGTAGGAACATGTGCTTTGGTGAAAACAGCAGACGAGCCATTAAGATTTGAACTCTCAAAGATGGCTGTAAGTCCTAAGGCTCAGGGAAAGAAAATAGGATATCTTGTGGGACAGGCTTTGGTAGATAAGGCCAGAGAATTAAATGCAGAAAGTATTTTTCTGGAAACCAATTCCATTCTTGTTCCTGCCATAAAACTATACGAAAAGCTTGGTTTTAAACATATGCCAATATCAGATTCTGCCTATGACCGATGTGATACGCAGATGTTATTGAAATTTTAATGTTTAAAAATATTGAGCCGGAATAAGAATATTCCTGTATTCCGGATGATTTAAACCTTTTATCTTCAGCCTTCGTACCTATTCACTCTTTTTCCCTATTTTTGTGAAATTCCTTATTTCAATGAAAAAGATTATCCTCATCGAAGACGAAACCAGCGTTGTATCTTTTATAAAAAAAGGACTTCAGGAAAACGGGTACGAAGTTTCCGTGGCTTTTGACGGACGTACCGGTGTGCAGCTGGTACAGGCAAACGATTTCGATATGGTGATTCTTGACATTATGCTTCCTGAGATGAATGGTCTGGATGTCTGCAAAGAAATAAGGAAAACCAATCAGCATGTTCCGATCCTTTTTTTAACGGCTTTGGGAACGTCTGAAAATATTGTACTGGGCCTGGAAAGCGGAGGCGATGATTATCTGGTAAAGCCTTTCAAATTTATTGAATTGGTAGCCAGAGTGAAATCACTGCTAAGAAGAAGCCATGGGATCAGTCCGCAGGAAATTGCTGAACCTGAACCGGATAATGAGCATGTTTTCCAGTTTTCGGATCTTATCGTTAACGATTACACAAAGAAAGTAACCCGCGCGGGAGATGAAATTTCTTTAACCTCTACAGAGTACAAGCTTCTTCTTTACTTTCTGAATAATCCCGAAAAAGTAATTTCCAGAGCTGAAATTCTGGATGCTGTCTGGGGAGTGAATTATGAGCTGGGAACCAATGTGGTAGATGTTTACGTGAATTATTTAAGAAAAAAGCTGGATAGTCAGGATGATAATAAATTGATTCATACCGTGATAGGAATGGGATATGTACTGAAAAAACCTTAATGAATGCCTGGTAAAGTTATCACAAATCAAACCAAAACAATGGTACTCCTGATGCTGGTATTTACGGCCATCATTTTGCTGTTCAGCGGATTGGTTTATTTTTCGATTGTTAACTTTTCGCATCAGAGATTTTATGAGTTGCTGAAAATCCGTACAACAACGATTGTCCAGATCGAGAAAAGCAAGGATCATCTGGATCTTCCTGAAAATTATATCCTCAACAGTCTGAATGACGAGGAGCTTCCAATGGAAAGAGACTATGTGTTTGCAGTTCCAACGGATTCCAATTTCAGGAAAATTTCACAGGAGGTTCATATTCCGGATTATTTTTTTAAAAGCATTGTCAGAAAAGGAGAGGCCAATTACAATGATAAAGAGTTCTATTATATCGGGCAGACCTTTAAATATGATGATAAAGACTATATTGCAATTGCCTCTGCAAAAAATCATTATGTAATCTATTATCTCGGATTTTTAAAAAGAACACTGATTACCTGTATCGTGCTTTCTCTGTTTTTCAGTATGATTTTCTCTTTTTATCTGTCCAAAACTTTATTTAAACCGATCTTAAAAATTACCGGAAAAGTAAAAGAGATCAGCTCTGAAAATCTTCACCTCAGGCTGGAACCACAACCGGATAATAAGGAACTGAATGAGTTGGTGGATACTTTCAATGGAATGTTGAACAGAATAGAAACCTCATTCGAAACCCAGAATCACCTGATCGGCAATGTATCCCATGAGCTGAGAACACCCCTCACCTCAATCATGGGTGAAGCGGATGTAGCCCTTTCTATCAGCAGAACGGCTGATGAATATAAAGAAACTCTGGAAATTATCCTTGATGAAGCAGAAAAACTGGATAGAAAGATCAAAGCATTACTGATGATCGCTCAGACCGGTTTCGACGGAAAGATTCAGAAAATAGATAAAGTAAGGATTGACCAGCTGCTTTGGGACGTCATTGAAACACTCCGGAAAATTGATTCCAGAAATAATATCTATCTAGATATCAGCATGCTCCCTGATAATCCTAAAAAATTAAAAGTACAGGGGAATGAACAGCTATTGCATCTTGCAGTGGCCAATATCATCAATAACGGCTGTAAATATTCCAATTTCCAGCAGGTAAAAGTTTCACTAGGAGCTACAGATACGGATGTTTATATCATTGTAAAAGATTTCGGGATCGGAATTCCGGAAGTTGAGATGAACAAGATCTACGACCCGTTCTTCAGGGCTTCCAATACTAAAAACTATGAAGGCTACGGAATCGGTCTCCCATTGGCAAGAAATATTGTAAGAATGCATCACGGGGAACTCATAGTAAGTTCTCACGAAAATCAGGGAACTACGGTGCAGATGCGTTTTCCTAATTTTTACAGTATGCAGCCGGAAGAAGTTTAAAAGATCTGCGAAATCTGCTTAATCAGCGGAAGTAAAATTATTCGGTTCTTCTATTCGAATTGGCTTTACGGCTTTTTTAAATTACATGGTTTATTGATATTAACTGTTGTTAACAATATTCTAATCTCATTTTAATCTCTTTAATCACATTTTAATTCCATTCCAAGGGGCTTCTAATCTTGCCGCTTTAGTTTTGTATCATCAAAATACGATAACACAAACCTAAATCTAAAAGATATGACCAAAACAATCTTAATCGCCACAGATTACTCCCTTGAGTCACTGAATATATTAAAAAAAGTACTGAAAGAAAAAGAAGCGTCGGAAGACCAGAATCAGTATAATATTCTTCTGGTTTCAGGATATGAGGCGGGAGATTCCATCAGAGATCTGCTTTTCAATACAAAAAGTACCATTTTTAATAAAATCAGACCGCAGGAGTTCTGTGATGCTTACGGAATCATCAGAAATAAATATCCCCACTTAGTCAATAAAATCATCTGCGATATTTTCACGGGAAGCTTTCAGAGAACATTCAATAATTATGTGAAAGCAGAAAATATAGAAGAAGCTTACTATTCCCCTTCCATCAAAAGTAAAGGCAAAGGAAAGTTTGACATTGCTCCATACATCAGAAAGTGTAAAGAGCTTAAGGTTCAGGAAATTAAAGTGGAAATCCCTGAAAGGCTTCCGGAAAGAGGAAGGCTGGCCGAGATCTTTGTTGAGGTCTGAAATTATAGATAAACACAATAAAAAAATAAAACAATGTTAAGAAATTATAGTAACAGCCGGACGTTGGGAGACAATATCAGATTGGGAACGCTGACTGCATTTACTGCAGGTACTATAAATATTGCCTCTCTGCTAATTTTTCTCTCTTTTACGTCAAATGTCACAGGACATTACGCCATTTTAGCTGCAGAGATCAGTAAAGGAAACTGGACGCAGGTAGCTGTGGTAGGAGCATGGATCTTTTTGTTCTTCTTCGGAAGCTTTCTATCCAACTTCATTGTAATCAATTTCAATAAAAGAAGTAAATATTTTGCCCATTCCATGCCTCTTGTTTTGGAAATCATATGTTTGCTGTTTGTAGGAATATATGGCCAGTTTTATTATCAGAAAACTTTGGAGGAAACAGAATATCTGGTTGCACTGATGCTTTTTGCCACCGGACTTCAGAACGGGCTTACTGCAAGTATCTCCAATTTCTCGGTGAAAACTACCCACCTTACAGGTACCACTACCGATCTCGGGATTCTGCTTTCCATGTTTACTCAAAAGAAATACAGAAAGAGTGGTGAGTTGATTGCAAGGGCAAAACTGCTGATAAGTATTATGATTGCTTATGTTTTAGGAGCTGTGTTTTCGGGACTCACCTATTATTATCTTGAATTCAGGGTATTTTATGTGATCAGTATTTGTCTTCTGGTTGTGATCGGTTACGATGCGTATAAGATTCATATCAGACACTTCAATACCAAATACCGCTACAGCAGGATTTATAAAAAGCCTAATGTGCTGGCTTATTTATACGATAAGGTTCATGGTATTCCAAAGAGAAAAGAAAAAAGAACACTTGTCTTTGATGAATGATTGAAAAAATAAATAAATATCAATATTATTTTTGTGTAAACTAGCTGTGAAGCACCTCTTTTCGATGGTAGAAAAGGGGTGTTTTTATTAGCTCAGATTAGAAGCTTTGAATAGTCTGTCTTAAGTACAAGAGAAAAAGGGGATAAATTTTTTTCAACGCAAAGTTTTATTTTGAGATTGCTCATTTTTAAGTTTGCAAAGAATCGAATCAATCAAAGATTGATTCGATTAAGCGGACGCATTATCCTACAGCTTAATCAGCGGCATTGCCGCCACCTTTGCTCTTCTTAAAGTCACAAGCTCTCAAAATAAAACTTTGCGTTGAAAAAAAATCGCAGCCTTATTTAAAAAATCTTTTATTCAATTTTGTATAGGATTTACATTCTTTTAATATAAGGACTAAAGCGGAACAGAATAAGAAATGTGGCAAAAATGTTGATAATTAAATTTTAATTCACTGTTTTAATGTTTTAATTCCGGTTTCCATTGACTATTTTTGTAAGTTGATTATACGTTTTATGTCAGATATTATTCAGCTTTTACCGGATCATGTAGCCAACCAAATTGCGGCAGGAGAAGTGGTGCAGAGACCTGCATCCATTGTGAAGGAACTTTTGGAAAATGCTATTGATGCCAGTGCTTCCAAGATAGAATTGATTATCAGGGATGCCGGAAAAAACCTGATCCAAGTGGTGGATGATGGCAAAGGAATGTCTGAAACTGATGCCAGAATGGCGTTTGAAAGGCATGCTACATCAAAGATCAGAGCAACAGAAGATATCTTCAAAATCGCCACAAAGGGATTCCGGGGAGAAGCATTGGCTTCTATCGCTGCAGTTTCCCAGGTTGAACTGAGAACGAAGCAGAATGATGCTAAAATTGGTACGAATATCTACATTGAAGGCGGTGTATTTCAGTTTCAGGACCCGATACAGACTGCCGATGGATCTAATTTTCTGGTAAAGAACCTGTTTTACAATGTTCCTGCCAGAAGAAAATTTCTTAAAAACAATAATGTTGAATTCAGACATGTTATTGATGAATTCCAGAGGGTTGCATTAGCTCATGAGCATCTGGAGTTTTCCCTGTTTCATGATGATGAAGCTGTTTTCAGACTGAGAAAAGGAAGCCAGATGCAGCGTATTGTAGATGTTTTCGGACGCAAGTTGCAGCCACAGCTCATTCCTATCAAAGAAGATATTATCTGGTGTAAACTTCACGGATTCGTTGCGAAACCCGAAGGAGCTAAAAAATCAAGAGGAGAACAGTTTCTTTTCGTGAACGGAAGGTATTTTAAGAGTCCGTATTTCAATAAAGCAGTTCAGGAAGCGTTTGAAGGATTGCTTCTGCCGGGTTACGTTCCTTCTTTTTTCCTTTATCTTGAACTGGATCCTGAAAAAATAGACGTAAATATCCATCCTCAGAAAACAGAGGTGAAATTTGAAGATGAGCATCTCATTTTTGCCTTGCTGCGTTCCACTATTAAAAGATCTCTGGGAATTTATAACGTTTCTCCGAGCCTTGATTTTGATAAGGATCCTGAGATGGATGCAATGATGAATAAACCTTTTCCAAGCAAAGGAAACAGTGGCGGAGGAGTGATCAAGATGCCGGAAATTATAGTAGACAAAGACTACAATCCGTTTATTGAAGAAAGAAATGTGCGCCCGGAAGAAATTCAGAATCTTACGGAAATGTATCATCAGAGTATTACAGCAGAACCTTCAAAAATCAATTTATTTGAAGACGAAGACTTTGATGAGGACCTGATGAGGTTGCCGAACGGCTATTGGTTATTCAATAAAGGCGATGTAACCCTGATGCTGGACCTTGGGAGAATGCACAGACTGGTAGTTTCTGAAAATAATAAAACCTCGAAGAAGCCCAGTGTTAATCCAAACAGTCATACATTGCTGTTTTCTTTAGAGTATCACATGAACGAAATAGAAAAGAATAAATACAATTCTTTCAAAAAATTTCTTCCTGAACTTGGGTTTGACATGAAAATTGCACATGAAAGCGTGCTGAGAATAGATGCGCTTCCGGAAGGGCTGAAAGAAACCCAGGCAATGAAGTTCCTGGAAAACCTTTTTGAGATCCTGGAATATAAAACTGAAGAAGAATTTATGCAGTTCTACCTCAATCAGTGGAACAAAATGCAGTCCAAATCAAGGTTTGATTTCATCTATAAAAAAGATGCGGAACAGATGATTAAAGATTTTACCGCATTAGGTTTCCCGGAATTTTTACCGGATGGCAAAAGATGCTTTTACGAAGTTCCGTTTAATGACTTTAAAAACAAATTTTAAAAAATGTTTAACAATATACCGCCCATTACCAGGAATCTTATCATTATCAATGTTATAATGTTTGTTGCCTCTTATTTTCTTGGAGATAAAGCAATCGAATATCTTGCTGGTTTTTATCCCTTTTCACCGTTTTTCCATTCGTGGCAGATCATTACACACATGTTTATGCATGGGAGTATTATGCATATTTTGTTTAATATGCTTACGTTATACAGTTTTGGACCTATTCTGGAACAGACATTAGGGGATAAAAAGTACCTGATACTCTATTTTTTAAGTGGATTGGGAGCTTTTTTTCTTTTTAATTTATGGAACTTTATAGAAGTTCAGCAATTTACCAACGAATTGCAGCAGCTTGGGTTTAATGTTAATGCTTACTTTTCAGGTGCCCGTGTTGAATTTACCGGAACATCAGAATCTATTATAACACAAAGAGGACTGCTGGAGAATATAAAGAATATTGTAACAACCCCTATGGTTGGAGCTTCCGGGGCTATTTTTGGTGTTGTGGCCGCTTTTGCAACACTTTATCCGGATGCCAAAATCATGATGATGTTTATCCCGGTTCCTATGAAGGTAAAATACCTGATGCCTATCGTTATTGCTGTTTCCATATATCTGGGAGTTTCAGGAAACGGAGGAGGAATTGCCCACCTGGCTCACGTTGGAGGAGCATTGGTTGGCTGGATTCTTGCAAGGATATGGAAAAAACATCTTTATAGATTCAATTAGAAAATTCCGTGAAAGTTTTCCGTCTTATTATATTGGTTTTGCATGTGGGAGTTTTATTCCTGCTGCTTTGTACCTTATTGAATGCATATGTTCCACCTAAAATATTTCCGTGGTTCAATCTGCTTTCCTTAGGTTTTCCTGTCCTTATTGTCATATATGCAGTATTTACCCTTTTCTGGCTTTTCAGCTGGAAAAAGAGAACCTTTGTATTTATGCTGGCCGGACTTATCTTTATGAACCCGGTCCAGAGATGGGTGAATTTTTCTTCCGATAAAAAAGAAACTGCAGACCTGAAAGTAATTTCTTTCAACGTCAAAGCAGGTTTATTGGGAGCTTCTGATATCGAGAAATACCTTAATGATGCCAATGCTGATGTAGTTATGTTACAGGAGTCCGGGCAAAAAGTTGCTGTCAAAGACATGGAAGTCATTGATAAGAATGGCATTCTCAAAACTTTTACAAAGCATAAAATTATAGACTCTAAAGAGCTGATCAAGAGCGATTATGATAGTAACAATGCCTATGCTTCACAGGTAGACATCGAAATTAAAGGAAAAATATACCGTTTTATCAATGTTTATCTGGAACCCTTTAAATTTGAGAAAGGTATGATCAAAATGGATGGGGTTAAAGAAGACGACGAAAGAAAACTGAAAAACATTGTTAAAAGACTTATCCCTGTTTTCAAAAAACATCAGGATCAGATAAAAGGCATTAAAGAAGGAATTGAAAACTCGCCTTATCCTGTAATTCTTATGGGAGACCTCAATTCTGTTCCCAATTCTTATGAATATTATCATTTATCTGATGGGTTGCAGGATGCCTTTGTAAAAGCTGGAAAAGGAAGCGGAACAAGCTTCCACGATTATAAGTTTCCAATCAGGATTGATTACATTTTTACCTCTAAAACAATACAGCCTGTTACCTATAAAGTAGACAGAACTCTAAAGCGCTCAGACCATTACCCTGTAATCGGAACATTTTCACTAAACAACTAATTATCATAAAATTAGTTAAAAATTTACTACTTGGTAGGATTTTTGATGAAAAATAAAATCGTACCTAGACCGTTATTTCATGAAGCTGAGTCAATTACTGTTATTTATACATATCGTTGTTGCTGTGCTGCTGCTATGCACATTGGGGAATGCATGGATTCCGCCTAACTTTTTAGGTAGCCTGAACCTTCTTTCCTTAGGCTTCCCATATCTCATTGCGGTATATATTCTTCTGACTCTTATCTGGGTTTTTAAAAGAAAGAAAATAGCTGTTGCTTTCGCATTTGGAGCCCTTCTTTTTTACAATCCGGTAAGACGGTGGGTAAACTTTTCTCCCAAAACAGAAAATTTGAAATCGATCAGAGATATTAAAGTTCTGACATTCAATGTGAAATATGGAGACTTCGGCTGGGATAAGGTAAAAAAATACATTACAGACCAGAACGCAGATATTATTCTTGTTCAGGAAAAAGATACAAACAGGGCGCTAAGACGGGATATGGTAAAATATCCTTCAGTCATTCTAAAGACAAAACACAAGATATTAAGACAGGAGCAGCTTATTGAAGATAAAGCAAGAGGCAATTCTTTCTATGCGGATGTAGATATCAACGGAAAGATTATAAGAGTAGTGAATGTCTACCTGGAACCTTTCAGGCTGCATAAGTCAATGCTTCAGTTTGAAGGTTTGGCAAAAGAGGGCGGAAAAATTGCGACTCTTCTTTCTCATATGACTCCTACTTTTAAAGCGCATGAAGATCAGATCAAAAAAATCAGAAAAGTGATTGATTTTTCACCTTATCCGGTAATCCTGGCGGGTGATTTCAATTCTGTGCCTAATTCCTATGAATATTACAATCTGGGAAAAGATCTTCAGGATGCCTTCCTTACGGTAGGAAACGGAGCTTCAACCAGCTTCCATGATTATAAAGTACCTTTAAGAATTGATTATATATTCACTTCAAAATCCATCATTCCTTTAAGCTATAAGGTAGATCAGTCTGTAAAATTATCGGATCATTATCCTGTAATTGCAGAATTTCTGCTAAATTAGTTCCATGAAAAATTTATTATCTGCAGTTTTTGTTTTATTACTGTTGTTATCGGCGTGTTCCAAAAAGGAAACGCCCGGCTTTACTGCTGAACAGGAAGTAAAAATTCATTATGATACTGCAGCGGTTGATTCGTTTTCAGCGGGAGCTACATCGGTAGATATTGTCCGCCAGATCAGAATGTCATCACAGAAATATCAGGATTCTGTAAAAGAAGCTGAAAGACTTCAAAAAGAAGAACAAAAGCTTAAAGAAGAACTGGAAAAGGAAAATAAAAAGAAGCTGGAAGAGGAAAAGAAAAAAACAGAGGCAGAAAAGAAACAGAAAACAACTGATATTCCACCAGCATCCGTAACAAAATCAGAATAAAAACATTTTAAAAATATACAATATGAAAAAACAAATTTTAGCAGCAGCTGCAGTGGCACTATTTGCTGTATCATGTACAAAATCAACAACTAAAACAGAACAGGTTGAAAATGCTGACGGATCAGTAACAACGACTACAACTACAGTTTCGGAGACTCCGTCTGTAGCCGTGGATACCGCTAAGATAGATAAGGCTAAAGAAGATGTTAAAGCTAAAGTAGATGCAGCCGGAAACAAAATAGATGCAGCTGCCCAGAAAACGAAGGAAGGGATTAATAAAGCCGGAAATGATATTAAAGAAGGGGCCAGTAAAGTTGGCAGTGACATTAAAAAAGGAGCGCAGGAGGTTAGCAAAGACGTGAAAGATGCTGCTGCAACAGGAGCTTCAAAAGTAGAAGAGGGTGCCAAAAAGCTGAAGGAAGATTTAAAGAAATAATGATCTTATAAAATATAGAAAACGCAGCCGGATTCCGGCTGCGTTTTTTTATGTGATATTTTATTTACTACCTGTTAAGCTCCAGCAAAGGATCTATATATTCCCTGTCATTGCTAAGTCTCGGGACTTTATTCTGGCCGCCGAGTTTTCCTTTGGATTCAAGCCAATGATAGAAAAGATCGGGTTTCGCAATATGAACGATCGGTCTTTTCAGCGTCAGATTATTATATCTTTTAGCTTCATAATCCGAATTGATTGTTTTTAAATGATGGTCAAAAGCATCAGTAAAACGTTCAAGATCATCCGGCTGATGGCTGAATTCAAAGATCCACTCATGGGCACCGCTTTCATTCTCTTTCATGAAAACAGGAGCGCCTGTAAAATCAGTGATACTTGCTCCGGTGGCTTCGCAGGCTTTTGAAAGGGCGGATTCCACATTCGTGATCATAAGCTCTTCACCAAATGCATTGATATAATGCTTGGTTCTTCCTGTAATTTTTATCCTGAAAGGGTTTGTTGAGGTGAATACAACGGTATCACCGATCAGGTATCTCCACAGTCCGCCATTAGTTGTAATGACCATTGCATAATTTTTCCCCACTTCCACATCTTCCAGGCTGACTACTTTCGGATTGGAAAAATGGAACTGGTCCATCGGAATGAATTCATAAAAAATACCATAATCCAGCATCAGCAGCATCTCATCACTATCCGGTCTGTCCTGAATTCCGAAGAAGCCTTCAGAAGCATTGTAAATTTCGTAGTAATTGATCTTTTTTCCGATGATCTGCCTGTATTGGTCCTTATATGGCTTAAAACTGATTCCGCCGTGAAAAAACACCTCTAAATTAGGCCACAGCTCAGAAATGCTTCCGCTTCCGGTTTCTTTTAAAACTCTTTGAAGAAGAACCATCATCCAGCTGGGTACACCAAGGATACTTCCCACATCTTCGTTTTTTACCTCTGATGTAATGGCTTTAAGCTTACTTTCCCATTCAGACATCAGGGAAACCTTTTTGCTTGGTGTTGTGGTAATTTCTACCCAAAAAGGGAGATTGTCAATCAGAATGGCAGAAAGATCCCCGAATTTCGTGTTAAAATCTGCATGAAGCTCTGAACTTCCGCCCAACCGAAGGTTTTTATTCGTAAACAGCTGATTTTCCGGGTGATTGTTGGCATAGATGGAAACCATATCTTTTCCTGCCTTCATATGGCAATATTCAAGACTTTCCGAAGAAATCGGGATGAATTTGCTCTTCGCATTTGTTGTTCCAGAAGATTTTGCAAAATGTTTGATATAACCCGGCCAGGTTACATCCTTATGTCCCTGCCTTGCTCTTTCAATAAAAGGCTCAAAATCCTCATAAGTAACAATCGGAACCTTGTTTTTAAAGTCCTGATAGCTCGAAATCGAATTGAAGCCGTATGCTTTGCCGTATTCTGTGTCTTCAGCATGAAACAGCTGTGAAAAGAGTATACCTTTCTGAGTTTCAATGGGATGATCCATGAAATTCTGAATCTGATCTATCCTTTGGCGGATAAACCAGTTGACGACAGTATTGAAAAGTGCCTTTGTTGCCATTCCAACAAATATAATAATATTTGGATTTTCAGAGAATTTTTATCGTATTAAATAAAAAAACCGCTACAAATTATGTAACGGTTTAGTATTTTAACTTATTGTTTCTTAACAATACTCATCAAAAGCAGCCTGAAGATTTGCTGCAATAGCACCTGCAGGATTTCCTTCAATGTGGTGTCTTTCCAGCATATGAACCAGTTCACCATCTTTGAAAAGTGCTACACACGGTGAGCTTGGAGGGAATGGAGCAAGATGCTTTCTTGCTTCTGCTACGGCTTCTGTATCATATCCTGCAAAAACAGTTGTTAAATGATCAGGTTTTTTATCTCCTGTCAAAGAATATACAACTCCCGGTCTTGCTGCACCGGCTGCACATCCGCAAACCGAATTAATTACCAATAGGGTAGTTCCCGGCTGCTTCAGAGCCTCTTCTACCTGTGCTGGAGATGTTAAATCTTCGAAACCTTTATCTGTAAGTTCTGCCTTCATAGGCATTACTAAATCTGTTGGATACATATATTTTGTTTTTATCGGTACAAAGTTAAACAATTCTTTGCGTTTCGTCAATATATAAAAACTATCAGAGGTTTAGTCAGATAAAATTAATGCAATATTAATATTTCAATAATATTATAAAAAACATGAAATAAAACTATGAATAATGATAAATATTTATTAAATTTGAAATGATTCTGAAAACAACCGACCATGAAAAAAACATTTACCGCTTTCCCTCGAGCACTCAAATTATTTAACACAACCTGATTTTCAGCAGTTAAGTAGAGAGCCTATTCAGTTTTGAATCATGATGAACTGAATTAATAATTATGAATATCCAAAATGAATCCCGGAACGCGAGCGTTCCGGGATTCTTTAATCAAATCGATATGCAAAGGTTGAATATCCTGTTTTAAGGGTTGTGCTTCATGTTCCGGGTTATAATTGTATCCCGAACAGAAACACGTAGTTTTTTAAGAAAGTAGCTTTTTCGCCATTTCGGAAATACTCTTTCCGTCAGACTTTCCGGCTAAAGCTTTTGAAGCTGCTCCCATTACCTTTCCCAGGTCTTTGGCAGACTCAGCTCCGGTCTGGGCAATAATATTCTTAATTTCTGCTTCCAGTTCTTCCGGACTAAGCTGTTTAGGTAAAAACTTCTCAATCACTTTCATTTGGGCATCTTCCACTTCTGCAAGGTCATTTCTTCCCTGTGCAGAAAACTGCTCGAAGGAATCTTTACGCTGCTTGATCATTCTTTGAAGAATGGCAATTTCCTGCTCTGCAGAAACTTCAGCTCCTCTGGCTTCAGTTTGTAGAAGTAAAATTTGAGCTTTTACAGCTCTCAGAGAATCCAGGGCAACCCTGTCTTTCTCTCTCATAGCTGTTTTAATTGCTTCGCTTATAGTATTTTCTAAACTCATGGTATATAATTTATCAATGTAAAAGTGCATCAATGTACCAATTTGAACAAGCAATTGCTACACTGTTAAATTGATACATTGTTACATTATTTAGTCAACATCTTTATTTAAAAATCTGTTTTCTCTCACCTGCATAGATCCGTTGTTGTCAGACAGATATGTGTTGATATTCTGGTCTGATGCATTGGTTCCGTCAATAGAGATATTCTTTCTTTTGAAGGCAGGAACAGATTCGAATTCACTTGTACTGTCAAAACTCTGATAGCGTGAGTTGAATTCTTTTAATTTGTTTCTTCTCTCCACTATTCTTTCCTGATCAACCGTTTTATTCACGAAAGTGAATTCTGATTCTGCAGGTTTTGGAGTTTCAATTTCAACTTTTTCTTCAAAAGCAGGCTTTGTTTCAGCTTTTGGCTCTTCCTGTCTTGTCTGGAAGATGGTTTCAGCTGCCTGAACAGGAATTTCAGTTACCGCGCTTGCAGGAGCTGTAAACTCTGCTTTTGGCTGTCCGAAATCTGTCTTAGGCTCACTGGATGAAGGCTGATTGTTTACGAAGAAGCTGAACTCAACAGGTTTATCATCTGAGAAAGCACGAGTTACGGGTGTAGATGGAGTTTCATCTTTTTTGGCATCAAAGTCAAATTTAAAAGATTCAATTTCAAGATCGTTAGGATCTTCTCCTTCTTCATCGTAAGAGAATAAGCTGTAAGACTCTTCTTCAGATTCCTTTTCATTTCTCCAGTTATTCTGGGTGTCTTCCTCTTTATCAAAGAATTTGATTTCTGTTTTGATTTCTTCTTCCTCAATAATCATTTTTTTTTCAGAAGTAGTGATACCGAATTGCGGAGAATCACTGTCTTCATCATCCAGTCTGAAAGTATGTTTTCCACCGAAATCATGTGTTGTTTCAGGAGCTGTTTCTCTTTCTTCTCTTGTTTTAAAAGGAGACGTTTTTGGAGTGTCAAGGCTGTCATTAAGACTGATTCTGATCTTTTCTGTAGGACCAGCAAACTTTTTGCTGTCATTAGAAAAACCTGTAGCAATCACAAGAACGCTTACAGAATCTCCCAGTTCCTCATCAGCACCCACCCCGAAAATAATATCAGCTGTATTTCCTGCTTCTTTCTGGATGTGGTCCATAATTACTCCGATCTCATCCATGGTAACTTCTTCAGCACCACTTCTGATCAATAGAAGAACGTTTTTGGCACCAGTGATCTTGTTGTCATTCAACAACGGGGAGTCCAGTGCTTTTTTAACGGCTTCTTCGGCTTTGTTTTCTCCTGAAGCAATTCCTGTAGACATAAGGGCTGTACCGGAGTTCTGAAGTACAGATTTAGCATCTCTAAAGTCAATGTTTACATCAAAGTAACCGGTAATAACTTCTGCCATTCCTTTCGCGGCATTGGTTAAAACTTCATCGGCTTTTGAGAATCCCTGTTTGAATCCAAGGTTTCCGAACTGCTGTCTCAGTTTATCATTATTGATTACAATAAGTGAATCAACATTATTTCTTAATTTTTCGAGACCGTTTTCTGCCTGCTCAAGTCTTCTTTTTCCTTCAAAACTGAAAGGAACGGTAACGATACCTACTGTAAGAATTCCCATGTCTTTAGCTACTTTGGCAATAACCGGAGCGGCTCCGGTACCCGTACCACCACCCATTCCGGCAGTGATGAACACCATTTTGGTATTCTGGCCCATAGCAGCTTTGATCTCTTCGATGCTTTCGATAGCAGATTTTTCCCCAACTTCAGGGTCTGCTCCTGCACCAAGACCTTCTGTAATGGTAGTACCAAGCTGTACTTTGTTGGCAACCGGGTTATTGTCTAAGGTTTGGGCATCGGTATTACAGATTACGAAATCTACTCCGTAAATACCTTTCTCGTACATGTGTTTCAGTGCGTTGTTTCCACCGCCTCCTACACCGATTACTTTTATGATGGATGAATTTCCTTTTGGCAAATCAAATGAAAATCCTTGTGTACCTATGTTTTCCATAACTATGCTTTTTATAGTTGATAATTAATAATTGATAAGGAAAAATTATTTATCACTTATCATTCATCATTTATACTTTATTCTACTTCTTCAAAGAATTTTTTAACTTTTTCCATAAGCGACTGCCCAAAAGTGAGTTTCGCTCTTCTGTTTTCCTGCTGCTCATTAACAACCGCCTGTTCCTGAACTACAGCTGCCGGCTGAGCCTGCTGAACTGTTTCTGTCTGTATTACAGCAGCTTCTGTTTTCACAGGTTGTTCTTCAACGGCCTCTTCTGCTTCAGCTCCCTGTTTTTTGTCACGGATCTTTAAACTCTCCATCAGTAAGCCGATTGAAGTAGCAAATTCCGGGCCTTTCAGGTACTGGTTTTTGTCATTGGCAATATATTCGTTGGCAAAACCGATTCTGCTGTCAAAACCTGTTGTATAATTGGCAAGCTGACGAAGATGTTTCAGGTTGGATCCACCACCTGTAAGGACAATCCCTGCAATCAGCTTTTTCTTTTGCTCGAATGCTCCGTAAGCTTTTAATTCTGTATTCACCATTTCCAGGATTTCTTCTACTCTGGCGTTGATGATCTGAGCCAGAGTTTTAAGGGAAATTTCCTTATCCGGCCTTCCATGAAGTCCGGGAATGGTAACAAATGTGCTGTCTTTTTCCAGTTCAGGAACTGCAGAACCGAATTTTACTTTCAGTTGTTCCGCATGTTTTTCTATAATGGAACAGCCTTCTTTGATATCTTCCGTAATGATACCGCCTCCGTAAGGAATTACACAGGTATGACGGATGATATTGTCTTTGAAGATCGCAATATCTGTAGTACCGCCTCCGATGTCTACAATAGCAACACCGGCTTCTTTTTCTTCTTTGGTAAGTACAGCTTCTGAAGATGCCAAAGGTTCAAGGGTAAGTGCTTCCATTTCAAGGCCGGCTTCTCTTACGCATCTTGCGATGTTTCTTATGCTGCCCATTTGTCCTACCACCACATGAAAATTAGCTTCTAAACGTTTTCCGTGCATTCCTACCGGTTCCTGAATTTCCCCTTCAGAATCTACTTTATATTCCTGAGGAAGAACGTGGATGATTTCTTCACCCGGAAGCATAACCAGTTTCTTTACCTGGTCTTTCAATGCTTCAATGTCGTCGTCTGTAATGAATTTATCAGGATGCTCACGCATAATATAATCGGAATGCTGAAGAGAACGGATATGTTTTCCTGCAATACCTACTGTTACTTTACGGATAGGAACTCCTGCGCTGGATTGTGCTTCAGAAACGGCTGCCTTGATTGAATTAATGGTTTGTGAAATATTATTCACAATTCCTTTATGAACTCCAAGACTTTTGGCCTTTCCAACGCCGAGAACTTCTATCTTCCCGTGTGCATTCCTCCTTCCGACAATCGCAACAATCTTTGTTGTCCCGATGTCCAGACCTACTGAATACTCTTGATTTTCCATTTGTATGTCGATTTGATTTTTTTTCTACTTTTTTTCCTTGTTTTTTCTACGCTGGACTTTATCCAGTCTTATGCTAAATTGTCCATTAGGACTCTTTTATTCTACTTTTACTTTGGCTTTAGGCTTTGTAGCCGTTGGCTTTTTCTCTGTCTTTTTGGTTTCCTTTGGTTTGGTAACCGTTTTGGGCTTTACTTTTTCCTTAGGCTTTGCTGAAGGTGTCTTTGCCTTTTTTATATCCGAAGTTTTGGGTAAAACATCGGGTTTCTTAACTGCTGCCTGAACCGGGGTTTTTGCCAGTTCTTTATTTCCTGCTTTCAGAATACTGTCGTTTTCTTTGAAATAGGGGTTTAAAGTGGTTACAATCTGGTTCTGGTATTTTACAGAAACCATGCTGTATTTTTGGGGATCCTGAAATACAAGATATTTCTCCACAAAGGTTTTCAGACCCTTTACTTTAAATTCAATATTGTCAAGATCACCTATTTCCACTTTATAATTTCCGTCACTCGTCAGGAGATTATAATCGTCTTTGCTTTTTGAAATTCCGATAAAGAATTTTTTACTGAAATCGTCCTTATCAATTTTTTCTACAAGTTCTGCCAGTTTTGCATATTCATCCGGCTTTACATTTCCGGTTACCAGCATACACGGATGCGAGTAGGTTTTGGAAATAGGAAATTCAGTTCCTTTATTGTCTACATAAAAATCTTTTCCATCCTTATTTAATCTGAAAACAGGCACTCTCTGTCTGATATCCAGATACAGCTTTCCGTTCAGGTTTAAGTAGACATTGGCACTGTCTACAGCCGGGAGCGCGTTGATCTTCTTTTCAAGTACAGGAATGTTCAGATCTCCAACCTTTCCGGAAGGGTTTTCTTTTTTTACAATTTCCCGGATATCTTTTTCATCAATAAAGTATACGGGTGTTTTTTCATTCATTTTTACAGAAATCTTATTGTCCGTGATCTTCTGGCCGCTGAATCTCTTCAATGAGAAACTCAGCAGTAACCCGAGGATGATCACTGTGACAACAATTTTTAATATTCTGTATTTGTTTTTCATACTTTAAATGTATACATGTATTAGTGTAAAATGTATTCATGATTTTGTGTTTGTAAATTCATCAATACGTAAATACATTACTACTTTTTATATTTTCTCGATCCATTCACAGATAGGGTCGTACAGGGTATCTATATTTCCTGCGCCTACTGTGAGAAGGATATCAAAATCTTTTTCTTTTATTTTTTCAAAAGCACCGGATAAATCCGATTTTGCTTTTTTATCTAAATTCACTTTTTCCAATAGCCAGCCGGAGGTTATTCCTTCAAAATTTTCCTGAAGTTCCCTTGCAGGGTAAATATCTAAAAGAATCAGCTCATCTGCTTTGCTTAAGCTTTCTGCAAATCCATCTGCAAAATCCCTTGTTCTGCTGAAAAGGTGAGGCTGGAAGACCACTAACAACTTTTTATCGGGATAAAATGTTTTGATGGAGCTTACTACCGCATTGATCTCTGTAGGGTGGTGTGCATAATCATCAATATAAATTTTACCATTCGGATAAATATGTTTGGTATATCTTCTTTTAATTCCTTTAAAATTGGCAATTGCCTTTTTCAGAGTCTCAAAATCTACTCCTAAATTGTGAAGAATGGCCAGCGCAGCAGTAGCATTTTCCACGTTGTGGATTCCCGGGATTTCCCAGACAAAATCTTTTACGGTTTCATCTGGAGTATGGAAATCAAAATAGATCTTATCATGATCCATACGAAGGTTATCCGAATAGTAATCTGCTGCTTCATTTACAGCATATGTCTTATGTGCTCTGCCAATATCAAGTCCTTTTCTTACAAACAATTGTTTGTCATCCGGAACAAGTGCTGCAAACTGCTTGAAACCTTCTTCAATATGGTTTTTATCACCATAAATATCCAGATGGTCTGCATCCGTAGATGTTACTACAGCCCAGTCCGGGGAAAGGTTCAGAAAGCTTCTGTCGTATTCATCAGCTTCTACGACTGAATATTTTGCACCGTTATACAGAAAATTTGATCTGAAATTCTCAGAGATCCCCCCCAGAAAACATGAAAACGGAAGGTCTGCTTCTTTACACAGGTGTGAAACCAGTGTAGAAGTGGTTGTTTTTCCGTGGGTTCCGGCTACGGCGATACATTCTGTATTTTCTGTAATCAGACCTAAAACTTTTGCACGTTTTAAAACTTCAAACTGATTCTGGTTAAAATAGTCCAGAATTCCAAGGGTTTTGATAGCGGGGGTGTAGATTACCAACGTGTCTTCTTTTTGAAGGTTGGTTATTTTCCCGTTAATATGATCTTCAAAAACAATATCAATTCCTTCTTTCATCAGCTGTTCCGTAAGCTTGGTGTTGGTTTTGTCGTAACCCAGCACTTTCTTACCGGAAGCATTGAAATAGCGTGCCAAAGCACTCATTCCGATACCTCCGATGCCAACGAAATAAAAAGTCTGATATGTTTCTAATAATTTCATTTTTAAGCTATAATTATTGATAATTGAAAATAATTTTCTCTTTATCTAATGCATAGGAATCGCCCTGATATAAGAAAAACTCTTCTATTGCATCTTCTAATGTTTCATAAGTAAACCCATTGGCAATCCAGAAATAGTACTGAAATCCTATTGCAGTTTCTTCCGGCAGATAATCTGCTTTTATCATTGCCAGGTTGTTAATTTCAAGTAAGATTTTATCGATCTTATCTTTGCTTACATCTTTGTTTATAAGAATATTTGCATTTAAATTAAAGTATTTCTTTCCCGTATCAATATCTAGGAATAATATTGACTTTTCTTTATTGCTTATTTTAATATAATCTTCTTCCTGTTCTAAAATTTCATAGCCTTTGCTTTTCAAATGGGCAGCTATTGATGATATCTTAATATCTGCGGTTTTCACAAGTGTTTGTGCCGTGAAAAGATTTGCAAAAAAGCAAATCAGCAGGGTTGTTAATAATTTAGTTTTCATATTTTGCTTAAAATTTCATCTACAATTTCTTTTGCTGCATTGGGTTTTGCAAAATATTCCAGGTTTTCAGACATTTCATTTCTTAGATTTCCGTTTTCACAGATTTCCTGCAATGTTGTCCAGAATTTTTCCTGCATTTCAGAGTCTTTTACCATTCTTGCCGCATTTTTTTCAACCAGGTTCATAGCATTTTTGGTCTGATGATCTTCTGCTGCAAACGGGAAAGGTACCAGAAGAACCGGCTTTTTGGCTACTGCCAGTTCTGAAATGGCGATGGCTCCTGCTCTGGAAACAATAATGTCAGCTGCAGAGTAGGCCAATTCCATATCTTTGATAAATTCTTTCAACTGGATTTGAGATCCGAGATCTGAGATCCGGGATTCATTGCTCAATTCTTTATAATCAAGCTTTCCGGTTTGCCAGATTAATTGATAACCTTTTTCTTTTAGTTTTTTAAGATTATCTTTCCATCCGTTATTTAATGTTCTTGAGCCTAAAGAACCGCCAACGGAGAGAATCGTCAGTTTTTCCTTATCCAGTCCCATTTTTTCTTTTGCCTGAACGGTTTCCTGCATTCCTGAAACGATATTCTCACGAATAGGATTACCCAGGAATTTTATTTTTTCGGAAGGGAAGCCTTCTACTTTTGGATAAGCTGTGAAAACTGCCTTCGCTTTTTTGCTTAAAATTTTATTGGTAACACCTGCATGGGCGTTCTGCTCCTGAATGAAGATGGGAATTCCCAATTTACTTGCTTCATATAAAGCAGGACCGCTTGCAAAGCCTCCCGTTCCTACGGCAAAATCCGGAGCGAAACTTTTAAGGATCTTTTTGGATTTAGATAAACTCTTCAGAATTTTGAAAGGCAAACCTAAATTGGACAGGATATTTCCCCTGTCGATTCCTGCAATATCAATTCCTTCAATTTTATAGCCAGCCTGCGGAACTTTTTCCATTTCCATTTTTCCGTTGGCTCCAATGAACAAAAACTCGGTATCAGGAAATCTTTTTCTGATTTCATCTGCAATGGCAATGGCCGGGAAGATATGTCCTCCTGTTCCGCCGCCGGATAATACTACTTTTAGTTTTTTGTTCATTGTTTATGTTGTTATTGATATCAGCTGTTTAAGCAATATCATTAATTTCTGCTACACTTTGTTTTTTGCCCATTCCTTCTTCATCATATATCTGGATTCTTGAGCTTATGTTTAAAATAATTCCAAGCTGAAGGTAGGTTACCAGCATGGATGTTCCTCCGTAACTTATCAGCGGTAATGGCTGTCCTGTAACCGGGATCAGATTAACGGCTACTGCAATATTTACGGAAAGCTGTATGAAGATCATCACCCCGAGACTGAGCACGAGCAGGGACCCGAAAAAGGCGGGCATTTTGCTGGCAATCATTACAATTCTGATCATCATAATAAGATATAAACTGATAAGGAAAGCGGCACCAATCAAACCATATTCTTCTACAATTACGGCAAAAATAAAGTCGGAGGCAGACTGTGGAAGCATTTGTTTTAATGCACTTTTTCCAGGTCCCATTCCGGTAATTCCGCCGTGAACAATGGCTGCTTTGGCCTGCATTACCTGGTAGTTTTTAGCTTTCACGCTTTCGTCATCTACATCAGCTGTTTTTGCTTTGCTGGATGTAAATGTTTCAATACGGCTCATCCATGTATGTACACGGTTTCCACCGATGAGGTTGGTGTTTAATGCAATAATCAGGAAAAGAACAATAGCAATGAATGATGCTGAAATAAATCCTGCAATGTATTTCCAGTGAAGCTGTCCTATCACCAGTACAATTACGGAAACCATAAGGATCATCAATGCTGTAGAACCATTATCCTTTGCTACCAGTACAAATACGAGAAGGATAGGCCCGAAGATGTACATAATATTCTCTATAGGAAGTCTTTCCCGTGTTATTTTCTTGGTCAGATACCTACATAGATAAATCACGAGCATTAAAAATGCAAATGACGAAGGCTGGAATGAGATGGGTGTTCCGGGAATTTTAAGCCATCTGGAAGCACTGGCCCCGTCAATGGTCTGTCCTGTAAACATTGTGACAACAAGAAGTACAATCATTAAACCGAGCAGGATACTGCTGAGTTTTCCGATGTATTCGTATTTTATCACTCCCACAACTCTCATGATGACCAAACCTAACACCACAAAGAACATATGCTTGATAACGTGACCTGTAGTGGTCCCGTTATTAACGATATATTCCAGATTTGAACTTGCAGAGTACACCGGGAAGATAGAGAAAATGGAGATCACAAGGATGACCATCCAAAGTACTTTATCGCCCTTTAGAAATTCAATTCTGTTTTCTGTGTTTTGTTCGTCCATTTTATTTAATGAATAATGAAAAATTAATAATGAAGAATTTTTTCAAGATTACTAAATGTTCATTGTTAATTCTTAATTCTTAATTCTTTAAAACCTGCTCCTTAAACTGCCTTCCTCTGTCTTCATAGCTTTTGAAAAGGTCGAAGCTTGCACAGCATGGGGAAAGTAAAACGGTATCTCCGCTTTTTGCCAGTGATTTTGATATTTTCACGGCTTCTTCCATGCTTGAAGTGTCATAGATGAATTCTTTTTTACCTTTAAAGAAGTCTATAATCTTCGTATTGTCTATACCTAAACAGACAATGGCTTTTACTTTTCTTTTAACTAGGTCCTCAATCTCTGAGTAGTCGTTTCCTTTATCTAATCCTCCTACAATCCAAACCGTTGGATTTTTCATGCTTTCTAAGGCATAATAGGTGGCATTTACATTCGTTGCCTTACTGTCATTGATGAATTTCACACCATTGGTTTCTGTCACGAATTCAAGTCTGTGTTCTACCGCCTGGAAAGTCATCAGGGAATTTCTGATGCTTTCGTTATTGATTTCCAATATTTTACCTGCAATAGATGCGGCTAAGCTGTTGGCAACATTGTGGTTTCCAAGAAGAGAAAGCTTATCAATTTTCATTGAGAATTCATCCTTCATTTTTACCACGATCTCATCGTTATTAATAAATCCCCCTTCAGATAACTGTTCTTTTGTAGAGAAAGGGATCATTTTTGCTTTTATTTCCAGCTTTTCCAGGATGTTTTTACTCATTTCGTCATCTTTGTTGTAAATGAAGAAATTATCATTTTCCTGATTTTCAGCAATTCTGAATTTAGCCAAAGCATATTCCTCGTAGTTATAGTTGTACTGATCCAGGTGATCCTGAGACAGATTCAATAACAGAGAAATATAAGGTCTGAAATTCTGGATATCATCTAGCTGGAAAGAACTTACTTCCAGAACATAATATTCATGATTCTCATCGGCAACCTGCTTGGCAAAGCTGTATCCTATATTTCCTCCCAATCCTACATTCAGTCCGTCATTTTTCAGGATATAGTAGATCAGGGAAGTTGTTGTTGTTTTTCCGTTGCTTCCTGTAATGGCAATGATCTTGGCATCTGTAAATTCTGAAGCAAATTCAATTTCAGAGGAAAGTCTGATTCCTTTGTCATGAATTTTATGAATCATTTCTGCCTTTTTCGGAATTCCCGGGCTTTTTACAATCCAGTCTGCATCTAAAATCCTTTCTTCGTTGTGGTTTCCTTCTTCAAATTCAATTTCATTTTCGGTTAAAAACTGCTTATAGTTATTCTTAATAGCTCCCTTGTCCGAAAGAAAAACTTCCAGGCCTCGTTTTTTCGCTAAATAAGCAGCTCCGCATCCGCTCTCTCCACCTCCTAAAACAACTATTTTCATATTTATTCTTTTGTAAAATGTATAATGTAAAATGTATTAATGTAATTTGGTTTTGTATTAACACTTCATACTTTACACAAAATTTTTATCTCATTTTTAATGTGATCAGGCATACAATAGCCAGCATTACCCCGATGATGATCATTCTGTTTACGATCTTACTTTCATGGAAACCGCCTTTCTGATAGTGGTGGTGTAATGGTGACATTCTAAAAAATCTGTTATTCTGGGCATATTCCAGCCCGTATTTTCTTTTTCTGTATTTGAAAACAACGACCTGCAGCATTACAGATATGTTTTCAATCAGGAAGATCCCGCATAAAACAGGAATCAATAATTCTTTTCTTAAGATGATTGCTAAAACGGCAATTACACCTCCCAGCATTAAACTTCCGGTATCACCCATAAAAACCTGTGCGGGATAAGTATTGTACCAGAAGAAACCGATTACGGCACCTACCATGGCTACTGCAAAAATGGTGGTTTCACCCATATTTGGGAGGAACATGATATTGAGGTAATCCGCAAAGATGATGTTCCCGGAAAGGTAGGCAAACAGGGCAAGAGTAAGCAGTATGACTACACTGGTTCCTGCTGCGAGACCATCAATCCCGTCTGTAATATTTGCTCCGTTTGATACGGCGGTTACAATGAAAATAACGATTGGGATAAAGACGATCCATGCCCATTCGTGGGCATCTTTATCACTCATCCAAAACAGAATTCCACTATAGTCGAACTCATTATTTTTAGCAAAAGGGACTGTAGAAACTGTGATTTTTTCTGTTGGCATAAAATTCTGCTCTACATTGTTTCTGTTTACTACTTTTGCATCCGCATATTTTCTTTTAACGGTGATGTCGGGGTGGAAATACATTGTAATTCCGACAATTAGCCCTAATCCGACCTGACCGACAATTTTAAATTTTCCGCTCAGACCGTCTTTATTTTTCTTGATTTTCTTCAGATAATCATCCAGGAAACCAATGGCACCCATCCATAACATTGAAACCAGAAGCAGAACAATATAGACATTGGTAATTCTCGTGAAGAGAAGAACCGGAATAATCGTTGCAATAATAATGATAAGTCCTCCCATGGTAGGAGTCCCTTCTTTTTGCTTTTGTCCGTCTAATCCAAGATCACGCACCAGCTCGCCCATCTGTTTCCCTCTAAGGTAATTGATGATCCTCTTTCCGTATACAAGAGCAATGATCAGTGAAAACAGCACAGCTATTCCGGCACGGAAAGAAATGTATTTCAGCATTCCTAATCCTGGTATGTGGATTCCCTGACTGGTTAGATATTCGTATAGATAGTATAACATAGTTTCAATTATTAATAAATGATAAGTGATTACTGATGAATGATAAATTAGAGTTTCCCAATAATCGATTATAAATTTATTTGCTCATTAACTTCCAAAGCTCGTTTATCGTTTCTTTGTCGTCAAAATGATGTTTTACACCATTAATGTCCTGATAGTTTTCGTGGCCTTTTCCGGCTACCAGCACTATATCTTTTGGTTCTGCGAATTTTATCGCCATTTTTATTGCTTCTTTTCTGTCCGGAATTGAAGTGTACTTGCTGAAATTCTGAGGTTCAACGCCTGCTTCAATTTCTTTGATGATCTGCGAGGGATCTTCCGTTCTCGGATTATCTGAAGTGATGATTGCCAGTGTTGATTTTTTAGTGGCAATATTTCCCATTTCAGGTCTTTTTGAGTGATCTCTGTCGCCCCCGCAGCCAAAAACGGTGATCAGTCTTTCGTTTTTTGTTCTGATATCATTGATGCTGTCCAGGATATTTTCCAGAGCATCAGGTGTATGTGCATAATCCACGATGAAAAAGATTCCTCCATCTGATTTGAATGTTTCAAATCTTCCGGAAACTCTTTTCAGTTTGCTGATGGCCTGCAGAATTTCATCCTGCCCGAAACCTAATTCCGTAGCAATCCCGAAAACCAGCAATACATTATAGATATTGAATTTTCCTGTCAGTGTTGTCCAGAATTCTTTTCCGTTGAAGTTCAGCAGCATTCCGTTGAAATCAATTTCTAGAGATTTTCCGTGATAATCTGCCATGGTTTTCAGAGCGTAAGACTTTTTCTTTGCCTTTGTATTCTGAAGCATTATCATTCCGTTTTTATCATCAACATTGGTGATGGCTACAGCGGTATCTTCGAGTTCATCAAAAAATCTCTTTTTGGTTTTCAGATACTCGTCGAATGTTTTATGATAATCTAAATGATCGTGGGTAAGGTTGGTGAACCCTGCCACTTTAAAATGCAAGCCTTCGATTCTGTTTTGAGCAATTCCGTGGGAGCTTACCTCCATAAAGGCAAATTCGCAACCTTCCTCAACAGCCTGAGCTAGAATTTTATTGATGGTAATAACGTCCGGCGTGGTATGAGTAGCCGGAATTACTTTGTCGCCAATTCTGATTTCCACAGTAGAAAGCAATGCCGAATCATAGCCCAGATTTTTGAATACATCAAAAAGAAGGGTAGAAACAGATGTTTTTCCATTGGTTCCGGTAACTCCGATTAATTTAAGCTTCTGGGATGGATTTCCATAGAAGTTGGAAGCTAAATGTCCCAAAGCTTTAGATGAATCTTTCACCTTCACATAGGTTACATTTTCATTCAGTGTTTCCGGAAATTCTTCGCACACTACTGCTTTTGCACCTTTTTCAACAGATGATGCAATGTATGAATGTCCGTCCGCAACGGTTCCTCTCACTGCAACATAGAGTGAGTTTTCCGTAATCTTTCTGCTGTCGAAAACCAATTCTGCAATCTCACGGGAATCATCACCGTGAATTTCTAAAACTGGGATTCTTTTTAATAATTCTGTTATTATCATTTTATATCTGGCAGGAATTCCTGCTTTTTAATTCTAATTCTGCAGAGACAAATATATTCTCTGATTTTTGCTGATTACTGTGCCTTCCAGCGGGAATTGCTCTTTGATTCGTCCAACGCCTTTATAATCAACTCTATATCCTAAATTTTCCAACTGTGGAATGATGTTTTTACCAATCAGTCCAACCACACTCGGCATTTGTTTATTATTTACTGCTATTTTAACATTAGGCTCTACCATTTTACTTAGGTTTACCTTTCTGTCTACAAGCATTTCTTTTTCAATATTCTGAGGCGTTTTCAGGAATGTTTTTCCTGCAATTTCCTTAAATACCGGAGCTGAAACGGCTGCGCCATAAAACCCTTTTGCCGTATTAGGCTCACTGATCATTACATAACACGTATATTTCGGATGATCTGCAGGATAGAAGCCGGCAAATGATGCGCGGTATTTCATAGGACCCGGTAACCAGTATTCAAATCTTGCGGTTCCTGTTTTTCCTGCCATTTTCAGGTTGGGAGTAAAGATGCTTCGTCCGGTTCCCTTTTCTACAGCTTTAGTCAGAGCGCTGGTCATCATTTTAATTGCTTTTTCCGATGCCATTTTATTGACCATTACTTCAGGTTTTGCGTTGTAAACTACTTTTCCTTCTTTCACGATCTTTTCGATGAACAGAGGTTTAAGCATTTTTCCTCCATTAGCAACTCCATTATAGAAAGTTGCTAACTGTAACAGGTTGATATTTGATGAATACCCATAGGAGATAGAGGCCAGTGTTGCAGCGTTCCATCTCTTGTTTTCCGGTGTCACAATCTTTGGTTTTGTGATTCCCGGAAGCTCGATATCCATTTTATCGAATAATTTCCATCTTTTCAGGTGGTCAAGGAAAATCTGTGGTTTGTCTGCATAATACTTTGTGATCAGTTTTGCAGTTCCCACGTTACTTGATTTTGCCAAAACATCACTGATGTCGTAAGTTCCTCCACCGTGTCCGTCTGAAATCCTCTGTTTCGCATAGGTCCAGACACCGCCTCCTACATTTACGGTTGTATTTTCATCAATAAAGCCATCGTCCATTGCTGCTAAAAGTGAAATCGTTTTAAAGGTAGATCCGGGTTCGATATTATCTTTTAAAGCATAGTTGTAAGAATCTTCATATTCTCCTGAATCTGTTCTTCTTAGATTAACTAAAGCTTTTACTTTTCCGGTTTCTGTTTCCATTACGATTACCGTTCCATGCTTGGCTTCAAAAGTAATCAGCTGTTTCTCTAAAGCGGAGTGTGCAATATCCTGAATTCTAAGGTCTAAGGTGGTGTAAACATCTTCGCCGTCAACAGGTTCTTTTACTTTCCAGTAATCGATAGGCTTCCATTGTGATGAATTAATTCTTTGTTCCAGTCTTTTTCCGTCGGTTCCTGTAAGATATTTTGAAAAAGCACCTTCCAGACCAGCCTTTACTTCACCATTATCCATACCGATGGTTCCGGCTCCGATTTCTGAAGTGGCCAATTCTCTTTTATAATTCCTGTCTACAATGAATCCGCCTTTGTTTTTACCTTTTTTGAAAATAGGAAAGTTTCTGATTCTGTCATATTGGTCAAAATCAAGACCTTTCACTAAAGTGTAGTACTGGTTTTTCTTTTTCTTCTGCTCGTCAAATTTCTGTCTGAATTCTCCTCTGGATTTTCCGAACATTTTGCTTAAAGAATCTGTCAAAGCGCCGATATTGTTGTTGTAGATCGTATCTTTCATCGTTTTGAAGTCAAGATAGATATCATAGCGCATCACTGTTGTTGCCAGAATAGATCCGTCCGAGGCAAAAAGGTTTCCGCGGGCAGCCTTTAAAGTGGCTTCACGATAGTTTTTATTAATGTAATCGTCTTTAATTTCCTGAACATTGGTGTTTTGCAGGATTACTATCCTTGCAAGGAACATCACAAATACGCACAGGACTCCCACTGCGAAGAGATAGCCCCACCTTAACGTTTTCTTACGTTTGTTGTCGTACTCATTTTGTTTTTGCATCTGTACTGTCCAGTTTTATTAGCAGTTTATGAGGATGGTTTTCCAGGGTCATTAGTGAGTCCTTTGCTACTTCCTTCCCCAGTTCCGATTCCATTTTTACTTTGATCAGCTTACTTTGTGCGTAAGCGTTTCTCGATTTATATTCTTCTGTTTCTTCTTTTAAAGCGTTGACAATTTTAATTTTCTTATTGACGAGATGATTACTGTAAATCATCGCCATCATCAATACAAACAACAGTAAAAAATACTTGTAATGAGTTTTGATCTCATCACGGTTCAGAAAGTTTCCTTTTATAATGTCTATAAAAGTGAGTTTCTTCTGAGGGCGGTTTGTTGTTCTTTTTGCCACGCTGTTTATAATTGATGATTGATAAATGATAATTGATCTGAATCGCTCATCATTCATATATCATTTATACTTTAATTCCTGTTCTCATTTTTGCACTTCTTGCTCTTGAGTTTTCTTCAATCTCCTTATCATCCGGGATGATCGCTTTACTCTTAAGCAATTCAAATACCTTTTTATAATTTCCGTAGATATCTCTTTCCTGCTCTCCTTCAAACATTCCGTTTTTCAGGAATCTTTTTACCAGACGGTCTTCCAATGAATGATAAGAGATCACCACGAGTCTTCCTCCTGGTTTTAAAATATTCAGAGCCTGAACAAGCATTTCTTTCAAAGCTTCAAGCTCCTGGTTAACTTCTATCCTGATTGCCTGGAAAAGCTGTGCATAGAATTTATTCACCTTATGAGGCGGAAGGTAGCTGAAAAGCTTTTTCAGATCCTCGGTTGTTGTAATGGTCTTTGTTTTTCTGTGATGAACAATATCTCTCGCCAGTTTTCTTGCTTCTCTCAGTTCGCCATAGTGATAAAAAATGTCTGCAAGCTCCGTTTCTTCATATTCATTGATCACTCTTTTTGCATCGAGGCTTTGCATAACATTCATTCTCATGTCAAGAGGGGCATTGTTTCTTGTAGAAAAACCTCTTTCTGCTTCATCAAACTGGTGGGAAGAAACTCCAAGATCTGCCAGTACTCCGTCAATCTGAGAAAAGCCATACATCAGCATGGAATTTTCCAGAAACCTGAAGTTCTGATTAACCAGTGTAAATCTTGAATCATCAATTGTATTTTTAAGTGCGTCTAAATCCTGGTCAAAACTGAAAAGTTTTCCTTTCTCTGAAAGCCTGCTCAAAATCTCTCTTGAGTGGCCTCCGCCTCCAAAAGTGCAGTCCACGTAAATTCCGTCAGGATTCGTCACCAAATCATCAACGCTCTGCTTCAATAAAACGGGGTTGTGGTACATACTTAATTGTGTTTTTTACCTTGTTTTTTATAACAAGTATTGTTTATTCTTCATCGAAAGAGCCCATTACATCTTCAGCAAGGCTCGCAAAATCAGCTTCGTTGGTAGAAATCACCTTTTCATAGGCTTCTTTATCCCAAATTTCAAAAAGCTCTCCTGCGCTGGTAATTACAGTATCTTTCTGGAGGTTTGCAAAATGGACCAGATCTTTCGAGATCTGAAGTCTTCCTGCATTGTCCAGTTCTACTGTTTTTACCCCTGCCGTAAACATTCGAATGAAATCAGCATTCTTTTTAATGAATCTGTTCAGTTTATTTATCTTGCCCATCAGCTTATCCCATGCATTCATAGGGTAGACTTCCAGGCAAGGTTGGAACACAGATCTCTTGACTACAAACGCCTTATCGTCGAAGTTTTCCATCTGTTTGATCAGGGAGGAGGGAACTTTTAAACGGCCTTTGTCGTCAATTTTACACTCATATGTTCCAATGAAACTTTTCATTTGGGACAAATTTATATAATAATTTCCAAAATTTCCCACTTTTTCCCACTTTTTGACTTAATGTTAATAAGTTTTATAAAAGATTCAATTTGGGCTTGGTAAGTGTTTGATATGTTGGCTGTTGTAAAAACTGTTATTTAGTCCATAACAATGCGGTTTTGAAAAAAATAAAGAAAAAGGATGATATTATATTATTTTTACTTTAAATTAGGGTAATCAAAATTTTTTTGAGGTTTAATTTGTATTTTTGCAGAGCTTTATTAAGGCATTTTATGATATTTAGTACAAAAAAAGAAAAGAAATATACTTTTGTAGAGGCGGGAGAAGGACATCCATTGGTGCTGTTGCACGGTTTAATGGGTGGTTTGAGTAATTTCGATAAGATGGTAGATTTTTTTTCGGAAAAAGGGTACAAGGTGTATGTTCCCCAGTTACCTATCTACGATCTGCCGGTACTCAATACTAATCTTACCACTCTTGCAAAATATATTATTAAGTTTATAGAAAGTCATATTTCAGGTCCTGTAACCATCGTAGGAAACTCTATGGGGGGACATGTGGGACTTATCCTGACTCTGGCAAGACCTGATTTGGTAAAGAATCTCGTTTTAACAGGAAGCTCAGGATTGTATGAAAGAACGTTCGGAGACAGCTTTCCAAGAAAGAATGACCGTTCCTATATAAGAAAGAAAACGGAAGAAGTGTTCTATGACCCGGCTGTTGCTACAGAAGATCTTGTAGATGAGGTTTTTGCTGTAGTGAATGACAGAATGAAAGGGATAAAAACGGTAATGCTGGCCAGAAGTGCGATCAAACACAATATGCTGAACGATCTTCCTAAAATTCTGACTCCAACATGTCTGATCTGGGGGAAACAGGATAATGTAACGCCTCCTGAAGTGGCTGAAGATATGCATAAGTTTATTCCAAATTCAGATCTGTTCTGGATTGAAAAATGCGGACATGCAGCGATGATGGAAAAGCCGGATGAATTCAATGAAATTCTCTACAGCTGGTTAAAAGACAAAGTTTAAAACAAATAATAATAAACCATTAAGAGCTTTTCTTAATGGTTTGTTTTTCTAAAAATATTCGAAGAAATGGTTATTAAAACAGCAAATTTTGTAAAGAGTAGTGGAAAATGGCAGGAATGCCCTGAACCTACTATACCTGAATATGCTTTTATCGGAAGGTCTAATGTTGGAAAATCATCATTGATCAATGCAATGATGAATCACAAAGATTTGGCAAAAACTTCCGGAACTCCAGGAAAAACACAGCTGATCAATCATTTTTTGGTGAATGAAGACTGGTATCTCACAGATTTACCGGGTTATGGATATGCAAAGGTTTCGAAATCGATAAGAAAGGATTTTGAGAAGCTGATCACAAACTATATTTTGAACAGAAGAAATCTGGTGAATCTTTTCGTTTTGGTGGATTCCAGACATACTCCGCAAAAGATTGATCTGGAATTTATCCAGTGGTGCGGAGAAAGCGGAATCCCTTTTTCGGTTGTTTTTACAAAAGTTGATAAGTTGAAGCCTAATGTTGCGATTCAAAATGTAGAAAACTATAAGAATGAGCTTCATAAAACGTGGGAAGATCTGCCTGAACTGTATGTAACATCTGCGGAAAAGAAAACCGGCGGTGATGAAATCCTGAATTTCATTCAGAAGACCAATGACTTTTTGAAAAATAATAATGTAAGTTTTGATGAGTAATATAATCTGGAAAATAAAAACCTTTGATGAGTTTACTGTTCCTGAGCTGTATGCAATCTTAAAAGCACGTATTGATGTTTTTGTGATTGAGCAGAACTGTCCTTATCCGGACCTGGATAATTATGATCAGAAGGCTATCCACATATGGGCTGAAGAAAATGAGGAAATTCTTGCATACTGCCGTGTTTTTGACAAAGGAATTAAGTATGAGGAGACTTCTTTCGGAAGGGTTCTTACGACGGAAAAAGCAAGGGGTAAAAATCTGGGAAGGCAGCTGATCAAATATGCTGTGGAAACTATAGAAAACCGTTTTCATACTTCTGAAATTAAGATTTCAGCGCAGGATTATTTATTAAGGTTTTATTCTGAATTTGGATTTATAGATACAGGTAAGAAATATCTGGAGGATGATATTCCGCATACGGAAATGATTAAAAAATAAAAAAGCGAAGATTATTCTTCGCTTTTTTTATATGATGATGGTTTTAGTTATAGTTTTCCAATGTTTTGAGGAGCTGCTCTCTGAAGTTATAGATTTCGTCTAAGTTGTTCAGCAGTACTTTCTCTCCGGCATCTTTTCCATTCTGAAAAGTTTCTATGTATTTATTGGCTGTATTAAAATGAAATCGGCAAATCGGTTTTCTGTTGTTATCATCAAGCAGAACCCCAAAGTAGGATAAGGTATCTCTATGGGCAATTCTGTTGGAAGGTACTTTTTCCCTTAGAATAGCTTTTGCAATTTGAAAAGCTTCTAATTCTTCTTCAGTAGTAACAATATTAGACTCATTATTTTCATCAATCGGAGAGGTTTTTATAGATTCCTCCTGTTTTTCAATTTGTTCATTGATACTTAGTGCAGATTTTAACCTGAAGCTGATGGATTCATTGATTGAAATAGTTAAAGCTTTCTTTGTGTATTCTTTAAAAGGGGCCATTCTGCTTGCTGTTAATGATTTTTCAAAAAATCTACCAACCAATAGTTTTACAAGCTCATCAGAAGGAGCTTCAATTTCCTTCTCAAATTCTTTCCTGATGGCTTTTATATATTTCAATGCTTCTGCAGAATCCAGAATACTTTCCAGATTGTAACTGTTTTTAGTAAAGCTCTCCAATATTTTGATGGAGCTGTCCTTCAGATCGTCAATATTAATGGTGAAGAATGGCTTCTCATCCATAATATTGGGCTTTTCCAGATCTGTATAAAAGTTGTAAACAATTCCGTTGGTCAAAACTCCAAATCTAGCTTTCGAAACATGATAATATCGGTGCAGTTGGGAATTATGAGCATCTGCACTTTCTTTCCAATGTTTACATTCAATGATTAAGATAGGATCATCATTTTTCCGGATCAGATAATCTACTTTTTCGCCTTTTTTAGTTCCAATGTCACAGATATGTTCAGGGATAACTTCTGTGGGATTGAAAATATCATAGCCTAAAATTTGTATAAAAGGCATAACAAAAGCATTTTTCGTGGCTTCTTCAGTATTGATCTGATCTTTTAATCCAACGACTTTTTGATGAAGCTGCTCTAATTTTAATTTGAGATCCATAGGTCAGGTTATGTTTAAATTCTGATTCAAAAGTAATCAGGTAAAAAGAGTTGTCCTTACGGAAATCCGTAAAACAAAAAACCTCTCAAATTTTTTGAAAGGTTCTATATAAAATTTAGAATATAATTAAATAATTCCCAGATCTTTACAAAAAGCAACCAATTGCTCATTACTTGTGACGCCAAGGTCTTCCTTCAGGCTGTTTAATTTTTTTTCTACACTGCTGAGGCTATTGGGCTTAATATCTTTTTCCTGAAGATGTAAAGGAATGTTTTTTTGTAAAATCCCTTTTGAAAGAAGGGAAACTATGGTAATATCATAATTGGTAAATTCATAACTGTTCAGCTTTTTGACGTCCTGTTTTAGATCGAAAGACAGATAGTTCTCGTTAATAAAAGCAGAAGCAATTGATTTTTTTAATTCTTTGGAGTCATTTCTTGCCTTACGAACATAGCCGTTGATTTTGAACTCATTAAACAGAGAATCAATAATTCCTGATTTATGTTCCGCGGAAAAAACAATCACTTTTAAAGAAGGCTGCAATTCCTTTACCTTCTGTATTAAGTCTCTTCCATCTTTAAGCTTCTGGTCCCGGTGATCCTCTTCATAGTAAAGATCTGTGATCAGAAGGTCATAAGGAGCTTCCCCACGGATGGCTTTTTGAATTTTAGCTAACGCATCATCGCAATAGTATACATAATCAACATTTGGAATGCTGAGCTCTTCCAATGTTTTCTGTATGGAAATACTGATACTTTCGTGGTCTTCGGCTATTAAAATTTTTTTGAACATTCTTTTTAGGCTTTTAAGAAACAGGAAATGAAATGTTGATCTTCAGTCCTTTTTCAGATTCATTGTCAAAAATAATTGCTCCATTGATAGCAGCAATACGGGTTTCCGTATTTGTCAGTCCGTTTTTATGAATAATATCTCCTGGAATGCCGATTCCATTATCTGAGTACTGAATTTTAATGACATCGCCGATTCTTTCAAACTTATAAACAACCCTGGAAGCCTTACTGTGCTTTTTCATATTTACCAAAAGTTCTCTTAGGACCTGGTAAACATTTTCAAAGACAGATTGGGAAATCCCGCCCCAGATTTCAGTTTCGTTTCCTACAGTGTAAGTTTCTGTATTTTCATTCTTAAAGGAGGCAATGAGACCGGATATTTTCTCTTTGTAATCTTTTTTATCATTTTCAGGGCCCGGCTTTTCATAGGAAATATCTCTGGATTTTTCATAAACAAATTCAAGCTCATCCAAAGTGCTTTCCTTATCAAAATGTTCCTGGTTTTCTATTTTGGTCATGACCTGATAAATACCATTAGCTACAACATCGTGAACTTTTTTGGAGAGCTTTAGCTGTGCATTTTTTACTTCAAGTTCTTTTTCCTGTTGAAGTCTTTTTTTCCTTCTTTTGTTCCAGAAAAAGCCTCCTATTAAACCGGCAGCTAATGCAGCTACTATAAAATATTGTTTTAGTATCTGATTTTCATTTTCTGCTATTTCATTTTTCATTTTTTCTGCATCGAAGCTAATTAAAGCAAATTGGTTTTTAGCTTTATTCCTGGCCGTTTGAAGGCTGTCATTAAGATTCTGATACTTCAAAAAATAATATTTTGTATTGTCGGAATTCTCTAGTGCGACGATGTTCTGAAGTGCTTTTAACTGATCGTCAGGACTATTATTCTTTTTGGCTATTTGCCAGTTTTCGTTGGCATAATACAATGCTTTTTTAGGATTTTTATTTTCAAAGTATTCTGTTAAATGATAGAAACTCGCATTCAGTCCATCATCATCTTTTATTCTTTTTCTAATTTGAAGAGCTTCATTTAGCTCTGCTTCCACATCATGTGCAGGAGATTGGCTAAACTTTGCGTAAGCTAAATTGTCATAAACTTTTGAAAAGAGTTTAGGGTGATTTTTAATATTTGGAAAAGCTAATATCTTATTAAATATCTGAAAAGCTGAATCATATTTTTTTAAATATGTATATGAAATAGCTTTGTTATTTAATAAGGTTAGCTGATAAATTGGGTCTTTGGAAAAGCTGGCCGCTTTATTGTAAAACTGTGCAGCCTTATTATATTCCTTTAAATTTTGACAGGCCACACCAAGATTATTATAGTTTCCTACAATTTCCAATGTATCCTTTTCTACATTTAAATATTTAATTGCTGATAATGCAGTTTCTTGGCTGCCATAATAATCTCCATTATCACACTGTATAATGGCCATATTTACTAAGCAGCTACCTGCATATGAGGAATTATTCTCCCGAATAAAAAAATCTTTCGCTTTATTAAAATATTTGAATGCACTATCTTTTTCTGATTTTTGTAAATAGCTATAAGCCTTGTCATAGTCTGTTCGGTCACTTTTTATGGCTCTGCTGTTTTTATTGCAGGAAAATAGGATTACAGGCAATAAGAAGATGAGTTTTTTCAATTAGTTTTTTATCAAAAATAATAAAAAAAGCGAAAGAATTTCTCTTTCGCTCTGTGAGTTATTTTTTTGGAGGAGGGGGAAGTTGTCCTGTTTCTCCTCCAGTATCACCCGGGTCCAATCCTTCTCCCGGATCTGCAAGCTGAACTGTTGTTTGACCTTGTGTATTAGTATCTGATGTCGTGTTTGCGTTATTATTTGAAAATGCTAATCCCAGTAGCATCAATATTAATTCTAACATTGGTTTAAAAATTTAAAAATTTGGCACTGGTGTTCTTCCCCACGAAACAGATCGTAAGCAGTGATACACGGATAAAAAATTTCGAAGCGCTTCTTAAATTTTTGGGAAGTAGAACCTTCAAAAACGGAGGAGAAACATCTGCTTCCCAACCCGGAGCTTTCCTCCGTTTTATCTGGCGATTTTGAAATCAGTTTTGTATTTTTGTTTTTGTAATGTTTTGTTTTTCACTGATTTCTGAAACAAAGGTGCGGCAAATGATGACGCATGTGTTAGACAAAACATGGACATCGATAGACAGGAAAATGGACAGGAATTTCATTATGGGAATCCGTAATGCGACATGATTGAAAATCACCTATTTTGTAATTGTCTTTAAAAACTAATTATGTCCAAGAAAAAATTACTAATTCATGAGGTGTTTGAAAAAGGTAGAAGAGAATCTGGGAGGGAGGCTAAAAGTGCAATAGCCGCTTATTTATGGTCTTATTTTGAGGATCATCTTTCTTATAGAATTTCAGATAAGACTCTTATCAGATACTTTGATGCATATATACGCGATGATAAAGAGATTAATATAGATACTGATATTCTTAATAAGCTGAGTCAGTATTTAGGCTATAGGGATTTTGCAGATTTTTCCGGTACTTTTGTGAAGGAGGATGAAAATGTTAATAAAACAACTATAAAAATCAAAGTAGATGAAGATGAGCAGTCTATATCTGAGAAATTCTCGAAGCTGATTATTAATATTACCAATGAGCAGCATTTCAAGATGCCGGATTTTTTTAAACAGAATGGGTTGGGTATTATGGAAATTACATTACTCATATGTCTTGTCACCGGAAATGTTGTATTTTCTAATAATAAGAAAATGAATAACAGATCTTCATTTACCTTAGGTTTAATGTCAAATGCAGAACCTGTTAGCCAAAAGAAATATATGTATTGGAATGGGGAAAGATATGTTGCAACAGATAGTAGCTATATTAGGCCGGGGCTTGAAATAAAAGCAATGAATGAGCATCAATTTCAATATTTCAAAAAGATTATGAGAAAAGATACTCTGACCGATTTAAATGCTCTTGGAAGGACATGGTATTCCAAGTATAATAATGAAGTTGAGTTCTTTACAGATGATGGGATAGATCCAGATAATGGAAGAGAATTAAGAAAATCAACATCTCTTATCATTTATAAGTATGCAGGCAAGCAAAAAGATTCAATAGAAGTTGAAGAATAGTTTATACGAAAAAGCGAATATCTATCTGATATTCGCTTTTATTTTTTACTCTTCATTCAGCATTCCCAGTTCTCCAAAATATTTTTTAAATTTCTGGATCTTAGGCCCCACAACTGCGCTGCAGTATGGCTGTGTAGGATTTTCGTTATAATACCCCTGGTGATATTGTTCTGCAGGCCAGAATTTCTCAAACTGTGTTACCTCTGTCACATATTTTCCGGGCCATTTTCCTGATGCTTCAGACTTTTTAAGTGCTTCTTCAGCTTTTGCTTTTTCTGCATCATCTTTATAATAAATAACGGAACGGTACTGTGTTCCGATGTCATTGCCCTGTCTGTTCAGCTGGGTAGGATCGTGAAGGAAGAAAAATACATCCATCAGCTGGGCATAAGAAATGATTTTTGGATCAAAAGTGATCTGTACCACTTCTGCGTGCCCGGTTTCTCCTGTACATA
This sequence comes from Chryseobacterium sp. MIQD13, assembly GCF_050496705.1. Lineage (NCBI taxonomy): Bacteria > Pseudomonadati > Bacteroidota > Flavobacteriia > Flavobacteriales > Weeksellaceae > Chryseobacterium > Chryseobacterium sp. MIQD13. The sequence continues at coordinate 859,308 of NZ_JBNWAF010000002.1, forward strand.
CCTCTTCATAAGTCGGATTATCTTTGTGACCACCGGAATATCCTGAGACAGCAGATTGTACTCCTTTCAGCATATTGAAGCAGCTTTCCACACACCAGAAGCATCCGCCTCCGAATGTGATCTGCTCTAAATTATTATTGTCCATTGTAGTTGTTTATTTATTTGTTGCTTTTCAGTTAAAGCATTGAAAAACCTATCAAAAGTAAGAAAAACTTTCTCATTTTATCAGAGAAATCCAATGATTTAAAGCAGAATTAATTCTGGTTTTTCAATTACAGATGAGGGGTGATTGATGAAGTGCTGTGGATGGAATTGGATTGAAAGAGAAGAGAATTTTTTATTCCCACGGATTTCACAGATTTACACAGAGCTTTGTGTTTTCTTGTTTACATTCTTTATCTATAAAAATTATTTAGCGTAATCAGCCGTGTAAATCTGTGAAATCTGTGGGAAAATTGATCTAATAAAAAAAAACATCCTAAAAAGAATGCTTTTATTTATTTTGAATATTGATTTCAGTTATTTTTCCCAAACTAAAGCACTTGCTCCAAGAATGGCAGCATCTGCTTCGTCAAGCTCACTAAAAACCAGTTTTACTTTATTCCTAAAGATTGGGAGAAGGTTTCTTTCCATATGAAGTTTTGCAGGTTTCAGAATGAAATCACCGGCTTTGATCACTCCGCCAAATAAAAGAATGGCTTCAGGTGAAGAAAACATCACGAAATTCGCAAGAGCCTCGCCCAGTTTCTGTCCCGTATATCTGAAAACCTCAATAGATGTTGGATCTCCCTGCAATGCACATTCATGCACCGTTTTTGAGTTAATGGATTCTTCCGGATATTGATTTAACATGGATTCAGGAAATTCGGCTCTCATTTTTTTAGCTGTGATGGAAATTCCCGTAGCAGATGCATAAGCTTCCAGGCTTCCTTCAGATCCAGTGCTCCAGTGCTTTCTTCCGCCTGGTTTTACAATAGTGTGGCCTAATTCTCCGGCAAATCCGTCATGACCGTAAATCAGGCTTCCATTGGAAATAATTCCGCTGCCGACACCTGTTCCCAGGGTAATCATAATGAAATCCTTCATTCCACGCGCTGCTCCGAAAAGCATTTCTCCAAGTGCTGCTGCATTGGCGTCATTGGTAATGGTACACGGCAGGTTGAATTTGGCTTTCATCATTTCGCTGAAAGGAACTAAACCTTTCCACGGTAAATTGGGAGCCTGCTCAATGGTCCCTTTATAATAGTTGGCGTTGGGAGCACCTACACCAATTCCGTCAAAGTTTTTTTCTGTACCGTGTTTTTCAATCAGGGGTTGAACCTGTTTATATAAAGCATCGATAAAATCTTCCACTTTCTCGTACTCATCGGTTCTCAGGCTTCCTTTTTCAAGGACTTCACCACGATGGTTTACTACTCCGAACTTTGTATTCGTGCCGCCGATATCAATTCCTAGAGCAACTTGTTTTGATAAATCTATTAATGACATTTCCTATTTATAAATTCTAAGGGGTTAAAATTATAAAAAAGATTGAATTAATGGATTATTAACAAAACTTTTATTTAAAAAACTTTTAAACTGTTTTTACCGGTTTCTTCTTTCTTCTTCCCCACCAGATCATAAATCCGGTTACCGGCAAGGATGCACATATAAGACTGACAATAAATGCGATGATCTTTGTAGGAAGTCCTAAAATGGCTCCGACATGAATATCATAATTGGCACTTACTGTTTTTTCGCCGAAGTTTTTATCCTTAGGATCATGGGTATGAAGAAGCTCTCCTGAGTTTTCATCAAAGATCAGGCTGCTGCTTTTGTGATAAGAATAGGAAAGGTGTTTTACGTAGACTTCAAAGTTAGGATGTTCGTGATCATCCATATGCTCATGGCCAAGGTCAATGGCAAAACCAAAAGCATCAGGATATTTCTGATTAACGGTATTGATGATTTTATCCAGCGTTCCTTCTGTTCTTAATTCTATGGGAGCTTTTGTTTTGATGTGGGAGAAATCCGGATATTTTGTTTCTCCACCGGAAAATATCACATAGATCATTGCCTGTACAACAAAGAAGGCATAAAACAGTCCTGTAACTGCAAAGATCAAAGCAAATATGGATGAATAAAAGCCCAGCACATTGTGAAGGTCATAATTCTTTCTTTTCCAGCTTTTGATGTTTTTCCATTTAAAGGCAAAACGCTGCTTCCTTGCGGCTTTATTTTTTGGCCACCACAGAACAATTCCGGTAATAAGCATGATGACGAAGATAATCACAGGAATTCCTACAACATAAGTTCCCCAGTCCTGTTTCAGTAAAAAGCTCCAGTGGATCATTTTTACAATATTGAAAAAACCGTTCTTTTCATCGTATGTTCTGAGAACTTTTCCGGTGTAAGGGTTTACGTAAGCGGCTTTATAGATAGGAAACTCATCAAAATAATTCCAGGCATCCGGCTTATGTTCATACCAATAGAATATGTATGACATCTTTTTATCTATTGGAATATTTACCCAATGGACAGGATATTTTTCTTTAACTTGCTCTGCAACAGATTTTTCCATTATCCGGATAGGAAGAACCTGTTTTTGCTCTATATTCTGCTCGTTATGATAGATGACATCTTTTCTGGTAATATTTTCTATTTCATCTTTAAAAACATACAAAGCCCCTGTAATAGAAATGATAAAGATCAGAAAACCAATTCCCAGACCAAACCATAAATGCAGTTTCGCAGTCCATTTTTTAAAGAAGCCCGGCTTTTTCTTATGATGATGTTTTTTCTTCATATCGCAGTTCAAAGTCTTGCAAAGATAGGTTTAACTTTTTATTTAGATTAATTAAAATTTATATTCAAGCATTAAAGTCCCTCTTGTCCCCGGTGAATTCACGAATTCACTGTCACGTGCGGACCACCATGCAATGGCAGGCTGATACATTCTGTTGAAGACGTTCTCAACTCCTAAAGATACCTTCCAGTTTTTATTAACCTCGTAGCTGGATTTAAAATTGAAAACAGTATATGCAGGAACATAACCTTCTCCGTATACAAACAATCCGGTTTTAGCATTAGGTTCAAATCTGTCCTGCTGAAAAGCATGCAGCATATCCAGTCCCAGAGACAAAGAATGTATTGGCTTCACCTGAAGATAGGCAAGGACTTTAGGTGCTGAAATACGGCTGTTATTGATTTTTGCAGAATAATCTCCATCGTCTTTAATGGAAGTAATTCCTTCCATCCAACTGTAACTTCCTCCGAAATTGATCCATCTTGCAGGAGTAAAATGTAGGAATCCTTCAACACCGTAAACAATTTCCGGAGATCTCTGGATAGTTAAAGCCCTGTCTGCACTTTGTACAAAAGAAGCTCCCAGTTTTGAAGTACTTACATAAGAGGTAACCTCGTAATTAATCCATTTTGAAATCTGTCCTGTTGCACCAAATTCATAGTTGTTGACGATGATAGGTTTGGTCTCAAGATTTTGAATCGTTCCCTGAGTTGATGTTCTCAGAATCCTTCCTAGTTCGTTAATAGAATAGGATTGTGAAAAGCTTCCGAACAGGTTAACGAACGGCTCAATATTGTAACGTACTCCTAAATTGGCTACTAAAGCATTATATTTCAGCATTCCACCGGTAACGAAAATGCTTGTTGTGAAAGTTCCGTCACTTTTAATGGAAGAAAGGGTATTGAAATCTCCAACCTTAACACTCATGTTTTCGTAACGGAGTCCTCCTTTAATGGTCAGTTTTTTAAGCAGATCAATTTTTACCAATACGAAAGGTGCTAAGTTGGTCATATTCATATCAGGAGTCCAGTAACGTCCGTCTTCAAGCTTCTGAACCGTCTGGTCATTAAGAATATCCATTCCGTACATGATTTCACCCTGGGAGTTTGCAGCATTCCAAAGCCTTGTATCAAAATTGAATCTGGCTCCGTATTTTTTGGAAATTACATTGGATTGTCCACCTCCCAAAAATGTATCACTATATCCGTAAACCGTTCTGAAATCCTGCATATATGCATTGAAATTCAACGATGTGGATCCCCAGAAAAGATTCTGGTTGTCATAGTTGATTCTTAAATTATGGTTTCTCGGTGTTCCCTGAGGTGTGGTTTCAAGCCCTTTTCCTTCTCCTTCCCCAATGGTTGGAGTAAATCCGTATTTACCGGTTCTTAAGCCCAGGTTAAGATCTGATCTGGAGGAATATCCTATATAAGAAGCTTCAATTCTCTGGTCATTGTTGATGTTATAACCTATTTTAAGCATTCCGTTATAGTTATCCATTTTTGCTGTGCTGTATGTTGGTGTAAGGTATACACCATCGGCATCTTTCATGTAGCCTGTTCTTTCATAGGCAAGGGAGAAAACGTAATCAAATTTATTAACTTTCCCGGATAGCAGCTGGCTGGCTCTTACTCCCAGAGTTCCGCCATACGGCTGGCCTGTAAAACCAACCTGGGTAAGTCCGGAAATTTTTTTATCAGTCTGGCTTCTTCTGGTGATATAGTTGATAATCCCGCCATCTGCACCGTTTCCGTAGATAGAGGAAGCTCCTTTGATTACTTCAATTCTTTCAATAACGGAAGGGTCAATGCTTCTGATGTCTCTTGCCCCATTCCTTAGTGGTGTAGACTGAGGAATCCCGTCAATAAGAACAAGAACCTGACGGCCTCTTAAAGTTTGTCCTGTATTGGACGTTTGTCCGGAATTAGTTCCTAAACTGGGAACTGTATACTGAAGAATGCTGGTAATATCGGAATTCACGGTCAGCTGGGACTGGATCTGCTTTTCTGCGACAACAGTTACCGAGCTTGGTATTTCTTTAATGTTTTCTTTTTTTCTGGAAGCAGTCATTACAACTTCATCCACATTATTGGTCTGCAGGCTGTCTTTAACCTGGGCAAAAACTGTTGCCGACCCTAAGAATGCGGCTGATAAAAGCGCTTTTTTCATTATATTTTCTTTCCTTGTTTCTTTTGTTTTCCCCACCATACCAAAAATCCTGTGACTGGGAGCGAGGTACAGATGAGCCCGGTGATGAACCATAGAATTTTTCCGAACAGCCCAAAATAAGATCCTGTATGGATATCATAGTTGGCATTGGCATATTTTTCGGCACTGCTCAGTTTCTGATGAGGTTTCTCTGCCAGAAGTTTTCCTGAGTATTTATCAAAGACCAGCGTATTTCTTTCACTGAAGCGCCCGTCCTGCCCATATACGGTAACCGGGATATTTTTTAATTCTTTTCCTTTTTTATTTTTTCCGTTCAGTGGAATTCTAAAACTGGAAGATGAGGGATACAATTTTCTGGTTTCCTGTGCTGTAAGGTCAAAAACCGAACTGCTTTTTGCCATAAGGGAATCAGGAGATTTTATCTCTTTTTCTTTCGGCAGTTCAAGTGAGCCTGATAATGTAAGATTGAATACATTTTTCACATACGGATAGGCAAAATAGATCCCTGTAATGCTTATTAACAGAGCTAAAAATGAAGCATAAAATCCTAATACATTATGAAGGTCATAGTTTCTTCGTTTCCATGTTTTTACATTTTCCCAACTGAACCAGAATCTCCCTTTTCTTGCTTTTTTGTTCTTTGGCCACCATAAAATAATTCCTGTTATCAGCATGAAGATGAATAATACCGTAGGAATTCCTACAACATATTTACCCCAATCCGATTTTAAGAGTAAACTCCAGTGAATGGCTTTTAAAATGGGAAATAGGTCATATTTTTCATTATAAATTCCTGTAATTTCTCCAGTGTATTGATTAACATAAACCAGCTTATTGATAAGCACTTCATCAAAATAGTTCCATGCTTTTTTATTCTTTTCGTAATAAAGAAACTCGTAGGATTTGTTTTTATCCAAAGGGATTTCAATGGAGCTGACAGGATATTTTTCATTCATTTCCAAAGTAACCTTTTCTTTAAGGATTTCAATGGAAAGAGGAGCTTGCTGAATAGTTCCTGCTTTTATATAAATAGCATCTTTTCTGAGAACATTCTGTATTTCGTCCTTGAAAACATACATTGTTCCAGTCAAAGCAACAATAAAAATTATGATACCAACAGATAAACCAAACCACAGATGCAGTTTGGCAGACCATTTCATTGTAAAAGAAATTTTCTTTTTATGGTGGTGCTTTTTCTTCATAGAAAAAAGTTAACCTCCGGAGAGGCTAACTTTAATTATTTAAAATTTATATCCGATTGACAATCTCCAGTTACGCGGAGCATTGTAGATCCATGCATATGAACCATCATCTGACCTGTAGCCGCTATAAAGCTTTCTGTTCAGAACGTTATTCAGCAATAAATTGATATCGAATTTTTTAGCTGTATAAGAAATACCGAAGTTGGTGTCAAAATAATCTTCCAAGCTCTGATCATATTTTGCGGTTGTCCCGAACCATGATTGTCTGCCTCCCTGATACTGATATCCTGCTGAAATACCGAATCCTTTCAGATTACCGTTTTCAAACCTGTAGCTTAACCAGGTATTCTGTACATTTTTGGCATTTCCGGGAGATTGTAACCCTATTTTGCTAGCATCGGTATCTTTAATTGTTTTGGCATCTGTATAAGCATAGTTTATTACTACATTTAATCCTTTTGTGATTTCTCCTTTAATATCAGCTTCAAAACCTCTTGCTCTCTGTTCTCCAGTTGCAATCATAAAGGCATTACCATTATTATCGTTAGCATTTCCGGCTACCAGAATATTTTTTCTTCTGATTTCATAAACTGCAAAAGTAGAATTCCACTTGCCGCCAAACCAATCTTTTTTCACTCCGAATTCAATATTCTGCCCTTTGAACGGGTCTGTGATTGAGGAGCCGCCAATCCCTATTGCAGACTGAGGAACAAATGTTTTGTCATACACTCCGTAAGCTGAAAAGTCTTTCATAATAGAGTAGCTCACTCCGACTCTTGGAGTAAATTCTCCGGCTTGATCTGCTTTTATTGGATCTAAATTAGGATACCCCGAGAATGTTGTTCCGCTGGTATATCTTCCTGCAAGTGTAATACGCAACTTATTATTAAACATTTCTATTTGATCCTGAGCATAGTAAGAAGTATATTTTACACCCTGATCATTATAATAATCAGCATTTCTATTTAGATAGTAAGCACTTTCATTAGGCAGTGTATTTGGATTAACCCCGTAAACAATATTATAAATATCAATAGATCCTCCATCCCCTAAATAGGAGAAGTCTGCCTGGTATTTTCTATTTCCATAATCGAATCCGGCAATGATTTTATGAGTAATATTTCCTGTTTGTAAACTTCCTCTCACATAAGTTTGGAATATATTGTTTTTTCCGAGAGCCTGCCAGTTGCTTAAAGATCTGCTTAGAATTTTCGGATCTGAGCCATAGAAGCCGCCCCACCATGAACCGCCGTCATAATTCATATCCATATAAGCATATTGCGTGCTCCAGACCCAGTCCTTGAATAATTTCTGATCTAAGGTTAGGAATAAACTCTTGTCTTTTACTTCTGTTTTTTTGAAATTCGGATCATTAAAGTTGGTATGAACATTTAATGAAGCATAGCCGTCATTGGACATTAAGTAGGCACCCGGTTGACTGAATTTCAGATACTGATAATTGTACTGTGCTGTAAACGTAGTTGTTTTGGTAGGTCTGAATGTGATAGACGGAGCGATGATTATTTTGCTTGTCTTGTCATTTTCTGACCAGGATTTGTTTGAACTTCCCATTAAATTCAGACGGTAATCTAATACTCCGTTTTTAATGATAACTCCGTCAAGGTCAGCTTCTCCTCTGAAAAGATTATAACTTCCTGTGGTGAATCTTACGCTGTTGGCAAATTTTCCGGTTGGTTTTTTAGTAACCACATTATAAAATCCGGCTGGATCGCCCATAGATCCCATGAAACCGGCAGGTCCTTTTACGAATTCTATTCTGTCAATAATAGACGCATCCGGATTGATAGGTCCCCACGTTGAAGAAACATTCATTCCGTTCATATAAGTAGCGATGCTTGCTCCTCTCATGAATACATTGGAGTAAACATTGTCCCAGTGTTCTACTTTTCTGGCACCACTTACGTTACGGACAATCCCTTCGGACATATTCAACGTGATCTGGTCATTCAAAACCTGGCCACTGATAGACTGTACATTCTGTGGAAGTTCAATGATTGGGGTCTGAAGCCTTAACGAGCCTGAAACTTCGTTAAGTTTATATTTCTGATAATATCTTCCGCTGACAACAACTTCTTCGATATCATTAGATTTTATAGTATCTTTTTGTTGAGCATAACTCAATATAGAACCTAACATTGAGGCACAGATCAGTACATTTTTCATGAATAAGTCAAATTTCCTGCAAATATATTGTTTTTAATTGTTCTAAATAAATAATCAAATTGATATTTATCATGAAATTGTTAGGTGATGAATAACAAAACCCCGCTTCAGACATTGCTGAAGCGGGGTTTTTATGAGATTTTATTATTGATTTCTTAAGCCGGAATTTCTCCTTTATATAAGAAAGAAATAATTTCTTTGTTCATTTTGTCTACCATTTCACTGAATAAGTGGAATGATTCCTGTTTGTAGATTACCAACGGATCTTTCTGTTCGTAAACGGCACCCTGCGAAGATCTCCTCAGGTCGTCCATTTCACGAAGGTGAAGTTTCCAGTTTTCATCAATGATTGATAAAGTGATGTTCTTTTCAAAATCATTGATCAGGCTTTCACACTGAGTGTCATATGCTTCTTTAAGATCAGCAACAATAGTCATTGTCTTATGTCCGTCTGTGAAAGGAACCTGGATCATTTTGAACATTGAACCCTGATTCTGATATACATTCTCAATGATAGGGAATGATTTCTCTTTCAGTAAGTTCAGCTTCATTCTGTAATCTTCCTGAGCTGCCTTGAAAAGGATATCCGTTAATTCCGGAACCTGCTTGCTCTTGAAATCGTTTTCAGAAACAGGGGATTCCATAGTGAAATACTTAATGATATCGAATTCGAAATCTTTATAGTTTCCGGTAGCTTTTCCTTTGGCAGCAATAGAATTGGAAACATCGAAGATCATATTTGTAATATCATACTTCAGGTGATCACCAAATAGAGCATTCTTTCTTCTCTTGTAGATTACATCACGCTGCTTGTTCATTACATCATCATATTCAAGAAGTCTCTTTCTGATTCCGAAGTTGTTTTCCTCTACTTTTTTCTGAGCTCTTTCAATGGATTTGCTGATCATGGAGTGCTGAATTACTTCACCTTCCTTATGACCCATTCTGTCCATCATTTTAGCGATTCTTTCGGAACCGAACAAACGCATCAGGTTATCTTCAAGAGATACATAGAACTGAGAGCTACCCGGGTCTCCCTGACGTCCCGCTCTACCTCTAAGCTGTCTGTCTACACGTCTTGAATCATGTCTTTCCGTACCGATAATGGCTAAACCTCCGGCTTCTTTTACTTCTTTGGAAAGCTTGATATCCGTACCACGACCAGCCATGTTCGTTGCAATTGTTACAACTCCCGGCTGTCCTGCTCCGGCAACAATTTCTGCTTCTTTTTTGTGAAGCTTCGCATTCAATACCTGGTGTGGAATTTTTCTTAATTGAAGCGCTTTGGAAAGCAACTGAGAAATTTCAACAGAAGTGGTACCTACAAGGACAGGTCTTTGTGCCGCTGTTAGTTTTTCAATTTCCTCAATTACAGCGTTATATTTTTCACGGTTAGTTTTGAAAACTAAATCCTGTCTGTCATGTCTTAAAATAGGACGGTTGGTAGGAATTACCACAACGTCCAGTTTGTAGATCTCCCAAAGTTCGCCTGCTTCAGTTTCAGCAGTACCCGTCATTCCCGCAAGTTTGTTGTACATACGGAAATAGTTCTGAAGCGTTACTGTTGCAAATGTTTGTGTAGCAGCTTCAATCTTTACATTTTCTTTAGCTTCGATTGCCTGGTGAAGACCGTCTGAATAACGTCTTCCTTCCATGATACGGCCTGTCTGCTCGTCAACGATTTTTACTTCACCGTCTATTACTACATATTCATCATCTTTTTCAAATAATGTATATGCTTTTAACAGCTGGCTCATGGTATGTACACGCTCAGATTTTTCAGCAAATTCGGAGAAAAGTTTTTCTTTAGCTTCAAATTCTTCTTCTTTGGTTAAATTCTTAGCTTCAACTTCAGCGATTTCTGTTCCGATATCCGGAAGAACAAAGAAGTTAGCATCAGAATTCCCTTGAGACATGTATTCAACACCTTTGTCTGTAAGGTCAACCTGATTGTTCTTTTCTTCGATTACGAAGTAAAGGTCTTTATCTACGATCGGCATATCACGGTTGTTGTCCTGCATGTATTGTGCCTCAACTTTCTGAAGCAATGCTCTGTTTCCGCTTTCCGATAAGAATTTGATTAACTGTCTGTTTTTAGGAAGACCTCTGTAAGCCTGAAGCAACTTGAATCCTCCTTCTTTATTGTTTCCTGCAGCGATTAATTTTTTCGCTTCATTAAAGATCGCAGAAACTGTTTTTTTCTGAACTTCAACAATTCTGTCGATAGAAGGTTTAAGAACATCAAATTCCTGTCTGTCTCCCTGAGGAACCGGACCTGAAATAATCAATGGTGTTCTTGCGTCATCTACCAATACGGAGTCAACCTCGTCAACAATAGCAAAGTTTAATTCTCTTTGCACAAGTTCCGTAGGTGAAGTCACCATATTATCTCTCAGATAATCGAAACCGAATTCGTTGTTTGTTCCGTAAGTAATATCTGAGTTGTATGCTTTTCTTCTTCCGTCTGAGTTCGGCTGGTGATTATCGATACAGTCGATCGACATTCCGTGGAACTGGTAAAGAGGTCCCATCCACGCCGAGTCTCTTTTTGCAAGATAGTCGTTTACAGTTACTACGTGAACTCCTCTTCCCGGAAGAGCATTTAAGAAAATAGGAAGCGTTCCTACCAAAGTTTTACCTTCACCGGTTGCCATTTCGGCAATCTTACCGCTGTGAAGAATAACCCCTCCGATAAACTGAACATCGTAATGGACCATATCCCAGTTAACAGGCGTTCCGGCTGCATCCCATGAGTTTTTCCAAACGGCAGTATCTCCCTGGATCTCTACGAAATCTTTACCTGCAGCGGCCAGTTGCCTGTCCCACTCAGTTGCTGTAGTACGGATCTCTCCATTCTGTGCCCATCTTCTTGCGGTTTCTTTTACAAGAGCAAAAACTTCGGGAAGAATTTGTAGAAGAACTTTTTCTTCAATTTCGTATGATTCTTTTTTAAGAGTCTCAATCTTTGCGAAAAGAGCCTCTTTTTCATCAACGTTTGTTGAGTTTTTTATCTGCTCTTGTACTTGTTCTATTTGAGCTGTTATTTTGCTGGTTGCAGATTTAATATTTTCTTTAAACTCGGCAGTTTTTCCCCTCAAACCATCATCAGACAATTGCTGAATGTTAGGCTCAACAGCTTTGATTTTTGTTACAACTTTTTTTACTTCTTTTAGGTCCTGCGCTTTTTTGTCTCCCAAAAACCCTTTAAGAACTTTGTTTAAAAAACTCATAAATTTTTTGCTTTATGCTTAAAACAATATGCTTTAAGCGTTTTACTGACACGCTTATCGTGTGAATGTTATATATAAAAAAGGGCAAAAAAGCTCTAAGCGTGACGCTCAAAGCTTATTGCTTTCATTAATATTCGTCTTCGTTCCAAAGGAAATCCTCGTCGGTAGGATAATCACTCCAAACCTCTTCGATAGATTCATAGATTTCTCCTTCGTCTTCAATTGCCTGAAGGTTTTCAACTACTTCCATTGGTGCACCAGTTCTGATTGCATAGTCAATAAGTTCTGCTTTTGTCATTGGCCAAGGTGCGTCACTTAGGTATGAGGCTAATTCTAATGTCCAGTACATAATTTTCTAATTTTTTTGCAAAAGTATAAAATTAGCTTATATTATACGCTTTATTTATACTTGATTTTCAATTCTTTTTGATTAATTTTTGTTCATTGTCCGTCATAGACTGGATTACAGCTGCGCCAACAACTTACATGATGTCATTTTCTCAAAAACCATTCCACAAATTTTTTTATGCCATTTTGGAAGTCTGTGTCTGGTTTGTAGCCAATTAATGTCTTGGCTTTTGTAATATCTGCATTGGTTTTCTGGACATCTCCGGGCTGCATTGGCAGATTTTTTTTAATGGCAGAAATTCCCAGGGTGGTTTCTATTGTGCTCAGCATTTCCGATAAAGTAATCACCTCGCTTTCTCCGAGATTTATGATCTCATAAACGTTGGAATGAGCTTCTAAATAAAGAATTGATTTGGTAATTCCATCAATAATATCATCAATATAAGTATAATCTCTTGCCGTATTTCCGTCACCATAGAACGGAATTTCCTGGCCTTCAGAGATCAGTTTTGTAAATTTGTGAATGGCAAGATCAGGTCTCTGCCTTGGACCGTATACTGTAAAAAATCTTAGCTGGATCATGTCTATATGATACAGGCTGTGATAAACATGGCCTGAAACCTCACTGCTTTTTTTGGTGGCGGCATAAGGTGAAATAGGACGGTCTACATTATCTGTTTCTGCAAAAGGTGTTTTTTCATTGTTTCCGTAAACACTTGATGAAGACGCACATACAAATTTTGTAACATTGAATTCTCTGCAAATCTCCCAAAGATTCATGGTTCCGCGCACATTTACTTCCTCATATTCCAAGGGTCTTTCAATGGATGGACGCACTCCTGCAAGTGCCGCAAGATGGATAACAAGATCTATGTTATGATTTTTAAAAATGGTTTCAAGTCCCTTTTTATCACGGATATCCTGATAATACAGCTGGTAGTTATCTGACCGGGATATGTCGGCCAGATGTCTGATATCGGCCTCTTTGTCCGAAAACTCAAAATCCGGAATTTTGTCAATAGACTCTAATGTATTTTTAATTTTTATCTGATAATTATAGAAATCATCAAAATTGTCAACGTTTATGACAGAATGTCCATTTCTTAATAATCGTTCTATTAAATGAGACCCGATAAAGCCGCTTCCTCCAGTTACAAGATAAGTCATTTGTGGTTTTTTAATGGCACAAAAATATAAATTTACTTTTTGAAAATATAATCATTAAATTTACTTAAAAAAGTAATATAAACAGTATGCAGTTTCAAGGGCAAATTTTAAAGATGACGAGCTTCAATGATCAACCTATTCAATATTATCTTAATCTTGCAGGGGATCTTATCCACATGAATGAATTGTTTGGAAAGGAATTAACGATAAAACACGTAGGATTTCAATGTGTTAATTGTGGCGAAAGTAAACCGATCTACAGAATGGGATTTTGTAAGAACTGTTTCTTTGAAAGTCCTTATGCCAGTGATACAATTATCCGTCCTGAGCTTTCCACAGCGCATTTAGGCGTTGCTGAACGTGATCTGGAAGTGGAAAAACAAATTCAGCTGCAGCCCCACACGGTCTATCTTGCCTATACCGGTGATGTAAAGGTTGGAGTGACGAGAAATACCCAAATCCCAACAAGATGGATTGATCAGGGAGCCACTTTCGCCCTTCCTATTGCCAGAACTGAAAACCGTTACGAAGCCGGAATGATAGAAGTTGCCCTAAAAGAACATCTTCCTGATAAAACAAACTGGAAAAAAATGCTTCAGGATGATTTTGAGGGTGAAATGGATCTTGCCGATTTCCAGCAGAAGATCAGACAATATTTTCCTGAAGATTTTCAGAAGTTCTACAGTGAAGGAGAAAGTCTGTGGAAATTCGATTATCCTTTTGAGAAACCTGCAAAAGTAAACTCTTTTACCTTAGATAAAAAACCTGAATTTACCGGAAAACTTACAGGTATTAAAGGGCAGTATCTCAGTTTTGCCGGTGGAGATTTTATGAATGTAAGAGGTCATGAAGGCTATGTAATTGAATTGGATGTGAAAAATTAATACTATATTTAAAGTAAGATTTTCACATGAATGAAAAAATGGGTTAAAAACTTACTGATAAGTCTCGGTGTTTTGCTGGTAATTTTCCTGCTGGCAAACTTCGGGTTAAATTTTTGGCTCAAAACCCGTCTTCCCGATTATATTAAAAATAATACCGATTATAAAGTTTCTTATAAAACACTGGATGTAGACCTTGGCTCGGGAAATATATTCGTGTCAGGAATAACGGTAAACAGTAAAAACCCTCAGAATACTGATGTTATTGGTCTTCAGGGAACAATTGACACCTTGAAAATCAGTCGTTTCGGAATTTATGATGCTGTTTTTAATAAAAGAATCAGTTCATCAGATCTTTTGCTGGCAAAACCTAATTTAAATATAAGTCTCGCAAAGCCTGTCGACCGGAAAACCGGGAAAAAACGAAATCCTGTTCTGTTTGAAAATATAAGGATCAATAAAGGGACAATTAATGTGTTCAAACATACCAGACAGAAATTTTTGTCTGTTCAGGAGCTTGATCTTTTCGTAGAAAATCTCCAGATGACTGAAGAGTCCGTAGAAGATAAGCTTCCGGTGGTTTTTGACAAGTACGACATTAAAGGAAAGAATTTTTTCTTCCGCCCGGATAATGTATATGCTATTACAATCAGTACGATTAGTACAAAAGACGGACAGATGTCGGTCGGGAATTTTCGCCTGATTCCCCTTGTGAATTTTAATCAGTTTAAAAGATTTTATCCTCAAAAAACAAAACTTTTCGAATTTTCCATTCCTAAAATGGATTTTAAAGACATTGTTTTAGAAAAAAATAAAATTTCACTGACCAATGCAGATTTCCAAAATCCTGTTCTTACTGTCTATAATACCGGTATAAAACCTAAAAAGACAGAGAAAAAGATGAATTTTGAGGTGAATCTGGAAGATATAAAGCTCAATAATGCTGCAGTAATCATCAATAAGCCGGACGGAAGCCGGTTGCTTTCTGCGAAAACATTAAATATAAAAGTCAGTCAGCTGAAATTTGATAAAGTGACTGCAGCAGAGGTAATTCCTGTAGGATATAAAGATTTTCATTTTTCAGGAAAAGATATACAATATTCCAATCACCGGAATTTAAAGGTTGGGAATTTTGCATTAAATCCTAAAAGTGGTGAAGTCCATAACCTGGCGGTGTCCCCCGGAAGTGCCACAGAGGGAAATGGTTCGATGGATCTGAAAACCGACCATATTGCATTTAACATCAATAAGTTTGAATTTATTGATAAAAAGCTTAATCTGGATCTCAAAGATGTCCTTGTTGAAAATATAAAGGGAACCATCAAAGCGAGAGAAAATAAAGTAAAAAGAAATTCCCGCCCAAGAATTGTACAGTCAGTAATAATCAGGAAAATGACAGTTAAAAATTCTGATATTGTGTATGATAAAGGAACACAGCCACTGGCTTTTCATGATCTTAATGCAACTGTTAATGCCATTGAAATAGAAAGGAAGCCTGATAATCAGGGACTCTCCTTTAAAGTTAAAGACTATTTTCTGACCACCAGGAATTTTGCCTATAAAACCAAGTTTTATAATTTAAGTGCCGGACTTTTAAAACTGAATAAAAATAAAATTCAGGTTAATAATTTTGCGATGAAACCTCTTGTTTCGAGAGCTCAGTTTATCAGGATGATCCCTGTTGAACGTGACCTTTATGACATTAAAGTTGCACAGATAACGGCAGATGGAACATGGGATCTGTTTTCGGATAATAAATCAATTAATGCATCGAATATTGCCGTTCTCGCTGCAGACGCCAATATTTTCAGAAGCAAAATCCCGAATGATGATCCTAAAGTGAAACCTCTATATTCCAGGCTGCTCCGTTCTATAAAAATTCCGATGACGGTTAATAATCTTGACCTGAAAAACTCTGTTCTGGTCTACGAAGAAGATACTCCGGAAAGTGCAGGACCGGGAAAACTAACGTTCAGTCATTTTAATATGAACGTTAAAAACCTGAATTCAGCAAAAACAAAAGGAAAACCGACAAAAGTTGATATCAAGATCGATTGTTCGTTTATGAATCTGGCTCCGCTTTCTGTGAACTGGAATTTTGATGTGGCAGATCAGAATGACCGGTTTTCAATTTCCGGGAAAACCTCCAATCTTCCTGCAGGTGGGATCAATCCGTTTATCAGGCCTTACCTTCATGTGACGGCTACCTCGGGAACAATTCAGGAAATGCTGTTTAATTTTAAAGGAAACCCTGCGGGGCTCATCGGAACATTTAACCTGAGACATAAAGAATTGAAAATTGCTGTTCTGAATAAGAATAATCATGAGAAAAAGGGAGTTCTGACAGCTGTTGCCAATCTTTTTATCAGATCTGATTCCGGAAGGTTTCCGGAAGCTGTTGCTGTGGAGAATGTTGAGCGGGATCCTACAAAATCATTTTTCAATCTTTTCTGGAAAGGAATAGAGCAGGGGCTGAAAAAAACATTGATAGGTAAAAATGTCGATAAAACTGAGAAGACCGTAAAAAGTGCTGTTTCCTCGGTAAAAGATGTAAAACAAACCGTAAAAGAGCTGAAACAGGACATCAAAGCGAAGAAGGAAGAGCCTAAACCACAAGAAGAGAAAAAGGAAAAGAAAGGCTTCCTGAAAAATGTCTTTAAGAAAAAAGAAAAGCCCGAAACTGAATAGCTCCGGGATATATCTTGAAAATTTATCTTGATTTCTGAATATTAAAAGTTGAATTCATCACTTTCCTGAACGGGAATGTCTCTTAGGAATTCATCAAATTTTTCACCCGGATAATTGCTGTCTGCCCCGTAAGAGTCTATAATCATGCCTCGGTTTCCGGCATTGTCCTTTACCACATACAAAACAGCATTGTCATCCGGATTGCTGTCACCTTCAAAGCGATAAGTTTTTAAAATGGTCAACTCGGAGGGCTGATATACTTTTTCTGAATTTTCAAACTTCATTTCACAAGCTGCATTCATTCTGAATTCTCTCTGTATTCCTCTTTCTGAAAGTGTATTCATGACTTGGCTCAACGTTGTCATCCTGTCCATGTTTTCTGAATTATCCATAATATTATTTTTTTAGAAGTACTACAATAATTAAACCATTGATTGGGTAAATTTAAATAAAAAGACAATTACATCTTTCATTGAAATAAAGCTTAATGTTAACAAAATTTATAATTCAAAAAAATAAAATAGGTATACTTTTTGCAATAGCTACGTTAATAAATCGGACAAAATATGAAAAGAGAAGTTGGAGTTTTACTGGCAGGGGGAGTTGGTCTTTTGGCAGTATTAAGCTTAATTGGAATAAAAAAGATATTGACTAAAAAAGATAAAAAATATAGTGATACTTACTCAGATTATCACAGACATTTTGATGGAAAAACCCACGAAGATGAATATCATGGAGTGGAATTTTATGCACTGAAGTAGTAAAAAAATATATTTTAATTATGTTGAAATCCGGTTCCTTTGAAGGGACCGGATTTTTTGTGGATAACTTAGTGTTAAAACTTATTATTTTATAAAAAAACCATTCTAATTTTACATTGTAATGCAGAACGAAAATTTCATAAAAGGACAGGGTGCACAGCGAAACGTGGTCAATCGTTTCGACAGGTATACCTATGAGCCGGATGATGAAGATCTCGAGACTGTAAAGACCTCTTTTACGGAAGTTTTCCCTAAAACCATTGTAAATCAGGTGAAAAGTGAGGATCTTCCCATGGAATATTCCATGAATCCGTATCAGGGCTGCGAGCATGGATGTTCCTATTGTTTTGCAAGACCGACCCATGAATATTGGGGCTACAGTGCAGGAATTGATTTTGAAAGAAAGATCATGGTGAAGAAAAATGCTCCCGAATTATTGGAGAAATTTTTTCAGAAAAGAGGCTATAAACCCGCACCTATTCTTCTATCCGGAAATACCGACTGCTATCAGCCTGCAGAAAGACAGTTTGAGATCACCAGAAAACTGCTTCAGGTGTGTCTGGATTACAGACATCCTGTCAATGTTCTGACGAAAAATGCACTGGTTTTGAGGGATCTGGATATTTTAAAACCTATGGCAGAGCAGAATCTGGTTTCCGTTTCACTAAGTATTCCTACCATTAATGAGGATCTCAGGCGGAAAATGGAACCTAGAACAAGTTCAGCGCCCAATAAACTGAAAGCTGTAGAAATTCTTACAGAAAACAAGATTCCTGTGCATGTAATGGTTGCGCCGATCATTCCAGGACTGAACAGTGATGAGCCGCTTACTATTTTAAAAGCCATTTCCGATGCCGGAGCTTTAAGTTTCGGTTATACGCTGGTAAGGCTGAATGATACGGTAGAACCTGTTTTTGTAAAATGGATCGAGACTAGTTTCCCGGACAGGGCACAAAAGGTTTTAAATCTTATCCGTTCCATGCGTGGCGGAAAACTGGGTGACAAAAGGTATTTTGAAAGACAGAGGGGAGAGGGGAATATTGCAGAAATGATCCATAATACATTTAAAATTGGAAGAAAGAAATATTTTGAAGGAAGAGAATTTCCCAAGCTTTCTACAACAAACTTTACCGGAGCTAAAGATCAGCAGTTGAGATTGTTCGATTAACGACAGCTTTTACCGAAACAAGCTTTAGCTTAAAATAAAAAAACAAAAAACCGCTCAAAAAGGAGCGGTTTTTCTTATTCGTTGCGATTTTCAATCTTACATAGTATTATCCGGACACTTGAAATCATCGCTGCAGGTTGCACAAACTACAGTGCCATTGCAGTAATACATACAGAATTCAGGTTCCGGCAGTTTAATTCCTCCTGCTCCAGAGATGCTTTTTAGCTGGCTGTTGTTTAGTTTTTTTAAATTTTTCATATTGTTTTAATTAAAAATTTGATAGTAAAGTAAATATAATTAAAATATTTTTAACTAAAATAATATGATAGAATGGAGAAAAAATTTTATTAATCTCTATTAAAAATTAAAAGTCAATAATTAATCTGAAAGTGAGCACGATGTGTGATCACAGTACAACAGATCAATTATTGACTTTTATGTTACTTCTTGATAAGTCCTAATTCAATTAGTCTTTCATGTAAAAACTCTCCAGCAGTTGTATCTTCATACAATTTCGGATTGTTTTCATCTATACAGTTTTCAAGAGCGTTCAGTGACATTTCACTTACCGGATGCATAAAGAATGGAATAGAGTATCTTGAAGTACCCCACAATTCTCTAGGCGGGTTAACCACTCTGTGAATTGTAGATTTCAGTTTGTTGTTGGTATGTCTTGACAACATATCTCCAACGTTGATCATCAATTCATCCGGTTCTGCAATTGCATCAATCCAGTCTCCGTTGTGATTCTGAACCTGAAGGCCTTTTCCTTGAGATCCCATCAATAGAGTAATCAGGTTAATGTCTCCGTGAGCAGCAGCTCTTACTGCATCATCAGGCTCCTGAGTAATTGGCGGATAGTGGATTGGTCTTAAAATAGAGTTTCCTTCAGCAATCTTGTTGTCAAAATAAAACTCATCCAGACCAAGATACAAAGCCAAAGCTCTTAATACATACTGGCCTGTTTTTTCAAGCATTTGGTAGGCTTCTTTACCTACTTCGTTGAATTTTGGAAGCTCATCAACGATTACGTTGTCAGGATACTCGGATTTGTATTTTGAATCATCAGACACATATTGTCCGAAGTGCCAAAATTCTTTTAAATCCCCTTTTTTGAATCCTTTTGCGGTTTCTTTACCGAATCCTACGTAACCTCTCTGGCCGCCGATTCCTGGAATTTCATACTTCTGCTTAGTTTCTACAGGCTGGTCAAAAAAGTTTTTAACCTCTCCGTAGAGTTCATCTACTAATTTGTCATCAAGAAAATGGCCTTTTAAGGCAACAAAACCAATTTCTTCATAAGCTTTTCCGATTTCATTTACAAATTTCTGTTTGCGTTCCGGGTTGTCCGAAAGGAAATCACGCAGGTCTACACTAGGTATTTTATCCATTTTTAGAAATTTACGAATTACAAAATTACATTTTTTTTAAATGAAATGATTCTAAAATAACTATTTATCAGTTAAATTTGCTGTATGAAAAAATATTCTTCTAAAAGAAGTATTCAGATACTTGCCCACCTTCTTCAGCAGTACGGAATTTCAGACATTATCATTTCCCCGGGATCCAGAAATGCGCCCCTGGCAATTCATTTTTCAGAGTTTGATGCTTTTAACTGTTACAGTATTGTAGATGAAAGAAGTGCAGCTTTTGTAGGGATGGGAATGGCCAAAAGTGAGAAGAAGCCGGTAGCAATAACATGTACCAGTGGTTCTGCGGTAGCAAACTATTACCCGGCGGTTACTGAAGCGTTCTATCAGAATGTTCCGCTTTTGATCCTCACTGCCGATCGTCCTACAGATTTTGTAGATATTTTTGACGGACAGACGATCAGGCAGAAGGATATTTTTCATCAGCATTCTTATGGTGATTTCCAGCTTTTGGAAGACAGTAAAGAGAATGCTGAAGACATTAATTTTGATACTATTAAAAAAGCCATTGAGCTTTGTTTTGAAAAACAGGGACCGGTGCATATCAATATTCCTTTGGAAGAACCATTGTATGACCTGGTTTCAGAGCTCCCTTCTTTCCCGACTGTTGAAAAAACGATCAGGCATAAAGAATATGAGCTTCCTTCAAATCTTGTTGCAGACTGGCATACTTCCCAAAGGATCATGATTCTTGTGGGAACCAAAGATTACAGCCCGGAATTGGAAAATCAATTGTCACAGCTGGTAAAAAACCATTCTGTAGTGGTATTGAGCGAAGCTAATTCCAACCTGCATCATGAGAAGTTTTTCAGGCATATCGACCGATATATCTTTAATTTTACAGAAGAAGACTATAAAACTTATGCTCCCGACCTTTTGATTACGGTTGGTCAGAATGTGGTTTCCAAGAAAGTAAAACAGTTCCTGAGAAACGCCCGCCCGAAACAGCACTGGCATCTGGATGAAGTATGGCAGCCGGATACCTATTTCTCTCTTACCGAGAAGATAGAGGTAAAGCCTGAAGTTTTCTTTTCTAAACTTCTTAAATTCATTAATCTTGAGCCCAGACCTTATTTTAATCTTTGGGACGTCTTAAGGGATAAAAAGGATGCTAAACATGAGCAATTTCTGAATAAGGCTGAATTTTCGGATTTTTATTTCTTTAATAAAGCCTCGCAGACCATTCCTGAAAATTATAATATTCATTTCAGTAATTCGTCGGCAATCAGATATGCACAGTTATTTGATTTCGGAAAAAGAAGGATATACTGTAACAGAGGAACAAGCGGAATAGATGGCTCTACTTCTACAGCGATGGGATTTGCTATTAAAAATGCAAACCCAACACTGCTCATTACAGGTGATTTAAGTTTTTTCTATGACATCAATGGGCTTTGGAATCAATATATTCCGCCATTTGTAAGAATCATCATTTTCAATAATGGTGAAGGGAATATTTTTAAAATTATTCCCGGACCCGGAAATGCGAATCCAAATACACTGGATGAATTTATCGCGACAAAACACCGCAAACATGCAGAACATCTGGCAAAACACTTCGGCTTTTCCTACATCAAGGTGGAAGACGAGCCTACACTTGACCGTGTGCTGGAAAACTTCTTCAAGCCGGATTTACAGCCTAAAATACTGGAAGTGAATACGTACGGTAAGAACAGTGCAGATGTACAGAAAGCTTACTTTGAATTCATGAAAGGAAACTAAAGATCAAGATATTCTTCATTCCCCGGCAGATTCGTAATTCTGTCAATCGGATAAATAAACATATCATCAAAGTCATTCAGGGCATTAATCAGCTGAAAATGAGAAAACTGCTTAATGTTCTGGAGGGTGATTTCTGTTTCCTTTATCTTTTTGTGTTTCAGAAGATTTTGTCTCTGTACTCCGTTCAGGAGATAGGTAGCCGGTGTAAACCAGTCCTTGCCTTTAAGGAAAAGAATATTGGAAAAAGAAGTATCTGTGATATGATTATTTTTAACGATAATGATCTCTTCAGCTTTAGACTTCATTTTCATCTTGTCTAATTCCTTGCGGTCTTCAAATTTGAAGGAGTAGTCGAAGCTGTTGTTCTCAACCAGCTGAAAGCTTTGTATCTCAGGAATGGCATAAGGAATCATCATAGTCCGGACCCTTTTATCCAGATCGTAAGAAAGTCTCAGCTTGAAAAGACCGTCTTCATCATGTTCTAGATTTTTGAAGATTTTAGCCAGATCAATAGAGCCTTCTTTCCCGAAATGGGCAAAGGTCTGGTTAACGCGTTTTTGATGGAGTTCCAAAAGAAAAATCTCCTGATCTTCTATTTTTATGCTTTCAATGAATTGGGACATAGATTTTATTTTTCATTTCCTGATATTCGTCTTCTAACTTGCTCATATGGGTTATACCGCCACCGCTTTTGAAGTAAAGCTTTTCGCCTTCTTTTTCAATAAAGCGGATCATCACGCAGCTGTCAAGGCTTTCACCGTCAAACCAGCCGCATACTCCGGTATAATATCCTCTGTCATAGCCTTCTGCATCCAAGATTATTTCCAGCGTTTTAGGCTTTGGAGCTCCCAGAATTGACCCGGCGGGAAGCAGTTTTTTCATCAGGCTGCCTATTTTTCCTGTAAATTCAGGTTTTACTGTCCCTGAAATTTCAGAACTCATGGCAAACAGATCTTTCTGCTGTGTTCTGATGAGGTCTATATGCTGGAACTGGTCAACTTTTACGTCATCTGCCACCATACTTAGATCATTCCGAAGAAGATCCACTACGGTATAATGCTCCGCTTTCTCTTTTTTATCATTCTTCAAAACTTCAGCCGCATTTTCCAATGATGCGTCAATAGTGCCTTTCATTGGATAGGTCAAAATTTTGCCGTCTATAATCTTTACAAAAGTTTCAGGAGAAAAAAATACAAAAAAATCTTTATAAAACACTTTGTACTTCGCAATTGAGTGATAAAAAATTTCTTCAAGGCTTAAATTCGTCTGAATTTCAGTTTTTCTGGTATAATTTACAAGATAAGAATTTCCAAGGTGTATATTTTTCTGAACTTTGTCAAATCCTTCTTTAAAGCTCTCGAGCGTTTCCGGAAATGGTTTCCATTCAATTTTTTTATTGAGTTTGTGTTTCTGTTTTAAGTTTGAAAATGTTTGAAAATCAATTAATAAGCCTGATTTTTCAATTTCATTTTCTCTATAAACCTCCACATTCTCCGAAAGGAAATCGATCATGAAAAAGTATGGAACCTTCCGGAGAGAAAGTTCGTCCATTTCCATAAATTTTTGATGATTCATTGAAAACATTCCGCAAAAGTACTTATTGATGATTACTTTTGCATAAAATTTTTTTGATGCAGAGCAAATATCCTCAGAAACCGGGAATAGATTTTATATTGAAGCAGGCTTTTTTCTATTGGAACAAGACTCTTTTCTTTCAACTTATATTTTCAATCTTTTATTTTGGAATTTTTTTCACCGTAATTTTTTTCTTTGACGGGAGGTATGGGATTTTAGACCAGTATGCAGAGGCTGCGAAATATGCAAAAGATGGTGTGGAAGCTTATTCTGCACAGCTTATGAAAATGCAGGCTGATCCCGGATTCCAATATTTTTCCTGGGCTATTATCGGGACTTCCATTTTTCTTTATCCCCTTAATATTGGATTTTACCAGATTTACAGGAAAATTGACCTGAATGAGAAACTGGAATTAGGCGATCTTCTTGTTGGGTACAACGGTTTTAATTTTTTCAAATATATAGGGTATTATATTTTCTGGTCGTTTATCTATCTTTATACATTTCAGACCATTATCCTGGCCGTTGTATGGGTATTTGTTACGATATTTGTAGCTCCGCTGATGTTTTTTACAAACAAGAGAATCTTTGAAGCCATTTCATTAAGTCTTCAGGCGCTGAGAAAGTACTTTCTGGAAATCCTGGTATGTGTTATTGTTGCAATTTTCTTTAAGTTTGTTGGGTTTGCACTGTTTTTTATAGGCGGTCTGTTTACATTTCCTTTTTGGAATGCAATGATTTACTCAATGTATAAAACAATTTTCTCAGAAAAAGCTAAATTTTAAATAGGTTTAATGTGTTTTTATGCCAAAAAAAGTTAATTTTGGTAAAACCATTAAAATATTAAACTATGTCAGAATTCAACGAATTTGACCAGCAGGGATCCGTTCCAAACAGAGATACAGGATCTATTATTTCGCATTCTTTTGAGATGTATAAAGGCGTTTTTCTTTACGGAATCGTAGCCATGATTATTTACATGATTGGAGGTTTCATAATTCAGTCTGTGAGTGGATTCAATTCTACATCTATGATGGAGGAGATGAGAGAGGCAGGTGGAGATTATTCAAGTTTCAGCTACTGGAATGCTCCTGGATTTTCACTATATCTTTCATTATCAGGTCTTTTGGGGATTTTACTTGCCCCATTATATGTAGGTCTGATTTATATTGTTAATAAATTTAATACCAAGAACCAGATAGAGTTTGCTGATCTGTTCATCGGATACAAACAGAATTTTGTGAATATCCTGATCTACAGTCTTCTTTCGGGAATTATCTCAACTGTTGCTATGGCACTGTGTTTCTTCCCTGTTATTTTTGTTTATCCTTTCCTTTTGATAGGGTATCCAATTCTTTTATTTGAAAATGCATCAGCTACTGAAGCTTTAGGGAAATCTTTCAATATTGCAAAAGAAAATTACGGGACATTTCTTGGTACAACAGTATTAGGAGCATTGATCTCAATTGCCGGAGTTGTTCTGTGCGGGATAGGTGTAATTTTGACGGCACCTTTTATGATGATTGTAATGTACTCTGCTTACTGTGCTTTTTTAGGAAAGCCAAGACAAATCGAGTTTAAAAAATAAATAACGAGACAAAAACTGCATGAATAAGGATAAACAGATAAGCAATGTTGCAATAAAACAGGTTGCTCTGCTGGCCATAATTCTGGTGCTGACCGGGTTGATCTGTTTTAATCTTTCGTTGTTTATACCGTCTGTGCTTGGGGCGGTCACTATTTATGTGGTCTGCAGAAGATATAATTTTTACCTGCAGGAAGAAAAGAAATGGAAGTCCTGGCTCTCATCACTTGTACTGATGCTGGCCAGTCTCATTATCCTTATTCTTCCGATTTATTTTATTGCCGATCTTCTGATTGATAAGTTGGGGAATGCACAGGTTTATATGGCTAAATTCAATGTATTTCTGGATAAAATACATTCCTATATATTTTCAAAAACAGGCTTTGATATTCTCAGCAAAGAGAATATGGATAAAGTAAAGAGCTCTGCAGGGAAATTTTCCACTTCGGCACTCAGCGGGACATTTAATACACTTACTGTGGTGATGTCCATGTATTTTATTCTTTATTTTATGCTGGACAGACCAAGGCTGTTTGAGAAAATCCTCAGCTCTTCCGCTCCTTTGAAGAGGGCCAATATCTCTTTGATCGGCGATAAGCTGAGAAAACTGATTATGGCCAATGCTATAGGAATTCCTGTTGTAGCATTAGGACAGGGGATTGTAGGACTTGTAGGGTACTTTATTTTTGGAGCTCCCAGTCCGGTACTTCTCTTTGCCTTAACGGCTGCTGCTTCTATGATTCCGGTTGTTGGGGCGGCAATTGTCTATATTCCGGTGTGTATATTTATGATTGCAGAAGGGAATACAGGTCAGGGACTTGGTTTAGCTGTCTATTGTGTAGTGGTAGTCGGGCTTACAGATAATCTTCTTCGTTTTACACTTTTAAAGAAATTAGAAAATATTCATCCGCTGAACACCGTTTTCGGAATTATTATGGGGATGAATTTATTCGGCTTTATGGGATTGATTTTCGGGCCAATTCTTATTTCGTTTACTTTACTTCTGATTCAGGTGTATAGAAATGAATTTTCAGATGAAGATACGCCGCCTGATCTTAAATTGCCGGATACAGATGATGATCAGGAAGGAAAAGTTAATTTAATTGTATAAAGATGGAAGGGGTAAATTCAGAAATATTAAAGGAGATCTGCATCGTAAAGATGCCGTTCGGAAAATATGAAGGAATAGTACTTGCTGATCTTCCGGTAAGCTATCTTGAATGGTTCAACAGGAAAGGAATGCCTAAAGGTAAATTGGGGATGCAGCTTGCAACAATCTATGAAATAAAACTGA
This sequence comes from Chryseobacterium sp. MIQD13, assembly GCF_050496705.1. NCBI lineage: Bacteria > Pseudomonadati > Bacteroidota > Flavobacteriia > Flavobacteriales > Weeksellaceae > Chryseobacterium > Chryseobacterium sp. MIQD13. The sequence continues at coordinate 885,497 of NZ_JBNWAF010000002.1, forward strand.
ACGGACTAATGGATTTGCTTATCCCAATAAGAAATGGGGTAAATCAGGAAAAGCCCCAAAATAAAACATATAAATTTTAATATCAATTTACGAGATTAAAATTACGATTAAAGGCCTCTGAAATTTAATTTCAGAGGCCTTTAATTTTTATTTTTTAATCATTATTTTTCTCGTTTCTTTCCTGCTGTTTTCAAAAAGGATCTCTACAAAATAAATTCCCTGCGCTAGACTTTCCAGATGAAACTGGTGCTTTGCCGATGCAATGTTTTCCGAATAAACATTTTTCCCGCTCATATCACTAATAGTTATTGAAGAAATTTTTCCACTTTTTGAACTGATTGTGAAATTACCATTGGACGGGTTGGGATAAAGTTTATTTTCAGAGATGTTTCCGGCATTTTGAACAGCAAGTGTGGCTACAGGTGCGAGCTTAATTGCTTCCACTTTATTTTCATCTATATTTTCACCTGTGAATAAATATCCTTTATCGGGCGTTTGGGTAAGCTCACCACGGCGGAGAGTGTATGCCGGATCGGGATTTTGCCAGTCCCATAAGATATCTCCGTTCATGTTTAATCCTTTGATGAAGCTTCCACCGCTCCCAAAAACAATCTGCCCGTTATCGGATTTGATGATATTCATATCATTCCAGAAGCCGGGATATGGATTATAGTCATTCTGCCAGTGTAAAGTTCCGTTGGAATAAAACTTGGTGATCTCTACTCCGTGGCTGATATTTTTTGTCTGAATATAAATTAAAGCACAGCCGTTATCTGCAGTGTCGGTAATTCTTACATACGGATAGTCGTGGGAAGCTCCCTCAAAAGCATTTTCCCACAGGATAGTTCCCGTAGAAGAAAGTTTAACGGCCCATGTAGCATAAGTACTGTTTACATTTCCTCCGTTGCTTACATCTCCGTCTGTTGACTGGGTTCTTCCTGAAAGATAGAAATTGCCTTCAGCATTTAATGCCATATCATCTAAAAAGTCCAGATCACTGCCTCCCAGTGTCTTTCGCCATTGTTCATTTCCGTTGGCGTCGGTTTTCAGGATAAAAAAGTCAAGATCATCAATGCCATTGGATATTTCTCCGCCTAAAAGAAAACCACTGTCCTGTGTGGCAATAACCTTGGTAAAGTAGATAAAATCCCATCCTGCTGAAACGGGATAGTTTTTGGTCCACAGCGTATTTCCATTCTCATCAACTTTTATCATTCTTCCCTGTTTTGCAAAAGAATCGTTGTTGCCTGTCGGAATTATTTCTCCTGCCAGTACATAACCTCCGGCTGTAGATTGTATATCATATAGTTTTGTGGCGTGCTCTGTATTGGTCTGTACGAATTCCCTATTCCATAATAATGTTCCTCCTAAAGTTGTTTTTGATAGGATCCCGTATTGTTGCTGATTGGGAAAATATTCGTCATAATTTTGTGTAAAAAAGAACCCGTTTCCGGAAGCATTTCCGTGAATATGCATTGACATATTAGTGAGGTTTAAACTTGAGTAAGATTCCTGCCATTCAATTCCGGAAACCTGGGCTTTGGCCGTTTGTAGAAATAATAATCCTGCTGTAACTAATAGTTTTCTCTTCATAATTGATGTTTTGGTATTATTTGTAATATTAAATTGGTTAGAATTAATGATCTGATTTCTTAGTTGCAAATTTGCAGATCGGATATTGATGAAACTATTTTTATTTATTACAGAATAACTACTGCTGCATCCGTAAATAACTACAAAGCGACTACAATTTTGGTAAAATATACTACTCAAAATGCCTGAGTGTTTACAAGAATTAGATTGTTCAAAAGTACCAAGCTTTCAAGATGAGAGTTTTTAAAAAAAGAAAATCGTAATGCATCTGTAGTACATTACGATTTTTTAGCTGGCAGAAATATGATATTACTGTCCGGAATTATTTTATGATTAACTTATTCCTTCAATGCAGCAATTTCATCTCTAAGCTTGGCAGCTTTAATAAAATCAAGGTTTTTCGCAGCTGCTTCCATTTCTTTCTGCTTCTGCCCGATAATTTTTTCAATATCTTCACCTCCATAGCTGGCTTTTGTTTCTGCTGCCTTCTGGAGAATTTCTTTTTGGGTGTATTTTGGATCAGGGAAGTCTTTGCTTCTTCCCACAAGATTTTCTGAGATCTTTTTATTTAACGCCTGAGGAACAAGTCCGTTTGCTTCATTATGCTGTATCTGCTTATTACGGCGGTATTCTGTTTCATCCAAAGCTGCCTGCATGGATTTTGTGATCTTATCGGCATACATGATCGCTTTTCCGTTTACATTCCTTGCCGCACGGCCTACAGTCTGTATCATTGATCTTCTGCTCCTTAACATGCCCTCTTTATCAGCATCCAGAATAGCTACAAGGGAAACTTCAGGAAGGTCAAGCCCTTCTCTTAACAGGTTGACTCCAATCAATACATCAAAAAGTCCCAAACGCAGATCCTGCATGATCTGGATACGTTCCAGAGTCTCTACATCAGAATGAATATATCTTGTCCTGATCCCGAATTTCATAAAATATTTGGTAAGTTCCTCAGCCATTTTCTTCGTTAAGGTAGTGACTAGAACCCTTTCATCAGCATCAGCTCTTTTTTGAATTTCTTCCATTAAATCATCAATCTGATTTAAACTTGGTCTTACCTCAATAACAGGATCCAGAAGGCCTGTCGGGCGGATGATCTGCTCAATATAGGCACCTCCTGTTTTCTCCAGTTCATAATCTGCAGGAGTTGCAGAAACATAGATCACCTGATTTTGCATGGATTCAAACTCTTCAAATTTAAGCGGTCTGTTGTCCATAGCAGCCGGAAGTCTGAAACCGTATTCCACCAAAGATTCTTTTCTGCTGCGGTCACCACCGTACATCGCATGAACCTGGGGAACGGTAACATGGCTTTCGTCTATAACCATTAAAAAGTCTTTAGGAAAATAGTCAATAAGGCAGAACGGCCTTGTGCCGGGAAGTCTTCCGTCAAGATACCTTGAATAATTCTCAATCCCTGAGCAATAGCCCAGCTCCTTAATCATTTCAAGATCAAGTTCCGTTCTTTCCTGTAATCTTTTTGCTTCAAGAGGCTTTTCGATAGAGTTGAAAAAATCTACCTGTTTTACCATATCATCCTGAATGCTTCTGATGGCTCCGTTCAAAGTTTCTTTTGACGTTACGAAAAGATTGGCAGGATAGATCTGAATCTGGTCAAAATTCGATTCCACATTTCCACTTACAGGATCAAAACTCTGGATCTTTTCAATCTCATCTCCAAAAAACTGAATTCTCACGGCATTGTCAGCGTAAGCCGGAAAAACATCAATTACATCGCCTTTTACACGGAATGTACCTCTTTGGAAGTCTCCCAATGTTCTGGAATATAATGCATTAACTAAAGAATGAAGAAGTGCTGTTCGCGTTACTTTTTCCCCGATAGCTAATGTAATAAGGGACTTATGGAATTCTGACGGGTTTCCGATACCATAGATGCAGGAAACAGAAGCTACAATTAAGACATCTCTTCTTCCTGAAAGAAGGCTGGCTGTTGCAGAAAGACGAAGTTTTTCCACTTCTTCATTGATGCTCAGATCTTTCTCAATATAAGTTCCGGTGGTTGCAATATATGCTTCCGGCTGATAATAGTCGTAATAGCTGACAAAATATTCAACAGCGTTATCCGGGAAGAATTCCTTGAACTCCATGAATAACTGTGCAGCCAGAGTTTTGTTATGAGCAAGAACCAAAGTTGGCCTCTGTACATTCTGTACAACATTTGCCACGGTAAACGTTTTCCCGGAACCTGTCACTCCAAGAAGGGTCTGGTATTTTTCACCGATCTCAATGCCTTCAGTGAGCTTCTCGATCGCTTGCGGCTGGTCGCCTGTAGGTTTATATTCTGATTGAAGATTAAAATTCATAGGAAATGATGTATACAACAAAAATACGAAAGAAATTTTTAGCCTTCATAAAGTATTTGAAGATGAATATTTTGAAGGTAAATTTTTCATTAGTTTAAAGTATACCAATAAAAAAGCGCTAAACTTTTAGCGCTTGTTACTGATCCTACTGAAAACTCATCGTGGCTGGAAGTTTATATACACTTGCAATTGCTTTTCCATCCTTTGTGGCAGGTTTCCAGTCTGCTTCAGAGCTGGCTGCCTTGGTGGTTCTCATAAGTTCATTGTTGAAGGCTTCATTATCCCCTGAAGTTGTTACCTTTGTCGTTTTTCCGGTTTCATCTATATAAATATATGCGGTCGAGCTGATAACTCCTTTACTGGGCCCAAGCAGGCTGGTATTAAATGCAGTCACTACTTTTTTTCGCAATGCATCCGTTCCGCCGGGATACTCTGCTTCGGTAATATTCTTATCAGGGTTTATATTGACATTTGTGTTATTACCTTCATTACCTGCTGTTTTAGCTGCTTTCTTTGGTGAAATAGTATCTGTGGCAGCTTTTATACTTTCCTTTTTGAATCCCATTGCTGTACTGGGTTTTTCCTTGCTTATTTTTTCGAAATAATCATGGGTCATCAGAGTAACCTGATAGGGTTGCGGATTTTGGGCTGTTCTTGCATTTTTACTGACACCACTGATTAAAATACTTGAAAAATCAGAAGGTTTGTAGTTTTTCAAGATGCTGTTTTCCACCTTTTTTGAATCAATCCACACGGCATATTTACTTTTATCTAAGTATAAGTTTAATTCATTTTCGGTAGGAATTCGTTTTTTGAAATCCGGGGTATTAAAGAAAGTGATTTTTTGTTCACTTCTCTGGGTATCCGTTAGCAGTGAATAGAGCTCTTCAAGTCTTTGCTTATCACTTTCTGAAACCTTTTTAGAGAATTCAGCATATTTTTTATTGTCTAAAAGATCAGCGTACTTGCTTAAAATATCTTTGAATTCCTGATACGGATCCTGCGTAGATAATATGTTCGCTGTTGTACCGGTGACTTTTTGTATATCCTTCGAAATTTCAGGACTGGTTGCATAGGTTTTCTCTGCAAATAAAACTGCAGCAGCAATGAGAGCTGTAATGCCGGCTGCTTTTTTCAGCACAATGAATTTGGATTTTTTTGCTGTCATCATAATAAATCGTTTTTTGGTGTTGTTAAAATTAAATGAATGGGTAAGCGCCATATTTTGGCTGCTTACGATCTCCTCAAGGATTAAATTCTGGTAATCCTTAATGTCATAGCTGTCTTTTAAAACCGCTTCATCCGCAAGAAATTCATGATTGGTAATGATTGCTTTTTTATAAAACAAAAGAATCGGATTGAACCATGTAAAAATCTTAAGAATATCCATTAAGATAAGATCTATGCTGTGTTTCTGGTCAATATGGTTTTTTTCATGCAGGAATATCCTTGGATCGATCTTGTTGTTTTTTATATAATCTTTGCCTAAATAAATAGTATTCCAGAAGCTGAATGGCGGGAAACTTTCATTGGTAATTATAATATTGTGATTTTGGTAAATCTGCCTTTTCCCCTGTATTTTCCTTACTGCTCTGACAGATAAAATGCTTTTTATCAGGAAGAAAAGAGTAACCAGTCCGTAAACTAGCCACATCATATTCATCCAGTCAAAGCTTTCCTGTACAGGTTGAATAGGAATAATCTGCTGTGCCGTGTCTTCAAAGATAATCCCGGTTTTTTCCTCGGGTTCAGGTGACTGTACTGCAATTGAAATGAAAGGAATCACGTAGCAGAGTACAAGAGAAAAAAGTAAATAAAACCTGTTGAACCGGTACATTTTTTCCTTTTCCAGAAACAGATAGTAAACTGAGATAAATATGGCAGAGCACAGAATTATTTTTAGAATAATAGTGAACATTTTTATTCTTTTATCTGTTGATCTATTATATCGCGGAGTTCTTTCAGCTGCTTCTGACTGAATTTTGCATTGGAAGTAAAAAATGATGCAAACTGCGTCACCGAGCTGTTGAAAAAACGGTCAATCATAGAGGTCATTTCCTCATTGAAATATTCCCCTTTTTCTACCTTTGGGTAGTATTCACGGGAATTTCCATACAATGTATAGCCTACCAGGTCTTTGTTCTGCATTCTTTTCAGCAGGGTGGCAATGGTTGTTGCGGCTGGTTTGGGTTCCGGATAGGAGTCAAGAATATCTTTCATGAAAATACGCTTCTTTTCCCAAAGGATTTCCATAAGACTTTTTTCCGAATCGGTTAATTTTATATCTTTCATTCTACAATATTGTAATTTGTTCTACAAATGTAGAATAAAAAATTATTCCTGCAAATTTTTATGGCACTATTTTTCCATTATTTTTGTTACCACTAATCACAACACTATGAAATTCAATCAACTTAATGTACCGGCACTCAGCATTTTTTTACTTTTATCTTCTTGTAATAAGAACAATGCGAATGCCCAGAAGACAGGAAGCGACGGCAGTGTAGAAACCGAAAAGCCCAATACAGACTATAAGCCTGCTTTTAAAGGGCAAACCAGAATTAAAGCTGTAAAAACTGCAGCGGCTTATAAGGTAGAAGTCATTAACAAAGACCTTGGGCGGCCCTGGGGGATTATTAACCTTCCGGATGGAAAATTTCTTATTACCGATAAAAACGGGCATATGAATGTAGTTTCCGCGGATGGTAAACAGGTTTCTAAAATTGAGGGATTCCCAAAAGTAGATTCAAAGGGACAGGGAGGAATGCTTGATGTGGCCCTTGATCCGGATTTTAAAACGAATAGTATAATCTATTTCAGCTTTTCCGAACCGTTCGGAGAAGGGAATCTTACTTCTGTGGCAAAAGGGAATCTTTCTGCTGATCTTAAAAATATTTCCGGAGTAAAGGTAATTTTCCGTGCCGAACCTTCTTATGATGGAGACAAGCATTATGGAAGCAGATTGGCTTTTGACAAAGACGGAAATTTATTTGTAAGTACCGGCGAAAGATCAGATAAGGTGACCAGGGTTTATGCGCAGAAAACAGATAATTATTTAGGTAAAATATTAAAAATCACCAAAGACGGTAAACCTGCTCCCGGGAATCCATTCATCGGAAAGCAAGGATACAGGCCGGAAATTTATGCCTATGGTGTAAGAAACCCTCAGGGAATGGCAATAGATCCAAACGGAACTCTTTGGGATGTTGAAATGGGACCTAGAGGTGGTGATGAAATCAATCTTATACAATCTGGGAAAAATTATGGCTGGGGAGATGTTACCTATGGAATTGAATACTCCGGGGCTAAAGTAGGAAACGGAATTACACAAAAAGAAGGAACGGAACAGCCCGTTTATTACTGGGATCCTGTAATTTCTCCAAGCGGAATAACTTTTTATACCGGAAATATAGAAGAATGGAAAGGGAATCTCATCATCGGATGCCTGAGCGGCGAGCACATCAACAGGATCGTGATGAAAGATAATAAGGTAGTGGGAGAGGAGCGCCTGCTTGCTGATCAGAAAGAACGATTCAGGGATGTTCTGAACGGGATGGATGGTAACCTGTATGCTGTGACAGACAGTGGAAAACTCTATAAAATCTCTAAAAAATAAAGAGACTGAATCGGTTTGATACAGCCTCTTTCATAAAAAAATAATAATTTAAAATTTAAAGTTTAGTCTTGCAAAAGCCTGTCTTCCTGCAAAGCCCATCTGTACAGGATCGAAGATTCCTCCGGATTCTGTATTTCCGTCTACATGTGCTGTTTGAAGGGTAGGATAACGGTTAAACAGGTTTTTGCTTCCAATGGTCAGGTTGAAGTTTTTTGAAAATTCATAACCAAAAGAAATATCGGTAGTCACTTTTGCTCCATAAAGCTGATAATCGTCTGCACCGCTGTAGCCGATCAGTTTTACTTTGTCAAATCTTACAAGCTGAACATTGGCATTGAACTTATTGATCTTGTAGTTTAGGTTCAGATTAACCTTTGTTTTTGGAGCAGAAGCTAAGATAAATGCTCTTTCTCTTGCACTAAGATAAATGTCTTCTTTTCCTTTCAGTTTTTCTGAAGCATTTACTTTGGTAATTTCCATTTCGTTATAGTTTCCTGCTAACGTGGCGGTAAGTTTTCCTGGGCCAAGGTTATCAGTGTAGCTTAAAATAATATCAACTCCTTTTGTTCTTGTATCTATTGCATTGGAGAAGAACTGGGCCTGATCAATAAAAGGATAATCATCCTGAACTTCCTGTGGCAGATCGTCACGGGAGAAATTACCGGTTAATACAATTCTGTCTTTTACTTTAATATAATACCCGTCTATTGTTGCTGTAAATTTTGCTGTATTAAAAGTAAACCCTGCGCTTCCGTTTAATGAGGTTTCCTGCTTTAACTGGGAAATTCCTGATTTTTCTGCAATATCACTGTCATTGGAAGCGAGTTGGATCGTAACCAGATTCCCTCCCTGAAAGTTTGTAAACTGCAGGCTGTAATATTTCTGCGCTAAAGAAGGTGCTCTGAAACCTGTAGAAACCGAACCCCTGAAAGCAAATTGAGGAGTAATGGCATAGCGGGTTGCAAATTTGCCATTCAATGTACTTCCGAAGTCACTGTAATTTTCAAATCTTCCTGCCACACTAACCATCCAGTTCTTTGTTACATCTAATTCAGTATCAACATATGCGGCAAAATTATTTCTGTTTTTGTTGACTTCCTGTGAATAGCCGGGGAAACCTTGTGATCCCCCGGGTCTGTTGTCACCTGTAAGAGGGTTCGTCACCAATAAATTTGTAGGAGTATCTGCCGTTACAATGTTTCCATTAATATCATACATTGCATAAGAGGCTTCTTCTCCTTTAATGATCTCAAACTGTTCATATCTGAATTCAGACCCGAATGCAACGTTCAGGCCTTCCAGTACTTTAAATTGCTTTGAAGCATTAAACCCTGTCGTGTTCTGTAAAAGAGAATGTCCTCCTGCATTAAAGCTTGTAGGTGATTTTACTCCCAATGTAGCATTAATCGTATTATCTATCTGATAAGTAAATCTATTGCTTCCGAAAGCATTATAAAAATCAACATCCCAATTAGCAACTTTAAACTTCAGACCATTGTCAAAAGTGAAATCTGTAATGCTGGTATCTTCTATAGGATTAAAACCGTTAGGATATATTTCAGGAATATTTCCGTCGGCATCCGGTGTTCTTGTCCATGCATAAGCATCGGTATTACGATAAGAGAACCCTTGGTGGGAATAGAATTTCAGGCCATCTGACAAAGGCAGTTCTATATTTCCGAAGAAATAAACATTCTGAGATTTTGCATCCCCGAACTTCTGTCTCGGAGATGAATATTTTTCCGGATTAGCATTTCTTATAGTGCGGTCTTTATTGACAAATTCAACGGTGAAGTTACCGAAACCACCTTTGTTGCCTATTCTCGTTCCTAAATTTCCACTGAAATCAAAGGTAGTTCCGTCTACTTTATGATCTGAAACCACATCGTTATTTCCCGGACTTTTAAAAAGATTCATACCGTAAAATGCATTGCCCTCAAAACCATGATTGCGGTCATTAAGAATAACATTAATTACTCCGGCTATTGCATCAGAGCCATATTGTGCAGATGCTCCGTCACGAAGAACTTCAATTCTTTTTATAGCCCCGATTGGAATGGTATTCATATCTGATCCGGTATTTCCTCTTCCTTTTGTTCCGAATACATTGATCAGCGAGGACTGATGATACCTTTTTCCATTTAGTAAAAGAAGGGTCTGATCCGGTCCAAGCCCGCGAAGTGTTGCGGGATCTGTTGCATCTGCTCCATCTGATCCGGACTGTTTATTGGAATTAAACGACGGTGCGCTGAACTGAAGAAGCTGGTTCACTTCTATCTGTCCTGTAGACTGGCTTACCTGTTTAATATCAATTACATCAACAGGAACAGGGGTATTGGTTACTGTCCTTTTTTTATTCCGGCTTCCGGTGATTGAAACTTCATCTATTTTTGACTCCTTTGAAATGGTATCATTTGTATTTTGTGAATACAGCATTGATACGGTCCCTAAAAAAAGAACACTCGTGTACTTCAGTCTCATATTTCATATTTAAGTTGTGATTGTATCAAAAATATTGAATTTTACTGTCAAATCAATATGAAAATATGCTATTGTGTAAGAATTATTTAAATTAGGGTGAATTTTTACCAAATTAAGAAAAATATTAATTATTTTTATAAAAATAACGAAAAATATTAATCTAAAAACTGCGGATAATCCGGTCCAATCCTTCCGTTAAAATTTCCTGAGAAGTAGAGAAGCAGATTCTGATGTGACCTTCAGCGCCCTTTCCAAACCATCTTTCGGATCCCGGAACAACAGCTACTTTTCCATACTGCAGTACATGCTGGGTAAACTCATCGCTGGTTAAGCTGTTTTTGATCTTCGGAAACAGGACAAAAGTAGCTTCGGGTAAGCTGGGGCTTAGGATTTCCGAACGGCTAAGGATGTTAAAAGCAAGGTCTCTGTTTTGCTGCAGATGACCCAGGAACTCTTTGTACCAGGGTTTTGCTCTTTCCAAAGCAACACTTCCTGCAATCTGTGAAAGCGTTGATACACCCTCTATTGTAGAATTGAAATTGGATTTTTCTGTAAAATCATCAAGAATTTCCTGGTCGTTGCACAAAACAGCGCCTATTCTCAGGCCGGCAATTCCAAATGATTTTGAAAATCCATAAACGGTAAAGCTCTTTTTCTTTGCTTCCTCTGAAACTGACGAATAGGTGTGAAAACCTCTGTTATCATAAATAATATCGCTCCATATTTCATCGCTCATCACCCAAAGATCGTGTGCGGAAGCAATTTCGGAGATTTTTTTCAGGACTTCTTTAGAATATATTTTTCCGAGAGGATTGTGAGGGTTGCAAATGCTGATCAGTTTGGTTTTTGGATTGATCAGCTCAATAAGTTTTTCAAAATCGATATCTCCTGTTATGTGATCTACAGGGCATAGTCTTACGGTCCCACCTGCTGCTTCCACTGATTTTTTAAACAGGAAATCTACAGGATCTAAAATAATAGCCTCATCTTCCGGTTTCAAAACATAGGATGCGATCAGGAACATTCCCTGGGCGGCACTGTTTACAGCAAGTACATTTTCAGGAGTAAAGCTGCCATGTTTTTCTGTATTGAAATGATCTGCAACACTTTTTTTAAACTCAGGCAGACCGGAGAAAGGGCCGTAGCTCAGATAACCGTCCTTAATGTATTCAATAATTCCCTGCTCAATTTCAGGAGCAGTTCTGAAGTCCGGATCAGCAGCTGTGAGGGGGATAATTCCTTCCTCTATAGTTGCCCATCTTCCATTATAGGCTTTTCTTTTTAAAGCGTCAAAATTGATATCGTTATTGGTAAACATTTTCTTTATTTATATGATATGGGTAAAATAGAATCAGTCTGCTGGTTAAGGGGCTTTAGAAACTGATCCAGCAGAATTCTTCCGTTCCTGATATGGGTTTCTATTTCCGGTTTTCTTTCAGCCTCGTACTTTCTGAAAGCATCAGAGGTGTTTTTTTCTGAAATTAAATACTTAGTCAGTGTAAAGGAATCCTTTAATGCAGACGTCACACCCTGGCTTGTGAAAGGAATAAGCGGATGAGCTGCATCACCAATGAAGACAATGTTATCTTTGTAAAAAGGGTTGAGTTTTTCCAGTTCATAGACCCTCCAAAGATGCACATTTTCATAATTTGAACCTTTAACAATTGAAGAAACCATTGGGTCCCAATCGTCAAAAACTTCAAACATATATTTTTTGAGGCTGTCAACCGAACATTGCTCACTGATCTTGTATTTTTCATTATCAAACTGGGAATACCATAAAACCGTATCTTCAGAAAGCTTCAGAATACCAAAAGTAAGTCCGCCGTCTTCGTGGTGATATTTCATAAAATTGTCTTCTAGGCTTGCTGCAATATCCTTACATTTAATAATATTGACAATCTCATTTTCCTGTACAATTTTCATGATCTCATCCTTGAATATTTCTCTCCTGATACGGCTTTTAGAACCATCTGAAACAATTGCCACATCAGAATCTATATATGCTCCGTCCTGTTTTTTTAATTTTCCTTTTTGAATGCTGCACGGCATTATTGTTTCCTCATATGAAATCTTTCCGGCCGGAATGCTCTGGGTCAGAATTTTGATCAGGGAGCTCCTTGAAATCACAAAAACATCATGAAGATCCTTTTCGGCAAGTATTTTTCCTTTATGTGAATACTGGATATATTTTTTTAAGAAATTGCCCTGTTTGAAAAGTACATCAGGATCAACAATCTGTGAAAGATGCTCAATCCCTTCTTTCGGAAGCAGAAAACCGTGACCGGTGAGATCATCTTTTTTTCTCCTTTCGTAAATGTGGTAATCCAATTGGTGTTTTTCTAAATAATTCGCTATGCTTAAGCCGGAGATGCCGGCGCCCACGACAGCAATTTTGTTCATTTCGGAATAATGGATTTTTTCAGTTAGTGTTTCAGTTTACGTCCTGTAAACTATTGTTTTAGTAGTAAGTGCAAATTTAGATTAAAAACATTCATTAATTGAAAAAAATAATTGAATATGATTTAAAATTGTTTTAAAATAAAATGAAAAGCATAATATTTTACTGCTTTTGAAAAAGTGAAATTAAATTTTTCCTAACCTTAATAGATCAAAAAACCGGGAAATAAATCCCGGTTTTATTTTATGCTTCTTCAAGCTGTACTGTGAAGTGTCTTAACAGATCTGGCTCCCAGGTTATTTTATATCCTTTTGAGATTTCATCACGTCTTTCATACACGTTTTTGATTGCTGCTGCAATATAATCCATATGGTTGTTTGTATACGTTCTTCTAGGAATAGCGAGACGTACAAGCTCCAGTTTCGGATAGCGGTTTTCTCTGGTTTCCGGATCTCTGTCTGCCAGTAATGTCCCGATTTCTACTGTTCTGATTCCTGCTTCTTTGTAAATTTCCAGCCCTAAGGTTTGTGCCGGATATTCTGCTCTGGAAACTTTCGGAAGGAAATTCAGAGAGTCGATGAATACAGCATGTCCGCCAATTGGTTTCTGGACCGGAATCCCATATTCTATCAGCTTATTTCCGAGGTATTCAACCTGAGAAATTCTGCTTTCAAGATAAGCGAATTCTGTAGCTTCGTCCAGCCCAACAGCTAAAGCGGCCATATCTCTTCCGGCCATTCCTCCGTAGGTAATGAAACCTTCATAGATAATCGTAAAATTGGATGCTTTTCTGAAAACTTCTTCACTGTTTAAAGCAATAAATCCTCCGATATTTACCAAGCCGTCTTTTTTGGAGCTCATCGTCATTCCGTCTCCATATGAAAAGATCTCTTTACAGATCTCTTTAATGCTCCTGTTTTCCTGCCCCTGTTCTCTTTTTTTAATGAAATAGGCATTTTCTGCAAATCTTGCCGAATCAAAGAAAACAGGAATTCCGTAACGGTTGGATAATTCTCTTACCGCTTTCATGTTTTCCAGTGAAACAGGCTGTCCTCCTGAAGAATTACATGTAATTGTAATCAGGCAGAACGGGATATTTTCTTTAGGATGGCTTTTATAAACTTCTTCTAATTTTTCTAAATTGATATTTCCTTTAAATGGATGAAGATCATTAATGTCAAAAGCCTCGTCGATAGTACAGTCAATAGCGTGTGCTTTTCTGAACTCGATGTGCCCTTTTGTAGTATCAAAATGAGAGTTTCCCGGAACTACGTCGCCTTCTTTAACAAGAACTGAGAAAAGAACATTTTCAGCAGCTCTTCCCTGGTGTGTAGGCAGTAAATATTTAAATCCCGTGATTTTTTCAACAGTATTCTGAAGCTGTTCAAAAGAGCGGGAGCCGGCATAGCTTTCGTCTCCCGTCATCAAGGCTCCCCATTGTCTGTCGGACATAGCTCCGGTTCCGGAGTCAGTAAGAAGGTCAATGAAAACCTGTGACGATTTCAGGTTGAAAAGGTTATAATTTGCTTCTTTAAGCCACTGTTCTCTTTCTTCTCTTGTAGACTGGCGGATTTCCTCCACCATTTTGATACGGAATGGTTCCGCGTACGGTAATTTCATGCGTTAAAATATTTTATTAGATTGTTTGTAAAGAAAATTTGTTTGAAAATAATTTCAAATTCATCAATGTATATTTAAAAGGAGCAGAAGAATTACTCCGGAGCTTTAAATATATTGTCATCTGAATGGAAACCGGCTACACCGCCGCTTACCGCAAACTTCATGGCAGAAGCAGCAGTCATTCCCACTACAGGTTTGATGTTTTTTTCTTCAGTAACAATTACCCATCCTGATATAGCATAGGAGTGGGGCAGATATACCGCAACGTAATTGTGCTTGTCGACGTCCGACATTTCTTTCTGGGTCAAAAAGCCGATTCTCCATATTTCAGGATTTTCATTGGTCTTCACCCAAACCGGATCGTTGAATTTCTTTTTATCTCCTACAAATGATGACATGACGTCTTTTGTAGGGGTATAGATATGCTTTACTCCGGGTGTTTTTTCCAAAACCCTGTCCATAGTGTCAAAAAAGAACTTTCCTACTACGAATTTGTTTCCAAGGTAGCCCAGAACCGCAGTAATAAGTATCGTTGAAACAAAAACCAATCCCGGAATCTCCTTTGCAAGGGAAGGAATGATATTATCAATAGCGCTGACAATATACCAGATCACAAAGATAGTAAGCCCGATTGGACCAATAATGACCAGTCCCTGAAAGAAATTTTTCAGGAAAAAATTGGCAATATTCTCGAAAGTCAGTTTTTTCAACTTTTTCAACGTGGAATTTTTACTTTTTTATTTTTTAACCGTGGATTGTTTCTTTATTTCCGTAAGATTTAATGATATTGGCTTCATATTCCAGCCATGCATCCCAGCGTTTGTTTACTTTTTCAGGATCTCCAAGCTGTCTTGCAAATCCTATAAATGTGGTGTAATGATTGGCTTCAGAGATCATCAGTTCTTTATAAAATACTTTAAGCTCTTCATCTTTAATATTTTCGGTAAGAACTTTAAATCTTTCGCAGCTTCTGGCTTCAATCATGGCTGCAAAAAGCATTTTATCCACAATTAAATCTTCCCTGCTTCCCTGAATAATAAATTTAGCCAGTTCATTCACATAATCATCTTTTCTTGGCCTGCCAAAAGCATAACCTCTTTTTTTGATGATCTCATGAACCTGATTGAAATGATCCAGCTCTTCCTGCGCTATGGCGAGAAGTTCTGTAACGATCTCAGGATATTCGGGAAGCATAGTAATTAACCCAATAGCATTGGTTGCTGCCTTTTGCTCGCACCACGCATGATCCGTTAAAATTTCTTCAATGTTTTCCTCTGCAATATTCGCCCACCGTGGATCGGTTGGAAGTTTCAACTTAAACATGCTTTGAATTTTCTGTAAAATTAAAATAAATTGCGAAAAGAAAGATTATTTTATTTCAAATTGAGCTTTAAAGTATTAAGAAGCTGTTTTGTTTCTTAAAAACTCTAAAATTTTCCATCCAAGATCATCCACTTTTTTTAATCCGGCTGCAATAATAAAAGCAAGGATTATATTAATCACATAAATCAGGATCATCAATATCCACCACGGCATATTTTCCTGTAAAGAAACAACGATGAAATAGACCAGAGATGAGCTTATTCCCTGGGCGAAATAGAAAAATATGGCATTTTTACCAATGTGGGTAACAAAATTTTCTTTTGTAATCTTCAATCTGTTATAAAGCACAAATAATGTGGTTAATGAGAACAGCGACCAGATAATATAAGGAATCTTTGGAGGAAATTTATTTTTATTGATTTTGTAAAAAATCTCGGTTCCGTAGTACCAGAACATCCAGATTAAAGCTGCTGCAACTATTATATATAAGACTGGGATGACTTTTGTTGGGATTTTTTTACCACGCATTTTATTGGCTATTAGAAATATAGCGAGATAAAAAGCAACATAACCCACTTGTCCTGAAGGGTAGTAATCAGGAAATATATTGAATAGTAAGGTTAAAGCCAGGCAAACTCCTATAAACCAATTAATATGTCTTGGAAAAAATCTTAAAATCAAGACTCCGAAAACGGCCAGAATGAAGTATACTTTCAGGTACCAGAAACTTCCCATGACAACCGGGAAAGTATCTGCATTGGTGTACTGATGAAGATACCAGTTAGCAAGATTCTGCCATTGGGGGATATCCGAAACACTGGTTGCTGCATATTTTGATCCAAAGGTTGAATAAAAACTCTGGAGCCACTCCATAGAAAAGAAAGTCAAACCGAAAACCTTGAAAAAATAATCCAGAAAGAACAGGAAGGTCACAAAAATCATGTAGGTGATCTGAAGTTTTAACAGTCTGTAGAATGTTTTTTCAACATTTGATCCAGAGGTAATCCCGCTTAGAGCATAAAAGAGGGCAACATCAAATACCAGAGAAAATACTCTTACCTCTACGGGAATGTAAAACTGCCCCGACCAAAAAGCGGTATGGATGAATATAATGGAAAGTGTTGCCATTCCCTTGGCAAAATCAATGTAGAGATCTCTGTTCATTGTAGTAGGATATGGTTCAAAAGTAAATAAACTTTAGGATATTTCTCAAATAAACTAAAAAGAGACAGAACATCGCTGCCTGTCTCCTTTGTTAAATATGCTAAAAATGAATGTTTACTTAAGCTGCTTGAATTCTTCTTCGGAAATTTCTCCGGTCTGAATTTTTCTAAGTTCGTCCATGTACTGGCTCATATAAGCATCTATTTCCGGATTTACAGAATTTTTGCCCATTTTGTAAGTGCCGTTTAATACTCCTTGATAATAATAGAAGAAATTATAATCGAAATTGGCTGCAGTAAGGTCATACTGTCCAAGAAGGAAGCCTAAACGCACTGCAGATCTTCTTTGAGGAGGGGTTCCATGGTGATTGGCGCTCGTAGTCTGATAATCTCCGATGCTTTGTGCAAATTCATAAGCTGCAGCAATTTCGGAGAAATTGGTTTTGTTGTATCCGTTTGGTCTTCTTAAATAATATCCTGCAAAACCGTCTGCTTCCAGTTCGTTTGGTCGTGCTGTGGATTCGCTTACAGAAGGTAGTCCGAAAATGTACTGTAGCTGGTGCCCGTATTCGTGAGCAAGG
Source organism: Chryseobacterium sp. MIQD13 (assembly GCF_050496705.1). Lineage (NCBI taxonomy): Bacteria > Pseudomonadati > Bacteroidota > Flavobacteriia > Flavobacteriales > Weeksellaceae > Chryseobacterium > Chryseobacterium sp. MIQD13. The sequence continues at coordinate 902,605 of NZ_JBNWAF010000002.1, forward strand.
ATCATCGCGTTTACAATATCTCCGCCTTTATTCTTGGCATCAGCGTAGATCGCGTAGCCGTAATAAATTTTTCCGGTAGAATAAGAGATGGCATTGTAAGTAGAATTGAAATTGGAAGGATCGTCTACGAAGCGTAGAGTGGGATTGCTTCTCCCCCAAAGACTGGCGATCTTGGTCATTTGGGCATTCATAAAGTTGGTGTCTGCTGTGTTCTGAAGCCCGGTTTTAAGTACGGAAGTGGAGCTCCAGTACTGATCTACATAAGAACAGGTTTTTTCAAGTTCTCCAGGCTGATCAATTTTTGCGTTTGCAGATTGGGATTCAGGAAGAACGGATTCTTCCATTTTGTCATCACGGCACGCTGATAGTGAAAAAGCGGCGATGGCTCCTGCCAAAAGGCAGAATTTAAAGTTTCTTTTCATATAAAATTTTTTTGGTGATAACGAAGGTATAAAATTATCTCTTAATTATGAGCACTTTAATGTTAAAAATTATTCAAAATATAGTGAAATGAATTTTTAACATGTTTTTGATGAAAAAATATGAAACTGATTGTAAGCAGTTTAGAAATTTATTCATATATTTGCACCTCGAAATAACTAAAAATTTATAAACAATGTTTGCAATTGTAGAAATAGCAGGGCTTCAATACAAAGTTGAGCAAGACCAGAAGTTGTTTGTAAACCGTTTAAAAGGAGAAAAAGGAGACAAAGTTTCTTTTGACAAAATTCTTCTTACTGTAAACGGTTCAATCACTGTAGGCGCCCCAGCTGTAAGCGGAATCACTGTAGATGCAGAGATCCTAGACCACGTAAAAGCTGATAAAGTAATCGTTTTCAAAAAGAAAAGAAGAAAAGGTTATCAGGTAAAAAATGGTCACAGACAATCTTTAACTCAAATCAAGATCACTGGTATCACTGGTTTTGACGGAAGTACTAAGAAAGCTGCTAAAAAAGAAACTGTGAAAGCTGAAGTTCTTTCAGACAACGCAACGGTTAACTTTGGTGAAGATCACGAACTGAATTATCACTTAAAGAAAAACAACCTGTCTCAGTCTAAAGAAAACAGAGAAACTTTAATTACTTTAGGTAAAGCAGTTAAAGTTGAATTAGAAAAGACTGTTCTTACACATGAAGAAGTAGATGCTGCTATCATCAAGAACATCGATCAATTTAAAGCACTTAACAAATAATCCAGTAATAAAATGGCACACAAGAAAGGAGTCGGTAGTTCCAAGAACGGTAGAGAATCTCACTCTAAAAGATTAGGTGTGAAGATTTTCGGAGGACAAGATGCTATTGCCGGAAATATTATTATCAGACAGAGAGGTACGCAACACCACCCAGGTGAAAACGTGGGAATTGGTAAAGACCACACTTTGTTTGCACTAGTAGACGGTAAAGTAGTTTTCAGAAAGAAAGCAAACAACAGATCTTTCGTATCTGTAGAGCCAAACGCATAATTATTTAGCGTTTTATAAAAATTAAAACCTCGGCATTAGCTGAGGTTTTTTTGTGCTTGTTTTAAAAAGATAAAATTATTTTCGTCAATTTTCTATTTATAGTGAAATATTTCTATATTTGTTAACTATCAAATAACAAATCATTTGCGGTGGCCGAAAAGCAAACAGAGTAGGCAACAAATTAAACAAAATACTATGAAAAATTTAAAGAAATTGACGAAGAAGAATTTGAAAAACATTAATGGTGGTGCTTTGGGGTGCCCTCCTTTAGCCAACTGGTGCTCAGAATGGTGTGCATGGACAGCTTGGCAACAAACCCATTGTTTGAATGCTGTACTTGATCCTATGCCGTGCGATTGCTAATTTTTCTTTATTTCCATTTTAAAACAAATTACTATGAAAAATCTAAAGAAATTATCTAAAAAACAATTGAGAACAATTGAAGGTGGTGCTTTGGCGTGCCCTCCTCCGGCAACGACCTGTGGGGAATGGTGTTCATGGACTGCACAACAGAGATTAAGATGTCCGAACATGGTTATGGATCCGGATCCATGCGGATGTTAATATAAATAAGTTATTGAAAATTGCCTCAGCTATAATGCTGAGGTTTTTTTGTTTACATTTTTCATGGTTAAAATATTTTGTTAAAATTCCAATTGTGGTGAAACATTAAAACTAAATAATATGAAAAATCTGAAAAAACTAACAAAGAATCACTTGAAGCAAATTAACGGAGGAGGGCTGTGTCCCCCACAACCAATTACGTCATGCGATATCTGGTGTGGAATGACTCCATTACAGAAAATGCGTTGTCTGCTTTATGTTGATGAAGGTTGTGAATGCTTCTGATAATAGAAATATATTGCTTATAAAAACTTTATAAATTAAGGGGCGGCTTCGTAGAAGCCGCCCCTTAATTTATATTATCTCTTTCTGTTTAGAATCCAACCTGGAACCCTGCTTTTATTCCAAAAGTTGAAATATCAGGTCTGTCCAGATAATTTCCTCTCCAGTTAAAATCGACTCTGAATATTCTAAGATTTCCGATTCCAATGTTTTCAATTCCGAATCCATACTCGAAATAGATCTGATCACTTGGAGCTGAATATTTAAAACCATCCACATTAATGGATTTAGAGGCGTCGCTTAAAGTTCCGTAAGCAGTTCTGATAAAAGCAATTTCTCTAAGCTTCAGCTTTTTAATCAAAGGAATGAAAGAAAGTATTTTTCCATTGAAATGATGTTCAAGGTGAAGTGTTGTATAGGTGTCCGCTACAAACTCATAGTAATTAAGCTGTGAAAATGTATTCTGTGCAAGACTGTAAGACTGGTTTCCGGGAATTACATTCTGCAGGGCCAAAGGAACGGTGTCAAAAGTTTTTCCGGCCTCAAAATTAACAATTGTTTTACCCCAGCTTCCAATCAGTATTGGTTTGTAGAACATAAACTGAAGCCTGTTATAGTTGAAATCTCCGTTGAAAAGACCTTCAATTCCTCTTGTATATTTCAAAATAATGGTAGGAGCCAGAGTTCCGTGTTCATAGCGGTCAACACCTGTCTGGGAGAATTTTGCTCCGGGTCTGGCAATTAAGCTTAAAGTAACGTGAGAGTCATTAAGGGTTTTCCGCAAATCGCCATTTCGGTAGTACATTAAGCTGAATTTATCCGGATTTGCAGATTTTATACTCTGTAATGTTCCGTCTACTCTTACCTGGAAGTTTTTCCAGGGCTCAATGGAGGCAAAAATATTGGTCTTGTTTATGGAACTTAAAGAGGCATTTTCTCCTCTTGCAAACAGGGTAGATGAGGCAAAAGTACGAGCCATAATCCCATCATCGGTAGTAAGCTGTACACCTAATTGCTCAATATCCCTTTTGGTTCCTGCTCCAATCATGAATCTGTTAACCCTGTTAAACATATAGCGGGCTTCCGCTCCGTATTTAACCTTCTGATCTTTGAATCCGTATGCTGTATAAAACTGAACTCTCCACGGATCATTCTGTCCAAAATAAGTTCTTGCGCCAAGCCTTATTCTGTCACCTTCTACCTCATTTTTACCATAAATAGAAAAGATAGGGCCAATGTCGATGCCTTTGAAGGCATTATAATATCCTGATGCTAGTGTTTCGTAGATTTTAACAATTCGGTTGAATTTTGGGGTCTGCTGAAGCCTGTCAAGCATTTCATAGACGCCCTGTTCTGATTTTGATAATGAATCCGGTCTTGCTTTTAACCAATAAGCATCATCCTTGTCTACAAATTTATCGTCGTATTCTTCTTCTTTGCGTGTAAATACTTTATCTTCAATTGGCTTGTTGAATTCATATTGAGAATAATCGACCGACCGTTTGGCTATAATACTTTTGGAAGTTCTTTTTTTGGCAAAAGGGGTAAGCTCTATTTCTGTAATGAATTTTTTAGGAAGAAATGTGTTTTCGTCTGGATTATCATACTCCAGCTCTGTGGAGATACTGTTGATAAAATTAACATTAATCTTTTGTGTAGATTTCAAAGTTGCTCCTAAAACAGCATAATTGTCTGTGTCTATATAAAGATAGCCCTGAAAGGCTAAAACGTCTTTTCTTTTAGGCTGATATCTTATTTTGTAAGCATTTTCACCATGGATAGAAATGGTGTCCGTTAAATTATAGTCGTAAGTACTGAATCCATTTGAACCGACCGGGCTTGGAAATCCTATATCAAAATAATTTAGGGTATTATCATAAATATTAATATCGCGGTACAGGTTTTTTGCAGTAATGGTAATAACCTGATTATCCTGAAATCCTGACGTTTTTTGAGCAACCAGCAATCTTTTTGTCTTTTTTCCGGGTTTGTTTTCTCCGAAATTTTCATAGACCGATTCATTAAGGAAGATAGGAAGGCCTATTTTTCCGCTGGCTGTAGAATCTGCATAATCAAAAATAAAATCAAGCTTATTAAAGATTTTCTTGCTCATAAAAGCGCTGTCCAGATTGTTGGCATCAAACTGGATTTTCTCATACTCTTTATAAGTATAGGTATCGAATTTCTCTAAGCCATTATTTCGTTTTCTTTTCCAAACTTCCTGCATAATGGCATAAGCCGGGTTTTCTTTTTTATTCTTGTATTTAGGCTTTTCATTGTGAATTACAATTTCACCAATACTGCTTACTTTTTCTTGTGAAAGCTGTACAAAAATATTGGACGCATTGTCGGGAGTAATTGTTACGGTTTCGGTAGAATAACTCTTTTTTACGAATTTTAATTTATAAATAATACTGTCGGATTGAACGCTGAAACTTCCTGCAGAAGTTTTCAGAATGGCTTCGGTGTTATCATTGATAAAAATATCCACACCGGAAATTTCTTTATTGGTTTTTTCGTCTACAATCCTTCCGGTCGCTGTGTTTTGGGCATATGTCAGGCAGGATATAAAGAGCAGAAAAAAAAGATTATAATATTTAGAGCTGTTATTTGACATCATTTGTTTCTTCAAGAAATTAGCACAAACAAAAAGCGTGCTGTTTATTAAAAAAGAACATATTTTTTAACGCTTTCTGTAAAAAATTCACAAAACTACAAATGTAACGAAAATAACAGTAAAAGATTATGATCATTAATGATTTGATTATAATGAATTTCAGAATAGAATTAGAGTTGGTGTCAAGATGTAAAAAAGAATATAATAGAGAATAGTTTATTTTACAACTAACAATTTTTCCCCAATTTATTAAGGCCTTTTGAATAGGATTTAACAGGTTCTTAATATCTTATCCACATCTTTTTCATAAGTTTATGCGTTGTTTTCCAATATGTACTAATAGCTTATTAATGTCTTTTCCACAAATTATCAACAAAATTAAACTCTATTTTTGAAAAACGACTTTACCAGATAATTTACTGATTTATTGATTTTTATGAATTGATTTCATGAACATTGTTTTTTTTAATTTGGCAAAAGATGAAATATTAACAATATTATAAACAATTTATCCATTTGGTTAAATTGTTCTGTATTTGAAGGTATTCCGGGTTATTAACATTTATACCGGTTCATATGGGGATAAAGATAATTGTGTAAAAATTTCTATTAAATCTCTGGACCTTTTATTTTAAAAAATCCTTTAAAATGGGGATGTGGTCTTGTGCGTCTATGGAGAAAAGTTTGCTGTAAAGAAGCAGATGTGATGTGTTGCGGGAGGTCTTTCAGACGGTATGAAGAATCTGTCTCTCTTTTTGATAAAGCAATTCTTGTTGCAATAAGTTGATAGAATAAAGAACAAATAAAAACCCTCTTTACTAAGAGGGTTATTTTGTTTATTTTAAGTACAAGCCTGTGTACTGCAATAATTTCCTGCTGGATGATAACAACATCTGTAATTGTCATCAGGACACTGGGAACCTCCACATGCAGGACCTGTCGGGTCTGTTGTTTCTGTCGGCTCAAATCCGGTAGTTGGTTTTAATGGTCCTGAAGGTCCGGCAGCCATTGTACTCTTTAGTTGCTTTCTTGTTAATTTTCTCATGATTTAAATTGTTAATTTGAATTATTAGTTCACTAAGCTTCAAATATAGGACATGTTTAACAATAAATAATTTAACATAAAAAAAATCCAAAAACAAAAAAAAGACCTACAGAAATGTAAGTCTTTGTTAGCTCCTCCTGCTGGGCTCGAACCAGCGACCCTCTGATTAACAGTCAGATGCTCTAACCAACTGAGCTAAGGAGGAATTTTCCTTTATTTAAGGTGTTGCAAATATAAAAGGAATAATCATATCAGGCAAATTTTATCCCCAATTAACGGAGATTTTTGATTAAAAATGTTGAATTTCAGTAAGAAATATTTCAGTTTAGTTCTGATTCGATCCGGAATAATAACCGAAATATTACTTTATTTCTGAAAATTTATAAACAATACATTAGATCAGCCTGAAACCAATGGAAATTTCAATAAAAAACCACGCCCGTAAGCGTGGTTAAAGTTTCACATTTCATCCGAATATTGGAAGAAAATTTAATAATACTATTCTTTGAATACTTAGTAATTTTAATTTTTAATTATTTTAACTACAGTATCAGAATCGTTGATTCTTACCAGATAAGCTCCGGAAATTAAAGCAGAAACATCTGTCTGTTTATTTTCAAACTTACCTTTTTTCACGAGCTGACCAGACATATTATAAACTTCATAGTAATAATCTTTGTCATTATCTGCACTGATGTATAGAATTTTACTTACAGGAACCGGATAAAGAACCAGTTTTTCGGCTTTTACTTTTTGCTGTACTTCTTTTGGAGTAAATACTGTTTTCGCCTGTGATCCTGAGTTATTGGTTACCGGTACTCCAAGATATCTCGGTTCATCTTTTGCACAACGGCAAGACATTGCGTAGTAAGGATTCATTCCTGTGCCTGTTGCCATTAATCCGGATTTTATATGTAATCCAAGGGCATTTCCAAACATATTGTCATCCAATGAAGCTGTCCATACTCCTATTTCATTTGCACTGACGGAACTGCCATGTCTGATCCCGGCCATCGGATAATTTCCTATGATATAAGGCTTGCCATTGTTGTTTCCATTAAATACCCATCCTGCGCCGTTCCCTGAAGTAGAATTTACTAAAATCCCTTTGTAGTTATTTGCAGCAGATGCATTATACGTTTGTCCTATCCCCATTTTGCTTATGCTGTTTGGGTTAGGGTCTGTAACTGCCTTACCTCCAAGATACCACGGAGAATTACCTTTCACCCCGTCTCCTGTGTAGCTGCTTGCAAATGAGTAGGAAGTATCAGGAACTCTCCATCCTTCCGGACATGGATCAAAAGGTGATTTTTCACCTGCGTGTCCCCAGCGTTCAAAAGCTATACCCTGATCTTCACTGATCCAGTCTTTAGGCTTTTCATATGCAGCTCCTCCCATTGTGCCTGTTTTTGTAATATCCTGATTCAAATACGTAAGTGGATTTTCTGCAGAATACTTCAGTACTTTTCTTACAGCAGCCTCTCTCTTGTCTGTTGGTGCAATGTTGCCGGCATACTGAGAATAGTTTGATATATATCCTCCTGAAGTACTGTTATATTGAGCAGCTTCTATTAATTGGCTGTTTCTATATATATTTCCATCTAAGAAACTTGGCAACGGATCTTTTCTGCCAAACTGATATTGTAATCCTATCGTCTTTTTATATTCTTCATCCTCTAAAGTTGTTGCAGCAGTCGGGAAAGCTTTCAAAGCTCCCAAGTTCCTGTCCATAAACACAGTCTTTAAAGGAGGCAGTACAAGACTGTATGTGTTATTAATAACATGTCCGCTAGGAGAAATTCCACTTGCTGTATTGTTTGCTGTAATATCGTAAGGGATTTCGGTTAAATATTCTTCAATACCTACAGGATCAGTTTCTGGTAGCCAGATATGCCAGCTCCATATAACAGGAGAGGATGAACTTGTACCATTATGAAGGGCCACAACAGCATTACCATATTCTCCTGCTGTTCGGTTTATGGTAATATTACCGTCTTCAGGGTTAGAACCGGCCGAATAAGTGGCATTAATAGGGTCTACATTATTTTTTTTGGTATTCCAATATACGCTTACACTAAGGTTTGAAGGAAAATCTCCACTATCGGTTAAATAAAGCTTGTACATTGCTATAGCCTTCTTAATACTGAATGTTTTGGATGCAGCAGTAGGGGAAATAATATAGCTGTTAGGTTCCTTTGCCCAGGCCTTTAAATTGTCTGCAGTATATAGTACATTTCCAGAAGGATATATAAAATCTGTTCTAAAATCCGGCATATAAACCTCATTAGGATCTTTAATACAGCGTACGGTTCCTGCTCCTTTAGCTCTTGCAGTCTGAGCAATGCTGTAACTGAGATTTAATTTATCCGGAGTAGTTTTATAATCTGCAACAATACCCATACCACGAACTCCGTTCCAGGGAGAATAGGTAGATGTTGGAAATCCGGCAGTAGCCAGCCAGTTAACATACGAAACTCCTTCTGATGCACGGTAATAATCTACTTTCTCTTGCGGTCCAAAATATACATAGCCTCCTGTTAATGGGAAATAATCAAGCTTTCTGTTGGCTTGTTCACTAAAGTCAAACCCAAGGGAAGGGAAAACTTTGATATTAGGCACCATTGTATTGTTGGTTTTCAAACTGATGTATGATAGAGGTTTTCCTTCGTTAACTGCGGCATCTAAATAAAAACCGTTTGAATTTGAACTTGACGGTGTTGTCCAGTTATTGAAAACATCATCATTTCCTCCGCCGCCTCTTCCCCACGGGCTTGAGTTATTATTTCCTGTTCCTCCGCCTAAACTGCCTCCATAATGAGATGGAATTCTCCATCCGCAAGGACATGGGTCATAAGAAGATTTTAATTTGTATATCTGGCTGTCTAACCCTACTTCTGTAAGTACATTAGCTGATGTGTGCCCTTGTTGAGAAAACATACCGTTTCTGTTATCAGACCACAAGTCCCATGAAATTCTGTTACTGTAATATGCTCCGTCCATGAAACCGGTTACCCTGTACTCCTGATCTGAGAACCATGTTTCGCCCAGAAAGTTAGTATATGTAATTAATTGTAACGGGTGGCTTACGGCATATTTTAAATTTTGAGCGACCTCACTGTGATCATTCAATATACCGGCGTTATTAGGTCTTAGTTTCCAGCCAAATTCAAATTTATCATCAGATGCTACCGGAGCAAACGGATTGAATTTTCTGCCTTTTCCTATTTCTCCATGTATTTCATACTTTGTGCCGTCTTTATAAGTCATTGGAGGAATTGCATCTTTTCTTCCCCATTGATACATAAGTCCTGCAGATTTATTCCAGTCGTTTCCTAAGAACTGAGCATTGGTAGCGCCAAGATTTCTATCCATCCATTTCCAGTTGGCGAATGCGTTCACCCCGTTCTTATTTTTTTCATATCCCTGGTTGTAGGTAGCGCCATTTGTACGGGGATCATCCGTTACCCAGATATGCCAGGTCCAGTATATTGGGTCGTTGCTATTTCCGTTAGTCCCTGCATGCAGTGCTATTACTGCATTTCCTTCTCCTTTGGCTTTGTTTACCGGAACTAAAATTTTAACATCTTCTCCGCTTCCTTCTAGATTTAATTTGTAAGCATCATCACTTTTTATGATCCCTGAAACATCTTCCCAGTATACGTAGGCAGAGAGCTGGCTTCCTGAAGGAACAGGTGTATTGAAGGAAAGAACAGGATCGCGATCGTCTTTCCAGACAGCAAATGCTTTTTTTACCGGAATTTTTATTCCTTCCACATCTAGAGTTGGATTCAGATCATCCTTACCTGTAAAAATATAACTGTTGGGAGCAAGGGTCCAGTCTATAGTTCCGGCAGGATTTACAATAATTTTACCTGTTGCTGTTGCCGGACAAGAAGCGTTAGGTACCGTAATTGTAAAGTTATATGTTCCGGGAACTGTAGGTGTTCCTGAAATTTTCACATCCTTGCCAATACCGCCCATACCTGTCACGATAGAAGAAGTAACTCCTGCTGGTAATCCTGTTACTGTAGCGGTTGTTCCTCCAACAATTCTATACAGAATTTTTTGAACAGGCGTTCCTGCATTTACGGTTTGATAAGCATCACCGCTGTATCTCTCTAAAGTATTGCTGATATTTATAGTAACAGAAGCAGAGCTGATGCAATATCCCGGAAGCTGATTGGGAGTAAAAGTATAAGTACTCTTTACTGTATTATCTATTATTGAAGGAGACCAGGTTCCTGTAATTGGGGTTGCAACTCCATTAACCAAAACTGTATTGTTTGAGGCGGGAGGAAGTGTATAGTTTTCCCCAAAACAGATTGAAGAAGGTATAGTAAATATAGGAGTTTCAACAGTTCCTATGTTTATTGTTTTTGTGAGTATACAACCTGTATTTGTAGTAAATTTAACCGTTACTGAAGTTGCAGTTACTGAAGCTATTGCTGCGAGAGTCGCCATATTGGGATTACTGACGTTTGTAGTAAGAGTCACTCCGGCAGTGGCAGAACTTAGGCTCCACGGATTTGTAGTAGCTCCTTGTATGGTAGAAGGAACAGATAATGTAATATTGCTTCCCTTACACACTTTATCATTACCTGTAATGCCAGAGACTGAGTTGATTACTACTTCATCTGACAATGCTGAGGTACATCCCGAACTGTTTCTTACACTAAAAAAATAAGTGGTTCCGGATTCTAGATTTGCGAAACTTGCAGTTGAGGTATTTCCGGTTAAAGTTGCTCCTCCGGGATTTGCCGTAATTGTCCAGCTTCCTGCAGGTAATCCGCTTAATACTACAGATCCGGTAGATGTGGAGCAGGATGGCTGAGTAATAACGCCAATTGTAGGTGCGTCAGGAGCTGTTCCGGAAACAGTTACAGTAATTTTTGTTCTCGGACTTTCACAGCCATTTACCGTCTGGCTTACCCAATAATCTGTACTCCCTGCTGTTCCTGTAGCTGGGATTGGAGCTGTAGTACTTCCTGTTCCTCCTGTAGCTGTTGTATACCACAATAATCCTGTTCCTGCTGCAGTTAATGGAGCGGCAACGCTGTTTTGGCAATAGGTAAGCGGAACGCTTTCTGGAGCAGCAGGTGGTGTACAAGGCTGAGGCGTGTAGCTAACCAGACCATGTACATTTAAGGCATTGGTAGCACTCCCGCTATTCGTATATAATTTTACTTTTATTATATACGTTCCGGAGGAAATCTGCTTATTGATAACCTCAGGACTTCTTGAATTCAGCCAACCTTTTGCCCCATCGCTCATCCATGTTGTTTGGGCAATCAGTTCCTCAGTATTGGGAGATACATCGGTCCTTACCAGGTAGGTCCAGTTTCTTACAAAGCTTAGCGATCTGATATTAAGAACTGCATCAGCTGTTCCGGAAGGAACTGTAAAACTTTTACTGTAATAGTAGTAATAGCCGTCTCCTGCATTAGCCCAGCCGTCTTTATCTGTGATCCACCGGCTTTGCAATGCGTTTCCCGTTATCCCCAGGCCGGGAAAAGACCATCCTGGATAGGTATGTCTTGTCTTTGTCCCAACCTGTGCTGTTTCTCCGGGACGTAAAACAAACCAGTCAGGATCAGTTTCGGAAGCTCCGCCAGCGACATCCGGCGGCGGAGCGTTCATTAAGGTACCGTTATCATTTTTTCCGGTACTCAGGTCAATTGTTACTGTTTGGGATTGCGCAAAACCAGACAATAACAATAATGATAACAAAAATAATTTAAGTTTCATTTTGTAATTTATTAATTCTACTACTCTGTTGAAGGATTTTCGTTTACTCCTGTGCTTATTATGTGATCCTGATGTTTTAATATGACATATCTATCTTCAGAATGTTTAAAACTGAAATTCAAAACTTGTTTATCAGGAGGGGTTTGAACCTTTTAAGCAATCCTATTTTCATCAGAGAAATAAGTTATGCTGTAATAGAGTAGAATTTGAATTGATGGAGTCGTAGGTTCGATATCGGTTGAGGAATAAAGGATCATTTTTTTTCATGGCAGTTTTTAAGTTTCAAACTTATTCAACCTCCAATAATTATAAAATAAAATGTTCATCATATTTATAAAATTGCAACTAAATTTCGTAGATGATAACAGTTTTAATGTATTGATATACTATTGATTAGTGTATTGTTTTTCTGTTTTTCTTATAAAAATACTTTCTGAAAAAATCACACACTTTATTTTATACATTTTTGAATATTAATTAGATTTGGAAAACATAAACACATATGATTTTAAAAAAAATATTAATTATATTTTTTTTTGCATCCTTAAAAATGTATTCCCAGAATATGATTGATCAGAAAGCTTCACTTGAGATAGATGGCTTAATAAAGAAAGATCAATGGGATCTTGTACATTTTAAATTATGCAATGAAAATATAAATTTCAAAAGACTATCGAAATATAATCTTAAATATGACCTGTTAATTAAGCTCGATTCCGCATCTGTATTATACCAGAAAGGAGAATTTGTGGAAGCGGAAAAATCTGTTTTACATTCTTTAAGCCTGATACAGAATAGTAAAGATAGTTTGGAATACACTTATTATGAGGCCCTCAGGCATATTGCAATAACAAGATTATTTTACATTGAAAAAAGAAAAGGAAATATTGCACAGGGGCTGAAATATCTCAATGACTTATCAGAAGGAATGAGTCCTGTTTACAAGAAGAAGCAGATGATATTCTTTGCAGTGGCATACATAGAGATGAGAAATTATAAAAAAGGAATTGATTTGCTGAATATCCGGCTTAATGATATCTGCCATGATACGGATAACATTCTCTATACAAAATTTTTAAAGGCAAAGGAGATTGCAACAACTTATAATACAAAGAGTGATGCTTTTATCAAATGGTATAAAGATACAGGAGAAACAAAATTCCTGGACTCCGCGCAATACAATTATGAACGGGCATATCAACTCATGAAAGGAGTAGCTAATTTTTCGGCTTACTCCAAAGCTTTGCATATTTCCAGAAAAGCCAACATAGCATTGCTGAAAAAACAATATGCCCTATCGCTGTCACTTTTCAATACATGTGAAAAAGACCCGGTAATGATGCAGAAAAATTTTTCAAGGGAAACAGTATGGTTAGGAAAGGCTGAGACATATACATTTCTTAAAAAAAATGATTCCGCATTTCAATATCTTAAAAAACTTTCCGATGCCATAAAGGATGCAAAGTGTACGGATGAATATAAGCTGAAAGTATATCATTTGCTGAGCATTTACTATGAAAATATTGGAAATCAGGCCAATGCCTATAAATATGCAAAACTAAGCTTATCCAAAATAGAAAAGGAAAATGTTCAGAAAAATTCAGGAAATGTTTTTCTGGGAATATATGAACAGCAGGAAATAAAAAATGCTTCTGAAGAAATGCTCAGAAAAAAGAATAAAAGCAATTTTCTCATAGTTGTAACCTTGGCGTTCTTTGGTTTTATTTTCTGCATTCTTTATGATTATAGCAAAAAAAAGAGAGCCGCTTCCAATGTTCAGGAAAAGAATCAGGATAATGATACACTTCCTTTGAGCAGCAAAAAAACTGCGGTAATTTCAGTAATAGAAGATGAGCTGATCAGTAATATCCTTGCAAAACTGGAATCTCTTGAATCAAAAAAAAGATTTTTATCTAATAATTTTAAACTCACGAACATTGCCAGACAGCTGAACACCAATACAGCTTATCTGTCCCAGATCATAAACCAGCATAAAGGGGTAACGTTTTCTGAATATGTAAATAATCTGCGGATCAATTATATTCTAAACGAACTGGACAAAAATAGGGTAATCCGCAGGTATACTATCCGGACAATATCAGAAGAAACGGGATATAAAAGTTCCACGACTTTCATTAAGGTCTTTAAAGAAAGAACCGGTATGACCCCTTCAGATTATATTAAACAGTTGGAAAAATCTTCTTCGGTCAATAATTAGTGACTCTGCTGCAATACTGATGAATTTAAACTTTCTACAAATAAAAAAAGTCACCGAAATGGTGACTTTTGTTGGCTCCTCCTGCTGGGCTCGAACCAGCGACCCTCTGATTAACAGTCAGATGCTCTAACCAACTGAGCTAAGGAGGAATGTCCTTTGTTTTAAGTGGTGCAAATATAGGACGAATATTTATACCCTACAAATATTTTTTAGAAAAAAATTCAAAAAAATTATAAACTGCCCGTAAGTGCTTTAAAGATATCACTTCCGAAGATCAGTAACATCAATCCTAACAGGAAGATAACCCCGATCATCTGTGCATTTTCCAATACTTTCTGAGGAACAGGTTTCCCTGTAACCACCTCCCATAAAGTGAATAAAACGTGGCCCCCGTCAAGTCCCGGAATAGGAATAAGGTTCAGGAATGCCAACCAAACAGAGAACATTGCCGTAAAGCTCCAGAACATGCTCCAGTTAATTGATACAGCTCCGTCTTTAGACTTTTCTACCGGCATATTCTTGATGATCGCCAAAGGGCCTCCCACTTTCTTATAACCCTGAACTTTCTTGTTGAATACCAGTTTAAACTGTTTAACCTGATACGTTAAACTTTCAATACTTCTTGTAAACCCTCTTCCGATAGATTCCACAAATGAAAAATGCTGTGTATTGGCAAACTTTTCAAGCTGCTTGTAAGAAGCTATTCCCAATGTTCCTTCTTTGGAAACTTCAAGGCTTAACGGCTGTACGGCACCTGCCCTTAATACATCCATATTAATGGTTTTGCCTGCGTTTTTTACAACAACACCTTGCAATTCATCATAATAGCTGATCTTCTGGCCGTTTACTGAAACTACCTGATCACCTATTTTTAAACCAGCTGCAGCAGTCTTAGGATTTACAATGGTATCAATTACAGGAGCATATCTTGGCGTAAGGAATGCTCTTGGGTTTTCATCTTTAAAAGCCAGTGCTTTCCCATCGTCATTGGTATTAAAAGTGACTTCCTGTCCTTTTCTTAAAACAGTTACCTGATCGCTTAATAAAATATCTAAAGACAGTTTATCCAGATTATTCTGAACTTTTCCGTCTACTTTTAAGATTTTATCACCATCTTCAAAGCCCATAGCTTTTGCAATACCGGTATAATGCATAGGTGTTTCCACTTTGGTGGTATCGAAAGAAGTTTCGCCATTGAAGTAAGAAAGACATCCGAAAATAATCCAGGCAAGGAAAAAGTTTACAGTAACACCTCCCAGCATGATGATCAGTCTCTGCCAAGCCGGTTTGGATCTGAATTCCCAGGGCTGTGCCGGTTTTTTCATCTGCTCTTTATCCATGCTTTCATCAATCATCCCGGCAATTTTTACATAACCGCCAAAAGGAAGCCATCCGATTCCGTATTTGGTCTGTTCAGGATGTTTTCTCCAGTCGCTGTCTGAAAGCTTCGATGTATCGATAGGAACTTCCGTCTCTTTTCCGTCTACTACAATAGTTTCTGTATCCGGAAGGTTTTTCGAAAGAAATTTATATTGCCATTTTCCATTGATCTTCTTCATTGAAAAGATGGAAAACCATGGGTCGAAAAACAGGAAGAATTTCTCAGCTCTGGTCTTAAACCATTTTGCCGGTAAAAAGTGTCCAAGCTCATGAAGAACCACTAAAATAGAAATACTTAGTATGAACTGGAAAATCTTGATTGCTAATTCCATTAATAAAATTTAGATTTTAATTTGCAAAGGTAACAATTATCAAAACTATGCCAAATAAAAAAGCCCCTCTAAATGAGAAGCTTTGTCATATATTGAGTGAATTTTAAAGGTTGAAAGAAACACCTATACTGCCGTTGTTGCCTACTTCTGCAAAAACACCTACTTTTTCTGTGAAAAAGTAACGGGCTCCAATATGTGCCCCGATCCCGAAATCCTTACCTAGTACTCCAACATCAACACCCGGATAAATGTCCCATTTTGCAGGTAAATCCAGGGCTTCCTGAAGGTGAAAATTCAGCCTCCCGAAAACAAAAACACGGTTATCTTTATCATGGTCTTTATAATTATCAAAATAAACATTAAGCCCGGCTCCCACGGAGATCAGCTTATTCAGTCCGTAATCATAGGTTCCTGTAACTCCGGTTCCATATCCCCAGGCACTCAATCCTGCCTGAACTTTTTGGTCGCCTTTACCTGTGTAAGCCTGTGCATTGGCTGTACTTCCGAAAAAAGCGATCATCAGTACAAAAAACAATTTCTTCATAAACTTTACTTTTATTAAATGATAGCAATAGAAAATATCCCCATCAAAAATAGAACCGAAATCATTGAAAAATCGTATTTTTATTGAAGTTATTTAACAAAGTTTATGAGAATTGCAGGGCTTAATTTAGATATTGTCTGGAAAGATAAAAACAAAAATTTCCAATTGATTGAAGAACAGTTTAAAAATGTAGAGGCTGATATTTTCCTGTTGCCGGAAATGTTCTCTACCGGCTTTTGTATGGATGCTTCCGAAGTTTCCGACAGAAATGAAGAGTCTCTGGAATTTCTGAAAAAGCTCTCAGAAGAAAAAAAAGCAGCCATTTGCGGAAGTGCTCCGGTGGAAGAAGACGGGAAATTTTACAACAGAATGTATTTCGTTCAGCCTGATTCCGAAACCGTTTTCTATGATAAGAGACACCTGTTTTCTTTTTCAGGAGAGGATAAGGTATATACTCCGGGAAATAAAAGAGTGATTGTGAATTATAAAGAATTCCGGATTCTGTTACAGGTCTGCTATGATCTCCGTTTTCCGGTTTTTGCTAGAAATAATGATGATTATGATGCTATTCTGTACGTTGCTAACTGGCCTGAAAAAAGAGTTGGGGCATGGGAGCATCTGCTTAAAGCCAGAGCCATCGAAAATCTGTCGTTTGTTTTTGGACTTAATAGAATTGGAACAGATGGGAATAACCTTTTTTATCAGGAAAGTTCACACTGTTTTTTTGCGGATGGAAAGGAAATCTCGCAAAAGAGCGGAAATATTGTCTCTGCGGAATTTGATATGAATGAATTAAAGGATTTCAGACAGCACTTCCAGTTCCTGAATGACAGGGATCATTTTTCAATTGATCTGTAATTTAATTTTTAACCACTAAGATTTTTTTAAGTTGTTAAGGTTAATTAAGTTTGATTATGCTAATCTTTAAGCAAAGTTCAAGCTTAATATTCTTAATTTCTAAATAGATCTTAATGGTTTAAAAATAAAAAAACTGTGAAAAATCACAGTTTAAGCATATTGTTTAAGCAGTTCCGTAAGTGTATTTACATCATGCACACCGCTTTCTTTCCATAAAAGCTCACCGTTTTTGAAGACCGCGAGTGTAGGAACCCCTCTTACACCATATTGTGCTGCGAGGGCGGGATACTGATCTACATCTACTTTGATGATTCTTGCTCCTTCACCGATATTTTCCTTTACTGTATTCAAAACGGAAGACTGTACCTTGCAAGGCTGACACCAGGTGGCAAAAAAGTCAATAAGAACTGGCCTTTCCGAATTAATAATTTCTTGAAATTTCTGTGACATAGTTTTGGTTTTTATTTGAACCTTTAAGATTCAGTAAATAAATCTTAAGGGTGTGGTATTTTTACTTTCCAGACTGTTTCTCTTCCTGGATTGCTTTTACATTTTTCCAGCTGGTGCCATCATAAGCTTCCACTCCGTTTTTCTTTAAGATCTCCATGGCCTGATCAGCCTGAATTCCTTTATTACAGAAAACAACTACCTTTTTACCTTTCAGGGAATCTATATTGTTTTGTATTTCAGCTAACGGGATATTAACAGCTCCTTTTGCTGTTCCTTCTTTATATTGTTCAGGAATTCTTACATCTACCAGTGTGACATCTGAACTGTTAACCACTTCTTTGATGTCTGCCTTTGGAGTTGAACTTGTAGTTGCTGTTTTACAGGATGTTAACGCTAAAGTTGCAGCTAAAAAATATCCGGCAATCTTTCTTTTTATCATCTACAATGTTTTTGATTGGCATACAAAATCTGTTGTAGGCAATTTTTCTGTCTTTTTGATACCGTTAAAGCCGCCTTCTATCTCTGTGAAATTTCTGATTCCGTGTGAGTTAAGGATGCTGGCTGCAATCATGCTTCTGTATCCTCCTGCACAATGAAGGAAAAAATGCTCGGAATCATCAATTGTTTTTACCCAGTCGCTGATGGTGTCAAGCGGTTTATTGAATGCATTGTCAACATGTTCCGCAGAATACTCACTTAGTTTCCTTACATCAACTACCGTTGCATTTTCTGTGAACTGTTCTGCAAATTCAGAAGGAGAGATTCTTTTGATTTCATCAATTTCTTTACCTGCATTTTTCCATGTATCGAAGCTGCCTTCCAAATAGCCTAGAACATTATCAAAACCTACCCGGCTTAATCTTGTAATTACTTCTTCTTCAGTGTCTTTATCACTTACAAGTAAAATAGGATGTTTTACATCTACGATCATATTTCCTACCCATGGAGCAAAATCTCCTTTAAGGCCAATATTAATAGCATTTGGGATAAATCCTTTATGAAACTCGGCAGGACTTCTTGTGTCCAGAATTAAAGCTCCTGTTTCTTCTGCCAGTGCTTCGAAATCTTCTGCAGACAAAGGATTAAGGCCTTTGTTCATTACTACATCAAGACTTTCATATCCGCCTTTATTCATTGCTACATTCATTCCGAAATATTTCGGAGGGGCAGTAAGACCGTCAAGAACTTCTTTGATGAAAGATGCTTTGTCCGGCTGATTAAGGGCATAATTGGTCTTTTTTTGGTTCCCCAATATATCCACGGTTTCCTTCTGCATATTCTTTCCGCATGCTGAACCTGCACCGT
This sequence comes from Chryseobacterium sp. MIQD13, assembly GCF_050496705.1. Lineage (NCBI taxonomy): Bacteria > Pseudomonadati > Bacteroidota > Flavobacteriia > Flavobacteriales > Weeksellaceae > Chryseobacterium > Chryseobacterium sp. MIQD13. The sequence continues at coordinate 921,407 of NZ_JBNWAF010000002.1, forward strand.
GAGCAGGATAAACGGTAATGCTGTCGTCCAGCGGTATAATCTTGTTCTGGAGACTGTCATACAGTATTCCTGCAAGATCCTCCTGAGTAAGATTGGTTGCTTTTTGGGCAAGGTCAGGTCTCCCCACATCGCCTAAAAACAGGGTGTCACCTGTAAAAATAGCCGTTTCAGTACCATTTTCGTCAATTAAAAGATAAGTAGTACTCTCCATGGTATGCCCCGGAGTATGTAATGCTTTTATTTTTATTTTCCCGATCTCAAAGATCTGGTTATCTTCTGCAATGATAGCTTCGAATGCAGGCTGAGCAGTAGGTCCGTAAACAATAGGAGCGCCTGTTTTTTTACTCAGATCCAAATGTCCCGAGACAAAGTCTGCATGAAAGTGGGTTTCAAAAATATATTTTAGGGTAACATTGTCTTTTTCAAGACGATCCAGATAAGGTTTTACCTCTCTCAGCGGATCGATAATGACAGCTTCGTTTTCTGATACAATATAATAGGCACCCTGAGCCAGACAGCCCGTATATATTTGTTCAATTTTCATTGGGGTCTTTTTTAAATTTTAGATAAAGATACGAAGTATTAGATGAAATGTAAATGAATTGTTAAATCCGGATGATAGTTTCTTTCAATATTCAAGGGATATCAGCCGTAAAACCCTCTGTTTTCGAATGAAAAACGGAAAGTAAGGAGAAGTGATTTAACAGGCTGTTTTTTATCATGTTTAAGAAATGGAAATAATTATGTAGTACTGGTACCTGCAGGCATTTTGATTCATGGTTTAAAATTTGCTGATAGTGGATTAAAAGTAATTTCCCTAAGTATCATTAATATTATTTTCTATTATTACTTTAGTAACCAAACATTTTATAAAAAATTTTATATTTATAAGCTAAAAAAAATCAGATGGCAGATAAAACACAATTTATTGAAGAACTCAACGCAAGATACACTCCGAAAGGAGAACATATTATACTTGGAAAGGGGATGCTGGATGGGGAAGTGGTTCCGGAAGTCAACGTTACAATTCCTTTGAAAACAATCAACCGCCACGGTCTTATTGCAGGAGCAACGGGAACAGGTAAAACAAAAACACTTCAGGTATTTGCAGAACAGCTTTCCCACGCAGGAATTCCTTCTCTGGTACTGGATATTAAAGGTGACTTTTCCGGGATAGCCGAAGCCGGACAGATGAATCCGATAATCGAAGAAAGATATGCCAAAACACAGCTTCCTTATAACCCGCAGGCATTTCCTGTAGAGCTGATGACCATTTCCGGAGGAAAAGGAGTGAAATTAAGAGCTACTGTAACAGAATTCGGACCTGTTTTATTAAGTAAAATCCTTGAGCTTAATGATACCCAGCAAAGCATTATGTCTATTGTCTTCAAGTACAGTGATGATAAAGGACTTCCGTTAATTGACCTTAATGATTTAAAAAAAGTATTACAGTACGTAACCGATAATGCTCAGGGGAAAGCCGAACTGGCGGCGAACTACGGATCAATTGCACCGGCTTCTTTAGGAGCAATCCTGAGATCTATCGTTGCACTCGAACAGCAGGGAGCAGCTGATTTCTTTGGAGAATTAAGCTTTGACGTTCATGATCTTCTTGAGACAAGAGATGGAAAAGGGGTGGTGAATATTTTAAGAGTGGCAGAGATTCAGAATAAGCCACAGCTCTTTTCTACATTTATGCTTTCACTTTTTGCTGAAATCTATATGACTTTCCCTGAAGAAGGAGACAGCGGAAAACCTAAGCTGGTTCTTTTCATAGACGAAGCCCACCTGATCTTTGATGAATCTTCAAAAGCTCTGCTTTCACAGATAGAAACAATGGTAAAGCTGATCCGTTCCAAAGGGGTCGGGATCTACTTTATTACACAGATTCCGGGTGATGTTCCGGAAAATGTACTTTCACAGCTTGGTCTTAAAATACAGCATGCTTTGAGAGGCTTCACAGCAAAAGATAAAAAAGAGATTAGCAAGGCGGTTGAAAACTATCCGACAACCGAATTTTACGATGCATCAAACCTGATTCAGAATCTTGGGATTGGAGAGGCTTTTGTAACAGCTTTGGATGAAAAGGGAATTCCTACCCCGCTTGTCCATACTTATCTGATCTCTCCGGAATCCAGAATGGATGTGTTAAGCGATGCTGAGATTTCAGAACTGACAGGAAATTCTTCCTTAGTAGCTAAATATGAGCAGCCGGTTGATAAAGAGTCTGCTTATGAAATGCTGACCAACAGAATGGAGCAGGCGGCACAAAATTCTGCGCCAACTCAGAAAACGAAACCAGTGAAAGAAGAACCGGGAATGTTTGAGCAGGTGCTTCAAAGTAAGGCCGGAAGAACTTTTACCAGTACTTTAATGCGTGAAGGTGCAAAAGCGCTTCTTGGGATGTTCGGACTGGGTGGGAGAAGGAGATAAGATGCAGATTTAACTATTCTGAAAAATAATTTTCTATGTAAAGAGTATCAGCTTTTTATTTGTTTTACTGATCATTTTGATTAAGATTACAGGGAGTATAAAAGCTGTTTTACTTCTTTTTGATATATTTTTTGTTATTTTCGCAGGGTTGCCTTTATTAGTGAATAAAAAATTAACATATCGGTTATTGCCGGAATAATTTCAAGTGTCAGCCTGTATATTGGCAGAACAAGTATCATCTTTAAAGACCTGTGGCATAAGTTATGTATTAAGTTTCGGGAGTGGATGATTACAGGATTTATTAATTATAAAAAAATAGCAGTATAGCTGGAATTCAATGTATTCGATTATAGATATAGAAAGTAATGGTGCAGGTTACAGACATGAATGCATTATAGATATAGCGATCTACAGGTACGATGGCCAGAAAATTACGGACCAGTTTATATCTCTTGTCAATCCTGAAAGTGATATTACCCCTTTTGTGCAGAAACTGACAAGTATAACGCCAAAAATGGTGAAAACTGCTCCGAAATTTCATGAAATAGCGAAAAGAGTTATTGAAATTACCCAAAATACAACTTTGGTAGGTCATAATATTGATTTTGATTACAGAATGCTGCGCCAGTCGTTCAAAAGGCTGGGTTATGACTTTCAGATCAGTACTTTAGATACCATTCCTTTAGCCAAAAAAATGATTCCTGATGAGGTAAGCTATTCATTGGGTAAACTGGTGAAATCGTTGGGGATACCTTTAACGAACCATCACAGGGCAGAGGGAGATGCAAGAGCCACATTGGAGCTGTTCAAACTTTTGATATCAAAAGATACTGAAAACGAAATTATCCAGAAACAGCACGACGAAACGAATGCCAAAACCTATATCAATAAGATTAAAGTCCTGACTCAGGACCTTCCCAATGAAAGAGGCTTTGTCTATTTTCAGAACGAAGCAGGTAAAATCATCTTATCAGATTATGTTCAGGATATCAATAAATTTTCGAAGAAAGTTTTCAATTCCAAATCTAAAAAATGGGAACAGATCCAGAAAGATGTGGAACAGATCAACTATGAACTTACAGGAACAGATATTATTGCAAAGCTGATCCTTAATTCTAAAAACATCAAAAAAAGAGAAGTATTTCCGTTCGGGCTTTACTTCAGAAACAATAAATATATTGTTGAAAAAAATAAACTGAATAAAACTGAAAAACCCATCCTGAAATTCAGGTCATTTACTCAGGGAACAAAAGCTGTGCAGTTTATCGGTTCACAGGAAGAATTTAATGATGTGAATGTATTTCTTAAAAAAATAGATTTCAGGAAAAGAAATGAGCTTTGGCTCGGCCAGGGAAGAAAATTGGGTGAGAAGCTCTTTCTTATTGTTGAAAACGGAAAGGTAATTTCATATGGTTTTTATGAACTGTTTACCCAGATTCAGACTTTAAGCAAACTGGCCAAGCTGAAAATTGATCTCCCGCTGTCCTCTGCAGATATGAATAATGAATTGCAGCTTGCGTTGCTTCGTGGTGATTTTGAGACACTTCCATTGCCAAAGTAGTGTAATAACGAAATTATGAATAGTGTAGGTAAGGAACCTTCTCACTGGAAGCTGGGACTTTTTTATTATAACAAAGAAGATAGAAGAATATTTCCTCCGAAAAGATTCGGATTTGGCTGGACTGTAAACTTTGCCAACCCATTATCTGTTTCCGTATTTTTATTGATCCTGATTATAATTGGTCTTATTTCGCAGCTGCTGAAATAAGCTGATATTGATATTTTATAAGAATTCGGGCCAATTTTCTCAAAATAAATAGTATTTTTGCAAAAAAATAAATAGAAGCAATGCAAAATTTTAAACAAATTAAAACTGGAAAAAAGGGAGCTGTAAAGTTCTCTAAGGTTTGGAATATTTAAAAGAGTTGTCTTGCATAAAAAATAATCAATGTGGCGGACTCTTTTCAGAAGAATCTGCCTTTTTTTATGTTAAAATGAAATTATGAATTCAAAAGAATTATTAAAGATTGCCAATGAGTTTGGCACCCCGGTGTACGTTTATGATGCTGAATCTATTAAAACTCAATACGAGAAACTTACATCTTCTTTTTTAAAACACACAAAGTTTTTCTATGCAGCAAAGGCGTTGACAAATATCAATATCCTTAAGTATGTCAAGAACCTGGGTGCTTCTTTGGATTGTGTATCTATTAATGAAGTTAAACTTGGATTAAAAGCAGGATTCCCGAAAGAAAAAATCCTTTTCACTCCAAATTGTGTTGACCTGGCTGAAATAGAGGAAGCAATGACTTTCGGAGTTCATATTAACATTGATAACATTTCTATTCTTGAGCAGTTCGGGAATAAGTACGGAGACAGCTATCCTATTCTTGTAAGGATCAATCCGCATATTTTTGCAGGCGGAAACTATAAAATTTCTACAGGCCATATCGACAGTAAGTTCGGGATCTCTATTCATCAGGTTCGTCATATCGAAAGAGTGATGAAAAGTACCAACCTTAATGTGGAAGGTCTTCACATGCACACAGGAAGTGAGATCAAAGATCCGGACGTTTTCCTTCAGGCATTGGAAATCATGCTTGATCTTTCCGAGCATTTTCCGAATCTTAAATATCTGGATATGGGAAGCGGCTTCAAAATTCCTTATCAGGACAGTGAAGAAGAAACGGATGTGAAAACTTTAGGTAAAAAAGTAGAGAAAGTAATTTCTGAGTTTTCAAAATCTACAGGAAAAAAATTCGAATTATGGTTTGAACCGGGGAAATTCCTTGTTGGAAAAAGCGGCTATCTTTTAGTGAAAGCTAATGTGATCAAGCAGACAACGGCTACCGTTTTTGTGGGAGTAAATTCAGGATTCAACCATCTGATCCGTCCTATGTTCTATGATTCTTACCACCAGATTGAAAACCTTTCTAATCCTAAAGGAGCGGAAAGAATCTATACCGTAGTAGGAAACATCTGCGAGACAGATACATTTGCATGGGACAGAAAATTGAATGAAGTAAGAGAAGGAGATATTTTAGCTTTCCATAATGCTGGAGCTTACGGTTTTGAAATGAGCTCAAATTTCAATTCAAGATTAAAACCCGCTGAAGTATTATTCTTAGACGGAAAAGCGCATTTGATCCGTAAAAGAGATGAGTTTGAAGACCTTTTAAGAAATCAGATTGAAGTAATCTAAAAATCAGATTCAAATTTATATAAACTCCGCAGATGACTGTGGAGTTTTTCTTTTTAATAAAACATTTAAATAATTAACTTTGTTAAAGCAATTTTAATAACTAATGAACAGGTCTATGAAAGTTTTTACATTATTTATAGCACTTCTTGTAGCCAATTTTACATTTGCGCAGCAGGACGTTGAAGACAGGGATGACAATCAGATTACAGAAACCAATAAAAACCTTTTAAAAATTGATATCAAGGAACCTCTTTTGCAGGTTGCGGTGAAAAACTGTAATGATTTCAAACCGGCGGCATTTGAAGGCGGTGTAGTAGTTTATAAAGATACCCTTCAAAAATTTATGTATGATTATCTGAACTCAGATTTTTATGTTCTGAACGGCGATTTTACATTTACACTTACAATTGATAAAACCGGAAAAGTAACCAATATTGAGGGAACTCCTAAAGTAGCCAACAGTTCTTACTTTTTTGATGATATGAAATATGTGGTAAGACGAATTAAAAAGAGCTGGACGCCTGCTTCATGCGATGGGCAGCCAGTTACTTCCCAGATAAAACTCAAAATGAATCTTTCCTCAATGGCTACAGATCTATAAATAAGCCTGAAAGAAAAAATGGACCTTGCAAAAGAAATGGAGAACTTGTAAAGCCCTTTTACACACTTCCATTAAATTTTCATCCTCCAAAATAATCTCCTGCCATTCTGTCACAATATTTTGTATCTTTGCAGATTAATGTGTTTAGGGATTAAAACTCATTCGCCAGCATTGAACTTTAAGCCCTGAATATTGAACTTTAAATTGATTACAGTGCAGGAAAAATATATAGACGAAACAAAACAGGGCGAGGCTTTTGCGATTGCCGAAAGGCCTGAAAATTCTAAAAAACTCTTTTTAGAAAGCTATGGCTGTCAGATGAATTTCTCTGATTCTGAAATTGTTGCATCTATTCTTAATGAGCAGGGATACAATACCACCCTGAAAGTAGAAGAAGCAGACCTTATCCTTCTGAATACATGTTCCATCCGTGAAAAGGCAGAACAAACCGTAAGAATGCGTCTTTCCCAGTTCAAAAAACTGAAAAAAGGAAATCCCAGCATGACGGTTGGTGTTCTGGGATGCATGGCGGAAAGATTAAAAACTAAATTTTTAGAAGAAGAGCAGCTGGTAGATCTTGTGGTAGGCCCAGATGCTTACAGAGACCTTCCCAACCTTCTGAAAGAAACGGAAGACGGAAGAGATGCCATCAACGTAATTCTTTCAAAAGAAGAGACTTATGCGGATATCAATCCGGTACGTTTAGGCGGAAATGGAGTTACTGCTTTTGTAACGATTACCAGAGGCTGTGACAATATGTGTACCTTCTGTGTAGTTCCTTTTACCAGAGGAAGAGAAAGAAGCCGTGATCCGCATTCTATCATTCAGGAATGTAAAGACCTTTTAAATAACGGATACAAAGAAATTACGCTTTTAGGCCAGAATGTAGACTCTTACCTATGGTATGGAGGAGGTCCTAAAAAAGATTTTGACAAAGCTTCCGAAATGCAGAAAGCAACGGCTGTTAATTTTGCACAACTGCTTGATTTGGTTGCCAAAGCTGTTCCTGAAATGAGAATCAGGTTCTCTACTTCAAACCCTCAGGATATGAGTCTTGATGTGTTCAGAATGATTGCAAAACACGACAATATCTGTAAATATGTTCACCTTCCTGTACAAAGCGGAAGCAACAATATGCTTCTGGCGATGAACAGGCAGCATACCCGTGAAGAATATCTGGAGCTAATTAAAAAAGCGAAGGAAATTGTTCCGGATATTGCTTTTTCCCAGGATATGATCATCGGTTTCTGTAATGAAACGGAAGAGGACCACCAGGATACACTAAGCCTGATGAAGGAGGTGGAATATGACTACGGTTATATGTTTGCCTATTCGGAAAGACCGGGAACTCCGGCTCACAAAAAAATGGAGGACAACATTCCTGCTGATGTGAAACAGGCACGTCTGGCTGAGGTTATTGCACTTCAGGGCGAGCTTTCCAGAAAAAGAATGGAATCTTACGTGGGAAGAATACATCAGGTTCTTATTGAAGGAATTTCCAAAAAGAATAAAAACCAGTGGAAGGGAAGAAACTCCCAGAATGCAGTCTGCGTTTTCGATATGCTTGAAGGGCAGAAAATTGGTGACATTGTGGACGTTTTTGTCTATGACAATACACAAGGCACACTTTTAGGGAGAACAGCAGAATAAAGTAAGCTTTGATAAAGACGGTTTGTTTTCTGGCCTTATTTTCTTCTGTACTGATATCTTGTCAGACAGAAAAAAGTACAGGTAAATATCCCGCAACGGTAGGTGATATAGAATTTGATGAAAAAATCGATGATCCTGCTTTTGAAAAATGTACTCCCGAAAAATTGATGAGTATTCAATATTATCAGGGGAAAAAGGAGTTTAACTATAAAGGAGAGAAATTGGCCATTATAGAAAAACTGCAAAAAGAAAATATATCTTCCGAAACTAAAATGAATGGGTATATTACCGTAAGATTTTTAGTAAATTGTGAAGGAAAAACAGGACTGTTCAGAGTTCAGCAGATGAATACAGATCAGAAGGAAACAAGTCCGGATAAAGAACTGGGAGAAAGGCTCCTGCGGTTTACAAAATCGCTGGATGGCTGGATTCCGAAAGAGATAAAAGGGTTTAAAGCAGGCTATTATCAGTATTTAACCTATAAAATTGAAAATGGAAAAGTTTCAGAGGTATTACCTTAGCTTTTTATTGCTTATCGTTTACACCAATACTATTGCACAGGTCAACTGTAATGCAGTAGAGGGTGAGAACTGCAAAAAAGCTTGTGAGCAGTACAACTGGGCTTCGGACAGACAAGGCAGCCGGGAATCTCAGGAAGCTTTTGATAAAGCTATTGAATTATGCCCCGATTTCTCCAATTCCTATATGGAAAAAGCTGTTCCATATCTTAAGAACGGGGATTTTGTAACCTGGAAAATACTTATAGACAAAGCTGTCGCTGCAGATCCTAAAATGCACTTAGGTTACAGAGGCTGGTGCAAATTTCAGTTTCTGAGGGATTACAAAGGTGCTGTTCAGGATCTGGAAGCACTGAAAAAATATTATCCAGATGACCTGGGAAGATCTTTAAACGGAGATTATCATCTGGAGGTGGTGAAAGCCATGTCTTACAGTGCTTTAGGACAGAAAGAAAAAGCAGCCGGAATTATTGAAAACCTTCTTGCATCCAGAAGTTATTTTAAAGGATTGTACGACCACTATCAGCTTGGGGTAACCTATTTTGAGCTGGGCAGATATGACAAAGCCCTGGATCATTTTGAGAAGCAGAGCAAAGAATATGACTTTGCCGAGAACATATATTTTAAAAGTAAAGTTTCTAAAATCAGAAACAAAGATTATTTGGATTTAAAGAAGTTGGCATTAACAACTTACGATGAAGGAAAGATCATGAAAGATGTCTATACTCATCACTTTAACAAAATCTACAGAAAACAGATCGAAGAACTGTAGATTATTAAATCAATAATCAAAAATTTACTTATGAGCAACGACTTACAAAACATAAAAAACCGCTTTGGAATTATCGGGAATTTCCCGGCATTGAACAGGGCTTTGGAAAAAGCAATTCAGGTCGCACCTACGGATATTTCCGTTCTGGTGATTGGAGAAAGTGGTGTTGGAAAAGAATTTATCCCGAAAATCATTCATTCAGAATCTAAAAGAAAACATCAGCCATATATTGTAGTCAATTGTGGAGCCATTCCGGAAGGAACCATTGATTCTGAGCTGTTCGGACACGAAAAAGGAGCATTTACAGGAGCTACAGCAACCAGAAAAGGCTATTTTGAGGTGGCAGACGGCGGAACGATCTTCCTTGATGAGGTAGGTGAGCTTCCTTTACAGACTCAGGTCCGTCTTCTGAGAGTATTGGAAAGCGGGGAATTCATGAAAGTAGGCTCTTCCCAGGTTCAGAAAACCAATGTGAGAATTGTGGCTGCAACTAATGTCAATATGATGAAGGCCATTCATGACGGAAGATTCCGTGAGGATTTATTTTACCGTCTGAATACCGTACAGATTGATATGCCGCCTTTAAGAGAAAGAAAAGGAGATATTCATTTACTGTTCAGAAAGTTCTCTATAGATTTTGCTGAGAAGTACAGAATGCCGGAACTTGAACTGGAGCCAAGTGCCGTTCATTATATTGAAAATTACAGCTTTCCCGGAAACGTCCGCCAGCTGAGAAACCTGGTAGAACAGATGACAGTAGTGGAAAGAAACAGGCAGATAAGTGTTGAGAAACTTGCCGAATACATTCCTATGGAAACCCATCTTCCGATGGTGGTAAATAATCAGACTGCACAGAAACAGAATGATTTCGGAAGCGAAAGAGAGATTATGTATAAAATTCTCTTTGATATGAGAAGTGATATCAATGATCTGAAATCATTAACCTCAGAGCTCATCAAAAACAGAGGAACAGCCGATCTGAGTAATCAGGAAAAAAATCTGATCAACAGGATCTATTCTGCGGAGCAGGCCCAGCCAGTAGCCCAGAATTCATTACTGTATTTTGAAGATAAATCGCCGGTAGTTCAGGCTGCACCTGCTATTATTTCAAATGTTGATGATAGTTATGAGGATATTGAAGATATAGAGATAGAGGAAAACAGACCTGAATCCCTGTCCCTTCAAAATAATGAAAAAGATTTGATAATCAAGGCGTTAGAAAAGCATAAAGGACGCAGGAACAGAGCGGCAGACGAGCTTGGAATTTCACAAAGAACTTTATACAGAAAAATAAAACAGTATAACTTAGAGGATTAAAATGGGATTTGTAAAGATGCAGAGTCTGTAAATCAAAAAAAGGTATGAGTAAATTAAAAATAATATTTGGGTTTGTAATTCTTTCACTGTTTCACCAGTGTTACTCTTTTACAGGATCATCTCTGACGGATGAAAAAACCGTTCAGATCAATGAATTTCCTAATAATGCAGCGCTTGTGAACCCAACCCTTTCCCAGCAGTTTTCTACAGATATCCAGAACAGATTTCTGCAGAGAACCACATTGAAAGGAACAAAATCCAATCCTGATATTTTGATAGAAGGTGAAATATCCGATTACAATTTTTCACCTACTACCATCAGTTCCAATACACTGACAAATCCTTCGGGAGGTGTAGTACAGCAGGCACAGAGCAAACTGACGATTAGTGTAAAGGTGCATTACGAAAACAAAATACATCCGGATTCCAGTTTCGACAGGACGTACTCGGATGAAGTGGTTTACAACAGTGACCTGAGCCAGAGCCAGATAGAAACTTCCCAGGTGAAGCTTGTAACAGACAGAATTATTAATAAGATATTTAACGATATTGTAGCCAATTGGTAAGATGAATCCCAGAGTTTTAGAATTAATAAAGAGCCCTCAAAATATACAGTCGGAAGATCTCGGTCTTTTGAAAGAAGAAATCCATGCCTTTCCTTATGTTCAGAATATCAGGGCGCTTCATTTGTTTGGGGTACACCTTTATGATAAAGAAAACTATCAGAAAGAGCTTTCCACGACTGCGGCCTATACTACGGATAAAAAGCTTCTTTATCAGCTGATCAACGGTAAAATCCAGAAGGAACCGAAACCTGAAATTACAGAAGACAAACAAGTTTCTAAATCCCTTGAAAAACCGGCAAAATACTCTTACAAAGGTTTCCCGATAAAAAGAGACGAATCTTCTGAAAAAAATCAGGAGAAATATGAAGAGGCGGCATGTATGATACAGCCTGCACAGGAAATCAAGCATGTTTACGTGAATGGGGAAAGAAACAGGATTCTGTTTGAAGGAGAAGAGAACTTCCTTGAAGAAACCCATTCTGAGGTAATTGATCTTGAATCTACTCTGGAATCTGGTGTAATAGTGACCCAAAAAACAGAACCTGTTACTGAAAACCCGGATAAAGAGACTGTACAGGAATCGGAAATTGAGAAGACCGAGCTTCAGGAAGAATCAGAAGCAGGCACAGAATTCACTCCCGAAGTGATTATTGAAGAGAATAAAATTGAAAGCCCTGCAGAAGAACAGGAAATAAATAAAGATGAAGAGTTAAGCTTTCACGAAGTAGGAACCTTGACTCCGGAAACGGAAGCAGTTCAAAAAACAGAAGAAACCGAAGCTGTTGAAGAACCTGTACTTATTGAAACAGATCCGGCTCTGGAAATAATTAATGAAGATGAAAATGTAGCTGAAACCCATGCTGAGATCAGTTTTCACGGAATGGATGAATTCCTTCCGGATGTTAAAATCCAGGGGAACAGTGATGATATAGCTGTAGTTTCTGAAGTTTCTAAACCAAATGTTAATAAACATGAGGAGGAAATGAGACGACTGATTGAAGAAGTGGAGAAAAAAATGAGAGAAGCACAGTCAGCTCCAAAAGTTGAAAATGAAGAACCCGAAACTGCCGATCATGAGATCAGTTTTGCAGAAACACAAAGCTTTCATTTCTGGTCTACTGAAAAAGAGGAACCAAAAGCTGATGAACCTGTTGCAGAAACGGTAGAAGAAATTATAGAACAGCCGGTACAGCATGAAGAGGCTGTAGAAGTTCAGGAAAAAGAAGAAGAGCCGGAAACGGCTGTACAGGAAGCTTCAACATGGAAACCTATGAGCTTAGACTCCAACCTGCCGGATTCCATGATCAGTAAGGAAGTGAAAACTCCTGAGCCCAAGCCGGAAGCTCCAAAGCAGGAAGAGATTCCTATTACAGAAGCGAGAAAGGAAGAAAAAGCTCCACAAATTGTTGAAGAAATTCAAAAAGACCTTGAAACAGTATCAGAAGAGACACTTCCGGCTGTTGAAGAAAAAATACCTGAAATTGTAGAAGAAAAGCATGAAGAAGTTGAAAATTCAGAAGAGTCCATCGAAACAGAAATACCAAAAGAAGAAGCACCGGTTATGAATGTTTCTTTCTTCGGTACAGATATTTCAAGCCTTGCAGTAGAAAAAGCAGAACAGGAACAGCCTGCTCAGGCAGCTAAAACTGAAAATGAGGTACAAAGACCGGTTGACAGTAATGTTCCCGGATTTATCAATACATGGCAGAGCTGGCTTAAGATCGACAGGGCAGCAGAAGAGCCTGTTGAAAAAGAAAAAACACCTATTCAGGAAAAGGTTATTGAAGCTTTTATCGAAAATAATCCGAGAATCAGCCAGTTAAAAGAAGAAAGTTCTTATGTGGTAAAAGAAAAGAATGATGACATCTCCCATTTAATGACAGAAACACTTGCCAATCTTTATTTCGAGCAGAAACTGTATACTAAAGCAATCAAGGCATTTGAAATTCTGATCAGTAAAAACCCTGAAAAAAAGGAACATTTCCAATCCAAAATCCAGGAAATAAAAGATTTCAGAAGTAAAGGCTAAACAGGCTAAAAAATAAAAAAAGGCTGAACATTTTATGTTCAGCTTTTTTTATATATCGTCAACGGCATTTTTAGTGCCTTTCAGTTTCTGCCATGCTTTACGTCCGAATATCACGACAAGAATAATCAGGATGATCGCAAAAACTGCTGCAATAACGGGTGCGGCCATTGCCAGAATAGACATGATTCCTGCTCCCGCTGTTTCAGTGGTTCCGACCACCGAATTTCCCAGACCTCCTGTTGTTGCTGTAGAAGCTGCCCGGATTCCCGCAAAACCTGAACTGATCGTAGCTGCGGTTCCGCCTCCTGCAATTAATGCAAGGGCCCACTGAGGGAAAGTTCCCAGATCTGCAAACTGGCTGGCAAATAAAACAGAGCCTGCCACAGTAGCCAAAGGGACCGAGATCGTATCCAGTAAATGATCCACAAACGGGATGTAATACGTTAAAATTTCAGCAATAGTAGCTATTCCGGTAGTAATAAGTGCCGGAAGCCCCGAAAGCCATTCAAAATGCTCATTCATCGGGATCCAGTGAAAATAAGAGGCAAGGCTTACCGCAAACATCGGCAAAAAGACTCTGAAGCCTGTAGCCGCCGCCAGTCCTATACCGATAAAGGCACTGAGTACGTAAGAAAAGTAGGGAATATGATCTAACATTTTAATTTTCAGATTTATTGTTTCCCCTAAAATTACAAAAACTATGCAAGATTTTGTAAAAAATTAAATTCATATGAATTTTTATAACAGCTGTTATACACAATCATCCGTGAAAATCCGTGCCATCTGTGGTTAGAAAAACCTTCAAGGCTTCTCACGAGAGTTTGCCAAGATTATTTTATTGATAAACTGTTTCCCTGTTATATGATTAAGATTTCTTCTGCATCTGGCAAAGCCTGATAAACTGCTCTTCCACCTCCCGAAATTTAGCAGGCATTTCAGGTGACACCCAAAACATCATGGCCAGTGTTTTTTCTCCAAAAGCTTCTTTAAACAAATTTTTATTCAGACGGTAGCATTCCCTCAGAAGTCTTTTCACACGATTCCTGTGTACAGCCTTCTTGAAATATCTTTTAGAAACGGAAACCCCGAATTTGTGGCTTTCTACCTCCAGATTGGGCTTATCTTTCAGAATAATGATTCTCAGATTTCCGCAGGTCCTCCATTTACCCTTTTCAAAAAGTAAAGCAATCTCAGTATTTTTTTTGAGTTTTTCTTCTCTGGAGTATTTGAAATTCTGCATTAATCTTTTTTCACTAGATGATTAATCACTTCCGCTGCTGCGTACAGTCCGAAGATCGCAGGAATATAGCTGATAGTGCCATAGAAAGACCTTTTGTAGTTAGCTCCGTCGGTCATTTTCAGGCTTTCTTCGTTGTGGATCTCAGTAGAGAATACACATCTTATTCCTTTATTGATTTTTTCTTTCTTTAGACGTTTTCTCGCCTGTCTGGCAAGGAAACAATTATGGGTTTTACTGATGTCCCTTACTATTACTTTGCTTGGGTCAACTTTTCCACCGGCACCCATTGAGCTTACAATCTTGATTTTCCGTCTTCTCGCGGCCTTCATTAAGCAGACTTTAGGAGTTACACTGTCAATACAATCAAGAATGTAATTAAATTTTCCTGCATCAAGAACTTCATCCATTCTTTCAGGATTCAGAAATTCATTGATTTTGATGAGGTTTATTTTCGGGTTGATGTCAAGAAGCCTTTCAGCTACCACTTCCACTTTATGTTTTCCTACAGTGGAATGTAGTGCAGGAAGCTGTCTGTTGATATTCGTAATATCCACAGTATCACCATCTACGATCGTCATATTTCCTACGCCTGCTCTTGCTAAAAATTCTGCGGCAAAAGAACCTACTCCGCCTAAGCCTACAACAAGCACATTGGCTTTATTCAGCTTTTCCAGTCCTTTTTCTTTGATCAGGAGCTCCGTTCTCTCCAGCCAATACTTATCCATTCTTTATCGTGTCTAAATTTTCTAAAATCTGTTCATTCAGTTCTTCCAAAGAAACACCCTTTAACTCCGAAACTTTTGAATATAATTCCTCTATATTAAATTCCTCATTATCAGTTTCTAAAAACATTCTGTTCAGAGGAGTGTTCCTTACAATATCCTGCAAAGATAGATGATACAAAACAGCTTTCCCAAAACTCAAATAAAAATTATTTTTCAGCAGATCTTCCGCAATGCGCTGCTTTTTGTTGAAACCATGAATGATAACTGCCTGTTCAGCTTCCTTTTTAAAAGAAATCACCTCATAAAACTTTCTTACACAGTGAATAATCAAAGGTTTCTTTACTTCATTCGAAATAATGATCTGCCTGCGGAAAACCTCTTCCTGGATGCTTTGAGATACCGGAACAAGGGAGTCCAGTCCACATTCACCGATAGCCATGCAATTTTCTGTAATATTTGATTCCAGCCAGCTGAACTGTTCCTCCAAAGAATCCACACTAATATCTTTAGGATGGATACCTATGGAATATGAGGAATCTGGCGGAACCGTTCCAAAATTTATATTGTAAATTCCATACAGAGTATCCTTCTTATGGTGGTGAAAATCAAAAAAATCCATTCACAAAAGTACAATTATCCAGAAAATTAATTTAAAATTATTAAACGAACGTTTATAATTTTGTTAAAAATTTCTTAACTTTACTCTAAAGTACACTTCATGAGAAAAAAATTTACAGAAAAACAGATCCATATTTTGGATATTGCTGAAGAGCTTATTGCCAAAAAGGGATACGAAGGAACTTCTGTAAGGGATATCTGTTCCAAGGCCAACATTAATGTGGCCATGATTTCCTATTACTTCGGTTCCAAAGAAAAAATGATGTCTTATCTTTATCAGTACCGCGTACTGAAAACCAGGGAGAATTTTTCTGAATTTGCAGATACCATTAAAGATGGTAAACCGGAGATGCAGCTGAGAGAGATCATAAAATATATTGTTTCCCAACTATTCAAATACAATTATTTCCACGGATTTGTAACGCAGGAGCTCAGGCATACCGAAAATTTAAAAGATGAACTGCTGGATTTCTACCAGCTGTTTGTAAAAAAGTTAGACGATGTCATCAAAAAAGGAGTTGCTTCTGGAGTATTCACTTTTACGCCGAAACCGGAGGATATTCTTACCATGATTATCGGTTCCACATTATTTGTCATCAGAAATAAAAATTTCTACGAACTGTATGTGCCGAGCAAAAATGAAGAAGCTTACACCAAAGAAGCGGAGAAAAAAGTAAGAATGAATCTTTTAGTCAGCGTTTTTGCAATTTTGGGATACGCTGCAGACTAATTTTACGTTAAATATTCATAAAAAAAAATCTATTGACAAAAAAGTTATATTTTTGCAAATTAGTAAATCGGCTGTATAATCCGAAAACTGTTGAATTTTTTATATGAAAAAATATATTTTAGGTCTTTTTGCAGTGGCAGTTGTTTCCTCATGCGTAAGCCAGCAGGAAAGAGCAATGAAGAGTGCTGACAAGAATTTTATCTTAAAGGCAGCTAATGAAAATTTTGCCAAAAAGAAATGGAAGAATGCATTGGCTCTATATGACAGGCTTACTAACCTCGTGGCAGGAACAGATGATTTTCCTAATGTAGGTTTTAATACTGCTTATGCTAATTATTATGACAAAAGTTATAAGCTGGCGGGACATCAGTTTAAAAACTTTGCCGTAAACTTCCCTAAAGACCCAAGAGCAGAAGAAGCAGCATATATGTCTGCATTATGCTACTATGAAGGTTCTATGGATTACAATTTGGATCAGTCTACTACAGAAACAGCGATCAATGAGCTTCAGGACTTCCTGACCAATTATCCGAATTCTGAAAGATCTAAGAATATCAGCCAGCTGATTGATGAGCTGGCTTATAAATTAGAATTCAAAGCATACGAAAATGCAAGACAGTACTTCAAAATGGGAGCGTACAAAGCTGCTAACGTGGCTTTTGAAAATGTACTTGAAGATTTTCCAAGTACCAAGCTTCGTCCGAAGATCTATGATTATATCATGAAATCACGTTATGAGCTGGCTCAGAAATCTGTTTACGAGCTTAAAGACGAGCGTATAGAAAGTGCTATTTCTTATACAAAAATGATAGAAAAAGAACTTCCGAATACAGAATATTCTAAAACGGCAGCAGATCTTAAGGTGAAGCTGGAAAAAGAAAAAGAAAATTTTGTTGTTGTTAAAAAGCAGACGGAAGCAAAAATAGCAGCATTAACAGCAAAACAGAAAAAAGAGGCCGATAAACTGGCAGAAAAGAATAAAACAGATCAGCAGATCAAAGATCAGATCAGCAATGAAAAGAAAGCAATGCAGATGCAGAGGGATAGTGCAGCACTTCAAACCCCTCCGCCAGCAGCCACTTTCAAAATTCAAAGATAATTCGTAAATTTGCCATCTTAAAATAAAATAATTTTCTCAAAATGAGTGTAAAAGATACAAAAGCAGAAGTAAATACTATTACTTACGATAAAGACAAGATTGAAGATAAAGTAGGTTCAATCTATGAAGCTATTGTTATCATGGGAAAGAGAGCAGAGCAGATCAATGCGGAGATCCGTACGGAACTTCACAATAAATTGGATGAATTTGCTGTGCACAATTCTACATTGGAAGAAGTTTTCGAAAACAGAGAGCAGATCGAAATTTCTAAGCATTACGAAAAACTTCCTAAGCCTACCTCTATCGCTATCGAAGAATGGCTGAATGAAGATATCTATTTCAGAAAGACAGAAGACAGAAAATAATCATTTGTGTTTTTTATATATGAAGGTCATAAGGGAATTTAGTTCTTTTATGACCTTTGTCTGTTTATACCCGTCTTTGTGCAAAAAAATAAGTAATTTAGGAGTTCAAAAATTAAAACTAAATGAGTGTTTCCGGTAAAAAGATACTTATCGCTGTTTCTGGAGGAATTGCAGCTTATAAAATTCATTTCCTGATCAGGGATTTTGTCAAAAAAGGAGCTGAAGTTCAGGTGATTATGACACCCGATGCAGAGCAGTTTGTAACAAAACTAAGTCTTTCAACCCTTTCCAGAAAACCTGTGTATTCAGATTTTTACGGTGATAATGGTACCTGGAACAGTCATGTAGAAATGGCATTGTGGGCAGATGTAATGATTGTTGCTCCATGTACAGCCAATACATTAGCCAAGATGATTCACGGAATGTGTGATAATCTGGTGATTGCCACCTACATGTCTGCAAAATGTCCTGTATTTATTGCCCCGGCAATGGATCTGGATATGTATGCACATCCTTCCACTAAACAGAATATTGAATTGGCAGAAGATTACGGACATATCATTATTCCTGCTGAAACCGGTGAATTGGCCAGTGGTTTAATAGGTCAGGGAAGAATGGCAGAACCTGAAACTATCTTCAAAACTGTTGAAAACTTTCTTGCTTCCGGAAGTCAGCCCAAAAGCCTGGAAGGAAAAACAGTGCTGATTACTGCAGGACCTACCTATGAAGCAATTGATCCTGTGAGATTTATCGGAAATCATTCTTCAGGTAAAATGGGATTTTCCCTTGCTGAGGAAGCTTCCAAAAGAGGGGCAAAAGTTATTCTGATCTCCGGACCAAGTACACAGGTAACTGATGATAAAAGCATTGAACTCCATAAAGTAATCTCTGCCAGAGAAATGCTGAATAAGGTTTTTGAATTTTATGACCGCGTGGATATTGGTATTGCCAGCGCTGCGGTGGCGGATTATGCTCCAAAAGAAGTTGCCAAAGAAAAAATTAAAAAAAATGATGACAGTTTAACCATCGAACTGGTTAAAAATCCGGATATCCTTAAAACAATGGGCGAAAAGAAAACCCATCAGTTTTTGGTAGGTTTTGCGTTGGAAACCCAGAATGAAGAAGAAAACGCCAAAGGAAAACTGGAAAAGAAAAATCTTGATATGATTGTTCTGAACTCTCTTCGTGATGAAGGGGCCGGATTTAAAAATGACACTAATAAAATCAGGATATTTACAAAAACAGAAAAGAAAGAATTTGACCTCAAATCCAAAGATGCAGTAGCTGCAGATATTCTGGATTTTGTTGAGGCTCAACTTTTAAAATAATTTTAATAAATTTCCGTTCTCAATTTTTAATTAGATAATGAAAAAAATCATAAGCTTATTCTTGCTGCTTTTTATATACAATCTGAGTTTTTCCCAGGAATTGCTTGCAACCGTACAAATTAATTCCCAGCAGCTGGGAGGAAGTAACCAGCAGGCCTATAAAGCTTTGGAAAAAAGCCTCAGAGACTTTATCAACAATACCAGCTGGACTGGAAAAAAGCTTCAGAATTTCGAAAAGATCAAATGTAACTTTGCCGTTGTAATTGCTGAAAGAGATGGGAATAGGTTCAAAGGAAGTATTGTAATCCAGGCTGTGCGTCCTGTATTCAGTACAAGCTATGAATCACCGCTTGTTAATCTTCAGGATCAGAGATTTTCCTTTGAATATATTGAAAATGAAAACCTTGTGTTCAACGAAAGACAGTTCTCCGGAAAAAACCTGATTGATGTGGTAAGCTTTTATGTATATGTCATTTTAGGCTATGATGCAGACAGTTTCCAATCGATGGGCGGGACTCAGTGGTTTGCAAAAGCTCAGCAGATTGCCCAGAATTCCCAGAACAGAAACTATGAAGGCTGGAATGTCATCAACGAGCCAAGAAGCCGTACGATACTGATCAATGAAATTATCAATCCGAACTGGAGCCAGTTGCGTTCCACAATGTATACCTATCACAGAGCAGGTTTGGATAATCTCTTCAATCAGGATCAGACTGCTGCAAAAAAAGTGATTTTCGATGCTCTCATGCAGCTGAAAAGATATGAAAACTCTTTCCAGCAGTCCTATTACTTCAATCTGTTTCTCGATAATAAAAGTGATGAAATCTTCAATATTTTCAATTCCGGGAATAATGGAGGCATCGTGATGAATGATCTGAGACAGCTGATGATGACCCTTTCTCCAAAAAATTCGGAGAATAAGTGGAATAAATGGAAGAATTAGGATATGGTTGGAGAATCAATTGAGGAAATTGTAGACAAGGTCCTTAAATCCTGGGTTGAAAATGAAGTCAATCAGCTTCCGTGCGAAATTGAAAAAGAAATGCTTGCTCCGGAGCAACCTGATGATGAATGGAAATTCTGGCTCCCCATCAAAAGCACGGTAACAGACACCGATCTTCAGGAGTTTGAAACTGAAACCGGATTTATTTTTCCTGAAGACTTTAAAAAATTCCTGAAGCATAAGCATTTTTATGAACTTCAAATTTCAGAAGTTTCCTTTTGCTCCCATCCGGTCAACATCTGGAAGGCATCTCTCCGTGAAATGATGTTTAAAACCTATCCCAGAGAATTTCTTTTTGATAAAGGATACGTGCCGTTTGCCCTTTACAGTGACTGGGGACTCTTATGTTTTGATACCCATAACAGTAATGCCGTGGTACTTTGGGATCATGAAGACGAGGGAACTTTCGAATATAAATATACCAACTTCCATGACCTGATGAATGAGATTTCAAAAGAAGGCTAGAAGTCTGCATTTAATCACATCTGTCATACTGATTTCGTTAAAAAAAACTATTTTTACAATATTAATATCTGATAAAAACGCGGATTATCCATGCTTTCGAGAATTTATATTAAAAATTTTGCCTTGATTGATACCCTTGAAGTATCATTGAATAACGGTCTGCAGGTAATTACCGGAGAGACCGGAGCGGGAAAATCTATTATTTTAGGCGCTTTAAGACTTATCCTTGGTGAAAGGGCTGAAGCAAAATCCATTGCTACATCAGAAGAAAAAAGTATTGTAGAAACGGAGTTTGATCTTAATAACCAGTTCAAAAAATTCTTTGTTGAAAATGATCTGGATTATGAGCATCATACAATTATCAGGAGAGAAATTCTTCCTTCCGGAAAGTCCAGAGCATTCATTAATGATGTTCCGGTGACTCTTGATGTGCTTAAAGAACTTTCCTCAAAACTGATTGATATTCATTCCCAGTTTGAAACTTCAAATCTTTTCACTTCGGAATATCAGTTTAAAATTATTGACGGACTTTCTGAAAATAAAAAAGGGATTGAAGACTACCAAAATGAATTTTCAGACTTTCAGAGCTTGAAAATACAGCTTAAGAAATTTCAGAATCAGCTTTCCGAGAACAGAAAAGAAAGTGATTACAAGGAATTTTTGCTGAACGAACTGGAAGAACTGAAACTCGATGATGTAGACTATGAAGATCTGCAAAACCAGCTTTCTATCCAGGAAAATGCCGAAATGATCTCTGAAAATCTTGTACAGATTCTCTCCAGGTTTCATCAGGAAGAGGTAGGAATTCTTTCTTTCTTCAACGAAGCTAAAAATAAACTGTCAAAAATCTCAGAAGTTTCTAATGGTTTTTCCGAGCTTGATGAAAGGCTGGAAACCTCTTTTGTAGAAATTAAAGATATTATTTCCGAGCTTGAGAATGAATCGGAAAAAATAGAGATTAACCCGGCTAATCTTGCCATTCTTGTTGAACTTAATAATAAAATCAATTCTTTATTTCTAAAGCATAATGTTTCCGATATCAATGAATTGAGAGAACTCAGAGACCAGCTGGCAAGTGAGCAGAAAGGGGCTTCGGAACTTGAAGATCATATAGCAGAACTTGAAGAAAATATTTCCAAAAAAGAAAAAACGCTTCAGACCCTTGCAGAAAAGCTTTCAAAAAACAGAAAAAAATCTATTCCTGTTTTTATCAAGAAAGCAGAAACACTTCTTAAAAAACTAGGTCTTGAAAAAGCCAGAGTTGATATTGAACTTCAGGATGTATCGGAATTTAATGCATTCGGAAAAGAAAATATCCAGCTGCTTTTCCAGGCTAATTCAGGATTTCCTTTAAAACCTATTCAGACGGCTATTTCCGGTGGTGAAAGATCAAGAGTAATGCTTGCCGTAAAGAAAATAATTGCCGAAAGTGATGAGCTTCCAACCCTGATTCTTGATGAAATTGATACCGGAGTTTCCGGAAAAGTGGCAGAAGAGATCGGAAACCTGATGAGAGAAATGGCTACAGATATGCAGCTTATAGTTATCTCTCACCTTGCACAGGTTGCGGCTAAAGGAAATGACAACTATAAAGTGGTAAAACAGGATGTTTCCGGCAAAACACAGTCTACAATTATTCCTCTGAGCAGCGAAGAGAAACTGAACGAGATCGCACAGCTTCTTTCCGGAAGTAAAATTACCGAAGCAGCACTGGCACAGGCAAAAGAATTAATCGGCTAAAAAACTGTAACATATTTTACATTATATTTACTAATGTAAAAAAACTAAAATATGTTTCTAAAGTTCCTGAGGCTTGAAGTAAAAAGCTTTTTCCGCGGTACTTCTGTAGGCGTGAACCTTTTAATGAAGATCCTGCGTTTTATGGCTGTTCTTTATTTTATGGCGTGCCTTGCGGGTGGTGCCTTTGCTGCATTTTTTTATGTGCGGGATGAAATGCATCTGGACCCTTTAAAAGCAATTTCAAAACTTTTGGTGGTTGCATGGGCGGTAGATCTGGTCCTGAAATACATCTGGCAGGAAATGCCAACCCAGAACATCAAACCTTTCCTTACCCTGAATATTCCGAAGAATACGCTGGTTAATTATATGCTTATAAAAACCTTTCTTTCGGCGTTAAGTTGGCTGAATTCTTTATTCTTTATCACATTTTCAATCATTGCATTATTCAACGGCTATAGTGTTGTGGGTATTTTGACGTGGTTTATCGGGATTTCTTTATTGTTTTATATTAATAATTTTATCAATATCCTGTTTAATGATAAAGAGACCATCGTTATTATCATAGGCTGTATATTGGCTGCAGTTGCCGGTCTAGGCTATTATAATATTATACCAGTACTTTCTTATTCGGAAAAACTGATATATGGTTTCTACCAAAATCCTTATCTGATTGCCATTCCGGTTGTTCTGTTTTTGGCTCTGTGGAGAATCTGCTTCGGCTATGTCCGTAAAGAATTTTATCTGGATCAGGGACTGGAGGCTAAGAAACAGTTTGGAAAGACAGAAAATATTGCTTTCTTAAACAAATATGGTGTCATAGGAACGTTTATCAATAATGATATTAAAATGCTGAGACGAAATAAAGTAACAAAAGGAATCCTGATTGGAAGCTTTTTATTCCTTTTCTATGGAATGCTGATGTATACTTCTAATGGATATAAAACACCTGCTATGATGATGCTTATGGGGTTATTTGTGACCGGTGGTTTCCAATTTCTTTTCGGACAGCGGGTTCCAGCTTTCGACAGCTCTTACTATCCTTTAATGATGACGCTGAATGTTCCTTACAAAGAATATCTTAAGGCAAAATGGTGGCTCATCAATATCATGACAGCAGCTTCCGTGGTTCTTGCGTTGTTTTATGTTTACTTCGGTTGGGAAGTTTACGTAACATTCTTTGCGGCAGGGATTTATAATATAGGAGTGAACTCCCAGTTGACACTCTGGTCCGGAGCATTTAACAAAACCCAGATTGACCTGAACTCAAAAGAGAAAAGAATAGGACAGAAAAACAGCTTTAACCTTAAATCTATGCTCCTTTTAATTCCTAAAATGTTACTTCCTATGGGTGTTTTTGCTCTGACAAAATACTTTTTTGGAATTACGGCCGGAGTGGTGAGTATTGCAATTTTAGGATTTGCAGGATTCTTATTCAGAGAAAAAATGTTCAATATCATTGTTAAACAATACAAAAGCGAAAAGTACAGCACACTGGACGCATTTAAAAAATAAAGACTAAACTTCTATGATTACGATCAATAATTTATCCAAAACATACGGAACAGCTACAGTTCTTAATATTGAACATCTTGAAATCCCTAACGGTGAAACGTTTGGACTTGTAGGAAACAATGGAGCTGGAAAAACGACGCTTTTCAGTCTTATGCTTGATCTGATCCAGCCTACGACAGGATTTGTAAGCATTGAAGATATCAAGGTTAATGAGTCCGAAGCCTGGAAAAATAAAGTCTCTGCATTCGTAGATGATACTTTTTTGATCGGCTATCTTACCCCTGAAGAATATTTTTACTTTATCGGAGAACTGAGAGGCCAGAACAAAGCTTCTGTTGATGAATTCTTGAAGCCTTTTCATGATTTCTTTAACGGAGAGATCCTTAATTCCGGAAAATACGTCCGTGACTTATCCAAAGGTAACCAGAAAAAAGTAGGAATCGTAGGAGCTGTTATTGGAAATCCGGAAATTATTATTCTTGATGAACCTTTTGCAAATCTTGATCCTTCTACCCAGATCAAGCTGAAAAACCTCATTAAAGAACTCTCAAAACAGGATGGAGTTACTTTCCTGATCTCCAGTCATGATCTTTCCCATACTACGGAAGTCTGTAACAGAATTGTTGTAGTAAACAAAGGCCAGCTGGTAAAAGACATCAAGACGAATCCGGAAACATTGAAAGATCTGGAACAGTATTTTGCAGATCAGGTTTCTACGCCTTCAGCAGTATAATCCATATTAAAAATAATGAGCATAGAATCACAGAACGTTACGGATTATCCTAACAGCAATACCATCTTTATGGTATGGAAACTTA
This sequence comes from Chryseobacterium sp. MIQD13, assembly GCF_050496705.1. Lineage (NCBI taxonomy): Bacteria > Pseudomonadati > Bacteroidota > Flavobacteriia > Flavobacteriales > Weeksellaceae > Chryseobacterium > Chryseobacterium sp. MIQD13. The sequence goes on from NZ_JBNWAF010000002.1 coordinate 946,138, forward strand.
ATGAAAGTCCTCAGCTGAAACCTGTTTTTCAACAGCTTTGTGCTTTGGTCCTCAATCTTAATAATTCTGTTTTCAACAGGTTTCCCGACAGCCGGGCGAGCTGTGTTATGGGAATAGGTTTTGAAGCCTGGAAAAAGCTGGAACTTTCGACTCCTTTGCCTAAGGAATTAGTTAATTTTGAAGAGATTAAAGGGGGAAAACATGCAGCTGTTTCCACACCGGGAGATCTTCATTTTCACCTGAGAGCAGATAATAAAAGCCTTATTTTTGATATGGCGATAGAGATTTCAAAGCTTCTGGCTCCCGTCGCAGAAAGTATTCTTGAAATTCATGGATTTAAATACTGGGACGCACGTTCTATTCTCGGTTTTGTGGACGGAACAGAAAATCCTCATGGAGAAGACCGTGATTATTTTGCCAAAATAGGAGACGAAGACCCTCAGTATAAAGGCGGAAGTTATTTATTTGTTCAGAAATACATCCACAATATGGATGCATGGAAAGGACTTTCTACAGAGGAGCAGGAAAAAGTGATCGGTAGGTCAAAAGAAAATGATATTGAAATGTCTGATGCCGTAAAGCCATCCAATTCTCATATCGCTTTAGCCAATATTGAAGGCGAAAATGGTGAAGAACTGAAAATTGTAAGAGATAATATGCCTTTTGGAAGCCCGTCTTCCAATGAGTTCGGAACTTATTTTATTGCTTATTCAAATACTTTCAGTACAACTAAAAAAATGCTGACGAATATGTTTATCGGAGATCCTCCGGGAAATTATGACAGGATTTTAGATTTCAGTACAGCGGTTACCGGAACACTTTTCTTTGTTCCTACCCGAAATATGCTGGATGAGTTTTCAGGATAATAAAAAAGATTGGCAGAATAATGCTGAAAAAATAAAAGCCTCTGAATTTCTGAGGCTTTCTAATATTTAATCAATAATTACTGAAATCTTATTTCAGGCTTCCTACCATATCTTCAGGTTTTACCCACTCATCAAACTGTTCGGCAGTTAAAAGACCAAGCTTGATGGCTTCTTCTTTTAAAGTAGTTCCATTTTTATGCGCTGTTTTCGCAATTTTAGCGGCATTTTCATAACCAATGTGTGTGTTCAGAGCGGTAACAAGCATTAATGATTTGTCTACCAGTTCTTTAATTCTTTCATGGTTCGGTTCAATACCTTCGGCACAGTGATCATTGAAGGAAATACATGCATCAGCGATCAGTTGGGCAGATTGAAGGAAATTGTAGGCCATCACTGGCTTGAAAACATTCAGCTCATAATTTCCCTGTGTTCCTGCAAAAGAAATTGTAGTATCATTTCCTAAAACCTGTGCACAAACCATGGTCATTGCCTCATTTTGTGTAGGGTTTACTTTCCCCGGCATGATGGAAGATCCCGGCTCATTTTCAGGAATATGGATTTCCCCGATTCCGGAGCGTGGCCCGGAAGCCAGTAATCTGATATCCTGAGCAATTTTAAATAAAGAGACAGCCAGCTGTTTTAAAGCCCCGTGAGATTCAACAATAGCATCATGTGCAGCTAGTGCTTCAAATTTATTTTCTGCAGTTATAAAAGGATGATTGGTGAATTTGGCAATATATTCAGCCACCTTTACATCATAACCGTTTGGAGTATTAAGTCCTGTTCCTACAGCAGTTCCGCCAAGAGCAAGCTCAGAAAGGTGAGGAAGTGTATTTTTTAAAGCCCTCAGTCCGAATTCAAGCTGTGCTTTGTATCCTGAAAACTCCTGTCCCAGAGTAAGCGGGGTAGCATCCATAAGGTGAGTTCGTCCTATTTTCACAATATCTTTAAAAGCTTCTGCTTTTTCAGCAAGGGTATTCTTTAATTTTTCAACAGCCGGAATAGTTACTTCTACCACTTTTTTATAAGCAGCAATATGCATGGCCGTAGGGTAGGTATCATTAGAAGACTGGGATTTGTTTACATCATCATTCGGATGAATTTCGGATTTGTCACCTAAAGTTCCGCCGTTGTTAACGTGAGCTCTGTTTGAAACCACTTCATTGACATTCATATTGGACTGGGTTCCCGAGCCGGTCTGCCAGATTACCAAAGGAAACTGATCATTTAGTTTTCCATCAAGAATTTCGTCGCACACTTTGGCAATCATATCCCTTTTTTCTGCGGAAAGAACTCCAAGATCAGTGTTGGTGTAGGCTGCTGCCTTTTTTAAGTAAGCAAAAGCTTCAATGATCTCATGAGGCATAGAACCTTCAGGCCCGATCTTAAAATTATTTCTTGAACGCTCAGTCTGTGCCCCCCAAAACTTATCTGCAGGTACCTGAACCTCTCCCATAGTATCCTTTTCGATTCTGTAATTCATTGTGATTGAAATTTTTATAAAGTTAACCATAAACGCAGAATCACGCAATTTATAATCATTATAAATATCAATACGAATGACTGATTTTACTCATGTTTTTTAAGGGATGACGTATTTTTGCATAAACAAAAATTGAATGGATTTTAGATATCAGGATCCGTATCCGATTCAGAAGGATGATACGGTGTATAAAAAGCTTACATCAGATTATGTAAAGGTTGAGAAATTAGGAGAAAGGGAGATTTTAACGGTTGATCCGAAGGGACTCGAACTTCTCGCTGAAGAAGCTATGGCTGATGTTTCATTCATGCTTCGTTCTTCCCACCTTGAAAGTCTCAGAAGAATCATTGATGATCCGGAAGCTACTGATAATGACAGATTCGTGGCTTACAACCTGTTGCAGAATGCTGCAGTTGCTGTTGAAGGAGCTCTTCCTTCATGTCAGGATACAGGTACTGCCATTGTGATGGGGAAAAAAGGAGAAAATGTTTATACAGGAGTTGATGACGGAGAATATTTGAGCAAAGGAATTTACAATACCTATCAGAAAAGAAACCTCAGATACTCTCAGGTAGTTCCTTTAACGATGTTTGATGAAAAAAATTCAGGATCAAATCTTCCTGCACAGATTGATATTTATGCAAAAAAAGGAGATTACTACGAATTTTTATTTTTAACAAAAGGTGGTGGTTCTGCCAATAAAACATTCTTATATCAAAAGACCAAATCATTATTAAATGAAAAGTCTCTTGAAGAATTTGTTAAAGAAAGAATTTCAGACCTTGGTACGGCTGCATGTCCGCCTTACCATTTGGCTCTTGTCATAGGTGGAACTTCTGCTGAAGCAAACCTGGCTGCCGTAAAAAAAGCATCTGCAAAATATTACGATCATCTTCCAACAGAAGGGAATGAAGCCGGACAGGCTTTCAGAGACCTTGAGTGGGAGGCTAAAGTTCAGAAAATATGTCAGGAAAGTGCAATCGGAGCGCAGTTCGGAGGGAAATACCTTACTCATGACGTAAGAGTTATCAGGCTTCCCCGTCACGCTGCTTCATGTCCGGTTGGAATGGGGGTTTCTTGTTCTGCAGACAGAAATATCAAAGGAAAAATTACAAAAGACGGTATTTTCCTTGAGCAGCTTGAGCAGGATCCTAAAAGATTCTTACCTGATACACCACCACATCTTGAAGAAGCTGTAGAGATCAATCTGAACAAACCAATGCCGGAAATATTGGCAGAGTTATCGAAATATCCGATCAAAACAAGATTGAAATTAAACGGAACACTTATCGTTGCGAGAGATATTGCCCACGCAAAGATCAAAGAGATCATCGACAGTGGAAAACCAATGCCTGAATACTTCAAAAATCACCCGATCTATTATGCAGGACCCGCAAAAACTCCGGAAGGAATGGCTTCAGGTAGTTTCGGACCTACAACGGCAGGTAGAATGGATGTTTATGTTGATGAATTCCAGAGTCATGGCGGAAGTATGATCATGCTGGCCAAAGGAAACAGAAGTAAAGATGTTACCAATGCATGCGGTAAGTACGGAGGATTTTATCTTGGATCAATCGGTGGACCGGCTGCTATTCTTGCCAAAGACAATATTGTATCTGTAGATGTTGTGGACTTCCCGGAATTGGGTATGGAAGCTGTAAGAAAGATTGAAGTAAAAGATTTCCCTGCATTCATTATTACGGATGATAAAGGCAATGATTTCTTCGCAGATCTTGCCCATTAATTAGTTTAAAATCAAAATAAATTATAAAATAGGACCTGTATCTTTTGTATACAACACAAAAAAGTCCTATTTTTGCCTAAAATCTTTAAGAGAATGATAACTATTTTATCAGCATTTTGGCCGTTCTACCAGTTCCTATGGACTGTATTCTTTATAATTATGTTCTTAGTAGGGTTCTGGTGTATCTTCATGTTCTTCGGTTTGGTAATCCCAATGTGGTTAACTGAAGGTCTGAAAGAATATTTCGGAAAAGTAAAACCTTTTGATCCTGAGGATATCAGAAGAAAAGAGGTTAATGAGCAGGAAGGTGTAGAAGTAATCTTCAGCAATCCTAAAGGGAACGGTCCTTTCATCCACGATCACGGACATCATCATTAATTGATTGTCATTGCTTTTTCACCTGAATTCTGAAAAAGTAATATCAAAGCAAAACAACATATACAAACCGCTTAATTTTTTAGGCGGTTTTTTTATTATCCGTTTCTCATCTTTTCAGGAGATACTCCGAATTTTTTCCTGAATGCGCGGGTGAAGTTCTGTACATATTCATAACCGCATTCAATGGCGATTTCCTTGATCATAATATCCTTGTCAATGATCATTTTCTTTGCCTTTAGCATTCTCAGTTCCGAAATATAATCTGTAACGGTCATATTATATTGATACTTAAACTCTTTCCTGATCTTATTCTGGCTAAAACCTGTCAGTTTCCCAATATCTTCAGCTCTGATGCTCCTATGGTAATTTTCATCAATAAATTTTTTCACCAGGAAAGAAATTCCCGGATCTTCCTGTGTTTTATTTTTTTCATTGAACTGTTCAAAAATAAGAATGAGAAGTTTAATAATTTTAGCTTCTACAAATAATCTCTGCATCATTCCTTTTTTTGAATAGCTGATCAGTTCATTCAGAATCATATGCATTTCCACAGTCATATAAGGCGGAGTTTTCTTATGAAGGAAAATATAATTGTTTCTGATCATATTTTCGAGAATTTCTGCATTTTCTCTGCTGGATTCCGGATCTATAAGATTGAAAATATACTGGTAGTTAATCTGTATCTGAAAATATTTTATTGTTTCCTGGTTTTCAGTCCATAGCTCTGCTGTACTTTCCCTGGAAGAGTAATGCAGAATATACTGATTTTTTCTGAACAGGAATTTTGTCTCACAGTCATTGGCCTCCAGCCTTATATTGGGGCTCAGCAGAAAAAGGAGACTGAAACTTGCCTTACTCTCAATCATATGTAATCTTGAAAACTTTTCAGGCTGCTTATCCTCCTGTATAATAATCCTGATGTTTTCTGAACTGAACAATAGTCCGTTCCGGGATGGATTCTTCATACGAAATGACTTTAAGAGTGGTACAATTTGAAATAAATTCCTACACCGGATAACAAAAAGTTTGAAAATGATAACTTGAGGTTGAGGATGTAAAGTAATTTTGCGCAAAATTAAATTAAATTTAGAATAATTAAAAATAATATTATATATGTTTCAAAATTTACATTTTGCGATGCGTAAAATAGGAGCAGGTTTAGCATTACTTACCATCGCAGGAAGTTATCTATATGGCCAGCAATGGGAAGATGTAGGAGGTGTGGGAGGCGTTTCAGCTGCCGGAAGCAGTTACAATAATCTGGCAGTGGATCAGGCAGGAAATTATTACCTGTCCTATTATGATACCTCTGTTGCAAAAGGGACTGTACAGAAATTTAACGGAACTTTATGGTCATATGTAGGAGGATCTGCAGGAATTACTGAAGGAACAGCGACTTTTAACTCTTTATCGCTTGACAGTTCAGGGAAGATTTTCTATACTAATCAGATTGGGTATCCGGGATCGGGAATTGCAGTACGTCAATTTAATGGGACTTCATGGTCACAGCTTCCTAATGTTACGACATCAGCAGCCAATTATCATGCTTCAGCAGTTTCGCCATCTGATGTACTGTTTACATTTGGAGGACAGAATTCAGGAACGGTACAACGCTATGTAAACGGAGCTTGGGAACAGGTAGGAAATGCAGGGTTTTCCAATGGCGCTTCATTTGCAGAAATGGTTATAGGATCCAATGAAAAAGTATATACCTGCAGTGTATCTGAAGGAATGAGGGTGTATCAGAACAGCACTTCAGCTACGGCTGCAGATACATGGACTCTGGTTGGCGGAAGTATTGTGGATGCTGCTTCCTCTTCGGAACAATATACATCAGATATTGCTGTAGATGGGAATAATAACCTGTATGTAGCCTATGTTTCCAGCCCGGCAAACGGCCAGAAATTAAATGTAAAGAAATTTGAAGGAAACGCTTGGATACAGCTTGGAGAAGCTAATTTTTCCGGTGGAAAGGTACAGCATGTAGCTATAGCGGTTACCCAGTCCGGGCAGCCTTATGTTGTAGCCAGCCGTTTTGAAAATGATAATTTACTAAGAAATACGGTTTATAAATTTGATACCGCTACGCAGAACTGGTTGACTCTTGGCGGAGATTTTATTTCTGCAGGAGAAGCAAAATATAATGATCTGGCTATAGACAGGACGAATAATTATCTGGTACTGGCTTATTCAGAAGGTGTAACCAAAGTGAAAAGAATTCTGCTGGATGGCGTTCCACCGGGTTGTACCAATACAGATCCGGGAAGTAATGCAGGAGATACAGGCTGTGTTACCTTTACGTATCGCGGGCAGCAGGTTACTTATGCTACGGTAAGAGGCAGTGATGGAAATATATGGCTTCAGCAGAACCTGGGAAGCTCTCAGGTTAGCTCTTCTATGGGAGATGAGGCTTCCTATGGAGATCTTTTCCAATGGGGAAGATGGGATGACGGGCACCAGCTTAGAAATTCAGCCACAGCAGCCCCAACATCTCCGAATTCTCCGGACGGATTAGCGGGTTTGAATGCCTTTATCATTGGATCACCTTCATGGTGGGGAACTTTTGCAGCAACCGATAAATGGTCAGCTTCAAACCCTGCCAATGTAACAAATAGTATTGGGGCAGATCCTTGCAGAGCAGTAGGGCCGGGCTGGAAAATGCCCTCTCAGGCTGAATGGACGGATATTGTGAATACAGAAAATATTGCCAATCCGGGAACTGCTTATAACAGTCATTTGAAGCTTCCGGCATCGGGATATAGAAGTTCTTCAAGCGGAGCTCTTACGTTCGCGGGACAAAGAGGTTATTTCTGGAGTTCGGATACATCCAACTCCGGTGGAAAATATTTATATATAGGTTCTACTATTGCCAATCCTTCTTCGGGAGCAATGAGAGGACAGGGCTCTGCGGTAAGATGCATAAAAACGGCTTCAGCACTGGGAACATCTGATATTATAAAAAATACTGAAACAGTAGGAATATATCCTAATCCTACGAATGGTATTCTTAATATCAAGGCAGATTCATTGATTGAAAGTGTAAGTATTATCAATATGGTTGGGCAAAAGCTCAATAATGTACAGTTCACCAATAACCAGATCAACATCAACGGGGTGCCTGGTGGAATTTATATGGTAGAGTTAAAATTAAAGAACGGGCAGGTTTTTTCTAAGAAAATTATTAAAAACTAGGTCCGGCTTTATTTGATTGATCAGCAAAGGCTTTTTTAGGAAAGCCTTTTGTTGGGAAAACTTAGAATTAATTTATTTTAAAGCATAGTTCATTACAATTACTTTTATTGCAAAGATTCATGAAAAAAAATCATGGGTCTTTTTTTATATTGTCTCATTATCAAAAAATAAATATGTAAAAAGAAAATAAACCCTATATTCGATAAAAAAATAGACTAATGAGAAAATTTTATTCCCTTATTTATCTGTTTATTGGAGCCTTTGTTTTTGGACAAATCAACTATACGATTATTCCGAATCCATTCAATGAAACAGATGCAATTACTTTAACGGTTCCCGGTGATCAGATTGATGAAACGGGTTGGGGTGTTTCAAATAATGCCATTTACATTTGGTCATGGTCTTTGGATACCAATTATCAGAATAGCCAGGATTGTCCTACCAACGGCAGCTGGAATAACTCCAATGAACTGAATAAACTTGCTTATAATGCAGGAACGGATACATATTCCTTATCTTTTACTCCAACTGTTTTTTACGGAAGGACCGGTATAGGAAGATTTGGCTTTTTATTAAAAGATAAGACCGGAGCTCACCAAACTTCACCGGATATTTTTGTGAATGTCGGGATTTTAAATTTAAATCTGACCAATCCGGCTGCGAACAGTCTGACTACAGTTCCGGCAGGGAATTCTATCAACATTACCGCAACAACGAATGTTGCCGCAACTTTCCAGCTAAAAGCCAACGGAGCAGTTGTAAATTCTACTTCTGCACCTTCTCAATCTTACAATTACAGCTACACAGTAACTCAGGATGCGAATATGGAGCTGATTGCAACGGATGCCAATTCAAACACCAAGAATGCTACATTCATGTTGCAAATTCCAAGAAATGTGATTTCTGAAGCAATTCCGGGCTGGATCAGACAGGGGATCAATTATAGTCCTACAGATCAGACCAAAGTAGGTCTTGCGCTGTATGCTCCTCATAAAAACTTTGTACATGTCATAGGAAGTTTTAATAACTGGACAGTGAATGACACTTATTTAATGAAGAGAGATACTGCTAATCCTGATCTTTATTGGATTGAACTTACCGGGTTGACTCCACAGCAACTATATACTTTCCAGTACAGAACAAATGATATAAAGATTGTGGCAGACCCATTCTCTCCGCAAATTTTATCTTCTTATGATGATCAGTGGATTTCAAGCACTACTTACCCGAATCTACCAGCTTTTCCTGCCGGACAAAACTTTGAAGTATCTATGTTTAAAACCGGGCAGACTCCTTATAACTGGCAGGTAACAAATTTTCAAAGACCTGCTAAGGAAAACCTGATGGTGTACGAATTATTGCTGAGAGACTTTACACAGGAAAAAAACTGGCAGTCACTTATTAATAAGATAACTTATTTAAAGAACCTGAATATCAACGCTATTGAGCTGCTTCCTATTATGGAGTTTGACGGAAACCTTTCGTGGGGTTATAATACCTCTTTCCATTATGCACTGGATAAAGCTTATGGAACTCCGGAAAAATTCAAAGAATTTGTTGATCTGTGTCATCAGAATGGGATTGCTGTTATTTTAGATGTGGCATTTAATCATGCGACAGGACGTTCACCATTAGCCAGGCTTTGGAATATTGATCCTGATGGAGATGGTTTTGGAGATATTGCAGCTAATAACCCTTATTTCAACCAGGTTCCGAAGCATTCTTATAATGTATTTAATGATTTTAACCATACAAGCCTTGCAACACAGTATTATGTTGAAAGAACTCTGCAGCAATGGCTGACTGAATATCATATCGACGGATTCCGTTGGGATCTTACAAAAGGATTTACCCAAAGCTGCTCTGAAAATGACGAAGCCTGCACCAATGCTTACCAGCAGGACAGAGTGGATATTATGAAAAACTATGCTGATAAGCAATGGGCTATCGATCCGAATTCTTACATGATATTTGAGCATTTGGGAACAGATGCAGAGGAACAGCAGTGGGCAAATTATAGAATTGCTGAAGGAAAAGGAGTAATGCTTTGGAATAAGCAGACTGATCCATACAACCAAAATACAATGGGCTACAAAGAGAACAGTAACTACGACAGAATGAATCACAGTCTTCACGGCTTTACGAATATGTCTGCTGTAGGCTACGGAGAAAGCCATGACGAAGAAAGATTAATGTTTAAGAATCTTGCTTACGGGGCAGTTAATGGAACTTACAATGTTACCAACCTAAATACGGCCCTTGAAAGAATGAAAACTTTCGGAGCAACATTCTTCACCATTCCGGGTCCGAAAATGATCTGGCAGTTTGGTGAACTGGGTTATGAATTCAGTATCAACAGATGTGCAGACGGTACAATCAGCAGTGGGTGCAGAACTGATGAAAAGCCTGTGGCCTTTACTTTAGGATATGATACCAATGCGGCGAGAAAATCGGTATATGATACCTGGGCTAAAATTATCAATATCAGAAATACTTATCCGGTTTTCAAATCAAAAACATACACAGTTGAATCTAACAATCTTACCAACGATCCTGACGGTTTGATTACCAGAATCTATGTATATGACAATACAATAGCCGGAGTGAAGAACATTGTAGTGCTGGCAAACTATACTACTGCAGCTCAGAATGTGGTTCCTTATTTCCCTTATACAGGGCAGTGGCAGAATCTGATGGATAATTCAATTTCGAATGTTGCTTCTACAACGGCTCCTATCACTTTGCAGCCGGGAGAATTCAGAATCTTTGGAAATTATGCAGGAGCTTTATCAACTATTGATGTGAATGCAGCCAATAAACTGTCTCTTCAGATTGCAGATAATCCTGTGAAAAACGGTTTGGCAAAATTAGTTTACCACAAAGTTAAAAACGGGGAAATCGTTATTTTTGATATGAGCGGCAAAAAAATGGATTCATTTAAATTAAATGCTGAAAACGGAACATATGAACTGAAGGCAAATTATCCGGCCGGAACCTATTTGGTTCATCTGCGGTCTGAATCAGGAACAGCCATTCAGAAAATGATTATCAAATAAATATAAATATTGAGAGACTGCTTTAGCGGTCTCTTTTTTTATCTATTGATGCTGAAATATTCTTTGTAATGTTACTGATGTTGTTGAATAAAAGAATATAGAATATAACAACAGTAATCAGGCTATTATCGAAAGTCATCTTATCAAACTGTAAAGTGAGAACCTGTTTAATTGTATTAAAAATATAAACAGGAAAATATAAAACTCCCTTCCAGTTAAAAATAAGTTGTGTAGTAATAAAGTAAATAAGAATGGCGTAATTGAAAAGGCCATAGCCTAAAAGAAATACTTTTTTCTCTTTCTTTTCTTTCAGCCAGCCAAAGGGTTTTGAGATAAAACTTCTAACTTCAGTTTCAGATTTCTGAAGAAGATTGGAAGTAGATGTAAGGTCAGATAATAACCAGTATCCGTCAGATCTTATAAACGGAAAGACCTGTAAAAGGCAATAAAAGGCAATAAAATAAGCCAGATAAAGCAAAGAAGCATTATGTGTAAGTAAATAAAGTCCGTATAAGATAAACATACACAATAGCTGCATATAAATTCCTGCCAGATTGGTAATCACCCTTTCCTGTTTGCTGGCATGCCAGACAGATGAAATATTTGAGTATAATACCGGAAATATAAAATAAATCCCGAAACCTATTTCTCCATTTTTTCCAGTAAACTTCCTGCAGGCAGCAATATGTCCCAGCTCATGTAAAAACATGGTTGAGGTATAAATTGCCAAAATCCAGAGGGGTGAAAGGTTTGTAAAAGAAGATAAAGAAGTTGTTACCATGATTATAATTTCCAGCAAAACAAGCAGGGAAAAAGTAATCCAGAACAGTTTTTTATTAAACAGGAAAGTAATCAGGGAAGCTATTTTTCCAGCAGTAGAAGGTTTTAGCAGTTCTTTTTGAAATTTGATATAGCTTTTTGATTCTTTTACTTCTATGGTAGAATTATTGAAAATGGGAATTCCTTCAAAAACCTTTTCTGTAAAACTGGTAAATTCTGTTTCATTGAGGTCGTGATTTTCAAAATCAGAATTGAACTGTACTGTTGCCTCCTCATAATTTTGTGCCCGGGAAAGAATATCAACTAGTTTTTTAGTATCATCGTTAATAATAAAATGTGCCCCGGAAACTTCCAAGACCCATTTTCCGGTTTGATAGGGAGATAAAAAATAATCTGTTCGGATTAAAGACATAACTAATCGTTTATAAGACTTAACACAAGCTCTTCATTTTTACTGATGTCAGCAATTATTTCGCTAAGCCATTGGGTGATCTCTCTATAGTTATTTTCTATAGCAATATTTCTTGCTTTGATAAAGCTTTCCTTGCTATAATGTATAAGCTCCTGAGCAATTCCTGATACATAGAATACTCTTTCCTCAAATTGATCAAGATTAGATTCGTTGGAAAGATTGTTTTCTTTTATAAACTCCTCTACGCGGGATCTCACGTAGGTCCATTGACCATTTTGAATATCTGCAGATAAATCCTCAATATCATCATTCATCTGGATTCCCTTAAAAATTAATACGTAAACCTCTTTTAATTGTTCAATATTGCATTTTTTCTCAAAAATATAATCCAGGCCAATAATAGGGATAAAAGCAAGTGTATGTTTTCCAATTGCATATTTTTCAAATTCTTTCAGTGTAAAAACCGGTTTAGTGGAAGTATTGTATTTTTCTTTTGAAAGAGTAGTATAATATTGACGGTTATTTTCATCAAGATGATTCCAGAAGTCATGATTTTTTGGAAAAATTTCTGTCATAATCCTTACCGATTCCTGATGGCTTTTTACCGCGGAATAAAAGTCACTATTTTCAGATTCATTACTGAATTTATAGTCTCCATCGATGATTTTATCCATTTTAAGAGTAAAATAACAAAGATGTTCTACTGAAGTTGTAAACTTTTGAAGAAGTTCCTCATTGTCAATAATGAAGTTTTCCTTTAGAAAATGAGTTTGGTTTCTAAAGAAATATAGTGAGGGCTGGATATCTGCCATATCTGTTTATTTAAATTTAAAAGTACCTGATCATGATCAGGTACTTTGCAATTAATTTGAAATCAGTTCAGTATCAATTATCTATCTGAAAGTTCCTGGAGTCCCAGTTCCCGGATCGGTAGGTGTTGTATCACCACCACATGGAGGTTTTGGCGTGCACGGCTTTGGCTCACAAGGAGTTGGGTTGCAGTAGAATGTAAATTCTTTACGCTCTTCAAGTTTTTCGATAGAAAATTTCGCTAATTTTTCGTTCAATGTGTTCATAATAAAAAAAATTTATAAGGTTAGATAATAATTTTATAAAGGTCTTGCAAATACATTAAGTTTATCTCCAGATCCTCCTCCGAAGATAATGCGGTAGGCATCTGGTGCATATGCAGCAGCTACTCCCCTTCCTGCTAGCACTACGGTGTAGGTTCCTGCAGGAAGAACTAATTCGCAGGTTGGATTTAGTCTGAAAGAGCTATTCGCTGAATTGGTGGATCTATTGGAAAAAACAAAGGTATCAATCGCATAGCTGGAAGTGGTATCAATTCCACTAGAAGCTGGTGCACTGGTGAAGTAGATGGCACCAACAATCATTCTGTCTTTTCCATCTGCTAGTGTTCCTCCTGATGAGTTTTGTACATCAGCAGATAAGTTGGAAGAGATGTAAACTACGGATCTTTGGTTGATAGTGAAAGATGTGGTAAGTAGATTGACGGTGGCAAACACTTCATCTCCGGCAACATCTAATCGCTTGCTGGTTGTAATGGCATCATCTCCCGGAATAATATAAGTTCCAAATGTTTCCAGTCCTTTTTTCACGGAAGTATCACCGTTGTTATCTACATAAAGAGGAGCAGTAGTGTCAGTTCCGGTAAAAGCAGATGCATTATTAGCTATGTTAAGGCCGTTTATTCTTACGGTGGGTGTAATGAGAGGAATACCTGTAGTTCCGATATTGTTATCTACAATACTGGAAGGTCCTCCTACATGGAGTTTTTCCTGAGGTGTGCTTGTCTTAATCCCAATATTTTGTTGGGCAGAAATATTTTGACTTAGAGTCAATATGACAATAGCAGATATTATTTTAAGATTGTTTTTCACTGTTGAAATAATTTAATTATATTGAATTACTATTGTATTGGATAAGCCAAAATGCTTAGTGTATCAGATCCTTCTCCATAGGTTATTTTTAAAAGAGGCTGAGATGTATTAGTTGCTACGGAAAGGTTAACAACTAAAGTATAGTCACCGGGAAGAAGATATAAAGCATCATCAGATAAAGCATACAATATTCCGGTGGCTGTTTCGGTACTGTTTATAATATTATTATAAGATTTCACAGATTCTCCAAAATATGTGTTTAAAACAATAGGGCTTCCTGAAGGTACTCTTGAAAAACTAAACTTTGTTCCCCATGTTCTGTTGGAGCCATCTGTAATTGGTGTCCCATCAGAGGCTTTTCCAAATCTAAAACTTGTAACAGAGCTAAATTTAACCAAACTTGGAGATGTTAAAGTGAAGTCAAATGACTGTATGGCTGCATTTGTTGTTGCTGAAGCCTGATTAATACTAACAGCAGTCGGAATGTAATCTTTTTTGCTGTTTGAAGTATTAATAGGGTCAATCATTAATATCGGTTTGATGGTTTGAGATAGAACTAGATCCCCATTATCTGTTACGGAAACCGGATGAAGGGCCTCTGTAAGGGCTTGGCTTGTATTATTTAACCCATCTATCCTCATCGTGGGACTTATAATATTCACTGAAGTACCGGGAACAGATTTAGAAGAAACTGTTCCGGAAATATGCAGCGCTTTTTGAGGGGTTTTCGTTGATATTCCTATTTGAGCCAAAATATGAGTAGTGTTTAAAATAAAACAGCTAAAAATGATTATATTTTTCATGATTTGAGTTTCTAATAGCTTATGGGAGTAATACTGATTGTCATTCGCTGTGAAGGCTGGGGAAGACCAGTGGACGCTTCAGGATCGTTGACCGTTAAGTCTAAGATGCTGCTTTGGGAGTAACCATATAATGCAAGAGTATAAGTGCCCTTAGGGAGATACAGATCTTTTCTTGGTTCGATATAAAATTTACCACCTAATTGTCTTTGATTATCATTTATTGTGTTAAAAGGAATGATTACCTGTCCAAATGCAATATTAGTCTGAACACCTGTAGGCGCAGAAGTGAATTTATAATAGCTTCCAAATAATCTTGCCTGCCCATTTCTCAATGCATCGACATCTGAAATTTTATCCGAACTTAATCCTATTTTTGCTTGTACATGGACAATTGATGGGTATTCTAAAGTAAATGTCTGGCTTGCTACAGATTTATCAGATCCCGCAGGAATTATAGTCGTTGGTAATTGGACTTGGTAAGATTGGTTAGTCTGGTTGTTATTAGCAATTACTAACGTCCCGTTTGAATCTGCAAATACTCTTTTTACTGAAGATGCATTCTCATGTGCCGGATTATTTGTACTATTTAATCCTTCAATTCTTATAACAGGCTGCAATATACCGGTTCCTGAGCCGGATACTTGTAATTCTTGTTTAGGGGAGGGGGTGTTTATTCCTATCTGCGCAGTATAATGCGTGCAGAAAGAAACAGCCATAATGACTGCAACTATTTTTTTCATCGTATTTGTTGTTTTTTGTGTTTTTTGATCATTCTGCAGAATTTCTGCAAAACGAACACTGCAAATATATAAACTTTCAATTTTAAAAATTGTTAAATTTTCAAAAAAATGCGCAAAAAAATATATTAATAATCACTTTAACTATGTTTTGCTTATTTATTTTGCATTTTTGATAAAAATGTTTAAATTGTATATAATATTTTTATTTTGTATATTAATTAATTGTAAATTAATACTGCAGATTTAATTTTATTAAAATAGTTTTATTGTTGGACTAATTAGTGTAAATGAGGAAAAAATTGCAATTATATTCAATGCATATTAAAGTGAATTTGTGAAAAATATTCAGCCCCCATTAATACGGGTCATTTATATGCACTCATTTTATCTGAAATTAGCACATCTACAAATCAATCCGTATCTTTGCCAACTAAATTTTTACTATGTCTAAGAGTTTAATTCCAAAACTAGAAGCTATTAAGCAAAGATATAATGAGGTTGCAGACCTTATTATACAGCCTGATGTTATTTCAGATCAAAAAAAATATTCAGCTTTAAACAAAGAATACAGTGATTTGGGAAAGATTGTAAAAGTTTACGATCAATACAAAGGTGCTTTAGATGCGATTGAAGAATCTGATGAGATTATCGCTGATGGCTCAGACAGAGATCTTGTAGATCTTGCTAAAGAGGAAAAACTGGAAGCTCAGGCTAAAATTCCGGGTCTGGAAGAAGAACTGAAAGTTCTGCTGATCCCTAAAGATCCTGCGGACGATAAAAATATTATTGTAGAATTACGTGCAGGAACAGGAGGTGATGAAGCTGCTATTTTTGTGGAAGATATCTACAGAATGTACACCATGTATTTCAAAGCAAAAGGGTGGAGACATGAGGTAACGGATTCTAATGAAGCTGCTAAAGGATACAAAGAACTGATCATGAAAGTGGAAGGCGAAGGTGTTTACGGAATCATGAAATTTGAATCCGGAGTTCACCGTGTACAGCGTGTTCCTGAAACAGAATCTCAGGGAAGGGTTCATACCTCTGCAATCACCATTGCAGTACTTCCGGAAGCTGAAGAAGTGGATGTGGAAATCAATCCTGCAGATATCGAAATGCAGACATCCCGTTCAGGAGGTGCCGGTGGGCAGAACGTTAACAAGGTAGAGACTAAAGTACAGCTTACCCACAAGCCTTCAGGTTTGGTGGTGGTATGTCAGCAGGCACGTTCTCAGCTCGCTAACCGTGAGCTGGCCATGGAAATGCTTCGTGCTAAATTATATGATATTAAACTTCAGGAAGTGCAGGGAGATATTGCGGCACAGAGAAAAACAATGGTTTCTACAGGAGACCGTTCCGCAAAGATTAAAACCTACAACTATCCTCAGGGAAGGGTAACGGATCATAGAATCAATAAATCTATGTATAATCTGGATGCCTATATGAATGGTGATATTGCTGAAATGATAGATGCAGTAATCATGGCGGAAAATGCAGAAAAGATGAAGGGAGAAGAAGAAAATTATTAAAAACGGATAATACAGGCTCTTGAATTTCAGGAGCTTTTTTATTTATATAACAAGATTTCGAGGAATAAGAAAATCAATTACAACAACCAAACCAAAGTATAACGATGAAAAACTTTAAAATCATTATATTCATGATGCTGGCGATGTTAAGTCAAAGCCTGCTGGCTCAGACAGAAGTGAAAAAACCTTCGGAGATCTTCGAAATGTACTTCGGGACTTTTGTTAAAAATGATGCTGCTGTGCTTTCCAGGCTGAATGACTATTTAAAGCCGACTGTAGATGGTGAGACAGCTTATCAGGTAGATTTTAAAACCGTTTCCCAGGAAATGATGAAAGAAAGTACAGATAATTTTTTATCTGCTTTTTCCAAACCTACTGCAGATGCCTGCAGAAAAGAAGCTGAAGAATACTTTACCGCCATGATGGAGAATTTTAAAAACGGAAAGCTTTCCGTGAAAGATGTAAAAATTGTTCAGAATGAATATATAGAAGACCAGAAAATTGCTGAGATCAATTACTCGGTAAGTTTCAGAGTTCCTGCGAAATTTTCTGATATTCCGTCAGGAGACATCAAAAAAGTTCAGCCTGAAGATCTAAAAAAATACCTGATTCAAAGTGTGCAGGATTTTAAAAATGCGGATAAAGTTGTATCTACAGAACAAAAATTCAGTTTGTATCAGCTTAGTGAAGGTGGAAAAATATACTATTGGAATGGTAGTCCTGATGAAATTGTCTCTGGGTTAACGGATTTTTACTTTGAAAGCTTCGGATCTAAATAATGATCCCTGAAAATATTAATAAAAGCTCTGGTTTCAGGGCTTTTTTTATGTCATATACTTTATGTATTTTTGAGAAAACCCTTGATTATGAATTTTAAGCCTATCTTATTAACCGCTGGAGT
This sequence comes from Chryseobacterium sp. MIQD13, assembly GCF_050496705.1. Taxonomy (NCBI): domain Bacteria; kingdom Pseudomonadati; phylum Bacteroidota; class Flavobacteriia; order Flavobacteriales; family Weeksellaceae; genus Chryseobacterium; species Chryseobacterium sp. MIQD13. Next base: position 963,923 of record NZ_JBNWAF010000002.1, read on the forward strand.
TTTGTTTTCAGCAACTTTTTATTCTCAAAAAATGAATTATCCCAAAGCCGTAAAAGGAAGTCAGACAGATACTTATTTTGGTACTGCTGTGGCAGATCCTTTCAGAGATCTGGAAAATGATTCCGATGCTACAAAGAAATGGGTAGACGATGAAGTAGCCTACAGCCAGAATTACCTTTCAAAGATCCCGTTCAGAAATAACATCAAGGATCAGCTTACAGAGATCTGGAATTATGAGAAAATTTCAGCACCTTTCAAAGAGGGAGATTATACTTACTATTATAAAAATGATGGTCTTCAGGCACAGTCTATTCTATACAGAACCAATAATAAGAGTAAAGCAACCGAAATATTTTTAGATCCGAATAAATTTTCAGAAAAAGGAACAACTTCGCTTTCCAATCTTTCATTCAACAAAAAAGGAAATCTTGCAGCTTATTCTATTTCCGAAGGCGGAAGTGACTGGAATAAGATCATTATCATCGATGCGATTACCAAAAAACAAATTGACGAGACCCTGATAGATGTAAAATTCAGCGGAATTTCCTGGCAGGGTGATGAAGGTTTCTACTATTCAAGTTATGATAAGCCGAAGGAAGGAACAGTACTTTCAGGAATGACTGATAAGCATAAAGTGTATTTCCATAAATTAGGAACGAAGCAGTCTGAAGACAAATTAATTTTCGGAGGTGATAAAACACCTAGAAGGTATCTTGGAGCCGGTGTTTCCGAAGACCAGAGATACCTGATCATTTCAGCTGCCAATGCAACCAATGGAAATGAGCTGTATATCAAAGATTTAAAGAAAGGGGGTGATTTTGTACAGATCAATAAAGGATTTGATATTAATGCAAGCATTGTAGACACTCAGGGTGATGATCTTTTTATCTTTACCGATAAAGATGCTCCCAATATGCGTCTTGTAAAAACCACCATTGCCAATCCTTCACCGGAAACGTGGAAAGATGTGATCCCGCAGACAGAAAATGTTTTGGGCATATCTACAGGAGGCGGATATTTCTTTGCAACCTATATGATTGATGCCATTGATCAGGTAAAACAGTTTGATAAAACAGGAAAACTGATCAGAGAAATTGCGCTTCCCGGAAAAGGAAATATAGGAGGTTTTGGAGGTAAAAAAGAGGAAAAAGAGCTTTATTTCTCTTTCAGCAACTATATTACACCGGGAACTACGTATAAATTTAATGCAGATTCAGGGAAATCAGAAATCTATCAAAAGCCAAAAGTAAAATTTAATCCTGAAGATTATGTTTCTGAACAGGTATTCTATAGCTCAAAAGACGGAACCAAAGTTCCAATGATGATCAATTATAAAAAAGGAACAAAACTAGACGGTAAAAACCCTACAATCCTGTATTCTTACGGAGGTTTCAATATCAGTCTTCAGCCTTCATTCTCAGTAGTCAATGCGATCTGGATGGAAAACGGAGGAATTTACGCCGTACCAAATATCCGTGGAGGTGGTGAGTATGGTAAAAAGTGGCATGACGCAGGAACGAAAACACAAAAGAAAAATGTTTTTGAAGACTTCATCGCAGCTGGAGAATATTTACAGAGTAAAGGCTATACCTCAAAAGAATATATGGCATTATCCGGAAGATCGAACGGCGGACTTCTTGTAGGCGCAACGATGACGATGCGTCCTGATCTTGCCAAAGTAGCCTTCCCGGGTGTTGGTGTTCTGGATATGCTGAGGTACAACAAGTTTACAGCAGGGGCAGGCTGGTCATATGACTACGGAACTGCAGAAGACAGCAAAGAAATGTTTGAATACCTTAAATCCTATTCCCCGGTACATAATGTGAAAACAGGAACATGTTATCCTTCCACAATGATTATTACAAGTGATCATGACGATAGAGTAGTTCCTGCACACTCTTTCAAATTCGGTGCAGAACTTCAGGAGAAGCAAGGCTGTAAAAACCCGATTTTATTGAGAATTGAGAAAAATGCAGGCCACGGAGCCGGAAGGGCAACCGATCAGGTGATCAGTGAAAATGCAGATCTTATCTCTTTTGCCCTGTATGAAATGGGAATAACAAAACTGAAATAATTTCACATAAATAAAAAGTTTCGGCCGCTCGAAGAGCGGCCGGAACTTTTTTATATTTTACTTTGTGTTTTTAGCGTTTTTGTGGATCAGTTTACTTCTGATCTCCTTCATTTGTTTTTGCATTTCTTCAATCTGCTTTTTCTGTTCTTCAATCATTTTGTTGGGATCTGCTAAGGTCTTATCTGTACTTCCGGCGGCCATTCTTGAAGTAGTGGAATAAGTTGTTGTATCATATGGATCCACCATACAGTCAGAATCAGGCGTTGTTCCCAGAACGCCGGTATCGCTTACGGTAATTTTATAGCAATTTCCTCCAGGGGATTTTAGAACGATAAGATCAGCAACATTTCTCCATACAAGATTATTGACCATTCCGCCATTTCCTGCCGCACTCGGGTTGCCATGAGTTACTAGGACTTGTCCTCTTAAGCCATAATTTCTGGGAAGATAATACTGACCAGTAATTGTTCCTGATGTATCTTTATAAGAAAATGATGGTCCAATTGTAGAATTAGGAATGAAAAAAGAATTGGATCTTCCTGTTAATATATCTTGTGCATCCATGTATAAGCCAAGCGGATTTGTATACATATATGTATTCAAAGTGCCACTAGAGCTATCAAGCCTAGTAGCAGGACTTCCAGGAGTACCAAATAAAATCAGCCTTGAAAATTCACCATTAGAATTAGTTTGATTTAAACCTGAAAAATCTTTATTCTGATACAATAAAGCCCCGGTTCCGTCAGAAGAATTAGTAACCGTGGCAAGATTATATGCAGGATCTAAAAGACTGTTGGTTTCTAGTAAATATTGTGTACTGGTGGAAGAGTCCGTTTTTTGAGAACGGAAATTTCCATTTACGTCCAGCGTTTTTTCAGGAGCTTCGGTATTAATTCCTACATTTCCCGTGCCTACTTGTGCAGACATATCAGCCATAAATAAAATAAGGCAAGGCAAAAAATATTTTCTCATCTGTCTCTGTTTTTTTGACAAAAGTAGCCGGTTATTAAGCCGAAAAAAAGATTACTGTCTGTAAAATTCGGAATTTCACATGATGGAAATGTGGGTTAATTTACTGATAATGAGTTTGTTGTTTTTTTTGTTTTTGAGTTGATGATCTATTCTCATTATTTTGCAAAACAATCAAAAATAGCTCTGCTTCTATTTTATATTATACTTTTCTTTCCATTTTTTTATAGTATTTCTGCTCAGATTATAATGGCGGGCTAATTCTGTATTATTTATACCTTTTCTTTTCTGATGCTCAAGGATAGATAGTATAGTGGAAAGATCATAGGAACGGTATTTTTGATTAGCGGGAGCTTTACCGAAAATAATTTCATTCAGTTTAATAATATCTATAGAGGTCAGATTTTTTTTGGAAAGAAAATATTGGCAATCCTTCATTTTTTCAGGATGCTTCATCATGATAAGATCAGCATATATTTTGACATAATTTGGAACCTCCGTCCTTATGGCTGATATTTTTCTATCCATTTATATAATGTGGTTTTAGGGATTCTATATTCATTTATAATCTGTTGTTTGGTTTTTTCGCCAGATTTAATGAGGTCCAGAATAAAATCAATAATTTCTTTCGTATAAATATTTTTACGAAATGCAGGCAATGCTGATTTTTGCTTTTTAATGTTATTTTCTATAATCGATGGTGGGCAGTAAAGAATTAAGTGATGAGAGTATAATCTGAAAAAATCGTATTTCAGTATTTTACTCCATTTCAATAAAGCTTCAGCACTGATGTTTGCAGAAATGTACATCGCTTCTATTTCCTTTTCAGAATGCTTGAAAAAGTTACAGATCCGGGACATTTCTAATTCGCAATCTGCAACTTGTTCATGAATCAGGGATCCAATATGTATATTTTTAAAATTCATTATCGATTTAATTTTGAAGAATTGAAATTTACTTTAGGAAAAAGAGCCACATAAAATCTTATGTGGCAATAGTATTTATCATGTGTTTTTAGAATTGCTATTTATGGAGCACACGGGGTAGTGCTTCTGAAGAGATTTCCTTCAGAATCCAGACATGCATAGGCATTTCCTGTACCTTTCAATTGATTTACTTGTACTTTTCCGTCTTTATATACAGTTAATGCATTTTTCTTGGCGGTATCACTGGTCCCGATGCCTACTTGCAGAATAGGGTCTGTCGCTACCCAGCTTGTAGGATTGGAAGCAGAGGTAATTTCGTTCCATCTTCCAAAAACAATTTCCGAAAAGGAGCTAGCCGTTAAATCCGCACCTATTGTTGTAGAAACGTGTCCTTTAGAAGCATTTCGTGTTCCGATAGAAGTTGCATAATTTATTGTGCCATTCCCTCCAATTGTATTATTAAGTCCGAAAACAGTGGCATAAGCTGCATTTGTATTGATAATATTATCTGCTCCGGCAACAAATGAAGTAGGAGAATTTACGGTATTTCTTGCCCCGCTCACTAAAGTTAAGTTTGCATTGGCCACAGTATTGTTATTCCCAAATAACCCTACGTAAGAAGAGTTGGTTGCTACGTTTTGATATCCGAGAGCGAAAACGCTTGAGGAAGTTTGATCGATTGAATTTGTGCTTCCATTAACAATGCTATAATCTCCGTACACTTTATTTTGAGACCCGTTTACTATTGAATAATCATTCTGAATCTCATTTGTGTTTCCTCCTACTATATTTCCGACAGAATTTGTTACTCCGGCAATCGGTGATACGATATTTTTAAGTCCTGAAATAAAGTTAAATGAAGTAGCACTTCCGGATATCATATTTTGAAACCCACCTATCAGATTTCGGCTTCCGGCAATATCATTTTGGAGACCAAAAACAGCATTATAATCGGATGTAACTATATTTAAATTACCTGTTGCAATAGAATTGACCCCGGTTATACTGTTATTATCACCGAAAGCAGCACTTCTTCCCCCTGACACCTTATTATTATTCCCTACGGCAATAGAATTACTTCCAATAGGAGAAATCCCGCTTATTTCTTCTGCATTGGGAGATCCCCCGCGAATAGAACCCCGGACATCTAACTTGGTAATGGGTAGGCTTGTTCCTGTTCCTATTTTACCCATCTGGTAAATATCCTGTGTATTTTTGGTGGCAGGTTTATTGGTGGCTACATCATACCATGGTTCTATATAATTTCCACCCTCATTGGATGTTTCTGCCAGTCCTGTCCATACAGTGCCTGTAAAATAGTAATATCCTGCTGTTGTTACATTAACCGTTTTGGGCGTAATGGGGCTGGCCGGAGCTGTTGCATAAATAATAGCTCCTGTTTGCCCGGAAGCATATAGGGCATCTTTTGCTTTGAGTTCATTCCCTGTAATACGCGGAGCAATCAGACCATCAGTTTTAGTATTATCTGAAGGTAGCCCTGTAATATCCAAAGTTGCTTTGGGGACACCTGTATTTATTCCGACTTGGGCATTGGAAAAAGTGAAACTCAAAATTCCGATTAGAAATAATGTTTTTTTCATAAATGTTTTTTAGGATGATTTTTGAGGCAAAAGTATCCTTATTACCTATGAAAATATTCCAATACTTCTGATTTTTTCGGAATTTTACAGGTTGAATTTTGTTTTTAAGTTGTTTATTTTCAATATGTTATTTTAGATTTTGTTATGCCGTGTTTTTATTTCCATTGTTAGCATTTTCAATGAAAACAGAAGGAGAAATTCCGGTAGTTTTTTTGAAGATTTTGGAAAAATTCTCTCCGGAGGAGAATCCCGAAATGGAAGCAAGCGCACTTATCTTATATTTCCGGAATTTGGCATCTTCCAATATATTCCTGCATATATATTCTATACGGAGCTCATTGATGTAAGTATTAAAATTCTTGCCTTTATGACGGCTGATAATCTCCGAAAGATAGCGGGTATTCGTTTTAAGATCAGATGCTAATAAAGACAGGCTGAGATTCGGATTAAGATATCTGTCAGAAATTTCAAACTTATTAAGCTTTGTAATGATTTGTTTTTCAGTTTCTTCTGTGATTTCCATGGAAGAATTGGCTTTTTTAATCACTTTTTCTTCCTCTATTTTCACTTGTAGATTTTTTTCTTCAAGGGTTTTAATATAATTCTGGTAAAATAACTTCTCTTTCTTTCTCTTTTTCTGAAAATAATAAATAAGAAGTACTATTGAGATAGTAGCTAATAAAAGAATAATGCTCAGCATCTTGAAATGAGATTCGTTTTTTTGAGTCTCTCTTTTATGATCTTCATCCAGTTTCTGTAATGTTTCATTGATTGCCTTTACCTCTTCATCAGAAAGCTTATCTTTTGTATTGAGATAGAGCTCATTATATTTTTTATAATTTTTCAGGTCATTAATCAGCATATAGTTTTGTGCCAGATAACCATATACTTCGGCTTTGATAGGATATTCCTCGGGGCGGACCTCCTTTTCTATAATTTTTAAAGTATCAATAGCTCTCTGATATTGTTTTCTGGAATTATAAACAAGAGATAAATTGGTGTAAGCATATCTTTTTCTGTAAGCAGCATCAAAGCTACCTTTAGAAAAGCCAAGAGATTTATTATAATAATGCTCCGCAGAGTCCATTGCTTTCTTGTTGAAATAATTCGTTCCGATATTAGAATTCGCAACTGCATAATAATACGTGATCATTTGCTGATTAGTCTTTGCTTGAGATAAGGTATTTAAAGCCAGCTGGTTATAAATAATGGAAGAATCATTATCTTTTTCCATATCCAGAATACTTGCATATTCAATTAGCAAAGCTGCTTTTATCCATTTTCCGTCACCATCATCTATTTTTTCAGTACTTAAAACCCCTTTCCGGGCAGTTTCTTTTGCCTTTGTGTAAAGCTTTACATTTCGGTATTGATCAGCTAATAAACCATGGAATCGGGCGATGGTTTTATAGTCGTTGGTCATTAAAGCAGTTTCATTTGCTTTAATGGCATAAGGCAAAGCCTGTTCTCTTTTTCCAAGTCGGGAATAATTTTGACTGATTACCCCATACATTTCTGTCAAATGGAATTTATTGTCTTTAAGTTTAGGTAAATAAGATTTGGCGATCACAATTGCTGAATCTGAATTAGATTCGGCTGCCTGTATTTGCCCTAAAATTTCTCTAAATTCTTTCTCAGAGTATTGTGCTTTTAACTGGAAGTTTAGTAAAAAAAAGCAGATAAATATTAATTTATAGATACCGTTCATAAAAGTGGACTTTATTTTAATGTATAAGAAAGAAAGTTGCTCTTTCTTGCCTGGAAAGTATAGCATTGTGCCATTTCGATATAAAGATCCGATCTTGTTTTTGGATCATTTTTTAAGGAAGGAAGCAGCTTTTGAGCCAAAACCAGGGCAGAATCCGGATTGATGGCTTCAGCATTTTGTATGAGACGGATTTTTAAAGTATTTTTTATACGATCCTCCTCCGAAATTTGCGAATAGAGATGAATACTGATAAAAAATAAGGCCGGGATTAATATTTTATAAATATTATTCATTAAATGTGGTTTTCTATACAAAAGTATTAAAAAGGTGTCACTGAAAGATATTAAAATAGCCCGTTTATGATTTAGTGCAAAAAATGATCAGATTATTATTTTATAAAAAATAGTATTTCCTTGACTCTATAAAGTGTAAAATGTTGATTTCCATAATTTTTGTTTTTATCAATTACCCGGTCTGCTCTTTTTTTAACAGAAACTTCTTCAGAAATTGTCCATCTGATTAAAAATTGAGAAAAATAAGATCACAAGCTTAAAAGATCAATTAAACAAATCCTTGATAAAATTATTGATATTGTATCATTTTGCATGATATGTAATAAGAACGAGTAATGGTTTATTAATGATAAAAAATAATTAAAATGGCTAATCTAATTTAAATTAACCGTTTTTTTTAATGTTATTGTGTATTAAATTGTTATTTTTGCTATGGATATTTAAAATTTATTAATTCTATTCATGTAGATTATTATGAAAAAAAGAATTTTACTAGTTTGTGCATTAGCAGCTGGTGTTGCCAGTTTTAATGCGCAGAGGTGGGAGTCTGTATCGCAGAAAACATCCCAAATCAGAAAAGAAGTTGATGTAAAATACTCTTACAGAGTAGATCTTACATCCCTGAGAAGTATTTTAAAAGATGCAGTAGAGACCGGTAAAGATGCAAAACCGGTTATTGTTTCTCTTCCTACTGTAGAAGGAAAAATTGAAAAGTTTGCAGTATACAGCAATCCGGTGATGGAAAAGTCTATGGCAGACAGATATCAGCTAGGATCATATGTAGGCGTAGGGGTTGATGACCCTTCAAAATATGTGAGATTCAGCACATCTCCTACAGAAATGCAGTCTATGATTATCAAAGACGGGGTTTTCCAGTTCATTGAGCCGATTACTACCGACAAGCAGACTTACGGAGTATTCTATAAAACAAAAAGAACAAGCAGCGAGCAGGGATTTGAATGTGGAACCAACGAAAAGAACAGTAAAGATATCCAGTTTTTGAAAGAAAACGGTAAAAAAAAGCTTTCTAACGTAGGAATTACAAACAGACCTGCAAGTACAAAGTATAGAACTTACAGATTGGCAATGTCCACTACAGGTGAATATACTACCTATTTCTCAGGTGTTCCGGGTGCAGTTGCACAGATAAACAACACCATGACAAGAGTGAATGGAGTATTTGAAAAAGACTTTGGTATTAAACTTCTGGTTCAGGATTATCAGAACGTTATCTATACCAATGCTGCTTCCGATCCTTACTCTGACTCTGGTCCGGGTGTAGATGATGGATTGTGGAACGGAGAATTAATGAACGTTCTTCATAACAACGTTGGAGAAGCCAATTTCGATATCGGGCATTTATTTGGTGCTGACGGAGGTGGCGGTAATGCAGGATGTATCGGATGTATCTGTAGTGATGATATGACACTGGATCAGGGTTCACCGGTAGCTTACAAAGGTTCCGGATTTACTTCTCCTGCCAATGCAGTTCCGTTAGGAGATTCTTTTGATATAGATTATGTTGCTCACGAACTGGGGCATCAGTTAGGAGGAAATCATACCTTCTCAAATAATACAGAAGGTTCTGGGGTAAACGTAGAGCCGGGAGGTGGTACTACAATTATGGGTTATGCCGGAATTACTTACGATAACGTACAGATGAATTCTGATGCGTATTTCCATTATGCTTCTGTTAATCAGATTCTTAATAATCTTGATGCCAAGACAACATGTGGTGTTTCTCAGACTATTACAACAAATACAGCACCTGTTATTTCTCCTCTTACTGCATACAGCATTCCTAAAGGGACAGCTTATTACTTAGATGCTACAGCAACAGATACTGATCCTGTAAAATATACATGGGAACAGTATGATAGCGTAGATGAAGATGCTACCATTTCTGGTGATGCTGGTTGGGGATACAACTCTCAGGGATCTGTAGCAAGATCTTTCTTCGGAACAACAAGCGGAAGAAGATATTTCCCTAGCTTACCTTTGGTAATGGACGGAAAACTTACCAATAAAGCGACTTGGGAATCAGTTTCTTATGTTCCTAGGTTACTTCACTATGCAGTAACTGTAAGAGATGAAAACGCACAGAGACCAATGCTTTCATCCTTAGAAACAACAGTGAATGTAGGAAATGACGGTCCGTTTAAATTTAACGGTCTTACAGCTGCTACAACTTTATATAACAATGCATCAAACACGATTAAATGGGCTGTAGCCAATACAACTGCTGCTCCTTATAACGTTGCGAATGTAAAAATAGACTATACAGCAAATAACGGTACTACCTGGACTGAATTGGTGGCTTCTACACCAAACACAGGTACCTATACTGCACAGATGCCTGCAAGTTTAACAGGAACTGTTAAATTAAGAGTATCTGCTATAAATAATATATTCTATGCAGTATCTCCTGCAGTAACTATCGGAGCTGCACCTACTTCTACAACAGCAGCACCTACAGGAGTATCTACTACTGCTGCAGATGTCCTTAAGAATTCAGCGATATTATCTTGGAACAGTGTGCCGGGAGCTGCTTCTTATTCCGTGAATTACAGAAAAACAGGGACTTCAACATGGACTAACGCAACAAGCACTACTAATTCATTATTAATCAGCGGTCTGGAAGACGAAACGCCTTATGAAACACAGGTGGCAGCTGTTGTAAACAGTGTACCTGGAGATTTCTCTTCAAACTATGTTTTCAAGACAAAACCATTGGCAACAGGTGTAAATTACTGTATCCTGAACACAGGATATAACGCAGTAGGAAACATTGCAAGAGTACAGCTTTCTAACGTTAACCATATTGATGCTACCGTTAGATCATACAAAGATTTAAGTGAAGATCCTGCGAAAATAATCAACCTTATCAGAGGGAATTCTTATCCGATAGCTATTTTCGGAATTTATAATCAGGCTGCCCCTATGACTTATAACGTATGGATCGATTATAATAGGAACGGTGTATATGAAACAACTGAGAAAGTGTATACAAGTGCAGCAACAGCTCCGGCTCCAAATGGTGTAGGAAGTGTTTCAGGTAACTTCACTGTTCCTGCTACAGCTCTTGTTGGAAATAGAGTTGTGGGTATGAGAGTGGCTAGTAATTATGCTGCTGCGCTAACCAATGCTTGTGGTACTGCTGCTGGAAGCCTGCCAAGTGGGGCAGGAAGTGTAATGGATTTCTCAGTGAGAATTTTCGGATCTGCACTTGCAGTAGATGAAACTAAACCAACAAAATCTGAAGTTGAGATCTATCCAAACCCTGCCGATACTTTTGTAGGTGTTAGAAACCTTAAAGGAAAAGCAGATTATAAAATCTATAGTGCAGACGGAAGACTTGTTCAAAGCGGTAACCTTGATGGTGAGATCATTAATGTAGCTGGTTTGGAAAAAGGAATGTATGTAATTACTATTAAAGATGACAAAAACACTTACAATACGAAACTTATCAAAAAATAATAAGTAAGTATATCAATACAGAGACCGGGCATTTGTCCGGTCTTTTTTATAATGTAAAACTCACCAAAACTGAATGTTAACAGAAGTTTCATGTTTCATTCAAAAAAATTAACTTTACGCAGACAAAAATTATTGGAATGCGAAAGACAATTTCTGTGAAAAAACCGGATTTTAGTATAGAACCTCAGGAAAGAGAGATCTATAATTTTGAAAAAGACGGACTGGAGTTAAAATCATCATACACCCAAAAAGATGTTAAAAATGAACCTTTAACACAGACTTCTCCAGGAATTGCTCCTTATCTCAGAGGCCCGTATTCTACCATGTATGTGCAAAAACCATGGACTATCAGACAGTACGCAGGTTTTTCTACAGCAGAAGAATCCAATGCTTTTTACAGAAGAAATCTTGCAGCAGGGCAAAAAGGACTTTCCGTAGCTTTTGACCTTGCCACTCACAGAGGATATGATTCCGATCACTCAAGAGTTGTTGGGGACGTAGGTAAAGCTGGTGTGGCCATAGATTCTGTAGAAGATATGAAGATTCTCTTCAATGAAATACCATTGGACCAGATCTCCGTATCCATGACGATGAATGGTGCCGTACTTCCTATTTTGTCTTTCTATATCGTTGCTGCAGAAGAACAGGGCGTAAAGCAGGAACTGTTATCAGGAACTATTCAGAATGATATTTTGAAAGAGTTCATGGTAAGAAATACATACATCTACCCGCCTGCACCTTCCATGAAGATCATTGCAGATATCTTTGAATATACAGCACAGAATATTCCGAAATTCAACTCTATTTCCATTTCAGGATACCATATGCAGGAAGCAGGTGCCACACCGGTACTGGAAATGGCTTACACACTTGCAGACGGTCTTGAATATGTAAGAACAGGAATAAAAGCCGGAATGAACGTAGACGATTTTGCCCCAAGACTTTCATTCTTCTGGGCCATCGGAATGAACCATTTTATGGAAATTGCCAAGATGCGTGCTGCGAGATACATCTGGGCTACACTTTTACAGCAATTCAACCCTCAGAACCAAAAATCCTTAGCCTTAAGAACCCATTCCCAGACCTCTGGATGGTCTCTTACGGAACAGGAACCTTTTAACAATATTACAAGAACTGCCATTGAAGCCCTTTCTTCAGCTTTAGGCGGAACCCAGTCGCTCCATACAAATGCCCTGGATGAAGCTATTGCGCTTCCTACAGATTATTCGGCAAAGATTGCAAGAAATACCCAGATCATCCTTCAGCAGGAAAGCGGGATCTGTGATGTGGTGGATGCTATGGGCGGAAGCAACCTTGTGGAAAGCCTTACTCAGCAGATGATCGAGGAAGCTATGAAATACATCGATGAGGTAGAGCAGGAAGGCGGTATGACAAAAGCTATCGAAGCCGGAATTCCGAAAATGAGAATCGAAGAAGCTGCAGCTAAAAAGCAGGCTAAAATTGATAGTGGTGAAGAATTCATCATTGGAGTAAATTCATTCAGAACAGCTTTAAAACAGGATGGTATAGAGATCCTTGATATCGACAATACAGAAGTTCGAAGAAAGCAGATCGAAAGACTTGAAAAAATAAAAGCAGAAAGAAATTCCGAAGCCGTTGCGGAAATCCTGAACCAGATCCGTGAAAGTGCAAAAACAGGAAAAGGAAACCTTCTGGCATTATGTATAGAAGCAGCAAGAAGAAGAGTTACCCTTGGTGAAATGAGTGATGCCATGGAAGAAACCTTCGGAAGGTATAAAGCCAATATTAAAACAATCTCTGGAGTATATGCTATGAATGCCGGGAAAAACGAATATTTTGAAAAAGCCCTTCATCTGACTCAGAAATTTGAAGAAGAAGAAGGCCGCCGCCCGAGACTTATGGTTGCCAAAATGGGACAGGACGGTCATGACAGAGGTGCGAAAGTCGTAGCAACAGCATTTGCAGACATGGGATTTGATGTCGATGTAGCCCCGTTGTTCCAGACTCCCGAAGAAGTTGCAAAACAGGCTGTAGAAAACGATATTCACATCCTCGGAGTATCTTCTCTTGCAGCAGGACATAAAACACTCGTTCCTCAGGTCGTAGAAGAGCTTAAAAAACTGGGAGCTGACGATGTTACCATTGTGGTAGGAGGTGTTATTCCCCAGCAGGATTATGAATTCCTGTACGCCAACGGAGCCGATTTTATCTTCGGTCCGGGAACCAATCTTCCCAAATGTGCCGTAGAAATTCTACAGAAATTCTTAGAAAATTAGAATAAAATTTTCTCCTGTAACACAGCTTGTCGGAAATAGACTAATTTCAATATTTCCAACAATAAAACTTACCGTGAGATGAATTTTAAAAATATAACAAAGCCTGCAGCCAATAAGATCATTATTGTTGCAGGCTTGATTTTTATAGCAGTGTTCTGTTTTACAGCAGATTCCGGAAACAAGCCGGCTCAGAAATCTCCGGTACCGGCTGATGTCACTCTGGTTAAAAACCATCTGAAGGCGCTTACCCAAACTCCTGAATTCAGAAATCATAAAAATACAGACCAGTTAGATGCTGTAGCAGATTATATTAAGCAGAACTTCAGTAAATATGGCGACAGTACAGCTTTTCAGGAATATTCTGTTGAAGGAAAAATATATAAAAATGTAATCACTTCTTTCGGAACGGAAAATAAAAAAAGAATCATTATCGGTGCTCATTATGATGTTTGCGGCGACCAGCAGGGAGCAGATGATAATGCTACCGGCGTTACAGCTCTTCTGGAACTCGCCAGAATGCTTAAAGGTCAAAAGCTGAATTACAGGATCGACCTTGTTGCCTACACACTCGAAGAGCCGCCTTATTTCAGGACCGAAAATATGGGAAGCTATATTCATGCTAAATATCTCAAAGATCACAATATTGATGTATACGGTATGGCCAGTGTGGAAATGATAGGATATTTCAAAGATGAAAAAGATTCACAAAACTACCCGTTGGGGATTTTATCCTGGGTTTATGGTAACAAAGGAGATTTTATTACCCTTGTTAAAAAATTCAGTGCTGGAAATTTTGTAAATAATTTCAGCACCCAATTTAAAGATGCCAACCAGATCAAAACAGAAACTTTTACGGCCCCTAAATTTGTAAAAGGAACAGATTTTTCAGATCATCTCAACTATTGGAATTTTGGTTATTCTGCCCTGATGATCACAGATACATCATTTTTCAGAAATAAAAACTATCATCAGCCTACAGATACTCTGGAAACTTTGGATCTTGTGAGAATGACCAAAGTAATAGACGGTATTTTTCTGAGCCTGATCCACTTGAAATAAAAAAATATTTTGATATTCAGAAAAATTAATATATTTGCACCTGAAAATCAAGTTTAACCAATTAAAAAACAACGAAGCAATGTTCAAAACGAATCAAAATTCTACAGCTGGAGTACCGCTTATGGTGGTAAGGCTTCGTGGTTTGGTATACTCTTAGAATAATAGTACAACGAAATATCAAAACCCGAAGTCGTAAAGATTTCGGGTTTTTTATTGCGCAATATCTAAACTCCAGTTTCCCCGAAATTTTTTGTGTTATTAAGAACAAATGAATAGGTCTTTTATGGCCATATTTCATAATGTTCATCGTAAAATCAATCAACTAGTATTTTAGTTGAATAAGAAATTGTTGTGATTTATCAGAATCTAATCTCTAATATCTCACTTCCAACTTCTATTTAATGGAAAATAATAACCTTCTGTTCTCATGCTTAAGAAGTGTGAGGAGCAGGAAAAGAGCAATTAAAAAAAATGTAGAAAAACAGGTAAGAAAAAAGTATAAACGTAGTAGTGAGCTTTGGAACATTAGAAAGGATATTCCGTGGATTCCATTGGAAGAGCCTTATCAGAGAGGTTTTGTAAGATTCTTTGTTCTCAGGGATGATGTGAAAAGATCTGAAGATGCAGATTTTTTTGAAGGAATTCTGAAGAAGATCAACTCTTATATGTATTCCGAAAGCAGGCTGTTTCTTAAAAAGAAGAGAAAGCATGGGCGTCGGATATATGTGGAAAAAGAGCAGAAACTCAACAGTATTTCCTATTATACATGGATAGACCCCAGGTTTGGGCTTGTCCCAAGAGAAAGGCTGTATTTTCTTAAAAGACAGGAATACAATCCATTCAGAAGAAGAATTGAGACTTGCTACGAATTCGCTGAACCCTGGAGATTTACTTTACGGATAAGACCTCACATGATTACCCACTACAAACCTGTAGATGCACAACTTGAAAAAGAATACGCAGAGGTACAATCATATATAAAAAAATATAAAGTGACAGGAATAATCCAAAAAAAGATTCATTGTAAATCATTTCCATGGAAAAGAGAATATGAAACTGATCTTATCAAAAGCAGGAAATATGCACACTGCATCATGTCTGCAACAGAGTTTGCAGAATATTTTGAGGACTTATAGGTCCAGTATTATTTAAAACAAAAACAATGGGAAATTTAAAACTAAAAGGAAAAGATATATTAAAACTCGGTTATCCGAACAATCAGAGTGTCAATGTGGCTTTGGAGGTCATGAAAAGAAATTTTGCAACGAAGAACATTCATCACGTAAAATCTATTTTAAAAGAAATCCTCCTGAACCCGGAAAACTTTAAAAAAGACCTGACTTTCGGACAGATTGCAGAATCACTGCTGTCATCCAGGAAAACAGAAAAAAGAATGCTGAATACCCAGCGTGCCGACTTCCGGATCTTTGGCAACAATATCTCTGAAGAAGCAAAAAACCAGCTGTACACGGCCCTAAAACTGCCGATTTCAACTCAGGGCGCTTTAATGCCCGATGCGCACAGCGGTTACGGTCTTCCGATAGGCGGTGTTCTTGCTGTAGAAAATGCAGTAATCCCTTATGGAGTAGGAATGGATATCGGCTGCAGGATGAGTCTCAGTATTTTGGATATACCGGTTTCATATCTTGACGGAGCAAGAGACAAATATGAAAAAGCTCTTGCCGAGCATACCAAATTCGGGATGTATGAGACACATAAATCTCATGTAGATCATGAAATCTTCGAGAGAGATACCTTCGATATGATCCCGGTTTTGAGAAGATTAAAAGGAAAAGCCATTAAACAGATGGGATCTTCGGGTGGCGGAAATCACTTTGTAGAATTCGGTGAAGTTGAGATCACGGAACAGGATGATCAGATAGGACTTCCGAAAGGTAAATACCTGGGAATTCTTTCTCACAGTGGTTCCAGAGGCTTAGGAGCTGAAATTGCACAATATTACTCAAGAGTAGCAGCAGATCAGTGTCCTTTACCAAAAGAAGCCCAGCAGTTTGCCTGGCTGGATCTCAGTACTCATCTCGGTCTGGAATACTGGACTGCAATGAACCTTGCCGGAGATTATGCTTCCGCCTGTCATGATGATATTCACAGGAGACTGGTAAAAGCGGTAGGTGGAAGAGTAAAAGCAAGAATTGAAAACCATCACAATTTTGCGTGGAAAGAAATTCACAACGGAAAAGAAGTGATCGTCCACAGAAAAGGGGCTACACCTGCCAACGAAAATGAGTTGGGAATGATTCCCGGATCTATGACAGCCAAAGGCTTTATCGTTCGTGGAAAAGGAAACCCTGATTCCCTGAACTCAGCATCACATGGAGCAGGAAGAGCTCATTCAAGAGGAGAATGCAGAAGCCTTTTTACTCAGAATGATATCAAAAAAGAGCTTAAGCTGAAGAAAGTCACTCTGATGGGCGGTAATACGGAAGAAGCACCAATGGCTTATAAAGACATTCATGAAGTGATGAACGCACAAAGTGAATTAGTGGACATTCTTGGAACATTTCAACCCAGAATTGTCAGGATGGACAAGTAATTTTAGTTGCAGGTTTCTGGCTATCAGTTGAAAATCAAACTGATAGCCGGAACAGGCAACCAACAACAAAAAGATAAAAAATGGGAGCACCTCATAATATAAAAAGATATGGAGAAGTCTGGCCGGAATTTAGAATCCGTCACGGACTTGAAATTTTGAATAAATTAAAAGAAAAAGTCATTATATCAGGTGGCTGGGCGTGGCATTTCATGTCAGAAAAAGGACATACGGAATACAAACACGCCCATGACCACAAGGATATTGATGTTTTTGTAAAAAAAGAAAATACTGCAGAAGCTGTGATGATTCTTCAGCAGGAAGGATTTCAGAAAGTATGGACTCGTTATGATCATCTTCAGAGCGAAGAAAATTTCCGCAGATATGAAAAAACGGAAGAACTGGAAAATGGTAAATCTCATAGAATCACCATAGATTTCTTCGAAAAGGATGATCTGGAAACTATTGAAATTAATGGTTTTACCGTTGTGAAGCCTGAGCTTTTGCTTACGTTTTACAGAAACATTCATTCCAGTGATAAATGCTGGGCGGTTATGGCTGCCAAAGACTTATTGAATAAAGGGATCGACCCTGTGGGGCATCCGAAATTAAGTGAAATGCCTAAAGTAAATTAAATGGAAAAACTCATACAGATAACTTCAGGAAGAGGGCCTTTAGAATGCCAGTGGGTAACTGCAAAAGTTCTGAAGGTTTTCCTTGAGGAAATTAAAAATAACAAAATAGATTACGAAATCATCCACCGCGAAAACGGTGATGAAAACCTGACTTTGAAATCTGTAACGATACTTTTAAAAGCAAAAGAATTGGATATATTCCTAAAAACCTGGCTGGGAAGCATATGCTGGACCGGGAAAAGCACATTCAGGAAACTTCATAAAAGAAGCAACTGGTTCATTGGTGTTTTTGAACTGGAAGGACTGAAAGAAATCAATTTCAATGAAAAAGATATTCAGTTTCAAACGACGAGAAGCCAGGGAAGCGGAGGACAGAATGTGAACAAAGTGAATACAGCTGTTCGTGCTGTTCATTTGCCAACCGGAGAAAGTGTGTTTGCTCAGGATTCACGGTCGCAACTGGAAAATAAAAAACTTGCCATCATGCGATTAAAAGAAAAAGTTGCCGGAATTTATATCAAACAGCTTGAAAAAAGAATGCAGGATACATGGAACAATCATCTGCAGGTACAGAGAGGAAATCCGGTCCGTACATTTTCCGGAACAGATTTTAAAAAGAATCATCAGGATAAATCATTTAAAAAACAGAGAAATACTCTGAAAAAAGAATTAAAAAACTATAGAAATGACCTTAACTAAAAGTAAATATTATTTTGAAGCGCTGGATAATTATCCTTACAGCCTTCCGGACTGTCTGGAAGCTTTGAATTATGCCCTTTCCTACGATCCGGAAGATGCAGACAGCCTTTGCCTGATGGGTAGGATTTACAGCGAAATGCTGACTGACTATGAAAGAGCAAAAGTTTATTTTGAAGAAGCTATGCAGTGTAATGTTGCGAATCTTAACATACCTCAGTATTACATCAAATGCCTTTTGGATAATGAAGACCTGGATGAAGCTGAAAAGCTTATTAATTATGCCTTAAAAATCAAAGGAATAGACAAGGCTAGAATATTGATTCAAAAATCGTTGCTTTTTGAAATCAAACATGAATATAAAAAAGCATTGAAGCCCTTAAAAGAAGCAAAAAAGTACAGTTATAATCAAGCTATGACCGATTTTTTGACGAACAAAACAAAATTCATAAAAAATAAAATGACAAAAAATGGCAAAAAGAAGAAATAAATATGTTTTTTCTTAAAAAATTCATAAATTTATTGAGAAAAAGACAACCTTATGAGTAGAAAATTATTTTTGTGGCCAGTATCGGTGGCCGTCTTCTTTGCTTTTGGCAAAATCAATGCCCAAAATTCTAACGGGCTGATTCAGGATTACTATCAGAAAAATGGGCAATTTGCACAAAAAAATGGTACTGGTAATAAAACCGGCGTTATTATTCTGAACGAAGATCCTTCCAAAAGCCTTGGCGTAAATATTGTGAATGTTCAGCAGACCTATGACGGGCTCAGGGTCTATAACGCTTTGGGAAAAGTAATGATAAAGGAAGATAGAATTATCTCTGAAAAAAATGATTTTAAAAGAAATATTTCTGTTGCCAGTCAGGGTAAAGCCAAAGAAAAGTTTTCAGAAGATTTTCTTAAACAGAAATTGAATCTGAGTGAAATTTCCAAAATAGATTACCTTCCCAATGTATATTTCGAGAAGAACGGAGTTTATGTTTTAGCGAAAGAACTGTTTGTTTCCGACAAGAAATCTGCAGATGTATGGCATATAATTGCAGATGCTGCTACAGGTGAAATTCTTGCAAAAGATAATTTAACACTGGACTGCAATTTTACGAATGACAGCCACTTTGACAATGATTCAACGCCACAAACAGATCAGCATTTTGGATCTGAAGCCGAAGCTGCAACTTTTGCCGGTGCAGTAAATAGACCTGCCATAAACGGTTTGCTTGCTCCTAGCAATGCTTCATATAATGTTTTTCCACTTCCTACAGAGGCTCCTACGTTTGGCCCGCGCGCTATTGTCAACAATCCCTGGGATATTGCGGTATCTCCGGAAGGATGGCATTCTGACGGAACCAATAATTACACCAATACCAGAGGAAATAATGTATATGCTTACTCAGATCAGAACAATACCAATACTCCGGGATATTCTCCAAGCGGAGGAGCTGTTTTAAATTTTGACTTCCCTTATGCGGAAGGCAGGTTTATAAGTCCTTTTGCACAAAAAGATGCTGCGATTACGAATTTATTCTACATGAATAATAAAATGCATGACATTTTTTATAAGTTCGGTTTTACAGAATCAGCAAGAAATTACCAGACCAATAACTTTGCGAACGGAGGTATGGCCGGTGATGCTGTAAATGCGGAAGCATTTGATGGAAGCGGCCTGAATAACGCGAATTTCAGTTCAGGATATGAGACTGTGATTTCAGGGGTAACTTATCTCCAGGCTCCAAGAATGCAGATGTACCTTTGGGACAGGGCACAGACTGCAGCAGATCCTATTTCCAGATACCAGTATAATTCTCCTGCAACTGCTGTCAGCAGACCTAAAGTAATGACAGGAAGTGCAAATTTCGGAACTCTTTTATTTGATGGGCAGACGGTAACAGGAAATCTTGCCGTTTCAGTACCCGCAGATGCATGTACTGCACCCGCAGCCGGAAGTCTTACCGGGAAAATTGCAGTGATAACGAGTACAACCTGCGAATATGGACTTAAAGTTTTAAATGCACAGAATGCAGGTGCTATCGGAGCTATTGTTTACAGACCCTCTACAGATACGCCTGTCAGCATGGGAGGAGGAGCTTCGGGAAGCCAGGTGACTATTCCTGCCATCAATATTGGAAAAACGGAAGGCTTGTATATGGTAACGGAGCTTGGGAATGGAACTACTATCAATGTAACATTAGGAAATGATTTTAATGGATTTAAGCATTCAAGCTTAGATAATGGAATTATTGCCCACGAATACGGACATGGTATTTCAAACAGATTAACCGGTCAGGGGTACAGCTGTCTTTCCGTAGCTAACAGTGCAGAACAGATGGGAGAAGGATGGTCTGATTTTTTTGCTTTAATGCTTACGACCAGACCAGGTGATACTTCAGCTTTGGCAAGAGGGATGTCAACATATTCAGCAGATCAGCCGACAACAGGAGGAGGAATCAGACCTGCAAAATATTCTCCTGATTTTACCATAAATAGTTATACTTATGCTAATACAAATACGGTTTCAGGTTCTCATGCCATAGGATTTATATGGGCAACCATGCTTTGGGATCTTACCTGGAAATACATAGAAAAGTATGGCTATAACAGTGATGTATTGGCAAGTACCACTTCAGGAAATGCAAAAGTTCTGCAACTTGTTGTAAATGGACTTAAATTACAGGCTTGCAGCCCTTCATTCATTGACGGAAGAGATGCTATTCTTCAGGCTGATGCTGTAGGAAATGCCGGAGCAGATAAATGTATGATATGGAAAGCATTTGCCAAGAGAGGGTTGGGGGTAAATGCTTCAGCTGGTGTTAAGGCAACAGCTAATGATCAGGTGCAGGATTTTGCTGTCCCGGAAGAATGTAATACTGTTTTATCTACTCAGGATATTAAAGCTGCAGATAATAAATTTATTGTATTTCCAAATCCGACTTACGATGAATTCTTTGTAGGCAATTTAGATAAATCATCTCAGGATGTACAGATCAAAATGTTCGATATGTCCGGAAAATTAGTTTTCTCGGATTCCAGAGATTCTCAGTCTAAAAAAGCTGTTTCTACCAAAGGATTCCAGAAAGGAGTGTATATGGTAAGCATCAAGCAGGGGGAAAAAATTCAGACTGAAAAACTGATTGTAAGATAAATTGAACCACATATCAATAAAAAAGAGGCCAGAAATGGTCTCTTTTTTTATTTTTTGATCATTATTCCTCATGTTTACATCAATGTAAAGAATGAAAATTTAGACTTAAAATGAGCAGATGAAAGAAGTTTTTGCAAACTCTTTGAGATAATTAGGAGACAAAATATGGAATATGCCATAATAGGGATTGGATTTTTTTCACAGAAAAGAAAAAAAAGAAAAAAAATCTGATGAAAGTAAAAGATAAAAAAAGAAATAGATTAACTGATTTTGTTATTTGATATAATTTAAAAATTTCTCTTGTTTTTTATTAAAAAAACATTACTTTGACGGTCTAAAAAAACAATTATGAATAAAAGATTATTTTTATTGCCGATTTCTATGGCGGCATTTTTTGCTTTTAGCAATATGAATGCACAGAATTCAAAAACACTTGTTCAGGATTATTATAAGAAAAGTAATCAGCTGAATCAGAAAAACAACACCAATAATGCCAACGTAGACGTAATCATTCTGAATGAAGACCTGTCAGCAAGTCTGGGGGCAAATATTGTAAACGTGCAGCAGACTTATAAGGGATTAAGAGTATACAATGCTTTAGGAAAAGTAATCATTAAAGGAGATAAGATTGTCTCTGAAAAAAATGACTTTAATAGAAATATTACAGTTGCCAGCCAGGGAAATGCTGTGGATAAATTTTCTGACAGTACTCTTAAGCAAAACTTAGGACTGAGTGATATCTCAAAAGTTGATTATTTACCTAATATATACTTTGAGAAAAATGGAGTATATGTACTGGCAAAAGAAATATTTGTTTCCGATAAGAATTCTTCCGATGTATGGCATGTTATTGCCGATGCAGGTTCGGGAGAAGTTCTTGTAAAAAACAATATGACACTCAGCTGTAATTTTGAAAAACATGATACTCAAATTAATGAATCTAAAACCTCAATGCCATTAGATTCCGAGAGTTTGTCAGCAGGAACACTACAAAATACACAGGGAGTTACATTAACTAATTTAGTAAATACAACTCTGCTTCCGTCCAATGCTTCTTATAATGTTTTTCCTTTACCCACAGAAGCACCTACTTTTGGACCGCGTACCATTCTCAGTAATCCCTGGGATTTAACAGCTTCTCCGGAAGGATGGCATTCTGACGGTACGAATAACTACACCATCACAAGAGGAAACAACGTTTATGCCTATTCAGATAAGGATAATACAAATACACCGGGATATTCTCCAGATGGCGGAGCTTCACTGAATTTTGATTTCCCGTATGCAGAAGGGAGATATATAAATCCTTTTAATTATAAAGATGCAGCAATTACCAATCTGTTTTATATGAATAATAAGGTACATGATGTTTTCTATAAATTCGGATTTACAGAGACTGCAAGAAATTATCAGACCAATAATTTTGCCAACGGAGGAATAGGCGGAGATGCTGTAAATGCTGAAGGATTTGACGGAAGTGGGCTTGGCAATGCTAACTTCCATCCAGGGTATGAAACCGTAATTTCGGGTACAACTTATCTTATGGCTCCAAGAATGCAGATGTATCTTTGGGACAGAGCACAGACTACTGCAGATCCTATTTCCAGATATCAATATAATTCGCCGGCAAATATAGCAAGCCGGCCTAAAGTAATAAGCTATGGAGCGGCTTTCGGACCTCTTTTATTTGATGGTCAGACTGTGACAGGAAATCTGGCGTTATCTACTCCTGCTGATGCCTGTACAGCTGTACCTGCAGGTAGTTTGACAGGTAAAATTGCGGTGGTGACGGCTGCAAACTGTGCATTCACTGTTAAGACTAAAAATTTGCAGAATGCTGGCGCTATCGGGGTAATAGAATATCATCCGTTTTCTGATACTCCACAGGCAATGGGGGGAACAGATGCTACCATCACCATCCCAAGTATTATGGTAGGTAAAACAGAAGGGCAGTATTTAGCTGGCCAGATCACAGCAGGAACAGTAATTAATGCTACTTTAGCTTTTGATTATAATGGCTTTAAACATTCAAGTTTAGATAATGGTATTATGGTTCATGAATATGGACATGGTATTTCCAATAGACTTACAGGACCGGGTTATGGCTGTCTTTCAGAAACAAACAGTGCGGAACAGATGGGAGAAGGGTGGTCAGACTTCTTTGCCTTAATGCTTACGGCAAGACCGGGAGATACGTCCAGCCTAGCAAGAAGTATGGGTACATATGCAAAAGATCAGCCTACGACAGGAGTTGGTTTAAGACCAGCTAAATATTCTCCGGATTTTACTGTAAATAATTTTACTTATGGAAGTACTAATACAATGACTGAATCTCATGCTATAGGATTTGTATGGGCAACCATGCTTTGGGATCTTACCTGGAAATACATAGAAAAGTATGGATATAACAATGATGTACTGGCAAGCACCACCTCCGGAAATGCAAAAGTTTTACAACTTGTTATGGATGGACTTAAACTACAGGCATGCAGCCCCTCATTTATTGACGGAAGAGATGCTATTCTTCAGGCTGATGTCCTGGGAAATGCAGGAGCCGACAAATGTATGATATGGAAAGCATTTGCGAAAAGAGGTTTGGGAGTAAATGCTTCTACAGGTTCTAAAACTGTTATGACAGATCAGGTACAAGATTTCACTGTTCCTGCAGAATGTAATACTGTTTTATCTACTCAGGATATTAAAACAGCGGATAATAAATTTATTGTATTCCCTAATCCTACCTATGATGAGTTCTTTGTAGGCAATTTAGATAAATCATCTCAGGATGTACAGATCAAAATATTTGATATGTCCGGAAAATTAGTTTTCTCGGATTCCAGAGATTCTCAGTCTAAAAAAGCTGTCTCTACCAAAGGATTCCAGAAAGGAGTGTATATGGTAAGCATCAAGCAGGGAGAAAAAATTCAGACTGAAAAACTGATTGTAAGATAAATTTAGTCATGTATAAATAAAAGAGGCCAGAAATGGTCTCTTTTTTTGTAGCTTTAGATATATGAAGCATTATATTTTTTTATTCTTACTGATTTTTACTTCCTGTAAAAAGAACGATACCAAAATGAGTATCCATCCAAAAGATGAAAATTTAGATTTAAGGTATGAAGTTTTAAATCAATTGATTGCGAACGATAGTATTTCATTTAAAAAGAACAATTACATTTTTATCAGCACATTGAAAACAGTTTCTTTTAACGAAAATGGGGATAGTAATGAACCCAGACCGTTGGGGAGTGTTCTGACATATGACACAATTTTTTCAAGAAAGGATTCTGTTTACTATAAAAACCAGGAAAAAATAATTTCGGATTTTAGATTAGATAAAGCTAAAATTCATGAAAAACTCAGATATGTGACAGATGAAGAACTTAATACATTGGAGGAAAACAGGAAAAGCGATTTTTGGACTGAATTTCACAAAAAATTTGGGTATATATGTATCCGAAGCTTTTCTGTGCCTTTTTTAATAAAGATAAAACAATGTGTATTGTTCAAAGTTCAACTTCTTGTGGTTATTTAAACGGAAGTGGGTATACAGCAATTTATAAAAAGATCAATGGAGAATGGATTGAAGTTAAATTAGTTCAGGATTGGGTTAGTTAGGCTATGAAAGTAAATTGGATTATAAAAGAGCTCCGGCTAAAGGAAACTTTCTCAATTGCTTATGGAAATTACAGCAAAAGAGATGCATTACTGATAGAATTATCTTACTTAAACTGTAAAGGATACGGAGAATGTGTAGCTATAGATTATTATCAGATTGATCTGAAAAGTTTTATCAGCAGATTAAAAGAAATACAGTCCTTACTGGAAAAATACCCCATAATTCATCCGAAAGATTTCTTTTATTTTCTTTCAGATTTGAACCTGCATCCCTTTTTGATGTCTGCTTTGGATTGTGCCTATTGGGATCTGTTCGGAAAACTTGAAAATAAAAGCTTTACAGAATTAAATCATATTCCTTCTGATAGCTTAGCAGAAAGTTCTATCACCATTTCTGTAGCCGGTATTGAAGATCAGATCAGAAAAATAGAAAATAGCAGTTGGAACAAATTCAAAGTGAAATGCAAAGGGCTGAACAAAGACAGTGTTGAAATGCTATTGAACTTAAATCATAGTATCGCGTTGGATTCTAACGCCAGTTTTACAGATCAGGACTGCTTATGGCTTCAGGAAAACAGTGAGGTTCAAAAATTCTCGTATGTAGAACAGCCGCGGCCGGTTGACCTCTACAATGTTTTGAAAAAAGACAGTTTTGCCAACTGGATGGCAGATGAGGACTGCCAGAATATAGATTCTCTGGAAGAATTAGCTCCTTACTACAAAAGTGTCAATATAAAGCTCATGAAATGCGGTGGTCTCACTCCTGCGTTGGAAATGATCCAAAAAGCTAAAGAATTAGGGTATAAAATTATGATAGGATGTATGACGGAATCTACAGTCGGAATTTCTGCCGGTTGCTTACTGGCAGGACTTACTGATTTTGCCGATCTGGACGGAGCCAACCTTATTTCCAATGACTATGCCTCCGGAAACTTTGTGGAAAACGGGAAAATAGTTTTATCAGGAAAACCGGGTTTGGGAATTGAACTTAAATAGGAATTATTTTTTAAATACCGTCTGCCCAAGATTCCAAAACTGCTCAAATTCAGTTTTACCATCCACTTTACCGGAGGAATTTAATAATTCTGTCCTGTTATGGATGGTTTGAAATCTATAATCAATAATTTCAGGATCTTTATTACTTTCCTGGATTTTTATCTGAAAAGGTCCGGTTTTAACCCAGTTGAAACTTCCTTTTAGATGATAGCTCTCCTCTCCGTTGTACCAGCTTTCATAACTGCCTGTTCCATCCCGTTTGAATTCAATCCAGGAACCCATAATCATAGAAAAACCACTTCCATCTTCCGTTAGCCACTCTCCAGTTAAAGTCTCCTTTAGGAACAGTTTTTTTATGAAATTGAACATTAGGGAAAGAACATTCTATTTTTTATTCACAGAAATAAGATAGTCATAAACCATCTGGTGCTGCTCATCGCTTAATTTAGCCTTCGGAGCCATTCTGCTTAAAGTTTTAATCCATCCCTGATCATCATGCTTGGCCGGATCCGGAAGTTTGTGGCATTTGGCGCATGAGTTCTCAAAAATAGTTTTCCCTTGAGTCAGTTTTTCAGATGCTGTATACTTTGGTCCGGTTACAGCAACACTTTTCGGTCCGCAGGATACCATAAATGTGGCACCTGCGATCATACTTAAGATTACTTTTTTCATACCCCTATTTTGATTTGGTGATTATTTTTTTGCAGAAACAATATAATCATATACCCACTGATGCTGCTCGTCTGTCAGTTTAGCTTTCGGAGCCATTGAATTCATAATTCCTACCCACTGTACAGAAGTGTGTGATGCAGGATCCGGAAGCTTATGGCATCTTCCACATGAGTTTTCAAAGATTGTTTTTCCCTGCGCTATCTGTTCTGCACTGGAAACGGCAGGTCCTACCGGGCCGGCTGTAGAGGTTTTTGATGTACAGGAAGCCAGTAAAATGCAGATAAATAATGCAGCAGCGGATATTTTTTTCATGTTTCTTATATTTTGATTTAAAACAAATGTAGGAATTTACCACTTCCATTGATGAAACGGACCCTAGTTTTAATTTAGAAGAAATAAAATTAATACCTCTTTATATGGGAGTTTGAAGGTTATTTTTATATTTTTGAATCAATGAAATTTTCTACAGAAGAACTGGTACTGGGAATACAGTCAGGAAATAAACGCCTGATCGCAAAAGCTATTACTTTAGTTGAAAGTAAAAAGGCTGAGCACAGAACTCAGGCAGAAGAACTTCTGAAAAAAATAATGCCTTTTACGGGAAATTCCGTAAGAATAGGAATCACAGGAGTTCCGGGGGCAGGAAAGTCCACATTCATTGAAAATTTCGGAAAACTTGCCATTGCTAATGGTAAAAAAGTAGCGGTTCTGGCTATTGATCCCAGCTCTTCCATCAACAAAGGAAGTATTTTAGGTGATAAAACCAGAATGGAAGAACTGGCCAAAGAAGAAAATGCCTTTATCCGTCCTTCCCCAAGTTCCGGATTTCTTGGCGGTGTTGCCAATACCACTTTTGAAACGATGATGATCTGTGAAGCAGCCGGATATGATTATATTCTGATTGAAACTGTTGGAGTAGGACAGTCTGAAGTGCTTGTAGCAGATATTACCGATGTGTTTCTGTTTCTGAAAATTATTGGAGGAGGAGATGAGCTGCAGGGGATCAAACGGGGTATCATGGAGATGGTGGATCTTATTTTCATCAATAAAGTAGATCAGGACAATCTGCAGAAAGCAAAAAATACAAGATTGGAACTGAAACGGGCACTGGATTTCATTCCTCCCAAAGAAAAAAACTGGAAAATTCCTGTACTTTTAGGCTCTGCCCTGTACAATGAAGGCCTGGATGAGGTTTTTAATAAAATCGATGAGTTTATTGGTTTGAAAAAGAAAACAGGACGTTTTCATGAAATACGCACCCATCAGGCAGAAAAACGTTTTGAATACTGGGTTCAGGAATATATTCTGGCCATGATGAAAAGGAGCGATTCTGCGGAAGCAGCTTATATACAGCACAAAAAAAATGCTTCAGAAATGGTTTCTAATCCCAGCACTGAAGCAAAATTATTTGTTGAAAAATTTTTATCTAAAGACTAAAGCTTTTCTTTTTGAGATTCGTCATTCTTTGAAACATATCCGTCATACGAGATCGGTTGCCTGTCATTACTTCTTATGGAAACAAGAGCTTTCCCGTTTTTAAAAACTTCTATGTTAATTTCATCAGCATTTCTTACATCATTGGGTTTAATCTTTAACGTCCATTTTCCTTTTTTATTCTGGGATTTGTCTACAGTGAAATCTTTTGAAGTGAAACGGTAACTGTTATTGGCCGTATTGTATGAAGCGTTGTATAGTCTTCCGAAATAGGGAAGAACTACCTCCAGATTATTTTTTCTAAGCTCTATGGTATAAGACCCTTCGTCCAGTTGAAGAATTCGCATTGATGGGGCATTCTGAATAGATCCCATTGCATTGATCACCTCATAATTTATAGGATTGGCTCTTTGTGCATGAAAAGTAAATTCCTGGGAATCTACCAGTGCATCTACTGTTTTGGAATCTAATGAAGACTGTGAGGAACAGCTTTGGAACAAAAAAAGAAATCCAAAAATAAATATAAGTGAAATATACTTTTTCATAACCGTAATAATTGTTAAATTTAAATAGCAAATTGTATGCAAATATATTCCTTCTGAATCATTTTGGAATAAAAATTGTAAATGTTGAATTATTAACACTCAAACAACTATGAAATTTACACATCTATTAGGAATAGGAGCAGTTGCCTTGTCAGCTGCCGCATGTACTACTAATCCAATTACGGGCAGGTCTTCATTACAGATTGCAAATAATTCGGAAATATTAACAATGTCTGCTCAGGAATACAAAACAACATTGTCTAAATCTAAAATTATCACAGGAACTGCAGATGCAAAAAGAGTAACGAGTGTAGGAAGCAGAATAAAAAGTGCAGCAGAAAGATATTACCAGAGTATAGGAAGATCTGCGGATCTTGCCAATTACAACTGGGAATTTAATCTTATACAAAGTACAGAACTCAATGCATGGTGTATGCCTGGAGGGAAAGTTGCGGTTTATACAGGAATTTTACCTGTTACTAAAAATGACAATGGTATTGCAGTAGTGATGGGACATGAAGTTTCCCACGCTTTAGCCGGACATGGTAATGAAAGAATTTCTCAGGCTATGGTAGCACAATATGGAGGTTCCATTTTGGGTGGAACAATCTCTAATTCACAATGGGCAGGTATTTTTGAAAAAGTGTATCCTATCGGATCACAGGTTGCCCTGTTGAAATATGGCAGAAATCAGGAATCAGAAGCAGACCAGATGGGACTGTATCTTATGTCTATGGCGGGATATGATCCGAGAGAAGCAATTCCTTTCTGGAATAGGATGGAGGCTGCATCTTCAGGGTCCAGACAGCCTGAATTCTTATCTACCCACCCGAACCCTGAAACAAGGATCTCAGATATCAATAAAAACCTTCCAAAAGCTTTGGAATATTATAAAGCGGCCGGAGGGAAAATATAGTTATTCAGAAATTTAATCTTGTATAAAGCCTTATTGAATTTTTACTAAATTGGGTAAGGCTTTTTTTCAATGTAAACCACTTAAACACAATATCTATGAAAAGTTTATCAATTACCGGACTTATACTGCTTGCTGTTTCCGCATTGCTTTTTTATCTTACTACTGATTTTACAGTGGGAGGAATCACCATTTCTCATATGATGGGAGTAATGGCCGGAGTGGGAATTGGTCTTATTATTGGCGGAATGGTAGGATATGTAAGTAAAGGAAGCGCCATAAAAGCGGAAGAAAAGAAAAAAGAATTCAAAAGACTACAGAAAGAAAAAGAAGAGCTGGAAAAACAGGCGGCAGATATTGCCAAACGTGAAGCGGAACTTCATCAAAATCAAAACCCTCAAATATAGAATTTTGAGGGTTTTTTTATAGTGTTATTTTCAAATTATTTAAACTTATAACCTACACCTACCAAAAATAGATTAGGTCTGTTGTCATATCTGATTTCCGAGCCTGAAACCTTATTGATAAAGTTTCTTTCATCTTTGCTGAATGCACCTTCATAACGCGCATTGATAATAAGTTTTTTAATTTCAAGCTGTGCCCCGAACTGGTATCCTACTGTAAAATCATTTTTGGCATTTTCCTGAAAATCATTATAGGTATTGTCCTTGCTTAAATTATAGCTGGCCACCGGACCTACGAAAACTCCAAGCATATCCCCTAAAAGGTTATAGCCTAATAAAACCGGCATATCCAGACGGTTGCTCTTTACATCAAAAGTAGTATTCTCCGTAGTGAATTCATTTTTGAAGTGAGTGTAATACAATTCCGGCATTACATACAGTGAGCCAGGAAGTCCCACTTTTAATGAAAGCCCCACATTAAAACCTGCATTGTTTTTTCCTGTTCCTTCAATGGCATCATTTACCGTTCCTTTAATGTTTTTCCAGGAAGGAGAGCCTGTCGGGAATATTAAGTTGGCTTTTCCTGCCAGTGAAATCTGTGCAGAAGCGAACATTGAAAACCCGATTAACGCTATACTAAGTACCTTTTTCATTATCATCTATTTTATGGATTGTATTTTCAATCGTTTTATTATTTTCAAGTAAATATTCTCTCAGTTCTTTAAACAGTTCTGAAGAATAAACGAAGTCTATAAGATTTTTATTGCCTGCAGTGATCAGAATGTCTTTGTTTCCTTCCCATTCTTTGATCCCTAATCTCAGGTATACAATTTTTTCACCAATCGTCATCACGGAGTTCATATCGTGGGTATTGATGATGGTGGTTGTATTATATTCTTTTGTGATTTCAAGGAGAAGATCATCAATTACATTAGAAGTATAAGGGTCAAGTCCTGAGTTTGGCTCATCACAGAACAGATATTTCGGGTTATTTACAATAGCTCTGGCAATGGCAACACGTTTCTGCATTCCTCCGGAAATTTCAGAGGGGAATTTTCTGCCTGCCTTATCAAGATGTACCCTCCCTATTACTTCAAATACCCTTTTCTTCTTTTCTCTGAAAGTAAGATTTGTAAACATGTCCAGTGGAAACATGATATTCTCTTCCACCGTCAGAGAGTCAAAAAGCGCACTGCCCTGGAATACCGTTCCGATTTCTGAACGCAGGTGCTGTTTTTCATCTCTGGTCATTGTGTTGATATCCCTGCCGTCAAAAAGGATCTCTCCAGATGATGGCTGGTAAACATTCAGCAGGCTTTTCAGGAATACAGTTTTCCCGGAGCCACTCTGCCCGATGATCAGGTTCACCTTTCCTTTGTCAAATGATGTTGAAATTCCCTTAAGTACTTCAACTTCGTCAAAACTCTTCTTAAGATCTTTTACCTCAATCATCAGCTTAATATTAATTGGGTTAAAATTAATTCGGAAATGATAATAAATACCATTGTCCATACTACCGCCTGTGTACTGGCTCTACCCACTTCCAGCGATCCTCCTTTTACATTATATCCGAAATAAGAAGGAACTGTGGCAATAATAAATGCAAATACGATAGTTTTTATAAATGCGTAGTACACGAATAAATTCGGCATATACATCTGGATACCCACAATATAATCATTTTCCGTCCAGTTTCCGGTCAGAATACCGGCCAGATAACCCCCTCCGATACCAAATACAATACTGATGGCAATAAGCAGAGGATTGAAAATGACGCAGGCAATGATTTTAGGGAATATCAGGAAATTCGGGGAGTTTACTCCCATGATATCCAGTGCGTCAATCTGCTCAGAAACCCTCATTGTTCCTATACTTGATGCGATATATGATCCTACTTTACCTGCCAGAATGAGGCTGATAATGGTTGGTGAAAATTCCAGAACCAAAACAGCTTTTGTGGCATATCCTACAAAAGAAGGAGGGATAGGAAAAGAGGAAGAATCAAAGTTATTGAACATCTGGATAGCCACTACAGCTCCCACAAATATAGAAGTGAAAATCACAAGCCCAAAAGAATTGACGCCGAGATCATTGATTTCTCTCATGAACAGCTTCCAAAAAACCCTCATTTTCTGAGGTTTCTGTAAGGATTTACCTAGAAGGATAATATATTCTCCTATTGCTGTGAAAAACTTTTTTAACATGCTGCTAAATTAGACTTTTTTTATTTAATTAAGGATAAGCCATCCATAGGACGGATGAGGTTTATGTAAGCTTAGAAGCAAATATGATTCCTCAATTTTAATCTTAACCTTTTGTTTGATTTATTTTGCGTTTTTATCTCCGCCGACAACTAAAAAAACGGTTTTTAAAATAATAACCAGATCCAGAACAAAGCTCCAGTTTCTCACATAAAAGGTGTCTGCAAGGATCCGTTTCTTCATTTCCACTTCCACATCTCCATAATCTCCGCGCAGTCCGCTTACCTGGGCGAGGCCTGTGATTCCCGGAGATACCATACTTCTTAAGCTGTATCTTCCTATTTTAGGTTTATAAAAATTATCAACAGCCAGCATATGCGGACGTGGTCCCACAATAGACATTTCTCCCTTCAGTACGTTGATAAACTGGGGAAGTTCATCAAGGCTCGTTTTTCTGAGGAATTTTCCGATTTTTGTGATCCTGGAATCATTTTCCTGTGTAGTTTTTGTTGCAGATTCTTCATTAACGATCATGGTTCTGAATTTCAGACAGGAGAAAACTTCTTCATGAAATCCGTATCTCTTCTGAACAAAAAAAACAGGCCCTTTAGAGGTTGCCTTTATTAAAAGAGCAATGACAGGAAACATCCATGAACATAACAAAACCAATATGGTAATAGAAAAAACGATGTCAAAAGTCCTTTTAACCAGGAAATTGGAATAATAATCCAAAGGATATTTTGCCTGGCTGAGAACCGGCTGTGTCTGGATATATCCAAGATCATAGAGGAAAAAATCACTCTGCGTGATACTCGGAATCAATGAAACGTGAACCTTATTGTTTTCGGCCAGCATAAAAATTTCAGCTTCCACATCCTCACTGAAAGTGTTTTCTGTAGATAAAAACAGGGTATGAATTCCATTTTTCTTCCAAAAACCAACTAATTCATCCGGGCTTATATCCGAATTTTCGTACTCAAATATTTTATACCCGTAATCTTTTCTGTTTTCAAAAATATTCTTTAGAATATCTGTAGAGCCTGTTTCTCCTAAAAACATAACGTTTCTATAATTGATACCAAGAGAACGGAAGTATTTTATGGAAAAATAAATAACTGATTTGGTAATGAAAATAAAACAAAAAAAATAGAATGAAAGCCAGTAAATATCTGAATTGAAAAATACATTCTTGCTCACCTTTCCAATAAGCAGAACGCCGAGTATGAAAAACAGGAAGTGAATCAGGAGGCGTTCCAGAAACAGGGTATAGGTAAGATTTCTCTGGATATTATAAATTTTTGTCCTGCCGCTTAGGAGCATCCAGAACAGAAAGAGCAATATCAGGGATAAAATGTTCTGATACCAGGTTTCTTCGTGATACTTTAAATTTTCATTCCTGCTTATAAAAAAGAATATAAAAATAGATGCAATAACCAAAAGGTCAAGCAAAATAATAATCGATTTCAGGTATCTAGAGTATCGAATTCTCTGCATCTATCAGTGTTTGTAACGGATACGAAGAGCTAATGTACGTATTTTTTACGGTATATTCAGGTATTTATGAGTCTGGACAGAAGCCTGCCATTCCGGATGGGCTAAAATAAAATCGGTAATCTTCGGATACATTTCGTCGCGCTTGCTCCATTCACTTTGCATATAAAGCTTACAGTTCTCGGAAACCTTTGCTGCCTGTTCCTGAGCGAAGGTAAAGTCATGCTGATTGAAAATGATTACTTTAAGCTCACTTGCTTTCTTGTAGATTTCTTCTTTCGGAAGCCCTGTTTTTTTAGGCGAAAGCGTAATCCAGTCAATGTGTCCACTCATAGGATAAGCTCCTGAAGTTTCAATATGAATGGTGCATCCCAGCTCTTTTAATTTGGATGTTAAGATATCTAAATTCCACATCAATGGTTCACCTCCGGTTAAAACAATTGTTTTACAGTGCTTTGCTGCAGTTTCTGCAATTTCTTCTGCATTCATTAATGGATGCAGGTTTGGGTCCCAGCTTTCTTTCACATCACACCAATGACACCCAACGTCGCAGCCTCCCAGTCTGATGAAATAGGATGCTTTTCCGGTGTGGGCTCCTTCTCCCTGTAAAGTATAAAAATGCTCCATCACAGGGAGCATTTTACCTTCTTTTAATAAAATATCTTCTTCTTTGTTCATTTTAAAATTAGTCGTTATAGACCGAAGTTTTGTAAGCGATGATGGTATTTTTCATCAGCATGGCTCTGGTCATCGGGCCTACACCTCCGGGTACCGGCGTGATCCAGCTTGCTTTGGCTGCACAGCTGTCAAAATCTACGTCACCGGCAAGGTAGTATCCTTTTGTAGAGTCATCATCTACTCTTGTAATACCTACATCTACAATTACTGCTCCGTCTTTGATCATATCTCCTTTTAAGAAATGAGGATCACCTAAAGCGGTAATTACGATATCCGCTTTTTTAGTATATTCTTCGATGTCTTTTGTGTAAGAGTGTGTTAATGTTACGGTAGAATTCCCGGGGAAATCTTTTCTTCCCATCAGGATGCTCATAGGTCTTCCTACAATTTTGCTTCTTCCGATAATTACACAGTCTTTACCTTTGGTTTCAATATTATATCTTTCCAATAATGTTAAAATTCCGAACGGAGTAGCTGGAAGGAATGTGTCCATTTCCAGAGCCATTTTTCCGAAGTTTTCAGGGTGGAAACCATCTACGTCTTTTCTCGGATCAATTGCGTTGATGATTTTTTCCTGATCAATCTGATCCGGCAATGGAAGCTGTACGATAAAACCATCTACTTCCTTGGATTTATTTAATTCATCAATTTTCTCAAGCAGTTCAGATTCAGAAACAGTGCTTGGAAACTTTAAAAGAGAAGAGCGGAATCCTACTTCCTCACAGTCTTTTACTTTACTGTTTACATAGGCTTTACTTGCTCCATTGTTTCCTACAAGAATTGCTACCAAATGGGGTGCTCTTTTCTTGCTTTCAAGAATCTTATCTACTTCAATTTTGATCTCTGCTTTTATTTCTTTGGATACTTTAAGTCCGTCAAGAATTTCTGCCATTTTTACTTTTTTTACTTTTATTTAGATTTTATTGAATACAACAATATCCTGGAATTCATCGGCTCCTTCCTTTTCCACATCGGTTCTCCAGAATCCTCCTTTTATGGTGGTTACTTTTAATCCGGCTTCTGTTGCCATCCGGTTCAGCAATGGAACGCTTACTGCAATATTGGCTGCGGTTACTTTATCATCCATTAGTCTATAGCCTTCATACTGATGGGGAAATGGCATTGTGCCAAATTCTTTTTTAGTTTCATCATACAGAAAGAATGTAGCCAGACACTGTCCGTTACTGTTTAATACTCTGCTGATTTCATTGAGATATCTTTTAATCTCAGGAATCTGCATGTGGGTGAAAACAGAAAACAGGAATACTTTATCAAACTGTGCATCATCATAAGGGAATGTAAAATTCTCAGCTTTTTGGCTGAAAGTATTATACAGATCATTATAAATCGGTGTAAACTTGAATCTAAAATTCGGATGTTTTTTGCCGATATGCTTATTGCACCAGTTAATTCCTTTTTCTACAGCATCAAAACCGTCATAAGTTCCTTTGTCAAGAACTTCTGTGAGGGCTACCGCTGTTCTTCCGATACCACATCCCACATCCAGAACATGATCGGTATTTTGTAGGGCAATATATTTTTTAAGTGCATTTACCTGACGTATTCCGTGGGGAATAAAGTCACTGCCTCCTACATAAATATCACCTTTCTTAGGCTCATTTTCAGATCTTTTTCCGGTAAGCCCGTTGTAAAGATCTATCGGAAAATAATAGATCTTTCTTCCCAAAAGCCTGAGCCCGGGAGGAAGTTTATAATAATATGACCTTAATGCAGACATCTGCTACTTATTTCCTTTATAATAATTGATCAATCCGTTCGTAGAACTGTCATGAGAAATGATTATCTCATTGTTTTCAAGCTCAGGAAGGATCTTATTGGCTAAAACTTTTCCTAATTCCACTCCAAACTGGTCGAAGCTGAAAATATTCCAGATCACCCCCTGAACAAAAATCTTATGCTCGTACATTGCAATTAACTGTCCTAATGAAAAAGGAGTTAATTCATTGAATAATATAGAGTTAGTTGGTGTGTTTCCGTGGAAGACTTTGTAGTTTAATAACTTGTCAATTTCTTCCTCAGATTTTCCGGCATTTCTCAGTTCTTCTTCTGCTT
This sequence comes from Chryseobacterium sp. MIQD13, assembly GCF_050496705.1. Lineage (NCBI taxonomy): Bacteria > Pseudomonadati > Bacteroidota > Flavobacteriia > Flavobacteriales > Weeksellaceae > Chryseobacterium > Chryseobacterium sp. MIQD13. The sequence continues at coordinate 1,000,337 of NZ_JBNWAF010000002.1, forward strand.
CTTCTTCAGATTTTCCAAAGGCAAGTGCTTCAGTCTGTGCAAAAAAGTTGGCTAAAAGTTTTGGCTGGTGATCAGAAACCGCATTACTGCTTTTCACATAAGCGATAAAATCTGAAGGAATAAGTTCAGTTCCCTGATGGATTAGCTGATAGAAAGCATGCTGCCCGTTTGTGCCCGGTTCGCCCCAAATGATAGGCCCGGTTTCATACTCTACAAATTCGCCGTTTCTGTCTACACATTTTCCGTTACTTTCCATATCTCCCTGCTGAAGGTAAGCTGCAAATCTGTCCAGATATTGAGAATATGGAAGAATTGCATAGCTTGTTGCCGCATAGAAATTACGGTACCAGATCCCTAAAAGTCCCATTAAAACCGGAACGTTTTCAGAAAAATCTGCAGTCTGGAAATGCTGATCGGTATCATTAGCTCCTTTTAAAAGCTGCTCAAAATTGTCATATCCTACAGCCAGAACGATGCTCAGACCGATGGCACTCCAAAGAGAGTATCTTCCGCCTACCCAGTCCCAGAACTCAAAAATATTTTCTTCTGCAATCCCGAAGTTTTTAACTGCTTCAACATTAGTGGATAAGGCTACAAAATGTTTGGCAACATCTTCCTCTTTACCTGCTTTCAGGAACCAGTCCTTCGCAGAATTGGCATTGGTCATTGTTTCCTGAGTTGTAAATGTTTTGGAAGCAATGATGAACAAGGTCGTTTCTGGATTCAGTTTTTTAACGGTTTCGGCAATGTGATTACCGTCCACGTTTGAAACGAAGTGAACGTTTAGTCTTGTCTTAAAATGTTTTAAAGCAGAACAAACCATTACAGGTCCCAAATCTGAACCTCCGATTCCGATATTCACAACATTGGTAATTTCTTTTCCGCTGAACCCTTTATGTTCCCCTGAAATAATTTTTTCAGAAAAAGCTTTCATATGGTCAAGAACTTTTTTGATCTGAGGCTTGATATTTTCACCGTCTACGATGATTTCTTTATCGGAAAAATCCCTTAAAGCTGTATGAAGAACTGCTCTTCCTTCCGTTTCATTGATCTTGTCTCCTGAAAACATTTTGGAAATAGCATCTTTCAGCTGGCATTCATTGGCCAGATCAAGTAAAAGCTCCTTCGTTCTTGAATCGATCAGGTTTTTAGAATAATCGAAAAGAAAGTTATCTTTCTGTAGAGAGAATTCTTTAAAACGGTCAGGATTGTACTGAAAAAGACTTCTCATGTCAAAATCGTTTCCGGCAAAATGGTCATCAAGGGCTTTCCAGCTGTTGGTGTGTAGAGGATTTATTTTTGATAGCATATTTTAGAAATTATATAGATTCAGAAAATGACGGACGATTTAAAAGCTTAAGATCCATATCATTTTATTTCTGATCTGCAAATTTAAGGAAAAATAAAACCTCAGATAAATTTGAACAGGATAAATAACAATTTTTTAAAAAAGGAACCCCAGAATGTATCTGAGGTTTATTGTTTGGTGATGTATATTGAAAAGAATTATTCATCCGTTTCGTTGAGAATATTTTCAAGCTGTTTAGCGTGACGTCCGTATACATATTTTGTCCATAAAACAATGCTGGTCACAATAGCTACAGTTCCGAGAAGTACTGCCAGAATTAAGGTTTGTTGGTAAGAATTGGAAAGATCTCCTAATGATTTTCCTTTTTTCTCCAGCAGATTAAAAATTTCCAGTCCTAAAGTGATCATAAAGTGCGGAAGAAGCAGGAATCCGAAAGACTGGTATCTCTCCATATTCAGTTTCAGTTCATGATATATTTTCCAGAGGCTGTTTTTGGTATTACCGGTATACAATTCTGTCTGCTTATAAAATTTATAAAATCCAAACAGATAATAAGAAGAGATTACCAAAAGTATGACATAAGAAGTATAGTAGATAACATATTGTGAGGTAGGGAACCCCAGTTGCTGCGGAAAGAATGCGATAAGGATGATGGCAATAATCTGCATCGGAAATTCTGCTTTCATACTTTTCTTGATTTTTTCAATAGGGTGTTTGCTTTTCTTTAGCTGTTCTATGGTGTTGGGAATATGAACGCTTTCTCCGGCTTCATTATTCCACTGTTCTTTTAATTGATCAAAATTCATAACCTGATTTTTTTATGATTTGCTGTATTTTTTCTTTGGTTCTGTTAAGTTTTACACGGGCATTGCCCTCACTCAGCCCCAGATTGTCCCCGATTTCTTTGTGAGACATGCCTTCCATGAAATAGAATATAACTGCTTTCTCGAGAGCTTTAAGCTCCTGAACAGCAGTATAGAAAGCTTCCAGCTGTTTATCTTTTGAGGGATTGTAATCTTCATGCTGAACTTCAAAATGAGAAGGAACGTCTGTGTGATTATTTGTTCTTTGTTTTTCTTTTTTTAAATAAGTAATGGCTGTATTGATGGCTACGCGGTACATCCATGTGGAAAATTCACTGTTGCCTTTGAAGTTCCGGTAAGATTTCCACAGCTGAATAAGAATCTCCTGCTGAAGGTCTTCCCGGTCTTCCTGGGAATCCGCATAGATACGGGAGGCTTTGTACAAAATGCCTTTGTGCTGATTGACGAGCTTTAGAAAAGCGGTTTCAGTTTGACTGCTCACGATGATTTCATGGTTTGGTTACGGATTATAGGCTCGATACAGGTTTTACGGTATATCCTTTTGCTTTTAAAAGACTGATGATTCCGTTTTCACCCATAAGATGTGCACCTCCTACTGCAAAGAAAGAGCTTTCTTTTGTCATTATTTCCGGTATTTTTTCTGCCCAGTTTTTATTTCTGTCTGTCAGCATGGCTTTTTCCTGTTCGGCATTCATTATTTTTTCATTTTTAAAAAGGGTATAGACGGACTGTACATCTTCTTTTTTAAAGGCTGCTACCATCTCCTTCATCAGAATTTCATATTCTTTTCCCATTTTTAACTGCCCGATCACTGCTCTCAGATCATAGGCTTTATTGATGGAAGTCATCTGGTCTTCCACTTTCTCAAGACCGTAAACTTTCTTTTTACTTTTAAGGGCATTTTGAAGAAGCTCTATTTCATACATTTTTATTTCAGTCTGCGGGCATGGAACCGCTTTCATTGAAATAAGCGCATAAAGTCCCTGAGAACTGGAATTATCCATCTTTTTTAAATCTGTTCCGTAATCGGCGAGGATCTTATCCAGTTCCTCAGCTTCTGCAGGAGTAAGTTGGTCGGATATTTTCTTATCCGCGTGAAACATTTTCTGCATAGCTGCTATTTCAGCCGGATCCGTATAATTGATCTCCATGACAAAATTATCAGATTTTTCAAGCGCTTTCATTACTTTCGGCTTGATCTCGAAATCCTTACTGCACATAATATGACACGTTCCTGCAATATAAGAAGGTTTGGTAAGCCCGTTTCCTGAAACTTCCCAAAGCGTACTGTTTTCTGTGTTTTTGCTTTGAGCATTTGTTGTAATGAAAGTTGCCGATAATAATGCTGCGAACCCAAGTTTTACTAGATTTTTCATATAATTAAGTTTTTGATTTTTTATTCTTTAAACAGTAGGTAAGGACAGTATCACGATCGTTACAGTTTTTTTTATAAAAATAAAAAACCTCCTGAAATAGGAGGCTTGTAAAATCTAAAATTATGATGATAACCAATTGGTTAGGAATTTTCTTGTTATTCTGAAATTTTTGTATGATCTGGCTTTATCAGCTTTCTTTTTCTTAAAAAATAAATAATTGCACCAAGGATTAATAATAGCGGCCATATCGTAATAAGTCCCACCGCAATCTTTTGAATCAGGTAAAACCCTTCTACAAAAGCATTTTTAGCATCATATATAAAATTGAATTTATATTTGTTGTCAATGTTTTGCGTATTGGTTACTGCAATTTCAGCAATACGCAGTTTCGGTTCTTTGATGTAAATGTCTATTGTACTGTATTTTATATTATCCGAAACATCCATTTTAGCAAGCTGCTGCTGATTTCCTTCTGCCATATTGTCGTTGTCCAGCTTTACTTTATCCTTGTTTGCCTTTAACTGGTCTATATTCTCGCCTGTCTTTTGTACCCTTTTGCTTTCCAGCTCTGCATACTTGATGTTTGATGTGACATCTTCTGCATTGATTATTCTGGAATTCAGGAAAAGCTTTTTATCATTAATCAGCGTTAAAAGTTCACCTAACTTTTCTGTAGGAACGCGTACCTGCATCGTATTTTCCGTCTGATATTTTTTTACCAGCATGGCATTTTCGTTTGAAGTATTATAAGTGTCTTCAGAAATTACATTGCTGTGGAGATTACTGTTGGTGACAAATCCTCCCAGATCCTGAACCGTTTTTTCAATGGATACTGTGGCTTCATAAACGTCCTTCACTTCCATATTCACATCTGCCGTTTTAATGAACTGCTTGTCTTTTACCTTCATAGTTGCAGCAGAGGAAACACTGTCTGGTGCAACTGCAGCCGAAGAATCTGCTACAGCATAGTCTGCACGCTCGGTAGAAGAGGCCCCTGCTTCTCCTTTTTTACATGAATAAATACCTAATAAAAGGACTGCAGATAATGATAATTTAATGTAAGTCGTTTTCATAGCTTTGATTTTTGTGGGTTTTCTTAGGTCAAAGTTCTGCAAGGATCATTTGTAATATTTGAAAATTAACCGTAAAAAATTTGTAAAGAAATATTTCCGGTTTAATTTATTGTAAATGAGTGTTTTGTAAAATAAATTAAAAATTAAGCTCTTGTTTTCGGAGCAGTTTTTGCTTCACTTTTACAAACCAACCCCACAAAACACTATTATGTCAAATCCTCTTTCCAAAATCAGAAACGCTATAGAATTGTTCAGATCCATAGATTTTGATCAACTGACTGCTATTTCGCAAAAAATTGATTTGCCGAAACTGATGCAGAATTTTTCCAAACTGGATGATAAACAGCTGAACGGAATGATGAAAATGCTTGATCCCGACAAGAAAAAACGTGAACTTCCTCCGGTTGATGGTGATTTTTATGATATTTACCACACGCTGACTCCGGAGCAGAGGGAAATTCAGCTGAAGGTAAGAGCCTTCATGGAGAAAGAAGTGAAACCTTTGGTAAATCATTACTGGCTCAGAGACGAATTTCCATTTGAGCTCATCCCGAAATTTCAGAAACTGAATATCTGCGGAGTAACTTACGAAGGATACGGCTGTCCGGGAATGCCGTTTTTAATGGAAGGTGTTATCGCTATGGAAATGGCAAGAATTGATGCCTCTATTGCTACATTTTTCGGAGTACAGTCCGGGCTTGCGATGGGATCTATTTATATCTGTGGATCTGAAGAGCAGAAGGAAAAATGGCTTCCTCAGATGCAGAAGTTTGAAAAAATAGGAGCTTTTGGTCTTACAGAGCCTGAAGTAGGTTCCGGAGCAGCAGGGGGTCTCACGGTAACCTGCAAAAAGACCCCTGAAGGCTGGATTCTCAATGGTCAGAAAAAGTGGATCGGAAATGCAACATTTGCAGATCTGGTAATCATCTGGGCAAGAGATCTGGATAGTGGCGAAGTAAAAGGCTTTATTGTAGAAAAAGATAATCCGGGTTATTCAGTGGAGAAGATCAAAGGAAAAATGGCGCTGAGAATCGTTCAGAATGGTTTGATCACGTTGAAAGATTGTCTGGTTACCGAAGAAAACCGTCTGCAGAAAGCAGATTCATTTAAAGATACCGGAAAAGTACTGCGTATGACCAGGGCAGGAGTAGCCTGGATGGCTACAGGCTGTGCAAGAGGAGCCTATGAAAGTGCTTTGCAATATACCAGAACAAGAGAGCAGTTCGGAAAACCTATTGCTTCATTCCAGATGATTCAGGGGCATTTGGTAGAAATGCTTTCCAATCTTACCGCTATGCAGACTATGGTCTTCCGGTTATCCGAAATGCAGGATGAAGGGATTTTAAAGGATGAACACGCCTCACTGGCTAAGGTTTTCTGTACTTTGAGAACCAGGGATATTGTTTCGAGGGCAAGAGAGGTAATGGGCGGAAACGGTATTCTCCTTGAGTATGATGTAGCCAGATTTGTGGCAGATGCCGAAGCTATTTATTCATATGAAGGCACAAAAGAGATCAATTCCCTGATTGTGGGAAGATCAATTACGGGATTCAGTGCATTTGTATAGACTAAAGATTGTAGGTGGCAGATAATGGACGATTTAACATATCTGCCACCTATTTTCTATAATCTTTTAGCTAATTAAAGCTTTATATTTTTCTCTGTTGTCGATAATTGCCCAGATATTGATCAGGAACATTACCACAGCCATAATGACTCCCATCTGGTTAGGATCCCTGTATACATTGTGAAGAACTATTCCCACCATAACAGGAAGGATAATAATGGCACCCAAAGCTCTTGTCTTTGGAAAAATAAATAGCAGCCCACCAACGATTTCTACAATTCCCACTAATGGCAATAACCAGCGAATTTCTGCGAAAGCGGCAAAAATCTTTACCTGTTCAGGAGTAAGCTTTGGCATTGGAGAATAATGAAAAAATTTGTCCAGTCCGGCATTGATGAAAACCAAGGCAAACAGAAGACAAAGAATAAACTTTACGATTTTCATAATTGATGATTTTACATCAAATGTAATACAAAAATGATGTTCGTTGAATTATTTTCAATGAATTTTGTTGATGTTTTTAGTTTTTTGTTAAATGTGCTATAAATTTAAAACTCTATAGAGTGTTGGGGGATTGCTTATTATTCATAATCAGTCCATTTCCTTCAGGGTAATATTCTTGGAAATCTTGTAGGTCTTCTTCTTTTTATCAGGCTTTTCCTCTTCACCAAGCAGTTTGCCCCAGGGTTTTAAACCATCCACTCTTTCGAAGATGATTTTAATGATGGCAATAGCCGGAATACAGAGAAACATTCCCGCAATTCCCCAAAGATGCTCCCCCAGAATAATTCCAATAAAAGAAAATAAGGCATTGATCTTTACTTTTGAACCTACTACAAACGGAAGCACGATGTTTCCGTCAATAATATGAATTGCAATATAACCGATAGCTACGTATATACAGGTAGAAGGTGCTCCGGTTGCAAAGGCGATGAAACATGATATTAAAAGAGAAATACAGATCCCCAGATAAGGAATCACATTTAATAAACCTGTCAGAATAGCAAGGAGTATAGCATATTTTATCCCTAAGATAGTAAGAAGGATAGAGCAGAGAATTGAAACGATCAAAACCTGCAGACAAAGTCCGAAAATATACTTCTTGGTCATAACCCTGATCTCGGTAACTACTTCCTGTACACTTGTTTTATGCTTTTCATTAAAAACGGTTACAATGAAATTATTCAGAACTCTTCTATAGTTTAAAATAAAGATAAAAAACAGCGTGAAGAATACGATAAATCCGAAACCGCTTGAAAATATTCCGAAAGTAAAGCCAAGAATTACCCCGGAAGAGGATAACAATTTATTCAGTCCCTGATTAATATAGTCAAGCTGCTCATCTATTTTTACATTGAATGTTTTGGAAATCCAGTGCTGCAGATTATTGAAAACCGTTGTTACCTGCTCCCTGAGATGCGGAAGATCTTTACTGAAATCAGAAAGCTGCGATCCGAAAAAGTAAATAAGCCCGGATAAAATAGCCAGCATTATAAAAACAGAAGTCATGGTGGATATAGATCTTGGAAACTTTAACCTTCTCTCCATGAAAGTGGCAGCAGGAAGAAAGAGCATAGCCATTAAAAAAGCCAGAAAGAAAGGTGCTAAAATGCTCTGTCCAAGTGCCAAAAGGTAGCCCAATCCAATGATGGAAATAACTACAAGCGTGAGATTGACAAGAAAAGGGAGTCTAAGAAAGTTCATAGTTTCAAATCTGTTGTATAAAAATAAGAAAAACCCATCTAATTCAAGGGCATTTTGGGTTAATTAACATAATTCTTTTGATAAGGAAGGTACATGAATAGGGAAGTGTGGTATGTATTTCTTAAAATTAGTTTAGATATTTTTATAAAAAGGCAGTGGTGTTTTTATCTCTCGCTGATTTTGCCGATTGGGCCGATTTTTACCAGCGTGGTTATGTAAACTTTTGCTTTTAGATAATGTGAACTTTAGTATGCATCATTATTAAAATTAAACTAGAAGATATATAAATGTTAATAAAAATGTTGTTAAATCTACTAACAAAAAACGCCTCCCAGAATTACCTGAGAAGCGTTTTCTTATTGAGAGTTGATATGTTATGAATTATTTTTCGATGGCGAAATCAATTACCTCTTCCATTCTGTTCACATAATGTACGGTAAGGTTTTTCAGATAATCTTTTTTGATTTCTTCTACATCTTTCCTGTTCGCTTCGCAAAGAATAACCTCTTTTATTCCTGCTCTGGTTGCGGCAAGAAGTTTTTCTTTGATTCCGCCTACAGGAAGCACCTTTCCTCTTAAAGTTATTTCTCCCGTCATTGCAAGATGAGGTTTTACTTTCTTGTTCTTGAATGAAGAAACCATTGATGTCAGCATAGCAATACCGGCAGATGGTCCGTCCTTTGGTGTTGCTCCTTCCGGAACGTGAACGTGGATGTTTTTCTTATCCAGATCTTCCTGTGGTATTCCAAGCTCATCATGTTTGGCTTTGATATATTCCAGCGCAATGGTTGCGGATTCTTTCATAACGGTTCCGAGGTTTCCAGTCATGGTAAGAGCGCCTTTTCCATTACTTAAAATACTTTCAATATATAAAATATCTCCACCTACACTTGTCCATGCAAGACCTGTTACAACACCCGGTACTCCGGTAATTTCAGACAAGCTTTTTGGTCTTGGTACTCCAAGGATCTCGTCTATTTTTTCAACAGTGATTTTTGGATCATATTCTTTCATTAAAGCAGTCTGAAGAGCGACCCATCTTGCAATGGATGCAATTCTTTTTTCAAGGGTTCTCACACCGCTTTCTGAAGTATGTGCTTCAATGATATGCTTAAGTTCAGGATTTCCAAGTTTGAATGATTTTGCATCCAGTCCGTTTTCTTCCTGCTGTTTTTTGATTAAATGTCTTTTCGCGATCTCCGTTTTTTCCTCCATTGTATATCCGGCAATCTGAATGATCTCTGTTCTGTCTAAAAGCGGAGTCTGGATCGTGGAAAGTGAATTGGCCGTAGCAATAAACATCACTTTAGACAAATCATAGCCCATTTCCAGAAAATTATCATAGAAAGCTTTATTTTGTTCAGGATCAAGGACTTCTAAAAGAGCAGAACTAGGATCTCCGTGAAGACCTTGCCCGATTTTATCAATCTCATCCAAAACAATCACTGGATTGGAAGTTCCTGATTTCTTGATAGACTGCAGGATTCTTCCTGCCATAGCTCCGATATATGTTTTTCTGTGTCCGCGGATCTCACTCTCATCATGAAGCCCGCCAAGAGATAACCTCACATATTTTCTGCCTAAAGCATCTGCTACAGACTTTCCTAAAGATGTTTTTCCCACTCCCGGAGGTCCTACAAGCAACAGAATAGGAGATTTCATGTTGTTTTTTAATTTTAAAACAGCCATGTGTTCCAGAATTCTTTTCTTAATATCCTCCAGTCCGAAATGAGCTTTATCTAAAGTTTTTTCAGCCTTGGCAATATCAAAAATATCCTTTGTATAAGTCTCCCAAGGGAGGTCTGTAAAGAAATCGAGATAATTTCTCTGTACATTATAATCCGGAGCATTGGGATTTTGACGCTGCAGCCTGTTGATTTCCTTCTGGAAATGTTCCTCTACTTCCTTGCTCCATTTTTTACTTTTTGCTTTATTGATAAGATCCTCTACATCACTTTCCGGACCACCACCAAGCTCATCCTGAATGGTTCTGATCTGCTGGTTCAGAAAATACTCTCTCTGCTGCTTATCAAGATCTTTTGAGGTTTTCTGATGGATCTGGTTTCTTAATTCCAGTTTTCTGAAATCCTCATGCATCATTTCATAGCATTTGTTTGCTCTTTCCATAAGGCTCTTCTCTTCAAGCAGTTTTTGCTTTTCCGGAGAAGGAAAACTGGCATTGGTACAGATGAAATTCAGAAGATCATCATTATTATTGATATTCTTGATCGCAAAATTGGCTGCATTCGGAATATTAGGATCCAGCTCAATAATCTTTAACGCAAGATCTTTAATATTTTCAAGCAAAGCCTCGTATTCTTCCTTATTTTTTGGTTGGGAATCTTTTAGTTTTGAAATTTCAGCTTTAAAATAAGGCTGGTTTTCTACAATCTTTTTTATTTTGAATCTGTGAAAACCTTTCGTAATAGCAGTGATATTACCTTCGGGAAGTTTGATGATCTTAATGATCTTGGCAAGCGTACCGGTCTGGAACATGTCCTTCTCACCGGGCTGCTCCAGATCTGAATTTTTCTGGCTCACAATTCCGATGAACTCACCGTTTTTCTGAGCCTCTTCAAGAAGCTGTATTGATGTTTTTCTTCCTGCAGTAATAGGAATTACCACATTTGGAAACATGACCATATTTCTTACAGGAAGTATGGGAAATATTCTTTGTCCGGAATTCTTATCAGTTTCCGAAAAGTCTGAAAGATTGATCTCTTCCGCTACAATATCAAACCCATCGCTGATCATTTCCTCTAAACTGATATCTTCAAATTCTGTCATACTTATATAAAATGACAAATTGTCACCTTCGTTTTAAATCGTTAAAATGATATTTTACAATACACGCTGAAAACCTGTAGCGTATTATAGTTCCTTAAATTGCACAATACCTGTGCCATTTGTTTTTTGCTGAAAAATATGGTCAAAATTTCCTTTTTTTAATAATCTTTCATTTTAAAAATTAAAATAAAGGACTTCCGCTTCTCTAATTTCTTAAAAATGTGTATTTTCGCAAACTGATAAAAAACTATAATATATAAAATGGCAATTTTAGGACAGATTAGGAGTAAGCCTTGGCTTTTGATGGGAGTGATAGCATTGGCGCTTTTAGCGTTTCTGGTAAACCCTGATAGCATCGACAAGGTTTTTGGAAAAAATCCTGATGTTTTAGGAAAAGTAAACGGTGAGAAAATCACCCGCGAAGAGTTTAATGATCAGCTTTTCGTACTGCAGCAGCAGGCTGAGCAACAGGGCCGTCCAAAAACGGGACTTGAAGAGCAGGCTTGGCAGTTACTTGTACAATCTAAACTTATCAAGCAGCAGTTTGAAAAATTGGGCTTTGAGATGACTGATGATTATTTCTGGAGTCAGATCCAGTACGATCAGATGTTTGCCCAGCAGCAGCAGTTCTTTGATGAGAAAGGTAATTTTAAAACTCAAGAGCTTAAAAAAGAAATTGAAACATTAAAGAACACCAATCCTGAAGGGTACAACCAATGGTTGAAAACCAGAAAAACAGTTGAGTACAGACTGATGGCAAGACAGGTGTTTACTAATATTTCTGCAGGGATCACTACTGGTAAGAAAGAAGCTGAAGAGCTTATGAAGCAGAGAGATCAGCTGGCTGATATCGATTTTGTAAAGATCGATTATGCTGCATACCTTCAGAAAACAAAGATCAACGTTAGTACAGCAGACCTTGAAAATTATATCAAGCAGCACCCTGTAATGTTCAAAGCTGAACCTAGCAGAAATATCGGAATTGTATATTTCCCTTCCACACCAAGTGCGGCAGATGATGCAGCAGCTCAGAAGGAAATCAATAAACTTTTCTCTGCCGGTACAGATGCAAGCGGAGGTGCGGAGAACTTCCAGAATACAAAGAACGACTCTATGTTCGTAATGGCTAATTCTGATATGCCTTTCAACAATCAGTATTCAAAGCCTAACCAATTGCCTCAGGCTATCCAGGGACAAATTGCAACTGCAGCTATCGGGCAGACTTTTGGTCCTTATAAAGAACAAAACTTCTATGTAGTTTCAAAACTTTTAGATAAAAAGACTTCTGACTCTACATTGTCAAGACATATCCTTATTGCTTTCAAAGGAAGTCCGGCGGGAGAAGGTGTAACAAGATCCAAAGAACAGGCTAAAAAATTAGCTGACTCTATCGGAGCTATTGTAAAAGCTACCCCTGCTAAATTTACGGAATTCCTTAAGCTTTCCAATGATCCTAACTCTGCAGCACAAGGAGGAAGCTTAGGATGGACTACTCCGGAAACACCTTTTGTTCCTGAGTTCCTTACCTACCTGGCTAACAACCCTAAAGGAGCTACAGGTGTTGTAGAAACACAGTTCGGATACCATATCATCAATATTGAAGATAAAAAAGCAGGGGCAATGAGCTATAAAGTAGCTAACCTTGTAAAAGAAGTGAAGCCTTCAGATGCTACAGAAGCAGAATCTGATAAAAAAGCAAGAAGATTCATTCAGCAGGTTCAGGGGAAATCTTTCAACGATTTCGTGAATATTGCCAAAAAAGGAAACTACCAGTTCTCCAATCCTAAAGCAGCCAAAAGATTTGACGGACAGCTTCAGGGTCTTGGTACAGACAAAGACGGAGAGATCTTAGCTTGGGCTTTCGATAAGAAAAGAACCAAAGGAGATACCGAATTCTTTACTGTAGAAGGAACAGGAGATAAAATCGTTGCTTACCTTAACGGAAAGCAGGAAGCAGGTCTTGCAGATCCTGAATCTGTAAGAGATCAGATTGAAGTAATCGTTAAAAATAAATTGGCAGCAAAACAGATCTCTGATAAAATTGCCGGAGCTAAAGCTTCAAACTTAGATCAGATTGCTAAAATGTTTGCTTCAACAAAACAAGCAGCTCAGGTTAATATGCTGAACCCTTCAGTAGCAGGTTCTATGGAGCCTAAAGTTGCAGGTGCTGCATTCGGTGTTGCAAAAGGTAAACTTTCCAATCCTATAGAAGGGGGAACAGGAGTTTATGTACTGATCAAAAAATCAGAAACAGTAAACAAGCAGCCGGGTGATGCTAAGCAGTTCACAGAATCTATTACCCAGAGAAATGCAGGAATGTTCGGACAGGCTTGGATGAAGAGCCTTCAGGATAATGCAGATATCAAAGATTACAGAATCGAAATCTGGAACAAGCTGGGAACTCAGCAACAGTAAGAAATTAATTTTTACAGATACAAAAGCGGCAGAATTTTCTGCCGCTTTTTTGTATTTAACGCAGAGCAATAAAGAAAAAGATTAATTTAAAATGTGCTATATTTGCTCATTAGAAAAAATTTAGCAAGTGAAGTTCAGTAAAGAATTAAAAGCTGGTGTGATTGCACTTTTAGCTATTGTAGGCTTTGTGGTGTTGTTTCAATTCATGAAAGGCAGAAGTCTTTTTACTACCGATAATATATTTTACGCAAAATATGATAATGTGGAGGGTCTTGCACAGTCATCCGCAGTTTCCATTAATGGTCTGAAAGTAGGACAGGTCGATAAGATTATTCCCAGAACGGCAAAAGACGGAAAGATAAGTTTTGTAGTAAAAATTACAGTAGATGACAAATTCGAGTTTTCCAAAAATTCAACTCTTGAAATCTTTGAACCTGGTTTAATGTCAGGAAAAGAAATGAGAGTAAACCTTATGTACGGAGGGCCAACTGCAAAAGATGGGGATACGCTTCAGGGATCTTTCAAATTAGGAACATTGGGAAGCCTTTCTTCTCAGGTAGGCCCGGTTAAAGATCAGCTGCAGACAGTTTTACATCGTGTAGATTCTCTAATGGCTAATGCCAATCAGTTGGTTGACGGGCAAAACAGAGCTGAAATCAAAGCATTACTGGCCAATCTTAATAAGACTGTAGGTGCTTTGGAAACTACAGCAGGAAGCGTAAATACTCTTGTAGGACATAACGATCCTAAACTTCAGAAAGTACTTGATGACGCAAGCGTTACCATGCAGAGCGGAAAAGTAACATTAGATAAATACGGAAATCTTGCAGAAAGCATTGATACTAAAAAACTGAATGCGGCAATCGCCAGTTTGGATGCTACCGTAGGAAAACTTAATCAGGTAATTGCAGGAGTTGATAACGGGCAGGGAAGCTTAGGAAAACTAATGAAAGATGAGCAGTTATACAACAATTTAAACTCTGCTTCCACCAACCTGAATTCATTGATTGAGGATATGAAAGCAAACCCTAAGAGATATATCAATTTCTCGGTTTTCGGTAAGAACAATAAAGACTAATCACCTTATGCAGTACATCGATAACATTATTTTTCTGATCTTATTAGTTGCGGGATTCGGGCTGTTTGCAAAAAGCCTGCAAAAGATTTACAGAAATATCAAATTAGGAAGAGAAATCAATAGAAGCGACAGGAAATCCGAACGCTGGGAAACCATGGCCACAGTGGCGATGGGGCAGAGCAAAATGGGAAAACGTCCTGTAGCAGGTATTCTTCACCTTTTTGTGTATGTGGGTTTTGTTATTATCAATATTGAACTTATAGAAATTATTGTTGATGGTATCTTTGGAACCCACAGATTCCTGTCTTCCATTTTTGGACATACTTTCTACAATTTCTTTACAGCAACCTTAGAAGTACTGGCTCTTTTAGTAATAATCGGAGTTGTTATTTTCTTTATCAGAAGAAATTTCTACGGAGTTAAAAGGCTTACTATGAAAGAACTTTTTGGCTGGCCTAAAAACGATGCCAACTGGATTCTGATCATAGAATTTGCCCTGATGATGGCTTTCTTTAGTATGAATGCTTCAGAATCTGTTTTACAGGCAAGAAATGCAGAAGGTTTTCATCATATTGGTTCTTTTCCAATCAGTGAAATGCTTTTTGTTCCATTCTTAAACGTTTTTAGCTTTGATAGCGGATTCTTGGTTTTTATTGAAAGAGGTGCGTGGTGGTTCCACTTTGTAGGAATTCTTTTCTTCATGAACTATCTTTATTATTCAAAACATTTACATATCATTCTTGCATTTCCAAGTACATGGTTTGCCAATCTTGATAAAAAAGGAAAATTCAACAATCTTGACTCTGTAACCAAAGAGATCAAATTAATGATGGATCCGAATGCCGACCCTTATGCAGCTCCGGCTGAAGGGGCTGAAGCAGATGTTCCGTCTAAATTTGGTGCAGAAGATATATTTGACCTTAATCAGGTACAGCTACTTAACGCTTACTCCTGTACAGAGTGTGGAAGATGTACTTCCGTATGTCCTGCCAACATTACAGGTAAAAAACTTTCTCCGAGGCTCATCCTTATGAAAACAAGAGACAGACTGGAAGAAGTAGGCAGAAATATTGACAAAAACGGAAAGTTTGAAGACGATGGCAAAAAGCTTCTGAATGATTATATCACAAAAGAAGAACTTTGGGCGTGTACAACATGTAATGCATGTACAGACGCATGTCCGATATTGCTAGACCCTCTTTCTATTATTTTCGAAATGAGAAGATTCCTGGTGATGGAACAGTCTGCTGCCCCTCAGGAACTGAATCTTATGATGACGAATGTGGAAAATAATGCCGCTCCGTGGCAGTATAACCAGGCAGACCGTCTGAATTGGGCAAATGATTAATGGTGCAAAAAATTGCAGGATATTATTTAAATAAAAATTCATAATACAAATGGATTTCAATATAAAAACAATGGCAGAATATGCTGCCGAAGGAAAAGCTCCGGAAGTTTTATTCTGGGTTGGATGTGCCGGAAGTTTTGACGACCGTGCCAAAAAAATTACAAAAGCATTTTGCAAGATATTAAACAAAATAGGTGTTGAATTTGCCGTTCTGGGTCAGGAAGAAAGCTGTACAGGAGATCCGGCAAAAAGAGCAGGAAACGAATTTGTTTTCCAGATGATGGCCCTTACCAATATTGAGGTCCTGAATGCCTATGAAGTGAAAAAAATCGTTACAGCATGCCCTCACTGTTTCAATACCCTTAAAAATGAATATCCGAGCTTAGGAGGACATTTTGATGTGGTACATCATACCCAGTTCCTTAAAACATTAATGGAAGAGGGTAGATTAAAGATTGAAGGAGGTGCTTTCAGAGGAAAAAAGATTACTTTCCATGATCCTTGCTATCTGGGAAGAGCCAATGACGAGTATGAAGCTCCAAGAATGCTTCTTGAAAAGCTTGATGCAGAGCTTGTAGAAATGAAGCGTTGCAAAACCAACGGTCTATGTTGTGGAGCAGGAGGAGCCCAGATGTTCAAAGAGCCTGAAAAAGGAAACAAAGACATCAATATCGAAAGAACAGAAGAAGCTCTATCTTTCGAGCCTAAGGTTATTGCTACAGGATGCCCGTTCTGTAATACCATGATGACAGATGGGGTAAAACATTTTAACAAGAATACGGAAGTAGCTGTAAAAGATATTGTGGAACTTCTCGCAGAAGCAGAAGATCTGTAAAGATTACATAAAGATAGATTAAAACTCAGGCTCAGGCTTGGGTTTTTCTTTATCATAAACTCAGGAATATTTCTTAATTTTATACTTTAAAATTGACAGGATATGAAAATTGAAGAATCCAGTATAGTAGAAACCAGCGACTACAGAGTCATTATATACCCGGCATCCAGACCTTTTGAAACCAAAGAAGCTAAAGTAATTACAGAAAAGCTATTTGACTTTCTGGCAACATGGGCTGCACACGGAAAACCTCTTGCTTCATCATTTAAAATTGAAAAAAATCAATTTATCGTGGTATGTGTAGATGAGGAAAAAGAAATGGCTTCAGGATGCAGTATTGATGCTCTGGGGAAGATTATGCGCGAAATAGACGAAGAGTACCAGCTTGGACTTTTCGACAGAATGAAAGCCAGCTTTGTGCAAAACGGAGAAGTAAAGACATTGAAACTTCAGGACTTCAAATCTCAGCTGAGAAGCAGTGAACTGCCGAAAGATATTCAGGTATTTGATTTTTCTAAAAATACTTACCTTGACTTTTTAAGCCACTTTCTGCTTCCATTGGATAAAAGCTGGGCTGCAGGTATAGCTTAAGCAAATATAAAAAACAATCAATCAGAACTTTAGATTGAGGCCTTCAGGCAGTTTTCTGTTGAAAACAGTCTTTGTAAAGTCTTCAATGTAAGGTTCTTTTTGCTTAATGACCTTACAGGGGTTTCCTACTGCAATCGAATTCGAAGGAATATCTTTTGCCACGATAGAGCCGGCTCCAATCACTACATTATCCCCGATCTTTACTCCCGGAAGGATCACGGAATTAGTTCCTACAAAAACATTATTTCCTATAATGATCGGCCCGCATTCATCATGAATACTGTGATCGTTATGATTATGGTTTGCAGAAATCAGGGAAGTTCCCGCTCCGAAACCTACATTATTTCCTATAATAATACCATTGTTGGCCTGAATATAAATATTAGGATTATCACCTGGATCACAAAGAATTCCCTTTTGAATTTTCGGGTGATTTCTGATCACTGAAGTAAAATGTACAGGCCAGGGAACTTTTCCGTTGATCCTCAATATTTTTTGGGGAACCAGATAATGAAAAAACAGGACGTGAGGAAGCATATAATCATACTTCTGACGGTAATATTCAGGATAGAAGAAATTATTAATTCTATGGAAGATCTGGTATTCAATAAACTTTTTAATCGGATTCATTTTTCTTCAGAATAAACATGATGTAAAAATACAAAAATCCGTAGCCGATAAACAAGAATCCCGAAAAAATCCCCACCAGGTAACTGATTCCCATTTCTTTTCCGATGAAAATGGCTGCTATATTGACAAGGAAAAGATAAATATTAAAAACCAGGGCAACATTGTTCCGTTTCAGGATCGTTAAAATATCGGAAATGGGGTTGATAAGGCTTCGGGTAAGATATCCGAAGGACATCAGAAAAATGAAAAGCCCCAGATGTTCCCAGTTTTTATTGAAGAACATTTTCAGAATAGGGATTCCGGCCACATTAATGAGTATGTAGAGTGCAAAAATGATGTAAAAATTCATTAGGCTCATCTTCTTCGTATAAGCAAACAGCTCACTTCTGCTTCTGCCACTGTTGTTGATTTCTGCTGCTTTAGGATAATAAACGGTTGCAATGGATGATGAGATCAGAAGAAGAGGAACAGACATTATTTTTACTGCCAAAGAATATTCGCCCAATAAAGAATCGGCAAAATAGAGCGAGATCAGGATTGGCATGATGTTATTTCCTAAAGCATTGATTAACGTAGAAGGATAAGAATATTTAAAAAGTTCCGGCCTTTTTTTCGCATTGGCAATATACCTTTTGAGATCAGGTTTTACAAAATATTTCCGTGAGTAATAAAGGGCAGCAAGAAAAGCAGCAATATAACCGATCAAACTGCCGATTACAAGACCGTTTTCTATCTTAATAAAGACAAATACGACCTGAAAAAGAAAACTTACTACAGAATCTACGATCGTCAGTACAGAAACGAGTTTGAAGAGCTTCTTTTTTGCCAGCAGAAACTTTGCATTATTCGTAAACAGGTAAATAAAACCAGTAAAAATCCCCAGAAATAAGATGTTTTTCGGAATATCAAAAGGAATGAATACCAACAGGAAAGCCAATAACATAACTCCGGCTGAAATCATACCCGCCGCACTGAAATTATTATTCACATCCTGTTCATTGCCTTCAAGCATAATCATGTGCTCCTGTGCAAGGCTGAGTACTACCGTGAATATGCTCATGATACTCAGGTAAATACTGAAAATACCATATTCTGAAGACCCGTAATATTTTGCCAGCAGAAGCCCTCCGATCACCAAAACGAATTTGGAAATAAAATTTCCTTTGAATATGGTGGTGATATGGCTGCCGTTTAATCTTTTGAGTTTGTTTAAAAACATGGTAAAATATTACGAGAACAAATATATAATTATACATTTGCATAAAATAAAAAAGATTATTGAAAATTAACGGAAGATGAAATTCAAGCTGAATCATATTGTATTATTTAAACTTATAGCGGTCATGTTTTTAATGGCTTCGTGTGGAAGCGATGATGAATCCTTACAGAGAATCGATCAGGTTATGAATTTCTATATGAAAAACAGCGCCGGACAGGATCTGCTGAACCCTAAAAAAGCGGGTTCATATACTGCTTTTTCAGTGAATGATGACAACGGTGCAACAGATGTATCACCGGTGTCCGTTCCGCTTAAAATGACGACGGATTCCTTATATTATTTTGAATATGTAAGCGGAGCCAAAAGGATCATCATGGATTCCATCAGTCCGGAGAATAAAACCTATCATTCAAATCTGACTTTCTCGCTTAGCAGAACAGTGAACAATCAGGTAGTGACCGTTACAGATGCTATGGAAATCCGTTACCGTTGGACGCCATCACTGTTTCAGGTTTCAGAGGTACTTTACAATGATCAGGTTATATTTTCAAAAGAGGCAGATGCACCCAATGCTATAAATACCTTTACTATCATAAAATAATTTAAATTTGCAAAACTGTTAGCTTAGGATTTAAGTTTAACATCTAATATTTAACATCTCAATACAATGTTACAAGTCAATTTTTTACGCGACAATAAAGAACGCGTTTTAGAAGGTCTTCAGAAAAGACAATTCAAGAATCTTGGGTTGGTAGACGATGCTATTGCTACTGACGACGAAAGAAAAAGAATCCAGTTTGAATTAGATTCCCAGCTTTCCGAGATCAACAAAATTTCCAAAGAAATTGGACTTTTGATGAAAGAAGGAAAAAAAGAAGAAGCGGAGTCTGCAAAATCTAAAACAGCACAATTCAAAGAGTCGAGTAAAGAACTGCAATCCCAATTAGACGTAGCGGAAAAAGCTTTACTGGATATTTTGTACCAGATCCCGAATATTCCATATGAATTGGTAAAAAACGGAGCTTCTGCGGAAGACAATGAGAATATTTTCCAGTCTCACCCTGTAGAAGGTCTTGGAGAAGGAGCTATTCCTCACTGGGAATTGGCTAAAAAATATAATCTGATTGATTTTGAACTTGGAGTAAAGATCGCAGGTACAGGTTTTCCTGTTTATTTAGGGAAAGGAGCAAGGCTTCAGAGAGCTTTGGTTCAGTATTTCTTAGATAAGAATATTGAAAAAGGCTACCTTGAGGTAAATCCTCCTCACGTTGTGAATGAGGCTTCAGGGTATGGGACAGGACAACTTCCGGATAAAGAAGGACAAATGTACCATGTTGGTTTGGATGATCTGTATCTGATCCCAACGGCAGAAGTTCCGGTAACGAATCTTTACCGTGATGTATTGCTTGAGGAAAAAGATCTTCCTATCAAAAATACAGCTTTCTCTCAGTGTTATAGAAGAGAAGCGGGAAGCTACGGAGCTCACGTAAGAGGTTTGAACCGTCTTCACCAGTTTGAAAAAGTAGAGATCGTAAGAATCGAAAAGCCGGAAAATTCATACGCGGTTTTAGAGGAAATGGTAGAACATATCAAAGAAATCCTTACAGATCTTGAACTTCCATTCAGAGTATTAAGACTTTGCGGGGGAGATACGGGTTTTGCAGCTGCGATGACGTATGACTTTGAAGTATGGAGCGCGGCACAGGAAATGTGGCTGGAAGTAAGCTCTGTATCCAATTTTGAAACTTTCCAGGCAAACCGTCTGAAATGCCGTTTCAAAACAGAAGGGAAGTCTCAGCTGGTTCATACCTTAAACGGTTCTGCAATGGCGCTTCCGAGAATTATGGCGGCTTTGCTTGAAAACAACCAGACAGCAGAAGGAATCAGAATTCCTAAGAAGATTGCAGAATATGCGAGATTCAATCTGATTAACTAGAAATTTATTTCAGTATAATAAATAATCCCCTTTCATCTTTGGAAGGGGATTTTCTTTTATACCGTTAAAATTGGAATTATTCAGTTGTGATAACCACTTTTTTATCTTTATTGACTAAGTTTTTGCCATCTACAAGATCATTGGACCTTACAGTGATCTCAACTGTTTTATTATCCACCTGTTTTACGAAATCGTGTTTTCCTTCAATACTTTTAATCGGTTTCTGAAATTTCAGGGTATTGGTGAATGTAAGGTTGAACATTCTGAGCATACCTACCATTCCGGAAGCCATTTGTTTTCCGTATGCTTCGATAGAATCGCTTTTGGTTTTAGGAACTGTTTTTTCTTCAGAATCTTTTTCTTCCAGCATTTTAAGAATACCATCAGAATTGAATTTATCAGTATTAATGGTCAATGATTTACCGTTCCAGTCTGCAATGTCCTGTAAAGGAATTTTTTTCAGTCGTTTATCGTTGGCTAAAAGCTGTGTGATTTCGGAAGGCATAAGTTTGTCATATTTCAGTGATAGACCAACAATCTCATTTTTAGCCTTATCTACTTTCATATAAACCTTTTTCAATACTTTCGCTGAATCTTCATTTATAGTGATCTTTCCATGCTTCTGAACATTGTAGAGACTTGTCCAGTCGGTAGGCAGCTTATCAAGTTCACCCAGTTTTTGGGGATCAGATCCCATCATGCTCATCATTCCCATCACACTTTTATCCATCAGGATATTAGACTGCATACTGGTTGCAGCATCTTTATAATAGGTAGTTTCCGTATTGATAGAGCAGGATTGAAGAACCACGATAAGAATAGCAGCCCATAAAAAATTTATCTGTTTAATCATTACTAAAATTTTTAGTGTTTTCTTATGTATTACAAAACAGATACCAACCAAAAAACGGCTGAAATTTCAGCCGTTTTTTTTATTCTGTAACGATCACAATTTTGTTGTCGGCATTTTTAAATTTAGCCTCTTTATCATACATTGCCTTGAGATCGTAATCAATTTTAATGGTGTAATTATCTGTCTGTTTCACCCAGTCATGTTTTCCGGTGACAGATTTTATTTTGTTTTCAAATTTCAGAGTTGTTCCAACACTTTTGAAAAACATGGTGATCATTCCTTCCACTTTTTCAGCTTCATCTTTGGATGTTTTGCTTTTAAGGGTTTCTTCAATATTTTTAAGATTGAAATTTTCTGTATTGATTGTCAGTGTCTTTCCGTCCCAGTTATTGAAGGTATTCTGATCCAGCGGAAGCTTTTCCTTTTTATTATAGCTGCTAAGTACTTGATAATCTGTCTGTGTAAAGTGATCCGTTTTTAAGGAAAATCCGGCCGGTTCACTATTTTCTTTATTCATCTTCATAAAGATCTTTTTCATGATCCTGATGGAATCCGGGTCTGTAGTCTGCTTTTTGCCGTCCTGCTTCTGGATATCAAAAAGACTTGTCCAAACCGTTGGAATCTTATCCATTTCTCCAAATTCTTTCTGTTGTTTCAGTGAGTCAGGAGTCATTGCCTTCATTTCTGAAATAAACTGTCTCATATCAATATCTGTAACAGAAGAGGATGCCGCATCTTTATGATACACGATTTCGGAGTTGATGGTACACGACTGCAGAACAAAAAGCGCTGCAACGAATAAAAAGAGGATTTTTTTCATGGAATTAGTTAGTTGTATTAATGACAGTTGGTAGAACTGTGATCGTGCCCTTCAATGTGGCAGCTACCGTTATGATCTTTAGAAATCGTCATAGCTTCGGCTCTTGGCGAGATATAAGGAATCCCCAGCTCAAGGCCTCTCAGGATAAACAATCCTCCCAGAATAATCATGATTACAGGAACTGCTTTCAGAATTTTAATTCTAAAAGCCTGATTCATGAGATTTCCGGCCAGAACTACTGCAAACATGAACGGAAGTGTTCCCAACCCGAATAAAGCCATATATGAAGCTCCCTGCCATATTCCTCCGGCTGCCAAACTTGCTGTAAGGGCCATATAAACCATTCCGCACGGAAGAAAGCCGTTAAGAAGTCCTGTGGTAAACCTCGAACGGTAATCTGCTTTCTGAAGCAGTTTTCCTAAATTCAATTTTACTGAAAACAGGAATTTGGAAAGAAAAGGAATTTTAGAGGCGAAATCTTTTCCGCCAAACGAAAACAAAGCCATAATAATCAGAAGGATTCCTGCAATAATCGTAAGATACTGCTGGAAACCGGCCATTTCAAAACCTTCACCTACAATTCCCAGAATAGCACCCAATAAAGAATAAGTGAAGATTCTTCCAAACTGATAAGTCAAATTCTGAAGATAGAAATTGGTGGCTTGTTTCTTAGTCAATCCCATCGATAAAGCAATAGGTCCGCACATTCCGATACAGTGAAAACCGGAAGCAAAGCCCAAAGCAATAGCCGATAAAATGAGTCCTATTTCCATATCACATCATAATCCATTCTATAGTCTGTTTTGTCTTTTGTCCACATCAGTCTCAGGGTGTAGTTCCCTGTTTTTAATACCTGTCCCGGTATAAAAAAAGACTGAGCCGCATCAAGCTGTACAGATTTTTTTATGTCTAAATTCTGGTCGTCGGTTCTGTTTAAAACAAATTTTACCGTAGTATTTGTATTGTTATATTCTTTTGGAAAAGTAATCTTGATTCCGTTTTTTTCCTGGCTGTATACCGGTTTTTCCTGCAAATCATCAGCTCTTTTCTTAGCATCAATTACATCCTGGTACTTAAGCTCTTCTTCATAATAATTATCAGTTACCATTTCAGAATTCTTCTGCCCGTTCGGGAAAAGAAATAACATAGATAATATAAAAACAATGAATGCAAATAATGCAATTACAACACCGTGTCCCCAACTAAAGTTTTTCATTTCTTCCGGATTTTTTATTTGTTTTTGAACCTCAATGATTAATTACAGAGGTTTCTTAAAATTAAAATTGCAGTTTGAACGGCCCTTCGAAATAAGTCTGGTAAGAATCTACAAGCTTACCTTTCATATCATACACGCCGATGGTTATATTCTGTTTTGAAAGCTTCATATCATTTTCCGGGAAACTGATATTGATGGTTCCTTTCGAAATTTTATCCCTGTCTACCTGGATTTTACTGGATGCACTGTAGGTAATCTCACCATGAGCAGGTTCAAGAACTTTGATCGTAACGATCTTCTTATCATTCGTTTTATTCAGGAATGTATAGTTATAGGTATTGGTAATTCTTCCGTCTCTTACAAAGAATGTACTTCCTGCAGGTTTGATGAATTTTGCTTCCATTTCACCTCTGCTGTAAAGAAGGAATCCTAGGAATCCAACCAGTAGAACAAGAACCACGGCAAAACCTTTCATTCTTCCCGTAAATTTAAACTGGGTCTGGTTTTCAATTTCGTTCTCGGAAGCATACCTTACCAGTCCTTTCGGAAGACCTACTTTTTCCATTACTTCATCACAGGCATCAATACAGGCTGTACAGTTTACGCATTCCAGCTGTTGTCCGTCCCTGATATCAATTCCTGTAGGACAAACCACGACGCATTGATGACAATCGATACAGTCTCCTTTTCCTGCGGCTTTACGGTCTTCGCCTTTTCTCCATTTCGATCTGTTTTCTCCTCTTTTAAAATCGTAAAAAACGTTGATGGTATCTTTGTCTATTAAAACTCCCTGCAATCTTCCGTATGGACAAACCAGTGTACAAACCTGTTCTCTGAACCAAGCAAATACAAAGTAAAATGCTGCTGTAAAAAGAACCATGACGATGAAGTTGGTAGGGTGGGCAAATGGCCCTTCCGATATGATTCTGAATATTTCTTTATAGCCAACAATATACATCAGCATAAAGTGGGTGATGATCAATGAAATGATAATGTAAACAGTCCATTTCAAGCTTCGTTTCCAGATTTTTTCACTGTTCCACTCCTGTCTGTCCAGCTTCATCTGCTTGTTTCGGTCACCTTCAATAAGATATTCAATTTTACGGAAGATAGATTCCATAAAAATTGTCTGAGGACATATCCACCCGCAGAAAATTCTTCCGAACGCAATCGTAAAAATGATGATAAATATTAAAGATGCGATGGCACCTAAAGTAAGGATAAAAAAGTCCTGTGGATAGAAAGGCTGTCCGAAAATGAAAAACTCCCTATCAATAACGTTGAATAAAAAGAATGGGTTACCATTGATTTTTAAAAATGGCACCACAAAATAAACAATTAATAAAGCATAGCTTACAATGTTTCTATAGTTGGTGTATTTCCCTTTTGGCTTTCTTGGAAATACCCATTTTCTTTTACCGGATTGCTCCATTGTCCCGATAGAATCTCTGTAAGTCTCAGGGTCCAGAACCTGTCCCTGTCCGCCGCGTACTTCTATTTCTTCTATATCTGACATTTCGTAATGTGTTTAAAAAAGAAAAAACATAATTCGTTACTATTTTTTTTAATAACAAATTATGTTTTTTTCATATGTTTTCTAATCTTTTAAATTACTCTTTTTCCCAATGCGCTTCGGTTCCCTGAGGAGCAGCTCCTCCCTGAGCCTGCGTTACTGGAGGTTGTTCCTGATTGATGTGATATACATAAGCTGCAATCTTTTCAATCTCTGCACCCGAAACCTCTCCGTTTTTACCGAATGCTCTCATCGCAGGGTTAGTAGGAGAACCATTCCAGTCCATATGGAATACATTTTTGAATAAAGTTTTCTCCGGCTGGTTGATCCAGTAGTTATCCGTAAGGTTTGGACCGATACCACCACTTCCGTCTTCTTTGTGACAAGATGCACAGTTGGTTTTGAAGAGTTCTTTACCGTCTGCAATATTATCAGCAGAATATTTTGCTGTTTCTATAGTTACAGGAGGCTGGTTTTTCTCATATTCAGCAATGCTTGCCATCTGCTCTTTATATTCTTGTTCATATTCGCTCAACGGGTGTGCGAAATCTGTGAAAGAGTAAGCTGCAATATATACAATACAAAAAGCAGTCCCAAAATAGAATAAACCTACCCACCATTTTGGTAATTGGTTGTCCAATTCCATAATCCCGTCAAAACCGTGGTCAATAAGGATATCTTTTTCTTCAGTAGCAGACTGTTTTTTGAATGCACTGTCGTACATTCTTCTTAAGAAAGGAATTTTCTTTTCTGCTAAATAAGCTGCTTTTTCTTCCGGAGTTAATTTTTTGAATTTGTTATTTTCAATCAAATCTCCAATTGCACTGTGGATATATGCCAAAATAGCACTGATCACCACAGTTCCCCAGAAGTAAGGTGAAGCTAGGAACGAGTAGCTTTGTACAAACAAATAATAAAAAACTATTAAAAGTCCAGTTATTATTAAGATGTTTACAACAACAGGTGTTCTTTGTTTCATAATAAATAGTTTAATTTTTTAAATTAAAATCGTCATCCTCATCATCCCCAAGCGGAGCTTCTTCTTCCTCTTTGTAATATTTTTTAGGTCTGGTAAAAACATAGATTACAAGAGCTACGAAGAACAACATAAAGAAAATCAGAGCCAGCGTCTGGTAGAGACCAGCGTTTTCTGTATTGGATAATATATCTTTAAAGTTCTGAGGAATCATGTGAACCTTTTAATGTTTAGTTAGTACTTGCTGTTTTTATTTCTGTTGTCTTGATATCTGTTCCCAGTCTTTGAAGGAAAGAAATAAGAGCTACGATCTCTTTTTTCTCCAACTCTCCCTGAGGTCTCTTAGCATAAGCAACTTTAAGGTCATTAGCTTCAGAGAAGATATCTTTTACAATTTTCTTTGACTGGTTATCTGCCCATGTATTTGCAGAATCTATTTCAGCTTTAGTGTAAGGAACCTCAAATGTGTTCTTCATCAGCTTCATTTTGTCTACCATTTTAGATCTGTCTAAGTTGGTAGCAATTAACCAAGGGTAACGAGGCATGATGGAACCTGCAGAGGTAGATCTTGGGTTATACATGTGTTTGTAGTGCCAAGAACTTGGGTTTTTCCCTCCTTCTCTATGTAAATCCGGTCCTGTTCTCTTAGAACCCCATAAGAATGGTCTGTCATAAACGAATTCTCCTGCTTTAGAATACTGTCCGTTCTTACCGTTGAATCTGGTGATCTCATCACGGAAAGGTCTGATCATCTGGGAGTGACAAGCATTACATCCTTCACGGATATAAATATCTCTACCTTCCAGTTCAAGTGGTGAATATGGTTTTACTGCTGAAATTGTAGGTACACTTTTCTTTAGAGACAGTGTAGGGATAATTTCAATGGAACTACCGATGGAAATAGTGAAGAAAGATAAAATACCTAATAATACAGGCATTCTTTCAAGCCATAAGTGAGTTCCTTCACCTTCTTTACGTTTGTTTCCGATGTTAGCCAACGCAGGTGCTTCAGCAGGAACTTCCTTCTGGAATGAACCTTTTCTTACTGTAGCGATTACGTTAACGATCATTAAGATAGCTCCGGAAATATAGAATACACCTCCTAGGAATCTCATCTTGAAATAAGGGATGATAGCAGTTACTGTATCCAGCCAGTTTTTGTACATCAAAGTACCGTCCGGATTGAACTGTTTCCACATCAAACCTTGTGTGAATCCTGAAATATACATTGGTACTGCATAGAAAATAATTCCTAATGTCCCTAACCAGAAATGCCAGTTAGCTAATTTTACAGACCAGATTTTTGTTCTCCACATAATTGGTACCAGATAATAGATAACCCCGAATGCCATGAAACCATTCCATCCAAGAGCTCCTAAATGTACGTGACCGATAACCCAGTCTGTAAAGTGACCAATTTTGTTGATATTTTTAGTTGCCAGAAGCGGACCTTCAAATGTTGCCATACCGTAGCAGGTAACAGCTACTACGAAGAACTTAAGGATAGGGTTTTCCCTTACTTTATCCCAAGCCCCTCTAAGCGTAAGAAGACCGTTCAACATTCCTCCCCAAGACGGTGCAATAAGCATGATGGAGAAACCTGTTCCCACAGCCTGTGCCCATGCAGGAAGAGCTGTATACTGAAGGTGGTGAGGACCAGCCCAGATATATACGAAAATTAATGACCAGAAGTGAATAATAGACAGTTTATAAGAGAAAACCGGTCTGTCTGCTGCCTTCGGAAGGAAGTAATACATCAAACCAAGAACCGGAGTTGTCAGTACGAATGCAACTGCATTGTGACCGTACCACCATTGTACGATGGCGTCTTTTACCCCCGCATATGCTGAATAAGATTTCCAGCCGGCGAAAGATAATGGAACTTCTAAGTTATTGAAAATGTGAAGCATTGCTACAGCAATCCATGTTCCGATATAGAACCAAATTGCTACATAAAGGTGTCTTACTCTTCTTTTTGCGATCGTAAGGAACATATTCGCCCCGAAAATGATCCAAGAGAATGCAATCAATATGTCGATCGGCCATTCATGTTCAGCATATTCTTTTGAAGTATTGATCCCCATAAAGAATGTAATGAACGTAGCAACAATCATAAACTGCCAAGTCCAGAAATGTAACCAAGATAATGTATCACTGTACATTCTTGTTTTTAATAATCTCTGCAATGAGTAATAAATACCGGTATAAACGATATTACATACAAATGCCCAGATTACGGTATTGGTATGAAGCATTCTGATTCTACCAAAACCAAATGCACCATGAGTGTTTATTAACCCCTGAATATTGCCTGATGCAAGGCTTTTGATGGTTGTATCATCTGTACCGAAAATAAATTCCGGCAATTCCGGGTAGAAAAGCATTAATGCCGCCGTAAGCCCGAACGTAAATCCTATAAGACCGAAAACTAAGGTCGCATAAAGGAACGCACGGACAATACTGTTGTCATAACTAAACTTTTGTGTTTCCATATCAACTATTCACTTTTTTCTTCAATTTTATTATTCTCTCCTATTTTTTTCTCGTCTTTATCTTTGTTGCCGCTTTCATCCTTTTCCTTGATCTCTCCATTATCAAAAAGGATTCTGACAGCCGGAGATTCATCATCTTCAAACTGTCCTTTTCGGGCATACACTATAAATACGACCAAGAAAATCGCAGCTAAAGAAACACTGCAAAGGATCATTAAATATAGAATATCCATTGGACAACAAAATTAACCTATTTTCGGGGTTCAAATTTAGTGAAAAATAATGACATTCATCACGAAATGCGGATTTCAGCTAATTTAAAATCAGTCTAAATAAGGGCTTCTACGCCTGTTTCTTGAAATGTTTTCGGCCCAAAATCCAGGTGGAAAGAGTAGTGAATGTAACCACAGTGATGGAACTGATTGGCATGATGATTGCTGCGAAGAGCGGGTGCATATGGCCTGTAACTGCGTAACTTAAACCAACAATATTGTATAGAAAACTGATTATGAATGTCATTTTTACAATAGTAATCGAGCCTTTGCATACGTTCAGATAATTGTCTAGTGTAACGACTTTATCACCATTCATAATTACATCGGAGGAAGGCGTAAAGCTGTTGGTGTCATCTGCAATCGCAATCCCTACATTGCTTTGTTTTAATGCTCCGGCATCATTCAGCCCGTCACCCAGCATGGCAACTTTCATGTTCTGATCCTGAAGGTTTTTGATGTAATTAAGCTTATCTTCAGGGCTTTGGTTGAAAGCCATTCCTTTATAATTCGGGATCAGTTCTTTAAGCTGGTTTTCTTCAGAGGAGTTATCGCCGCTCAGGATGAATATTTTGTAGCTGGCAAGCTTTGTAAACAGCTCTTTCAGTTTCGGACGGTATTCATTTTTAAAGATGAATTTGCCTAAAAACTGGTTATTCTTGCTGATGTAAACAGCGGTTTCAAGGTTCTTGGGTTCCTGATCGTTGTAACGTGCGGAACCGATTTTATAAATATTTCCTCTTACACTGGCTTCATATCCTTTTCCGGAAATCTCCCGGAAATTCTCAACAGTGAAATAATCATCATTGACCTCTATAAATTCATACAGGGATTTAGAAAGCGGGTGATTGGAATTTTTTAATAATGTCTTGATATTCAGGTAGTCAAATTCATTGATTTCAGTGCCTTCATATCTGATATTTGATTTCTTTCTATGGGTAATTGTTCCGGTTTTATCAAAAACAATGGTGTCAAGTTTGGCAATCTTTTCAATCGTTAAAGTATCTTTTACATAAAACTTATTACGGCCCAGAATTCTCATAATGTGCCCGAAAGTAAACGGTGCAGATAATGCCAATGCACATGGACAGGCGATAATCAGAATGGCTGAAATTACCTGGAACATTTTTTCCAGATCAATAAAAGCCCAGTAAGTTCCTGAAACTACTGCAATGCCTAAAATAATGAAAGTGAAATATTTACTGATGTTGTTGGTCAGTGTATCAAGGCCGGTTTCATGTTTTTTGAAAGCTTCCTTGTTCCAAAGTTGTGTCAGGTAACTCTGATCTACATCTTTAATTACTTCGAGTTCCAAAGAAGAGCCGATCTGCTTTCCTCCTGCGTATATCTTATCGCCAGGCTGTTTGCTGATGCTCTCACTTTCTCCGGTAATAAAACTGTTGTCGATATTTCCTTCTCCATTGATCAGAATGGCATCCACCGGAATGATTTCCTGGTTTCTTACCAATATCCTGTCGCCAACTTTTACCTCAGAAAGAAGAATGTTATCCTGCTTTCCTTCAAAATCTACTTTGGTAACGGCAATAGGGTAGAATGATTTGTAGTCTCTGTCGTAAGACAATGCACTATATGTTCTTTTCTGGAAAATTTTACCCATCAGCATGAAGAAAAGGAGTCCGCACAAGGTATCGAAATAACCAGGTCCGTAATCTGTAACCACTTCATAAATACTTCGTCCGAAAAGGACGAAAATTCCCAAAACAATAGGAACGTCAATATTAACGATCTTGTTTTTCAATCCATACCAGGCAGATTTATAGTAATCCGAAGCAGAATAAAATACAACAGGACACGCCAAAAGGAACATCAGTGTTCTGAAAAGACCTTTATAATGCTCCATCCAGAAATCTTCACCGCCTACATATTCAGGAAAAGCAAGGAACATCCCGTTTCCGAAAGCAAAACCGGCAATGGCAAATTTTATGAGAAGAGATTTGTCAAGATGATCTACGTTTTTATCAGCTGTTTCCAGGCTGATAACGGGTTTGTATCCGAGATTGGTTAAGAAATTAGCTAGTTCGCTTAATTTTAGATCATTATGATTGAATGAGATCTGTAAGGTCTTTCTGGTGAAATTCACCTGGGAATACTTGATATGTTCGTTCAGTGTGTGAAGGCTTTCCAAGAGCCAGATACATGAAGAACAGTGTATTACAGGAATTTTGAAGGTGACGAGACTGGTGCTTCCTTCAGAGAAATCGGTGATCTTTTCGAAGATTTCAGAAGTGTCAAGATATTCAAACTGGGAAGAGCTCTCATCGCTTGGACGGATTCCGGCTCTTTTATTAAGTTCATAGAAATTAGTTAAATTATTGATATTCAGAATTTCGTAAACAGACTTGCAGCCGTTGCAGCAGAAAGTCTTTTCATCAAATAAAATTCGCTCCTTTTCTATACCTTGACCACAATGAAAACAGTTCTCGCTCACCACCATAAAATATTGAACTACAAAATTATAACAATTTTTTTTGTTTATCGCGTTAAAAAGTTCTATTTTTGTGATAAATGTCATATAAAATGTCGCAGGAACAACAGATTGCAATTGAAGAGAGGTTCGCCAGAGTTTTTAATGATAAATCATTTAAGGAAAGACTTTCTAGCACTGATTTTGAAAAATACATTAACAGCAAGAAAAAATTAAGTTTTCAGAAGCACGACACCATTTTCGAAGACGGAGAAGCACCAAAAGGAGTTTATGTTTTAGAAAAGGGAGCAGCTAAACTTTCCAAATCCGGAGCTTTTGGAAAAGACCAGATCTTAAGATTTATCAAAGAGGGGGATATTATCGGCTATCGTTCATTACTTTGTGGGGAAAATTTCCAGGCAAAGGCTGAGGCTATGACAGACATTGAATGCATTTTCCTGCCGGCAGATGTTTTCATGTATCTTCTGGAAGTAGATCCGCAGCTTTCTTTTGCGATGCTTCAGAAAATTTCATTTGAATTAGGAGAGTCTTCCAATACGATCACTTTCCTTGCTCAGAAAACAGTAAGAGAAAGGCTGGCTGAAATCCTTATTCTTCTGGAACAGAAATTGGGAGTAGATCCTGAAGGGTTTATTAAAATTTCGCTTACAAGGGAAGAAATTGCCAACATCATCGGTACTGCTACGGAAAGTGCCATCCGTTTGATTTCTGAATTTAAACAGGACAGTCTCATAGAAGTAGATGGAAGAAATATCAAAATTCTAAACCACGACAAATTGATGAAACTAGGTCACGTAGTTTTATAACAATCATACAAAATTCAAGTCGGCGAAAGCCGACTTTTTAACTTTTAAAAAATAGATAAATTATGTCTGTTCACTCTGAAATTAAAAAAGTTACCACTGAAACCTTGAGAAAAATGAAATTCGACAAGGAGAAAATAACGATGCTTACTGCATATGACTTTACCACAGCCAAGATGGTAGATGCAGGCGGAGTTGATGCCATTTTGATCGGAGATTCTGCAGCCAATGTAATGGCCGGCTTTGAAACCACACTGCCTATCACACTGGACCAGATGATCTACCATTCTCAAAGTGTAGTAAGAGGAACTGACAGAGCGCTTGTTGTAGCGGATCTTCCATTTGGAACTTACCAGAGTAATCCTGAAAAAGCACTGGAATCTGCTGTAAGAATGATGAAGGAAGGAGGAGCTCATGCTGTAAAAATTGAAGGCGGAAAAGAGATTTCAAAATCTATTAAAAAAATTATCAATGCCGGAATTCCGGTAATGGGACACCTGGGATTGACTCCACAGTCGATTTACAAATTCGGGACCTATAAAGTAAGAGCCAAAGATGAAGCTGAAGCTGAGAAATTAATCTCGGATGCGCAGCTTTTGGAAGAATTAGGCTGTTTTGCAGTTGTTTTGGAAAAAATTCCTGCTGATTTGGCTAAAAAAGTATCAGAAAGCATTTCTATTCCTACCATCGGAATCGGAGCCGGACCGGACTGTGACGGACAGGTTCTTGTGTACCACGATATGGTTGGAATGAACAAAGGTTTCAGTCCAAAGTTCCTGAGAAGATACCTTGATCTTTATACAGAAATTACGGGAGCGGTTGCCCAATACGTAAAAGATGTGAAAAGTGTTGAATTCCCTAATGAAAATGAAAGCTACTAATTGATGCAGAACCAACAAACTATTCAGGGGATCTTATCAATTGCAGCACTGGTCTGTCTTGCAGCGGGCTGGTTTAATCTGTTTTCTCCGGAAATTAATATTCTTCTTTCCAGAAAAGTTTTTTATTATCTGATAGGAGCCAGCTTTTTTGTCCAGGCACCTTTGCTGACCAATAAAAATTTTACATACGCGATGTATGCGGCTGCACTGCTTTGTATAGTTGGGGCAACTTTGCCGGAAGATTCTAAGCTTTCGATTCTTAAAACAATCGGTCTGCTTGGAGGAATCGCACTTTCTTTTACCAGCAGGCCCAAGCGTATATAAGGTATGGAGGAACAGATTGTATATGAGGACAACCACCTTCTGGTAGTTAATAAAAAAGTAGGACAGCTTGTTCAGGGAGATAAAACCGGTGATGAATCTTTGCTGGAGTCCATTAAAATTTTTATAAAGAAAAGAGATGCTAAGCCTGGAAATGTTTTCCTTGGTTTAGTTCACCGTATAGACCGTCCGACTTCCGGGCTGGTTATTTATGCCAAAACTTCCAAAGCGCTTTCCCGTCTTACCCAGATGGTGAAGAACAGGGAGGTAAAAAAAACATATTGGGCTGTTGTAGAAAAAGAAATGATTCCCCAGAGCCAAAGACTTGTTCATTACCTGAAGAAGAACGAAAAGAATAATAAAGCCATTGTTTTTCCAAAAGCAACAGAAGGGGCAAAAGAAGCAATTTTAACGTATCATGTGATTAAAACACTGGATAATTATATGCTTCTTGAAATTGACCTTGAAACCGGAAGGCATCACCAGATCCGCGCCCAGTTGTCAAAAACCGGAATTCCTATAAAAGGGGACCTGAAATATGGTGCTCCGCGTTCCAATCCTGACGGAGGAATCAACCTTCATGCAAGGAAGCTGGAATTTATTCACCCTGTCACCAAAGAAAAAATAGAGATTATAGCTCCCGTTCCGCAAAATGATGCTATCTGGCGGGCTTGTGAAGAATAAAAACTGATTCTATTTGCCCCTCTTCGAATATCCTAAAAAGGAGAACCAGAATATACCAGCAGGATAAAGGATTTACTCTGATCGACAATACCGGACTAATTAATATGATCCTAATCGAAATTTAAAACTTTACTATTAAAGGCATTTAAAATGAAAAAATACAGAACCATTTCAATCTTGAAGTGGTTCTTTTTTTTGTTTTTACAGTGTTTTATGAAAAACATTTTTATACTATTTTTTTAAATTAACGTATTGAATTACCTTTATTTATTTGGATTTATTATAAATTTAATATTAAAATTGATTTATTGGTGGTATATTTTAAAAAAATCATAAATTGTGAGTTAATCTAATCCTATTCCATTATGAAACATTTTTACAAGATTCTCTTGAACAAGAGAAGGGAAAAGTATTTGAAAACAGCTTTTAGTTGTTTTGCTCTGCTTGTTGCCGGAACTGCTGCCAAGGCTCAGGTAAGTGCTTACAGTTTTGCCCAGGCTGCGGGAACTTATACCCCAATATCGGGAAGCATACTGGGAGCAGCTACAGGTAATGCTTCAACAACAAATCTTAACAGTAATGTTTATCCTTTAACATTACCATTCAATTTTGTATTTAACGGAACTTCGTACAATGCATTGAATGTATCATCAAACGGATTTATAACTTTTGGTTCAACAGCTCCGGGTACAACAACTACGACTCCAATCTCCAGTACTACAGCTTATGACGGGGCAATTTCTGTTTTTGGGCGGGATTTGAGCAGTGTTTTCGATATCAGCTCGACTACCGGTGATATCAGTTGGGAAACAACCGGTACAGCTCCCAATCGTGAAGCTGTTATCCAGTGGAAAAATTTCAGACCAAACAGCAGTACTTCCACTGCCGCAGCTTATACCTTTTCATTCCAGATCCGTCTGCAGGAAACTTCTAATATTATTCAGATGGTTTATAGCAGCGGAGCTTATTTAGTGGGAAGTACAGCTGTTTCAGGGACAGCTCAGATAGGTTTAAGAGGTACCGCTGCCGCCGACTTTAATACCCGGCTTAATGCAACAACACTTGAATTTATCAATTCTACACCAGGTACAGCAAACAGCAGCACACAGGCATTTAATACCTCCAATGCAGTTCCGGGAATGCCAACTGCAGGATTAACCTACACCTGGGTGCCTCCAACTTGTTATGCTCCATCAGGCCTTACCGGGGGAGTCACTACAAATAACAGTGCAGCTATATCCTGGACTGCTTCTCCGTCATCGCCTTCAGGATATGATATCTATTACAGTACGTCAAGCACTCCTCCCGTATCTTCAACTCCTGCTACAACCCCGAATGTTCCGGGAACTTCAGCCTCAATAGGTCCTTTGGCGCCAGCTACAGCATATTATGTCTGGATCAGGTCAAATTGCGGATCGGGAAATACAAGTATATGGTCTCTTCAGCCGGTACAGGTAATAACACAGTGTCAGCCGCCTGCAATTCTTTCAACTGTGGGAGCAACTGTTTGTCCTAATCAGACTGCAACATTATCCGCTACGGCAGATACCGGAGCATCCATAACCTGGTATGATGCTGCTACAGCAGGAAATGTAGTGGGTACAGGATCAAGTTTTACAACACCTGCATTAAGTACCACAACACCTTATTATGTAGCTGCTTCAACAACAGGTACATCTTCAACCGGATTTGCAAATGCAGTATCTACAACCGGATATACCCTGGATGCAGGTTTACTTTTTGATGTTTATTCTACCGTTACAATCAATGGAGTAAATGTATATCCGATGGGTACGGGAGCCGGGACTGTAGAAATTGCTTTACAAGACGGAAATGTTTCTCCTGCTACAACTCTGCAGACCATTACCGTAAATCTTACAGGCACTGGAGCCCCATATGTAAAAACTTACGTTCCTTTAAACTTTACAGTTCCGCCGGGAAGCAATTATAAATTGATGATGCTGACCAGATCCGGTGGTGTAAGTGGTTTGATAAGAGAATCAGGCAGCGGTTGGGGTACTTATCCATTTACGGTTCCGGGGGCATTATCTATAACTGCTGGAAATCTTACTGCAAATTCTGCTTCAACATCTTATTATTATTTTTATGACTGGCAGATCACTAGTAAATGTGAAAGTACAAGAACCACAGTTACCGCCACTGTAGATACTGCCTGCCTAAGCACATCAGAGGTGAATACCAAAGATCAGATGAAAATATATCCTAATCCGTTTAAAGATATCATAACGATTACTGATATTGAAAAAGTAAAATCCATTCAGGTTTTTGATACTGCAGGAAGAATGATAAAAACTATTGATAATCTATCTGAAGAAATCTATCTCGGAGATTTGAAATCAGGTCTGTACATCCTTAGTTTAACTATGAAAGATGGAGGTTCTGCACGTGTAAAGGCAATTAAAAAATAAAACCTTTTAGATAGGAAATAAATGGCCCGGAGTTTAGCAGCTCCGGGTTTTTGTTTTGATATATTTTGTCCGTTCTGAAAAAATGTCTAACTTCGTTCCGACTTTAGGGGTGTCTGTAGACATACAGACTGAGACTTTACCCTTTGAACCTGATCTGGATCATACCAGCGTAGGGAAAAGTAGATGACTTTTGCTGTACATTCTATTGTACAATAACGGCCATTCCTAAAGTATATATAAAATAATTAGGAATGGAACTTACAATTAACCACACAACGAAAACATTTGAAGTACTTCCGGATAATCTGGAAGCACTGATGGCTATGGAAGTACCCGGAAAGAAAAAGGGTATAGCAGTAGCACTCAACAACCGTATTATTCCACTGTCCGCCTGGACGGAAACAATCCTCAAAGACAAAGATTCAGTTTTAATCATTACTGCCACTCAGGGCGGATAATTCTCATTTAATAATACAAAAACTTATGGCTCATTCAATCACCTGTTCACCATTTCCGAATGCCAGGAAAATTTATGTTGAAGGAAAAATACATCCTATCAGCGTAGCAATGCGTGAAATTCACCTAAGTCCCACAAAGCTTACTAATGGAACTTTGGAAGATAATCCTCCGGTAACCATTTATGATACTTCCGGTCCTTATACGGATGAGAATGCATCTATTGATATTACGAAAGGGCTTCCAAGAATCAGGGAGCAGTGGATACTGGACAGAAAAGATGTGAATATTCTGGATGGAATTACTTCAGAATACGGAAAAGCCCGCCTCGCAGACCCACGTCTCGATGAACTGCGTTTCGGATACGACCACAAACCGAAAGTAGCAAAGGAAGGCTTGGAGCTTACTCAGCTTTACTACGCAAAACAGGGAATCATTACCCCGGAAATGGAGTATGTGGCGATCAGGGAAAATCAACGGATTGAACAACTGGAAGCCGCTCCCAAAGAAATGGCATTTCAGCATCCGGGAAACAGCTTTGGGGCGAATACTCCTAAAAATAAAATCACCCCCGAATTTGTAAGAGACGAAATTGCTGCCGGAAGAGCAATCATTCCCAATAATATTAATCATCCGGAGAGCGAACCGATGATCATTGGGCGTAATTTTTTGGTTAAAATCAATGCCAATATCGGGAACAGTGCTGTTTCATCCAGTATCGAAGAGGAAGTGGAGAAAGCAGTGTGGGCCTGTAGATGGGGTGCAGATACTATCATGGACCTTTCCACGGGAAAGAATATCCATGAAACAAGAGAATGGATCATCAGAAACAGCCCGGTTCCTATTGGTACCGTTCCTATTTATCAGGCTCTTGAAAAAGTCAAAGGAGTTCCGGAGGATCTTACGTGGGAAGTATTTAAAGATACCTTAATTGAACAGGCAGAGCAGGGAGTATCTTACTTTACTATTCATGCCGGAGTTTTACTGAGATATATTCACCTTACAGCAAAAAGAGTAACAGGAATTGTTTCCAGAGGTGGTTCCATCATGGCAAAATGGTGTCTTTACCATCATAAAGAAAACTTTTTATATACCCATTTTGAAGAGATCTGTGAGATCATGAAGAAGTATGATGTGGCTTTCTCATTGGGAGATGGTCTTCGCCCGGGATCTATTGCAGATGCCAACGATGCCGCTCAGTTTGCAGAACTGGAAACTTTAGGTGAACTGACCAAAATTGCCTGGAAACATAATGTACAGGTCATGATCGAAGGACCGGGCCATGTACCGATGCATATGATCAAGGAAAATATGGATAAGCAGCTGGAAGAATGTCATGAAGCGCCTTTTTATACTTTGGGGCCTTTAACGACGGATATTGCACCGGGATATGATCATATTACCTCAGGAATAGGGGCAGCTATGATTGGATGGTTTGGTTGTGCAATGCTTTGTTATGTAACTCCGAAAGAACATTTAGGCCTTCCCAACAAAGAAGATGTAAAAGTTGGGGTAATCACTTACAAATTGGCTGCCCATGCTGCAGATCTTGCTAAAGGCCATCCCGGAGCACAATACAGAGACAATGCATTAAGTAAAGCCAGATTTGAGTTCAGATGGGAAGACCAGTTCAATCTTTCATTGGACCCCGATACGGCAAGAGCTTATCACGACGAAACGCTTCCTGCTGAAGGGGCTAAAATTGCCCATTTCTGTTCCATGTGCGGTCCGAAATTCTGTTCAATGAAAATTACTCAGGAGATCCGTGATTCTGCGGAAAAAGGAATGCTGGATAAATCTCAGGAATTTATAGAAAAAGGAAAAGAAATTTATATATGATCCTCGTTATCACTCCCGAAACATTAGTTCGGAATGAAATGGAAATCATCAACCAGATGTTTCAGGAAGGTTTGGATCTGCTTCATATCAGAAAACCTATGATAAACCGGGAAGAAATGAAAAATTTCCTGTTTGGTATTCATAAAGAGTTTTATCCTCAATTGGTACTGCACGGATATTATGATTTGGGGAAGGATCATCATATTTCCCGGTTTCATTTCAGAGAAGCTGATAGAAATGTTGGAACTTATAAAGCTTATGCAGAACAAAACATTATTTCGACTTCTGTTCATGATATTGAAACTTATAATGAATTGGAAAAGGAATGGGAATATGCATTTGTCAGCCCGGTTTTTCCCAGTATCTCTAAAAAAGGATATGGGGAAGAATCAACTGTAATGGAGGATATTAAATACAGGAATAATCAGGACGTAAAATTAATTGCACTGGGAGGAATTAATGAAAACAATATCTGTAAAGCATTTGAAAACGGAGCAGATGGAGTAGCGCTTCTGGGTGCAGTTTGGGAAAGTAATCAACCTTTAAATACATTCAAAAAATGCAGACAGAACGCCCTTTCGTTATAAGCATTGCGGGATTTGATCCCTCAGGTGGGGCAGGTATTTTAGCTGATATAAAAACATTTGAACAGCTTACAGTAATGGGACTGGGTATTTGCACAGCGATGACTATTCAGACAGAATCCCAATGTTTAAGCATAGAATGGCGACCCATAGACGAAATATTATCATCTATAAATGTTCTGATGAAAAAGTATCCTGTCCGGGCAGTAAAGATTGGAGTGGTAAAAGATGCTGTATTTCTTGAAAAAATTGTAGAAACTATACGGTCTCATAGTGCTGAAGCAAAGATCATATGGGATCCGGTGCTGAAAAGTACATCAGAGTTTTCTTTTTTTGATCTGGAAACGCTGTTTCTTTTGGAAAATGTTTTAAAAAAAATTGACCTTATTACACCTAATTATAATGAGTATGGTGTTTTATATGATCTTTTAGATCACTCCGGAAACTCTTGTTCCGTGCTGATTAAAGGAGGCCATAGAAATGATAAAACCGGGACAGATATCCTGATCGGGAGCGGAAAAGAAATTGTATTGGAGCCCGGTACAGGTAAACCTGCGGATCATTATCCAAAGCACGGTTCCGGGTGTGTGCTGTCTTCTGCCATTACAGGCTGG
The DNA here is from genome assembly GCF_050496705.1 of Chryseobacterium sp. MIQD13. Lineage (NCBI taxonomy): Bacteria > Pseudomonadati > Bacteroidota > Flavobacteriia > Flavobacteriales > Weeksellaceae > Chryseobacterium > Chryseobacterium sp. MIQD13. Next base: position 1,040,228 of record NZ_JBNWAF010000002.1, read on the forward strand.
ATCGCTAAAGGAGAAAGTCTGGAAACAGCGTGCAGTAAAGGAAAAGTATATATAGAAAATTTTTTAAAGAGTAACCCTTCTTTATTGGGTTTTCATTTAGTTTAATCATGGAAAAATTACAATACATATCTCAGGGATTCACCAGGGAGGAACAGGAATTTAATATCCGGAAAGCTTTAGATAATGGTATAAAATGGGTACAGGTCCGTTGGAAAAATGCTGATGAAAGTGAATTTTTTCAGCTTTGTGAAATTTCAAAAAAACTTTGCTCAGAATATCAGTCGGTCTGTATCATTAATGATCATGTGCAGATTGCGAAAGACATTGATGCAGACGGTGTCCATCTGGGCTTAAAAGATGTATCCATTGAAATTGCAAGACACGTTTTAGGTAAAAATAAAATTATAGGAGGAACGGCTAACACTATTTCAGATGTTCTTCAAAGGATTAATGAACCATGTGATTATATAGGTTTGGGACCATTAAGATTTACTTCAACAAAACAGCAGTTAAGCCCTGTCTTAGGCTTTGAAGACTATCAGAATATTGTTGAACATTTAAGAGAAAATTTAATCTCAGTTCCGAAAATATTTGCAATTGGAGGTGTTGTCCTTCAGGATATTGAACTTCTTCAGCAGATCGGAATATATGGTGCTGCAGTTTCAGGAGAAATCACTAACCGTCCTGCTGTTATCAAAGAATTTAAAAAAGCAATGATATGAACAATCAGAAATTAATAATAGCTGACAGAGTATTCGATTCAAGACTCTTCTTAGGAACCGGGAAATTCGGAAACCTGCAGGAAATGGCAAGGTCAGTCATAGCTTCAGGAACAGATATGGTCACTATGGCGTTGAAAAGAATCGATTCCGGCGTCGCAGAAGACGGGTTACTGGATTCATTAAAAGAGACCAGCGTTCATCTTCTTCCCAATACTTCAGGAGCAAGAACTGCAAAAGAAGCTGTACTGGCCGCCCAACTCGCAAGAGAAGCCCTGGAAACCAACTGGGTAAAATTAGAAATCCATCCCGATCCGAAATATCTTCTTCCCGATCCCATTGAAACCCTGTATGCCACGGAAGAACTGGCCAAACTTGGATTTATCGTAATGCCGTATATTCATGCCGATCCGGTTTTGTGCAAACGTCTTGAAGATGCCGGAACAGCTGTCGTAATGCCTTTAGGAGCTCCCATCGGAACCAATAAAGGATTGAGAACACTGGATTTCCTGGAAATCATTATCAGCCAAAGCAATGTTCCTGTTGTTGTAGATGCCGGAATCGGGGCACCTTCAGATGCTGCAAAAGCAATGGAGATGGGAGCAGATGCCGTTCTTGTGAATACAGCAATTGCTGTGGCAAGAAATCCAGTAAATATGGCTTTAGCCTTTAAAGAAGGAGTTGTTGCCGGAAGAAGAGCATTTGAAGCAGGTCTCGGAGCAATAGCAGATCACGCTGAAGCATCAAGTCCTCTGACCTCCTTTTTATTTGAATAATAAAGCAAAAAATAATGAAAAGCTTTAAAGATGTTTTTGAATGCTATCATTGGGATGAAGTAAAAACTAAGCTCGAAAAAGTAACCCATGCTGATGTTCTGCACAGCCTTCATAAGAAGCATAAAACTTTAGACGATTTTTTAAACCTGCTTTCCCCTGTAGCTGCAACAGAACTTGAGCTGATGGCAACAATGACCCGTCAGCTTACCCAGAAACGATTTGGAAAAACCATTCAGCTGTATGCGCCGATGTATCTCAGTAATGAATGCCAGAATATCTGTACCTACTGCGGTTTCAGCCTTGATAATAACGTAAGGCGTAAAACCCTTTCCGATACGGAATTGATGATAGAAGCCTCTGTTCTGAAATCGATGGGAGTCAATCACGTTCTGTTAGTGAGCGGTGAAGCCAATAAAACGGTGGGGATTTCTTACTTTTTGAATGCAGTACAGCTGTTGAAACCCCATTTTGCCAATATTTCAATTGAGGTCCAGCCGTTATCCGAAGAAGAATACCTGCAGCTGCATCATGAAGGCGTTTATTCGGTTTTGGTTTATCAGGAAACCTATCATCAGGAAGTCTATAAAGAATATCATCCCAAAGGAAAAAAATCAAATTTCCATTTCAGGCTGGATACACCGGACAGAATAGGAAGGGCCGGAATTCATAAGATAGGTTTGGGAGTTTTGCTTGGACTGGAAGATTGGCGTGTAGACAGTTTTTTTAACGCTCTTCACATTGATTACCTCCAGAAGCACTACTGGAAAAGCAGATTTTCGGTTTCATTTCCCCGGCTCAGACCTGCGGAAGGGATTATCGAGCCTAATTTTATTATGGAAGATAAAGACCTGCTTCAGTTGATCTGTGCTTATAGAATATGGAATGAGGATCTGGAAGTCTCAATATCTACCAGGGAAAACGAAAAATTCAGAGATCATATCATTTCATTGGGAGCTACAACGATGAGTGCCGCTTCAAAAACAAATCCGGGAGGTTATGCAGTAGACGTTGAGTCCCTGGAACAGTTCGAAACCAGTGACGAACGCAGCATGGAAGAAGTAAAAAGTATCATCAGAAAAGCTGGCTATGATCCTGTAATGAAAGACTGGGATCCTGCATACAGCGGAATTTAAAAAGAATATAACCATTAAGAATATTGAAGCTATTAAGATAATTAAGAAAAATCACGAGATTTTTAGATCTTAAAGCAAAGTTCACCTGAATATCTCTTAATCCCTTAAAAAACCTTAATGGTTCAAAATAATTACTAGATGAGCAAAGATATTTTTACAAGATACAGCCGGCAGATATTTATTGAAGAAATAGGGCTGGAAGGGCAACGGAAAATCATCAGTTCCAAAGTACTTGTCATTGGCGCAGGAGGTTTGGGAAGTCCGGTTATTCAGTATCTCGCAGCGGCTGGGGTTGGAAATCTGGGTGTGGCAGATTTTGATGAGGTAGAGCTTCACAATCTGAACCGGCAGATCATTCACGCTGAAAATACAGTCGGAAATTCCAAGGTTGAAAGTGCTGAATTTTTTGTAAAAAACCTGAATCAGCAGGTAAGATTTACCGGGATTGATAAAAAAATTGAGTATTCCAACGCCGAAGGAATCCTTTCGCAATACGATATTATTGTGGATGGTTCCGATAATTTTACAACAAGGTATTTAATTAATGACACCTGTGTGAAATTAGGAAAACCTTTGGTTTATGGCAGCATATTGGGGTTTTCAGGACAGGTTGCTGTTTTCAATTACAGCGGAAGTAAGAATCTAAGAGATCTCTTTCCGGAGCCTCCTTTCGATGAAAATATGCCGGATTGTGACAGTCTCGGAGTTTTGGGGGCACTTCCCGGCATTGTAGGAAGTATGATGGCTATGAAGGTTTTAAAGATCATCACCGGGCTACCTGTAGAATCTAATAAGCTTACCCTTATTGATACTTTGGATTGGAGGTTCCAGACCATAGATTTTTAAATTATATTGTTTTAAATAAATGAGGCAGTAAAATTACTTTACTGCCTCATTTTATGGTTTTTTAATCCTAAAAATTATTGTCCTTGCTGCATTACACCAGTGTCTTCTTTTTTAGTCTGGTTCAGGATATTCGGATCCTCTTTAGCCAGTTTATTTTTTGTAGGAATTTTATAATTAATAGAAATTCCGAAATTTCTTGTATCATATTTGCTTCTGATCATTACAGACTGTCCTTCAGGCGGATTAGAATAAACCTGCATCACCTGTCCGTTGAAAATATCATTTGCGAAAACAGAAACCGTAAGGCGGTTATTCATAAATTTTTTCGTCAGTGTGATATCCAGGTTATTATTGAACGGTTTGTCTGCAGTAAAGTAGAAATATCCTGCTTTTGGTGTCAGATAGCTGTAGTTGGCCGTCAGTTTGATATCCTTTGGCAAAAGCAGCTGAGTCATGATATTAAAGATCCAGAACCCTTTATTGTTCAAATTGTCAATATCATGTTTCTGATAACCTGCATACAGGTACATGAAATTAATCTTATCAGGATTAAAATTAAACTTCATGATCTCGCTCATCGGCTTACTGAAAATCATAAACGGAATCGGAAGACCTACATTGAAGTTGTGAATTTTCATATTCGAGATATTCACCTGTCTGTTGTAAAGGTTCTTACCGTCTTTCATAATGATCTGTGCCACCTGATCCTTTGCAGAACTTACACTGTATCCAATGAAAGCATAATCAAAAGCGGAAACCTTCAATTCATAGTTGTCGAAAATGGTAGGCTGAAGATCTGGGTTACCCGTTACCTGTGTATTCGGGCTTCCAAATATAACATTGTTCGGATTCAGGGCAGAAATACTCGGCAGAGTGATCTTTTTGTTGTAGTTAGCGGCAATGTATACCTGGTTCATCAGGCTATACTGTACACTGGCATTCGGGAAAAGTTTGAACTTATTGAAAGGTGTTAAATCCCTTTCCAATACAGCATCATCTTTTATGACTCTTGTAATCCCGGAGATATCATAGTTTTCTGCTCTGGCTCCTAAGGTAAAATCAAATTTTTTCAGTTTCGCCTGAAATTCAAGATAAGTGGAAGCCGTTTGTCTCTGATACTCCAGATTGGTAAGGCCTCTGCTTTCCGTATCATAATCCTGTCTCTCATACAAACCTCCCAAACTAACTTTCCCTCCATCCAGAAGCTTTATAGGTTGGGAATAATCAATTTTAAAGTTAGCAATTCTCATATCCGAATTATTGCTCAGCACATTTCCGAGAACATATCTGGGCAGGGGCTCAAACGGCTCCTGGAATGTTTTATCGAGAAATACATTGTCTTGTCCAAACTTTGTATATGCTTTCGTATATCCAAACTGGAAATCCAGCTTTTGAGATTTATCCGCAAAACGTTTCTGATAAGTCGCTACAGCTTCCTGTCTTACACTGTTGGTATGGGCAATATCTGAAGAAGTAAAATCATAATCTCTCAGGTAATAGCCTAAGGGACTGTTATCCGGTGTTCTGTCTCCTATACCGTTACTTAGCGTATAATTGTCATTGTTATTGTGATAAATATCGTAATTCAATAATAATCTGTCCTGTCCCAGATCAAAGGTTACACCTGCCTTTGCGAAATAACCACGCCCTATTCTGTCTGTATTATTATGAAGAAGCACATCCTGATCTCCGTTCAGCATACTTTCACGATAGTTCTGGCCTACGTTCAGCTGCCATCCGAAAAATTTATTTCTGGCATTCAGGTTTAGAGAATTAGTGGTTCTGCTTCTGAATTTATCGTAATTCGTAAACGAGTAATTTCCCGAATACGTTGCCGTTAAATACTTATTGGCATTCTTATTCGTAATGATATTCATGATTGCACCTCCTGAAGTGGCAGGAAATTCTGCTCCGGGCTGGGTAATCACTTCAATTCTGTCCACTGAGTTGGCAGGCATCCCTTCAAGAAAAGAATTCAGTTCGTTCGAAGTAATATTTAAAGGCCGTCCATTCAGATAAACATCCAGGATTTTTCCCTGGTACATCATCCCGGCAATATCTGTAGCTACAAGTCCCGGAAGTTTCTTTATCCCCTCCAGAACATTGCCGTTATTGAGCTGTGGCTGTTCAGAAAAATCAAAAATAGTACGGTCTGCTTTCTGTTCAACGGCTTTTTTAGTTTTGGTAATCACAACACCTTCAATCTGTTTTTCCTTGTCCGGACTGGTATTGGTTTTTTCCTGTGAATAGGCAAAAAAAGACGCAAGCAAAGACAGCGCGAATATAGTTTTTCTCATAATGTTTTTTTACTACTGTTTAGTTAGACGTAAAAAACATTGATTTGTTACGGTGAAATTTGCGAAAAGTTAAATTTTTAGGCAATTATTTTTTTATTTCCGAAATATTTATATCTTTGCCACGTAATTATCAAGAATCTCATAGATGGGATAGCAACCTGCAAAAACAAGCAAGGTGCTGAAATAGATAAGCCGGCATGCCCGGAAAAAATGTTTATTCTCTATTTTTCTTCCCATCTTGAAATTTTTGTTTTAAAAAAATAAAATCAATGTTTAAAGACAAGGGGAAACACATTTCCAATTTAAATTTTCGTTTTTCAGATCATGAAGTATCACTTTGTTATTCTGACCTGTTTTCATGCCATTTCCACATGCGCATGTGTTGTTGTTTCTAGACTTCTTTAAAAAATAATAAAAACATTCTGGCTTTTGATCGTAACCTTAAATAATAGGTTACAGGAATACTATTGCCAAAGACCAACCAAACAATCAGTAATAATAAAATAGAAAATACATGTATACTTTCAACAAAAAAATAATCATAGCATCAGCAACCATTATATCAGCATTTTACTTTGGACAAACGGATTCTGCTTCATCTAAAAAGATTGATGATGTGGTAATTCTTGGATCAAGAGGATCGGGAAGATCTCTTACGGAAACTCCTGTTCCTGTAGATATCATCAATATTTCAAAAATTTTGAGACAAAGTCCGGTTAATAATATAAGCCAGGCGCTCAATTACGTCGTACCTTCATTCTCTTCCACTTCACATACTGTGAATGATGGGACTGACTTTGTAGATCCGGCCCTTCTCAGAGGACTTGGCCCGGATCAGGTTTTAGTCTTACTTAATGGAAAAAGAAGATATCAGTCTTCTCTGATCAATGTTACTTTAACGCCGGGAAGAGGTTCTGTGGGAACTGATCTTAATGCTATTCCTGCCTTTGCACTAGAGAAAATTGAAGTGCTGAGAGACGGGGCTTCTGCACAATATGGTTCTGATGCTATAGCAGGAGTGGTGAACTTAGGCCTTAAAAAAAGGCTTGGACTTTCAGGTCAGGTGTTTTTAGGAGGATATGCTTCGCCTGCAGCAAACAATTTCACTGGCGGAATAGATGGGCAGACTATTTCTGCAGATTTAAATTATGGAGCTAAAATTGGTGACAAAGGTTTTATCAATGTTACAGGATCAGTGCAGTACCGTGACCCGTATTCCAGAGCAGGAGTACGTCAGGGAGATATTTTCAATGCTTATAATGCTATTAATTACAGGGCTTTGCAGAATGGAGTTAATATTGACGGGTTGTATAAAAATATAACCAACACTTCCAATACTCAGCAAATTATCAATACTGTTAAGCAGTATGCTTCACAGGTTGATTACTTTTCACAGGATTTCAAAAACCAGATAGCAGGTGCGAACAGTATAACAGCATTACAAGGCTTATTAGGAAAGGATTTTACGGACCAGGAGCTTAAATACAGAGGCCTGGAAAGAAAAGATTTCAGCCTGAGGGCAGGACAGTCTAAATTACAGTCAGCGCAGCTTTTTTTCAATTCCGAAATTCCTGTAAATGAAGACTGGAAAGTATATTCCTTTGGAGGTTACAGTTACCGTTTGGGAAATGCAGGTGGATTTTTCCGGCTTCCAAACACAGAAAGAAATATCAATGCTGTTACACCCAATGGATATTTACCACAGATTGAAGCAAGTGTAAATGATTATTCCTTAGCCGGAGGAATTAAAGGAAAATGGAACGGCTGGAATGTAGATCTGAGTAATACTTTTGGAAAGAATGCTTTTAATTTTGGTGTTGTCAATACATTTAATGCATCTCTGGGAGACAGCTCTCCAAGAACTTTTGAAGCAGGAGGATCAGAGTTTTTACAAAATACTCTGAATCTGGATTTCTCAAAAAAATATGATGTTTTACATGGCTTAAATGTTGCCTTTGGAGGGGAATACCGGTATGAAAATTATAAAGTAAATGCCGGAAAAGAAAATTCTTACGTTTCTTATGATATATATGGACACGTAGTAACAGCAGCTACTCCTGATAATGAAAAACCAACTGATTTTTTTGGAAATATAAGGCCGGCCGGTTCACAGGTTTTCCCTGGATTTAGCCCTGATAATGCGGTTTCCGGAAGCAGAAACAGTATTGCAGCCTATGCTGATGTTGAAATTGAGCCAACCGACTGGTGGTTAGTGGAAGGAGCTGTACGTTTTGAAAATTATTCAGACTTCGGTTCTACTTTTAACTATAAACTGGCAACAAATGTAAAACTGGCTAAGAATTTTAATTGGAGAGGAGCGGTTTCCACAGGATTCAGGGCACCTTCTCTGGCACAGATTTACTATAGCTCTACGTCTACACTGATTCAGAAAGGGCAGACAACGCAGGTAGGAACTTTCAGAAATAATTCTGAGGCGGCTCAGGCACTGGGAATTCCGAAATTAAAGCAGGAAACCTCACAGTCCTACAGCACAGGCATTACATGGAAGATCCCGTCTTTGAGTTTAGTATTTACAGCAGATGCTTATCTTATAAAGATTAAGGACAGAGTAGTGCTTACAGATTTATTCTACCGTCCTGAAGGAAATTTTGCACCCGGATCAGACCAGGCGGTTCTGCAAGGAGCTTTCGATCTGGCCAGAGCCAGTGCTGCGAATTTCTTTGCCAATGCAGTGGATTCACAAACGAAAGGATTAGATATCACTGTTTCCCAGAACTCAAGAATTTCGGAAGGGATTTCTCTGGAAAATAATCTTGGACTTAACCTTAATCAGACCAGAAGAATTGGAGATATTCATGCTTCACCTAAACTGGTGAGCCAGATCAATAATTATTTCTCCGAACCTAACAGGGTGTATTTTGAAGAAGCCGTGCCGCGTATCAAAGCTACTCTTGCCAACACTTTAAGGCTTGCTGCGCTTACGATTTCCCTTAGAAATTCCTATTTTGGAAAAGTAACAGATGCTGATGTGCTGGATGCCAATTTTGACGGCGTTACCGAAAGCAGGGAACACTTTGTTTTAAATGAACGCTTTGTGACGGACCTTTCCGTAGGATATGATTTCAATAAAAATATTTCGGCGACGATAGGAAGTAATAATATATTCAATATACTGCCTTCCAAAAGTCCCAATATCAGTTCGCTGACTGCCGATAACCAATTTGTATATTCAAGGCAGGTTTCCCAATACGGCATCGGAGGACGTTTCCTTTTTGCAAGAGTGGAATTTAAATTCTAAAGTAAATAAAGACAAATAAAAAACAGAGAATAAAATCTCTGTTTTTATTTTATGAACCCTTTAAACCATTAAGCAGATTTAAGGAATTAAGTATAGTTGAGATTCATCATTCTGATTTCCTGTGTTTTGAGGAAAGTCTCTTAATATTCTTAACAGCTTATTATATCTTAATGGTTTAAAATATTATTGTACCCTGTCTTTTTCCTCGAAATTGATATTCTTCTTACTGATTTTCTTTTTATTGCTTCCAAAGGTATAATTGACGCTTAAACGGAAACTTCTGCCGTCCCAGTAATTATCCATATGCTGGGTATTGTCTTTAAAATAGTAGGTTCCCCGGTATCTTTGTGCGAAAATATTGGTAACTGTTGCATTGATCTGTAGTTTTTTTTCCATAAGGGAAAACTTTAATCCTGAAGTCAGTTCAGGGAAAACATTGAAATAGGAGTTTACATTTTTGTAGGGAAGGCTGTGGCTGTAATTCAGGAATAGGGCAAAGGTTTTATTTTTATTTAAAGTAAATGTATTGTTGACGGAATAGCTGAATGAACTTCCTTTCTGTGTTTCTGCCTCAATATTGAATACAGTTGAATTCTGAAGAGAAGCATTCATAGATATGCTGGTTTCCCAGAATCTGAAAAAAGTATCGGTATAAGAAGCGTTCAATCCCCAGAAATTATTGTTGTAGTAATTCAGATAATTGCTGATCTGCGAAAGACCATCTATATAAGATATCTGGCCGAATGCATTTTTCATCTTCAGATAATAAACACTGGCAGAAAATTTATTGTTGAAAGTATAGGCCAGCTCCCAGTTATTGATATATGCCGGTGTCAGCAAAGGATTTCCGGAAGAATAGGAATATGGATTTTCATACCAGCGGAAAGGGTTCAGGTTGCTCATGCTCGGGCGGTTAATCCTTCTTGAATAAGAAAAGCTGAATACATTTTTATCCTGTTTATACGAAACATACGCAGAAGGAAACCATTGTCCGTAATTATAGCTGTTCCCTGAACCGGTAGAAGGTGTGTAGCTCTCTGCATTGGTGTTTTCATAGCGAAGTCCCGCTTTGGTTTCCCAGTGTTCCCCAAATGATTTTGCATAGCTGATGTAAGCCGCATAATTTTCTTCCTGATATTCAAAAATGTTGGCCTTTAAAAGATCTTCCACATACTGTCCTGCATTCAGGTTGAAATATCTGAGATCCGAACTGTTTTTGAACTGATTAAATTTCACTCCGGTTTCAATGGTACCAAAAGAAAATGGTAGTTCCAGATCTGCCTGCGCGGAAAAGATCTGTGGGGAGATCAAAGAAACGGTTTTCACATCCTGAACAGAATGATCTGAGGATTTCAGCGTAGAAAAATTCACTTCGGTATCAGAATTATTTTTATAGAAATTTCCCGCAATACTTAGCTTTTTACCCAAAGAATCCAGTTTAAGGTCGTAGTAGGCGCTTAAAGTATGTGTCGGAAGCTTCTCACGGTGAAAAGTATTGGTTAACAGATTTTCTTCACCAAGATCTGAAGAAATATTTTTTGTTGTGTTAACGATATCCATCCCGGATTTCTGGCGGGCGTAGATATATTCCATTCCTATCTCGGAATTCTTACTGATTTTATAGGAAAGATTGAGAGTTGGGGTCAGCTCGTTCCACATATCTCTCCGTATCGAATTGCTGTAGTTTTGGGTAGCGCCTATAATATTGTAGTTTTCATCCGTACGTTTTGCAGAATCATAATACATCAGCTTCAGGCTGCTGCTGAATTTTTCAGTCTGATAATTGAGCGAGCCGTTTGAGCTGAAACCTGAATAAGTCCTCTGGATCAGACTGGTATTGATGTTTCCACTGAAACCCAGGTTTGGGTTTTTCTTCAGAATAATATTGATGATCCCGCTGTTTCCCTGCGCTTCATATTTAGAAGGCGGAGTCGTGATTACTTCTATCTTTGAGATGTTTTCCGAGCGGATGGATTTCAGATAATTTAAAAGAGCAGTTCCGGAAAGATTCAGCATTCTGCCGTTGATCATTACACTTACCGTACTTTTTCCGGCAATGGAGATAGAACCCATATTTTCATCAACCTTCAGCATCGGAACATTGGCCAATGTTTCCGATGCATCCATACCTTGTGATGCTACTGATGCCTCTACATTAAAAATAAGGCGGTCGGTCTTTCTTTCCAAAAGCTTTTTCTTGACCAAAAGATTGATCTGTTCCACATTTTGGATACTGTCTTTCTGTATTTGAGCTGAAGCGGCTGTAGAAAAAAGACCAAGAATTAGAATATATTTTAGTTTCATAGTTAAAAATCCTGGCTCAAAGGTATTTTCAAACTTATTTTTGTGAAACATCATTTAGATTTCACCTCGCATTATTCCGTCCAAAATATTTTCATCGGAAAAAAAGAGGGTTTCATCGGAAATATCTAGGAATCTGAGTGATTGAAGCCTTACATTTGAACATGAAGCAAAAGCAAATCTTTCTCCTGCATCTTTTTTACTGGCTGCTGATTATTTTCAACGGCATCATTGCAGTATCGGTTTACAGTACCAAAGGGATTGGTATTCTTGATGTTACTATCTTTCTTGCTAATTTTCTGGGGTTTTATGTGAATTATTTTTTCGTGGTTCCGAGATTTTTCGATCCGAAAAGATTCTACCTCATGATTATCGGTTTTTTTGTGGGAGTATTTATTTTTGTTATTTTCAGGTACTCCATAGAAGAAATACTATTGCCCTCGCTTACAGGCTACAGGAATTATGCGGAAGGAACTACTTTCCTGTATTATTTTTACGACAATATTTATTATTCAAGCTTAACGGTTTTTGTGAGTACAAATCTCTGGTTTTTTAAATATTATTCTAAAATTGAAGCAGAACGTACAAGGCTTATTGAAGAACGAAAACATGCCCAGCTTCAGGCTCTGAAAACCCAGATTAATCCACATTTTATTTTCAATTCTTTAAATAATATTTATTCTCTGGTTTATCAGAATTCGGACCAGTCTTTGTCTGCTATTGAAAAGCTCAGCGAACTGTTGAGGTACAGCACAAAAGACCTTGAAAAAGATGTTATCAGCCTTGATAAAGAAATTGGTTATATCGAAAGCCTGATCGGCCTTGAAAAACTCCGGATCAGAAATCCTGAACTGCTTGTCTTTGAAAAAAACATTTCCAATCCTAAACTTAATATTTCTCCTATGCTTTTGGTCCCTTTTGTAGAAAATGCTTTCAAGCATGGTGATTTCAGGGATAAGGGATTTGTTCTGAAAATCTCAGACGAAAATAAAATGCTTCATTTTTATCTCCATAATTTTAAAAATCAGAGAATGAAAGACTCGGCTTCAGGAATAGGAATTGAAAACGTCAAAAAAAGACTGGACATTTTATATCCTAAAAAACATGAACTGAACATACAGGACCTGGAATCTGAATTTATCGTAGATTTAAGAATAAGTTTCCCTTATGAAAACAATTAAATGCATTATTGTTGATGATGAGCCTCTGGCAATATCCCTTCTGGAAAACTATGTCAGAAAGATTCCTTTTATGGAACTGGTTTTTTCTGCGGAAAATCCTATTCTCGCTTTAGAATATATCCGGAACAATGAGGCAGACCTGATCTTCCTTGATATTCAGATGCCTGAACTTACAGGAATCAATTTTATGAAGATCGTTGGAGAAAAGAAAAAGTATATTTTGACGACGGCATATTCAGAATACGCGCTGGAAGGGTATGAGCATAATATCATTGATTATCTTCTGAAGCCCGTTTCTTTTGAACGGTTCTATAAAAGTGCGGTAAAGGCCCAGGAACGTTTTTCTTCTTCTGAAAGTGGAGAGTCCTACTTTTTCGTAAAATCTTCTGGTCAGCAGCACCGTATTAATTTCATTGATATACTTTACATTGAAAGTATCAAAGATTATGTGAACATCAGGACTTCTCATGAAGAATATATTGTGCTGGATACCCTTAAGTCTCTGGAGAATCAGCTTTCCGACAGATTTGTCCGGGTTCATAAATCATTCATCATTAATCTGGACAAAACTAAAAATATCGGCATAAAGAGAATTGTTTTGGTTTCGGAGCAGGAAATTCCGATCGGGGAAAGCTATCGTAGCAACCTTCTGAATAAGATAAAATAAAAAGCGGCTTCCGCAGGAAGCCGCTTTTTCTATGATTAATTAATCTAACAATTAATTCTGTTGTTTTTTAATCAGGTTAAGAGCAGAACCTGCTTTAAACCAATCAATCTGCTGATCATTGTACGTATGGTTAGCCATGATAATATCTTTGGTTCCATCGGCATGAACGAACTCTAAAGTCAGCTGTTTTCCTGGAGCAAACTGGTCAAGATCTAAGAAATTAACTGTATCGTCTTCCTGGATTTTGTCATAATCTGCTTCATTGGCAAAAGTGATTCCTAACATTCCTTGTTTTTTAAGGTTTGTTTCGTGAATTCTCGCAAATGATTTTACCAGTACAGCTTTTACTCCAAGGTGTCTTGGTTCCATAGCAGCATGTTCTCTTGAAGAACCTTCACCATAGTTCTGGTCTCCAACAACAATAGTAGGAACTCCTGCAGCTTTGTAAGCTCTCTGTACAGCCGGAACTTCACCATATTCACCAGTTAATTCATTTTTAACGTGGTTAGTTTCCATGTTGTAAGCATTGACTGCACCAATCAACATATTGTTTGAAATATTGTCAAGATGACCTCTGTATTTCAGCCATGGTCCAGCCATAGAAATGTGGTCAGTAGTACATTTTCCGAAAGCTTTGATCAATACCTTAGCTCCTTCGATGTTTTTACCGTCCCAGGCCGGGAATTCTTCTAATAGCTGAAGTCTGTCTGAATTAGGGTTTACGTTTACAACAACGCTTGAACCGTCCTCAGATGGAGCCTGATATCCGTTATCATCAACAGCGAATCCTTTGGATGGTAATTCAGAACCTTTAGGCTCATCCAGTTTCACTTGCTCTCCGTTTTCAGCAGTTAAAGTATCTGTAATAGGGTTAAAGTCCAATCTTCCTGAGATTGCAACGGCAGCTACCATTTCAGGTGAGGCTACAAATGCATGGGTATTCGGATTACCGTCAGCTCTTTTGGCAAAGTTTCTGTTGAAAGAATGGATGATAGAGTTTTTCTCTCCTTTATCAGCTCCTTCTCTGTCCCATTGTCCGATACAAGGTCCGCAGGCATTGGTAAAGATTCTTGCATTTTCAAATTTTCTGAATGAATTCAGGAACCCGTCTCTTTCTGCTGTGAATTTCACCTGCTCGGAACCCGGGTTGATCCCTAAAATCGCCTTTGGTTTAACTCCTTTTGCTACTGCATCTTCAACGATAGAAGCTGCTCTTGATAAATCTTCATAGGAAGAGTTGGTACAAGAACCGATAAGAGCCCATTCCACTTCTATTGGCCATCCGTTAGCTTCAGCTTTTGCTCTGAATTCTGCGACCGGTGTCGCTAAATCCGGAGTGAAAGGTCCGTTAAGGTGTGGCGTAAGCTCTGAAAGGTTGATCTCGATCAGTTGATCAAAATATTGCTCAGGGTTTGCATATACTTCAGCATCACCCGTTAAATGTTCTGCAATTTTATCAGCAGCATCTACTACATCCTGTCTTCCTGTTGCTGTTAAATATCTTCTCATGGAATCATCATATCCGAAAGTAGAAGTAGTAGCTCCGATTTCAGCACCCATGTTACAGATGGTTCCTTTACCTGTTGCTGAAAGAGATTCTGCCCCTTCTCCGAAATATTCCACGATGCATCCTGTTCCTCCTTTTACAGTAAGGATTCCAGCCACTTTAAGGATAACGTCTTTTGCAGACGTCCATCCGCTCATTTTACCGGTTAGTTTTACTCCGATCAGTTTAGGCATTTTAAGTTCCCAGGCCATTCCGGCCATTACATCTACTGCATCAGCACCACCTACACCGATAGCCACCATTCCTAAACCTCCTGCATTTACCGTATGAGAGTCAGTACCAATCATCATCCCTCCGGGGAATGCATAGTTTTCCAATACAACCTGATGGATAATACCTGCTCCCGGTTTCCAGAAACCTATTCCATATTTATCACAAACAGAGCTCAGAAAGTTGAAAACCTCTGAGTTTTTGTTGATACCTTCCTGTAAATCCGATTCAGCACCTACTCTTGCCTGGATCAGGTGATCGGCATGAGCAGTTGAAGGAACAGCAACTTTAGCTTTTCCAGCCTGCATAAATTGTAAAAGCGCCATCTGTGCAGTTGCATCCTGCATTGCCACTCTGTCCGGTGCGAAATCTACATAAGAGTTTCCTCTTTCATATGCCTTTGTGGCATTTCCTTCCCAAAGGTGGGTATAAAGGATTTTTTCTGAAAGTGTAAGCGGTTTTCCCACAATTTGTCTTGCCGCAGCAATCCTTTCCGGGTAACGCTCGTACACTTTTTTGATCATATCAATATCAAAAGTCATATCTTAATTTAATTTTTCTTCTTTTTAATATCCTTTTCCGTTATTGATTTAATTGTATAAAAACGGAAAATATTCTTTTGTTACTACAATTCATCAAATTCTGTTCCTTCGACCTATAAAAAGGATAATTCTAATCAATAGTCAGGATATTTTATGTCTATCAAGTTAAGAAAAAATGAAATTTCTTTTCTCTGTTTTATTTAAAATAATTCTTAACTGCCCTTAAATGGAAAGATTCTAAACAAAAAATTGAAAGATTTTAAACCCCGCAGGATCAAAATCTTTCAATTCTATAATTTTTTAAAACAGTCCTAGGACTTACTGTCAAACCCTATATTAATGACCAACCTGAACCAATTCCTTGATAGGAGGAGCAAATTTAGTCAGATCAATACCTTCAACTGCTGCTTTATATTCATCTATATTAGGAATTCTTCCGATAATAGCAGATAAAACAACAACCGGAGTTGAGGCCAATAAGGATTCTCCTTTTTTACGTTCGGAATCTTCTACAACTCTTCCCTGGAAAAGACGGGTAGAAGTAGCCAATACTGTATCTCCTTTAGCAGCTTTTTCCTGGTTACCCATACAAAGATTACAGCCAGGACGCTCAAGATACATTACATTTTTGTATTCAACACGAGCTTCACCTTTAGGAGCATTATCATCAAATTCAAAGGCTGAATATTTTTCAAGCAATTCCCAGTCTCCTTCTGCTTTTAATTCATCAATGATATTATAAGTTGGTGCTGCTACTACAAGTGGAGCACTGAACTCTACTTTACCATGTTGTTTTTCAAGGTTTCTAAGCATTTGAGAAACAATCTTAAGATCCCCTTTGTGAACCATACAAGATCCTACGAAACCAAGGTCTACTTTTTTCTCACCTCCATAATAAGAAAGATCTCTGATGGTATCGTGAGTGTATCTCTTAGACACATCATCGTTGTTTACATCAGGGTCAGCAATCATTGGTTCAACGATTACATCAAGATCTACAACTACTTCAGCATAATATTTGGCATTTGCATCCGGAGTCAAGGCTGGTTTTTCTCCAGATCTGATCTCGGCAATTCTCTTATTTGCTTTATCAATTAATCCTTGAAGAACTTTATTGTGGTTATCCATACCCTTATCGATCATGATCTGGATTCTTCCTTTTGCAATTTCCAGTGATTCGATCAAGGTATTGTCTTCAGAAATATTGATAGAAGCTTTTGCCTTCATTTCTGCAGTCCAGTCTGTAAATGTAAATGCCTGATCAGCAGGAAGTGTTCCGATATGAACCTCAATGATTCTTCCCTGGAATACATTTTCTCCGCCAAACTGCTTCAGCATCTGAGCCTGAGTTGCATGAACCACATCACGGAAATCCATGTGTTCCTTCATGTCACCTTTAAATGTCACTTTTACAGATTCAGGAATTGGCATAGATGCTTCACCTGTAGCCAATGCAAGAGCAACAGTTCCTGAGTCAGCTCCGAAAGCAACCCCTTTAGACATTCTCGTGTGAGAGTCACCACCAATGATGATAGCCCATTCGTCTATAGTTATATCGTTAAGAACTTTGTGAATAACGTCTGTCATAGCATGATATTCACCTTTCGGGTCACGGGCTGTGATCAAACCGAAATCGTTCATAAATTTCATTAGTTTCGGAATATTAGCCTGAGCTTTTTTATCCCATACTGAAGCTGTATGACAGCCTGACTGATAAGCACCGTCAACAATTGGAGAAATCACAGTTGCCGCCATAGATTCAAGTTCCTGTGAAGTCATAAGACCTGTTGTATCCTGAGAACCTACAATATTAACCTGTACACGGACGTCTGAACCTGCGTGTAATACTTTGCCTGGCGTTGTTCCAACTGCATTTCTGTTGAAGATTTTTTCTACTGCGGTAAGACCTTGCCCTTCATGAGAAATTTCTTTTGACGGAGCAAAAACAACAGGAGTTTCTATGCCTAAAAGTTTTGCAGCAAATGTCTGTAATTTCTTACCGAATACAATCGCATATGATCCGCCAGCTTTGATGAATTCCATCTTCTGAGGAGTGAATGCCTTAGAAATGTCAATCAGTTCCTGGTCGCCGTTATAAAGTTTTTTTGTTTTAGTGTTGATGGTAAGAACAGTTCCTGTAGCCACAGAATAAGCTTCTTCCAGAACAATGTCGCCATTTTCATTACGAAGAGGATTTCCATTCTCATCAAGTTTTTTCACCCAGTTTTTTAGGTCAAGACCAATACCTCCGGTAACGTCTACGGTGGTAAGGAAAATTGGAGAAATACCGTTTGTTCCCCCAACAATCGGAGCGATATTTACGAATGGAATATACGGGCTTGCCTGTTTACCGGTCCAAAGAGCAACATTATTTACTCCTGACATTCTTGATGAACCTACACCCATTGTTCCCTTCTCAGCAATCAGCATTACACTTTTGTCAGGATGTTGTGCCTGAAGTGCTCTGATTTCCTCCTGTGCCTGAGGAGTAATCATGCATTGACCATGAAGTTCGCGGTCTGATCTCGAGTGAGCCTGATTACCCGGAGAAAGTAAATCTGTTGAAATATCACCTTCACCAGCGATGAATGTAACCACTTTAATTTCTTCAGCAACTTCTGGTAGTTTAGTGAAGAACTCTGCTTTTGCATAGCTTTCAATAATTTCTTTTGCGATTTCGTTACCG
Organism: Chryseobacterium sp. MIQD13; assembly: GCF_050496705.1. Taxonomy (NCBI): domain Bacteria; kingdom Pseudomonadati; phylum Bacteroidota; class Flavobacteriia; order Flavobacteriales; family Weeksellaceae; genus Chryseobacterium; species Chryseobacterium sp. MIQD13. The sequence goes on from NZ_JBNWAF010000002.1 coordinate 1,058,412, forward strand.
CTATTGAATGCTTCCTTCAGACGGTTAGTATCCGCTTCATAAAGGAAAACCTGTGTCTTAAGAACGTTTGCTGCTTCTTTGGCAATAGAAATGTTGTTGCCCAAAGCAAGATCAAGCAATACCTGAATTGAAGGGCCTCCTTTCATATGAGATAACAACTCAAAAGCGAAAGCAGGAGATATTTCTTCCACTACAGATTCACCAAGAATGATTTCTTTTAAAAATTGAGCTTTTACACCTGCTGCACTTGTGGTTCCAGGCAGAGTGTTATAAATGAAAAATCTAAGAGAATCTGATCGGTCTGCATTACCTGAATCTTTAATTTGTGCAATAATTTCACTTAACAATTCAGCGCTGTCAATAGGCTTTGGATGAAGCCCGTGGCTTTTTCTTTCTTCAATCTCTTTGATGTAATCCTGATAAATATTCATAATGGAAGTCTTTCAATATTAAAGGTAGATTAATAAAATAATCTAATATTGGCACTTATTCTTAACCGGTCTGTATAATACAGTTCATAACATTTTGATTTCTCGTATTTTGATACGCCATATGAACCGGAGAAAAAGTCAGTATAATCTACACTTTTTTTTAAGTTTTAAAATTATCAAACAATTCAAAATGTTCCCAAAATTACGAAATTTTACTATTTTATAAGAATTAAATTATTTAGATTCTTTATAAATATGAATTTGATAATTTCTATTTTTGGCCGTAATTTTGCAGGCAAATGATGAATATGAAAAATATCCTGAAATTTTTGTGCGTATTTATTTCGGTTTTCGCTTTTTCACAGACGAAATCCCTGAAGAAACCGCCCATTAAAAATATATCGAAAACTGTAGTAAAGAAAGCGCCTGCAGAGGCTAAGCCGAATCCGGATCTTGTTGTAATTCACCAGGAGCTTCCTGTTCTGATTCCGAAAAAAGAAGATGGAAAATTTGGTTATGTCAATCAAAAAGGTAAGTTTATTATCAAACCTGAATATCATATTGCAGTCTTTTTTTACGAAGATTGTAATCTTTTGAATTCCCCTAATGAAAAAGTGAGAAAATTTGGAACGGATAAATATGCTACCGTAGAAAAAGATATGATCTCTTACCGTGTGGATAAAACAGGAAAAAGAGTGTATCAGTTCAAAGATTCAGATCTTGGGAAATGTAAGCTGGAAAATTATACACAGCAGATTTATCAGGCTTATACTATGAATGGTTTTTACGGGGTTATCGAAAAATCCAAATTTGAAAATGCTGCAGACTACAGACAGTATCAGATTTATCCGCAATATGAATATCTGTACATCATGGAAGGTGATGACGTTACAAATCCAATGATCGTAGCTTCCCATAACGATATGTTTGGTGTAATTGATGTGAATAATAAAGTAATTGTTCCTTTTGAATATTCCAATATAAAAAGAAATTTCAGCTGGAAACTGGGAAGAATGTTTGAAGTCACAAAAGATGGTAAAAACTACTATTATATTGATGCAAGAAACAAGACTTATTAATGGGAATAAACTAAATCTAGGGTTCGGTTTTCTTTTTTGAGTTTTTGCAGAAACCCAGTCTAACAGTTAACGGAGTTGACAATATCTTTGTTTTCTTCAAAATAAATCTTTGCGTTAAAATTCTCTCACAGATTGGGCAGATAACGAAGATCTTTTTGGTTTGATAAGTATTTTATACTATTAATTCGACAAATTAAACCCGGAAGGATTAAAATTTTGAATATGCTTTGGCTGTTGTTTACTAATCCTACAATTCATTATCCAGGAAATTTGTACCCTGTACCTCGAAAACTACCATCTCATATTTTTTTTGTAATTTCGCGGCTGAAATAAAGGGGTGCTTTAACAGGCTGAGATTATACCCAATGAACCTGGAACGGATAATGCCGTTTAGGGAATTTTGAAAATGTATCAAATTTCATTGCTAGATTATTAAACTGGTAAATTGCTACATTATTAATCGCCCCTTTTATTCATTAAATTTTAAAAATTTATAGAATGAAAGGATTATTTTTTTTAGGGCTTACCGTAGGCTCTGCAGCCTTTATCCAGGCTCAAAATAAAGATTCTCTGAAAATCAGGGAAATAGAAGCTGTTAATTTTACCAAAAGACTGCCTGTTGCTAAGGAAATCATCAATGTTCAGAAAGATGTAGACAGCAGAAACCTGGGGCAGGATCTTCCGGTTCTCTTAAAAAACCAAACATCCATTATCTCTACTTCAGATGCCGGAAACGGGGTTGGGTATACAGGATTCAGAATCCGTGGAGTGGAAGGTAAGGGAATTAATGTGATGATGAACGGTGTTCCGTATAACGATTCAGAAAGCCAGGGAACTTTTTTTGTGAATGTGCCTGATCTTACAAGTTCTGCATCCCAGATTGTGATTCAGAGAGGAGTAGGGACTTCAAATAATGGAGTTTCTGCGTTTGGAGCCAGCATTAATGTAATTTCCAAAGAGCCGGAAGAGAAAATGTATTTTAAGACTGATGACAGCTACGGCTCATTTAATACCTATAAATATTCAGCGGAAGCAGGTTCCGGAAAATTCTGGAAGAACAGGCTTTCTGTAATGGGAAGGTATACCCGTATTCAATCTGACGGATATATTGACAGGGCTTCTTCAAAACTGGATTCCTATAACTTTACGGTATTATTTGAAGAAGGAAAAACAAGACTTCGTCTGATGGCTTTCGGAGGAAAAGAAAAAACTTATCAGGCCTGGAACGGAATTGACAGACCAACCTGGGAAACCAATCCGAAATTCAATTATTCAGGACAGTATACGGATCTTTTTACCGGAGAAGAGAAATTCTATGATAATGAGACGGATAATTACAGGCAGAATCATTACCAGCTTTTATGGGAACAAAAATTCAGTGATAACTGGAATTTAGAAACAACACTTCATTATACTAAAGGAAGAGGATATTACGAAAATTATAAGAGGGTTGATGAAACAGATATATATTCCACCCACTATTCTGATTATAATTTATCGATACCAATCGTAAACGGATCTCCGGTAGAAATAACAGATTTTATCAGGAAAAAATGGCTGGATAATGATTTTTACGGTGCTGTTTCCACTCTTTACGGAAAACTTGATCATGTAGATCTTAATTTCGGTGTGGTGGTAAATCAGTATTACGGAAGGCACTTTGGAAATGTTACGGGAGTTTATTTTCCGGAGATCAATGAATATGAATATTACAGAAACCGCTCTGTAAAAACCGAATTGGCAGGTTTTGCAAAGGCTTTGTGGAGAACCGGGGATCATTTTGAATTCTTTGGAGATCTTCAGATCAGGAATATTAATTATGACACAAAGATCCTTACTGCCGGCGACGGGGAAGGTGGAAATCTTGATAAAAACTGGCTTTTCTTCAATCCAAAAGCAGGGGTGAATTATAAAATAGGAAATGGAAAAGTCTTTCTTTCCTATGCCCATGCCCACCGCGAGCCAAACAGGGATGATCTGATGAGCGACAATGAAGTAAAAGCTGAGAAGCTGCACGACTTTGAAGCAGGAATTGAAAAGCAGTTTGGGATTTTATCCGTTACTGCCAATTTATACTATATGTACTACGTCAATCAATTGGTATTGAATGGCCAGTTGAATAATGTTGGGGCATTTATCAGAACAAATTCAGGGAAGAGCTACAGAAGAGGTGTTGAGATCGGTGCGTTAGCTAAACTTTCAAAGCAATGGGAAGTGACAGGAAACGTCAGTCTTAGCCAGAACAGAAATCTTGATTTTAAAATTAAAAATAGCGGAACCCTTCAAAATCTGGGTGATACCAATATCTCATTCTCTCCGAATGTTATTGCCAATCTTGGGTTGAAATTCATGCCCTCCAAGAGCTTTATGTTTGCTTTAACGAATCAATATGTAGGAAAACAATATCTGGATAATACAGGAGATAAAAATCTGCAGCTGAAAGATTATTTCCTGACAGATTTCAATGCACAATATCAGTTTACCATAGCTCATAATGATATTGCTTTAAAATTATTGGTGAATAATCTTTTCAATAAGAAGTATGTTAATAATGGTGCTGTTTATGATGGTGATCCATACTATTTTTCACAGGCAGGAACTAATTTTATGTTCGGGATCAGCTGGAAAATTCAATAATCTGTAAAATAATTTACCGAACAGGTTTTAATACGGTGAATTTTATACATAATTATCAAAAGACTGTTCCGGCAGTCTTTTTTTATATCCGACAAATCTCTTCAAAAAGTCATGAAAAAATTATAAATTTGCTGCCAAATGAATATTTCAGCTTACATTTTAGAATATCTGAAACAATTTGGAACTGTGACGGTTCCGGGCTTTGGCGTGTTTTCACTTAAAAACTCCAAAGCAATTATTAATTCCGAGAACGGAAGTATCCTGCCACCTGCAAGTGAGATTGCTTTTGCAGGGGACTATGAGGTACAGTCTGATGAGCTGGCGGCTTTCATAGCAGGAGAAAAACAGATGTCTTTGGAGGCTTCAAAAAGTGATTTGAAGATCCAGACTGATTTCTGGAAGAAAAAACTGCAGGCAGATCAGTTTCTGGAAATTCAGAATCTGGGTACGATTCATATTGAAGATGATAAAACCCATTTCAAAGGAAAAAGAATAGAATCAGGGCATCCGGATTTCTATGGGCTTGAAGAGATCAGGCTTTCGGATATCAATAACGGTGAAAAAATCAGTACTACAGAAAACAGAGAGAAAGATTATCAGTTTAAAAAATCTATCCTTTGGATTTTCCTGCTTGCTGTTCCTGTTTTGGGAATTCTGTATCTGGCATTTACCCAGAAAGAACTTCTTTTCGGAAAAAAGTCTTTTGACAAAGTTTCCGTACAGACTTCTACACACAGAATTGTAAAAGATACCATTAAAATAATGGCACACGATCCGAAAACGGCTGCTTCAGATTCACTGAAAAAAGATTCATTATCAAAACCTGCCGGAAAAGGGATACAACCTGCTTCCGCAGTCCAAAACAACACTAAGACTCAATGGCAAAAGTAAAAAAAGCGTCAGAATCCCTGACCATTATGACCAATATTGTTCTTCCGAACGAAACCAATTCTTTAAGAAACCTTTTTGGAGGTGAACTTTTGGCAAAAATGGACCGTTGTGCATCCATTTCTGCAGCCAGACACTGTGAAAGAAGAGTGGTAACGGCATCTGTAAATCACGTTTCTTTCAATCATCCTATCCCTGAAGGCGGAGTTGTGGTTCTGGAATCCAAAGTTTCAAGAGCGTTCTCTACTTCAATGGAAGTGTATGTGGATGTATGGTTGGATGATCCTATCAATCAGAAGAAAATTCATACGAACGAAGGGATTTATACCTTCGTGGCAGTAGATGAATTCAACCGTCCTATTCCTATCCCGGATATGGTGCCGGAAACGGAAGAAGAAAAACTGAGACATGCTGCTGCTTTTAGGAGAAAAGAGCTGTCATTAATCCTTTCCGGAAGAATGAAACCTCTGGAGTCTGTAGAGCTTAAAAAGTTATTCCAGGAGCCGGAGGAGACGAAGGAATCCAAGAAAGACAAAAAATAAGTCCTCCTTAGAACTTACCTTTGCTAAGCATCAGTACCCTTGCAATCTTAAAAAAGCAGGTATTTAAATAAACCTTTGTGCTCTTTGCGTTAAAGAAAATACTGACATCTGTATTTAAGCTATGAAAATTCTCCTTTTAGATAAAAACCATCCTCTCATTACAGAACAGCTTTTAGCTAAAAACTTTGTACTGGAAGAGGATTTTACATCTTCCTACGATGAGGTTTGCCATAAAATTCAAAACTATGACGGAGTTATCATAAGAAGCAGGATTCCTCTGGATAAAAACTTTCTGGAAAAAGGGGAGAATCTCAAATTCATTGCAAGAGTAGGGGCCGGAATGGAAAATATTGATATTCCTGTTGCTGAGAAATTGGGAATTCAATTGATCAATTCTCCTGAAGGAAACAGAGACTCAGTAGCAGAACATGCTGTAGGAATGCTGTTAATCCTCATGAACCGTCTTTTTATTGCTTCCCAGGAGGTGAAAAACGGGATCTGGCTTCGTGAAGAAAACAGAGGTGATGAGCTTCTCGGGAAAACGGTGGGTCTTATAGGATACGGAAATATGGGGAAAGCTACAGCAAAAAGATTTTCAGGATTTGGCTGCAAAGTTATTTTTCATGATATCCTTCCGGGACTTGCAGATGAATATGCTTCGCAGGTAAGTTTAGACGAATTAAAGCAGTCCGCAGATATCTTAAGCCTCCACATTCCACTTACTTCCGAAACCCATTATCTTGTCAATGAAAAGTTTATTTCAGAAATGAAAAATGACTTCTATTTCATCAATACGGCTAGAGGAAAAAACGTAGAAACTAAATATTTAGTTGATGCTTTGAAATCAGGAAAAGTGAAGGGAGCCTGTCTTGATGTTCTGGAATATGAAAAATCATCTTTTGAAAATCTGGAAACAGAAAATGAAGACCTGAACTATCTTCTGGCATCTGAAAAAGCAATCGTCACACCGCATATTGCCGGATGGACACATCAAAGCAAGGAAAAGCTTGCACAGGTGATTGTAGATAAAATAATAGCTTCTTACTGCTAAGAAGGAAAATATATTAGAAAAAGGCAAAATCAGTAACTGATTTTGCCTTTTTCTCTTTCATGAATTTTCTCTTTTATGTTAAATAATTCATAATGTACGCTCTGAATTGAGGATTTATTTTGAGTTTTATTAAATTGCTGCTCATTTTTTGATACTCATGACGACGCGTAATTTTGTACTTATTGTAACTGTTTTTTTATCCCTTATTTCATGTAAAAAAAATGCTGATTCCAAACAGGCTTCAGCTGAAAATGCAACTGGTCTTCCGAACTACGGAAATGTAGACCTGGATGGTATTTTTACCAAAGCAGACAACCAGCTTGGAGATAAAGGAATATTAACAGGATACATCGATCAGTATTATAAAAAGATCTGGGAAGGAGGTGACCTGAGCGGTGGAATACTTGTGGCGAAGGGAGATGAAATTCTGTACGAAAACTACAGAGGCTTCGGTAGAGAAGGAAATCAGATGCCTATTGATAAAAATACGCCGCTGCATGTAGCTTCCGTTTCAAAAACACTGACAGCGATGGCTATGCTAAAGCTTGTGGAAGCCGGAAAGATTAAACTGTCTGATCCCCTTACCCAATATTTTCCGGGATTTCCTTATCCGAACGTTACTGTTCAGACTTTACTGGACCAGAGAAGCGGTCTTCCGAAATATGAATATTTTATTGCTAAAATACAGCCGGCTCCGGCAGAACTTTCAAAACCTTTTATTACCAATCAGGATGTTCTGAATATGATCATCAAATACAAACCTGATCTGGCAAGAGATACAGATACAGGCTTTATGTACTGCAATACCAACTTTGCCATGCTGGCTTTGCTGATAGAAAAGATCACGAAAACCCCGTTTCCGCAGGCAATGCAGGAAATGGTGTTTAAACCTTTGAAAATGGAACATACTTATATCTTTCAGGAAAAAGATATTCCTACAGCTGCACAGTCCTTTTATTACGGCGGAAACAGGCTGTATCCTCTCGACAGGCTTGATCTTATTTATGGTGATAAAAATGTATATACCACACCGAGAGATCTGTATAATTTTTCAAAAGCTATGTTTTCAAAAGATTTCTTAAAACCTGATCTTATGGAAAAAGTTTTCACACCATACAGTAATGAAAAAGCTGGTATGAATAATTACGGGCTTGGCTTCAGAATGAAAATTTTCGACAATGGCGAAAAACTCACTTATCATAACGGCTGGTGGCATGGGACCAATTCGGTATTTGCACATCTGTTGAAATCAAAAGTGACAATCGTGGCGATTGGAAATAAATATTCAAATAAAGTATATACGGCACTTGCTTTATCCGGATTATTTGAAGATTTTCCTGTTCAGAAAGATAAACTGCACAGTGTAATGAATGACAATAAAGATACTTTGAATTCAGGACATGAAGTTTTTGGAGAATAATGTTTAATTTTGCTTAAACATATATGAAAAGACTTCTTCTATTATTCGTTATCTGTTTTCTTGTACATTCATGTGCAAGAGTGGGATCACCTGTTGGCGGTCCAAAAGATACTCTGGCTCCAAAATTTTTAAGCTCTAATATTGACACTACGAGAGTTAATGTAAAAAGAGATATCCATGAGCTCAGACTAGATTTTGACGAATATATTACTTTAAAGGATATCAATAAAAACCTGATCATTTCTCCGCCCATCAAAAATATAAAGCGGATCCTTCCTTCCAATATTGCCAATAAATATGTGATGATCCAGTGGGAAGATACACTTCAGGCTAATACTACCTATAATTTTAACTTCGGAAACTCAATTGCAGATAATAATGAGGCTAATATTCTTCGTTATTTTAATTTTGCATTTTCTACGGGAGATAAGCTGGATGATCTTTATATCAGTGGTGAAATATCAGATGCGGTAGCGCTTAAAAAGAAAGAAGGAGAAAATAAGTTTGTGGTAGGACTTTATCAGGTAAAAGATACAATCAATTATAAGCAAAAACCTTATTATATTACAAAAGTTGATGATGATGGGTATTATGAGCTGAATTATCTTACTCCCGGAAAATATAAGATTATAGCCTTTGAAGATGAGAACAGTAACTCGGTCTATGATCCGGGAAAAGAAAAAATCGGGTTCCAAAAAGAGTCCGTAGATGTTGAAAAATCTATTTCAGGATTAAATTTAAAATTATATCCTTCCAAAAAGCCTTTGAAATATCTTGAAATGAAAGAAAGTCCAGGAGGAGTTATCATGACATTTGAAGGAAATCCGGAAAATGTAAAAGTAGCTTCTGTAAACGAAAAACTTCAGGATATTAAAGTAACTCACCGTCCAAAATCAGATACGGTAAAGATCTGGTTTGATGCTGTGAAAAATGATATTGGCCAGACCGCCACTGAAAATCTGAAATTCAGTTATGATAACGGGATCAAGCAGGATACAGTGTCTGTCTTCTACAAATACAACAAGAAAAATGCAATGGATCTTGAAAATGATAATGGAGGACCTTCATTAGCTCCGAATTCTGACTTTAAGATAAGATCCGGCTACATTATTGATAAGATCAGCCCTGAAAAATGGACGCTGAAAAGTGACAGCTTAACAACCCAGGAATTCACTGCGAAAATCTCTGAAACAGATCCTTACCAGATTCAGATTCATTCAGATTTAGTGAGTGGTAAAAAATATCAGCTCACCATTCCAAAGGAAACGGTATCATCTTACTATACTAAAAATGTACAGTCCAAACGTTTTGATTTTGAAGTAGAGAAAGTAGACCAGTTTGGAAGTCTGGCATTTAATATCCTGAATGCACCTGATGCCAGTTATTGGATTCAGCTTTTGGATGCTTCGGATAAGGTTATTTATTCAAGATATACCAAAGGAAACAATGTGAAGTTTGACATTCTGAAACCAAACGAGTACATCGTAAGAATACTGGTAGATAATAACGGAAATAAATTCTGGGATGAGGCGGATTTTGAAAAAGAAACTTTTGCTGAAGATTCCTATGTATTCTACAAAAAAGCTATTGTACGCCCGTTATGGGAAACCAAAGAAGACTGGGACCTGAAAGATACCAGAACGCTGGATAATCCTAAGGGAACTGTTACTAAACCTGTAGAAGTTCCTGCAACGGAAGCTCCGAAAGAAACTGTACAGAAAGAAGTAAACAAAGAATTGAAGTCCGAATCCGGAAATGCAGTATTGACACCGGTAAAGTAAAGATATGAAGACGGTAAAGAAAGTAGTATTCTGGACGCTGGTGGTTTTTGCAATGATGCAGTTTATTCCCATTGACAGAGTAAATAAACCCATTAATAAAGCTGTTAATTTCGTTGATGCGAAAAAGACTCCGGAAAAGATCAAAGGCTTGCTGAAAGGGGCCTGCTACGACTGTCATTCCAATGAAACAATATATCCCAAATACGCTTATGTTGCACCTGTTTCGTGGTCTGTAAAAAGCCATATCAATGAAGGCAGAGAACATCTTAATTTTTCTGCTTGGGGCACTTATAACAAGGAGCTGAAAGAAAATATGCTGAGCAAGTCTATACAGACGGTTCAAAGCAAAACAATGCCTATGCCTGGCTATATTGTCTATCACAAAGAAGCAAATCTTACAGATGCAGAAAGAACATTACTGGTTCAGTACTTTGAAGAAATACTGAAAGCAAAAACGTACTGATTTTTAGTTATAAAAAAACTCCCGCAGATTTTGCGGGAGTATAATACAAAAATTATTTCTTTAAATATTCCTCAAAAAATCTCTTCTGAGAATCAAAAGCAATATCATCAAGATCCAGCTGATTCAAAGGAATCCAGACTGCCTCTGATATTTCAGAAAGCTCCAGATTCACTTTAAACTTCTCCTGAACGTTATATTCATAAAAAAGATCAATCGTATTATAATCAATTTCCTTATACTGATAAACGTTTGGAAGACTGGTCAGATATTTTAAATTTGAAATATCCACATCAAGCTGAAGCTCTTCAAAAAGTTCCCTTTTGCATGTTTCTTCTGCGCTTTCCTTTGGGTCTACGAATCCTCCGGCCAGATCAAGTTTTCCCTTTTTAGGGTCACGGTTTCTTCTGGTAAGATAAATTTCATCGTCACATCGGATAACAACAGCTACCGCACCGGCAACATTATTGTAGAGTGTGAAACCGCATTCGGGACAGCTCCATTTTTTTTCGCCGTCCCAATGCAGGGTTTCTTGACCGCAACTTGGGCAGTATTTCAATAATTTCATTGAGCAATATTAATATTTCTCGGGTGGTAACTCAAAATTACATCCCTGAGTTCTTCTGTCTTCAGATGGGTATAAATCTCCGTAGTGGTAATACTGGAATGTCCCAGCATTTCCTGGATATAGCGGAGGTCTGCTCCATTCTGTAAAAGGTGTGTTGCAAAAGAATGTCTGAAAGTGTGTGGAGATATTTTTTTGCTTACTCCTGCTTTGTCTGTAAGTTCTTTAATGATCAGAAATACGATCACTCTGGACATAGATGTTCCACGGCTGTTAAGGAACAGCGTGTCTTCATACTTCTTATTGATTTTGTTTTTCGAACGTACCTCTTTAATGTAGGTTTCCAAAAGCTCAGCAGTATAATCAGCCAAAGGAACGAAACGTGTTTTGTTGCCTTTTCCGTTTACTTTAATGTACTGTTCTTTGAAATTGATGTTCGAGATTTTAAGATCAATAAGTTCCGAGACACGTAGCCCGCATCCGTAAAGAACTTCAATGATACAATGATTTCTCTTTCCGAGGTCAGAATTTGCCTCAATGGCTGCGATGATCTTGTTGATATCAGGCAGGCTTAAGGTGTCAGGAAGATATAGACCCAGTTTTGGCCCTTCAAGCAGTGCTGCAGGATTATCTTCTCTGAACTCGTCTTCAAGCAGAAACTTGAAGAAAGCTTTTATAGAAGAAATCCATCTTGCCTGAGATCTTTCGCTAAACTTCTGTTTGGAAAGATTGAAGATATACTCCTGTAAGTTTTCGTAACCGATAGAGTCTGGACCGACGTTTGCCAGATCCTCTTTCGCATAATCTTTTAATTTCTTGATGTCTCGAATATAGGCATCGAGAGTGTTTTCTGAAAAATTTCTTTCGAAGCGAAGAAATATTTCAAAATCTTTGATCTTTTCATCCCAAGTCATATTTGTGCTTTATTTTTTTAGTTCACAGTCCGATATTTGTTCTATTTCAATACCATGGTTTCTCAAGAACGCTATTCCATCGTCGTCTGAATACTCATTTATATACACAAGTCTTGTAATTCCTGCCTGCAGAATCAGTTTGCTGCATTCTTTGCATGGCGACAGCGTTAAATATAACGTTGCCCCTTTTGCAGACTGAGTGGAAGCAGCCAGCTTTAATATAGCATTGGCTTCCGCATGAAGTACATACCAGTGTGTTTTGCCCTCTACATCTTCACAGCAGTTTTCAAATCCCGAAGGAGTCCCGTTGTAACCATCTGAAATAATCATCCTATCTTTTACGATAAGAGCTCCTACCTGCTTTCTCTTACAGTAGGAGAGTTTTGCCCACTCCTGGGCCATTTTTAGATAAGCTTTATCAAACTTATTCATACCGCTGCATTAGTTTTTTCGAAATAATTTGGATTAAAAATCTAGAAGTTGGGCTTTCTTTTCTCTAAAAAAGCTGTAACTCCTTCTTTTTTGTCGTTCAGTTCAAAAAGTTCCCCGAAATACTTGATTTCGGATTCAAAACCTTTATCCGTGTCCGATAAGTTTACGGCCTGTATTGCCTTTGATATAGCCATTGGTGAGTTGCTGGCTATGATACTCGCTAATTCTTTTGTTTTGGTTAATAATTCTTCAATAGGGTATACTTCATTTACCAATCCGATTTCTTTTGCTTTTTGGGCAGAAATCATTTTGGCAGAGAAGATCATTTCGTTGGCGATGCCTTTTCCTACAAGTTTAGGAAGTCTTTGTGTCCCTCCGTAACCAGGAATTAATCCCAGTGTAACTTCCGGAAGCCCCAGTCTTGCATTCTCTGATGCATATCTGATGTGGCATGCCATGGCAAGCTCTAAACCTCCTCCTAATGCAAAACCGTTAACGGCTGCAATAACAGGTTTAGATGTATTTTCAATTTTGTTGAACAGGGTATTATGCCCGTTTCTGGCCAGTTCTTCGGCTTTTTCCTGTCCAAAATCACTGAATTCTTTTATATCAGCTCCAGCTACGAATGATTTTTCACCGCTTCCTGTAATAATAACTACCCTGCAGGAGTCATCGGCATTAAGTTCATCCATTACTGAGCTCAGTTCCTGAATCGTTTTCGCATTTAGAGCATTTAAGCTTTGAGGTCTGTTTATCGTAACAACCGCTAATTTCTCTTCCTTCTCTAATAATATATTTTCGTAACTCATTTTTCCACTATAAAATATTATTTTTTGCAAATTATGAATTTTTTACAAAAAAAAGGAAAAAATATTAGTTTTTTTTCCTTTTAATTGATGAATCCTTCAAAATACTATTTCGAGTGATTCATCATATTTGCATCAATATTGATATTAAGCTGAGAAGCCACTTTCATGCCAAGCTCAATATTTGTCCTGAAAAAGTGACATAACTGGCGGTTGATGATCTCATCTTTTTTCGGTCCGGTAATTCCTTTCATGCTTCCCACGATGTTGCTGATTAGGTGCTCTCTATCTTCGGCAGTCATAGATTTTGTATACAACAATCCGGGTTGGGTGTAATGATCATCATCATTTTCGTTCCTGTTGTAGCTGGCAACATGGGCGCTGTCCAGTTCATAATCATAATTTTTATATGCAGGATCAGGTTTGATATCATCAAAACTGTTTGGATAATAATTCGGCTTATCCTGATATTCACTTGAATCTGCCATAAAGCCATCCCTTTGATAATTATTGACAGCAAAAGGACAGCGGTTCACTTCAAGCTGATGTGCATTTACTCCGACTCTGTATCTGTGGGCATCAGGATATGAGAATAATCTTCCCTGAAGCATTTTATCCGGAGAAAAACTTATTCCGTTAATAAGACTGCTTGGTGAAAAGGCAGATTGTTCTACATGAGCAAAATAATTGGCAGGAACTTCATTCAGCTCCATTTCTCCTACTTCAATCATTGGATAATCATCGTGAAACCACACTTTGGTAACATCAAAAGGATTCCATCTGAAATCTTTTGCCTGTTCTTCCGTCATTACCTGAATATATAAGGTCCATTTCGGAAAGTCTCCGTTTTCGATAGCATTGCAGAGGTCTTCCTGTGCAAAATCCGGATTTTCTCCGGCCATTTTTACAGCTTCAGCATCAGTGAAGTTTTTGATTCCCTGTTTTGTTTTAAAATGGAATTTTACCCATACTCTTTCATTTTGATCATTAATCATTGCGAAAGTATGAGATCCAAATCCGTGCATATGCCTGTAGCCATACGGAGTTCCTCTGTCTGACATTAAAATAAGGACCTGATGAAGTGATTCAGGATTATGGCTCCAGAAATCCCACATCATCGTAGCACTTTTTAAATTGGTTTTCGGAACTCTTTTCTGAGTGTGGATAAAGTCCGGGAATTTTTTAGCATCCTTGATAAAGAATACAGGAGTATTGTTTCCTACCAGGTCCCAGTTTCCGTCTTCTGTATAAAATTTTAAAGCAAAACCTCTCGGGTCCCTTGCTGTATCTGCACTTCCTTTTTCTCCACCTACGGTAGAAAACCGGGCAAACATTTTGCATGAGTTTCCGACCTTTGAAAATAATTTGGCTTTTGTATATTTACTAATGTCATGTGTTACGGTAAATGTTCCGTATGCCCCGCTTCCTTTGGCATGGACAATTCTTTCAGGGATTCTTTCCCTGACAAAGTGCGCAAGGTTTTCCTGAAGGATAAAATCTTGCAGAAGAACTGGCCCTCTGGGTCCCACAGTTTGTGAGTCCTGATGTTCAAAATAAGGAGCGCCATTGCTTAGCGTTAATTTTTTAGAATCCATATAGTTATGATTTGTATGGTTGATTTCCCTTGTAAACTGTCTTATGCAGACGTATTAAATATCAAATTTACTTGAATTTTTGATTACAAATGGCAAAAACATTTTATCTTTGTAATAGATAATATTAATCAGATGAACATTCAGCAACTGGAGTATCTTATCGCTGTAGATAAGTACAAACATTTTGGTAAAGCGGCTCAGGCATGCTTTATTACGCAACCTACGTTAAGTGCGATGATACAAAAATTTGAGGATGAACTGGATGTGAAGGTATTCGACAGAACAACCCACCCGATCCGTACTACAGATGTGGGGCTTCAAATTATTGATCAGGCCAAGGTAATTATAGAATCTGTCAATGAGCTGAAGAATAAAGCCAATCTTTTGAATAATATTCTGGGCGGAACCATCAACTTAGGAATCATTCCTACTGTTTCTTCTTTCATTTTGCCGACAGAAATCTTTAAATTTTTGGAGGATAATCCGAAAATCCAGATGAATGTAAAAGAAATGACTACTGATAATATTGTCAAAGCTTTAAAAGCAGGTGAACTGGATGCAGGAATTATTTCCACACCATATGATTCTGCTGATGAATTTTACCAGGATTTCCTTTTCAATGAAGAACTGATGATCTACAGCTCCAATACGGAGGCCAATAAAAAGAATTCTTACATTATTCCTGAAGAGCTGAATGTGGAAAAAGTCTGGCTTCTTGAGGAAGGGAACTGTTTGAGAAATCAATTTGAAAATATCTGCCATTTAAAAGAAAATACTTTAAAGCCTAAGAATTTAGATTTCTTAGCATCCAATATCCAGACTTTGGTACATATGGTAGATAAAGTAGGAGGAATCAGTATTCTTCCGGAATTGGCATTAAGCCAGCTTTCGGATGAACAGAAGGAAAATGTTTTCAGATTCAAAAAGCCTTTCCCTTATAGAGAGATCAGTATCATCTATTATAAGCCGACCTTTAAGCAGAAAATCATTGATGAGTTATCTCATTCCATCAAAAATTCTTTAGAGCTTAAGCTTAATTATCATGCAAATCCAAAGGAATTTGTGAGTATCAAACCACAGTGAACGAAGAAGACTGTAAAGTGATATAAATCATTAATTCTAAGAAAATTATAATTAGTAAGCAAAATTTTTGAGTATTAAAAAAATAGTACTTAAATTTGCGGACGTTTATTAACGAGGAAAAATTTGACCTGATTGCAACCTCTCTAAAAAAATGCTAAAACAGTATTCTTTTCGGGCAATTATTCTTATTTTTCTTCACATATTTTTAAATCTAAAAAACAAAGAATAATATGTCTTATTTATTTACATCTGAATCAGTTTCAGAAGGACATCCGGATAAAATTGCCGATCAGATCTCCGATGCATTAATCGACCACTTTTTAGCGTATGATAAGAGCTCTAAGGTAGCATGTGAAACCCTTGTAACAACAGGGCAGGTAGTGCTGGCCGGAGAAGTGAAATCTGATGCATATCTTGATGTTCAGACTATTGCAAGAGATGTTATTAACGGAATCGGGTACACTAAAGGAGAATACATGTTCAATGGAGATTCTTGCGGAGTGATTTCAGCAATTCATGAACAGTCTCCGGATATCAACCAGGGAGTTGACAGAGCAGTAAACGACGAATCTTTTGAAGCTAAAGCCAATGCACAGGGTGCCGGTGACCAGGGGATGATGTTCGGTTATGCAACAAATGAAACGGCTAATTATATGCCGCTTGCTCTGGATCTTGCCCACACCATTCTAAAAGAACTTTCTGCATTGAGAAGAGAAGGAAACGAGATTGCTTACCTTCGTCCGGATGCAAAAAGCCAGGTTACTATCGAGTATTCTGATGATCATAAGCCGGTAAGAATCGATTCTATTGTAGTTTCTACACAGCATGATGATTTCGGAACTGAAGAAGAAATGCTGAACAAGATCCGTGAAGATATCAGAAATATCCTTGTTCCAAGAGTAGTTGCTCAACAATCTGAAGAGATCAAGGCGCTATTCAACGATCAGATCAAATATCACATCAATCCTACAGGTAAATTTGTGATTGGAGGTCCTCACGGAGATACGGGTCTTACAGGAAGAAAAATCATCGTAGATACTTACGGAGGTAAAGGTGCTCACGGAGGTGGCGCTTTCTCAGGAAAAGACCCTTCAAAAGTGGACAGAAGTGCTGCTTACGCTACGAGACACATTGCTAAAAACTTAGTAGCCGCAGGAGTCGCTGACGAGGTTTTGGTACAGGTTTCTTACGCGATCGGTGTTGCTGAGCCATGTGGTTTATATATCAATACTTACGGAACTGCAAAAGTTGATCTTCACGATGGTGATATCGCTAAAAAAGTTTCTACCATCTTCGATTTAAGACCTTATGCTATTGAGCAGAACTTAAAATTGAGAAACCCTATCTACCAGGAAACGGCTTCTTACGGACATATGGGGAAAGAGCATTATACAGCTGACAAAACATTTAATAAAGGTCAGAAAAATGAAATTACCCTTACAGGCCTTGAGTTCTTTACCTGGGAAAAACTTGACAAAGTAGACGAAATTAAAGCCGCTTTCGGTATTTAATTTCTCTTCAGAAATAATAAATAGGCTGCTTTATCTTCGGATAAGGCAGTTTTTTTTAATTTTACACCTTAAATAATTAGAGATGATGAATTTTAGATCGGCACTTACCGTACTTACCATATTTTTCCTGAGTGTAATGGCAAAAGCACAGTATACTATGCATAAAATGGTCACTGTGGGATATACTTACCAGAACCAGAGCTTTGGAGAATTGGGAGGAAAACTGCTTTTTCTGAAGAATGATGATGTGATATACAGACTGGGTGGATCTGCTTTAATGGGGGTCACAAACTCCAAATTTGCAATCATGCCAAAACTTCAGGCAGATGTGCTTCTTAATTTTGAGAAAAATGTGGATTTTTACCACTCCTATTATTTTTTGGCAGGAGTTGAAGGAACCAATAAATATATCGCACCGAAAATAGGAGTTACTCTTTTTGGGCTTTTAGATCTTACAGGAGGCTATGCTTTTCCCATTGGAGACGCACGTTTGAACGGAAAAGAGTTAAAAGGATTAAATGTTAATTTAACATTAAATATCCCTACTGTCTTTATTCATGATATGTTTAAGTGATTTTTTTTAAATTTTCCAGTAAAAATTTAATAATAGGTTAACAGTTATTAAAAAATTATTATATTTACACCACATAATAAATGTACCGCCTATTGATTTTACTTTACTCTAAAAAACTGTTTTGTATTTACAGCTAGGGCCAGATAGAATATCTGGAGAATTGCTGGTCTGCAAATTTTTTATTATTGAGAAGAGTTATGAAATCAAAAACGGACAGCCTACTAATTTCCCTTTACCAGAAAGGAGACGAAGAAGCCTTATCAGCCCTTATTCATCGTCATCAGAGAGAACTGTTTACATTCATTTTTTACAAAATTAATGATGAAGATCTGGCCAATGATGTTTTCCAGGATACATTCATGAAGATCATCCTGATGCTGAAAGAAGGAAGGTATAATGAAGAAGGAAAATTTATCCTTTGGGCAAAAAGAATTGCACACAATCTTATCATTGATCATTTCAGACTGAAAGCGAAAAATGTGAAAGTTTCAGAAACCACTTTTGAGACGGATGAATATTCTATTTTTGATCTGATCAGGGAACCATCGGAAAATATTGAAGATCAGCTTGTAACAATGCAGATTCAGGAAGATTTGCTGAGAATGCTCCAGTTTTTGCCACAGAACCAGCAGGAAGTCATTAAGTTGAGATTTTTTGACGGGCTTAGCTTCAAGGAAATTGCAGATCATACCAATATGAGTATCAATACCACCCTGGGCAGAGTGCGTTATGCACTGATTAACCTGAGAAAAATCATGGACGAAAATAATATTGTATTGACACGTTAGGATAATAATTTCAGAAAATTCACGTTTAAAGGAAAACATACTT
This sequence comes from Chryseobacterium sp. MIQD13, assembly GCF_050496705.1. Taxonomy (NCBI): domain Bacteria; kingdom Pseudomonadati; phylum Bacteroidota; class Flavobacteriia; order Flavobacteriales; family Weeksellaceae; genus Chryseobacterium; species Chryseobacterium sp. MIQD13. Next base: position 1,077,012 of record NZ_JBNWAF010000002.1, read on the forward strand.
TTTGCCTATGAAAAAAAATGATTCCTTAAAAGTGAAAACTTTGAAACCTAAGAAACAAACAATTGATTTTTTACTGAATTACTCAAAAAGTCTTGAACTGGTAAAAACCAAGAGCAAGAGTTTCCCGATTTCCAAAAATTAAAATTATTAATTTTGTGCTGTATGAAAATTCAGCACATTTTTTTTGACCTTGACAATACGCTTTGGGATCACCGTAAGAACGCTTACCTTACCATTAAAGATCTTTTTGAAAAACAGGAAATCACTTTACATTATAATATTGACTTTGAAAGCTTTCATTCTGTATATCATGAGGTGAATGAGGGGCTTTGGGAGAAGATAAGAGATGGGATTATCGGCAAAGAATACCTGAGAAAACACCGTTTCTATGATACTTTCAAACATTTCGGGGTTGATGATGAAGAGCTTTCCCAATATTTTGAAGAGCATTTTCTGGATAAAATCCTTAACCACAACGAGTTGGTAGAAGGAGCAGCTTATATTCTGGAATATCTTAAATCCAAACATTATACATTACACGTTATTTCCAACGGTTTTCAGGAGGTGACAGAGAGAAAATGTATATTGTCGGGAATAGATAAATATTTTAAAACCATTACCAGCGCTGATTCCGTAGGGGTTAGAAAACCCAATCCAAAGATATTTGAATACTCTTTAGGACTTGCAGAAGCTACTAAGGAAGAAAGCATCCTGATTGGTGACGACTGGATTGCGGATGTTGTAGGTGCCCAAAACTTTGGAATAGATGTGATCTTCTTTGATGTTTACAAAGAAAATAAGCAGGAAGAAGGCTTAAAAGTAATTACACACCTTCTGCAGATTAAAGAATATTTATAAAATATACAATTTCTTGAACCATTAAGATTAAATAAGCAGTTAAGTTTAATTTAAGATAAGAATCAAAGATTTTTTCAGGAAAGTTCCTTCTTAATATTATTAATTCATCTAATCTTAATGGTTTATATTTTTCATTATTCTATTTGTTCCTAATTCTTTCCTAAATTGATTCTGAACTTTGCTCCATAATAAAGACAGAAAAAATTTAGCATTATGAAAAATTTCAGAAAAATCACCGGAGCGTTTGTTTTGATTTTCTTACTGACAGGAGGATTTATCTTTGCTCAGGACAGAGCGATCAATGCCAATCAGCTGCCAAAAACAGCCAAAAATTTCCTTGCTACTCACTTTAAAGGTATCACCATAGGATCTGCCATCGAAGACAGAGAGATTTATGGGGTTGCCGAATACCAGGCTTATCTTGCAAACGGGATGAAGGTGGAATTTGACAGCAGCGGCAACTGGAAAGAAATAGACGGGAAACATCAGAAGCTGCCTTATGGTTTTATACCTGCTTCTATCAGGAATTATTCAGCCAAAAATTTCCCGAATACATATATCGTTAAGATAGAAAAAGAAAGATGGTCATATAAAGCTGAGCTTTCCAACGGACTGGATCTTGAATTTGACAGAAACGGTAACTTCAAAAGGATTGATGATTAATCCGGATTAAAATATACATAAACACCTTAAATCTTAATATGATGGTCAACTGGAATATAATTAGTAACAGAGAAGGAAATAAACCTTCCCAGAGTGTAAGAAAAAGTATGGTTTCTTTTTTAACCAGACATTATCCGTGCAGCGTGGTAGATTCGATTGAAAAGAAATACAGTGCTTATAAAGTATATCTGATGAGTGGTCTGTGCCTTACCTTTGATGCAGACGGGAGGTATGTAAAAACAAACTAAAAAAAGCGGAATGGTGGAAGATGAGAATGATTATCTTCCTCCTTTCCTGCCTATTTTCATATATTTGATAGAAGTTAATACTGTAAATGAAGATATTAATCATAGAAGATGAACCGGAATTGAAAGATACGGTACAGACTTTTCTGGAAGCAGAGCATTTTATTGTAGAGTTCGCACTTACATATAATGCCGGTCTGGAAAAGATTATTTCGTATGAGTACGACTGTATTCTTCTGGATATTATGCTGCCGGACGGAAACGGTATTGAGCTGCTGAAAGAGATTAAAAAGCTTCATAAAAAAGATCCTGTGATCATTCTCTCTGCTAAGGATTCTGTAGATGACAAGGTTGCCGGGCTTGAAATAGGAGCGGACGATTATCTGGCAAAGCCATTCCATCTTGCTGAGCTTATGGCGAGAATCCGGTCTGTGATCAGAAGAAAAAATCAGGATGGGGAAAATACAATTACCTATAAGAATATCAGCATTGATCCGGAAAACAGAACTGTTAAAGTGGGTAATGAAGATCTTGTTCTTAACCGTAAGGAATATGACCTCCTGTATTATTTTGTGATCCACCCGGAAAAAACATTACAGAAAACAACTTTGGCTGAAGCTATTTGGGGAGATTACATTGATCAGGCAGACAGTCTGGATTTTATCTATTCACAAATAAAAAATCTTCGTAAAAAACTGAAAAGCCTCAATGCAGAAGCTGATTTCCAGGCTGTTTACGGAATCGGCTATAAATTTGTTTAGATGAAAGTTTCGTTAAAATACTATACTATCAAATATATGATCGTTATCCTGCTGCTGATTATCGCAGTCTGGGCAGCGCTCTTTTATGCCTACATTCTGGATGAAGTGTATGATAATGTAGATGATGGATTGAAAGACAGGAAGATACAGATCATTAAAGCAGTATATTACGATCCGAAGCTATTAAACAGTAAAGATTTCGGATTTAATGAATTCAAGATCAAACCCATTTCAGAATCCGATTACAAAGATAAGAACAGACTTTATAATAAGATGTTCTATATGGAATACGACGATCAGGACCAGCCTTACCGGGTTCTAGAGACCGATTTTATAGATCAGTTCGGGAAACGTCAAAGACTCGAAATAAGGACATCTACTGTTGAACAGGATGAATTGGTATATGACCTGACCACGGCTTTAATTGTATTGTATATTTTGCTTGTGATCAGTATTGTTGCTGTTAACGGTTATCTGCTGAATAAAGCGATGCGCCCTTTTTATACTATTTTAGATAAGCTTAAAAAATATCAGTTCGGGATTGCATCCTCACAGGAACCGCAGAATTATTCCATCAAAGAATTTGAAGAACTCAACATAGAGATCGAGGAAATGATTGAGCGTAATGAACTTGTTTTTCATCAGCAGAAACAGTTCATTGAAAATGCATCCCATGAACTTCAGACACCACTGGCTATTGTGATCAATAAGATTGATTTAATGATCCAGAATGATGATCTTGACAGGAAAAATATGAATTTCCTTACCGAAGTAAAAGGAGACCTGAGAAGGATGGCAGGACTGAATAAATCCCTCCTCATGCTTTCCAAAATAGAGAACAGCCAGTTCAATAAAACATCAAAAGTTGATTTTAATGAATTAATTTCCGAACTCGTTAAAAGCTACGAAGACTTTATCGAATTTAAGAAAGTTCATGTCAGCATTACTGAAAAAGGGTTCTTTGGGGCAGAATTTAATCCGGATCTTGCAGATATTTTGCTTTCCAATCTGCTTAAAAATGCGGTTAAGTACAACAAAGAGGAAGGAACTGTTAATATTATTATAGAAGACAACCGTCTGATTTTTCAGAATAGTGGCCGCGATATTCCGTTAGATGAAACACAGATCTTCAACCGTTTTTACAAAAGTGGTTCAGATCACAGTTCTACAGGTTTGGGGCTGTCTATCATTAAGACCATAATAAAACAATATCCCGGATGGGATATTGTCTATAATTTCGAAGATGGCATGCATTACTTTATCCTTTCCAAAAATAATGCTCATTTATCTTAATGTTTAAATTCCTAAGCTTGCTCTTACTCTTTTAATGGTTTCTGTGGCAACAACTCTTGTTTTTGCAGCACCTTCCTGAAGTTTAGCTTCCAGTTCATCCAGATTGTTCATGTAATAGGTGAACAATTCTCTTTCTTTAGCAAAACGGGTCAGGATAAGATTTAAAAGTTCAGCTTTAGCGTGTCCATAGCCGAAGTTTCCGGCCAGATATTTCGCTCTCAATTCTTCTGTCTGCTCAGGAGTAGCGATCAGCTCATAGATGGCAAAAACCTTATCTGTTGAAGGGTCTTTTGGATCCTCCAGAGATTTTGAATCTGTTTCCACACTCATTACCTGCTTTTTCAGTTCCTTTTCGGGTAAGAAAATATTGATGATGTTCCCCATTGATTTAGACATTTTACGGCCATCGGTTCCGGGAACATATTTTGTTTCTTCCTGAAGTTCAGCCTGAGGTAAAACCAAAACTTCACCCATCTGATTATTAAACCTTGATGCCACATCACGGGCAATCTCCAGATGCTGAAGCTGATCTTTCCCTACAGGAACAATCTCTGCATCATACAGTAAGATATCTGCAGCCATCAGAATAGGATAGGTAAACAGTCCGGCGTTCACATCCTGAAGCCTGTCTGCCTTATCCTTGAATGAATGGGCAAGTGTTAATCTTTGGTAAGGAAAAAAACATGATAAATGCCAAGAAAGTTCACAGGTTTCAGGGATATCACTCTGTCTGTAAAAATATGTTTTTTCCGTATCCAGCCCACAAGCAAGCCAAGCCGCAGCAATTTCGTAGGTATTCTGTTTCAGAACCTGTGCATCTTTAATCTGCGTTAAAGAATGAAGGTTCGCAATAAATAAAAATGATTCATTTCCTTCCTGTTTGGAAAGTTCAATAGCAGGAATAATCGCCCCAAGGAGATTTCCAAGATGGGGGGTTCCGGTGGCTTGTATGCCGGTAAGAATTCTTGACATTTGTTTAAATTATTTAAAAAATTAATGAATTACAAATTTAATTAATCTCCCACAGATTACACAGATTTGCGCGGATGTTTATGTAAAAAATAAAATCCTGGGAAATTTTGGCTGAAAAAAATGTACTGATCTTCTTAATGATATACCAAACAAGGAAAATTTAAGGAATAATAATCTTTTCTCCTCCGAATTTCGGCTGTACTCCGAAAAGCAAATCCCAGTATACTTTTGCTTTTGCAAGATATTCTCTGAGATTTGTCTTCAATCCGGCATATTTATTCACGTCATTGGCGTTATATCCGAAAGCTTCCATGCCATTCTCTTTTGCCAGAAAAACAGCTCTTTCATTGTGAAATTTCTGTGAAATGATGACCAGTTTATTCTGCCCGAAAATCTCTTTAGCTCTTACAACGGAATCCAGTGTGCGGAATCCGGCATGATCCATTATGATCCTTTCCTTTGGAATACCGTATTTCATTAAAGTAAGCTGCATGTCTTCCGGTTCATTATAATCCTTACTGCTGTTGTCTCCACTTACAATAATATATTTGATTTTTCCGCTTTTATATAAATCTATAGCTGCCTGAATCCTGTTGTAGAAATAAGCATTAGGCATTCCATTACTTAATGTTTTCCCGGTTCCAAGAAGCAGGGCTACTTTGGTTTCCGGGACATCAGAAATCTTGTAGGAAACAAAAGCGCTGCTTTCTTTTCTGATGCTGTAGTTGGCCCATGCTATAAAAATAATTCCTGCCACAAGAAGAAGCAGGAAAATTTTAAAAATATTTTTAATTACTTTTTTCATCCGGAATACCGTTTTTAAAACTCAAGCCCGTTAGGAAAAGCCTTTTTTCTGAATATTAATAATAAGGCAGCTCCTACTGTAATGGCTGAATCTGCCACATTGAAGATGTATTTAAAGAACTCAATATGTTTTCCTCCTATCAAAGGCCAGCTATCTGGAACATACCAGTCTACCAGAGGAAAGTGAAGCATATCTACCACACAGCCTTTCATAAAGGCAGAATAGCCCTGTCCGGGAGGAACAAATTTAGAAATTCCTCCATATCCGATCCATCTGTCGATACTTGGGTCATACACTGTTCCGCTGTCGAAGATCAGTCCGTAAAACATTCCGTCAATAAGATTACCGATAGCGCCGGCAAAAATAACGGCCATCGGAATCAGAAGGTAATTGGATGCTCCCTGCTGCAGCCATTTCTTGAACATATAAACCATTCCGCCGATCAGGAAGAGTCTTAGGATCACCAGGAAATATTTCCCGATAATTCCTCCGAAATGAAGTCCATAAGCCATTCCCGGATTCTCTACGAAAGTAAGTTTGAAACCAGGAAAAACATTGACGCTGTCATCCAGATTAAAATGGGTTTTGATATAAATTTTGGAAGCCTGATCAATTAACAATACCAGAAATGTTATAGCTAAGATCTTTTTCATTACAATCCTTTTGGTTTAGACGGTTTATCAGAATTCTTCTTATCATATATTTTCTTGGCTACTTTTTCTGTATGGAAAGTGTTTTTGGTATGAGCCTTTTCAAATTTAATGTTCATTTCCTTTAACACACTTTTCAGTGCACTCAGTTCCATAGGATTTTTAGGATGTACTATGATAGATTCCATTTTCTTTTCTGTTTTATATTGTTACATTTTGGACAGCTCATCAAGTCTTTTTCTGTCTTTTGCGGACAGGTCACTGATGCCGTTTTTGCCCATCTTACTCAAAAGTCTGTCAATTTCTTTTTCCCTGTCGCGTTTATCGGAATTAAACTGATCATCGATGGTGTAATTTTTATGCTGATCAGGAAAGAATCTGTTTTTGATCCACTCCCTGTTGAAAAACAATAAAACTGCGGCCACAATAATTGTTAAAATTAATATTTCGCTCATGGGTATACATTAAAAATTAGGTTTATAAAGTATCCTTGAATACGATATAAACCCAATATTATTTTTACAAACCTTGCGGCTTATTTCTGCATGTTTTTCGCTTCAATGCTCAGCGTAGCGTGAGGAACAGCTAAAAGTCTTTCCTTAGGAATCAGCTTTCCGGTTACTCTGCATACACCATAGGTCTTATTTTCGATTCGGATCAAAGCATTTTTAAGATCACGCACGAATTTTTCCTGGCGTCCTGCTAAAATAGAGTTCTGTTCTTTGCTCAGCGTCTCGGCTCCTTCTTCAAAAGCTTTGAATGTAGGAGAGGTATCATCTGTACCATTATTCTGGTCATTGATGAAACTTTCTCTGATCAGTTGAAGATCCCTTTCTGCTTTTTCTATTTTTTCTTTTATAATTGCCTTAAATTCCTGTAAATCAGCATCGCTGTATCTTACTCTTTCGTCTGACATATTCTTTTCTCTTTTTTAATAAAATTATGAAATGGATTTTGAAATACATTAACTATATGTTAATTTTTTTCAACATTTACCTTAAAATTAACCTCATCTATTTCGATTTCGTTAAAATTTGAAAGTGAAGATACAATTTCTATTTTATTTGACAAGACCTCGGATGAAATATATTCTTCATTTTTCCTTACATCTTCAAGGAAAGGAGAATTTTCTTCAATGGAGATTTTAATTCTGTCTGTAAGTTCAAAGTCCTTCTCTTTTCGCAGGTTCTGAATTCTGTTGATGAACTCTCTTGCAATACCTTCAGATTTTAACTCGTCTGTTAACGTCAAATCTAATGCCACAGTTGTTTTTCCATCGGAAGTTACCGTCCATCCCGGGATGTCTTTTGTAGAGATTTCCACGTCATCAAGCGTGATCTCATAGCCCTGAATGTCTATTTTTCCTTCTTTTTCAAGACTGGCAATCTGTTCTGCATTGAAGTCAGCAATTGCTCCGCCTACCGTTTTCATATCTTTTCCCAATTTAGGACCCAAAGCTTTGAAGTTCGGTTTGATCTGTTTTACAATCAGATGTGATGCTTCTTCTGCATTGATCAACTGTAATTCTTTAACGTTCACTTCCTGTTTGATCAGCTCTGCAACCGCCAGAATCTGCTCTTCTGTTTTGGAATCCAGTACCGGAACCAATACTTTCTGCAATGGCTGACGAACTTTTACGTTTTCTTTCTTTCTCAGGGAGAAAACCATGCTGGTAATATTCTGCGCCAGGTGTGTTTTTTCTACAAGATCCTGATCGATCAGATTTTCGTCAGCAACAGGGAAATCCGTTAAGTGTACAGATTCACAGTTTTCTTTACCTGTTACTTTATTTAAATCCTGATACAATTGATCCATAAAGAACGGAGCAATAGGTGCGGATAATTTAGCAACAGTTTCAAGACAGGTATATAAAGTCTGGTAAGCAGAAATCTTGTCATCAGAATAATCTCCTTTCCAGAAACGTCTTCTGCATAACCTTACATACCAGTTGCTCAGATTGTCATTCACAAATGTGCTGATGGCTCTGGCTACTCTTGTCGGTTCGTAATCTTCGTAGAATGCTTTTACTTCTTTAATTAAAAGATTCAGTTCAGAAAGGATCCACCTGTCAATTTCCGGACGGTTTTCCACTTCTTTTTCAGAATAATTGAATCCGTCTACATTCGCATATAATGCAAAGAATGAATAGGTATTGTAAAGTGTTCCGAAGAATTTCCTTCTTACCTCATCAATTCCTTCGATATCAAATTTCAGGTTCTCCCAAGGATTTGCATTTGAGATCATATACCATCTGGTAGCATCCGGTCCGTATACGGAAAGTGTTTCAAATGGATCTACAGCATTTCCTAAACGTTTTGACATTTTCTGACCGTTCTTATCCAGAACAAGCCCATTACTCATAACATTTTTGTAAGCAACAGAATCAAAAACTGCCGTGCCAATCGCGTGAAGCGTATAGAACCATCCGCGTGTCTGATCAACTCCTTCTGCAATGAAATCTGCAGGAAAAGCTTTATTGTTATCGATCATTTCCTTGTTCTCAAACGGATAATGCAGCTGAGCATAAGGCATAGACCCTGAATCGAACCAAACGTCGATAAGGTCGCTTTCACGCTTCATTGCTTTTCCTGAATCTGAAACCAGAACCACTTTATCCACTACATTTTTGTGAAGATCTACCAGTTCATAGTTTTGTTCAGACATATTTCCGATTATAAAACCTTTGAACGGATTTTCTTTCATCAATCCTGTAGCAACAGATTTTTCAATCTCATTGTAAAGTTCTTCTACAGACCCTATGATCTTTTCTTCTTTAAGATCTTCCGTTCTCCAGATTGGCAACGGAATACCCCAGTATCTTGAACGGGATAAATTCCAGTCGTTTACATTTTCAAGCCAGTTGGCAAAACGTCCTTCTCCGGTAGCTTTTGGTTTCCAGTTGATTTCTTTGTTTAAATTAACCAGTCTGTCTTTTACAGCCGTCATTTTCACAAACCATGAATCCAACGGATAGTACAATACTGGTTTGTCAGTTCTCCAGCAGTGTGGATAACTGTGAACATATTTTTCTACTTTGAAAGCTTTGTTTTCTGTTTTCAGAACGATAGCCAGTTCTACATCCCAGGATTTTTCAGGAGCGGTTCCGTCATCATAATATTCGTTCTTGATATATTTTCCTGAAAATACATCAGGCACATTTTCTCCTTTGATGAATTTACCCTGTAAGTCCACAAGAGGAACAAGGTTGTCATTCCCATCTTTTACCAACATTGGCGGAATTCCATTTTCCTTTCCAACTCTGGCATCATCTGCACCAAATGTAGGCGCGATGTGAACGATACCTGTACCGTCCTCAGTGGTTACAAAATCCCCGATAATCACTCTGAATGCTTTTTCAGGGGATTCAGCAGGCGTAAACCATGGGATCAGCTGCTCATATTGAGTTCCGGCTAATTTTTCTCCGGTGAATTCTTTGATTACTTTGAACGGGATAACCTTGCTTTCTGCAGTGTAATTTGCAAAATCTTCGTCTGTTCCTTCTGCATATTTCTTACCGAATACTTTCGGTACGAGAACTCTGGATAAAACAATTGTTATCGGCTCAAACGTATATTGGTTGAATGTTTTAACCAAAACATACTCAATATCTCTTCCTACGGCAAGAGCTGTATTGGAAGGTAATGTCCATGGAGTGGTAGTCCATGCTAAAACATGTACGTCACCATCCACATCATTAAACAGGTCGGAAGTTTCTTTTTTCGCCTTGAACTGTGCCACAACTGTTGTATCCGAAACATCACGATATGTTCCCGGCTGGTTCAGCTCATGGGAAGAAAGTCCTGTTCCTGCTTTTGGAGAATAAGGCTGTATGGTGTAACCTTTGTACAGCAATTCTTTATCGTACAATTGTTTTAACAACCACCAAACCGTCTCCATATATTTTGACTTATAGGTGATGTAAGGATCTTCAAGGTCTACCCAGTATCCGATCTTTTCCGTAAGGTTATTCCATACGTCTGTATATCGCATTACCGCTTCACGGCAGGCTTTGTTGTAGTCTTCAATAGAGATTTTTTTGCCAATATCTTCTTTAGTAATTCCTAATTCTTTTTCTACGCCCAGTTCCACAGGAAGTCCGTGTGTATCCCAACCCGCTTTACGGAAAACCTGTTTTCCGTTTTGGGTCTGATAACGACAGAAAATATCCTTTAATGCTCTGGCCATAACGTGGTGAATTCCGGGCATACCGTTTGCTGAAGGCGGACCTTCATAAAAAACAAACTCGGGATTACCCTCACGGATCTCAACACTTTTACTGAACGTTTTATTCTGTTTCCAAAATTCCGCTACATTTTCGGCTACGTCAATAAGGTTGAGGTTTTTGTATTCTTTAAATTGGCTCATTGTAAATATCTCAATATCGTTGATTAATTAAGTCTGCAAATTTAGTGATTTTTGTCGGTTTATAATATATGTTTTATTTAGGTTATATCTATTAAAAACTTCAATTTCAGAAATATAAATGCGGAATGTGGCTGGGAGATGAATGGTCAATGGTGAACAGGTCAATTTTTTCTTACGGTTTGCATTGTATTTCACAACTATTTCATTCGATAGAAGTAGGTTTTAACCAACCTGAAAAATTAAAAATAAAACTACATTCATCAGGCTTTAGCCAAAACCTAAAATAAAAGCCTTTATTTAACAATGGCATATTTTTTACATAATCATCTGTGTAAATCTGTGTACTCCGTGGTTGAGAATTCTTTTCTCTCAGGTAACTCCAGACTGTTCAGATTTCCATTCCATTATATTATAAAATTTCATAAATTTAAATAGACCCTAAAATCAAATGCTGTATGAAGATTTTCTGCAAATTAATCCTCGTTGTTTATTTCCTTAACGGTATCATAGTATCAGCTCAGAATAATTATCCACAGAATTATTTCCGGAATCCGTTGAATATCCCAATGCAGCTGGCGGCTAACTTTGGAGCTGTCCGTTCCAATCATTTTCATATGGGATTAGATCTGCGGACCAACAGTCAGGAAAATTTAACGGTTGTTGCTGCAGCAGACGGTTATGTAAGCAGGATAAAAGTGGAACGCTATGGTTTTGGAAACGCAGTTTATATTACTCATCCTAATGGCTATACCACAGTATATGCCCATCTCAATAAATACTTCGACGGACTGGATAAATATGTAAAAGAAAAACAGTACAAAGACGAAAAATGGGAACAGGATATCAGTTTCTCTCCCGGACAGTTTCCTGTAACAAAAGGACAGCTTATCGCTTTGAGCGGGAATACCGGAGGTTCAGCAGGCCCGCACTTACATTTTGAGATAAGGGATACAAAAACTGAAGAATGCATCAACCCTTTGCTTTTTGGTTTTAATATTCCTGACCAGGTTGTTCCGACTATTAGTGGACTTTATTGGTATGACAGACGTTTCAGTACTTACGAACCAGGAGCAAACACCATTGCTGTTAAAAAAGCAGGAAATATCTACACAACGGATGTTATTCAGGTAAATTCACCGGAAATAAGCTTTGCTGTTAAGGCTGTGGATAAAGCCAATCAAGGGTTTAATCTTGGAATTTATCATGCAGAATTATGGATGGATGACAAGCAGATTTACGGTTTTTCCATTGATAAAGTAGGCTATGATGATACCCGCTATATTAATGGCTGTATAGATTATACCAAATTTACAAAAGATAAAATGAGCATTCAGCATTTATCTTCTTTGCCGGGAATGAAGCTGAATAACTACAGTGTGTCTGATTTAAGCGGAATTGTTAAACTTCAGGATGAAGAGACTCACAATATTGAAATTGTTTTAAAAGATGTCAACGGAAATACAAGCCGGATGGCAACAAAAGTCCGTTTAAATAAAAATTCAGATAAAGTTCCATTTACTGGTAAAGTAATCATGCCTAATGAAGGAAAAACGATCACTACTGAAAATGCAGAAATTAATCTTAGTAAAAATGCACTGTATGATGCTGCGAATTTTCAAATGACTGAAAAATCAGGTACTAATGCAGATGCTGCCTCAAATACCATTGTTCTTCAAAATCCGTATATCCCGGTGCATGATAATTACACTTTAAAAATAAGGCCTAACAGAAAGCTAAACAATGAAGAAAAAGGAAAAGCAGTTGTCCTGTTCGATTATGGAAGTGATAAAGACGTTGTCAAAGGTAAGTGGAGCGGTGATTGGATAGAGACGGAATTTAACAGGCTCGGGACAGCTGTTCTGCTGATAGATCAAAATCTGCCTTCTGTTTCTGCAGGCTGGAAAGACGGAACCCTTATAAACAGCAGTACTTTACGGCTGAAAGGAACAACCAAAATTGGTGATATCGTTTCATTCCGTGCAGAGCTGGATGGAAAATGGTTTCGTTTTTCCCGTACAAAAGATGATTTTGTCTATACTTTTGATGAAAAATGTCCCAAAGGCTCAGGTTTGCATACTTTAAAAGTAACCACAGCCAATACCGCGGGAAATATAAACACACAAACTTTCACCTTTCAAAGATAAAATCATGTGCTTGCATATGAATCATAAATACGTGAATACATTAGTGCACAAACACAGAATACATTTTAATATTTAATACATTTGTCTTTTAAAAATTACAATCATTGGAATTCTATCCGGCCATCGAAAAATCAGATATTCAGGAAATAAAAAAGTTTCAGGAGGAAAAACTTCAGAAACTGCTGGCTTATCTTGAAACTTATTCGCCCTTTTATCAGAAGCTATTCAAAGAAAACAATATCAATCCTGCAGATATCCGTACGTTGGAAGATCTGCGAAAAATTCCGACAACAACGAAGAACGATCTTCAGCAATACAATCACGATTTTTTCTGTATTCCGCAGGATAAAATTGTAGACTACAGTACTACTTCAGGTACTTTGGGTGATCCGGTAACTTTCGGGTTGTCAGATAATGACCTTGAAAGATTAGCTTACAACGAAGCCATTTCTTTTGCATGCGCAGGTATTCAGAAAGGAGATGTTGTACAGATGATTACTACAATTGATAAGAGATTTATGGCAGGTCTTGCCTATTTTTTAGGACTAAGGAAAATGGGAGCCAGTGTGGTAAGAATGGGACCCGGAATTCCCGAACTGCAGTGGGATTCTATTTTCAGATATAAGCCTAAATATTTAATTACCGTTCCGTCTTTCCTTTTGAAAATGATAGATTATGCGGAAAAGCATGGATTAGATTATAAAAAATCCAGTGTTTACGGAGCAGTATGCATTGGTGAAAGTATCAAAAATCAGGATTTTACAGACAATATTCTTTCCCAGAAGATCAAGGAAAAATGGGATATTAAATTATTCTCAACCTACGCTTCTACAGAAATGAGTACCGCCTTCACGGAATGTGAATTCCAGATCGGTGGTCATCATCACCCGGAACTTATTATCACGGAAATTCTTGATGATGATGAAAGTCCTGTCGGAGAAGGGGAAAACGGAGAATTAACCATCACTACTTTAGGGGTGGAGGCTATTCCTTTGTTGCGTTTTAAAACAGGAGATATCGTAAAAGCCCATTATGAATCATGCGGCTGCGGAAGGAATACCATGAGACTGGGGCCTGTTGTAGGGAGAAAACAGCAGATGATCAAGTATAAAGGAACAACGCTGTATCCGCCTGCGATGAATGATATTTTAAATGACTTCAATACTATTTTATGCTATCAGATCGTTATTCAGTCCAATGAAATAGGCCTGGATGAAATTATCATCAAACTGAGTACGGAACAGGAGCATGAAACCTTCGTTAATGAAGTACGTGATCACTTCCGTGCAAAACTGAGGGTAAGTCCTAAGATTGAAGTGGTGGATTTTGATATCCTTTCCAAAACGGTTTTTAATCCGAACAGCAGAAAACCTATCACATTTATAGATTTAAGATAAAGACACAGCATTACTATGAAAAAAATATTTTTTCTCATTCTAATAACTCTTTTCACAGGCTTAATGGCGCAAAGAGTAAGAGTTGTTTCCGGAGATTACAGATTCCTGAAGGACCAGAAATTTATTAAAGTAGTTTTTAAATTCGATGGAGTCACTTTTGCAAAAAAGAAAATCAGTGAAGAACAGTATATGAAGGACAGAATGGACGATATTGAGCAAACCGGCGGTAAAGAAGAGGCTGAAAAATGGAGGAAAGATTGGGAGTACTCCAAAGAAACAAGTTTTCCGGATAAGTTTTTAGCATCATGGAATAAAAATATTGACATCAAAGCTGCCACGAATATTGAACAGACAAAATATACACTTATTGTAGAGCCTACATGGATTTCCCAGGGTTGGTTTGGCGGGGTTATTAATGAGCCTGCCAAATTGAATTCCAGAATGACCTTTGTAGAAACCAATAACCCGGATCATGTTTTACTGGTTGTAGAAGGTGTGGAGGCAACCGGAGATAATGTAATCGGAATTCCAAACCATAACGACAGGATTGCTGAGTGCTATGCAAAAACTTCAAAAATGTTAGCTTTAAAGGCAAATCATTATAAAGAAAAAAAATAATAATTTATTGGGACTATTTTTATAATATATTTGAAACTTCAAATTTTTAGAAAAATTATAAACTATGAAAAAATTATTATTGCTAGTGTTTGTGGCAATTACAACAGTGGCTTTTGCTCAGAATCAAATCAACTTTGAATCAGGAAACTTTGATTTCTTAAAAGACCAGACAGAAGTCAATGTCCAGTTAAAATTTGATAAAGCTGTTTATCAGGAGAAAAACTTTACAGAAGCGCAGTATATTGAAAACAGAAAAGCAGATATTACAGCTAAAAAAAATGAAAAGGTTTGGCAGAACTGGGAATATCAATGGGGAAAATTTAAAGATTCAGAATATCTGAATTATTTCTTTGAAGGAGTAAACAGCAAATCAAAAAAAATTACCTTTAAAAATGATATTAAGGCCAAGTACACACTGATCATCGACGCAAAATGGATCTATGCAGGCTGGTATGGTGGAATGATCGGTTCACAGGAGGCAAAACTGACTGCAGACCTTACCTTCGTGGAAACCGATAACCCTTCCAATGTGGTCATGAGATTACAGGCTGATAAAATTCAAGGGAAAAAGATGAACAAGGATTTTGCGTGGGAATATGGCAGGATTGCAGGAGCTTATGAAGTTACAGGTAAAAAACTCGGAGCAGAAATTAAAAAAGCAACTAAATAAAAACAAAAACGGTCTGAAAAATATTCAGACCGTTTTTTTATGATTCTTTTTGCTGTTCCTGCTTTTCCATTTTGATGAGGTTTGCAAGATTTTTAATAACCGTATCATGTTTTTTCACAAAAGGATTTTCCTTGTTCCAGACATATCCTGCTAAAACCGCACAGATCTTTTTCTTTACGTCAGGATTTTCAGGCTGGTGGAAAAATAATTCCTGAAGATTTCCCGTATACCATTCCTTTACATAAGTCGTGAAAACATCTACGCCGTAAAGAATATAATCCGTATATTCTTTCTGCCAGTCAATTTTCTCACCGTTAAGTTGTCTTAAGGCCAGTTTAGCAGCAAGCATTCCCGATTCTGTAGCAAATGCCATTCCCGAAGAGAAAACAGGATCAAGGAACTCAGATGCATTTCCTGTCAGTGCATATCCATCCCCGAATAATTGCTTTACCGAGCATGAATAATCTTTCAGATGTCTTGGTTCAAAAATAAAATCTACATTACCAAAACGTTGTACATAATAATCAGAGAGAGAAATAGCTTTCCTTAATGCCTCTGTCGGATTACCGTTCTCAGACAGTTTTTCTATATATTCCGTAGGGCCTACAATTCCTACACTCGTATTTCCGTTGGAAAAAGGAATTACCCACAGCCATACTTCAGTTTCAATAATGTCAAAAGAAATTAAAGTGCCTTCTTCTCCCTCCTCTCTGTTAATATCCTCTACATGAGAGAAAATAGCAGAATGCGGAGAAAGTTTTGACGGTTTTTCAAGATCAAGCAATCTTGGAAGTACTCTTCCGTAGCCGCTGGAATCAATCACAAATTTAGAATGGATCTCCTTTGTTTCACCATCCTTGTTTTTTACAGTAGTTATAGAATCTGTACCGTTAAATTGAATATCAATAACTTCTGTTTCAAATTCAAGGTCAATACCTTTGTTGATCACTTCCTGAGCCAGCGTATTATCAAAATCAGCCCTCGGAACCTGCCAGGTCCAGTTCCAGCCCTCTCCGAATTTATCACTGAAATCAAAAATGCAGACCTCGTCGCCTCTTAAAAAACGTGCCCCCAGTTTTTTTTCAAAGCCCATTTTATCCAAAGCTGGAAAAAGTCCGGCTTCATCAAAATGATCCATTACTCTGGGGATTAAGCTTTCACCAACTACCAGTCTTGGGAACTTTGTTTTTTCGACTACCTTTACGTTGACATTGTTCTTCTTTAAGTATGAAGAAGATACGCAGCCGGAAGGCCCGGCGCCGATTACAAGAACATCAACAAATTCTTTGCTCATCTTGATTTTTTATTTTAATAATAACTTCTATCTTTGCCGCTAAATTAGTGACAAATAATTAATATTTTACAAAATTAGCAACTATTACTTTTAATTGATGAAAATAAACAACTTTTTAGAACTGAAGGATTTTCAAAAAATTATCATTGAGAACGGGAAAATTGAACTGAACGAATCACTTTTGGATAGAGTAGAGGCAAGTTTTCAGTTTTTAAAGGAATTTTCGAAAAATAAAGTAATATACGGGGTCAATACCGGTTTTGGACCGATGGCTCAGTTCAAGATTAGTGATGAAGATACCCATCAGCTCCAGTATAACCTGATCAGAAGCCACTCTTCAGGAATCGGAAACCCATTGCCTGCCCAGGAAGTAAAAGCCTGTATGCTGGCAAGACTCAATACACTTTCGCTTGGAAATTCGGGAGTTCACCAGTCTGTTATTCATTTGCTTAAAGAATTGATCAACAGAGATATTACACCATTGATTTTCGAGCACGGAGGAGTTGGCGCAAGTGGCGATTTAGTACAGCTTGCCCACCTTGCTTTGGTTCTGATCGGAGAAGGTGAAGTTTTCTATAAAGGTGAAAGAAAAGCCACAAAAGAAGTTTTTGAAACCGAAGGATTGCAGCCGATTAAAGTAGAGATCCGAGAAGGTCTGGCTTTGATGAACGGGACTTCTGTTATGTCCGGAATAGGAATCGTTAACGCTTACAAAGCAAATCAGTTAACCGATATTTCAATCAGGCTTTCCTGTGCTATCAATGAGATTGTTCAGGCTTATGACGATCATCTGTCAGAAGCTTTGAATGGTACAAAAAAACATTATGGTCAGCAGAAAGTTGCTGAAAGAATGCGTGCTCATTTATCAGACAGTAAACTGATCAGAAAAAGAGAAGACCACCTTTATACCCATTTTGAAGAGCAGGAAAAAGTATTTAAGGAAAAAGTTCAGGAATATTATTCCTTAAGATGTGTTCCCCAGATCTTAGGTCCGGTTTTGGATACATTGGAATATACTGAGAAAGTTCTTGAAAATGAGATCAATTCAGCCAATGACAACCCGATTATTAATGTGGAGGATAAACATGTATATCATGGCGGAAATTTCCACGGAGACTATATTTCATTGGAAATGGATAAGCTGAAAATCGTTGTTACCAAGCTGACGATGTTGGCAGAAAGGCAGTTGAACTACCTTTTAAATGCAAAGATCAACGAAATTTTGCCGCCTTTCGTAAATTTAGGTAAATTAGGCTTCAATTTCGGAATGCAGGGCGTTCAGTTTACGGCAACTTCTACTACGGCAGAAAGCCAGATGTTGTCCAACTCAATGTACGTTCACAGTATACCTAATAATAATGATAATCAGGATATTGTAAGCATGGGAACCAATGCTGCGGTGATTTGCAGAAAAGTGATCGAGAATGCATTTGAAGTATTGGCTATTGAAGCCATTACAATCATTCAGGCTGTTGAATATCTTGGTTTTCAGGATAAAGTGTCATCTTCTACCAAAGAACTGTATGACGAAATAAGAAAGATCATTCCGGCGTTCTCTGATGATATGGTAATGTATCCATACCTTGAGGAAGTTAAGAAATATTTAAAGACAATGTAATTATCAGTGATAATAAACTGTCATACAGATAAGGATAAAAATAGAATAAAAAAAACTAAAACTAAAATAAACACTAACACATGAAATGTGCAATTGTAACAGGCGGCTCAAGGGGAATCGGAAGAGCAGTCTGTATAAAACTGGCAGAAGAAAAAAATTACCATATACTCATCAACTACACTTCCAATGAAGTGGCAGCAAAGGAAACTTTAGCTAAAGTAGAAGAATTGGGAGCTACAGGAGAAATTCTTAAATTTGATGTAGCAAATGCAGAGGAAAGCCAGGCCGTTTTAACCGAATGGCAGGACAGAAATCCTGATGCTATAGTTGAGGTAATTGTAAACAACGCCGGCATTACAAGAGACGGATTATTCATGTGGATGCAGAGCGAAGACTGGAACAGTGTGATCAATACAAGCCTGAACGGTTTCTTTAACGTTACCAATTTCTTTATTCAGAAACTTTTACGCAATAAATACGGAAGAATCATCAATATGGTTTCTGTTTCCGGGGTAAAAGGAACTGCAGGACAAACCAATTATTCTGCAGCAAAAGGAGCCTTGGTAGGCGCAACAAAAGCACTAGCCCAGGAAGTTGCCAAAAGAAATATTACCGTCAACGCGGTAGCTCCCGGATTTATCAGAACAGATATGACAGAAGGCTTTAATGAAGACGAACTGAAAGCAATGATCCCGGCCAATAGGTTTGGAGAAGCAGAAGAAGTGGCGGATCTGGTTGTATTTTTAGCTTCCAGGAAAGCTTCTTATATAACAGGTGAAGTAGTGAACATTAACGGAGGAATTTACTCATAAAAATAATGAACAATATAACAATGTAATAATGTTGCTGAAATCTCAATATTATTGTTACCCTGCTAGACTGATACATTGTTAAATTAATATAAAGAATGGAAAATAGGGTTGTAATTACCGGAATGGGAATTTATTCTTGCATCGGGACCTCTTTGGAAGAAGTCAGGGAATCCCTATATCAAGGAAAATCCGGTATCGCTTTAGTACAGGAAAGAAAAGAGTTCGGGTTCAGATCAGGCCTTACAGGAGTCGTACCGAAGCCGGATCTTAAAAACCTTCTTAACAGACGTCAGCGTGTAAGCATGGGCGAGGAAAGCGAATATGCTTATCTTGCTACAACAGACGCGTTAAATCAGGCAGGTATAGACCAGGATTTTCTGGATGCCCATGAAGTGGGAATTCTTTACGGAAACGACAGTGTTTCTCAGGCAGTAGTAGAATCTATCGATATTGCCAGAGAAAAGAAAGATACAACATTGATGGGGTCGGGTGCGATTTTCAAATCAATGAATTCTACAGTAACAATGAACCTTTCAACAATTTTTAAGCTGAAAGGAATAAATCTTACCATCAGTGCAGCCTGTGCAAGCGGTTCCCACTCTTTGGGACTTGCATACATGATGATCAAAAACGGTTTTCAGGATATGATCATCTGTGGAGGGGCTCAGGAAACGAACAAATATTCAATGGCTAGTTTTGACGGATTAGGCGTTTTCTCTGTAAGGGAAGATGAGCCAACTAAAGCCTCACGACCTTTTGATGCAGGAAGAGACGGCCTTATCCCAAGTGGAGGAGCTGCCAGTCTTATCGTGGAAAGCCTGGAATCTGCGCAGAAAAGAGGGGCAACCATTCTTGCAGAGATTGTAGGGTATGGTTTCTCTTCAAACGGAGGACATATCTCAACTCCGAATGTAGACGGTCCGGCCCTAGCGATGGACAGAGCTTTAAAGCAATCCGGATTAAAAGCAGAAGATATCGACTATATCAATGCTCATGCAACCTCTACACCGATCGGGGATGCCAATGAAGCAAAAGCCATTCATGAGATCTTCGGAAGCGAAGTTCCTGTAAGTTCTACCAAGTCCATGACCGGGCATGAATGCTGGATGGCAGGCGCAAGTGAAGTAGTTTACTCAATTCTGATGATGCAGAATGATTTCGTTGCACCGAATATCAATCTGGAAAACCCTGACGATGAGGCGAAAAAGATAAATTTAGTCTCAAAAACGAAAAATCAAAAAATTGACGTATTTTTGTCGAATTCTTTCGGATTTGGGGGAACCAACTCCGCATTAATAGTTAAAAAATTTGATTAAAAACATGGAAAGGGAAAAAATTGTTGACATCGTTAATGATTTCTTAGTAAACGAATTTGAAGTGGATGGTGATGAGATCAGCAATGATGCCAACCTGAAAAAAACGCTCGGGCTGGACAGTCTGGACTATATCGACATGGTCGTGGTAATAGAATCTAATTTCGGAGTGAAATTAGGAGAGGCAGATTTTAAAAAAATGGTTACGTTTGATGATTTTTATACTACCATCGAACAAAAGATCGCTGAAAAAAACGCATAACTATCGATTGAACTTTATTCTTTAATAAGTAACAATAGAAAAATGTACCAGTGTAACAATAGCTTTCAAATGTTGTTACACTGGTATATTGATAAATAGGTAAACTATACTCATGAACAAATGGAAAGGTAAATCTAAAGGAACCATTTTAGGATATAAAATATTCGTTTGGTGTATTGGAAATATCGGGATCCGGAGTTCATATGCTGTGCTCTATTTTGTAGCTTCCTATTACTTTTTATTTCTCAAAAAGAGCAATCACTACATCTTCTGCTATTTTCAGAAAAGACTGGGCTATGGATATTGGAAATCAAAAGCTTCCATATTCAAAAGCTATTTTACTTTTGGAAAGGTTCTGATTGATAAAACTGCAATTTCTGCAGGTTTAAGAGAAAAATATACCTACGAATTCGATGGTGTTGAAAACCTTACCAGTCTTTTGGCCGAAAAAAAAGGAGGTGTTCTCATCAGTGCCCATATCGGGAATTTTGAAATTGCAGAACATTTCTTTGCAGATATAGACTTTGACTGCCAGATCAATCTTGTAACCACGGATCAGGAAGTGACGGTTATAAAAGAATATCTTGAAAGCGTTGCCGTAAAGCAGAGCAATATCAAATTTATCTATGTCAAAGACGATATGTCGCATATTTTTGAGATCAATCAGGCTTTGTCAAATAATGAGCTCATCTGCTTCACCGGAGACCGTTATTTTGAAGGTTCAAAATATCTAGAAGCTGATCTTCTTGGAAAAAGTGCAAAATTTCCG
This sequence comes from Chryseobacterium sp. MIQD13, assembly GCF_050496705.1. Classification (NCBI taxonomy): domain Bacteria; kingdom Pseudomonadati; phylum Bacteroidota; class Flavobacteriia; order Flavobacteriales; family Weeksellaceae; genus Chryseobacterium; species Chryseobacterium sp. MIQD13. Next base: position 1,098,521 of record NZ_JBNWAF010000002.1, read on the forward strand.
GCCGGCCCGTTCCTTATTGCTTCCCGTCTTGGTGTTCCCGTAGTCTACGTGTATGTAATGAAAGAAAAAAATCTTCATTACCACTTATACGCAAGAGTTGCAAAAAATATTAAAAACCGTGATTCTCAGGGGCTTCTCAATTCCTATGTGCAGAATCTGGAGACTATGATCAGAAAATATCCCCTTCAGTGGTTCAATTATTTCGATTTTTGGGATGATATTGATTAATTTTTCTAATTTTATCCCTGAAAACTAATAGATAAACTCAAATCATTAAATAAATTCAGAAATTGGTTATTTTGAATTTCTTAATTTTTTGAATTAAAAACACACAGCTTTTCTCCTTTTGAAAAAAGAATACGACATACTTGTGATCGGCAGCGGATTGGGAGGCCTTGTTTCGGCTCTTATTTTGGCCAAAGAAGGTCTGAAAGTCTGTGTCCTGGAGAAAAACAACCAATACGGAGGAAATCTGCAGACCTTTTCAAGAGAGAAACTCATCTTTGATACCGGAGTGCACTATCTGGGAGGCCTTTCAAAAGGTCAGAATCTTCATCAGTTCTTTTCCTATCTTGAAATTATGGAAGATCTGGAGCTTCACCCAATGAATGAAGACGGTTACGACAGGATTTCTTTTGGCGATGAAGATATTGAATATCCTCACGCACAGGGCTATGAAAATTTTATAGAACAGCTTACTACTCATTTTCCCAATGAAAAGCAGAACTTGGAAAACTATTGCGAAGAAATCCAGTATGTATGTGCACAGTTTCCGAGATATCAGGTGATTGGAAAAGACAGTTATAATGAGGAAATACTTCACCTCAATACCAAAAGATTCATAGAATCCGTTACTCAGGATAAAAAGCTTCAGGCAGTATTGCTGGGTTCCAATTTCTTATACGGCGGCGATTCAGAAAATACACCGTTTTATGTTCATGCATTGACGGTAAATTCTTATATCCAAAGTGCTTACAAATGTGTAAAAGGAGGAAGCCAGATTACCAAACTGCTGATTAAAAAACTTCGTCAGTACGGAGCAGAAGTGCATAAGTATTCCGAGGTTTCCGAATTTATTTTTAACGAAACCGGAGTTTTATCTTCCGTAAAAACAAAGTCAGGAAAAGAATATGCAGCGAAGAAATTCATTTCAAACATAGAGATCCGTTCCTTCATTAAGCTGATTGGAGAAGAAAGACTGAGAAAGTCGTTTCTGAACAGGGTTTTGAGCTGGGAACCCGTTTCATCATGTTTCAGTGTTTATCTGGTTCTGAAACCGCAGTCATTTCCGAACTTTAATTATAACATATACCACTATTCATCAGACGAAATGGTCTGGAATGCATTCCGTTACAACAAAGAAAACTGGCCGGAAACCTATATGCTTTCCTCTACACCCTCAAAATATCACCTGGATTACGCAGAAAGCCTTACAGCAATTTCTTATATGGATTTTGATGAGGTTAAAACCTGGGAAAAAACGGTAAATACTGTAGCGGAAGAACATGAAAGAGGACTGAAGTACGATCAGTTCAAAATGGAAAAAGCAGAAAAGATGGTCAGTGCCTTGGAAAAGAAGATTCCAAACCTGAGACATTGTATAAAAAGTATCTATACATCATCGCCATTGTCTTATCGGGATTATATCGGCAGCTTTGAGGGAAATATGTACGGTTACATGAAAAATTCGGATAATCCTCTTAAAACAATGGTTTCGCCCCGTACAAAGATCGATAACCTGTTCCTGACCGGCCAGTCTGTGAATATGCATGGAATTCTTGGAGTAACAATCGGAGCATTCAATACCTGTGCGGAAATTCTAGGAAAAGAGACAGTGGATGAACGCCTGAAACAAATGATTAGCACCAATGAAAGCAAATAACAGGCTCATTTCAGTATTCCGGGGAATTCAGCTGCTCCTTGTCCTGTCCCTTATTTCGTGTGGGATTTCAAAATCGGTCCATCATATTCCGGATCTCCGTTCGTATACTCTGGAAACACCGAAAGTTAATAAGATTAATGATTCTACGTTCAGCTTTCACCGGAACTATTTAACCAAAAATAAGCAGCAGCTCTGGGAACTTTACATCAAAGGAAATCCTTTGCAGCTTGGATATAATAATGGAGCTTTAACCCAAAACCTGATGCAGAAACAGGAAGAGATCTTCTTTTCAAAAGTGGAGGGCTTTGTTCCGTCAAAATTTAAGCAGAAACTGCTTCGCGGATTCCTGAAATGGTACAACAGGAAAATGTACCTGAATGTAAGGGAAGATTATCAGGCAGAATTATATGGATTGTCGCAATATTCCTCGGATAAATATGATTTTATTGCCCCAAAATATCTCCGGAATCTTTATCTCCACGGAGCCCACGACATTGGTCATGCCATGCAGGATCTCGCTATGGTAGGCTGTACTTCACTGGCCGTATGGAACGAAAATACGGAAGATGGTCAATTGCTGATCGGAAGGAATTTTGACTTTTATGTAGGAGATGATTTTGCCAAAAATAAACTGATAGAATTTGTAGAACCGGACACCGGAATTCCTTATATGTCCGTAAGCTGGCCGGGAATGATAGGCGTGGTTTCCGGGATGAATAAAGAGGGAATAACAGTAACAATCAATGCCGGAAAATCCAAAATTCCTTTAACCGCCAAAACCCCGATCTCCCTTGTAACAAGAGAGATTCTGCAGTACGCGAAAAATATTGATGAAGCCATTTCTATTGCAAAAAAGAGAAAGGTTTTCGTTTCCGAATCTATTCTGGTTGGAAGCGCACATGATAAAAATGCAGTGATTATTGAGGTCTCACCTAAAAACTTCGGAGTATATAAAGTTGAAAATACCAGCAGAGTATTTTGTACCAATCATTTTCAGTCCGAAGCATATAAAGACGATAAAAGGAATCAGAAGCATATCCTTGAAAGCCATTCAGAGTACCGCTACGAAAAGCTTCAGGAACTTCTTCAGGAAAAGGAAAAGCTCAATCCTGAAAAAATGGCCGCTATTTTACGGGACAGATCCGGCTTAAAAGGAAAAAAAATAGGCTATGGCAATGAAAAAGCAATCAATCAGCTGCTGGCTCATCATGCTGTTATTTTTTCACCAGAGAAAAGACTGGTCTGGGTTTCTTCAAACCCTTATCAGCTGGGCGAATTCGTATGCTACGATCTGAATAAAATTTTCTCGGATGAAATGCCTGATAAAAGCCTGAAGGCAAAAACAGCCTTGAATATCGCCCGAGATTCTTTTGCGGATTCAGAAGAGTTCAACAATTATGAAATGTCCAAAATGTTAGGTGAGGAAGTGGGTAATGCCATAGATAATAAAAAGGATATCGCATTAACGGAAGATTTTATTCCTTATTATCAGTCCATGAACCCGGAATTTTGGTTTGTCTACTATCAGGCAGGAAGGTATTATTTCGGCATAAATGAATTTTCAAGAGCCAAAATTGAGTTTGAAAAAGCTCTGACAAAAGAAATTACCACTGTTCCGGACAGAGAAAATGTTCAAAAATATCTGAAGAAAACTTTAAAAAAGTTAAAATGATCCCCAGACACATAAAACTTCTTTTCTGCATACCTTTTATAATCATTCTTGCTTATACAGCTTATCTGTTTGGAAGATACAGTTCCATCCCGGATACTATACCGATTCACGGATATGGCGGAAAGAATGACGGATCCGGAAGTAAATTATTTCTTTTTGTACCCATCTTATTAAATCTCGTTATTTTAGTTTTCATTTGGCAGATCATTAAAAAACCGGAAAAAATCAAGTTTACTTTTGAAGTGAAAGAAGAAGACCCGTCCAAAACTTATTATCAGTATCAGCTGGTTTTAGTCATTCTCGCAATATTTGTAACGATGATCATGGGCCCGTTATCCTTTTCGGATGTTGTTTTCAAATAATTTTTATAGAAAATTTTCCAGTGATCCCGATCAACTTTAAGAAATGTAGACAAAACTTTTTAAAAGTCTTTGTACACTTTGTTTTTTGATAGAATTAAAATTTGAAATAATTTGACTTATTTTGTGATTTCATAGGCTAAAAGTTTTCTTTATTCACTATTATTTAATAATTATTCGGAATTTTTTATAAATAATGTAACATTTTATTGCTTTTACTACTAACTGATGAAGTAAATCAACCCAACATCAGTTAAAAGTAATATATATGAAAAAAATTCTAGTTAGTGTTAAGGTCTTATTACTTTGTTCCTTCTTCAGTTTTAGCATACTTTCTGCCCAAAAACATGAACAGGTTATTAAGGATTATGTTAATGCTGAAAAAACATTTCAAAGAATAAATCCGGAACTTAAAGCGTTCACCATTGTAAACGTTGACCATTCAGCGAGTTTAAATGGTGATGTTGTAGGAATACAGCAAACGATTAATGGTATTCCTGTCTTTGGAAGCTCAGCCAATGTCCTGATCAGAGATGGTAAAGTACTGAGCTTTGCGGATACCTTTATTAAAGCTTATCCATCCAATGTAAAAGGAAAGCAAAATGCCATGAAAAATTCATTGGTAGCAGAAGCTGTAAAGAAATTTAACGGTTCACCTACTTTTAAAAACAGTGAGGGGAGAGAAGAACCTTTAAAAACCAATCTTGTTTATTTTGCAAAAGGAGGTGAATTGATTCTGGGATATCAGTTCAATGTAGAAGAAAAAGGAACAAGCAATGTCTGGAGCCTGATCATCAGCTCGGATGACGGTTCCGTTTTGTATCAGGAAAATACAACACTTTCATGTAATTTCCACGATGATGCTTTCGAACATCTGCCTACAGAGCTGCCTTCAGGGCAAAATATCCAGCCAGTGGCATTTCCGGCTTATGTAGAACCAAGTGATAATAGTTTAAATAAAAACTTTGTTCTGGCACCGGATAATGCTTCTTACAATGTTTTTGCATTTCCTGTTGAAGCTCCTACATTCGGAAGCAGAACACTCATTACCAATCCGTGGGATTTAACTGCTTCCCAGGAAGGGTGGCATTCTGACGGAACCAACCACTATACCATTACGAGAGGAAATAATGCCTTTGCATATACCGATGAGGCTAATACAAATGCACCACAGTTTTCTCCTGACGGAGGAGCTGCAAGAACGTTTGATTTTCCATTGGATATAACGCTGCCTCAGCAAAATTATACTTCGGCAGCGGTTACCAATTTATTTTATGTATCGAACAAGATGCATGATGTATTCTATAAATTTGGATTTACGGAGTCCGCGAGAAATTATCAGACGAACAACTTTGGAAACGGTGGTACCGGAAATGATCCCGTATTGGCAGAATCCAGAGATGGGAGCGGTCTTAATAACGCCAACTTTAATCCGGGTGCTGACGGAACCAGCGGAAGAATGCAAATGTTTCTTTTTGTACCTAATGGGGTAAGATATCTTTATTATAATTCACCTACAAGCTATGTTGCCAGAACTCCTGTAGCCACTACAGCCAATTTTGGGCCTCAGCTTATAGGTAATCCTCCTGTAACCGGAAATCTGGCGCTTTCAACACCGGCAGATGCCTGTACAGCTGTTGCAGCAGGAAGTCTGACCGGTAAAATAGCAGTTGTAACAGCAGCGACCTGTGGTTTTGCGGTTAAAACAAAAAATCTTCAGAATGCCGGAGCAATCGGCGTAATACAATATCACCCGGCAAGCGATCAGCCTGTAGGTATGGGAGGAACGGACAATACCATTACCATTCCTACAGTTATGGTAGGAAAATCAGAAGGTGAATTCTTAGTAAATGAACTGACTACTGGTGTTGTAAGCAATGCCACACTGAAATCTGATGCAGTGTACAAGGATGCAAGCTTAGATAATGGTATTATCGCTCACGAATACGGGCATGGAATTTCTAACCGTCTTACAGGCACCGGAAGCGGGTGCTTATCTTACAGCACATCCAACGAACAGATGGGTGAAGGCTGGTCTGACTTCTTTGCACTGATGGTCACCAACAGACCTGGAGACAATGCATCAGTCCCTAGAGCAATAGGAACATTTACCGCCGGAGAAGCTGTGAATGGAGCAGGTATCAGACCGGCAAGATATTCTCCTGATTTTGGAGTAAATAATTATACTTATGGAAGAACAAATGGTATGAAAGTTAATGGCAGCATACTGGGAATTGCTATTACTGTGCCGGATGTTCACAGTATAGGTTTCGTTTGGGCAACCATGCTTTGGGATCTTAACTGGAAATATGTAGAAAAATATGGTTATAACAGTAATGTACTGGCAGATCCTAACAGTGGAAGCGCCAGAGTATTACAACTGGTAATGGATGCTCTTAAATTGCAGCCTTGTAACCCAAGCTTTATACAGGGAAGAGATGCTATTCTGGCTGCAGAATTGGCTAAGACAGGTGGAGTGGATAAATGTATGATTTGGAAAGCCTTTGCTAAAAGAGGACTTGGGGTTAATGCAGCTCCTGGCGGACTTAATGGATTATATATTGGGGCAAATCAGCCTGCACCGGATCTAAACGATCAGGTTCAGGACTTTACAATCCCTGCTGAATGTGGCGTACTGGCAACCAATGAAGTTGCTTCCAATTCCAAAGGGATATCCATCTATCCGAATCCCGTGAAAACTGAATTTACGATAAAAACACCTTCAGGAACTGACCTTTCCGGAATTACAACTGTTTCAATTTATGATTTTACAGGCAAACTTGTTTCTTCAGAAAAAATCAACCTGAACAAGCAGACCACAGTAAATGTAAATACATTGCTGAACGGAGTTTATATGGTGAAAATTACGGGTAATGCTATTGATTACAGTCAGAAAATTATTGTATCAAAGTAGAATAGAATTAGAATAATTACAATTTCCTATGAAAGTCTTGGAGTTCTGCTTCAAGGCTTTCTCCTTTTTAGAAAAAGAATTAATTATTCTCCGGATTTAGTTTATTAAGGAAAAGAAAAGTTGTAATCCCGCAGACTGCAGACATTGTAGTCGCTAAAATAGCGCTCCCGATCACATATTGAAGAAGATTGTTTTTGATCAGTTCAAAATTGAGTTCGCTGCTTAAAATATTACTTTCACCATGTACAAAAGGTGATCCCAAAAACAGGGAAGCTGCAATTACAAAAGGAATAAAAGGTGGAAGGCTTACATTGGATGCAATAAAGGCCAGAACCTTGTTCAGCTTAAAAAGGACAGACAACGATATGACAAGCAATGTGTGAAATCCCCAGAAAGGAGAAAGTCCTATAAAAACACCCAGAGCAATCGAAAATGCTTTGGTTCGGTTGCTGCCGTCACTTTCCAGAACATCTTCTTTTATGAATCTTTTAAAGCTTTTTTTTTTGAAATTATTCACGAAATTTCTCGGAATAATATAAAGCAGTGTTATGGTTACCAGAATTGTATTCAGAATGCTGATCCGTGTAAAATCTTTGAAAGGCCTGAAATGCGAAACCCTTTCTGCCGGATCATATAAAACCTTTATAGGGACATTTTTTACAGGAACATGTCTCCAGGCTGTCCTTACAATGATCTCGATCTCGAATTCAAATTTTGGGGTAAAATATTTTTTCGGAATCCTTAGCAAAGGGTACAATCTGTAGCCGGATTGGGTGTCTTCAAGCTTTATTCCGGTCTCAAACCAGAACCAGAAATTTGAAAACCGGTTCCCAAAGCTGCTTTTTTTCGGAATCCCGTCCTGTGACATGTTCCGGTTTCCGATCAGGAGTACATCTTCCTTTTCTTTGAGCAGGGCTTCCACAAATACAGGGATATCGTCCGGATAATGCTGCCCGTCGGAATCGATAGTAACAGCATAATGATACCCCAGTTCTTTTGCCTTTCTGAAGCCGATTTTAAGCCCGTTTCCCTTTCCTTTGTTCTCAGGTAGCGAGATAACCGTTATCCGGGAATATGATAGTAATATTTGCGGGGTGGAATCTGTAGAGCCGTCATTTACTACAATAATGTTCTCAGTGTAGTTCAGAACACCGTCTATCACCCTTTTCAGAGTTTTTTCATTGTTGTAGGTAGGTATTAAAATGCAGATCTTCTTTTCAGAAATTGCATTTTGTACTTCAGGAAGGGTCATTGTTTTATTTTATAGTAGCTCTTTCAGTATCTGTAAAGGATTTGGACTGCATAGCAAACTTTTTCACATAACTTTTCAGGGCTGCGTTCTGTTTACTGTAATTATTGATCAGAAATGCCTTATCGTCTTTCATACTGCCTCTGTAACCTACTATTTTAGGAATGTTTTCCTGAACACTCAGTCTTATTACTCTCAGTTCTATATTATTCGGGTTGCTTTTAATAATACTTTCAAGGCTGGTAGCACCATTTTTTACAAGTGCTTTCCTGTTATTTTTGGTAATCTTAGCCTCCATGATCTTAGCCGCAGCTTTATAACCGTTTGTTACAGCATCCGAACCGGATTGCTTTTCTGCAAGATTGATGAATGCTTCGGTATTGGCAGTAGACAAATTGGCTTTTGCATAGCTGTTTCTTAAAGCTTCCAGATCACTCTGAAAGAAAAAAATAAAAGCTGTAATGAGGGATAGGAAAAGTTTCATGAATTTATTTTTTATAACTTACAGACATCTTTAATGCAATAGTCTCGCCAAAAGATGTTGTATTTTTTACTTTAACATCTTCTTCATTTTCAGTAATATCCAGCTGAAGCTTAAGGTCCGGTGTTTCAAAAGGATTGATAATAGCCATAAACTTTACATTTGAGGCTGTTTTCAGAAATAATTTTGAGCCGGTGAATTCCTCTGTAAGTTCTTTCACAATCTGCATCATACAGACACCCGGAGTTACCGGATTTCCCGGAAAATGACCTTTAAAAATATCATGATCCTTATTCAGATGAATATGGGCAGTGAAACTTCCGTTTTCTGCCTTTTCATATGATTCCAAAGTATAAAAGTCTGTAAGAATGGTTTGCATATCACTATTTTTTCATGTTAAATGTATAATAAAGGCCCGTCTGGAAAACCACATTAGAATGATTTCTGTTATAGCTGTCTACAGGAACAAAGCCCTTTTTCACTCTGGCTTCTATGCCAAAGTTTTTAGTAATGTCGTAGCCTAAACCGGCAGTAATCCCAAGATCAATCTCATTCTCAGGATCAAAATTCTTTTTGTCAACCACAAATTCCAAAGTAGGTCCAACATGTACGTTAAGCTGGTTAAAATAGAATTTATTGATAAGCTGCAGCCCCAGATAAGATACAGAAAGCGTTTTTCCGTCCCAGTTGTTGACGTTCGTATTTATTTTTGCTCCCTGTCTGGAATAATTGATTTCAGGCTGTAAGGCATAAAATTTTGCAAAACGGATATTTCCAAGGAAGCCGATATAAAAATCTGTTTTGGTTTTATAATCCAGATAAGGCTGTTCAGCATTGGGAAAATCTTCGTAATAGTAATAGTTAAATTCTTCACTATTCGAAAAATGGGAGAAATTGGCTCCGGCTCTTATTCCCGGGGAAAAAGTTACCTGTGCAAAGGTCAAACCTGAGACCAGGGCGGTTACTAAAAATAGAAGTTTTTTCATGTTAATTCTGTTCGGTTTCGGTTATTTGAAATAGTTTTATATTGATCTTAAAATCCTTATGCCGGAGGTTTAAGCTATCCGCGAAGATATGTTTTTTTGCTTCAAAAGTAAAATCGATTTTTTCCTTATTGTTTCTGGTATAAATGATCTCTTTCAGCAGACCACTTTCTTTGTTGAAAAACAGGTAATAGGCCTTATTGTCAATTTTTGACAGAAAGATTTTAGAATGATCATTTTCAAAGGATTCACTTACAGAATATTGTTTTCTCAATAGTTCGCGGAAGTCATTTTTTAGAAAATTAATTACGATTTTTTTATCCAGATCCGGAAGAACATAATTCAATTTGAAATCATTCTCAGAGATCTCGAAATCAATTAATTTATTTCCAAAATCAGAAGTCATGGCTACGCGGTGGGTGGTCTCATTAAGCTTTTTAATGATCAGGATTCCGCTTACGTGATTTTTATAAATATCCATCTGGCATTTATAGACATAATCTTCACCGGAAGAAAAATATAAATTTTCAGCTGTTTTTTCAGAATTCTGTACAGGTTTTACGTCTGCAGGTTTATAGCTTTTGCAGGAAACAAAAAGCAAAATGAGCAGGCTACAAACTAAACTCTGAAGCGGCAATCGCGGCATTGATCTTGGTGTTTTTGAATACAATATTAGTAGTATCTCCTGAAGCTTCCGTCATATTGACCTGTGAAACCGTAGACTGATTCTTAGGAAAATGAAGTTCAATCTGTTTGATGTATTTTAATAGTTGGGCGGATTTCGGGATGAATTTTGCCACATTGAAGTTCCCGTTTTTGTAATAGGAAACAGAAAATTCAGGATCGCTGAACATTTTTCCGTTTGAACTTCCCACAATCAGCTTATTGATCTTCTCAAAAGTTTTGCTTTTGGCATCTACGGAAGACTTTTTTCCCTGATCGTTAATGAAAATTTTATTGTCTTTAAAAACGATGCTGTACTGGTAAGGTTTTGTGTACTTCCAACTTAGCATATTCGGAGTTTTTAATGACATTTTGCCGTAAGTAACAATATTTTTATCCAGAAAATCCATCTTTTTGGTTTGGGTGAAGTCACTTTGCAGCGTTTTAATCTCTTTGGTTTCAGAAGAAACTTTGGAGACAAATACTTTTGCTTCCGCTCCCGACATGGCTGTCATTTGTGCAGAAAAGAAGCCCGAAACTAATAAAAATGCTCCAAAAGCAATATTTTTAATCATTTTTTCTTTGATTTTGTAATTGAATCGACCGTAAATGTCGAATATTTTTTCTCCTTCAAAAATAGCAATAAATCTACCAATACGTTATAAGTCTTTTCAGAGGTATCGTGAAGAAGAATAATGCTGCCTTTTTTCAGGTTTTTGGTTACCCTTTTAAAAATCTTACTTTCGTCATCCGTAACTGTATCCAGCGAACGGACATTCCAGCCGATACTTGTTTTGTGAGTTCTTTTAATGGCTTTGGCAATACTTGGATTGGTAACACCGAAAGGAGGACGGTACAGATCTGTCTGTATGTTACCTGTTTTGGTCATCACTTCATCACATTTCTCAATTTCTACTGTCATTTTTGAAGCAGACAAAAACCCGGTATTGTTTGAATGGGAAAGAGTATGATTTCCTATGGTATGACCTTCCGCAATAATTCTCTGAAAGGTTTCAGGATATTTTTCGATCTGTTTTCCGATGCAGAAAAAGGTAGCCTTTATCTGATTTTCTTTAAGGAGATCTAAAAACTTAGGAGTAAATTCGGTCGGTCCGTCATCAAAAGTAAGTGCAACTTCGTTGATCTTCGTTCTTTTATGAGTAATGCTGTTGACAAAATATCCGAGCTCTATATCAAAGGAACCCCAGACTACAACTGCTGAAAAGGCCAGAAAACAAGCTGCGTAAACCCAAAATCCTCCATGAAATGCATAAATGAACGCATTGCAGAAAAGATAAAATATAATAAACGGATAATGTTTCATTTCTTTACAATTTTGAACTCTGCTTAATAATATTTTCTCAACTGCTATTTCGCAGGAATTTAAACTTAATAATCTTAACAGCTTAACTTCTATCTTAATGGTTAAATTTAAAACATTAAGAATTATTTAGAAATTAAGAATATTAAGAAATTTTTCCCGTTAAATAAAATTCTTCAATTAAGCCTTTTCCAACAGTACAAAACTATGATCACTTCCCGCCAGATGATTATAAAGAAGAATATTTTTAATTTCTGCTTTTTTCTCTGAATTAATCATCATAATTTCCGGAATCTGCTGTTCTTTCAGAATATGGCAAGCCATAAAAGTTGAAAAACCGCTCGCTGTATTAAACTCACCGCTCAGGTGCTTGTAATATAGTAAAGGAGAGTTCTGAAGCAGATCCATTGCTTTTTTGTAATAAACATCAGACTTTGCGTCTCCGCTGAAACCTAAGATTACAGCATCTATATTTTCACTCTTCAGGTTATTTTTAGCTAGAAAATCTGTCATAAAAGGTTGTAGTTCTTCTAAGTCTAATCTGTTAATAATTTGAATATCAGTAATTTTAGCATAAGAACTTTCAGTTTTATCTTTTCCTAAAACAAAAAATGCCGCTGCCTCACCCCAGATTACTCCATTTGTTTCAGAATATAAGTAATCTGCAGGAAGATGCTCTTCTTTTTTAATGATATTGTTAAGACAGTAGAGTTCCATTGTTCTGCTGGTCTGCTCATCGGCGGCACCTACGAGAATATTTTCAGCTTCTCCGTCATTGATCTGAAGCTTTGCATCCAGAAACGAAAATTCCAGTGATGATGAGGTATTGACGTATGTGAAGTTGTATGCATGGCATTGAAGCCCTAAAGCAATTTGCCCGGCAACTGTGTTGTGAGTAGACTGAATAAAAAATGTAGGCGTGAGAAATTCTTCGTTGTTATCGATCACATTTTTCAGGAACTTTTCAGAATCCTGTGAACATCCCATCCCTGTTCCAACGATAATGGCATCAGGCTGTTGAATTCCAGCTTCTTTTAATGCGTAATGTGAAGCTACAGAACTCATTTTTACCGTTTTGGACATTCTTCTGCTCATAGCCGGCGGAATGAACTCTTTGTAGTTAGGTTCTATTGCTTTTAAGATTTGGGCCGATTGGTCAGCAGTTAAATCCTGGAAAAAATTATCTTTTAAAGTGTCCTGTACAGAGATGCAGGATGCACTGTTGATGTATACTGCACTCATGATTTTGAGAAAATTAAAGTAGAACAGTTACCTCCGAAGCCAAAAGAATTGGAAAGAACATGGTTTATGTTTTTCTCTTTAAGTTCGGTAATAGGAGTTAAGTCAAACTCCTGCATTTTTGTTTTGAAATTCAGATTGGGAAAAATAAGACCATGCTGCATTGCCAGTATGGAAAATACAGCTTCAATTCCTGCCGCCGCCGCCAGAGTATGACCTGTAAAAGCTTTGGTAGAACTGAATTCAGGAACCTGGTTTTCACCAAATATTCTGATCATAGCAATTCCTTCTGATAAATCATTATTAGGAGTAGCTGTTCCGTGAACATTGATATAATCGATATCTTCTTTTGCCAATCCGGATATTTTTAATGCCTGCTGCATAGCCAGAAAAGCGCCTTGCCCGTTTTCTGATGATGCGGTCTGATGATGGGCATCGTTTGCATTGCCATAACCGGAAAGATAGGCAAATACTTTTTTATTTTCTTTTTTTACCACCTCGTCAGATTCAAGAATGATAAAGGCGGCGGCTTCTCCCAGATTCAGTCCCTTCCGGTCATTGTCAAAAGGGGTATTATAGGAATCTGTAAGGATCATCAGGGTATTGAACCCATTCAAAGTAAATTTTGAAAGAGAATCTGTTCCGCCAACAATGACACGGTCCAAAACTCCGTTTTTGATAAGTTTTGCTCCCATCATAATAGCATTGGCTGCCGAAGAGCAGGCTGTGCTGATCGTGGAAACCATACCTTTTAGATCCAGATAATCGGCAATAGCCAAAGAGGAATTACCGGCATCATGAGAATCGATGTATTTTTGCTTTTCAGGAAAGTCTTCGTAAGAGTAGAAATATTTTTCCGTAATATCCATTCCACCTACGCTGGTAGAGGAGATCAGTCCGGTTTTATAGGCATTAATATCTGTAATTCCTGCAGATTCTACAGCTTCTTTTGCGGCGACCATGCCTAATAGAGATGTTCTTGTTACATTGTTGTCTTCAGGCAGCTGAAGTTGCTGGACAAACTCTTCATTAGACCATTTTATCTCACCTGTTTTTATAGATCCGGCATGACGGGTCTCAAACATTTCAATGTCCGAAATTCCATGTTTTCCGGATTTCAGCGAAATAAAATTTTCCTCCACATTGTTTCCGATGGAAGAAATGATGCCCATTCCTGTTATGGCAATTTTTCGATTCATGGTTTTTTATAATGTAACAATGTATCAATCTAACAGTTTACCAATATTGTTTTACCGGTAGATTGATACATTCTTAAATTGAATAAATTATTTCGTTCTGTTTTGTTCAATGAACGCAGCCATTGTATCGATAGACTGGAAAATTTCTTTTCCTTTTTTCGGGTCAGCTAATTTTATTCCATAGTCTTTGTCAAGTAGAACAATAAGCTCCAGAGCATCAATAGAATCAAGACCAAGGCCTCCTCCGAATAACGGATCTGTATCTTTGATCTCTTCTACAGAAACATCTTCAAGGTTAAGTACTTCAATAATTTTGTGCTTCAATTCTGTTTTTAAGTTTTCCATAAATATTAATTCTTTAATAATATAACAATAATTACACGGCTTTATAATTGGTAAACAGGTACATTGTTATATTGTTACATTTTTTATAAGGTTAGCAAATATACAAAAGCTTTATAATTATCCTGATAAAGTTCTGTCCAGCCGCAGAGAACTTTTTCTGCCTTCCCGGACAGCAGGATCTGCTCTGCATAATCGTTTAAAAATGTTTCATCAAATTCATCCAGAACAAAAAAGGCGTTTTCCGTCTGCATTTTGTGTCTGATGCTGATTTCTCCTACGCATATATTAGGCAGGGTATAGACAAATACGGCAGGACTCGGGAAATAATTTTCCTGAGAATTGATGCTTTCCTGGTATTTGAAATCTGTATCAAGGCTTGATGACCTGTTGGCAAAAACCAATGCTGTTCTGCTGTGATCTTCATCTTTTAAGATCATTTCTGCAGCCAGAAAAGCCAGTTTACTCAGATTATCCATCTTGTGAAATTTGGGATAGCTTAGTTCTAGGCTTTTATACGCTTCTTTGGCAAAGTCATGAAATGTTTCGCTCTGGGTTTCAAAAATAAGTCTTCCGTTGATAGTTATTTTTGAATGTTCTATAGTGCAGTTGTCTGTTTTCCTCATCATTTTCATTTTTAACATTTCTCCAAAACAACTGCTGCATTGCATCCACCAAAGCCTGAAGCTGTTTTTAAAATATACCGAACCTTTGCAGGCTGATTTTCTTTAATGATATTTAATGGCTGGGAAACTCCCATTTCTTCAAAGTTCTTGGAAGAAATAAGAAGATCATAACGTGAGCTTTCCATGGATATAATGCTTTCCAGAAGCCCGGAAGCGCCTAAGCAATGACCATAATATCCTTTCATACTGTTTAGTGGAATGTTCTGAAGCTCCATTCTGTTGAAAGCAATGGCTTCCATTTCGTCATTGTATAATGTAGCGGTTCCGTGGGCGGAAATAAAATCGATCTGTTCCGGTATGATATCGGCTTCTGTCATCGCATTTTTAATACTTGCATAAAGTCCGTCTCCTGTTCTGGAAGGTCCGGAAATATGATTGGCGTCATTAACCGCAGAATCTCCCAGTATTTTAAATCTGAATTTTTCGTCTTCATTCAAGGATGAAGTAATATATACAGCTGCTGTAGCTTCACCGATATTGATCCCGTTTCTATTTTTATCATAGGGTTTGCATGGCCCGGCTCCAATAGCCTGAAAAGAATTAAATCCTGAGATAACAAACTCGGAAACTTCATCACCGGCAATCACAAAGGCATCTTTATATTTTCCGGCAAGGATCATGTTTTTGGCAACAGCAATGGCCATTACTCCGGAAACGCAGGCATTGGAAACGACAATAGGTTTTGTTTTAAACCCAAAATAATCTGCAATTTTTTGAGCTAAATTTGAGAGATAAACACCTTCCGGTAATTCAGCCTGGTTTTTTAACAGACCTATATTTCCTTTGGTCGTTGATAGGATAAAAGCTGTTTGTTCCGTAACCTTATGTTTTTCAACCAAAGGTTTTAAGCTTAGAAGAAACATTTTTTCTAATCGGGTAAAATCCTGATTGTCAAAATTATTTTTAAATTTCTCGTTAAGTTTTTCAGTGTCAATGATTGAAGCATAAAACGCTTCATGGTTTTCAATGACTTTGTGTAATGCCACACCTGAGCTTCCTTCTGCCAGATTATTCCAGTTAGAAGAAACATCAAATCCTAAAGGAGTGACACAGTTGTAATCTGTAATGTAAATTTCCTTCTTCATTATAGTCCCATTTTATCTTTCCATGCCTGAAAAAAATCAGGATTATAAAGGCATAAACTTCCGTTACTGTCTAAGAATACCTGAATGGTTTCCCCGCGGCACACCAGCTGATTATCCTGATTGAAAAGTTCGTAGGTATAAATCAGTTTTGCAGATACTGAATTCACAAATGTGGTAACAATTCTAAATGTTTCTCCATATTTCAGGGGAAGAAAATGTTCGCAGGTACTTTTTACGATAGGCGTTACATATCCTGCATTCTGAATATCCAGATAAGTCAGGCCATGCTGTCTCCCGAAAGCTTCTCTTCCGTCTTCGAAATAGACAATATAATGTCCGTGCCAGACAATTCCCAGCGGATCCGTTTCATTGAATCTTACCCTTACTTCTTCGGTACAGGTTAATATGTTTTCGTTAGACTGCATTTTGTTTTCTTTCGTAAAAAATAGAAATAGATACCATGGCAATATAGAATGCGAAAAGTAATGCCAGTTCTTTGGCAATTCCTGCAATTCCGCTGTTTCTTAAAATAATATCATAGTAGGCGTTCAGTCCCCAGTTCATAGGAGAGAATTTAGCTACGGTCTGCATGAATTCGGGCATTAGGAATACAGGAACCCATATTCCTCCAATTGCTGCCAGAACCACCACTGAAGTTGCTCCAAAAGGGGCAGACTGTTCCTGGGTATCTGCAATAGTCCCTAGTAAAACACCGAACCCGATGGCTGCCAATCCTGAGAATAATGTCACCACAATAAGCTGGAACATTTTTCCTGATACATCAAAAGCAGGCAGATCCATATAAGGGAATAAGTAGATTCCCACAGCTACCATCAGTAAAAACTGAATGATACAGATAATAAGATAAGTAAATGTTTTCCCCAGAATATGAACAAAATATGGGGTCGGGCTGATCCTCGCTCGTACACTGGTTCCCTGGCTTTTTTCTTTAACTAAATTGATAGATAAAGGAACCACGATAAAAAATATGGCAAAAAGTGTCCATGCGGGAACGTTATGCTGAACGGAATTCGGCATCACGTCCATGGCGCCTTTTTTAGGGGTGATTTCTTTGAAACTGATGAGGTTTTTATTCTCTTCAAGGTTTTCTTCAGTTCCCAGCTGATCCTGGAATGCCTTGTAAATCTTTTTATTTTCGATCTCAAATACCATCTTATTGACGGAATTCATTACTGAATTTTTAAATCCTGCGTTGGTTGCCGGGTCAAAATACAGATGAATCTCTTTTGCTTTTGGGGCTTCTTTTTTAACTTTTGCAGAATCACCATCCAATCCAAAGGAACTTACGATTGTCTGAACTTTGGAATCAATATTTGAATTGAGATCTTTCGTTAAATTTTCAGGAATAACGATAGCCATTTGGTAATCTCCGGAAAATACGGCATCCTGCGCTGACTTTTCGTTATAATTGGTGAGAAGCTGGAATGTTTTGCTGCTTTCCAGTTCCTGTTTTATGTTTTTTGAGACTTCAGACTTGTCATTATCAATAAAAATGATCGGGATTTTTGAACCTTCAAGATTTTTAAAGGTAGAATCCTGGATTAAAGTAATGGTTACAATTAGCAGCAACGGCATGACGAAAATAATGACAATTCCCCCGATATCCCTCTTCAGAAGAAGAATTTCTTTTACAAAGCTTCTCCAAAGTTTATACAACAACATCTCTTAATTCTTTTCCTGTTAATGATATGAAAACATCTTCTAAATTTTCGGCACTTGCCACTCTGTTCACCAGTTCTTCAGGGGTTCCTACGGCATGGATTTTTCCGCGGTCGATAATGGCGATCTTCGTACAGAATTCTTCTGCTTCGGAAAGGTGATGGGAAGTATAGATAATGCACGTTCCGTTTTTATTCAGTTCCTGTAAGAAATCGATGATAACTTTTTTAGACTGAACATCAACCCCGACAGTCGGCTCATCCAGAAATAAGACTTTCGGATTGTGTAGCGTTCCAGCGATAAGGTTGCAGCGGCGTTTCATCCCTCCGGAAAACTGTTCTACCTGCTTGTCTGCGAACTTTGAAAGCCCCATAATCTCTAAGGATTCATCAATGGAATTTCTTAATTTTTTATGGCTTAAACCGTACAGACTTCCGAAGAACATCAGGTTTTCTCTGGCTGTTAAAGTCGGATATAATGCATATTCCTGTGGGACAATTCCAATGATCTGTCTTAATTTGAAACCATCTTTCTGAGGTGATAATCCATCGATTTTAAAGTTTCCTGAAGTAGGTTTAATTAATCCCGAAAGCATAGAGATCAAAGTGGTTTTTCCGGCTCCGTTTGGGCCAAGAATTCCGTAGATCTCATTTTTCTCTATATTCAATGAAATGTCATTGACAGAAAAATCTTCTGAATTTTTATATTTTTTATAAAGATTTTTAATCTCAATCATATTCTCCGCCATATCAGATCGCTTTTCTCAGTTTTTTGTAAAAAGCCTCTTCCAGGTCAGCAATATGAAGCATGGATTTAGAAAGGTTGTTGTAGATATCACTTTTTGAATTCCTGTTTTTGTAAACACGGGCGATATCCACGGCAAAATCTCTCCATAAGTCTCCAATGGCTGTAATTTCTTTTGAAATTTCCTTCAGTTCATCATTTTTAAGAATGACTGCCGCTTCCTGAAGAAATGCTCCATAAATGAATCTGAAACCGCCACCGCCGGTACCGATTTCTTCTTGCATTCTGATCAGCTGGCCCAGATAGTGGTTGGTGACTTTGGTTCCTTTCTTTTCGGCCCATTTCGGGATACTTTTGGCAACCCATCTCATCGCTTTTATACCGATAAGAGGAACCGGAGCAAGCATATTTTTGCAGGTATCCTTGATCCCTTTTTTTATGGCTTCTTCAATATTTACATGTTCCGGAATATAGGTAGGATAGTACATATGTCCTTTTGGAGGCAGTGCGCCTTTGGCATATCTTACTTTTTCCAGCTCAGCTTCCGAAAGGGTAGTAGTATAATCCATCACCGGATCGCTGATCAGGAATTTTCCGTCCTCTTTTCCATATACTACAAGGTTGTGAGCATTGAAATGGAATTTATATTCTTCGGGAAAATAGGTAAGGTTAAATACACCTACCTGAAGTCCCGTAGGAATGTTTTGGTTTAAGTTTCTTTCTAAAGCTAATTGAGCGTCTTTAGGGTTCGAAAACTTTTCTCTTTTGATTTTAATTCCCAATCTTTTGGCTGCTTTACTGAAAATAGCGCCAGGCATTGGTCTGTAGCTGAAGCCCGGAGCAAAATTTACTTTCAGAAATGGCAGATAAACAAAAAACAGTCCGGAACCGATTCCGAAGATCATAGGTTCGCTCAGTTTTAAGCCTTTATTGAGTAACAGATTGGAGGCAACACCGTTTTCGCAATGTGCGGTCTGATGGTGTTCGAAGTTAAGTTTCATTTGTTGCTTTTATCTTTTTCATTGGCGAAATGAAATTCTGCATATTATATGCTTCATTTCATATTATTTTCCGTCAAAGTTCTTTAATTCTTCCACTGAAATCCCAAACGCATCGGCATATTTTTTCAGTACGGATTCGTTTAGTGTTTTAAATATTTTAGGTTTTGCGTGTCTTTTCACTCTCCACTGCCACATTCCGACATAGGAAGCAAGAACGCCTAAATCCATCTTATTCAGTTCCATGAAGTAAATAACAGGACTTACTACATTATTGGCAACATTCTGTCTGGCTTCTTCAATTCTTTCATGAATAAGCTCCATGGATTCTTCAAGGGCTGCTTTTTTAGCTTCCCATCCAATGCTGTTTGCCGTTGTATAATTATCATTTTCGTCCGTCACATACAAGACTTCGGTCATGTTTGCTGACTTCAGATTGCTTTCATCCTGAGGCAGGTCTTGTTTTTTCATGTAAACCGTATTATTCTTTTAATTAAAGATGAAAATAGTACATCCTTTTAATTGTTTTTAATCAGTTGGCTAAAATAGTGAAAATACATTATATGTAAATCATATTAAATTATAATGCCAGAAACGGGTTTTATATAAGGAAAAATTCAAATTAAATATAAAAAATCATAATCCACAGTTTGCTGTAACAAGTACGGGATAAATGCAGACTTATTGAATTCTAGAAATTTGAATTAAATAATAACTTATGAAGAAATTTTTTATTTCCGTTTCACTTTTCTGTATGCTGCACGCGATGGCACAGAAATTTGATACTCAAAAAATAACGGATAATCAGGGATATACTTATGAAACAGTTAAGAATGACCAGTCCGGTGTAAGGGTATATACTTTAAAAAACGGACTGAAGGTTTATCTGGCAAAGAATGATGATGCGCCGAGGATTCAGACGTATATTCCGGTAAGAACAGGGTCTAATAATGATCCAAGTGACAATACCGGTTTGGCTCACTATCTGGAGCATATGGTTTTTAAAGGAACTTCACATCTGGGAACGCAGGACTGGGCAAAGGAAAAAGTACTTCTTCAGCAGATCTCTGATCTTTATGAGCAGCATAAAGCAGAAAAAGATCCTGAAAAAAAGAAACTGCTTTATAAAAAGATCGATGAGGTTTCTCAGGAAGCATCTAAATATGCCATTGCCAATGAATATGACAAAGCGATTTCATCTTTGGGAGCAACAGGAACGAATGCGCATACTTCCCTTGATGAAACGGTTTATAAGAATAATATCCCTGCCAATGAGCTTGAAAAATGGCTTACTGTAGAAAAGGAACGTTTTTCCGAGCTGGTGCTTCGTCTTTTCCATACGGAACTGGAAGCGGTTTATGAGGAATACAACAGGGCACAGGATAATGACGGGCGTCTTGTAAATTATGCAATGCTGGAAGCTCTTTTCCCGAAACATCCAAACGGACAGCAGACAACTATCGGAACTTCGGAGCATTTGAAAAGTCCTTCAATGGTTGCCATCCATAAATATTTTGATACATATTATGTTCCTAATAATATGGCAGTAGTGCTGGTAGGAGATCTGGATTTTGATAAAACAATAAAACTTGTTGACCAATACTTTGGTTCTTTCAAATACAAAGAACTTCCGATGAAAAAAATGGTGAGCGAGCAGCCTATGACGAAGATCGTTACAAGAACGGTAAAAAGCCCTACTACGCCTAGAATGACTATGGCATGGAGAACAGATTCTTATGGTACCAGAGAAGCAAGATTGGCTGATGTGGTTTCAGAGATTTTGAGCAACAGAGGGGATGCAGGACTTATTGACCTTAATATGAACCAGACACAGAAGGTATTAAGTGCAGGATCTTACGAGTCTGCTTTTAAAACCTATGGTGCTTTTACCATGTCTGTAACTCCAAAAGACGGGCAAAGCTTTGATGAGGCTAAAAAACTGTTACTGGATCAGCTGGATTTGGTAAAGAAAGGTCAGTTTCCTGACTGGATGCTGAAAGCAATTGTAAATGACAAGAAAGTTCAGCGTATGAAATCCTGGGAAACAGCAGACGGACTGGCAACTACATTGTATGATACTTATATTAATGAAAAAACATGGCAGGAAGAATTAGATGACATCAACCAGTATGAAAAAATTACAAAAGCAGATGTTGTAAAGTTTGCGAATGAGTTTTTCAAAGACAATTATGTTGTTATCTACAAGGAAAAAGGAGTGAATGATAAGCTGGTTCGTGTACAGAATCCGGGAATTACTCCGATCAAGCTTAACAGAGAGGCTCAGTCTCCTTTCCTTAAAAGTATTTTAAGCTCTAAAGTAGATGAGATCAAGCCTGAGTTTATTGATTATAAGGCAGCGATCCAGACTTCTCAGATCAAAGACAAAAAGATAAGCTTTGTAAAGAATAAATATAATGATGTGGCACAGATCAGCTACATTTTCCCTTTCGGAACGGATCATGATAAGGAACTTCCGATTGCAGTAACTCTTTTCGAATATCTCGGGACAGATAAATATACTCCTGAGCAGCTGAAAGGGGAATTCTATAAATTAGGAATCTCTTACAGTTTCAGAACGTCCAACGATCAGGTAATCATTACACTGAGTGGTCTTGAAGCCAATATGAAAAAGGGCGCTGAGCTTATGAACCACTGGCTGACGAATGTAAAGGCTGATAAGGAAATTTACGGAAAGACAGTAAAAACAATTTTGGAAGCAAGAGCTGCGGGTAAAAAAGATAAAACCAGAATTATGGCTGCTCTTACGAACTATGCGAAATACGGCAAAAATTCCAGAATGACGGATATTGTTTCCAAAGAACGTCTTGAGAGCATTGATGCGGCAGAACTGATGAAGAAGATCAAGGTGCTGAATCAGTCACCGTATGAAGTACTGCTTTACGGACAGGATCAGTCAGGGTTGGAAAAAGCGGTTAAGCCATATATTGCAGAAACCAGCATTCAGCCGGCAAAAGCTAAAGAATATCCGGAGCCTGCCGCAGAAGGGAAAGTATATTTCACAAACTACGATATGGTTCAGATGGAAATGTCTAAAGTAGCTAAAGGGAATGATGTGAATTTAAGCAACTTCGGAAAGGCTAATGTTTTCAACGAATATTTCGGTAGAGGTCTTTCGTCTATCGTCTTCCAGGAAATCAGAGAAAGCAAGTCGCTGGCGTATACTGCTTATGTTTCTTATGCTAATGCGGCAGAAAAAGGACATGCAAACTATATCACAAACTATATCGGAACCCAGGCAAATAAACTTCCTCTGGCTGTAAATGCAATGAATGATCTTATGGTATCCCTGCCGCAGATTCCTGCACAGTTTGAAAACTCAAGAGGTTCCGCGCTTAAGCAGATTGCATCTAACAGAATTAACAGAACGAATATTTTCTTTAACCAGATGGCATTGAAAAAGCTGGGTGTAGATTATGATATCAGAAAGGATATTTATTCTGAAATTCAGGGACTTACATTACCACAGCTTACCAATTTCTATGATACTGAAGTTAAACCTGTAAAATATAATACAGCTATCATCGGTAAAAAAGAAAACCTGAATATGGAATCCATCAATAAAATGGGAACGTTCCAGGAGGTGTCTCTTGAAGAGATCTTTGGGTACTAACCTTTATTATGATACTAATTTTTAAAGCGGGGCAGAAATGCTCCGCTTTTGTTTTAAATATGAAATTAAACACAAATTCCACAAATGTTTTTCACTAATGAACACAAATTTGTTCAATAGAAAAGGGTTTTAACCAAAATATCCATTTTATACTCAATTATCTGTGAACTCCGCGTCATCAGTGGGAAAATTGAAAAATAAAAAACCGCACAAACTGTACGGTCTTATATGATTGAATTAAAAAATAATTATTCCTAAGATTTCACCTCCTGAATAAACAGATTAATCTCTGCTCTGATCAGCATTTCATCATCATTAAATGTTTCACAGAAAATATTGCAGATATTTTCATACTGAGAGATCAGCGATGCTTTTGAAATGATCTTGTTGCCAATTTTCGGAAGGGCAAATACTTCAATTTTTTTGATATTGGTGATAAAACCAATCACTTTAGTGTCTGCTTCAGGGTTTTCAAAGAAGCTCTGTCCGAAGATTGATGAGCAGGTCTGTGCAAGATTTTCAATCAGGCCGGCTTCCACAAATTCACCATTATGGACAAAAATATTATCTTCTTTTATCTCAAAGGAAGTCACAACTTTTTCTTTGGTCAGTTCCAGAATATAATCCGCCATCAGCATCGGTTCACGGTGCGGCAGAAAGTTGTGTATATTGATGATATGATCTTCCTTGATTTCCATTTACAATTTATTTTACAGCAGTTTTCATTTGGGATTTTGCAATGACCGCACCATTCAGTTTGGTGACGATATCCACAAGCGTTACTCCCATCACTTCATTTAGGATCGTTACTTCCGATACCAAACGGTCTCCTGTTTTTGGCAGGGTTTCCGCTTCAAAAGATTTAATAGCTCCGATGTAGCCTGTAGGAGCATCCTTTCCTAAAAGAAAATATTTATATCCTGTATGTAAAGCAACACTTTGTGCCTGATGCTCAATAAGCCCTGAAGCCTGAAAAACTCCGTCCTGAATAAAAATATTGTCATCCTTTATTTCAAATCCGGATACAAGATGATCTTCAGAATATTCTGAAAGCTCGTGAACCATTACAAACGGAAAACGCTGCGGAATAAGGCTTCCTACAAAATTCTGATCGGATGTCGGCAGTTGGTGTTTCATTAGCAAACTGTTAATAATGCACAGGAGTATGCAAATCTTCCGCTTTCAGGAACACACAGCAATACTTTTTCTCCTTTTTTCAACGTTCCGGAATTCATTAGTTCTTCCAGTGCAATGAAAATAGAACCGGCACCGATATTTCCAACCTCAGAAAGGTTATAGAACCATTTTTCCGTTGGGAAATCCATTCCTTTTTTAGCAAACTCCTCTTTCAGGCCGTCTTTAAAATAACCCGAAGAAATATGAGCCAAAACGTGATCTATCTTTTCAGGGTCCAGATTATGCTTGTCAAAAGAAGATCTTAAGCTTTCCGCGCCTTTTACAAGGATATATTTGTCAAGGATCTTGGTATCCTGTTTTATGGCAAAAATAGACTGTTTCAGCCATTCATCGGACGGATAATCTGCCCATGACTTAAGGCTTCCGTCTTCCAGCTTATCGGAACCTGCATACATACATGCTTCGATTTCGTGAGCGTAAGAATAAAAATCAATGAATTCTATTTTTAAGGAAATTTGATTTTCTCTTGGCTTATTTTGTAAAAGGAATGCACCCGCACCATCAGAAAGCATCCATCTCAGGAATTCTCTCTTGAAGGCAATAATAGGTCTTTCTTCCAGCAATTTTAAGTTTTCGGCTTCATGGTTGAACTTATCTGCAGTCATCCATGCAGACATCCTTTCCGAACCTGCGCAAACGGCACTTTCCTGTACACCGGCCTTTACAGAAAGGAATCCGTAATTCAGGGCATTCATTCCCGAGTTACACAGTCCGGTAGCGGTATTAATTTCAATAGATTTTCCGATATTCAGCTCACCATGAACCATAGAAGCGTGTGAAGGCTGCATCTGGTCCGGAGAAGTGGTTCCAACGGATAATAGCTTCATATCTTCCTTTTTGAAATTCTCATCGAATAATCCTTCTACAGCTTTTGCTGTCAGCTGTGCATTGGTATGGGTAGGATTTCCTTCTGTGTCCAAAGCATAATATCTTGTAGTGATCTTGTTATTTCTTAAAATCAGTGATTTTGCTTTAGAAGGAGCGCCGTTTATCAGACCAAGATAAGTCTCCATTTCATCATTTGATACCGGGCTATTAGGTAAATATGTTGATGCTTTTGTTATAAATACGTCGTACATTCTATTTTAAATTAATTCCTTGTAAATATGTTTTTTGTTTTTGTCTTTTAAACCAGAATATGGGAGTCGTCAGTAGGTGTAAAACTAAGACGACAGGTGAAATAATCCATATCGCAGCCATCAAATATACCTTAAAGAATTTTATCAGCAATGGACGTTTCTCTTTTTTCTTAATAATCAGGTTGGACCATACGGTGAAGATCTTGTTCCCGACTTTTTCCACTCTTACCAGAAAAGGGCGGATTTCTACAGCTCCGTTCTGAACCAGATCAGGCTGGAGACCGGAAAGGTTCCCGCTGCTGAAGTGCTTTTCAATAATATTACCATACTTTACAGAGCCGGAAATCTCTTCATCTGAAACCCCTGCGGCAGGAAGCAGGCCTGATTTTTCTTTCTGGCCCGTCGTCAGCCAGCGTAAGATTGTCAGAACGCTTGTATAATTGTCATGTCTGTCTACCAAAGCAATATTCCCCACCAGTTTCGCTCCAAGATTTTTTAAATATACTTTTAGTTTTTCCTGGGAAAGCATCCACATATTTCTCGTTCCGGAAATGGTAACCACATCCGTGTCTTTCATTATCTTTTCTGCAAAACCGCTTTTTAAGAAAGATATGATAGGAATGGACGGGGTAAGATACCATACCTGATATCCGAATAAGACAAGATCATACTTTTTATTCAGAATTTCATCAGAAGGAGGAAAAATCTCCTTAGGAATCTGAAGATAAGATTCAGGAAAGGTGTTGAAAAAAACATCACCGGGCCAAGGGAAAGGAAAATCTTCCTTCAGCCTGATATTATAATAGGTCACGTCATATTCTTCCTTTCTGGCTTCGAAAGGTTGGGCTACATTCTTCACAATATCCTCCAGCTGGCCGGTTTGCGAATAATAAATGATGAGTATGTTTTTTTTCATTAATATTCTTTAGCGGTTACAAAAATATGCTTTTCATATTTATTTAGTGTTTTTTGAATATTTTTATTGCCTGCAGGCTATATTCTTCGGAATAATCTGAATCATTTAATGCTTTATGAGGCGTATTCAGGAAGATGATGGTTTCAGGAAGATTCTTCAGTGTACTGATATCAAAGTTTTTATCCGAGATCAGAAGCACATCAATATTTTTATTAATGTCTGAGATGTCATTAATATAATTCAGTTTTCTTCTTTTCACCAAATAGGTTTGTTTGGCTGTTTCCCTTCTTTCATGGTTTTGAATGTATGAAAAAATTCTTCTTTCCGCCTGATAAAGTGTTAGCAATACATCCTTTTGTCCGAAATCATCTGCAATATGCAGAATAGAGGCGTCTTTAGCAATATGCTTGTTCAGCTCAAAATATACGGATTTGTTTGCATTGAAATCATCCTTGACTTCTTTTACAACTTCATTATCCTTATATAAATAACTTAGGAAAAGTTTTTTCTTAAAGTAGTTCTCGTCTTCCAGCTCATTTCGCAGCTCTGCAAATTTTTCCCTGAAATAGGCATTGATCTTTTTTGTTCTTTCAGAATAATTTTTCCCGAAGCTTACATCATCTTTATTGATCCTTTCACCCACTTTTACGGTAATGCTTCCGTCATAGATAATAAAATCTCCTTTTGGCAGTACTTCAGAATTTCCATGAATATATAATGGGAGAATATCCAGCCCGAACTGCTCTGCAAGATAAAAAGCCCCTTTGTGGAATCTTTTCACATCATTTGTATAAGAACGTTCTGCTTCCGGAAAAACAACCAGCGAATAGCCCTGATCAATTTTTTCTTTCAGCTGCTCCATCCCATTCTCTATCCCTTGAGAAACCGGATAAAAGCCCAGTGCTCTTACCAGTCTTCCAAAAACAGGAGAATCATACACCCAATCATTCACCAGATATATGATTTTATGGGTAGCCATTGCGATGGCCAGTGTATCCAGAAAAGAAGTATGGTTGGCAATAATTACAGCAGGTTTGCTGAAGTCTTCCGCAGGATTCTTTATCACTCTTTTCTTTACAAAAGGACTGATGTGCAGTACAGATGTTAAAAACTTGGCTAAAATTAATTTAATAATGTCTAAGGTTTTCCCTTTTGATCTTTTGATAAATACACTTCCGATCAGGGAAAAGACAAACCCTCCCAATCCATAATAAAAGAACGATATGATGCATCTTAAAAACAGCCTGAACGTGATAGGGGAAAGTCCTTTCTTTGCTCTGTTTGTAATCAGTAACCTGAACCAGAAAGGATAGAGTGTTGAGGTAATAATGATTACTGAGAACATTCCGATCAGTGCTACTAGTGCCAGTGAATGTAATGCCGGATGTTTTGCAAAAATCAGAGATCCGATAGACAAAATGGTAGTGAAAACTGCTAAAATAATAGAAGTTCTGTAGGTTGGAAGTTCATTTTTTCCTGTTGTGTGCTCTTTCTGCATGGCTTTCGTCAGGAAAATACTGAAATCGTCTCCCACACCGAAAACCAGTGTGCAGACTACCGTACTGAAAATATTTAATTCTAATCCTAAGAAATACAGAATACCTGCTGTCACAATACCTGTCAGTACAATAGGAAACATAGTCAGGACAGTAAGCTCAAAATTTCTGAAGAAAACAATAATTGTAAGAATAATAGCCAGAAGTGAATAGTTAATTAAAGTCCCGAAATCTCTTTTCAGAAGCCCCAAAAAGTTTTCATTCATTTGCTGACGGTCAATAGCCAGAGCATTGTGGTTCTTTTCAACATCTTTTATGAAGGCATCTCTTTTCTTTTCATCTACTTTTACAACGTTGGAAACGGTATAGAACCCGTTTTCGTTGCTCAGGAATTCAGAGATCTGTAGAGCTTTTACTTTCTCGTAATCCCTCAGGCTTAGAGTCGTATAGTTTTTATTTAAAATTTCATTGAAATTGTCAAAAGCATTGCTGTTGAATCCAAATTGATTTCCACTGTTCACTAATTGAGATACGGTATGGTTCTTTTTATTCCCGTCCCAGAACTTATTCCAGGTTTCAATCCTGTGTTTCTGATCTGTTTCAGAAAGAACAATATTTCCAAGAGAATTATAGCTCAGAATTTTTCCTTCCCGTTTTTCCTTCTCAAGAAAATTGCTTAGCTGTGAATTTCTTGTCAGTGCCTTTTCCTCGGAATCCCCGTAAGAAATTGTATAAATGGATTTTGATGTAATATCGGAAAGTTTCTGAAGCTTAGCCTCACTTATCTTTAATTCTTTCGGAATATAATTCAAATCCCCGATATCTTCATTGAAGCCCACATGCCTGAAACCGAAGAGGCAGGCAATAATAATGATAGAGCAGCCTATAATAAGAGGCTTGTTTTTCTCATAAGGATAAGAGCCTATCCTGTCAATGAAATTAGTACTGTGCTTATCATCTTTTTCCTTAGGTGTATAAAGCTGAGGGACTATGATCAGTGCCGTAACGGAAGATAAAATTACCGTAATGGCCGCAAAAAGACCGAGATCTTTCAACGCTTCAGAACGTACAAATACCAGGCATAAAAAAGAAACGGCTGTCGTGGCACTGCTCAGTATAATTGGCTGTGTGATTTCTTTGTAAAGCTCTTCAATATTATTATTGTGCTTATAATGCGTAAGAATATGGAGGGCATAATCTATTGTAATACCGATAAGGATTGCCCCGACACTTAAAGAAATAGCTGAAATCTTATCTTTTATAAAATAAAGAATCAATAGTGCGAGCAGTACAGAAAATACTGTTGGAAGAAATACGATAATCGGGGTAAAGAAATTCCTGAAATAATAGATCAGCAGGACCAGCAGAACTGTCATAGAAATCATAACCGTGTTCTGGATATCTTTTTTGATCTGTTGGGCATTCGCCACGGCAATTACCGGAGAGCCAAAATAACTGAGCTCTGTTTTTCCTTTAAATTGCTTATTAATGCCATCTTTTATCTCATTAAGCTGATTGACAAAAGCTTCATTACTTTTGGTATCATTGCTTTTGTTTTTAGGGTCAATGAAGAGTAAAAGATTTTTTCCGTCTTTCGTGACAATATAATTATCCTCAAGCTTGAAATCTTTGCTGATGTTTAAAGCATTTAATTTCTTGATGCCTAAATAAGTAATCCCAAGAGGGTCTTTTTTAATGAAATCTTTCGTCACAAGACTCGTTGGAGAAACCAAAGAAACATAATTGTTTTCAACCTGTTTTGCTATGCTGTCTTTCTGCAGTTTTCTTTCAATTTCCGCATAATCATTTTCATCAAGAAAAAGAGGCAGGTTCTGGCTTACAAAATCAAAAGTTTCTGAGATTTCGCTGTCATTTACCTTTCCCTGAACAGAGCCGATGTATTTTTTTAAAGGGTCAATTTTTTGCAGAAAAGCATCAGCTGTTTCAGAAAGCTGAAAATTGTCTTCACCGGATTTGTTCTCAATAATCACAATGATCTTATCCGAAAAATTCAGCTGCTTGAGAACTTTTGCCGTAAGATCGGATTTTTCATTTTTAGGGATTATCTGGTTGATGTCTTCCTCAAAATTAATTTTTGAAGCAAAGAATCCGCATAAAGCAGCTATTCCTAAAGCAATAATTGCTGAAAGAATTCTGTTTTTAGAAATCAGATAATATAAAAATATAAAAAAACGATGCATTACGTTATGAAATCAAGTCTGCAAATTTAATTTTTTCAGTATTAGTTCAAAACATTTCGGCTATAAGTTTTGTCTGAAAATCAACAAAATATTCTGGCAGAATGAAAAAATATTCTACTTTTGCAAAAGTTCCCTCTCAAGAAATGTATTTTAAATCAATATTATTATTAAAGAAATAAGAATCTGTTTTAGATATGTTGAAAAAAAATGATGAAAAAATAAACGGATTTCTATTGACGATAGTACTCCCATTTCTGCTTTCTGCCTTGTCTTATAGGTCTGAATCTCCCTTGTGCTTACTGCACCGATTAAAAAACTTTAGATTAGCATGAGTTTATTACATCCATATTTTATAGTTGCGATTGTCTATATGCTTTTTTTTAGTGTACAGGAGGTTTTCGGAAAAAGAGTAGAAAAAAAATGGTTTTGGTTTTTGGGAATTTATCTCATTCTGTTGGTCGGTTTCCGTGATAATGTAGGACCTGACTATGGAAGTTATAAAGGACTGTATATTTATTCCGACACGAAGAGCTATTACAGTATATTTATGAAAATGCTCCACATGGAAGGTCCCGACCAGCTGGAAGTGGAGTGGCTGTATACCCTCATTAATAAAATATTACTGAATGTTTTTAATGCTCCTTTTTACGTTCTCACGCTGGTTATCGCTATCTGTGCCATCTTTTTTAAGATAGAATATACAGAGGATAATACCTTTTATCCCTTCACGTTTACCCTTTTCATGTTTATTCCTTACTTTTTTGTTGGGGAAAGCGGGCAGATCAGGCAGAATCTTGGGACATTCATTGTTTATTTTGCCATACGGTATATCAAGCAGCGGAAGCTGTGGCATTACCTGTTCTTCATATTTATTGCGTCAGGGATACATACGGTCAGTTACCTGTTTCTTCCTATGTACTGGCTGGCCCGTGTTCCGTTAAATAAAACCATGATGCTTGGGCTGATCATCATCTCCGTATTTCTTTCACCATTTGAAGTATACAGGGTTTTTGGAAGCTTTTTAGACAGTATGACCTCAGACAGTGTTTTGGTGAAAGGTTTGAATGGGTATATGGACGAATCCTCAGAAAGATTGAATGGTGGTTTTGGTATACCCGAAGCCATGATGATGATTCTGACCTTCTTCCTTTTTGCATTTGACACCAAGATGAAAGAGAAATATCCATACTATGAATATCATAGGAATTATGCTGTAATCGGGATATGTTTTTATTTTATTTTCAGAAACAATCCTGTATTTTCTTCCAGGCTTGTGGGTGCTTTTATCGGATTTTCTTATGTGCTGATTCCCAATACAATGTATGTGGTGTCAAGTAATATGAAAAAAATGATTTACACTTTCATTATAGCCCTTGTTGTTTTTAACTTTGTGGTGTTTTCCTCTTTCTTTAATATAAAAGTGGGAAGATTCACAGTTGAACTTTATAAAAACCACATTCTTCCATAAAATGTAATTTATCAGATCATATCTTAAGACAGCTTCAAAAGCTGTCTTTTTTTTATTTCTTATTTCCTGAACTACTATTAACATTTATTCAATTTGAGGAAGATCATAAAAAATATCAATCAAACATCTTACTTTTGCGTTGAAAAGTAGAAAGTGCCGTTTTTGTATTTATAATCTTTTAATGTTGATTTATTGTTATTGTAATTAATTAATAATTTTATTATTGATATTATTAATTGTTTATTGGTGACAAAGGTTTAAAAGTTGTATTTCTATAATAGCACACAAATCTAAGGATATGAAAAATTTAGTTAAAAATTTTGCGGCAATTTTTTGCCTAGTGTCGATTTGTACCTATTCCAGGAATAGTAGAGATTTAAAAGAATATCTTCCGGACAATTTTAAGGGAAGATTAGTGCTTGCAAGAGATACGCTGGCGAAACCTGACAATAAGATATCAGAGGTTCCGGACTGGACAAAGGCTCCCAACAGTTACATTTTTGATCCCAGACAGAATAGTGAAGGCTTATTGGTTCCTGTTAAAAAAGCCTATGCTATGTGGATGGAAGACAAATACATTAAAAGCGGCGGGATTCCTTCCGGTAGAGTAACAGCGGACGTGCTGTGGGAAGATACCCACGGTCTTATTAAATCCGGTCCGAAATATTCGCTGGAAATTATGAACTCTGATGAAAATGCCAAAATAAGAGTTCCCGTCAATAAAGCTAAAAAAGGAAATGCAGTCATTGCACTGAGGGTAAACGATGAGATCTATTGGAGCTGGCATATATGGGTGACGGACGATCCTGGTAA
Organism: Chryseobacterium sp. MIQD13; assembly: GCF_050496705.1. Classification (NCBI taxonomy): domain Bacteria; kingdom Pseudomonadati; phylum Bacteroidota; class Flavobacteriia; order Flavobacteriales; family Weeksellaceae; genus Chryseobacterium; species Chryseobacterium sp. MIQD13. The sequence continues at coordinate 1,130,819 of NZ_JBNWAF010000002.1, forward strand.
CGGATCAACCTATAAAAGTTTCGATAATATTACAAGAATGAGAGCAGACGGAACAATTGAGCAGATTCCGGATTCCGAATGGGGCTGGATGGACCGTAATCTTGGAGCTTTAAGCAGTTCCATTACCTCCTCAGACTGGAACAGAAGTGGTGGGCTGCTTTACCAGTGGGGAAGAAAAGACCCGATTCCACCTTTGGTGACAAGAGGAAATGACTTTTACGAGGTTTCAGGATCCATAGGAAGAGTCAGGCATAGAGGAGCAAAAAATTTTACCGATGCCATGAATATTGATAATCTCACAAAATTCATTCCGCTTGCAAGTGCAGAAGTAGCCAGTAATATAAAGCTTTCAGTGAAGAATCCATTAAGTCTGATCTATGTGAACAAAGATGACAACAGCGGTCAGGCATACTACAATAACAACCTGAATCTTCCTGTTAATTGGTTCGGGCGCTCAGCTGCAATACCCGATAACAGGCTTTCGGAGCTAAATCTTTGGTCTGATAATTCTCAGGGATTTATCAGTACAGGCTATAACAACAATACCAGTGCAAAGCCTTACAGGGATAAATCTCCTTATGATCCCTGCCCGAACGGATGGAGAATACCATCAATGTTAGTAGCCAACCTGGCCTCCCAGTCTTATGTGGATGATATCAGGCTGGATTTTTCTCCTTTCGGAGTCAGAACCAATATGGCTAAAAATGTTTTCGAAACTAATAAATATCACATTATAAAACCGACTGATGCCGGAGTTCCTGCATTTATGACAGGATTCCGTGTCTATCCTAATTTAGGCTTTGATCTTTCCAGTGCGGGAGGAAATAATATGGGGATTTTTCCGGGTACAGGTCAGCTGATAAGATCTGCCCATCTGGGACAATATACCGACCAGCACCATGTCGCCTTATGGACGGCTACAATGGCCAGACATTTTGATACTTCCCCGGCAGTAATCACCAGAGGACTTTATATGATTCCTGATAAAGGACAGCCTGATATCCCTGATCCTAATTATCCCAATATCAAAGGGCGGTATCTTTATATGCCGGAGTCAGGAATGTATACCTCTGAAGCCAATGGCTGCAGGTGCATCAAAGATCCGCTTTATGTAGTAGATAACTATGATTTCCCTTCCGAATATCTTGATCCTCAAACGGAGTATAAAGAGGGGATTAATAATCCGAATACTTATCAGGCTGTTAAAAATACACAGATTTTTACTGTAGAAGTTCCGGTAAGTAAAGCTTTTTCGGTCCAGAGCCAGCTTTTGAATAATCGGGAGATATTAGATCCTGCCAGTTTTAATAGTTTAAAAGCCAATGTGCTATGGACTACTAATACGGCTCTGATTAACAAGATAAGAGTTATTAATCCTTCCCCTGCTTCGCTTCAGGACCTGAATGATTCAAAGATTTCAGTAGAGATTAATCCAAATCAAAGTGGAAATGCAGTAATAACGCTGCATAACGGTAGTATTTCTTCTCCGGTTTATTGGAGCTGGCATATCTGGATTACTGATTCTTCCATAGGATCTTTTAATTATAGAACGGAACTACCGATGGCAGAAGCAGTAAACTATGTGAATTATGTGAATAAAGCCGATGTTGTGCTGCAGACAGAATTTATGGACAGAAATCTTGGAGCGACAGATGCATTTCCCATAGTTGTCAATGCGATGACGCCGACCGCTGCAGAGCTTGCAAAAATACGGGCATCCACCGGAATGCATTATCAGTGGGGAAGGAAAGATCCCATTCCTACATTTCAATATGCGGATAATAAGGCTTCTTATAATATATTTCTGGGGACAACGGCGGATAACGGGGCAGTTGCTTATACTACTTTGACTCCTGCTGTATACAATAATATGTCCGGAAATTATATTGTTCCTTATAATACATACGTAGCATCAATGATTCAGAGTACAGATAAACCGGCGGATAAAATAGCAAAAGTGCTGTCTTATTCCGTAAAAAATCCTTTGGTATATATGATTCCAAGTTCTTTTGCGCCATACAACAGTGCAATGCCTGCTTATACCAATGGCTCGGACTGGCTTTCCAATGAACCGAATCTTGCTGCTGACAGATGGGGAAGAGGAGGTGCAAAATCGCCTTTCGATCCATGTCCGGAAGGATGGAGGATTCCTGATCTTACCAATGTGGCCCTGATTTCTAACCAGGATTTTGGACAGTCACCTTTTTATAAAAAAGATAAGAATGTAGCTGCTTTCTATAGTGTAAGTGCAGATTATGCAGGATATAGGGTTAGACATCCTTCAACGACTTCCACCATAGGGTATATGCTTATTGGCCCATCTTATATAATAGGTAGTTTTCCGGATTCAGGTTCGCGCGGATTCAGAAGTGTTCTGGCCAATCAGTCTCCGCAGGGTACGTTCAATACCGTTAATTTCCAATATCCGGGAGTCTGGACGGGATCTTTGGCTTCAAATTATCTCGGAAGATCAGTTAACGTTTTGTTTGATGCAGCATCTACGGCCAACCGGTTTATTGCATTTAATGATAATAACGATCCTTATTTGGGAACAAGCTGCCGATGTGTGAGAGTGAAATATGATGCTCAGGGAAATGAGGCAGGTCCTGTTCCAAGATTACAGGTTACGGTTTTGGCTTCAGGGAAAGAAGCTGCAATCTTAAGCAGTACTGAAGTGAAAGAAAAAGTAAATGAAAACAAAATCTCTTTATTCCCTAATCCGGTAAAAGATATTCTGTATATCAAAGCTTCGGGTGAAGCAGGCTATTATTACCAGATCTATAATGTCTCCGGACAGCTGGTGAAATCCGGTAAATTTGAAAACGGGAAAACGGACTTATCTGCACTTGGTTCGGGAGTATATTTAGTAAGAATAAATAATTCCGAAGAGATAGTGAAAATAATCAAACAATAGAAACTTAAAAGTAATATTAACAAAGCAGAATGGGTTCTCCGTTCTGCTTTTTTTTGTATCCATATATTTTGCATCTATCACTGTTGATGAAAAATTCTATATTGTCTGTTTTATATAAGCTGGATTTTGGGCTAAACTCTACTCCCTAAAGGACTTGATATCATTAAAAACGCCCTTATGAACGCCTGTTAAACGCATCCAAATATTAAATTAAACCGTTTTAACAAAAAGTATATAATAAAAAAGCTTTACTTTTGCAAAAAATTTTTTTTAGAATGTCGAAAAATTTAGTAATCGTAGAGTCACCGGCAAAAGCAAAAACTATTCAGAAATATTTAGGAAAGGATTTCGAAGTGAAATCAAGTTTCGGGCATATCCGTGACCTTCCGAAAAAAGGGATGGGAATAGATCTTGCCACATTCAGTCCTGATTACGAAGTTTCGGCGGACAAAAAGAAACTGGTAACAGAATTAAAGGCTGCCGTAAAAAAAGCTGAAATGGTATGGCTGGCTTCCGATGAGGACCGTGAAGGAGAAGCTATTGCATGGCATCTTGCGGATGAATTGAAATTAAAGCCTGAAAACAGGAAAAGAATTGTTTTCCACGAGATTACTAAAAATGCCATTCTAAAAGCAATTGACAACCCAAGAGATATTGACCAGAACCTTGTCAATGCCCAGCAGGCAAGAAGAGTTCTGGACAGAATCGTAGGTTTTGAAATGTCTCCCGTTCTTTGGAAAAAAGTAAAGCCGGGCCTTTCCGCAGGAAGAGTACAGTCTGTAGCTGTAAGACTGATTGTTGAAAGAGAAAAAGAAATCCGTGAGTTTACTCCGAAAGCAAGCTTTAAACTGGACGGAATATTTTTAAATAAAACCGAACAGGAAATTGCTGCGAGACTAAAAAAAGACTTCGAAAAAGAAGAGGATGCAGAAAAATTTCTTGAAAAGGCAAAAACTACAGAATTTAAAGTTCTGAATGTTGAAACAAAACCAGGAACACGTTCTGCCTCCGCCCCATTCACCACTTCCACACTGCAGCAGGAAGCATCTTCAAGATTAGGATATAACGTAACCAATACGATGCGTCTTGCACAGAGGCTTTATGAGGAAGGATATATTACCTATATGAGAACCGACTCCGTGAATCTTTCACAGGAAGCGATTGAAGGAGCAAAAAAACAGATCACTTCAGAATACGGAGCAGAATATTCTTCACCAAGAAACTACACTACAAAATCTGCCTCTGCACAGGAAGCTCACGAAGCCATCCGTCCTACTGATTTTGCGGTGAAAAGCATCGGTGATGCTCAGTTAAACAGATTATATCAACTAATATACAGAAGAACACTGGCTTCCCAGATGGCTAATGCTAAAATTGAGAAGACTGTTATTGAAATAGGTAATGCATCATTACCACAGCATTTTGAAGCGCAGGGAGAAGTAATCATTTTTGATGGTTTCCTGAAAGCTTACGGTATTGTAAAAACCGAAGATGATGATGAGGAAAACAATGAAAAACTGTTACCTAAAGTAAGTGTAGGTGAGGTTTTAAGTTATAAAAAAATCACTGCCTCAGAAAAGTTCACAAGACCAAGTGCGAGATATACCGAAGCAGGTTTGGTGAAAAAACTGGAAGAACTGGGAATTGGCCGTCCGTCTACATATGCACCGACGATTCAGACTATTCAGAACAGAGAATATGTGGACAAAAGAGAGATTGATCCTCAAACCCGTGAGGTAGTCAAAATGACTCTTGCAAAAGATAAGATCAAAAAAGAAGTTCTTGATGAAAAATTCGGGGGTGATAAGAATAAATTTGTACCTACCGATATTGGTGAAGTTGTTAATGACTTCCTGACAGATAATTTCAAAGAAATTCTGGATTATGGATTCACAGCAAGAGTAGAAGAAAGTTTTGACGAAATTGCCAACGGAGACCAGAAGTGGAAGGAGATGATGACGAATTTCTATTCAAAATTCCACCCGAGAATTGAAGATGTTGAAGAAAATGCAGACCGTGCTACCGGAGACAGGCTTCTTGGAGTAGATCCTAAAACAGGTAAAAATGTTCACGCAAGAATCGGAAGATTCGGAGCAATGATCCAGATCGGTGAAACCGAAGATGAAGAAAAACCGATCTTCGCTTCACTAATGGCGGGACAGAATATTGCAACTATTTCTTTAGCAGAGGCACTTGAGCTTTTCAAACTGCCATTTGAGCTTAATGAATTTGAAGGACAGCCTGTTTCTGTAGGAGTCGGAAGATTCGGGCCTTATGTGAAATGGGGAGAAACATTCATCAGCATTCCGAAAGGAGAAGATCCACTTTCTGTGGGGCAGGAGCGTGCAGAAGAAATTATCAATGAAAAGAAGAAAGCCGATGCGCCAATTGCGACTTATAAAGGAGATCCGGTAACAAAAGGAACAGGAAGATTCGGACCATTCATCAAATACAAAGATATTTTTGTGAATGTTCCTAAAAAATATAACTTCGACAATCTTTCCCAAAGTGACATCAATGAACTGATTGATGCTAAACTGGAAAAAGAAGCCAACCGGTATATCCAGCAGTGGGAAAAAGAAAAAATCTCCATTGAAAACGGAAGATGGGGGCCTTTCGTTAAATTCGGAAAAGCAATGTTCAAGATCCCGAAGAAGAAAGATGACACAAAATACGAAGCAGAAGAACTGAAAGATGTGTCTCTGGATGAGGTGAAAAAATGGATCACCGATCAGGATAAAAACGCTTTTGCAGAGAAAAAGAAGCCGGCGGCAAAGAAACCTGCAGCTAAGAAGACAACTGCAGCGAAAAAGACAGTTGCCAAGAAGAAATAATATTAGAATAAATATACAAAGCCGTTGACAATATGTGTTGACGGCTTTTTTTATCAACAAAAATGCTGCGCCATATGAACTTGCTGAGGTTTTTTTGTATGTTTGTTCAATAAAGCATTTAATAATTAATACGTTCTCAAATTCTCAGATTAAAATATGGATTTTGAAGATTTTATCATTTCACCAAGAAATTTCAAAACAGAAAGCTGGCAGATTGGCAGCAGAATCACGAAGAATATAAAAGAAGACAGCATTGTTCTTCTCTTTGTTTCCGATTACAGGGGAGCGGGCGGTGATGCGGAAGTACAGGATTTTACAGCAGTTAGAAAAGAATTTTATAAACTTTCACAGCTGGATTTTGAAATTCCTGTGGTAGATCTTGGAGATCTGGTTTCCGGAAAATCTGTTCAGGATTCCCATTACATTCTGCAGGAGGTTTTGTCGGCATGTCATTACAAAAGAGCTATTCCGGTAATTATCGGCGGGTCCAATGATTTTGCTTTCTCATTATTTTCCACGCTGAATTTTCATAAACAAAATATTAACTATACCCAGATCAGTAATATTATTTCCCTGCAGCAAGGGGAAATAATTAACGAACATACCTTTTTAGGGAAAATTTTAGGTTCCAAGAATTTCTCTATCAAGAACTATCATCATTTAGGCTACCAGAAGCATCTTAATGAAGCAGATTCCGTAAGACTTATCAAAGAAGTGGAGTTTGACATCATCCGCCTTGCTGAAATGATGAATTCTACAGAAAAAACAGAACCTTTTTTCAGAAAAACAGATTTGGTAACGCTAAACTGTGATGCTGTTGAAAGTTTCAGCGAACCTTTTTCCATGAATCCGCAGGTCAACGGTCTCAACAGACGCGAAATATGTGCTTACATGAAAGAAATAGGGCTGAGCGAGAATCTGAAATCTGTAGGAATTTTCAATTATAATATTTATTCCGAAAGCCAGCTGAACCACCAGCTGCTTGCTCAGATGATCTGGTATCTGATTGAAGGAATCAATATTCAGAGATCCCATCCGAAAGAAAGGCATTATGAGTTGTTCTATGTTTTGATTGATGATAACCAGTATGCTTTCAAAAGGGATACTTTCAGCAATCTATGGTATTTCGGAGAAGATGAAAATATAGAAAATTGTATCCCATGTTCTAAAAAGGACTTTGAAGAAGCAAAAAGAGGAACGCTTAATCCCAGGCTGACTTTTTAAGTACACACATAAAGATGAAAAAAAAGATAGTATTAGGTATTGTTCTGTTAATCGGAGTGCTGAGCTTCGTCTATTTCTGGAATAAATATTCCTATGCCGGAGAAGAAAGCTATTTTTCTTCCGGTACAAAACCGGAAAATGGTTTACAGATTGGCATTATTGGTGATAGTTGGGTGGTAAGACAGAATCTGGATTCACTTTTGCAGAAAAAACTTTCTGATAAGGGAGTACAGGCAAAAATCTATTCATCCGGAAATCCCGGAGCGAAGACCAAAAAGATCTATGAAAATCTTTTTAAGGACGAAAATGAAGAATTTTCTTCCAAAAAAGTAATTGAAAAAAAACCGGACTACTGCATCGTAATTGCCGGGGTAAATGATGCCGCAACCCATGTTGGACCGGAGTTTTATACCCATCATATGATGATGATCATTAAAACACTTCTGCATTATAACATCAAGCCCGTTATTGTTTCCCTTCCTGAATTTGGAGTTGAAGAAGATTTTAAAAATAAAAATATAATCAGCAGTCTGAGCAACAGAAGTGCTGAGCTGGTTATGAACGGCGGCGACCAGTTTAAAATACCGGAGTACAGAAATGTCCTTCTGGCTGAATTAAAGCATGACGGGCTGGATAGGAAAGTAACTGTTTTAAATTTTGATGAAGTAACTCCTGATTATGATAAAGACAGAATTCTTTATGCAGATCCGCTTCATTTGAATAAGCAGGGTTATCAGAAATTCAGTGAATTTTTAGCCAGAGGAATTGTTAATTTAGAAAGCACAAAATGAAGGTTTCAGTTATAGTTCCCGTATATAATGTAGAAAATTACCTGGCCAAATGCCTGGATTCTCTGGTGGGGCAAACTCTTCAGGATATTGAGATTTTAGTCGTTGATGATGGTAGCAAAGACCAGTCAGGACTTGTTATTGAAGAATATGCACAAAAATTTCCGGACAGGATAAAAGCTTTTACCAAAGAGAACGGAGGTTTAAGTGATGCCAGAAATTTTGGCATAGAAAGAGCTTCAGGAGAATATATCGGTTTTGTAGACAGCGATGACTATGTTACTGAAACCATGTTTGACGAAATGCTGCAATTAGCTGAAAAGCATCAGGCTAAAATGGTTATCTGCAATATTCAGAAGGTAGATCAGAATGGAAAAGTAACCCAAAAGCTTACCCAGATTCCCAATATGTCTGAAAAAATAGAGCTTGAAGATTATTTTTCTGTGTTTTCAGATCTGAGTTACTTTGCCTGCAATAAATTGTTTAAAAAAGAGCTTTTTGCTGATAAAAGATTTAAAAAAGGAGTTCATTTTGAAGATATTCAGCTGATACCGCAGCTCCTTCTGGAATGTAAAGCTTTGGCCCAGACCCAGAATTTCCACTATCAGTATCTTGAACGTACAGATTCTATTACAAAAACCCACACAGAAAAAGGGCTTGATATCCTGAAAGCTGTAAAAGATGTAGAAGCTGTATTTGAAAAATCCGGATATTCCCATAAAAGAAAAGAGCTTAAAAACTTCCAGATTTTTGAAGGCGTATATTCTTTTTTAGCCTATCTCGCTTTTGTAAAAGATGAGGAAATATTTTATAAAATGGATGATGAACTGGCTGTTTTTATGGGTGAAAGAAAAATAAAAATTCGAGATATATTAAACTATACTCGTTTTGGTAAGAATTATCTTTTATCTTTGCCGATGAAAAAAAAGATTTTTTATCTGTTGTTTTTTGCAGGGCAGAAGAAGCTGATAAGAAAGTTGTTATAACACAAATGATAAGTGCAATTATTTCAGTCATTATATAAAACATTGACAAATAGACTCTTGGTGAGCTCTTGATATGTTTTATTAGAGATATTGATGATGTGCTTGATAAAAAAAAATGAAGAATTTTGAATTGTTCTTAAGCGAATCAGGAATTTCTATTTTTTACGTGAAAATAGGATTAGGGTTTCTATTCTCTTTTTTAATTACCTTTTTCTCCATCCCAACTATCATTAAGATCTCCAGAAGAAAGAATCTTATGGATGAACCGGGCGTAAGGAGCTCCCACCTCAGAAAAATCCCGAATCTTGGCGGAATTGCCATCTTTTATTCAATCGGAATCTGTGCATCTATCTTTGCATATGAGCTTTTTGATCTTTACAAATTTTTATTCGCGTCATTAATTATTCTCCTGTACATTGGTGTAATGGACGATATTGTTGTGATGAGAGCCTATAAAAAGCTTGTTGCCCAGATTATTGTATCTGCGCTGGCTGTAATAGGGTCAGATATCAGGATCAGAAGTTTGTTCGGAATATTCGGAATCTATGAAATGGGCTATTTTGTAAGCGTGCTGTTTAGTATTATTACCTTTATCATTCTGATCAATGCTTTTAACCTTATTGATGGAATAGATGGTCTGGCCGGAGGATACTCCGTAATCTGCAGCGGTCTTTTCGGAATAAGTTACTACAGGCTGGGAGAATATAATTTCCCGCTGGTGGTCTTATCAGTAGTTATCATAGGTACTGTGCTGGCATTTCTATACTATAACCTGTCCAATTACAGGGCCAATAAAATATTTATGGGAGATACGGGTTCTATGCTTCTTGGCTTCCTTCTGGCTTTTACATCTATCTGTTTTATTGATATTTTTATAGACAGAGAACTTCCCAATGTTCCAAGATACCATCTGCAGTCTGCACCGGTAATAGCTGTTGCTATTCTTATCCTGCCGATTGTGGATACTTTAAATGTTATCATTATAAGGCTGTGCAATAAAAAATCGCCTTTTGATGCAGATAAAAACCACATCCATCACAAACTGCTGAAGCTTGATCTTACTCACAGACGCTCTACGTTTTATATTATTGTGTATTATCTGATGATTGTAACTGTGGCTTATTATTTAAGGCATATCAATATAAATCTCCTTTTACTGATCATTATTTCGTTAGGATTTTTTGGAGCTTATCTTCCGGATATCATATATCGTTTACGAAATAATAAGAAAATAGGAATTTAATTTTTACTTTTGCAAACAACATCCAAAATATGATGAAGAATTTGAAATATTTATTTTTATTATTACCCTTTTTTATTACATCCTGCATCACCAAAAAAGATGTAAGGTATATGCAGCCCAGCGAAAGCCTTGTAATCAATGAAGAAGGACTTGTTCCCTACAATATTCCTATCTACAGAATTACAAAGAACGATATTCTTAATCTTAACATTGTAACTACTCCCAAGGGAGATGCAGCTCAGTTTTATTCAACTTTGAATGCGTCCGGAGGAGCAAGTGGTTCTACTACTTCTTCTGTAGGAGGAGTCGGAGGTTCTTCTGGTGGAGGAAATGTGAATTTTTATTTTAATGGACTTAAAGTAGATTCTAAAGGGGATATCAACGTTTTCGGGATAGGATATGTGAAAGCCGAAGGAAGAACATTAGATGATGTTACTCAGGAACTTCAGGAAAAAGTAAATGAAAATTTTCAGGAAGGAAAATCAGAAGTAAGACTGAATACAAACGGAATCACCTATTATATTCTGGGAGATGTAGAAACTACAGGTCTTACAGGTGAAAAAGTTGCTCACAAAAATACACTGACTATTACGGAAGCCTTGGCTATTAGCGGTGGGATGAACAGAACCGTTGACCGTACAAATATTGTTATCCACAGAAAATTGCCGGAAGGAATAAAAATAGCAAAAATAGACCTTACCCGCGAAGATATTATGAACTCTCCGTACTATTATGTACAGAATGGTGATGAGATTTATCTCAATACAAGAGGAAAGAGCTTGAATGGATTTGGAAAAGATCCTATTCAGACTTTAACAACTGGGGTATCGGTGATTACTACAGCATTATCCATTTATCTGCTTCTTAAAAACCTTTAACCATGATTCCAGACAGAGACACTAAAATAGGGAGCAGCGAACCCCAGAAGGAGAAGTACGGATCGTTTGCATTATTTGATATTGAGCATTTTCTAAGAAGAATACTTAAAAACTGGTATTGGTTTGTATGTATGCTGCTCATCGGGTATGTCATTTCGTGGATATACAGTAAATATTATGCACAGAGCATTTATGCATCCGACCTTTCTCTGAGCATATCCAATAATACTTCCAGTTACTTTACACCCAATCAGTCCATCAACTTCATTTGGGGGCAGAACGGGAATCAGGACGGAGTGTATCTTAAAAAAATGTTATTGTCCAGATCTCATAACGAATTTCTGGTAAAAGAACTCGACCTTTTTGTTGGTTATTCCACCAAAGGGTTGATCAAATCAACATATATTGATAAAACAGATTCACCTGTATTCCTTCAGATTGATAAAAGCCATCTTCAGCAGATTAATTACCCGATTACTCTGATACCAAAAGGGGAAAATTCCTACGAAGTGGTTCTTCCCGAAGAAGGGCAGTCTACCAGTTTATACAGCTATGAATCAGAGGGATTCCAATCTATTAGCGGATATGCCAGACCTGCAAATAAAATTATAAAAGTTAACGAATGGTATACTTCTCCGAACCTCAGGTTCAGACTCCTTAAGAATACGGAAGCTCCTAAAATAAAAGTAGATAACGTTATTATCAATCTTAATTCTGTAAACCAGACTGTTAATGGAATTGTTTCTACCATAGGAGTAGATTTCGATAAAGAAATCGGAACCATTATGATTATAACCAAGAGAGGCTATAATCTTAACAGTACTGTAAATTTCTTGAATAAATCTGTAGCTGAACTTCAGAAAAAAAGACTGGCAGACAAAAATATAGTTAATAAAAATACAGATGTTTATCTGCAGGAAAATATAAGCGGAATCAGGAAAAAACTGGATTCAAGTGCTGCAGTTCTGAACTACCTGAAAACTTCGGAAAAGCTATATAATATTAAAGACAGGGATGAAAAATCTCTGGAAGAAATAAAAAATCTTGAGGCAAGAAAAGCTGATATTGTAAGCAAAATAAGCTCGCTGAATAATATTAAAAATACACTGCAGTCCAGGGATTTTGATAAAATGATCAGTACCAATGCTGCCGGTTTTGAGGACGGTTTCTTTACTGCTTCTGTTACAGAGCTTAAAGCTTTATATCTTAAGAAAAGAGAAATGGCAACCATCTATAAGCCGAATTCTGAGCCTATGAGAGAAATTGACAGGCTTATTAATGAAGCAAGAACTGGTTCATCAGGTTCTTTGAGAAATTATTATACGAAGTATTATGATGAGATCAATAAGATAGACAGCAAGATAACAGAAGCCAATACAGAGCTGAATCTATACCCCGAAAAAGAAAGAAAATATCTGGATGCAGAAAGAGGCTACAATATGATTGAAGCTACATATAACAGCCTTTTGAGTAGACAGAATGAAGCTCAGCTGAAAGTAGCTACCAACCAGTCTGATATTACCGTAATTGACCCTGCAAAGAATTTGGGACAAGGCCCAATTGGACCTAATGTAAAAGCAATAAAGTCAGGAATTATGTTTGGATTATTACTAATTCCATTATTGTTCATCTTAGTTGGAGAAGCATTAGATAACAAGATCCGAAATATTAAAGAATTGTTGAGTGCAACGAAGATTCCGCTTCTTGGCGTTATCGGCAACAATACCAATGAGAATATGCTTACTGTTTTGGAGCAGCCTAAATCATCAGTATCGGAGGCTTTCAGAGGAATCAGAGCAAACATGAGATTCCTGATGGAAGACAACAAAGAAGGGCAGGGGAAAATTATTTTGGTTACTTCCTCTATCGGGGGTGAGGGAAAAACATATGTTTCAATCAACTTAGCCTCAGTAATAGGATTAAGTGACAAGAAAACAATCCTTCTCGGAATGGACCTTAGAAAGCCTAAGATTTTTGGAGATTTTAAAATTGATAATAAATATGGTATTTCCAATTACCTGACAGGAGAAGTGGATATAGACCAGATCATTAATAAAACGAAGATCCCTAATCTGGATGTAGCTACTTCGGGACCTATTCCTCCAAATCCTTCTGAGCTGTTAATGAGCAGCAGGAATATCAGATTTTTGGAAGAACTGAAAGAGAAATATGATTTCATCATCATCGATTCTCCACCGGTAGGCTTAGTGGCAGATTCTTATGAACTGATGAAACATTCTGACGCTAATATTTATGTAGTTCGTCATGAATATACCGAGAAATATATGCTGAAGATGATCACCGAGAAATATCATAACGATGAGATTGATCATTTAGGACTTATTTATAATGATTATAATAAGAAACAAGGCTATGGATATGGTTACGGATATGGTTACGGATACGGATATGGCTATTTTGATGAAGATAAAAATTATAAAGAACCACTGCTAATTAAAATCCGAAATAAGGTCCAAACAATATTTAATAAAAAATAACGTTTTAAACCCTCAGCAAATGGGGGTTTTTTTATACTTCAAGTATTGGTAATCTAAGGAAAAAAGAATATTTTTGGCACTTTGCCGTTTACTTTATAACAAATTATGTTTTTTTGTTTATTTTTAACTATACATTAAGAATATCATTAATATAAAAATGTTTTATATTTGCAAAAATTAAATTTTAAAATAACCATAAATCCATATTCTTTTATGAATAAAAAATTATTGTTTAGCTTTCTTGCCTTCCTTGGAATGGTAAGTGTTAAAGCACAAAGAAACGAATTGGGAGTTCGTCTAGGGATGAGTAACCTAGTTGGGGACATAGGACGGACCAATTATATTTTACAAAAGCCGTTGGATTTAGACAGAATGTCAGATTGGGGTTTCCCATTTTATGGAGGTTTATTATATAGATTTAATTTTAATCCGCATCAAACTGTTAGATTGGATTTAGGTTACAACCAGATCCAGTTCAGCGATAAAGCTGCGAAAGAAGAATATAGAGTGAATAGAAACTCATACGGAAAAAATAACGTATACGAAGCAAGCTTAATGTTCGAATACAACCTTTTCCCTGTAAATAATGAGCAGGTAAGTATGGTGAGTCCTTATATCTTTGGAGGTATAGGTGCTTTAATGTTTGATGCCCCTAAAGCCAATCTTGTACACGATTTTAGAAGAGATCCTGACGGAGTGGCACAGGCCCCTCTTAATGAACAGGATTTCAAGAGCACTCCGGAATATACATTAGGGAAGAAAGTAACAATGCATATCCCTTTTGGGGTTGGTTTAAAATATAAGTTCAACCATAATTGGGCTATATTTGCAGAAGCTACATTTAGATATACATTGACCGATCAGCTTGACCATAGCAGATTGCTTTCAAAAGATCTAACATCCAGCTTTAATGGAGATATTTTAGATCCTGCTACAGGCGGTTCGCTGCTGCAGTCAGGAAACTATTATGCAGTCTCTAAAGAAAGAGAACAAGAACTTCTTAGTAAAAGAAATATAGGTGACGAAAGGTCTAAGGACTGGATGAATACTTTTAGTTTAGGACTTACCTATTCATTCGGAAGACCTCCGTGCTATTGTGATTAATTAATATGTCGTTGATTAAAGATAAAATAAATTCTCAGAATTTACCGAAACACGTCGCCATTATTATGGACGGCAATGGAAGATGGGCAAAAACACGTGGCGAAGAAAGAACTTTCGGCCACAAGAATGCCATTAATGCAGTAAGAAATGCCATTAATGCCTGTAATGAGATCAATATACCTTATTTAACACTGTATACATTTTCCTCGGAAAACTGGAGCCGTCCTGCAGATGAAGTAAGTACACTGATGAATCTGCTGGTGGAAACCTTATTACTTGAGGCTGATGAGATCTTTAGCAAAGGACTCAGAATGCATGTTATTGGAAACCTGGATAAGCTTCCTCTGCTTGTAAGAGAACAGCTTGAACGTGTGGTAGAGCTTACAAAAGAAAACACAAAAGGCAATTTAGTACTGGCCATAAGCTATGGTTCGCAGAATGAAATATTAAATGCAGTAAAAAGTATCAGTTCTGATGTGAAAGAAGGCAAAGTAGATATTGAGAATATTGATGAAAAACTATTCGAAAACTATCTTTACACAAAAGACTTTCCGCCTGTAGACCTCCTGATCAGAACCAGCGGGGAAATAAGAATAAGCAACTTCCTTCTTTGGCAGATTGCTTATGCGGAATTACAGTTTTTAGATGTTCTGTGGCCGGATTTTACAAAAGATATCTTCTTCCAGTGTATCGTTGATTACCAGAATAAAGAAAGAAGATACGGCTTAACCGGCGATCAGATAAATGCCCAATAAATTAAAGAAAAGAAAGACTCGATAAAATGAAGTTTAGACTATTACCCATCATAATGTTTGCTGCTTCGGCACATTTTTATGGACAAGTAACTCCTCAGGACAGCACTAAAGTAAATAATGCTGTACATGCAGAAAATGAAGCAGGAACTTACACTCTTAAAGACATTGTTGTAGATGGGGTAAAAAAATATACGCCGGCACAAATCTTAAGATTTACTGGCTTAACTAAAGGAGAAGCTGTAGATATTCCGGGACAGAAGATCAGCAACGCTGTTAAAAAGCTTTGGGATACCCAGTCTTTTTCAGAAGTTGAAGTTTATGTTCAGAGTATTGAAGGGCAGACTGTAGTTTTGAGATTCTACCTGGAAGATCTTAAAGAACTTGGAGAAGTAAAATTCACAGGTAAAGGGATCGGTAAATCTAAAAATGATAAACTGACAAAAGATAATAATCTAAAGCCAGGAACAAAAATTACTCAAAACCTGATCTCCAGCCTTAAGACTAAAGTTCCTAAGGATTATGTGAAAAAAGGTTATGCAGATGCTAAAATTACCATTCAGGATAAAGTAAATGCAAATGATCCGTCTATGGTAGACTGGACCATCAATGTAGAGAAAGGTAAAAGAGTAAAAATTGACCATATCGAGTTTGAAGGTAATGAAAGCGTTACTGATGCAAAGCTTAGAAAAAAAGCCTTCAAAGAAACCAAGCAAAAAAGATTTGGTATCGGCGGAATCCTGAAATCTTCAAAATTCATTGAAGAAAAATATCAGGAAGACAAGCAGAGCCTTATCAGCTATTATAACTCTTTAGGATATAGAGATGCCAAGATTGTTTCAGATTCCGTATGGAGAAATAAAAGAAACAACTATGAGATCAATGTAAACCTTAAGGAAGGTAAAAAGTATTATATCGGAGATGTTACATTTACCGGAAATACAGTTTATCCTACAGAATATTTACAAAGATTATTAGGATATAAAAAAGGAGATATTTACGATGCTGTTGGGTTCAATAAAAAAGTAGGAGAAGACGGAGGAAAAGAAGACGACTCGGATATCAAATCTGTGTACATGAATAATGGTTACCTTTTCTCTAACGTAACTCCTGTAGAAAAATCCGTTTCAGGAGACGCTGTAAACCTGGAGATCAGAATTAATGAAGGAGAACAGGCAACATGGAATAAAGTAACATGGCAGGGGAATACAACTACCCATGACCACGTTATCCTTAGAGCCTTAAGAACAAAACCGGGAGAGCTTTTCAAAAAGACAGAAATTAAAAGAACTTACTTTGATTTAGCAGGGATGTCCTTCTTTGATCCACAGCAGGTAGGACAGGATATTCAGCCAAATCAGCAGGACAATACTGTAGATATCAACTGGAAACTGGTTGAAAAAGGATCTTCT
This sequence comes from Chryseobacterium sp. MIQD13, assembly GCF_050496705.1. Taxonomy (NCBI): domain Bacteria; kingdom Pseudomonadati; phylum Bacteroidota; class Flavobacteriia; order Flavobacteriales; family Weeksellaceae; genus Chryseobacterium; species Chryseobacterium sp. MIQD13. The sequence goes on from NZ_JBNWAF010000002.1 coordinate 1,147,452, forward strand.
CAGGTACAGTTACAGGCCGGTTACGGAGGTAACAGCTTTATTGGGACGTTAGGACTTACGTTCAATAACTTCTCATTAAAGAACTTCCTTAAATTCAAAGACTTTAAGCCGGTACCTCAGGGAGACGGTCAGACCTTGTCTATTCAGGCACAGGCAGGACAGTATTTCCAGAATTATGGGATTTCATTTACTGAACCATGGTTATTCGGAACAAGACAAACTTCCCTTTCAGTAAGTTTAAATACCTCAAGGGTAAAATATAGCGACAGCAGTGGAAATGACCAGAAGCTTAACATCTTCTCCGCATCAGCAGGTCTGAACAGACTATTGAACTGGCCGGATGACTACTTCTCATTATACACAGGAATCCAGTTCCAGAATTATAAATTCAATAACTATCCGTTCCAGTTTGGAGATACTACAGAATACTATGGAGATGCTAATAACTTAAGCCTTAACCTTGGTTTAAGCAGAAACTCTGCAGGTATTGACCCTATCTTCCCAACAATGGGTTCAAACATTGAAGTTACTGCGAAACTTACTGCACCATACTCATTGTTCAGCAATAAAGATTACTCTACAATGTCACCGGTGGACAAATATAAGTGGATGGAATTCTACAAGATCAAGTTTAAGGCAGATGTATATAACGAAGTTGCCGGAAAACTTGTATTGAGATCTTCTGCTGAAATGGGATTCATGGATGGATATAACAAAAAACTTGGCGCTCCGCCATTCGAAAGATTCTACGTAGGAGGTACAGGTTTATTTGGAGGTAGATATGACGGACGTGAATTGATTCCATTGAGAGGATATGAAAATGCTTCAACATACGGAGGAGAAATAGACGATATCACCCAAAGAGGAGGAGGTACAATCTATAACAGATTTACATTGGAACTAAGATACCCGATTTCAATGAACCAGACTGCTAAAATTTATGCACTTACTTTTGCAGAAGGAGGTAACGTATGGAACTCCTGGAGTACATACAACCCATTCCAGCTGAAAAGATCTGTGGGAGTTGGTGTAAGAGTATATATGGGAGCCTTTGGTTTGATCGGATTTGACTTTGCTTACGGATTTGATAAAACCGTTTCCGGAACAGAGCCATCTGGATGGAAAACACACTTCCTGATGAACCAATCATTATAATTCACACATATGAAGAACCTTAAAATCATTTTCACATTTGTATTGTTCCTGCTTTTCGGCTTTTCAAACGGCCAGAAAGTTGGAATAGTGGATACAGGCTATATCTTGGATAAGTTACCACAATACAAAGAAGCAGAAGCAAGATTAAATTCCCAGATCGATACATGGCAGACCGAGCTTCAAAATCTGCAGTCTGAGTACGAAAGAAAAAAATCAGCATTTGAAAGTGAAAAAGTCTTGTTGATAGGAGATCAGCTGAAGCTTAGAGAAAAAGAAGTAATGGATCTCGAAAAAAATATCAAAACTACAACAAGTTTACGTTTTGGAGCCAACGGAGAAATTACAAAACTGAGAACAAATCTTGTTGTTCCTTTCCAGGATCAGATTTGGACCGCTGTAAAAACAATGGCTGAGAAAAACGGATTGGGCACGGTTCTTGATAAATCCGATAACAATGTTCTTTTCCTTTTACCAAGATATGATTACACAGAGAAAGTATTAACGATCCTATTAAAAGGGTCTGCTGCATCTGATAAAAAAGAAAAGACGGACAGTAAAAGTAAAAAATAACGTTTAAATTAACTTTTACTTAAAATTAAAATCTAAAAACAAATTAAATTATTTATTTTACCAATTATGAAAAAATTAAGTGTATTATTTGCCGCGGTTATAATGGTTGTATCGGTAAGTATGGCAAAAGCTCAAAAACTAGCTTCTGTAGATTTAATGGGAGTTCTTAACGCGATGCCTGAAAAGAAAAAAGCAGATACTGATATAAAAGCTTTCTTGGATGCAAAACAAGCTGAGATCAAGAAAAAAGCTGACGCAGCTCAAGTTAAGTTTCAGCAGTATCAAACTGAAGCACCTAAAAAAACTGCTGATGAAAATGCTGCCAGAGAAGCAGAAATGAAAAAATTAGGAGAAGAAATCCAACAAATGCAAGAAAAGGCTCAGAAAGACCTTCAAGGTAAGCAGGATGTTGCTTTTGGACCTATTGAGAAAAAGCTGAACGATGCTATTGAAAAAGTAGCTAAAGCTAATGGATATGACTTCATTTTGGATGCAAATGCTGGTGCGCTTGTATACAAAGGAGGTGCAGATGCTACAGCTGCTGTTAAGAAAGAATTAGGGATCAACTAATAAAATTAACAAAGTTTTATAAATTAACCGCCTCTTTTAAAGGCGGTTTTTTTATTTTTGCCCTATGGAAAAAGAAGTGTCAACAACCGTAAAAGTAAGGTTCAGCGATTGTGATCCGATAGGACATTTGAATAATGTAAAGTATCTGGATTATATGTTCAATGCCAGAGAAGATCATGTAGAAACATTCTATGGATTCACATACGAAGAATATACAAAAAAAACTGGATGTACATGGATTGCCATTCAAAATGAGATCGCTTATTTGAGAGAAGTAAGATACAATACCCAGGTAGTGATTAGCAGCAAAACAATAGAAGTACAGGACAGAACAGCTAAAGTAGAAATACTTATGAAAAGCCTGGACGAAAAAACAGTTCATGCCGTACTATGGGTTACTGTAATCTATTTTAATCTTAAAACAAGAAAATCAGAAATTCACCCTGAAGACATAAAAGAAACTTTTGGAAAATTTTATGTAGAGCTTGATCAGAAAGATTTTCAATCGAGAGTTAAATTTTTAAGATCCCAGAACGCAAAGAATTCGTAATCGGGAGATAGGGGTAAATAGCCTGTCATACATCCAATAATAGAATAATAAAATTAAAGATGGAAAAAATAGCAGTAATAGGAAGCAACGGACAGTTAGGTAACTGTATCAGGAAAATTGCTCCTGATTTTGAAAACGTTTATGAATTCATATTTACGGATTCCCAGACCTTGGATATCACCAATGAAGACCAGATTAATGATTTCTTTTATGATAACAAACCGGACTATTGTATCAATGCCTCCGCTTATACGGCAGTTGACTTGGCCGAAAAAGAAAGAGATAAAGCATTTGCTGTAAATGCTGATGGAGTCGCATACCTGGCCCAGGCATGTGCAGATCAGAAATGCATATTAATCCATGTGTCCACCGATTATGTGTTTGATGGAGACACAAATCTTTCATATTCGGAAGATGATTTTACCAATCCTGCAGGAGTATATGGTGAGTCAAAAAGAAAAGGTGAAGAACTTGCTCTGGAAATCAACCCAAGGACTATTATTTTAAGAACCTCGTGGCTTTATTCAGAGTTTAATAAAAATTTTGTTAAAACAATGCTCAGCCTCTTTTCTCAAAAAGACCAGCTTGGAATTGTTGCTGATCAGTTTGGGCAGCCTACCAACGCAAATGATCTTGCAGAAGCAATCATGAGTATTATTGAAACTCCAAATAAAACCTTTGGTATTTTTCATTTTTCAAACTATCCGGAAACAACCTGGTTTGATTTCGCCAAAAAAATTGCAGAATTTTCAAATTCTTCAGTACAGTTAAACCCTTTGACAACGGATCAGTATCCTACACCTGCAAAGAGACCGGCTAGAAGTACCATGTCTTTAGATAAAATAGAAGAGATCTATAAAATTGAACTTAAGCACTGGGAAAACAGCCTTGAAGAGTCTGTCAAAATACTAATACAACAATAATATGATTAAGAATCTGGCGGTTGCCTTTTCCATATTCTGCGTCCATCTGTGTAGTGCACAGAATGTGTACCTTTCAAAAGTCGAGAAAACAAACGACAATACAGATAAATTCCTGTATAAAAAAGCTGAAAATACAACCGGTGCCGAATATTTAGGAGAAATTGAAGTTCAGGGATTCTCAAATGATGATGCAGCCATTTTTTCTTTAATATATAAAAAAGCAAAAGGAATAGGAGCAAACACTTTTTCATTTAAACCTTTTGAAAATATAGATGGTACCCCTCAGCCTATCAATCCGGCTAACTACAAGATTGCCTTGTATTATACTCCCAAAGAAAAATTAACAGATCAGAATGGAAAACTGTACATCTTTGCTTCCTCGGATAAAGATCAGAAAATAAATGTTAATAAGAAAGACTACTTACTGGTACCCAGATCTTATATTACGCTGGATATTATTCCGGGAGAAGTATATACTATATCAACAAAGAAGCTCTTAGGCTCCACTATTAAGGTTCAGCCTAAGACAAATAATGAGAACCTGTACTTTCAGGTTTCTTCCCTGAAAGTAAAATCAGATACTTCAGGAGTCGGCGGATTAAATCTTAAATCTGGTGACATTATAGGTTTAGAAAAATCCTATGCAGAGTTTTTAAGCCTTATATATGTGCAAAATAAACAGTAAATTCTAGGTTTAGAAAAATGGAGAAGAAAAATCAAACAGAAGTTTAAAATTTTTCATTCTGCCTGTCAGGGGTTTACGGTGTAATATTACGAAAAGATGAATTTTATGTTAAGTAAATTTGTTTGGTGTAATAGAAGTCTGTATCTTTGCCCCACTGAAAAACGAAAGAGATTCAGTAAGCGCAGGAGTGAATGACG